>NZ_CP021109.1:0-1200000 GCF_002119725.1 Bordetella genomosp. 9
ATGAAAGAATTCTGGCAGACCTGCGTCAGTCGTCTTGAGCAGGAACTCCCCCCCCAGCAAATCAGCGCGTGGATCCGTCCGCTGGTTCCGCTTGCGTACGACGAAGCGCAGGCGGTATTGCGCATTTCCGCCCCCAACCGCTTCAAGCTGGATTGGGTGCGCAAGAACTTTGCCCACCAGATCGAAGCCCTGGCCGCGGAATGGTATCAGCGCCCCGTGCAGGTGCAGTTCGAACTGCCGGCGGGCACCGCCGCGCCTCGCATGCCGATCGCGCCCCGGGCCGGAGCGGTCAACGGCGCGGCACCCGTGGGCGCCGTGCCCTCCGCTGGCGGCGCCATGACCGGCGGGCCGATGGCCGCACCCGTGCCGGGCGCCGCGACGGCGGCCGTCCACCCTGTGAACGCCGGCCACGCGCCGTCCGCAGCCGCCAACCCAGGCGCCGGCCAGGCGCCTGCGCCGGTCCATGCCCCAGCCGTCTCGGCCAGTGCGGTGGCGGCCGCGGTGAACGCGGATGCCGCCAACGTCATCTATGAGCGATCGCGGCTGAACACGGACCTGACGTTCGACAACTTCGTCACGGGCAAGGCCAACCAACTGGCGCGCGCGGCCGCGCTTCAAGTCGCGGAAAATCCCGGCACCTCGTACAACCCCCTCTTCCTGTATGGCGGCGTGGGGCTGGGCAAGACGCACCTGATCCACGCAATCGGCAACGCCATGGTGGCGGCGGGTACGGGCGTGCGCGTGCGCTACGTGCATGCCGACCAGTACGTTTCGGATGTTGTGAAGGCCTATCAGCGCAAGGCGTTCGACGACTTCAAGCGCTATTACCACTCGCTGGACCTGCTGCTGATCGACGATATCCAGTTCTTCTCCGGCAAGAACCGGACGCAAGAGGAATTCTTCTATGCGTTCGAGGCCATGGTGGCCCAGCGCAAGCAGATCATCATCACCAGCGATACCTATCCCAAGGAGCTGGCCGGTATCGACAGCCGCCTGATTTCGCGCTTCGACTCCGGGCTGACCGTGGCGATCGAACCGCCCGAACTCGAGATGCGCGTCGCGATCCTGCTGCGCAAGGCGGAATCGGAAGGCGTGCCCATGCCTGAGGAAGTGGCCTTCTTTATCGCCAAGCACCTGCGCAGCAACGTTCGTGAACTCGAAGGCGCGCTGCGCAAAGTGCTCGCCTATGCGCGTTTCCACGGCCGCGACGTGCTCACGGTCGACGTCTGCAAGGAAGCCCTGAAGGACCTGCTGTCCGTATCGAATGGGCAGATCACGGTCGAGAATATCCAGAAGACGGTGGCCGATTTCTACAAGATCAAGGTCGCCGACATGTATTCGAAAAGGCGCCCCGCCAATATCGCACTGCCTCGCCAAGTGGCCATGTACCTGGCCAAGGAGCTTACCCAGAAAAGCCTGCCTGAAATCGGCGACCTTTTCGGTGGCCGCGACCACACCACCGTATTGCATGCCGTACGCAAGATTTCGGACGCGCGCGGCAAGCTCGCCGATCTCAACCATACCCTGCACGTGTTGGAACAAACTCTAAAAGGATGAACATGCAACTCGTACAAACCACACGCGATGCATTGCTGAAACCGCTGTCGACTGTGGCGGGCATCGTCGAAAGGCGGCATACCCTGCCTATTCTGGCGAACATCCTGATGCGCAAAGAGGCCAACAAGGTATCGTTCATCGCGACGGACCTGGAAGTGCAGATCACCACGCAGGCGGAATTCGGCGTCGGCGCCGAAAACGAATCCACCACCGTGGCCGCGCGCAAGCTGCTGGACATCCTGCGGGCGCTGCCGGACACGGGCGACGTCAAGCTTTCCCTGGCGAGCAACAAGCTGTCGGTGCAGACGGGCAAAAGCCGTTTCGCGCTGCAGACACTGGCGGCCAGCGAGTTCCCCACCGTGGCCCAGCCCGAGCAGTGGGACGTATCGCTGACGCTCACGCAGAAGAATCTGCGCCACCTGTTGAACATGGTGTATTTCGCCATGGCGCAGCAGGACATCCGTTATTACTTGAACGGCATGCTGTTGGTCTTCGAACCGGGCCGCGTGCGGGCCGTGGCGACCGACGGCCACCGTCTGGCCCATTGCGCCACCGATGCCGACGGCATCGCCGAACGTCACGAAGTGATCGTGCCGCGCAAGACCGTGCTGGAAATGCAGCGCCTGCTGGAGGACACCGACGCGCCCGTGTCGGTCGATGTCGCCCCTGGCCAGATCCGTTTCCGCTTCGGCGACGTTGAGCTCGTGTCCAAACTGGTCGAAGGCAAATTCCCCGATTTCACGCGCGTGATTCCCACCACGTACACGCGGCACTTCGTGGTCAACCGCGAGGCCCTGCAGGGCAGCCTGCAGCGCGCCGCGATCCTGACCACCGACAAATTCAAGGGCGTGCGCCTGCAGCTGGCGCAGAACCTGATGAAGATTTCTTCTTCCAACGCCGAGCAGGAAGAGGCGCAGGAAGAACTCGATATCGATTATGGGCATGAAGCGCTGGACGTCGGCTTCAACGTCGGCTACCTGCTGGACGTGCTGAGCAACGTCAAGACAGAGGAAGTGAAATGGTCGGTCATGCCGGACCAGAACGCTTCGGCCCTGATCACCCTACCCGATGACGAACACTTCAAGTACGTCGTGATGCCCATGCGCATCTGACGTTCTCTCATCGTCGTCCTCATACCGCGGCGCGAACCGCCGCGGTCGGCCGTTACCCGGCCGCTTCATTCGTGCAATCGCAGAGACTTATGTCCGACATTCCGAACACCACTCCCGAGAACTCCGGCTACGGCGCAGATTCGATCAAGATGCTCAAGGGGCTGGAGGCCGTGCGCAAGCGCCCCGGCATGTACATCGGCGACACATCCGACGGTACCGGGTTGCACCACATGGTGTTCGAGGTGGTCGATAACGCCATCGACGAGGCGCTGGCCGGCTATTGCGACGACATCGTCGTCACCATCCACACCGACAACTCGATCTCGGTGTCGGACAATGGCCGCGGCATCCCGACGGAGATCCACAAGGACGACGAATTCGGCCGCAGCGCGGCGGAAATCGTCATGACCGAGCTGCACGCCGGTGGCAAGTTCGACCAGAACTCGTACAAGGTGTCCGGGGGTCTGCACGGCGTGGGCGTGTCCTGCGTCAACGCGCTGTCCGAATGGCTGCGCCTGACCATCCGCCGCAATGGCGAAGTGCACGAAATGGAGTTCCGCCAGGGCCAGCGCGTGAACCCGCTGACCGTCACCGGCAAGACCGAGAAGCGCGGCACCGAGGTGCGCTTCCTGGCCGACCCGCTGATCTTCAACCACATCGAGTACCACTACGACATTCTGTCCAAGCGCCTGCGCGAGCTGTCGTTCCTGAACAATGGCGTGAAGATCCGCCTGATCGACCAGCGCCAGGGCAAGGAAGAAAACTTCGCGTTCTCCGGCGGCGTGAAGGGCTTCGTCGAGTACATCAACCGCAGCAAGACGGTGCTGCACCCCAACGTGTTCTCGGTCAGCACGGAATCCAGCGCCGGCGGCGTGCCGGTGACGGTGGACGTGGCCATGCAATGGAACGACAGCTATTCCGAGAGCGTGCTGTGCTTCACCAACAACATCCCGCAGCGCGACGGCGGCACGCACCTGACCGGCCTGCGCGCGGCGATGACGCGTGTGATCAACAAGTACATCGCGGATAACGAACTGGCGAAGAAGGCCAAGGTCGAGACGTCGGGCGACGATATGCGCGAGGGCCTGACCTGCGTGCTGTCCGTCAAGGTGCCGGAGCCCAAGTTCAGCAGCCAGACCAAGGACAAGCTGGTCTCCAGCGAAGTGCGTCCCGCCGTCGAAGACGCGGTGGCCCGCACGCTGGAGACCTGGCTGCTGGAGCATCCGGCCGATGCCAAGGCGCTGTGCAACAAGATCGTCGAAGCCGCCCGAGCGCGCGAAGCCGCGCGCAAGGCGCGCGAGATGACGCGCCGCAAGAGCGTGCTGGAAGGCGCCGGCCTGCCCGGCAAGCTGGCCGACTGCCAGGAAAAAGATCCGGCGCTGTGCGAGCTCTACATCGTCGAGGGCGACTCGGCCGGCGGATCGGCCAAGCAGGGCCGCGACCGCAAGTTCCAGGCGGTGCTGCCCCTGCGCGGCAAGGTACTGAACGTGGAGAAGGCGCGCTTCGACCGCCTGATCGCCAGCGAACAGATCGCCACGCTGATCACCGCGCTGGGCACCAGCATCGGTCCGGACTTCAACATCGATAAGCTGCGCTATCACCGGCTGATCATCATGACCGACGCGGACGTCGACGGCGCGCACATCCGCACGCTGCTGCTGACGCTGCTGTACCGCCAGATGCCCGAACTGGTGACGCGCGGCTACGTGTACATCGCGCAGCCGCCGCTGTTCAAGGTGAAGGTCGGCCGCGAGGAGCGCTACCTGAAGGACGAGCAGGAAGAAGCTGTCTTCATGATGCAACTGGCGCTGAAGGACGCCGAGCTGATCCCGGCCGAAGGCGCCGAGCCGATTACCGGCGATGCGCTGGCCGCGCTTGCGCGCCAGTACACGCTGGCCGACGCCGTCATCGCCCGCGCCGGCCGCATGATCGACGAAGCGGCCCTGTCCGCCATGGCCGAGGGCGTCGAGATCAACCTGGATACGCCCGAAACGGCGCAGGCCTCGGCAGAGCGCCTGCAAAAGGCGCTGTTCGATCCGCTGGCGCCGCATGCCGTCAAGGTGTTTGCCGAGGTCGATCCGGCCACGGAGAAGCAGCGCCTGGTGGTCCACCGCGTCCGCCATGGCGTGGTGCGCGTCAGCGTGATCGACGCCACCTTCATCGCCGGCGCCGATTATGGCGTTCTGTCGACCTCCGCCAAAACCTTCCTGGGTTTGATCGGCAAGGGGGCGGTCGTGGCGCGCGGCGAAGGCGACAAACGCAAGGAAGTGCCGGTCAGCGACTTCCGCGAAGCCATGCGCTGGCTGCGCGCGGAGGCCGAACGCAGCGTGTCGAAGCAGCGCTACAAGGGCCTGGGCGAAATGAACCCCGAGCAGCTGTGGGAAACCACGATGGACCCGAAGGTGCGCCGACTGCTGCGTGTGCAGATTGAGGACGCTATTGCGGCCGACGAGGTGTTCACCACGCTCATGGGAGATGAGGTGGAGCCGCGGCGCGCGTTCATCGAAACGCATGCGTTGTCGGCCAGCAATATTGATATTTGAGCGCGGTCGGGGTTTTTGGGCCGTCCGGCGGGGTTGGCGCTTGCCGCCGCCGGCCCGATCGGCCGGTCCGGCGCCCTGCGCGCCGGACACCGCTGCGCTGGCCTCGTCCGGCGGCCGCTTGGTGGCGGTTTGCTTGTGACCGGCTTCTCGGCACGCCTCCCTACGGCGTCCGCTTGCTCGGCCTCAACGTGCCGGCCGCGGCAAGCGCCAACCCCGCCGGACTCCGGGATGTCTCAACCACGGGCGTCTGGGGCGGGCTGGGTTCTTGCGCTTCGTGGCCGCGTTGGGTTGGGGGTGGAAGAGTTTGCGGTGCCCGACCGAAGCGGCCGCCCTGCGCGGCCGCTTCGGTCATACGCATGGTGTCAGGGCGAACGGGAGCAATGCCAGTGCGTGCTGCGCGGGTGCTTTGAGGTCTACGCATGGTGCCAGCGCGAACGAAGCAATGGCAGCCCGTGCTGAGGGGCGCTTGGGTCATACCGCATGGCGCTGGAACGAGCCGCTAGCATTGTCCGCCCGCCCTGCGCGGGTGCTTCGGTCGTACGCGCGGTGCACGCGAACCACGAGCGTCGCGAACATGACCGCAGCGCTCGAATGCATCAACCATATGCGCAGCCATCCGCCCGTCGTCCGCAGTCCCATACCCACACACCATCCCAACCAACACCCTTTCGCCAGGCACGGCGCGTATGACCGGCCCGGCCGCGCAGGGCGGCCGGGCCGGTCGGGCACTGTCACCTCTTCCCACCCCCATAGGCGCGCCCGACGAAGCGCAAGAACCCCCCTCGCCCCAGATGTCAGCCGTTAAGACATCCCGGAGTTCGCCGGGGTTGGCGTATGCCGGGGGCGGCACGTTGAGGCCGAGCGAGCGGACGCCGTAGGGAGGCGTGCCGAGAAGCCGGTCACAAGCAAACCACCACCAAGCGGCCGCCGGACGAGGCCAGCGTAGCGGTGTCCGGCGCGCAGGGCGCCGGACCGGCCGATCGGGCCGCCCCCGGCATACGCCAACCCCGGCGAACGCCTAAAGAACACCGGCCCACACCACACCCAAAAACCACACCCAAAAACCAAGCACAACCCCAACGAACCGCCATCACTGTTGCCACTCCGCGTCCTTGAACCACTTCCGTAAGTGATCCACGAACAACCGCACCTTGTAAGGCAAATGCCGCTTGCTCTGAACGATGGCATAGATATCCAATCCTTCGGGCCGGTACTCGGGCATCAGCACTTCCAGCACCCCCGCCCGTAGATCGTTCTCCACCATGTAGCGCGGATGCATGGAAATCCCATGGCCCAGCTTGGCCAGATGCAGAATCGACTCGCCCAGGTTCGAGTTGAACGTCCCCGACACCTGCACCACCTGCGTGTTGTTGCGCTTGTCCGTGAACACCCACATCCCGGTCGGTGCTTTCAAGCTGTGGATCAGGCAGTTGTGGTTCTCCAGGTCCTTCGGCGTCTTAGGCGCGCCGTGCGCCTTCAGATAGGCGCGCGTCGCGACGATGACCTGCGGCACCACGGTAATGCGATAGGCAATCTGGTTCGTGTCTTTCAGGCGTGGCGCAATGCGCACCGATAGATCGAGGTTCTCGGCGATCAGATCGCTGCGTCCGTCATCCAGCAGCAGCGACACGCGTATCGCGGGATAGCGGTTCAGAAAATTCTCGATGGCGGGGGCCAGATGCACCGCGCCGAACGAAGGCGGCGTGCCCATGCGTATGCGGCCGCTGGGGTTGCGCACGGGGCCCTGCACCAGCTCCTTCAGGTTGCGGGTGGCAAGCGCCAGCGCGTCCGCGTTCTCCAGCAGCAGCCGACCGCTTTCGGTCAGGCTGACGTGCTTGGTGTTCCGGTTGAACAGCTGCACCCCGAAATAGCCTTCCAGCCACGCGATCTTCTTCGTGACGGAGGAACGGCTGGATGCCCTGCTTTCGGCTGCCTTCGAAAAGCTGAGGCTTTTGCCGACCTCTTGGAACACCTCCATGCATTCGAGCAGGTCCATGCTGTCGTTTCCAATTTGGAAAAAATGATTTCGTTCCGCGGAGGCTTCTGCGCGGCGGGCGCGCTCACTACACTGGCCTTACCTTATCGACAGAACACGCCTGTGAAAGGCGGCGCGCATGATTCCCGGAGACTTCGATTACTACCTGTTCGGCACCCACGTCCGCTTCGGCGATGGCGTGGCGAACGCCCTGGGCAGCGAGCTGGCGGCGATGGAGTTGAGAAGGCCTGTCGTGCTGACCCAGGACAGGATCGCCGCGACGCCGGGCTACGCCGGCATGATGCGTTCGCTGAAAGGAATGGACATCGCCGAGCGCCGCGGCATTCCGCCGCATTCGAGTGTCAGTTTAATAGAAACAATCGCGCCGGAAGTCATCGCCTTCCGCGCGGACTGTCTGGTCGCCGTTGGCGGCGGCAGCGTTGCGGACACGGCCAAGGCGCTGGCGCTGCTCGTGGCAGAAGGCGGCCGGCTGGCGGACCACGTAACGCGGTTCGAGCCGCCGCACACCGTGCACATCCCGCGGCGGACCCGTCCCAAGCTGCCCGTCATCGCCGTGCCCACCACCGCATCGGGCGCGGAGACCACGTCATCGTTCGGCGTGCGTGACGATGGCGGCGACAAGCGGATGTTCTGGAACCGGCAGGTCTCCAGCACATCGATACTCATCGACCCGCTGATGAGCGGGGAGGTTCCGCAGGACATGCTGCGGGAGACCGCAATGAACGGGCTCGCGCACTGCGTCGAAGGTCTGTATTCCAAGGGCCGGTCGGTCGTGTCGGATGCGTTGGCGATGCAGGCGATTGCGCTGTTGAGGCAGGCATGGGAAAGCGGCCACCCCGCCGCCGAGCGCAGACTGATCCTGGCGGCCGCGCATCTGTCCGGCATGGTGCTGGCGATGGCGCGCAGCTGTCTGCATCACGCCATCTGTCATGTGATCGGCGCACGGCTGAACCTGCCGCACGGCAAGGTGAACACCATCATCCTGCCGCATGCGATCCGCTTCAACGAATCGGCCGCCGCGTCCATGCTGGCGCCAGTAGTGGCCGCGATCCCGGAGGCCGAAAGCCTGTCCGCCTGGATCGCGCGCACCGCCGAACGGCTCGCCATGCCGCGCCGCCTGCGGGACCTGGGCGTGCCCGAGGCCGCGCTGCCCGATATCGCCGGCCGCGTCATGACCGAGCGCGGGCTGGCATTCAATCCCCGGCCTGTCGCCGACGCGGGCGAGGTGCTCGCCATATTGCGGCAGGCCTTCTGACCAAGCAGGAGACGGTATGAACATCGTTGGAAGCGGCGCCACCCTGGGCGCGCGCGTCGAAGGCATCGATTTGTCCCGGCCGCTGGCGCCGGAAAACTACCGCGCCATCGAGCAGGCGCTGGGGCGTCACGGCGTGCTCTGCTTTCCGCGCCAGCAGCTGGATGCCGCGGCCTTGAAGCGTTTCGCCGAAAACTTCGGCTCGCTCGAGGTCAACGTGGCGAACCTGTACCACGAGCCTGGCATTCCGGAAGTCATGATCCTGTCGAACATCGTGGAAAACGGCAAGCCCATCGGCCTGAGCGACGCCGGCCAGGATTGGCATACCGACATGTCCTACAGCCGCACCATTGCGTTCAGCAATGTGCTGTACGGCATACGCATTCCCATGCGCGACGGCAAGCCTTTGGGCAATACCGAGTTCTGCAACATGCACGCCGCATATGACGAACTTCCGGACTCGCTGAAGCAGGAACTGGATGGCATGACCGTCACCCACGACTTCAACAAGTTCTGGGAAATGATGCGGCGGGAAAAAGGCAGCACGCGGCCGCCGCTGACGGAGGAGCAGCGCAGGCGCAAGCCTCCGGTCTCGCATCCGGTGTTTCTGACGCATCCCATCACCGGCCGCAAGGTGCTGTATGCGAATCCGGGCTATTCCGTCCGCATCAACGAGCTGCCGGAGGCGCGCAGCGAGGAGGTGCTGAACTTCCTGTTCGCGCATCAGCTGCAGGAGAAATTCCGCTATCGGCACAACTGGGCCGAAGGGGACGTGCTGATGTGGGACAACATGGGGACCATCCATAACGCGGTGGCGGACTACCGCCCTGACGAGCCGCGCCTGATCAAGCGCTGCCAGGTCATGGCCGACAAGTATTTTCCCGAACTGTACTGACGCGGCGGCGTCCCGTACGGCAAACCGACGATTAAAGGAGACAGACATGGACCTTCGATTGCTGAGCGGCCGCGCGTTCGCGGCGGCGTTCGCCCTGGCGCTGGCATGGAGCGCCGCCGCGCGTGCGGACGACTATCCGTCCCGGCCGATACGGATGGAGGTGGGATACGCCGCGGGCGGGCCCACGGATGTGGTGGCCCGCATCGTTGCCAAGCATATGTCGGAAAACCTGGGCACGTCGGTGATCGTCGAAAACAAGCCCGGGGCCAGCGCATCCATCGCCGCCAACGATGTCATGCGATCGGCGCCGGACGGCTACAAGGTGCTGGTCACGTCGCTGACGCTGAACGTCAATCCGCTGCTTTATCCCAAGCGCTACGACTACGACCCGGTCAAGGCCTTCGAGCCCATCACGAACTTCGCCAATAACCCGATGTTGCTGGTGACGAACTACGACTCGCCCTACAAGGACCTGAAAAGCCTGATCGCCGACGCCAAGGCGCACCCCGGCAAGCTCACCTTCGGATCTTCGGGCGTCGGCGGATCGGCGCATCTGGCTGCCGAAATGCTGTCGACGATGGCCGGCATCAAGATGATCCACGTGCCGTTCAAGGGGAACGGACCGGCGCTGCAGGAAATGGTGGCGGGCCGCATCAGCTTCATGTTCTATCCCAGCGTGGGCATCGCCAACTATGTCGCCGCCAAGCAGCTTCGCGTGTTGGCGGTGGGCACCGACGAACCGCAGAAGGAGTTTCCGGGCGTACCGACGCTGGACAGCCTGGGATTCAAGGGATTTCAGCAAGGCGCCCCGTGGATCGGCATGCTCGCGCCGGCCGGTACGCCCAAGCCCATCGTCGATAAGCTGAACAAGGCCGCGGTGGAAGCGCTTGCCAAACCGGAAGTGCGCGAACAGCTCGCGCAACTGGGCGCGGTGGTGGTGGCCGACAGCCCCGAGCATTTTCGCCAGTTCCTGATCGAGGACAAGGCCCGCTGGGCCGACGTTATCAAGAAGGGCAATGTCACCGTCGGCGATGACGGCAACTGAACCGGCGCAAGGATGGCGACGTGAGCAGCACGGTGCTGGAGGACTGTTATTCGATCGACCGCCTGCGCGAGGCCGCGCGGGCCCGGCTGCCCGCTCCGGTGTTCGATTTCTTCGATGGCGGGGCGGAGGACGAGATAACCCTGCGCGACAACGTGGAGGCGTTTCGGCGCGTCAGGCTGGTGCCGCGCGTTCTGCGCGACGTCTCCAATGTCGACCTGCGCGCTTCCATCCTCGGGCGTCGCGCGCAGATGCCCGTGGCGATCGGCCCGACCGGCGCGGTCGGCTTCGGATGGCGGGGCGGCGACGTCGCGCTGGCGCGCGCCGCGGCGCAACTGGACCTTCCTTACGCGCTGTCCACATCGGCGACCGCATCCATCGAGGAGATCGCGGATAAGGCGCCCGGCCGCCTCTGGTTCCAGGCGTACATCCTGCAGGACAAGGCGCGGCTGGACGCCTTGATCGGCCGCGCACAGGCGGCAGACTACGAGGCGCTTGTCATCACGGTCGACCTGCCGGTGGGCGGCAAGCGTGAGCGCGACCTGGCGCACGGATTGGGATTTCCCATGAAGATCACGCCGCGCAACTTCTGGCATTTCGCGCGCCGCCCGCGCTGGTCGTTGGACATGCTGGTTCGCCAGCCGCCGGCAATGCCAAGTCTGGCGGGAATGAAGAAGGTGGAAAGCGACCGCAAGGCCATGCAGTCGGTGGCCGGCCGCAACTACGACCCCGCCTTCGACGTGGCGGCATTGGCGCGCTTGCGCGCCCGCTGGCCGCGCAAGCTCATCGTGAAGGGCGTCGTACATCCGGCCGATGTGGACGCCATCGTGACGCTGGGCGCGGATGCGATCGTGGTGTCCAACCATGGCGGCCGCCAGCTGGATACCGGCATCGCCACGCTGGATGCCTTGCCGGCCATCGTGGCCGCCGCCCGCGGCCGCGTGCCGGTGCTGCTGGACGGCGGCATCCGGCGAGGCAGCGACATCTTCAAGGCCATCGCGCTGGGCGCGGCCGGCGTCATGACGGGACGCGCCACGCTCTTCGGTGTGCTGGCCGGCGGCCTTGACGGCGCCCAGCGCGCCTTGCACATCCTGCGCGACGAGCTGGCGCGGACCATGCAGCTGTGCGGCACGCCCGCAGTGACCGACATCGGGCCGGACGCGCTCGGCCGCCGCACCATCCCCTTGGAGGCGTTTCATGAGTGACGACACGCTGGGCCTGTGCCGCAATCAGGTACTCGGCTTTTTTCGCGACCTCGACGACAACGATTACGCGTCCCTGGTGCGCCGCATGACGCCGGACGGCGTATGGCACCGGCAAGGCAAGGTGCTGGAGGGACGCGAGGCGGTGCTGGCGGCGCTGGCAACGCGATCGCCCACCATGCGCATCCATCACCTGATCTGCAATCTGTTTGCGGACCGGGCGGACGCAGCGCACTGCGCCATGCGCGCCTACATGCTGGTGGTGCGGCACGATGCCGGCCGCACGCTGGCGGGGCCGGCCCCGCTGACCGGCATCGAGAACATCCGCACCACGCATATCGAACTGGCGCGGGCCGATGGCGGGTGGCTTATCGCGCAGATGCGCAACGACGAGCCGAGCTTCGCCGCCGTGCCCGGCTGACGCCATGGCGCGCGCCGCGCCAGCCGGCTTTTTCATGAGGACCATGCAATGAAATGGATACGCTATACCCACGCCGGCCGCACCGGCTACGGCATCCTGGAAGGCGATCGCATCGCCGCCGTGCGAGGCGACCCCTTCCAGGGTTATGAGCGGACCGGCGCCACCACACGCCTGGATGACGTCCGTATCGAAGTGCCGGTGGTGCCGCCCACGTTCTATTGCGTGGGGCTCAACTATGTGACGCACATCGGCACGGAGGGTTTGAAGATTCCGACGCAGCCGGATGTCGGGTACCGCGCCAACAACGCACTGCTGCCGCATGGACAGGACGTCATCATGCCCGCCGACGCCACGCGCGTGCACTACGAAGGCGAACTGGTGGTGGTCATCGGCAGGAAGGCGCGCAACCTCAACGAGGCGCAGGCGCGTTCCTGCGTGCTCGGCTACACCATCGGCAACGACGTCAGCGAACGCGTGTGGCAACACAACGATCGCACCTTCTGGCGCGCCAAGAACAGCGACACGTTCAAGCCCATGGGGCCATGGATCGAGACCGACGCGGACGTGAACGATATGGAAACGGTGGTGCGCGTGAACGGAGAGGAAACGACGCGGTTCCGCACCGCGGACATGCTGTTCGGCATCGACCGTTTCATCAGTACCATGAGCCGCTATCTGACCCTGCATCCGGGCGACGTCATATGGATGGGTACGGACGGACATTCGCCCGACCTGCGGGACGACGACCAAGTCGATATTTCGATCACGGGCGTCGGCACGTTGAGCAATCGTTTCGTGCGCGCAGCGTAGCGCGGCGGCGGCCGCAGCGAGCGGCATGATGCGCCGGCGCCGGCAGCCTCTAGAATGATCCGGCCCGGGACGAGCCCGGCTATCGAAGGAGACCATGATGCGTGCAGCCCTGTATTCGCGGAACGGACCGGCGCGGGAAGTGCTGGAACTGACGGAACTGCCTGCGCCCGCCCCGGGGCCCGGCGAAGTCCGCGTGAAGCTGGCGGTTTCCGGCGTCAACCCTTCCGACGTCAAATCGCGGGCGGGCAGCCGTCCGGTGACGAGCGGATACGTCGTGCCCCACAGCGATGGCGCCGGCGTGATCGACCAGGTGGGTGACGGCGTGCCGCCTGAGCGGATTGGGCAGCGCGTTTGGGTGTGGAACGGGCAATGGCAGCGGCCCATGGGTACCGCGGCGCAGTACATTGCGCTGCCCGCGGAGCAGGCGGTCGCCTTGCCCGACGCGGTAAGTTTCGAGGCGGGCGCCTGCATGGGCATCCCCGGTCTGACGGCCATGCAGGCAGTCATCCTGGCGGGCGACATGGAAGGCAAGACGGTGCTGGTCACAGGCGGCGCATCGGGCGTGGGGTACTACGCCGCGCAGATGGCCAGGCTCGCCGGCGCCAGGGTCATCGCCACCGTCGGTTCGCGCGAGAAGGCCGGCGTACTCGAGCAGGTGGGCGTCACCGATGCGGTGTTCTACAAGGACGAACCGGTGACCGAACGCTTGCTGGCATTGACGGGCGGACGGGGCGTCGATGCGATCATCGACATGGACTTCTCCACCACCGCGCCGTTGGTCACGGCAGGCGCGGTGGCGCCGCATGGAACCGTCGTGGTGTACGGATCCAATTACCGTGGCGATATTCCGGTGAACTTCGGCGCATGGCTGCCCCGGTCGATCAGCCTGCATTTCTTCCTGGTGTACGACCTGTTGCCTGCGCAGCGTCATCATGCCGTCTCGCGGCTGGGCGGCTTGCTGGCGGCGGACAAGCTGCGGCACCTGATTGCGCCGGCGTACGCGCTGGACGAAATCGCCGCCGCCCACGAAGCCGTCGAATCTGGGCGCATCCTGGGCAACGTGGTCGTGGCCATACCGTAGCGCGCAGGCGCATCAGCGCGCGCCAGGACCCGTCAGAAGCCCCGCCAGATCCGCCGACGTACCGGCCGCCAACTTTGCCAGCAGCCGTGATCGGTACATCTCGACGGTGCGAGGGCTCAGATTCAGCTCGCCCGCGATCATCTTGCTGGTCTTGCCTTGCGCGATCATCAGCGCGATGGCGCGTTCCCGCTCTGCCAGGTCCGGCGGCGCCGGGATGCGCGAGCTCAAATCCTCGAATGTCCAGATGCCGATGGCATGCGGCTCCGCGGGTGTCAGGGATCGCCCGATGAGCCGGCACCAGAACAGCTCGCCGTCCAGGCGCTGCATGATGCGCTCGCAGGCATAGACGCCGTTCGCGCTCAGCGAAGGCGGTGGGGTCCGCTGTCCGGTGCGGGACCCTTCGCGCGAATTGGGGTAAAGGGCATCGAACGATGTTCCGTTGAGCTGTCCCGGCGGATAGCGGAATATCGATTCCAGCCGCGCGTTGGCCTGGACGATCACCCGCCATCGGGATATGCACTGGCCTACCGGCGCCAGCATGAAGACCTGCCTGTAGTCGACATCCGGCTGCGAGTCCATACGGCCTCCCGGTTGCATGCCCGCCGGCACGTATGCGGAAATCTACGCCGATGGATACCGCCAGGGATATGCGCCTTCGGTATGAATTATTGGCAGGGGGGTTGCCCACCGGGTCACATGGAACGCGCGGCGGGCGGCTGTGCGATGGCGGGCGATCAGCCCTGCCCATCGTCTTCCGGTTCTTCACGGCCGATGTTTTGTTCCAGGTCGTCGCTGTCGCGCGTGCCGGACCGGCCGTCGCTTGGGTTGTACTCATCCCGTGGCGGGACATCGCGCGGGGTATTGCTGCGGTCTTCCTTGAGCAGATCGTCGGTGTGCTGGGGGATAGGGTTGCTGCCTTGCTGTGGCGCCATGTCGGTTCTCCTGTTCATCCTTCAATAGCGGTTGCGGGACCGCCCGAATTCACCCTTTCTCGTCATCGGGAGAACGGCGCAGCGTGCCGCGCTTATTGTGGCGGCCAGTTTCGGGCGGCGTGGGGTTTTGCGGACCGTTGGCCGCGCCGTCGCGCGCATCGTCTTCGGCGGCGGCCGTGGCGCGATCGAACACGGGCTGGTCCTGCGGGTCGGCGCCCGGGGGATGGTCCATGTCCGGACGCGGGTCGTCCAGATCGGCCTTTTTCGACGGACGGGGCGCGTTTCGGTTGGGATCGGGTTGGGGCAGCATGGTGAACTCCTGTATTGCGAGCGACGCGGGACGCGCCGTTTCATCAGGCGTCGTGCAAACGCTGTGCCGCCCCGCACCACGCGCAATGGGCGCACCTAGCGCTGAGTAGGGCTTACTGTCTGGCGCGTGCTGTTCGGGAGCAGTTCTTGCAGCCATGTGGCCGCCAGGGTGCTCTTTGCCCAGCTCAATCTTTCTGCTGCTTGCGCCGCCGCCGCGCCCAGCCGGCGCCTTCGAACCGATGTCCACACGTCAAGAAAAATCCGCTCCCCGCGCCGCGTCCCGCACGCCGCGGCCCTCGTCCGCCGATGGCGATGAGGCGCCGATCCAGCCGGACCAGCAGCCCCGCAAGCTTGAAGACTGCCGCCGCTGCGGTTTGTGGCGCGACGCCACGCAGCCCGTGCCGGGCCGCGGGCCGCGTCATGCGGCCATCCTCGTCGTAGGCGAACAGCCGGGCGACCAGGAGGACCAGGCCGGCGAACCCTTTGTCGGCCCGGCCGGCGGGCTGCTCGATCGCGCCCTGGCCGACGCGCATGTCCGCCGCGACATGGTGTTCGTGACCAACGCGGTCAAGCACTTCAAATGGTTCCCGCGTGGCAAGCGGCGGATGCACAAGACCCCGGCCCAACGCGAGGTGATGGCGTGCCATTACTGGCTGGAGAGGGAGCTTGCGTCGGTGCGCCCGAAGGTGGTGGTGGCGCTGGGCGCCACCGCGCTGCGCGCGCTGACACAGCGCGCCGATGCAAGGCTGACGGCGATGCTCGGTCAGCCCATTCAGGTGGGCGATATGACGGTTGTGCCCACCTATCATCCGTCGTTCGTGCTGCGGGCGCCGGACGCGCACGCCCGCGACATGGCTTATTCGGCCCTGGTGGACGCGCTTCGGCAGGCAGGCAGGATCGCCGGCGGCGAAGCGCCCCCCGACGGCGAGCAGCCGCCCGACCGTTCATGACTCCACAATAAAAAACCATCGGATCCGCGATCCGATGGTTCGGTTGCCTATCGATTCCGCGCTGCGCCGCGGTGCGAGGCTTTTCGCCGTTCGGCGTGATCGCATCACGCCGGCTTGCGATGAGCCCGCCGGCGCCGGCGGCGATAGATCAGACGCCCTGGAAGGGCTGGTTGTTCAGGTCGCCGAACGCCATGTCGTCATGGCCGATGTTCGAGACCACTTGGGCGCGGCTCACGCCGCTGTCGGCTTGCGCCAGGAAGGGCGCGTTGTCCACGTCGCCATTGCCGGTCAGACCGGCAGCGCGCGCTTGTTGCAACTCGGCAAGAACCTGAGCGCGGCTGGCGCCGTCGTCCGCCTGGCCGTAGACGCCCTGGAAGGGGGTGTTGTCGATATCGCCGCGCGGGGTCGCAGCCTGGGCAGCGCCGATGGCGGCAAACGAGAGAATCAAAGCGGAAACAATGGTCTTGGCTTTCATGGCAGTACTCCTAGTCCTGTTTGGTGAGGGGCCGGACGCCGTGCAAGGGGAATCTCCATTTCCTGGCGTCCGTTGCTGTCCCGATGAAAGTCATTCTCCGCTTCCAAGACCTACGGATAAACCCCTATTCGGGAAATCATTTTCCCGTAGGACACAGCAATCGCCGGTGATTGCGCCGTTTATTGCTATGGATGCGATAGGCCGCCTTGATCGGACGGCGGCCGGTTACCGGCGTGCGCCAGCGCGGCTGCCGCCGCATTCAGTCGCCGGATGAAGCACGGCTGGGCCCGCCTGTCGCCGGCTTCCGGACAAGCCACGACGTCGACGCCCGCACAGGGCTCTTGTAAAGTAGCCCTGCGCCCGCGCTCTTGCGGGCGCCTGTCATGCCGGCGCCGTGGTTGCCCGCCGCGGCCGCCAATCCGCTTTCGGGATGGCCACGCAATGAATTCGCTGGATTTCGATGTGCTGCAGCAGGCCCGCGAATGGGTCGCCGATGGACACCGCGTGCACCTGCTCACGGTGGTGCAGACCTGGGGCTCGGCGCCGCGGCAGGCTGGCGCATTGGCCGCCCTGCGCCAGGATGGACGACTGGTCGGATCCGTGTCGGGCGGCTGCGTCGAAGACGACCTGATTGCGCGGGCGGTGGCGGGTACGCTGCCGCGAACGGCGGACCGCCTGACCTATGGCATCACCGCGGACGAAGCGGCGCGCTTCGGCCTGCCCTGCGGCGGCACGTTGCGCCTGGTCGTGGAACCCATCGAGGACACCCGATGGCTGGATGCCGTGCTGGAAGAAGTGCGGCAGCACCGCCTGATGATGCGCACGGTCGATCTGCAGACGGGCGAATGGACGCTGTCGCCCGCCGGCCCCAACGATGGCCCCGACTTCGACGGCCGCACCTTCCGCTCGGTCTACGGACCGCACTGGCGTTTGCTGATCATCGGCGCCAACCAAACCGCCAAGGTCCTTTGCGAGATCGCCACCGCGCTGGATTTCCACGTGTTGGTCTGCGACCCGCGCGAGGAATTCTTCGCCGAGTGGAACATGCCGAATGTCACGCTGTTGACGTCCATGCCGGACGACACGGTTACGCAGATCGGGACCGACGAGCGAACCGCGATCGTGGCGCTGACGCATGATCCCAAGCTGGACGATATGGCCCTGCTCGAGGCGCTGAAGTCGCGCGCTTTCTACGTCGGCGCCCTGGGATCGGCGCCCAACCAGGCCAAGCGCCGCGAGCGCCTGCGCATGTTCGATCTGACCGAGGAAGAGATCGGCCGCCTGCATGGGCCGGTCGGGCTGCGCATCGCCAGCCGGACGCCCGCCGAAATCGCGGTGGCGATCGCGGCCGAGCTGGTGTGGGTGCGCAACACGCTGGGCGGCGCGGCCGCCTGTACGGCGAATCCTTCGGCCGCCTCCCGGGAAAACTGAATCCGGGCGGCCGTTCCCGTCAGGGCCGCTGCACGTGCCAGGGCGCCGCGCCCTGCGTGTTCACAAACAGGGAATAAAGCGATTTCCCGGCGGCCATGAAAAGCCGGTTGCGATGCACGCCGCCGAAGCACAGGTTGGCGCAACGTTCCGGCAGGTGGATATGGCCGATGCGCTTGCCGTCCGGCGCGAACACCGCGACCCCGTCCAGTTCCTCCGATCCCATGCCCCAGCCGCACCACAGGTTGCCATGGATGTCGCAACGTATGCCGTCCGACGTGCCGACGCCGCAGTCGATGAACACGCGGCTTTCGCCAAGGCTGCGGCCGTCGGCGCCGACCTCGTGCACCGTGATCAGGCGATTCGGCGTGGCGCGGGATTCGACCAGGTACAGCAGACGCTCGTCGGGGGAAAAGCACAGGCCGTTCGGGCCCTGCGCGCGATCGGTGACCATGGTCAATTCCCCCGTCTCCGGGTCGAGCCGATAGACACAGGCGGGCAGCTCCTGCGGCGCCGGCTTGCCTTCGTACCAGCCGCCCAGACCGAAAGGCGGGTCGGTGAACCAGATCGAGCCGTCCGACTTCACCACGACATCGTTGGGGGAGTTCAGGCGCTTGCCCTGGTAGCTGTCGGCCAGCACGGTGATGCTGCCGTCGTATTCCGTGCGCGTGATCCGGCGGCCTTCGTGTTCGCAGGTGATCAGCCGGCCCTGCAGATCGCGGGTATTGCCGTTGGCGTTGCGTGATGGCTGCCGGAACACGCTGAACGCGCCGGTGGCTTCGTCCCAACGCATGATGCGGTCGTTCGGGATGTCGCTGACCAGCACATAACGGCCATCGCCGAACCATACCGGGCCCTCCGCCCAGCGCATACCGTCGCCAAGTTTCTCGACCGCGGCATTGAAATGCAGATAGCGCGAAAAACGCGGGTCGATGATTTCGATGCGCGGATCCGGATAGCGTTCACTGGTCTGCCACACGTGCTTGTCTCCGAGACGTTGGGATGTTGGTGTTTCGCCGGACTTCAGAGCTGCTGGAAATTGCGGTACCGCTTATCGATGTACTCCCGATGGGAGGTGATTTCCTTCACTACAGCGCCGGGCGGCCCTTTGCCCATCCATTCGAGCATCTGGTCTACCTGGTCGGGCGTGCCTTGGACCAGGGCTTCCACGGAACCGTCCGTCCGGTTCTGTACCCAGCCGGTGGCGCCGACCATATGCGCGCGGCGCACCGTCGCCATGCGGAAACCCACGCCCTGGACTTTGCCGCGGACGTGGACCATAACGGTTTCGATCAGGGGTTCGTTAGCCATGATGCCGGCGCGTATGAACGTTGACTGAAACGGCCTATTTTTCCATACGCGGCGCGGCGCCGTGCGCGGCCATTAGTCGGGGCAGGGAAATTATGAAGTCGCGGCGGGGCGGTTTATCGCCGCGCGGGCATTTCCTATGCTTGCGTCATTGCTGATATGCCCGGCGCAATGGCCCGGGCGACGGTCGAATACCATGTCTTGCCATTCCGATACCGGCGGCGCGCGGGCGACGCGCACGGCCCGCCAGGGGCCCGCGTCCGCCGGCGCGCGGGTCGATATGCCGCCGCACCGCGTACGCTTCTACGGCCGCCGCGACGCCGGCGAGCCGAGCCCGCTGGTCGTCCATTTCCATGGGGGCGCCTTCGTCTCCGGCTCCGTCGATCACCCTTCTCTCGTTGCGCAGATGCTGGCGGATGCCGGTGCGGTGGTGATATCCGTCGATTATCCGCTTGCCCCGGGCCATCCGTTTCCGGCGGCCCTGGAGGCCGCATACGCCACGCTGGACTGGGCGCACCGCCACCGTGGGCGGCTGGCCGGCAAGGGCGCCGGGCTCTTCGTCGCCGGCGAGGAGGCCGGCGGGAATATCGCCGCGTGCACTGCCCTGATGGCGCGCGACCGGCGCGGCCCGCCGCTGGAAGGGCAGATCCTGTTTTCCCCGCTGCTCGACGCCAGCATGGGGACGGCGTCCATGCGCTGCGCGCAGGGAACGCCGGCGGGCGCCGATTGGGCCGATGGCTGGAAAAGCTACCTGTCCTGTCCCTGCGATGCCAGCCATCCCTATGCCACGCCGACGGCGGGTTCGCGTTTCGCGGGCCTGCCGCCCCTGCTGCTGTTCAGCAGTCCCGACGACCCCTTGCGCGACGAAGGCTGCGCCTACGCGCAACGTCTGAAGACGGCCGGCGTGCCGGTATGCCGCGAGGCGCTTGCCCCGGCGTCCATCTGGAATGGGGAGCGTGCGCCCGCCGCTGGCGTGGCGGCGCCGCAATTGGAAGCGGTCCGAGGCCGCCTGTTCAGTTTCCTGGTGACGCATCCGGCGGCTTCGGCCGGCGGCCAGCCGACCGCGCCATAACGGGTCGTCCGGCCGGACGGGCCGCGCGGACAGCACCGGCCGTCCGCTCATCCGTTGAATGCAGGATGCGCAGCGCTTCCGCTCTAGGCGCGAAGGGCGATAGTTGCGCGCCCGCTCAGCCGCTACCTTTAGCTCCACGCCGCTTGGCGGGAAGCGGCATCAATCCACGTGGAGCGCGAGAGTGAACCAGCCATATGTCCTTCCAGAAACGTTGACCAGCCAATACCAGTCACAGGGATACATTTCACTGGAGGCGATCTGCCCCGCAGAGGAGGTGGCGCAGATCCGACAGACGCTCATGCGGCTATTCGAGAACCGGGTTGGATACGAGGAAGGCGCGCAGTACGACTTCGCGAGCCGGGACGATCCTGACAAGCCGCAGACCTTCCCCAGCCTGCACGATCCTTCCCACTATGCGCCGGAACTGCTGAAAACCGTTTATCACCAGCGTGCGCTGGCGATCGCGAAACAGCTCCTGGGCGAGGATGCGGCGTTGTACGGCGAGCACGCCTTGCTCAAACCCGCCCGCGTCGGCCCGGAGACGCCGTGGCATCAGGACGAGGCATTCCGCTCGCCGGATTTCGAATACCGCGAGCTCAGCATCTGGCTGGCGCTGCAGCCCGTGGGCGAGGTGAACGGCTGCATGCAGTTCATCCCGGGATCGCACCGCTACGACGTGCTCAAGCACCGCTCCCCCGGCAACGACAAAACCTTGCACCCGTTGGAATGCTGCGATGAATTTCCGCGCGAACTGGCGGTTCCGGTGCCCTTGCCCGCGGGCGGGTGCACGGTGCACGACATGCGCACCCTGCATTACACCGGTCCCAACACCTCGGATGCGCCCCGGCTGGCCTACATTTTGATCTTCAATGTGCCGCCGACCTACAAGCCGGGCCTGCGTCGTTTCGACTGGCTGGAAGGACGGCGCACCGACAGCCAGATGCGCAAGCGGGAATGGCATCGGCGCGGCGGTATCGCCGTGGAAATTGCGCGCCGCCTGCCCCGGGCCAGGCTCACCAACGGCAAATGGGTGGCCTGGGCGGCGATACGGGCCATGAGCAAGGTCTGGAGCCGGCCGCGTTGATCGGCGACGGAGTACGGGAACCAACGTCATACCGGGCGGTCTACCTTTGTTCAGCGAAACGTAAGGAGACCGCCATGAAGTGCCCCGTTTGCCAAGAACCCGAGCTGGTCATGTCCGCGCGCCAGAACATCGAGATCGATTACTGCCCGCAGTGCCGTGGCGTCTGGCTGGACCGCGGAGAGCTGGACAAGCTGATAGAACGCAGCATCCAGGAAACCGGCGCCGCGCAGCCCGCACCGCCCAGGCAGGAAGCCCGTCCCTATCACGATGACGACCGCCATCCCGGCCGGCATTCGGGCGGCTATTCCGGCGGCTACGACCGCGGCTATCGCAAGAAATCCTTCTGGCACGAAATTTTCGACTGAGCGCCGGCGGTCCGCTCGCCGCGGACCCGCGCCGTGCACCGCCTGCCATGGCCGCCGCGGCGGCCCCGCCTACCCCTTCGGCTTCGGCGCATAATGCGCCCTGGTCGAGCCGCCGTTGGGCGGCGCGGGATGGGAGAAGACGATGCGGATGTTGTTTCTTGGCGCGGGCGGAACGGGCGGCTACTTCGGCGGGCGCGCCGCGCAGGCCGGCGTGGACGTGACTTTCCTGGTGCGCGATGCGCGTGCCCGCCTGCTGCGCGAGCAGGGCCTGCGGATACGCAGCCCGCGCGGCGACGCCACCGTGCGGCCCCACATCGTCACGGCCGGCGAACTGCAGGGCCGCTACGACGTGGTGGTGCTCAGCTGTAAGGCCTACGACCTGGGCAGCGCCATCGAAGCCATCCGGCCGGCGGTGGGCGCCGGATCGGCCGTCCTGCCGATCATGAATGGCATGGCGCACTACGACCTTTTGGACGAGGCCTTCGGCGCGCAGCGCGTATTGGGCGGACTGTGCCAGATCGTCGCGACGCTCGGCCCGGAGGGAGAAGTCGTCCATATGGGGCCCCATGCCGCCTTCGTGTTCGGCGAACGCGCCGGGGAGCCGCGCAGCGCGCGCTGCACGGCGCTCGAACAGGCGCTGAGCCAGGCGGACTTTTCGTCGCGCCTCAGCGAGGACATCTATCAGGACTGTTGGGAGAAATACGTTTTTCTGTGCAGCCTGGCGGCCGCAACCTGCCTGATGCGCGGCTCGGTCGGCGAAATCGCGTCCACGGGCGATGGACAGGCCGTGATGCTCGGGCTGCTGGCGGAATCGCAGGCGGTGTCGGCGGCCTTTGGCTATCCGGTGCGCCCCCAGGCCGACGCCTCCGCCCGCAAGTTGTTCACCGATACGTCGTCGCCGATTACGGCATCGATGTTCCGCGATCTGCAGCAGGGTCTGCGCGTCGAGGCCGACCATATCGTGGGCGACATGATCTCGCGGGGTGCGGCGCGCGGCGTCGCCACGCCCTACCTTCGCACGGCGTACGCGCATCTGCAGGTGTACCAGAACGCGCGCATCCCCCGATCCGCGTAAGCGGCGATTTTGTTTACACTGGCACGCCGCGGGCGTCGCTATGCGCGGCGTGCGTCGATCCCAGTCAATGTTCGGAATCCCATGAAGCTCAGACCCTTTGCCGCCACCGTATTGTTTCTTGCGGCCGCGTGCGTCTGCGGCGTGGCGCGGCCGGCGCCGCAGGCGGCAGCCGACAACAAGACGCTGGTGACGGCTTTTTTCCGCATGATGTTCCAGGACAAGAACGTCGATAAGGCGATGCAGACCTATGTCGACAAGGGGCTGATCCAGCACGATCCCTACCTGCCGGACGGCGCGGCCGCGATGGCGGACTTCTATGGCCCCTATCTGGAACAGCACCCGCAGGCCAATGCCGAGATCCGCCACGTGATCGCGGAAGGCGACATGGTGGTGGTGCATTCGCTCTGGAAGGAATCGCCGGAAGATACGGGCCAGGCCGTGATCGATATTTTTCGCGTGCAGAACGGCAAGATCGTCGAGCACTGGGACGTCAGCCAGGACATCCCCGAAAATCCCGCCAACCGCAACACCATGTTCTGATCCGGGGCGCCGCGATGCCAGCCGTGTCCAGCCGCCGGCCCTTTTCGCTCTACCTGGCCGGCTTTGACGTTTTCCGCCCCGACGCCGTGGCATATGGCGAATCGTTGCGGGCACTCTGCCAGCGCTACGGGCTTGAAGGGTTGTATCCGCTGGACAAGTCGGCGCCAGCGCAGCTGAGCGGCCGGCAGCTTGCCGCATGGATCTATCGCGCAAATGTGAGGCTGATCCAGCGGGCCGACGGCGTCATGGCGAATCTCAACGCTTTTCGCGGGAACGAACCCGACTCCGGCACGGCGTTCGAGGTGGGCTACGCGGTGGCGCTCGGCAAGCCGGTGTGGGGGTACCGCGCGGCGGGCGAGTCCATCGTCGAACAGGTTGCCGTGGGAAAGTCCGAAGACGGCATGCGGCATGTCGACGCGCAAGGCTACACGGTAGAAGACTTCGGGATGAGCCTGAACCTGATGCTGGCCTGCAGCGCCACCATCGTCATCGGCGACGCCGAAGCGTGCCTCGCGCGCATCGCGCAAGACGTCGCTTAGCGTCGCCTTTGCCGCTTCAGGCTGCCTGCGGCGCCACGTCGATGGAAACGGCAGCGGTCCCTTCGCTCGCCCCGGCCGCCAGGCTGCGGCGATAGTCGGCGAGTTCCGCGATCGTCAGCGCGACCAGACCGTGCTTGGCGGCATATCGTTCGATCGCCTCGCCGCGCGCCATGGTGCCGTCCGGGTTCATCAGTTCGCAAAGCACCGCCGCGGGCCGCAGTCCGGCCAGGACGGCCAGATCGACGGAGCCTTCGGTGTGGCCACGGCGCGTCAGCACGCCGCCCGGCTGGGCGCGCAAGGGGAAGACATGGCCAGGGCTGACGACATCGCCGGCCTTGGCCTGCGGCGCGATGGCGGCGCGGATGGTGGTGACGCGATCCTGGGCCGACACGCCGGTGGAGACGCCTTCGCGCGCTTCGATTGAAACGGTGAAGGCGGTGCCGTGGCGGCTTTCGTTGCGGCTGACCATGGGGGGCAGGGCCAGGCGTTCCAGCGTTTCATCGTTCAGGCACAGGCATACGATGCCGCTGCAGTCGCGGATCAGCTGCGCCATCACCGGCACGGTCAGTTTGTCGGCGGCGACGATCAGGTCCGCTTCGTTCTCGCGGTCGAAATCGTCCATCAGGATGACCGGCCTGCCCAGCCGCATATGGTGCAGGGCGCGCGCCAGGCGCATCGGAAACGGCTGCGCCGCAATGGCGGGATAGCGGGGATCGGGGACGGGGGAGGAATAAGTTGCTTGGGACATTGAAACGCTCTCGCAATCAAGTGGGCGAAAAACGTTCCAGGGCAATGGACAGCCAAACGCAAAACCGCGGGCACGCCGCAGCGTGCGGGGTACGGAAGTGTGCCGGCACATCTTCTCTCATCCGGACTATGACCGTCGGCTCTGGAATCTGACCAGATCTGCTGACCCCGCGTGCCGTTTCCGGTCCGCTGGCGCTCGCGGGCTTGCCACATTGCGTGGCCTACCGCCGGTGGGGAATTTCGCCCCGCCCTGAAGACGTACTGTATGCCGTCATTCGACGGCATGAAGGCATTGTAAGCGCAGCGGCCGCGCCGCTGGCGGAAAGCCCCGCGCCCTGCATGGCTTAAGGATGGGCTGGCGCCGCGCGTGGGCGCCCTGTCAGGCTTTCTTTTTCTTCTTTTTCTTTTTCTCGGGCAGGGCCAGCATCGTGCCGCGGCAGCTCGGCGTGCCGCACAGGCACTTGTAGCCTTCCTTCAGCGCCTTGGTGATCTTGCCGTCCAGCACGAGCCCATAGTCGTAGAAAAGTTCTTCGCCGCGCTTCAGGTCGCGCAAGGCGACGATATAGACACGCTTGCCGCCGCTGCCTTCCTGCGCTTCGCAATTGGGTTCGCAGCTGTGATTGATCCAGCGGGCGTCGTTGCCATGGTCGCCGCCGTCGATGACCTTGCCCGACGATAGCGAGAAAAAGAAGGTGTGGAAGGGGTCGTCCGGATTGGTGGGATGGCGCCGGTCGGCTTCCTTGGCGCTGATGCGCCGGCCGCCGTACTCCAGGATGCGCGTGCCCGCGGGAATCTTGCGGGCGGCGAACACGCCGTTTCCATGCAGCTTGGAGCGGCGCACGACGTGCCACGGTTTGGAGGTTTCTTCAGTCATGTGCAGCGTGAGTCGGCGCGTATCGCGCGGTAAGGTGAAACGCGGCAGGCGCGATCGGGCGGAATGACCGCCGATTATATCGGTGCAGGCGTATTGAGCGGCAGCATGGATTCCTTCAGCCGCCGCAGCACGAAGCTGGACTTGCTGTGGCGTATGCCGGGAATACGGTAAAGCTGTTCGCGCAGCAGGCGCTCGTAGTCGCGCGTGTCCCGCACGGCGATGCGGATGTAGTAGTCGTAATCGCCCGACACCAGAAAGGCCTCCAGCACTTCGGGAATCTGCGCGAGCGCGCGGCCGAATTCGTACAGCGTTTCCTCGCTGTGGCTTTCGAGCGTGACGTGGACGATCACGGTGTCCATGAAGCCAAGCGCCGCCGGATCAATGTTGACCGTATACCCGCGGATCACCCCGGCGTTTTCCATACGCTTGATGCGGTTCCAGCATGGCGTCGAGGACAGCCCCACGGCGGCGCCGATGTCGTTCAGGCTGGCGCGCGCATTGTCCTGGAGCACGCGCAAGATGGCCAAGTCGAATTTGTCCAGACGCATTTTCTTCAGTTACCGTGTTTTGAAGATGAATTTCCTGCATCTTCGCACAGTTCCAAGAAAATCAGGGTAAATATTCCGCGGAATCCATCCTAAGATGGTTTCCATGAATGACCGTCTCCCCACACAGGCCTTTACCGGCGCCGACGCCTGCGGCGCGCCCGCCCTGCTCAACGGCGCGCGAATTCTCCTGGACACTTTGATTGCGAATGGCGTGGACACGGTGTTCGGCTACCCCGGGGGAGCGGTGCTCCCGCTTTACGACGCGCTGTATGCGGAGCCGCGGCTGCGCCATGTGCTGGTTAGGCACGAACAGGCGGCCGTGCATGCGGCCGAGGGCTACGCCCGGACGACGGGCAAGACCGGCGTGGTCTTCGTCACATCCGGTCCCGGCATGGCGAACACCACCTCGGGTCTGCTGGACGCCATGTGCGATTCCATCCCGGTGCTGTGCATCAGCGGGCAGGTGGCGACCGGCGCCATCGGCACCGACGCCTTCCAGGAATGCGACGCCATCGGCATTTCGCGTTCGGTGACCAAGTGGAATACGCAAATCCGGACGGTGGACGCCGTGGCCGATACGGCCGCGCGTGCGCTGACCCTGACCCGGCAGGGCCGCCCGGGCCCCGTATTGGTCGACTTTCCAAAGGACGTGCAGCTGGCGCTGCCGGCCGACGTGGACGAAACGCTGCCGGCCGGCGAACGCGTCGGCGTGGCGGCGTTGCGTGCACGGCGGCAGGCCGCCAAGGCGGCGCTGAAGGTGCCGCAAAGCGCCGTCCGGCGCGCCGCGGACCTGATCGCGCAGGCCCGCCGCCCGGTGTTCTACGGCGGCGGCGGATTGATCAATGCGGGGCCGCAGGCCTGCGCCGCGTTCACGGACCTGGTGCGGCATGTGGATGCGCCCTGCACCCTTACATTGATGGGCTTGGGCGCCTTTCCCGCATCGGATCCGCGCTTTCTGGGCATGCTGGGCATGCATGGCACGCTCGAAGCCAACCTGGCGATGCACCATGCCGACCTCATCGTTTGCGTGGGCGCGCGTTTCGACGACCGCATCACCGGGCGTCTCGCCGACTTCTGTCCCCACGCCCGCAAGATCCATATCGACATCGACCCGGCCTCCATCAACAAGGTGGTGCGCGTTGACGTTGCGATGGTCGGCGATTGCCTGCCGCTGGTGGGCGCGCTGCGCGAGGCGCTGGCGGACCGCGCGCCGCCGCCGGAACAGCTGCAGGCCTGGTGGCATCGCATCGAGCGCTGGCGCGCCAAGGATTGCCTGGCGGTGCCTGAGCGGGACGACGCCATCCTGCCGCAGCATTTGATGCAGCGTCTCAACGCCGCCCTGCAGGGCCGCGACGCCATCGTGTCGACAGATGTGGGGCAGCACCAGATGTGGGCCGCGCAGTATTTGCGATTCGAACGGCCGAATCGCTGGCTGACGTCCGGCGGCGCGGGCACCATGGGCTACGGCCTGCCTGCGGCGATCGGCGCGCGCATCGCGCATCCGGACCGGACAGTGGTGTGCGTCAGCGGCGATGCCTCCGTGTTGATGAACATCCAGGAGCTGTCCACCGCCGTGCAGCACGACGCGGACGTCAAGGTCGTGCTGTGCAACAACGGCTATATGGGCATGGTGCGGCAATGGCAGGAGTTGATTCACGGG
This sequence comes from Bordetella genomosp. 9, assembly GCF_002119725.1. NCBI lineage: Bacteria > Pseudomonadati > Pseudomonadota > Betaproteobacteria > Burkholderiales > Alcaligenaceae > Bordetella > Bordetella genomosp. 9. Next base: position 27,818 of record NZ_CP021109.1, read on the forward strand.
GGCCGCTACAGCCACAGCTATAACGCATCTCTGCCCGATTTCGTGGCGGTGGCCAAAGCGTTCGGATGGGGCGCTGCGCGGGTCTCCGATCCCGCGCAGCTGGATGATGCCTTGCGGCTATGCCTGGAAAGCCGCGGCCCGTACTTCCTGGACGTGTGCGTGGCGGAACAGGAAAACTGCTATCCCATGATGCCCGCGGGATACGGCCACCATCGAATGATGCTGGCTGGCGGGGTCTGGTATGAGGAATGAGGGAATCCGCAGACGGGCAGCGCGGCGAGGTGCGCGGAGCGGTGCGGGCCTGAGGGGCCCGGCACCGGAGCGTCGGCGTGCGTAGCCGCGCTTAGTCGTGCTTGATCGATATGGTCTTCAGGACGGTGAAGCCGTACAGGGCTTCGAAGCCTTTTTCGCGGCCGTGGCCGCTGGCCTTGACGCCGCCGAAGGGCAGTTCGATGCCGCCGCCGGCGCCGTAGTTGTTGATGAAGACCTGGCCGGCCCTGACCTTGCGCGCCATGCGCAGCTGGCGTCCGCCGTCGCGTGTCCAGACGCTGGCAACCAGGCCGTAGTCCGTGGCGTTGGCGATGCGAACCGCGTCCGCCTCGTCGTCGAAGGGGATGGCCGCCAATACCGGTCCGAACACTTCATCGCGGGCCAGGCGGTGGTCGATGGGCACGTCGCGCAGCAGGGTCGGGACCTGGTAGAAGCCCGTCGACGGCGCGCCGTCGGCAAGCGAGCCTTGCGCGACGGTGGGAATGCCGTCGTCGCGGGCCTGCTTCAGGAAATCCGCGACGCGCGCCTGCTGGGTCTTGCGGATCAGCGGTCCGCAGTCCAGGTCCATGTGTGCGGGTCCCGCGCGCAGGGCGGCGAAGGCCCGGCCGACTTTGTCCAGCACCTCGTCGTATGCGCTGCGCTGCACCAGCAGGCGGCTGCCGGCGGAGCAGGTCTGGCCGGCGTTCTGCACGATGGCGTTGACCACCACGGGCAGCATGGCGTCGAAGTCCGCGTCCGCGAAGACGATTTGCGGCGATTTGCCGCCCAGTTCCGTGGTAACCGGCGTATGGTTGGCGGCGGCGGTCTGCGTGACCAGAATGCCGATGGCAGGCGAGCCGGTAAAGGAAATATGGTCGATGCCCGGATGGCGGGCGAGCGCGTCGCCCGCCTCATGCCCGTAACCGGTCACCACATTGATGGCGCCCGGCGGAAAGCCCGTTTCCGCCGCGAGTTCGGCTATGCGAAGGACCGACAGGCACGCGTCTTCCGCCGGTTTGACGACGCAGGCATTGCCCGCGGCCAGCGCGCCGCCGACGCTGCGGCCGAAGATCTGCAAAGGATAGTTCCACGGCACGATGTGGCCGGTCACGCCGTGCGGCTCGCGCAGCGTCAGCACGGTGTAGCCGTTCTGATACGGCAGCGTTTCGCCATGCAGCTTGTCGGCCGCGCCGCCGTAGAACTCGAAGTAGCGTGCGATGGCCGTGACGTCGGCGCGCGCCTGCCTGGTGGGCTTGCCGCAATCGCGCGATTCGATGGCGACCAGTTCGTCGAAGTGGTCCAGCACCCGTTGCGAAAGCTTCAGCAGCAGGCGCCCCCGTTCGGCGGCCGTGAGTGCGCCCCAAGCGCCCTCGAAGGCCTTGCGCGCCGCCTGCACGCCGCGCTCGATATCCGCAGCGTTGCCGCGCGGGATGGCGTCGTATTCCTCGCCCGTGGATGGATCGATGACCGGGATGTACTCGCCGGACGAAGGCGTGACGGGACGATTGTCGATGAAGTGCTGCTGCATGCTTGGGCCTCTCGATGTCTCCCCCAGGCGACGCCGCCGGATAGGCGGCCTGCCGGGTGTCATGCGGCCGTGGCGGGCGCGGCCGTCGGTCTTGGAAGGGATGCGCGCGATGACCGCGCGCCGCGCCGCGCGCCGCCGCGGCGTTGCACAGTCTACGCCCGCACGCGCCATGCGGCCAGCATCGGCCGGCGCGCCGGCCGATGGCGGGTCGTCCAAAAGAGGGAGAGAGGCGCGGGCCGCGGACGCGGCCCGGCAAGCATGCGGCGGCTAGTCGCGCTGACCGCCCCGACCGCCCGCCACGCCACGCATGTGACGGACGTTCACGCTTCAGGCCGCCGTCTTGACGGCGGTTTTCCTGGCAGCGGTTTTTTTCGCCGGCGCCTTCTTGGCTGCTGTTTTCTTCACCGCGGGCGTACGGGCGGCCGTTTTGGCGGCGCCTGCCTCGGCGCCGCCCGCGTCTGCGGTCTTGGCGGCGCGCTTGGTTGCGGTCTTTGCGGCCGTTTTCGCCGCGGTCTTCGCCGCCGTTTTCGCGCCCGCGCGTCCGGCCGGTTTTTCACCGCGCGGTTCGAACTCGAAGCCGATCTTGCCGTCCGGCTGTCGCACCAGATACGCCTTGAATTTGCGATTGGTGCGACTGGACACAAAGCCATCCAGCAAATCGGTGCGGCCGTCGTTCAGCAGCTTTTCCATCTGCGCGCGCGAGATTTCCTGCTGCAGGATGACCTTGCCCGAGCGGAAATCGCAGGTCCTGTCGGGCCCGACGGCTTTCTCGCAGACGTAGCTCATGCCGTGCTCGAAGACGCGCGAGCTGCATTTGGGGCAAGGCCCCACCGGCGTATGGCCGGAAAAATCGACCGGCTCGTTGTCCTCTTCGTTGCTCTGGCCGAAGTCGAACTCCAGCTTGTATTCGTCGGTGATGCGCAGGATCGCCGCGAAGGGGCGCCCCATCTTGCTGATGAAGCCCTGCAGGGGGCCGATCTCGCGCCTGGCAAGCAGTTCCTCCACTTCGGGCAGTTCGAAGGTGCGACCGCCGGGATGCTTGCTGATCGAGAAATCGCAGTTGGTGCACGCGAAGCGCCGGTAGTTTTCCTTGACGACGCCGCCGCACTTCGGGCAAGGCGTCTGCAGCGTCGCGTAGTCCCCAGGCACCGTATCGCGCTCGTATTCCTTGGCGCGCTTGACGATGACCTGCGTCATTTGCGCGATCTCGCGCATGAAGGCGTCGCGGGCCAGACCGCCCTGTTCGATTTGCTTGAGCTTGTGTTCCCATTCGCCCGTCAGCTCGGGCGACGTCAGTTCGGCCACATCCAGACCCGAAAGGAGCGTCATCAGCTGCCGGGCCTTGGCCGTGGGAACCAGGTCGCGGCCCTCGCGGCGCAGATAGCCTTCGTTCAACAGGCCTTCGATGATCGCTGCGCGCGTGGCCGGCGTCCCCAGACCGCGCTCGGACATTGCTTCGCGCAGCTCCTCGTCTTCCACCAGCTTGCCCGCGCCTTCCATCGCGGACAGCAGCGTGGCTTCGTTGTAGCGGGGCGGCGGCTTGGTGGCCAAGCCGACGGCTTCGACCTCTTCCGTGCGCACCTTTTCGCCTTCGGCCACGGGCACCAGGTTGGCATCCTCGCCCTGCGCTTCCTTGCCGTACACGGCCAGCCAGCCGGGCGCCACCAGCACCTTGCCGTCGGTGCGGAAGCGATGTCCTTGCACGTCCGTCATGCGCGTGGTGACGCGATATTCTGCCGGCGGAAAGAACACGGCAAGGAATCGCTTCAGCACCAGATCGTAGAGCTTGGCTTCGGCCTCGCTGAGGTCGCGCGGCACCTGCAGGGTGGGAATGATGGCGAAGTGATCCGACACCTTCTTGTTATCGAAGATGCGGCGGTTCGGCTTCACCCAGTTTTGCGCTACGACCTGCGCTGCATGACGCGCGGAAGCGGCCGCCGGACCGGCCTGTGCGTCGGCCAGCGTACGCATGGTGTCGCGCACCGTGTTGATGTAGTCCTCCGGCAAGTAGCGCGAGTCCGTCCGCGGATACGTCAGCGCCTTGTGCCGTTCGTACAAACTTTGCGCAAGCGCCAGGGTCGTCTTGGCGGAAAAGCCGAAGCGGCCGTTCGCTTCGCGCTGCAAGGACGTCAGGTCGTAAAGCGCGGGAGACAGTTGCGTGGAGGGCTTGGATTCCTCGGTGACCGTGCCGGCCTGGCCGCGGCATGCGGCCACCACGCTTTGCGCGGCCGCCAGCGACCACAGGCGGGACTCGCGTTTCTCCGGATCGCGCTCGTCCTTCTTGAAGTCCGGGTCGATCCAGCGGCCTTCATACAGGCCCGCCGCGGCGACGAACGTGGCCCGCACTTCCCAATAGTCGCGCGGCACGAAGGCGCGGATGCGGTTTTCGCGTTCGTGCACGATCGCCAGCGTGGGGGTTTGCACGCGGCCAACCGGCGTCTTGAAAAAGCCGCCGTCCTTGCTGTTGAAGGCCGTCATGGCGCGCGTGCCGTTGATGCCCACCAGCCAGTCCGCTTCGGCGCGCGAACGCGCCGCCGCTTCCAGGGGCTTCATGACGCTGTCATCCCGCAGGTTTTCGAACGCTTCGCGTATCGCGGCCTGCGTCATCGATTGCAGCCACAGGCGCTTGATCGGCTTGTTTACACCCGCATACTGGATGATGTAACGAAAGATCAGTTCGCCTTCGCGCCCCGCGTCACAGGCATTGATGATGCTGTCCACGTCCTTGCGCTTGGCGAGGCGCACCAGCAGCTTCAGTCGTTCGCTCGAACGCTTGTCGGTCGGATCCAGTTCGAATTTGGGCGGGATGACGGGCAGGTGGGCGAAGCTCCATTTGCCTTTGACGGGATCGTTCGGTGCGACGAGGCTCAGCAGGTGACCGATGCTCGACGCCAGGACGTAACGTTCGCTTTCAAAGTATTCGCCTTCACGCGCGAAGCCTCCCAAGGCGCGTGATATATCCAGGGCGACCGAGGGCTTCTCGGCAATAATCAACGTTTTGCTCATGTGTGTCCAATGGCGGCGGCCCGCCGCAATAGCGCGGATGATAAGAGCGGAGATTCGCCACATGCAAGTCGATACCCACTCGCCGGCAGGATCGGAATTGCACGCTTGGCGCGCGTTTCTGGCGCGCGCGACACTGGCGTTGGGATTGCTGTTGCTTGCCAGCGCGGCGGTCTGCGGGGTGGCGGCGAACTGGGACGCCATGACGAAAATGCAGCGGCTGGCGGGTGCGCAAGTCGTGCTGGCCGCAAGCGCCGTGCTGGCGGCGTGGCTCTATGTCAGGCCGGCGCGCAGCAGCGTCGCGGCGCATGGCCGCGCCTGCGTGGTCGGGCTTGCAGGCGTGCTGCTCGGGGCCTTGCTGGCGCTGGTCGGACAAACCTATCAGACCGGCGCGGACACCTGGGAGCTTTTCGCGCTGTGGGCGGCCTTGATGCTGCCATGGGCCATCGCGGCCCGCAGCCAGGGCGTGTGGCTTTTCTGGATCGTGCTGGCCAACGTTGCGCTGGGGCTGCTGCTGGGCGAACGCGTGCTGTCGTGGTGGGTTGTGTTCGATGGCCCCGGCTTCGCGAGCCTGGTCGTGAGCGCCGCGAACCTGTTGTTGCTGGCGGTGTGGGAGCTCTGCGCCCGGCACTGGCGGGCCGGCACCGGTGTCGGCCCGCGCGTGCTGGTGCTGATCGCCATGGGCGTGCTGGTCCTGGCGCTGATGTTCGGAGATTCGGTGGTCCAAGGGCTGGGCACCTACACCGGCCTGGCATGGGTTGGCGCAACCCTGGCGCTCGCCTATTTCTATATACGCATCCGGCGCGATCTGGCGATCCTGGCCCTGCTTGCGGCCGGCGTGGTGTGCGTGTCGCTGCGGGTGCTGGGCGAATGGCTGTTCCGGATCGAACCGGGCGTCTGGGTTGCCCTGCCCTTGGCGGCCCTGCTCATGGGCGAGGCAGTGGTGGCGGCGCGCTGGCTGCGGCGGCTGGCGGCGGGTCCGGCCATCGCCGCCGATGCCGAGCCGGCGGTGGCGTCGGCCGGCGGCGCAGTGGAGCCGGAGGTGCCCGCCGTCGTGCAGCTTGGCCCGCGCACGGTACGCCGCACGGCGACCCCCTGGTACGTGCAGGCGCTGCTCGGTTTGAGCGCGTGGCTGGCGACCCTCCTTCTGCTGACCTTTCTGCTGGCGTCGGGGCTGGTGCAGACGCCGGCCGGCGCGCTGGTGATCGGCCTTGCGCTGTGCGCCGTCGGCGTGGCGATCGTGCGCAATGCGCCTCAGTTGTTCTGGCGGCAGTGCGCCATCGCGCTCGCATTCGCCGGCCAGATCCTGGTGACGGCGGGCCTGTCCCAGTCGGAATCCGTAACCGGCTCGGCGCTGCTTCTGCTGGCGCTTTCCACCGCCGTGTATGTGCTGGGACCGGACGCCATCCTGCGTTTCCTGAGCGGGCTGATGATGGCCCTGGCCGTTTTCATATTGGCGGCTTTCACCGCCGGCAGCCAGGCGCTGTATCAACAGATGCTTTCCTGGATGAGCTTCGACGTGCTGCGCGGGTTGACCTTGTGGCTTCCCGCGTGCGTATGCGCCGCCTGGCTTTCCGCGCTCGCCTTTCTTGCCCGCGAGCGCATGCCGGCAGCGCGCCGGGATGTCTTGCAGCCGTTGGCCTGGGCCCTGTCCCTGGCGGCCCAATTGGGCGCGCTGCAGGCGGCGGGGGTGGCGGTGTGGGAGTTGCCGGCGCTGTGGGGTTTGCATCCCCCGGCGGCCGGGTTCCTGGTGCTGGCGGCCTTGCTCCCGTTGGCGGTGTCCATCGTGCTGCTGCGGCGCCAGGCGCACGCCTTGCCCGCCCGGATGCGGATTGCCGTGCCGGCGGGATTGCTGCTGCTGGGCGCGTGCTGGATGCCCGGTCCGGGCATCGCCTTTGCCATGACGTGGGTTCTGCTGGGTTTCGGTCTCGGCCGGCCGCGGTTGCGCCGCTGGGGGCAGGCGGCATTGATCGTTTATCTGGTCCTGTATTACTACCAGCTCGATGTCCCGCTTCTGGAAAAGGCCGCGTGGCTGGCGTGCGCCGGCGTGCTGCTCCTGATCATGCGCGTGCTGGCCTGGCGTCTGGGCCGGCCGGCGAGCGGCGAGTCGCAGCCGGCGTCAAATGCCGCGTCCCGGGGGCTATCGCAGCAGCCCGCTGCATCGGACGCCGTCCGGCCGCGGCGGCCGGTATGGGCCGCCGTCATGCTCGGGGGGCTGGTATTGGCGCTCGCGGTTGTCAACGCCGGCATCTGGCAGCGGGAGCAGCTGCTTTCCAACGGAACGATCGTGCGCCTCGCATTGGCGCCGGCCGATCCACGATCCCTGATGCAGGGAGACTACATGGCGCTGCGTTTCGCGGCGGCGCGTGAGATCGGCCAGTTGCAAGAGGCCGACGCCGCGCAGCAGAACCGCTGGGGCGGTCCGTCCACCGACGGCTATCTGGTGCTGCGACCGGACGCCAGAGGCGTCGCCCAGCCCCTGCGCGTCCAGCCCGAGCCCTTGCCGCATGGCGGGGACGAGGTCGTGTTGCGCTATCGCGTGCGTGCCGGGGGCGTGCGGCTGGGGACGAACGCCTACTTCTTCCCCGAAGGTGAGGCGCGGCGCTACGCCGCCGCCCGTTACGGTGAGTTCCGGGTGGGCGACGATGGCACCGCGCTGCTCGTCCGCTTGCTTGGCCCCGATTTTCAGCCTTTGTAGCGCCGGGCCCATTGCCGCGTGGCTTCGGCCAGGAACCCCTGCGGCGTCCGGGCCTCGATGGGCGCGAAGCCGAGGGCGCGCCATGCCTGTCCCAGCGTCTCCAGCGGGCGCGACAGGTCCAGCGCCGGCGCGTGATTCTGCTTGGACAGCTTCAGTCCGGTCGCCGGGTCCAGCACCAGCGGCACGTGCATGACCCGCGGCGGCGTCGCGCCCAGCAGCCTGGCCAACACGCGCTGGCGCGCGGTAGAGCTGAGCAGGTCGGCGCCCCGCACCACATCCGTGACGCCTTGCGCGGCGTCATCGACGACCACGGCAAGCTGGTACGCCCACATGCCGTCGGCCCGCTTCAGAACAAAATCCCCGACGGCCCGCGCCACGTCCTGCTGCTGCGAGCCGAACCAGCGGTCCGTAAAGCGCTCGATGCCTTCCGGCACGCGCAGCCGCCACGCGCGCGCATGGCGTCCGGGGGGAAGACCGTTGCGGCAAGTGCCGACATAGGGGCGTTCGCCATCCAGCAGAACCTGCTGCGTGCCGCGCGCGGCCTCCATCGCCGCATGGTTTTCTATGATTTCGCGTCGCGTGCAGGCGCAGCCATATACCAGCCCGCGCGCCAGGAGCGTGTCGAATGCCTGGCGATAGACCGCATCCCGCGCCGATTGCCAAAGGACTTCGCCGTCCCATTGCAGGCCCAAGGTGCGCAACTGCTTCATGATGACGCGGTCGGCGCCCGGCACGGTGCGCGGCGCATCGATGTCCTCGATGCGCAGCAGCCATGTGCCTGCGTGGGCGCGGGCGTCCAGATAGCTCGCCAGGGCGGCAACGAGCGAGCCCGCGTGCAGCGGGCCGCTGGGGCTGGGGGCGAAGCGGCCGATGTAGTTCATGAAAGCAACCAGAAACGCCTGTCTCGATGCGAGAGCAAGAATCGCGACACCGCAGACCGTGGAAACCCCGCTGACAAAGCAAAGCCGGCCCTTGCAGGGCCGGCTGGGTATCGCGGCGTCTTGCGCCTGTCGTGTCGAAGAACCTGCGCGCGCAGCAGGTCGCGCGCGAAAGGTCTTCGGGACGTCAGTGCAGGCAGCGGACGTCGCCGTCGTCGTCCAGCAGCTCTTCCAGGACCAGGTTGTCGATATCGGCCTCCTGGCTCCACAGCACCATGAGGGCCGTGATCTTCAGCTTGGACAGGGGAACGGGGGATTCCGGCGCGGCCAGGGCGCGATCGATAACGATCTCGCGCAAAGGCGCGGGCAGCACGCCGGCGGTCTCCAGGAAGGTAATGAAGCCGATCGCTTCGCTGCCGAGCTGGCGGTACTCGCTGTCGGTGTAGATGCGCGTGCCCGTGGCGGGTTGCTGCGCAAGGTCCACGCAGCGTTCGGTGGTTTCCGCCAGGCCGTAAAGCCAGCCCAGCGCATCATCGATGTCTTCGTGCTCGAAGCCCGCGGCGGCCAGACGTTTCGCCAGTACATCCGCCGCAGGACAGGCTTGCGGCGTGTAGTAATTTTCAAAAAGATAGACGAGGATATCGAACATAGGGCGCAAACGTTTGTGCCTGTTTGCCCAGTCGGCCCGCTCATCGGCAAACCAGCAAACATGAATTCACTTTACGCTTATTCAGATTCCGGGGCAACCGCTCAGCCGTAGCTGTTACGCGACGCCGGCGCGCGGCCTCCGAAGCCTCGCTTTTAGCCGATCGTCAGAAATGTTGCGCGGTGGTCGTGCAGCCCCTTCGTCCGGAGGACCGCTTTTGGACAACACGGAAATCGATGTAACCGGCCAGGGACTTCCAGCGCCGGAACTGCCGCCACCCGCGCGCGTGGGCGACCCCCTGGACCGCGTCGACACCCCGTGTCTGGTGCTGGACCTGGACGCCTTCGATCACAACCTGCGCATCATGCAGGACTGGGCGGATCGCTGGAACGTCCATCTGCGTCCGCATGCCAAGGCGCACAAATGCCCCGAGGTGGCGTTGCGCCAGGCCGCCATCGGGGCCCGCGGCATCTGCGTGCAGAAGGTCAGCGAGGCTTTGCCGTTCGTGGCGGCCGGCGTGCGCGACATACATATCAGTAATGAGGTGGTGGGCGCGTCCAAGGTAGAGCTGCTCGCATCGCTGGCGCGGCAGGCCAGACTCAGCGTTTGCGTGGATCATGCGGACAATGTGGCCGATCTGTCGCGCGCGGCGGCCCGTCAAGGCTCGCGCATCGACGTGGTGGTGGAGCTGGACGTCGGCCAAGCCCGGTGTGGCGTGTCGTCGCCGATCGCTGCGCTGGAACTGGCGCGCCGCATCGAAAGCCTGCCCGGACTGCGCTTCGCCGGGCTGCAGGCTTATCACGGTTCGCTTCAGCATCGGCGCGGTCACGCGGAGCGCGCGGCGGCGAGCCGCGAGGCGGCCGTCCGCGCTCGTGAATGCGCCCACGTGCTGGCCAGGCACGACTACCATTGCGCGATCATCACGGGATCGGGCACGGGCACGGCGGAGTTCGATGCCCCCGGTGGCATCTATACGGAATTGCAGCCGGGCAGCTATGCCTTCATGGACGGCGACTACGGCGACAACGAATGGGCGGGGGAACTGCGCTTTCGGAACAGCCTGTTCCTGCTCAGCACGGTCATGAGCGTACCGTGCGCAGACCGCGTGGTCCTGGATGCCGGTCTGAAGTCAACGACGATCGAATGCGGCCTGCCGCGATTGCATGAGCGCCCCGGCCTGAGCTACGTCGCGGCCAACGACGAACATGGGATCGTGCGTGTGGCGGCCGGGGCGGCGGCGCCGGCGCTGGGCGCGAAGGTGCTGCTGGTGCCTTCTCACTGCGACCCCACCTTCAATCTGCACGATACCTTGGTCGCGGTGCGGGCCGGCGTGGTTGAGGGACTCTGGCCCATTGCGGCGCGCGGGCTCAGCCGTTGACCGGTTCCGGTTTCCTGCCGCGCGCCAACGGGTGATAAATTTACTCCCTTGCCCGCCAGCAGTTGCGGGCAAGTTTCCTTCTTCCTCCTTTCAGGAACCGCCATGGAATTCAGCCAGTACAACGTCAACACCCTCATGGAGATCACCTCCCGCCCGGACCTCGTGTTCGTGCGAGGACAGGGATCCTGGCTGGAGGACAACACCGGCAAGCGATATCTGGACTTCATCCAGGGCTGGGCGGTGAACTGCCTGGGCCATAGCGCTCCGGAAATGCTGCAGGCCCTGAACGAGCAGGCCGCCAAGCTGATGAACCCGTCGCCGGCTTACTACAACGAGCCGTCCCTGCAGCTTGCGCAGCGCCTGACCCGGGCGTCGGTGTTCGACCGCGTCTTTTTTGCGAACAGCGGCGCGGAAGCGAACGAAGGCGCCATCAAGCTGGCGCGCAAGTGGGGCCGCGTCAATCGCAACGGCGCGTACAAGATCATCACGATGAACCACAGCTTTCACGGCCGCACGCTCGCCACCATGTCGGCGTCCGGCAAGCCGGGCTGGGACACGATGTTCGCGCCGCAGGTGGACGGCTTCCCCAAGGCCGAGCTGAACGACCTGGAGTCGGTGCGCAAGCTCATCGATGCACAAACGGTGGCCGTCATGCTCGAGCCGGTACAGGGCGAAGGCGGCGTGATTCCCGCCACGGTGGAGTTCATGCAGGGCCTGCGCAAACTGGCCGACGAGCATGGCATTCTGCTGATCGTCGATGAAGTGCAGACGGGCATGGGCCGCACCGGCACCATGTTCGCTTACCAGCAGTTCGGCATCACGCCCGACATCATGACCCTGGGCAAGGGCATCGGCGGCGGCGTGCCGCTGGCCGCGCTGCTGGCGCGCCAGGACGTGAGCGTGTTCTCGCACGGCGAACAGGGCGGCACGTACAACGGCAACCCCCTGATGACGGCTGTTGGCACTGCTGTGTTCGATGCCTTGAACGCGCCGGGCTTTCTCGACACCGTCAAGGCGCGCGGCCGCCAGCTTTCGGAAGGATTGATCAAGCTGTCGGAAAAATGGGGCATGCGCGGCGAGCGCGGCCTCGGCCTGCTGCGCGCGCTGGTCATGGACCGCGATGATGGTCCTGCCATCGTGGAGGCCGCCCGCAAACTGAATCCGGAAGGTCTGCTGCTGAACGCCCCGCGCGGCAATCTGCTGCGCTTCATGCCGGCGCTGAACGTCACCGAAGACGAGATCGAAAGCATGCTGAAGACGCTCGACGGAATCATCACCGCGATGCGCCGTTGAACGCCGCTGCCGTTGCACGCGGTCCGCGTCCCTCAGCGGCCGCGGCGGCAGCCCTCGGGCGGTGGGGATCCGGGCGGGCATTCCGCAGAAATCGGCTTCTTCGGAAGCCGATTTTTTTGGGTAGTGATCGCGAATTGCCGCGGGACCGGCAACGGCAGCCACCACCTATGACAACCCCGGGCCGATTGAATTCTTATATCGACCATCTTGTAATCGGCCCGATATCGACAACAATTACCTATAAATTCGGAAAGATCAATTCCGTCCTAAGGGTTTATCCCTAACCCCCGAAGGCGCAGAATGCACTTCATCGGGAACGCAACGGACACAGCTGGCGGCGGATTCCTCCCACGCGAAGCGGTGCCCCTCCCGGCCATTCAACAGGGATTAGGAGAAGTGTCATGAAAGCCAAAACCATCGCTACCGCTTTGATTCTGTCGTTTGCCGCCATCGGCGCCGCGCAAGCCGGCACCCCGCGTGGCGATATCGATAACACCCCCTTCCAAGGCGTCTACGGCCAGGATGACAACGGCGTGAGCCGTGCCCAGGTCGTCGCTGAACTGCAGCAAGCCCGCGCCGCCGGCCTGACCGGCAATAGCGAGCCCGACAACACGCCCTTCACCGCGCAAGCCGACAACGGCGTGTCGCGCGCGCAGGTCGCCGCCGAAGTGCAAGCCGGCAACGGCTCGTCGCATGTTGCCTTCGGCGACCCCGACAACGCGCCGTTCGAAGGTGTCTGATCGCGGCTGCGCAAAACGCCGGCGGCGCGCCGCCGACGCGGCGAAATGCCTGACGAAAGCTCGTAAAGACAAAGGCGCCGGCCCGGTGAGCCGGGTCAGGCGCGAGGAAGTCCTGCCGTCCGCGCCAGTACGGGCGGGCGGTTCCCCGGCGAGAGGCGGGGATGCTGTGTGGCAGTCCTCTCGTGCAGTACGTCGGCCCCCTTTCGGGGGCCGATTTTTTTGCCTGGAGGCTTTGTGGCGCCGTCGTCTGCGCTATGCCTGGCCCTGATCCAGCGCAATCAGTACCGCGCCTTCCGGCACCTGGTCGCCGACGCTGAAGAAGATCTCCCGTACCGTGCCGTCGGACGCCGCGGCGATGGTGTGCTCCATCTTCATCGCCTCCATGACGAGCAGCGCCTGGCCCTTGCTCACCGCATCGCCGGCCCGCACGCCGATGGAGATGATCTTGCCCGGCATGGGCGCCGTCATGTCGCCGCCGTGTTCGCCATGGTCGTGTCCGGCGCGCGCCAGCGGGTCGTCCAGCCGCAGCACATGGACATCGCCATCCAGGAACACGTGGGCGTCATCGCCGTCCCACACCACGACGCCGCGCATTTCGCCATCTTCGGTCTTGACGGCGATATCCCAGGCGGCCCCGGCGCCCCGCGGCGTGGCGTCCCAGCGCGCGGGGGCGGCCGTCCGTTCGTCCACGCCGATGGTCCAGGCGCCGCCGTCGCGCGCGACACGTACATGGCGGAGGGCGTCGCCCTCCCGCCATGCAATCGCGCGCTCGTAGCGGCCGTCCACGCGCCAGCCGTCGCGTACGTCCCAGGGATCGGACGATACTTCCGCGCCGGCTGCCGCCGTCATGCCGTCCCGCGCAAGCAGCGCGGCGCTGGCCACGGCCAGGACCGCCGGGGTGGCGGGCCGTGAGGGCGGGAGCAGGCCGCTGCGCCGGCGTTCGATCAGGCCCGTGTCCAGGTCTGCCGACGCGAAGGCCTCATCCCGCATGAGCCGGCCCAGGAACGCCGTATTGGTATGCAGACCGACCACCCTCACCTGCCCGAGGGCCTGCGCCATGCGCGCCCGCGCCTCGTCGCGGTCTTTGCCGTGCACGATCAGCTTGGCGATCATCGGATCGTAGTAGGGCGTGATCGTGTCCCCCGCCCGTACCCCGCCGTCGACACGCACCGGGCCGTTGGCGAAAGCGATGTGCGGCGGAAGGTCCAGATGGCGCAACGTGCCGGTGGACGGCAGGAACCCGGTGTCCGGATTCTCCGCGTACAGCCGCGCCTCGATGGCGTGTCCGTGCAGCCGCAGGTCCTGCTGCCGCGCCGGCAGCGGTTCGCCGGCCGCCACGCGCAGCTGCCACTCGACCAGGTCGAGCCCCGTGATCATTTCCGTGACGGGATGCTCGACCTGCAGCCGCGTATTCATTTCCATGAAATAGAAGCGGCCGTCGGGCTCCACGATGAACTCGACGGTTCCCGCCCCAACGTATCCCACCGCGCGTGCCGCGGCCACGGCGGCCTCGCCCATCGCCTGGCGGCGCGCCGCCGTCATCCCGGGCGCGGGGGCTTCCTCGATCACTTTCTGGTGCCGGCGCTGGACGGAGCAATCGCGCTCGAACAGATAAATGCATTGGCCATGGCTGTCGGCGAAGACCTGGATCTCGATGTGACGCGGCTTCTGCAGATAGCGTTCGATCAGCACGCGGTCATCGCCGAAGCTGGCGGCAGCCTCGCGGCGGCACGAGGCCAGTGCGTCCGCGAATGCCGCGCCCTCGTGCACGATGCGCATGCCCTTGCCGCCGCCGCCGGCGCTGGCCTTGATCAGCACGGGATAGCCGATGGCATCGGCCTGGCGCCGGAGAAATTCGGCGTCCTGGTTTTCGCCGTGATAGCCGGGCACCAGCGGCACGCCGGCCTTTTCCATCAGCTGCTTGGCCGCGGATTTGCTGCCCATGGCCGCGATGGCGTCGGCTGGCGGACCGACGAAGACGACACCCGCGGCCGCGGCGGCTTGCGCGAACGCCGCGTTCTCTGACAGGAAGCCGTAGCCGGGATGGATGGCCTGCGCGCCGGCATTGCGCGCGGCTTCCAAGATGAGGTCGCTGCGCAGATAGCTGGCCCGCGGTTCGGCGGGGCCCAGGCGAACCGCCGTGTCGCATGCCGCGACGTGGGCGGCATGCGCGTCGGCGTCGGAATACACGGCCACGGTGCGGATGCCCATGCGGCGGGCCGTGGCGGCGATGCGGCAGGCGATCTCGCCGCGGTTGGCAATTAGCAGGGTCGAGAACACGGGGTCTCCTCGTTACATGCGGAAGACGCCGAAGCGGGTTTCCGGGATGGGCGCATTCATCGCGGCGGATAAACCAAGCCCGAGCACGCGTCGGGTGTCGGCGGGCGCAATGATGCCGTCGTCCCACAGGCGTGCGGTGGCATGATAGGGGTGCCCTTCGCGCTCGTACTGTTCGCGGATGGGGGCCTTGAAGGCTTCTTCTTCCTCGGCGCTCCATGTGCCGCCCTTGGCCTGGATGCCGTCGCGCCGCACGGTGGCCAGCACGCTGGCCGCCTGCTCCCCGCCCATGACCGAGATGCGCGCATTCGGCCACATGAACAGCAGGCGCGGCGAATAGGCGCGACCGCACATGCCGTAGTTGCCGGCGCCGAAGGAACCGCCGATCAGAACGGTGAACTTGGGCACCGCCGCCGTTGCCACGGCCGTCACCATCTTTGCGCCATGGCGCGCGATGCCTTCGTTTTCATACTTGCGGCCCACCATGAAGCCGGTGATGTTCTGCAGGAACACCAGCGGAATACGCCGCTGCGCGCACAGTTCGATGAAATGCGCGCCTTTCTGCGCCGACTCGGAAAACAGGATGCCGTTGTTCGCGACGATGCCCACCGGCATGCCGTGCAGATGCGCGAAGCCCGTGACCAGCGTCTGTCCGTAGCGCGCCTTGAATTCATCGAAGTCGGAATCGTCGACGATGCGGGCGATCACTTCGCGCACGTCGTAAGGCTTGCGTGTGTCGGCGGGGATGATGCCATTCAGTTCCTGCGGGTCGTAACGAGGCTCGCGCACCGGCTGCAGGGCCAGCGGGCGCGGCTTGACCCGGTTCAGGCGCGCGACGGCGTCGCGCGCCAGCCGCAAGGCGTGATGGTCGTCCGCCGCCAGATGGTCGGCCACGCCCGACAGGCGCGTATGCACGTCGCCGCCGCCCAGGTCTTCGGCGCTGACTTCCTCGCCCGTGGCGGCCTTCACCAGCGGCGGCCCGCCCAGGAAAATGGTCCCCTGGTTGCGCACGATGATGGACTCGTCGCTCATCGCGGGCACATAGGCGCCGCCGGCCGTGCATGACCCCATCACCACCGCGATCTGCGCGATGCCGTCGGCCGACATCACCGCCTGGTTGTAGAAGATGCGCCCGAAGTGGTCCCGGTCGGGAAAAACGTCTTCCTGGCGCGGCAGGTTGGCGCCGCCGGAGTCGACCAGATAGATGCACGGCAGCCGGTTCTGCGCCGCGATCTCCTGCGCGCGCAGGTGCTTCTTCACCGTCATCGGGTAGTAGGTGCCGCCCTTCACGGTGGCGTCATTGCAAACAATGACGCACTCGGTGCCCGACACCCGCCCGATGCCGGTGATCAGGCCGGCCGCTGGCGCTTCGCCGTCGTACATGCCGTGCGCCGCCAGCGGCGACAGCTCGAGAAACGGCGTGCCGGGATCGAGCAGACGCTCGACGCGTTCGCGCGGCAGCAGTTTGCCGCGCGAGACATGGCGGGCGCGCGCCGTTTCGCCGCCGCCTTGGGCGGCCTGCGCCATCTGCGCCCGCAGATCGTCCAGCAAGGCCTGCATGGCGCGGGCATTGTCCTGGAAGTCCTGCGCGCGCGGATTGATGCGGGATTCGATAATGGCCATGAGCCGCGTCCGCCTCAGATCATTTCGATGGCCATGGCGACGGCTTCGCCGCCGCCGATGCACAGGGTCGCAACGCCGCGTTTGCCGCCCTGCTTGCGCAAGGCCCCGACCAGCGTCGCCACCAGGCGCGCGCCGGAGCACCCGATGGGATGGCCCAGCGCGGTCGCGCCGCCATGCACGTTGACCTTGTCATGCGGAATGCCGAAGTCTTTCATGACGCCCATGGTGACCACGGCGAAGGCCTCATTGATCTCGTAGAGGTCGACGTCCTCGGCGCGCCAGCCGCTCTTCTGGAAAAGATTCTTCAACGCGCCGATCGGCGCGGTGGTGAACCAGTTCGGTTCCTGCGCGTGCTGCGCATGGCTGACGACGCGGGCCAGCGGTTTCACGCCCAGCTTTTCCGCCGTCGACAGGCGCATCAGCACCATGGCGGCCGCCCCGTCGGAAATGGACGCCGAGCTGGCCGCCGTGACGGTGCCGTCTTTTTTGAAGGCCGGCTTGAGCGTAGGGATCTTCTCGGGCAAAGCCTTGGTCGGCGCCTCGTCGGTATCGACGACTACGTCGCCCTTGCGTCCGGCCACCGTCACCGGCGCGATTTCCCATTTGAAGCTGCCGTCTTCGGTGGCGGCGCGCGCGCGGCGCAGCGATTCCAAGGCGAAAGCGTCCTGCTGGTCACGCGTGAATTCGAAGCGCGCCGCGCAATCCTCGGCAAACACGCCCATGGCAGTGCCGCGCTGGTAGGCATCTTCCAGTCCGTCCAGCGCCATGTGGTCGTAGACGGTGGAATGGCCGTAGCGATAGCCCTGGCGGCCCTTCAGCAGCAGATAGGGAGCGTTGCTCATGCTCTCCTGTCCGCCGGCCACGACGATCTGCGCCGAGCCTACGGCCAGCATGTCGTGACCCAGCATGGCGGCCTTCAGCCCGGAGCCGCATACCTTGTGCACCGTGGTGCATGCCACGCCGATGGGCAAGCCCGCACCCAGCGCGGCCTGGCGCGCCGGCGCCTGGCCCTGGCCGGCCTGCAGGACGTTGCCCATCAGGACTTCATCGACCTGTTCCGGCTTGATCCCGGCGCGTTCGACGGCGGCCTTGATGGCGACCGAACCGAGCTCATGCGCGGCCAGGCTGGACAGGCTGCCCAGCATGCCCCCCATCGGGGTGCGGGCGACGGAAACGATAACGACGGGATCAGACATGATGACTCCTCTTGCAGCGGTGGCGACGGCGCCGCCACGACGGGCATGACGCGGGGCCGCGCGATGGACGGGTTCAGGCGGTTTCGTTGAAGAGCTCTCGGCCGATCAGCATGCGCCGGATCTCGCTGGTGCCAGCGCCGATCTCATACAGCTTGGCGTCGCGCCACAGCCGCCCGGTCGGGAATTCGTTGATATAACCGTTGCCGCCCAGGATCTGCACGCCTTCGCCGGCCATCCAGGTCGCCTTTTCGGCGGCGTAAAGAATCAGGGCCGCGCAGTCCTTGCGCACGCGGCGCACGTGTTCGGTACCCAGTTTGTCCAGGTTGCGGCCGACGGCGTAGCAGAATGCACGGCAGGCCTGCAGGCCGGCGTACATGTCGGCGATCTTGCCCTGGATCAGCTGGAATTCGCCGATGGGCTGGCCGAACTGCCGGCGTTCATGGATGTAGGGGACCACCACATCCATCACGGCCTGCATGATGCCCAGCGGTCCGGCGGCAAGGACGGCGCGTTCGTAGTCAAGACCGCTCATCAGCACCTTTACGCCGCCGTTGATTTCGCCCAGCACGTTTTCCTCGGGCACTTCACAGTCCTGGAAAACGAGCTCGCCGGTATGGCTGCCCCGCATGCCCAGCTTGTCGAGCTTTTGCGCCACCGAAAAACCGCTGAATCCCTTCTCGACCAGGAATGCGGTGATGCCGCGCTGCTTCGCCTGCGGATCGGTCTTGGCGTAGACCACCAGCGTGTCGGCATCCGGGCCATTGGTGATCCACATCTTGCTGCCGTTCAGCACATAGCGGTCGCCCTTCTTTTCCGCGCGCAGCGTCATGCTGACCACATCGGAACCGGCGCCGGGCTCGCTCATGGCAAGCGCGCCGACGTGTTCGCCGGAGATCAGCTTGGGAAGGTAGCGGCGCTTCTGCGCCTCGGTGCCATTGCGGTGGATCTGGTTGACGCACAGGTTGGAGTGCGCGCCATAGGACAGACCTACCGACGCGCTGGCGCGCGAGATCTCCTCCATCGCGATCATGTGGGCCAGGTAGCCCATCTGCGCGCCGCCATAGGCCTCGCTGGCGGTCATCCCGAGCACACCCAGGTCGCCAAGTTTTTTCCACAGGTCCATGGGGAACTGGTCGCTGCGGTCGATCTCCGCCGCTCGGGGCGCGATCTCGGCCTGTGCGAAACGGCGCACGGTATCGCGCAACAGCTCCAGGTCTTCGCCGAGGTCGAAGCTCAAACCGGGAATGTCCATGCCTGTCTCCAGAAAAGCGGGTGCTTACATAGGCGCCTGCAAGGGCAGGCGGGCACCACGTATCGGGGGTTGCAGCCGGCGGCCGGACTATCTTGCGCCCGGCGTTGCGGCCGATGCAATGCTGCGCCGCCTATATTACGTTTACGTAAACGTTATATCAATACGCCGTCCGTGTGCCGCCCGGGCCCGCGGGCACGGCGCACCGCCTCAGGCCTGGACTTCGAGCAGGCGCCGGCATTCCGCTTCCTGGCTGGCGATTTCCGCCAGCGTGTCGTCGATATCGCGGCGCTGCTGTTCCAGGATTTGGCGGTGGCGCGTCAGGATCGCCAGATATTCCCGCAGCTGCGCTTCGGTTCCGCCCGGGCCGTCGTACATGTCGATGAGGCTGCGGATTTCCGCCAGTTGCAAGCCCAGCCGCTTACCCCGCAGCGCGAGTTTCAGCCGGGTGCGGTCGCGGCTGCTGTAGACGCGGTTGCGCCCGTCCCGCGCGGGGCTGACGATGCCCTGGTCCTCGTAGAACCGGATGGTGCGGGGCGTGATGTCGAATTCGCGCGCGAGTTCGGAAATAGTCCAGGATGTGGGCGACATGGCATTGGCAGCTTACGTAAACGTCAATTATGATGGCCTGGAGGCCACCGTCAAGCTGGAGATGCGTCATGAACCCGAATGAGCACAAGCTGGAGTATCCATGGGGCGAGAGCCAGCCCGAACCGGGCGCCGCCCGGGAGATCGCTCCGGGCGTCCGGTGGATACGCATGCCCCTGCCGTTCGCGCTGGACCATATCAATTTATGGCTGCTGCGTGACGAAATCGACGGCCGCCAGGGCTGGACCGTCGTGGATGCCGGTATCAGCCGGGACGAGGTCAAGGCGCTCTGGAACCGCATCTTCGACGAGCAACTGGACGGTCTGCCTGTCCTGCGCGTGCTGGTCACCCACATGCATCCGGACCACGTTGGCCTGGCGGACTGGATCTGCCGCCGCTGGGATGCTCCGTTGTGGATGACGATGACCGACTATGCCGTGGCCTGCCTGTTTTCCCGTGGCGGCGCCCTGGGCGGCAGCGGCGGCGCAGGCGCGGGCGGCGACAGCGCGGTGGCGCACTTCGCGCGGCATGGCTTGTCCGACCCCCAGGCGCAGGAGCAGATCCGCCAGCGCGCGGGCTATTACCCCAACCTGGTGCCCTCGGTGCCAGGGCACTTCACCCGCATCATGGACGGCGACAGCATCCGCGTGGGTGCGCATGACTGGCGCGTGATCGTCGGCTACGGCCATGCGCCCGAGCATGCGTCGCTTTATTGTCCGGCGCTCAATGTGCTGATCTCGGGCGACATGGTGCTGCCGCGCATATCGACGAATGTGAGCGTGTTCAATTACGAGCCCGATGCCAACCCCCTGCCGCTGTACCTGCGCAGCCTGGACGGGTATGGCGACGTTCCGGCAGATGCGCTGGTGCTGCCTTCGCACGGCCGGCCGTTCAAGGGCCTGCACGAACGCATCGCGCAACAGCAGGCGCACCATGCCGAACGTCTGCAGGACGTAATGTCGGCGTGCCGCCGGCCATGCAGCGCCGCCGATATCGTGCCGGTGCTGTTCAAGCGCCAGCTGGATCTGCATCAGCTGACCTTCGCGATGGGCGAGGCGCTGGCGCACTTGCACGCGCTGTACTTCGAAGGACGCCTGACACGCCGTACCGGCGAGGACGGCGTGGTGCGCTTCGTCGCGGCCTAGGCCGGCTTGCGCATCCCGCCGGGCGGGCCCAGACCTTCCGTCAGCGCACCGACGTCGCCAGCCGCACGGCCAGTCCGGCGAACACCAGTCCCGCGCAGGTATTCAACACGCGCCGGGCGCGAGCCGAGCGCTGCAGCATGGCGCCCGCGGCGCCGGAAAAGACCGCGATCCCGCCGAAAACCAGCATGGTCGCCACCATGAAAACCCCGCCGAGCGCCACGATCTGAAGGCCGACCGGGCCGGCCGCGGGGGCGGTGAACTGCGGCAGGAAAGCCAGGAAAAAGAGCAGCACCTTGGGGTTGGTCAGATTCATAACGATGCCGCGCAGGTAAAGCGCGCGGGCGCCAAGCTTCGGCGCGGCCCCGGCGCCGCCGGCGCCCGCCGGGGCCCGGAACGCCTGCCACGCCAGGTAGGCCAGATACAGCGCGCCCGCCCATTTCAAAAGCGCGAAAGCCACTGGCGATGCCGCGAAAACGGCCGCCAGGCCCACGGCCACCGCGGCGGTATGTCCCAGCAGCCCGGTGCAAAGCCCCAGCACCACCATCAAGCCGGCGGATCGGCCCCATAGCGCCGATTGCATCAGCACGAAAAGATTGTCCGGGCCCGGCGACAGCGCCAGCAGGATGGCAATGCCGAAGAAGGTGGTCAAGGTATGGAGGTCGGGCATGGCGTCACATAACCGGCCGGCATAAAGGCATGGCCGGGCACATCAGTCCAAAGATGGCATCATAGGCGACCTGGATACATCCAAACCTTTCCGCTCATGGCATCCGATTCCAAGCACATCGACACGCTCCTCCAGCACACCGGCATCGCGGATTTCGATCCCGCCAGCGGCGCGGCGCCGGTGGGCTTGCCGCCCGTACGCACGAGCACGGTGCGTTTCCAGAACCTGGATGCGCTTGAAACCGCCGAACGGCGCAAGGCGGCCGGCGAGCGCGTGGTGGCTTACGGGCGCATGGGGCTGGATACCCATGTGGCCCTGGAGGACGTGTTCAAGCACCTGGAGCAGGGCACGCATTGCTACCTGGCGCCGTCCGGCCTGTCCGCCATCACGCTTGCATTCATGTCGCTGCTGTCGGCCGGCGATCATGCCCTGGTGGCGGACAATGTGTACGGGCCCGTCCATGCGCTGGACCATGCCGTGCTCAGCCGGATGGGCATCGAACTGACCTTTTTCGCGCCCAATCACGACGACATCGATACGCTGGTGCGGCCGAATACCCGCGTGCTCTACGTCGAATCGCCCGGTTCGCTGCTGTTCGAGATGCTGGATATTCCTGCGCTGGCCGAAAAGGCGCGCCGGCACGGGCTGGTGCTGGTGAGCGACAACACGTGGGGATCGGGCTACATCTACAAGCCGCTGGCGCTGGGCGCGCAGGTATCCGTGGTGGCGGGCACCAAATACGTGGGCGGCCATTCCGACTTGATGTTGGGTGCGGTGGTGACCAACGACGCGGGCATCGCGCAACGGATCAACAAGACCCAGTATGCAATGGGCTATTCGATCAGCGCCGACGATGCCTGGCTTGCGCTGCGCGGCGTGCGCACCTTGCCGCTGCGGATGGCGCAGCACGCGCGCAATGCCTTGCGCGTTTGCGAGTTTCTGGCCGAACGCGAGGAAGTGGCCCGGCTCTACCATCCGGCCTTGCCGAGCGATCCCGGCCACGCGCTATGGCGCCGCGATTGCACCGGGTCCAACGGCATGATGGCCGCCGCGTTGCGGCTGCCCATGGCCCAGGCGCGCGTCTTCGTGGACGCGCTGAAGCTGTTCAGCATCGGCTATTCGTGGGGCGGCTTCGAAAGCCTGGTGCAGCTCGTGTCGCCGCAGTCGCTGGCGGGACACCGCTATTGGCGTGGCGACGGTCCGGCGGTGGTGCGCCTGCACATTGGCCTGGAGGCGCCGGAAGACTTGATTGAAGACCTGGCGCAGGCGTTGGACAGAGCCCGCGGCGCGGCGTAGACGCCCCCGTGGCCAGGCGGCGCACCGCCAGGGCGCCTCGCCCTTACTTACTCGCCCTTACTTACCTTCGCGCGCCATGGGGATCAGTTTGTTGACTTCATCCAGCGCGCCCTGGTAGCTGTTGCCCGCCATCACCGGCGAGGTCAGATACTTGCCGCCCACCAGGAAGGACGGTGTGCCGTCGATATTGGCCTGCTTCGTCAATTGCGTGGCGCGCTCGGTTTGCGTCTGTACCGAGAACGAATCGAACGCGGATTCGAACTTGGCGCGGTCCACCCCTTGGGAAGCGGCCCAGTCGGCCATCGCGGCCTTGGTGAACAGTTGCTTGCGTTCCTGATGGATGGCGGTGAAAAACTTGGTGTGCAGGTCGGCGCGGTTCAATGTCTGCAGCGTGTAGTACATCTGTTGCAGCGGTTTCATAGCGGCGTTGAAGGCCACCGGCACCTGGACCAGCACGACGTCGGAAGGCGCCTTCTTGGCCCAGTCTTCGACCATCGGTTCCATCGCCGCGCAGTGCGGGCAGGTGTAGGCAAAGAACTCCACCACCTCGATCTTGCCGGGATGGTCATTGGGCAGCGGCGGGTTGACGGCTTGATAGGCCTGCGTGCCGGCCTGCGGGGCCTGTGCCTGGCTGGCGGGCGCGAACAGCAGGGTGGCAGCGAAGGTGGAGACCGCCAGCAGGCGGGTAAGCAGCGTGGTCATATCGTTTCCTGTGACGGAAGGGCCGGGGAATGGCCCGCCCCCGAAGCGCTGTCGCGCCTGCCCATCATGGCGGCGACGCTGGCGGACCGGCGGAGCCGGATCCGCGGCGCCTCCGGCCTGGGAACAGCCGTTTCATGCGGACGTCGGGTTGGGGCCATGGGCGGGTGGGAGTTTAACTTGTGGTGTGCTGGGTACCGCGCGCCTTGTCTGCATGGGGCCGCATCGGGCTGCCCCATGCGCGCATTCTTGCCGCGGCGGCCTGAGCAGACAGACCGTGGCGCACGGGATGAGTTCCGCACGCCGGCGTCATTGGCGCACGACCGCCACCTCGATTTTGTTTTCGCCCAGGCGGGTGCGGGCGCGGTTCATATCGTCCAGTCGCGCGAATGGGCCGACGCGTACGCGGTTGATGGGCTTGCCGTTAACTTCCGCCCGTTGGACCGCGACGGGCAGTCCGAGCAGGAGGATGCGCGCCTTGAGCGCTTCGGCCTCGTCCACGCCGCGGTAGGCGCCCGCCTGCAGGAAATATTTGCCATTGGCGTCCTTGGCGCCGTCCCTGGCGGCCGCCGTATTGGCGCTGGCGACCGTAGCCGCCGTCTTGGACGCCGGTTTGTCCGCGGCTTTCTCCGGGCTTTTTTCCGTCCTCTCGGGCCGTGGCGTTGCCACCGGCGGCGGCTCTGGCGTGGTCGGCAGGGTGGCGATAAGCGCGCCAAGGTCGTCCGGCCCTTGCGGGCCCGAAGGCGTGGCCGGCGCGGCGGGCTGGGCGCCGGGCACTGGAGCCGGCGGCGTGGCGGTGGGGCCGCTCGGCGCGTTGCCCGCGGCGCCGTCGCGTCCATACAGTCCCACATTGGGGTCGGGGGCGTTGCTCAGGTCGGGCAACGGGTTCTGGTCGGCGTGGCGTGAAGCGCGGTCGACGAAGGGAACCGGCGCCCGGGTCACGTAGAAAGCCACGGCGGCGGCGACGATCAGGCCGATCAAGAGCCCTGTGAGCATCCCGTACAGGGTGCCGCCGCGCTCCGACGATCGTTTGGCGGGTCTGCGTTTAGCCATGGCGACCTACATGCGTTGCGGGGCCGAAACGCCCAGCAGCGACAGTCCGTTGGCGATCACCTGCCGCGTCGCGGCGGCCAGCCGCAGGCGAGCGCGCTTGAGCGCGACGTCGTCGACCAGTACCCGCTCGGCGTTGTACCAGGCGTGGAAGTCGGCGGCGCAATCGCGCAGCCAGAAGGCCACGTGGTGCGGCGCGAGTTCCTGCGCGGCCAGTTGGATCACGTTGGGAAACTCCGCCAGACGCTGCATCAGCGCGAATTCCGATGGCGCCGTCAGCAAAGCGATGTCCGCCGCGGCAATGTCCTGCTCGCCTTCGCCGGATTGTCCCACCATGGAGCAGATCCGCGCGTGCGCGTACTGGATGTAGTAAACCGGGTTCTCGTCGCTCTGGGACAGGGCCAGATCGATGTCGAACACGAATTCGGTATCGGCGCGCCGTTGAATAAGGAAGTAACGCACCGCATCGCGTCCCACCCAGTCGATCAGATCGCGCATGGTGACGTAGCTCCCGGCGCGCTTGGAGATTTTCACCTCCTCGCCGCCCCGCATCACCTTGACCATCTTGTGCAGCACGTACGCCGGATAGTCCTTGGGTATGCCCAGGTCCAGCGCCTGCAGGCCGGCGCGCACGCGCGCCACCGTGCCGTGGTGGTCGCTGCCCTGGATGTTCACCGCGCGATGGAAGCCGCGTTCCCATTTGTTGACGTGGTACGCCACGTCCGGCACGAAGTAGGTGTAGCCGCCCTCGCGCTTGCGCATGACCCGGTCCTTGTCGTCCCCGGTACCCAGTTCGGTGGTGCGCAGCCACAGCGCGCCGTCTTCCTCGTAGGTATGGCCGCTGGCCACCAGCTTCGCGACCGTCTGTTCCACCCGCCCGCTGGTGTAGAGCGAGCTTTCCAGGAAGAAGTTGTCAAAAGACAGGTCGAAGGCCTGCAGGTCGCGGTCCTGTTCGCGCCGCAGGTAGGCCACGGCGAAACGGCGGATGTCTTCCAGGTTGTCGACGTCGCCGGTCGCGACCGTTTCCTCGCCGTCGGCGGCGCGCACGGCCGCGCGCGACATGAAGTCCTTGGCGATGTCGACGATGTATTCGCCCTTGTATCCGTCTTCCGGATAGTCCGGCGAATCGGGGCCGATGCCGCGGGCGCGCGCCTGCACGCTCACGGCAAGATTGTGGATTTGGTTGCCGGCGTCGTTGTAATAGAACTCGCGCGTGACGTCGTAGCCGTTGGCGTCGAACAGGCGGCAGATGGCGTCGCCCAGCGCCGCCTGGCGGGCGTGGCCCACGTGCAGGGGGCCTGTAGGATTGGCGGACACGAACTCGACCAGCACCTTCTCGCCGTTGCGGGCGGCGCGGCCGAAGGCGGAGCCCTGTGCGGCGATCGCCGCAAGAACGGCTTGCCGGGCGGCGGGCGTGATGCGGATGTTGATGAAACCCGGTCCCGCCACTTCCGCTGCCTGCACCAGATCCCGCGCACGCGCATCGGCGGTCAGGGCGTCGACGATGGCTTGCGCCAGCTCGCGGGGATTGCGTTTGGCGGCCTTGGCGACCTGCATGGCGACGTTGGTCGCGACGTCGCCATGGGCGGCGACTTTGGGGCGCTCGAGCTGAATCGTCGGACGGGCATCGGGCAGCAGCGTGCCGACCGCGCTTTGCAAAAGGGAAACCAGCAGTTGTTGTTGCTCGGGGAGCATGAGAACTCGGAAAAAGACGGGAAAACAGGGGGCGGGACGCAATGGCCCGGATGCTGGGATGATAACGTGATTTGCCGTCCGGCCGCCCCGTCGCGGCCGCCTGCCGCGGGACTCAGGGCGCCGCTTGGAGCCCCAGCGTGTCGCGCAGCCAACCCCGGTAGCCGTCCATATCCACCGTTGCAACGTCCTCGGTTGACGACCACGTCCAGTTGTCCACGCGCCGGATGAAGGCCTCGACCTCGATCCGCGCGCGCTCGCCATAGTCGGAATGTTCGCCTTGCGCCTCGAGCAGCGTGTCGCCGTCGCCGTCGAGTACCGGGCGGTCCGTGCCGGCCAGACGGTTCACGCGGAACCGGTGGTCGTGCAGGATCGGGTTGTCCACACGCCGGTAAGGCGCGGGTGGCCCATGAAAGGGCGCGCCGGCGCGGTGCGCCTGCTTCAGCATCCACGCAAGGGCGACGTCGGACAGGTCGCCGCCGGGGCGCCCGCTTTCAATGTCCGCGGGTTCGCGCAGATAGCCGCCGCCGATGTCGCCGTGCGCGCCGATGAACGGGGCGGTGATCGTGTTCGCCGCGCCGTCCGGGATGGCGCTCAGCGGGAATAGCGTGCGCCGCTCGTGCAGGGCGACGGCATGCGCGACCCAGCGCCATTCCGCGGCCACGCCAAGGTCGTAGGCCTCGTTGTCGGCGCCAAGTATGCCGAACTGCGCCACCGCATCGAACAGTCCGATGAAACGCAGGTCGGCGCACGCCGTTACGGCGCCCAGCGCGCGGTCCCACGTCCAGAAGCGGCCGCCGCGATGCCGTCCCGCGATCAGGTTGCCGAAGTGCAGCGCCAGGGCCGCGCCGCGCGAGTAGCCCAGCAGGTCGATGGCGACCTGGCCGCCGTGACCGGCTGCCGCGATTTCGCGCAGCAGGGTCCGCCACTGCGCGTGCACGATGTCCGGGGCGGATCCCGCGGTGGCGGCGTCCAGCGAGCGCGGCGATGCAAAGCCCGGGCCGCGATGGTAGTGCGCCGGGCCGCCGGCATAGCCGCGGCTCATCACCCAGACATTGCCGCGAGCGGCCTCGTCGTGGTTGGTCCCATCGAAGGCGAACAGCAACAGGCCCAGCGGATCGATGTGGCGGCGCGGCTGCTGATCGGCATAGCCGTAGACCTGGGTATCGGGCATCGGCCCCGCCGGATCGGGCTGCAGGTAGTGCCCCGCATGCGGGTCGTAGGTCCGCAAGTAGTTGTCGTGCCAGCCGGTCGCCGCGTCGTACACATGTCCCGGTTGGCGCAACGGCATGGAAAGGTCGCCTTCAATGGCGACCTCCGCGCCCGCGGGCGACCAAAGCGCGCGCCAGCGCACGCGGCGCTGCGCATCGGTGATGGCATGCGGGACGCCGATGGCGTCGGCGTGCACGGCGTAGAAGGCAGGAACGGGCGCGCGTGCGGGCATGGGCGCGAGCGGATGAGACGCCGCATATTCGATCAGCGCCACCGGGACCCATCCGGCATACACGTAGCGCTGCGTCACGCCCATGCGGCCCTTCGATCCGGGCCGCGCCACCGCGGCCAGGCGGTTGGCCGCATACAGGTAATCCGTCGTGCCGGCGGCCGCGCCTTCTTTCCCATGGCGGCGAATCCGTTCGCCATAGGCGTTGTGCACATACTCCGCCACGATGGCGCCCGCCCGCCGCACAGTGCTCAGGCGGCGATCCGCTCCATGGGCCATTTGCGCCCCGTCGTGCGCGATTGGCAGCCCACTGGCGTCGCGCACCGGCCGCGGCCGCCATGTCCGCGCGCCGGCCTGGACCGCCATGGCGTCGCCCGCCGGATGCCAGGCGTGCCGCCATTGCGTCCCGCCAGCCCGCTGCCCCGGTCGCGTCGAGAGCGAGGTCGCCGCCATGCGGCCTTGCGCGTCATAGAGATGATCGAAACGTGCGCGCCAATCGCCGATCCGCAGACGCTCGCTGGCAATGCGCCCCGCGCCGTCGTAGCGCAGCCGCTGCGCGAACACCGGGTCCGCATCGGGCGAAGCGGGATCGTCGACTGCCAGCGCCGCGATGCCGTCGCGGGACAACGCCCCACGCGCACGCAGTCCGTTGCCGTACAGATAGCCCCCGTCCGCAGCGGATTGCAAAAGCGTTCGCTTGTGCACGCCGTTTTCCCACGCAATGCGCGAGATGCGTCCCGCCGCGTCGTAGGCATAAATCAGGCTGCCGCCTTCGGGCAGTTCATGGCGCACCAGCCGGCCCCGTTCATCCCACCGGAAGGACTCGCGATACGCATACGCCGGGTTGCGCCCCTTGATCGCCGGTCGGCGCACAATCCGCGATATGAGCTGTCCCTTGCGGTCGTGGCGGCGCGTTTCGCTTTCGTGGGGATGGTCCACGCGTACGGGCCGCGCGCCGCGCCATGCGATGACCGTGCGCAGTGCGGCGGCCGCGGACTGCGCGATGACCTCTACCAGCCGGCCCTCCCGGTCGTACGTGTAGCGCCAGACGTCCCCGTTGGCATAACGGCGCTCGGCGATGCGTCCGGCGGCATCGCGGCGGCGCGTTTCCGTTCCGGTGTGGTTGGACGTCCATCCGCTGGAGCGGCCCTGCGCATCGAAGGCCAGGGCCAGACCCGGCCATCCCGATGCCGCGGCCTGCAAAGCCTTCAAACGGCCGTGGCCGTCCCGCGCCAGGCGCAGGCCGTCGAGCCGCGTGAGCCGGCCGGCATCGTCGTAGTCCGCGCGCAGGCCCGCTGCGGGACATCCCGCGCACCCGGCGCCTTCCACGGCGATCAGGACCGCGCGCCCGTTGTGAAGACGGGTATGGAAATCTGTGGTCGAGCCGTCAGCGCCGCGCACGCGCGTGAGTCCGGCGTGGCCGCGCTCACGGGGTTCGGCGATGTAGCCGATCTCCACCCTGTCGCGCGGCGATTCCGGCGGGCCGTGCACCGACAGCACTGCACGGCCGCGCGCGTCGTAGGCCCAGCTATGGGTGCGCAGCGAAGGCCCCCCGGGACGAGGACGCCACGCGATGCCCGTCAGGCGGTAGGCGTCGCCGCCTTGCAAGGCCGTTTCGTAGACATACTCCCTGAGCCAGCCTGCGGGGTGTTGGACGGCGAGCAGGCGGAATGCGGGCCGCCCGGATTGCGAGGCGTGATGGGGAGCATCGTGCTGGTAGGCATAGCTGCCTGCCGGCGTATCGATACGGGAGATCCGGATGCCGGCCGATCCCGATGCATAGGTGAACCGAAGGCTGCGGCCATGCGTATCGGCGACTTCCAGGATGCGGCCCGCCATGGCGCCGTGTCCGCCATCGCGAGCAATGCGTACCGACTTCCCATCCGGGTCCTCGATGCGCACCAGGCGGCCGGCCGCGTCGAAGGTCAGCATGCGCCCGTTGGGCCACCGCCACTGCCATCCGTGCCCGAGCGTGCGTAGCGCACCGGCGTGCGGCGGTATCGCCACGCAGGTGTCTCCGTCGCCGCAACGGAAATCGACGCGGCTGCCGTCGGCCTGCGCGATCTGGATCCGGCCCTGCATCGCTTGCGCGTGCAGCCGCGTGTCATAGGAAAGGGTCCAACCGCGGCCCAGTACGCCGGCACGGGGATCCTGTGCGTTGTAGTGGCGCACGATTTCCAGGCCCACGCCCGCATCCATCGCGGGCAGGTCGACTTCGCGCTGGTATTTGTTTCCGGTGACCAGATGAACCGGATTGCCGGCGCCCAGGCTGAGCGCCGGGCCGGGCGCGCCCATCGCGGCGGTATCGCCAACGGGACAGGGCTGCCCCAGCCGCGATGCGGTGCACACGCCTTCGCCGGCGCGGCCGCTGGATTGGCTTCCCCAAGCGGGACCAACCCAAGCGACGATCGCCGCCGCCATGCCGCATCGCAATGTTTGCTTCAACCGAGTTTCCGCCCGCACGTGTTGCCGCTCCGCGGACGCCCGGCACACGCCCATGCGCGGCTCGCCGTCCTGGCGCTATCGTGCGATTGGCAGTATTGCGGCGTTGGGGTAGTGTATGAATCCGTCTCTAGTGGAAGACCCGGGTATCACCATGCTTATCTCGTTTCGTTCGAAAGCCGGCGCCGAAGTCCTGATGCTTTCCGATCATGCCGCCCCCTTGCTGCGCGCCGCCGGCAAGGTCCTTCCCGACAAATTTCCGGATCGCGGCGTCTTCACGCCCGAGCAGCTGCCCCAGGCCATTGCGGGTATCGAAAAAGCGGTGGCCCTGGCACCGCACCATCCCGAAGACCAGGACGCGGATCCCGACGCGCCGCCGGTGCATCCGATGGCGCGACCCGTGGGGTTGCAGCAGCGCGCCTACCCGTTGTTGGATTTGATGAAAAAGGCCCAAACGAAGGGCGTCAACGTCACCTGGGAGTCGGCGTCGTCCTGGTAAGCCAACGCGCCAGCGGCTGACGCGCCATCCGCAACGTCGACCGCACCGGAACCCGCCTTGCCCGCCGCGGCTTCGGCACGTATCGCCCACAAGGAACCCGCATGCGATCAGACGTTTCCATCCTCTACGATGCCCGCCGCGCCATCCATCTCGTGACTCAGGTGGAGCCCGGTCCCGAAGGCGCCGCGCGGGCCCGCGAATGGTTCGATGAGAAGTGGGATGCCTTCGGCTGCGAGCCCTTGCGGCCGAGCGGCAAGGTTCTGCTGCTCGACAAGATCCTGGGCGTGGCGGACGCGCTGGGCTACGACTTGCTCGCCGCCGACACGGCGCGCGCCCAGGAGTTCGCGCATCATGCCGCGCTGGCGCTGGGTACGCCACGCATCACGATAGACCTGCAGGGCTTGACGGTCGGCTACTGAGGGGACGGCCGCAAGCGGGCATGCATCCACTTGGCAATGCAGAGCAGGCGGTGGTCTTCGCCCTTGCGCGCCACGATTTGCACGCCGACCGGCAACCCGTGCGGGCCCGTGGCGAAGGGCAGATGGATGCAAGGCAGCCCGAACATGGTCCACACGCGCCCGAACAGCGGGTCGCCCGTACCCAGGTCCGCAAAAGGCGCCTCGCCCGCCGCGCTGGGCGTCAGCAGGACGTCGAAGCGTTCGAACCAGTTGGCCACGCGGGCATACATGTCCGCGGCCCGGCGCAGGTTTGCCTGATGGCGGTCGGGGGCGATCCGGTCCCCGCCTTCCAGCAAGGCAAGCAGGTCGGGGCTGAGCTGGCTGGCGTATTGATCCCGCTCTACGGCCAGCGAGCGGCTCGTTTCGAACGCCATGATGTCGGACTGCAATTGCACCAGGGAGCAGCATTCAGGAGGCAGGTCCACTTCCTGAACCACAGCGCGCGAGCGGGCCAGGGTTTCCGCGGCCTGGGTCACGGCATCGCGCGTTTCCGGAAGGGTGTGGCGCCATTGATGGGTGCGGTAGATCCCCACCCGGGGCGGGCCATCGTAGTCGAGCCGGCGCAATTCCGGTTTATCCATCAGCACCGATGCCACCAGTGCCGCGTCCTCCACCGTGCGGGTAAAGCAGCCGACTGTGTCGAGCGATGGCGCCAGCGCCTTGATGCCATCGCGCGGAATGGCGCCGAAGGTGGGCTTGAAGCCGACCACCCCGCAATACGCCGCCGGGCGGATGACCGAGGCGGCAGTCTGTGTGCCGAGCGCGAAGGGCACCATATTGTCGGCCACGGCGGCAGCCGACCCGCTGGATGAGCCGCCCGGCGTATAGGCCGGGTTGTGCGGGTTGCGCGTGAGCGGCGCCTTGAACGTGGCGAATTCCGTGGTCACCGTCTTGCCGGCCACGAGGGCGCCGGCCGCCCGGCAGCGCGCGACCGCCGTGGCGTCGGTTTGCGGCCGGTGATCCTGATAGATGGGTGAACCATAGGTGGTGGGAAAGTCGCGCGTATCGAACAGGTCCTTTACACCGAAAGGCAACCCGTGCAGCGGTCCGGCGATCGGCCCTTCATCCAGCTCCTGGGCATGGGCGAGGGCGGCATCCTTGTCCAGCGCGGCCCATGCGTGCACGGCGTCTTCGCGTTGTTCGATGCGGGCGAAGCAGGCGCGCATCAATTGCACCGCCGTCAGCTCGCGGCGCTGCAGCATGCGGACGGCATCGACGGCCGACAAACGATTCAACTCCATAACCATTCCGAAGATCCCTGCCGGACCGCCTCGTATTCAGCGCCTGTGAACAGCGCTGGACGCGGTCTCACGCGTTGTGGCGGCCCCGGCCCGCATGGCGGCGGGGCACGCAGCAACTATTGTGCCAGTCCGTGCGCGCAGGCCAATCGGTGTATTCCCCCAAAGGCCGCGGCGCGAACGCCTGCGCCCATCCCCGATTGCGCCGACTGAACGGCGCGCCGGGGCCGCGCGTACTGCAATAAGGCTGTCATGTCCGGCGCCTAAAGTGGGCCGCCTGTGAAAACGATTTCAGCCGATACCGAGACCGCAGCCGTGGCCAACAAGTCCTTGCACCGGCCTTCCATTCTGGACATCGCACGTGACGCGGGTGTGTCACCTGCCACCGTATCGCGGGCCTTCAACAGGCCGGCGCTGCTGCGTCCCGATACGTTGCGCCGCATCGAGGCCGTGGCCCGGGAGCATGGTTTCCGGCCCAATCGTGTTGGCAGCAGCCTGCGGTCGGGCAGCACCCGGACACTCGGCATGGCCTTGCCGACCCTCTGCAATCCCGTTTTCGCGGAATGCTTCGAGGGGGCGGAGGCGTGGGCGCATGCCAACGGCTACAGCATCATGGTGACCACGACGGGCTACGACCTCGCACGCGAGGCGGACGCCGTACGCAGCCTGATCGATCATCAGGTGGAGGGGCTGATGTTGACCGTCGCGAACGCCGCGCGCAGCGCAACGCTACGGCAACTGGGCGAGAGCGGCCTGCCCTACGTCCTGGTCTATAACGAGTCGCCTTCCCATCCCTTCGTATCGGTGGACAACACGGCGGCGGCACGCGACATGGTGCGTTGGCTGGCCAGCCAGGGACACAGCAGGGTCGCCTTGGTGACCGGGCCGCTATCGGGCTCGGACCGCGCGCGCCGGCGGCTGCAAGGCGCCAGGGCCTGCGCGCGTGAGCTGGGGCTGCCCGAGCCGGAGCATCTGACCATGCCGTCGCATACGGCCGCCGACGGCGCACTGCTGCGCGCCGCCGTGTCCCGGGGTTCCCCGCCCACCGCCCTGTTTTGCTCGAACGACCTGCTGGCCGCATCCGTGATTGCGCAACTGCGCGGTTTCGGCATGCGTGTGCCGGATGACGTGTCCGTGTGCGGCTTCGATGGCATGCACTTCGCGTCGCTCATGCAGCCGCCGCTGACCACGGTCGAGCAGCCCAGCCGCGAGATCGGCGCGCGCGCCTGCGCCCAGCTGCTGGCGCGCCTGGCCGGAGATGCCGCGGCGTCGCTGCGCCTGCCGCACCAATTGATCACCGGCCGCACTGTCGCGGCCCCACCTTCCCGTTCTTCCGCATAAGGAAAGCTGAAATGCCGCAATTGCTCAACAAGGCGCTGCGCGCCGCCGTCCTGGCCATGGGCCTGATGGGCGCCGCCGCTCATGCGCAGAATGCCGTCTGCTATAACTGCCCGCCGGAATGGGCCGACTGGGGCACTCAGCTCAAGGCCATCAAGGAAAAAACCGGCATCCAGGTGCCCGGCGACAACAAGAACTCGGGGCAGGCCCTGGCTTCGATGGCGGCGGAACGCGCGAATCCGGTGGCCGACGTTGTCTATCTTGGCGTGACGTTCGGCATCCAGGCCGTGAAGGACAACCTGGTGCAGCCCTACAAGCCCGCGCACTGGAACGATATCCCCGCCGGCATGAAAGACCCCGACGGCAAGTGGTTCGCCATCCATTCCGGCACGCTTGGCTTCATGGTCAATGTGGACGCCCTGCAGGGCAAGCCCGTGCCGCAATCCTGGAACGATCTGCTCAAGCCCGAGTATCGGGGCATGGTGGGATACCTGGACCCGGCGTCGGCTTTCGTCGGCTACGTCGGCGCCGTGGCGCTCAACCAGGCGCTGGGCGGCACGCTGGACGACTTCGGCCCGGCCATGGAATGGTTCAAGAAGATGCGCGCCAACGCCCCCATCGTGCCGAAACAGACCGCCTACGCGCGTGTGCTCTCCGGCGAGATTCCGATCCTGATCGATTACGACTTCAATGCCTATCGCGCGAAGTACAAGGATGGCGCCAACGTACAGTTCGTGATCCCGAAGGAAGGCACGATCGCGGTCCCCTACGTGATGAGCCTGGTGGCGAACGCGCCGCATGCCGACAACGGCCGCAAGGTGCTGGATTTCACGCTGTCCGATGAAGGCCAGGCGATTTGGGCGAACGCCTTCCTGCGGCCGGTGCGCGCCAGCGCGGTCTCGCCCGAAGCGCAGAAGAAATTCCTGCCGGCATCCGAGTACGCGCGGGCGGGCACCGTGGATTACGCGAAGATGGCCGCGGTGCAGCGCGCATTCTCCGAGCGCTATTCCAGGGAAGCCAACTGACATGGCCCGCCGCGGTTGGATGTTGTTCGCGGCGCCGGCCGCGGCGCTGTTTCTCGCTTTCTGGCTGCTGCCGATGATACGTCTTGCCGCCGCCGGGTTCACCGTGCGCGATGGCGCCAGCGCGTACTGGGCGGTGCTGACGCATGCGCAATACTGGCGCAGCCTGTTCAATACCGCGGCGCTGTCATTGGCCGCCACGTTCGCCACGCTGCTCGCGGCCTTGCCCGTGGGCCGCTTTCTGGCGGCGCATCCGCGCTTTCCGGGACGCGGCCTGTTGATGGGCATGCTGACCTTTCCGCTGGCGTTTCCCGGTGTGGTCGTCGGCTTCCTGATCATTCTTCTGGCCGGGCGCCAGGGAATCGCCAGCACGGTATCGCGTTGGCTGACGGGCGAACCGCTGGTGTTCGCGTATGGCATGGGCGGCCTCTTCCTGGGCTACCTGTATTTTTCCTTGCCGCGCACCATCGGCATGGTCGCGGCCGCGGCATCGCAGGTGGACCGGGCCATGCTGGAAGCGGCCTGCACATTGGGAGCCGGCGGTTGGCGCCGCTTCGTGGACGTGGAGCTGCCCGCCCTGCGGCCGGCGCTGTCGGCGGCGGGCGCAATGTGCTTCGCCACCAGCATGGGCGCGTTCGGCACGGTGTTCACGCTCGGCACGCAGATCGACGTCCTGCCGGTCACCATCTACAACGAGTTCACCAACTACGCGAACATTCCCGTCGCGGCCGCGCTTTCCATCGTGCTGGGCGGGGTGACATGGGCGGTTCTGTATGCGGCCCACAATCTATCCGGCGAGCGTGCCGGCGCGGCGGCCTGAGGCAATGACGATGCGTTCATCTTCCATGGAATCCCGCCTGGGGCTGCTTGCCACGCTGGTGGTCGCGGCCTTCCTGATCGGCCCGGTGATTCTGTCCGTGCTTGCGGGCCTGACGCGCAACGCCTTCGTCGGCGTGTCCAGTGGTTTGACGCTGCGTTGGGTTGAACAGGTGTGGGCGTTGTATGCCGATACGGTCTGGCGTTCGCTGGCGATCGCCGTGGCCACGCTGGCGGTGTGCCTGCTGGCCGGCGTGCCGGCCGCCTGGACTTTGACGGTGCACCGCGGCCGTGCCGCGCGCGCCTTCGAGGCCCTGCTGACGCTTCCGGTCGCCGTCCCCGGGCTGGCGACCGCGCTGGCCCTCATCGTGTCGTGGGGCTCTGTCGGGGCGCTGCGCGGCAGCACCGCGTTCATCATCATCGGCCACGTGCTGTTCACGCTGCCCTTCATGGTGCGGGCGGCGCGCGCGAGCATGGAGCTGGCCGACCTCGCCAACCTGGACGAGGCGGCGGCCACGCTGGGCGCATCGATCGCGCAGCGCTTTCTGCACATCGTGGTTCCCAATGCGGTGCCCGGCATCCTGACGGGCTCGCTGACCGTGCTGACCCTCTCGGTCGGCGAATTCAATCTCACCTGGCTGCTGCATACCCCCTTGACCAAGACCTTGCCTGTCGGCCTGGCCGATAGCTACGCGTCGATGCGGTTGGAGGTAGGTTCGGCCTACACGCTGGTATTCCTCCTGATGATCATGCCCTTGCTTCTCGGCCTGCAATGGTTCGCCAGCCGCGCCACCGACAGCCGGCGCGGCGGCCGCCTGCGCGCCCCCGCGGCGCTGCCCGACGCGGGAGCGGCGCGATGAACGTTCCCCATGCGTCCGTGAAGATTTCCCTGCATCGGTGCGCCAAAACGTGGCCGGACGGCACCCGGGCCTTGCATCCGGTGGATCTGGATGTGCAAGGCGGCGCCACGCTCGCGCTGCTGGGGCCGTCCGGCTGCGGCAAGACCACGCTGTTGCGCATGATCTGCGGATTGGAGCAGCCGGATGCCGGCGGCCGCATCTGCTTCGATGGCGAAGACGTCACCGCGCTGCCGCCGCAGGCGCGCGGCGTCGGCGTGGTGTTCCAGAACTATGCCCTGTTTCCCAACATGACGGTGGCCGGCAACGTTGGCTACGGGCTGCGCGTGCGCGGCATGCCGGCGGCGCAACGTGAAGCGCGCGTGCGACAGATGCTGGCGCTCGTGCGGCTGGAGCAGTACGCCGACCGCCGCATCGGCCAGTTGTCCGGCGGCCAGCGTCAGCGCGTGGCGCTGGCGCGCGCCCTGGCGATACAGCCGCGCGTCCTGCTGCTCGATGAACCGTTGACGGCGCTGGATGCGAAGCTGCGCGAACACCTGCGCGTAGAGCTCGCGCAGCTGCTGCGCGAGCTCGCGATCACCACGGTGATCGTCACGCATGACCAGGAAGAAGCGATGATGCTGGGCGACCGCATCGCCGTGATGTCGGCGGGCAGGCTGGAACAGATCGGCACCGCGGAGTCGTTGTACCGATCGCCGGCAACCGCCTTCGTGGCCGAGTTTCTCGGCACCTTGTGCCGGATCCGCGCGGGTCTGCGCGACGGATTGCTGTCGCCCGGCCACGCAGAGATTGCCTTTCGTCCGCACGAAGCCGAATTACGGCCGCCCGTCGGGGACGCCGCCACCGGCCGCATCGCGGGCCGCTTCTTCCTTGGGTCGGGGATCCGCTTTGAAATCCGCCTGGAGGACGGCCAGACGTTTCCGGTTCACGCCGCGGCAGACAGCCCCTATGCCGTGGGCGACCGTGTCGACGTGAGGTTGCTGCGCCCGCTCAACGCCTGATGCGCGGCCTCGCATGCGGCCGACGCCGCACGCAATATTCCCGGCCGGGAGCGCCGCGCAGGCGCACCGGCTGTTCTACCCGAACCTTCAAACGCCGTCGCGGCGATCATCCATCATGCTCATTGCCCAGCTCAGCGATCTTCATATCCGACTGCCCGGCCAGAAGGCCTACCGCGTGGTCGCCACGGACGCCTACCTGCCGCCGGCAGTGGCCGCCGTCAACGCGCAGGCGCCGCGGCCCGACGTGGTCGTGATTTCCGGCGACCTGACCGACTTCGGCCGTCCCGCCGAGTACGCACACCTCAAGCATCTGCTCGACGAACTGCGCATGCCCTACCTGCTGCTGCCGGGCAACCATGACGATCGGGCAATGCTTGCCGAGGTGTTTGCGGACCACGTCTACCTGGCCGGACATGACGGTTATGTGCAATACGCCGTCGAAGACTATCCGGTTCGCATTGTCGTGCTCGATACGGTGGTCCATGGAGAGAGCCATGGCGCGTTGTGTGAACGCCGGCTGGCCTGGCTCGCGGACCGCCTGGCCGAGCAGCCCGACCGCCCCACGGTATTGGTCATGCATCACCCGCCGTTCAACACCGGTATTGGGCACATGGACGCCATCGGCCTTCGGGAAGGCGCGGATGCGCTCGCCCGTATCGTCGCGCGGCATGGCAACGTCGAGCGCATCCTGTGCGGTCATTTGCATCGCAGCATTTTCCGGCGCTTCGGCGGCACCATCGCATCCACCTGCCCCAGTCCCGCGCACCAGGTCGCCCTGGATCTGCGCAACGATGCGCCTTCGGCCTTCGTGATGGAGCCGCCAGCCTACATGCTGCATGAATGGCGCGACGGCGCGCTCGTCAGCCATGTGGCCTACATCGGCAACTACGACGGTCCGTATCCGTTCCACGAAGGCGGTGCGCTGATCGACGTCTGAAGTGTGCCAAATGCCACAGTACCGTCATCTTCGCACTGCAAAATGAAAAGGATTTCATTTACCTTCACAATAGGCCACGCGCACAGCAATAACGAGGGGACATGGCAGCGATCGTTCTTGAACAGCTGACGAAACGATATGCGGATGCGGCGGCCATACGCGATGTCGGCGTGGTGGTGCCGGAAGGCAGTTTCACCGTGCTACTGGGTCCGTCCGGCTGCGGAAAGTCGACCACGCTGCGCATGATCGCGGGGCTGGACACGCCCACTTCCGGCCGCATCCTCATCGGCGGGCGGGACGTCACGCATCTTCCCCCCGCGCAGCGCCGCATCGCCATGGTTTTCCAGTCGTATGCGCTCTTTCCGCATCTGACCGTGCGGGAAAACATCCTGTTCGGCCTGAAAGTGCGCAAGGAGCCGTCGGCCGGATACGAGGAGCGTTTGAAGCGGGTGGCCGCCCTGTTGGGGCTTGGCCAGCTGTTGGACCGCAAGCCCGCGCAGCTTTCCGGCGGGCAGCAGCAGCGGGTTGCACTGGGCCGGGCCGTGATTTCCGAAGCGCCTGTCTGCCTGATGGATGAGCCGCTGTCGAATCTGGACGCGCAACTGCGCCACGACATGCGCCGCGAGATCCGTGCGTTGCAGCGCAAGCTTGGCATCACGATGGTGTACGTCACCCATGACCAGACCGAAGCCATGAGCATGGCCGATCAGGTCGTTTTGCTGCGCAACGGCGAAGTCGAGCAGTGCGACACGCCCGACGGCCTGTACGCGCGCCCCGCAACGGAATTCGCGGCGCGGTTCATCGGCACGCCCCCCATGAATCTGCTGACGCTGGACAAGGTGGAAGGCGCGCTGGTTGTGGCCGGGACCGGCCAGCCCCCGATCGCCGATGCGCCGGCGGCGGCCGTTCGGCTGGGTGTGCGGCCCGAGCACATCCGGTTGGGCGAGCACGGCCATGCCGCCACGGTGCAAGGCGTCGAATATTTCGGCGCGGACTCGATCGTCACGTGCAACGTCGGCGCCAACACCGGCATCGCGGTGCGTGTCACCGGCCACGCGGCCGTGACGCCGGGGCACCGGGTCTGCCTGGACTGGCTGCCGGCGAACGAACACTTTTTCGACGCGCGCGGCAAAGCGCTTTCGCCGTCCCGTTGAGCGCGGTCCCCTTCCATCCGTGTTTCTTTCTCCTCCCCCACCCAGGAAATCGCTATGCGACGCACCGTTTTGAAAAGTCTCGCCGCCCTGATCGCGGGTGCATGCTTTTCCCTTCCCGTCCACGCCGCCGAGCCGGTCGATGTGGAGTTCTACTATCCGGTCGCCGTCGGCGGTCCCATCACCAAAATCATCGACACCATGGTGGCCGATTTCCACAAGGAAAATCCGGACATCAATATCCGCCCTGTCTACGCGGGCTCGTACCAGGATTCCATCGCGAAGGTGTTGACCACGATGAAGGGCGGCAAGCCGCCGCAGCTGGCCGTGCTGTTGTCCACCGATATGTTCACGCTGATCGACGAGGACGCCATCGTGCCGATCGATGGCCTGGCCAATGACCCGGCCGGCAAGCAATGGCTGGGTGGCTTCTACGACGCCTTCATGCAGAACAGCCGCACCGGCGGCCACATCTGGGGCGTGCCGTTCCAGCGCTCGACCATCGTCATGTACTACAACAAGGACCTGTTCCGCGCTGCCGGCCTGGATCCGGAGCGTCCGCCGTCGACGTGGGACGAGCTGACCGAGGCGGCCAAAAAGCTGACCAGGAAAGACGCTGCCGGCAACGTCACGCAGTGGGGCATCGAGATTCCGTCGGGCGGCAGCTTCGCCTACTGGCTCTTCCAGGCGCTGACCACGCCGAACAACGCCATCCTGATGAACGAGGCCGGCAACCAGACGATGCTGGACAAGCCGGCCGTGGTTGAAGCCGCGCAGTTCTGGCGCGATCTTTCGGCCAAGCATGGCGTGATGCCATCGGGCACCATCGATTGGGGTACCACCCCCAAAGACTTCCTGGAGAAGAAAGCGGCCATCGTCTGGACCACCACGGGGAATCTGACCAATATCCGTGCGAATGCCAGCTTCCCCTTTGGGGTGGCGATGATGCCGAAGAAGGTGCGCGGCGGCAGCCCCACGGGCGGCGGCAATTTCTATATTTTCAAGAGCGGTACGCCAGCCCAGCAGAAGGCGGCCCTGAAGTTCGCGCAGTGGGCCACCTCGCCCGAGCGCGCGGCCGATTGGAGCATCGCCACGGGGTATGTCGCGGTCACGCCCGCCGCCTGGGAAACCGGCAAGATGAAAAAATACGCCCAGGAAGTGCCGGCCGCCACGGTCGCGCGCGACCAGCTGGCGGTCAGCGTGGCGGAATTCTCCACGCACGAGAACCAGCGCGTGACGAAGGTGCTGAATGACGCACTGCAGGCCATCCTGACGGGCGCCAAGCCCGCGCAGCAGGCGCTCAGCGATGCCCAGCGCGAGGCGGACCGCATCCTGCGGCCCTATCGGTAAGCGGAAGGCGGAGGGTGGCATGAGGACACCGGCGATTGCCAACCCCATGAAGGCGGTCTACGCCTGGCTGCTGCTCTTGCCGGCGGTGGTCCTGCTGGCCGCCTTCACCCACTATCCCGCGATCGCCACCGTCTGGCACACCTTCTTTTCGACGCCGAAAGGACGGCGGCCGGCGGTGTTCGTGGGCCTGGACAACTACCAGGCCATGCGGGACGACCCGGTGTTCTGGCAGGCGCTATGGAACAACCTGTGGTTCGCCCTGGGCACGGTGCCGACGTCGGTGGCCGTCGCGCTGGCCATGGCCTTGTGGGTGAACCGCGGCCTGGCCGGGCGCGGTTTTCTGCGCCTTTCGTATTTCACGCCCACCGTCCTGCCCATGGTCGCCGTGGCCAATATCTGGCTGTTCTTCTACACGCCTCAATACGGTCTTATCGCGCAGGTATTGCAATGGTTCGGTGTGCCCGGCGTGAACTGGCTGGGCTCGCGCGAAACCGCCCTGCCCGCGTTGATGGTGGTGTCCGTATGGAAAGAGGCGGGCTTCTTCATGATCTTCTACCTGGCGGCGCTGCAGGGCATATCGCCGTCGTTGCGCGAGGCCGCCCTGCTCGAAGGGGCGTCGCGATGGCAGTACTTCCGCCGCGTGCTGTGGCCGCTGCTCATGCCGACCACGCTGTTCGTTCTGATCAACGCACTCATCAATGCCTTCCGGCTGGTCGATCACGTGGTCGTGATGACGCGCGGCGGTCCGGATAACGCCAGCACGCTGCTGCTGTTCTACATTTTCCAGGTCGGCTTCAGCTTCTGGGATACGGCTTACGCCGCGACGTTGACAGTGGTATTGCTGGTGGTGCTGGCAGTCACGGCGCTTGTGAAGTTCCACTGGCTCGACAAGAGGACGCACTACCAATGAAACGCGCGCTGTCGCAGTCCCTGGAGCAGACCCTGCCGCGTCCGGGGCGGCGCACCGCGCGCCGCGAAGGCGTGGCGGCCTGGCAGGCGCCGGGCTGGCTGGATACCGTCGGCGCGTGGCTGCTGGGCATCCTTTGGATACTTCCCTTGCTGTATGCCGTCTGGGCGGCCTTTCACCCGCCTGCCTATGCGACGCGATTCGATCTGTTTGCGCCGCTGACGCTGGACAACTTCCTGCGCGCCTGGGACGCCGCCCCTTTCCCGCGCTACTTCCTGAATACTTTCGCGCTCGTGACCATGGTGCTCGCGGCTCAGCTGGTGCTGTGCACCATGGCCGGCTACGCCTTCGCCAGGTTCCAGTTTCGCGGCCGCGATCTAGTGTTCATGCTGGTCCTGCTGCAGCTGATGGTGATGCCCGACGTGCTGATCGTGGAAAACTACCGCACCATGAGCTGGCTGGGCCTGCGCGATACGGTGTTCGCCATCGGCCTGCCCTACTTCGCATCGGCATTCGGTATCTTCCTGCTGCGGCAGACCTTCAAAACCATTCCGCGCGAATTGGAAGAGGCGGCGCGCGTGGAAGGCGCGAACGGCTTGCAGATTTTGATGAAGGTCTATGTGCCGCTGGCGCGGCCCACCTATATCGCCTACGGCCTGGTGTCGGTGAGCTACCACTGGAACAACTTCCTGTGGCCCCTCATCATCACCAATTCGGTGGAGACGCGTCCGCTCACGGTGGGATTGCAGGTGTTCTCGTCCACCGACCAGGGGATCGACTGGTCCGTCATCACGGCGGCCACCTTGCTGTCGGCAGCGCCGCTGCTCATCGCCTTTCTCCTCTTCCAGCGGCAATTCGTGCAATCTTTCCTGCGCGCCGGCATCCGCTGAGCGGCACACACGAAAAAATGGCGGCAAGGCCGGGACGCCTTGCCGCCATTCATGCGCCGCACACGCGTGGCGTTATGCCGCAACGGCCTCCGTGCCGGCGGTAGCACTGGCGCCGGACTTCAAATGCCGGTTCAGCGCGCTCAGCACCGCGTGGAACGATGCCGTCACAATGTCGCGGTCAATGCCCACGCCGAAACCGGTGGGGGAGTCGCCAACGCGGACTTCGATATAGCAGGCGGCGCGCGTGTCGGATCCGGCGCCGATGGCGTGCTCGTGGTAATCCATCACGCGTACCGGCAGTCCGAGCGCGGCAACGAAGGCCGAGATCGCGCCGTTG
The DNA here is from genome assembly GCF_002119725.1 of Bordetella genomosp. 9. NCBI lineage: Bacteria > Pseudomonadati > Pseudomonadota > Betaproteobacteria > Burkholderiales > Alcaligenaceae > Bordetella > Bordetella genomosp. 9. The sequence goes on from NZ_CP021109.1 coordinate 70,397, forward strand.
CCTTCGCCGACGATGGTGCGGCGTTCGCCGTCGACTTCCACTTCGGCCTCGATGCGGAAATGCTTGGATTCGGCCGCGCTGGGATCGCCTGCGATGCGATGGCGGATCAGCTTCCACGGCGATTGCTGCGCCAGGTATTCGGACTTGAACACGTCATACACGTCGTCCGCGGTCACTTCGCGGCCCGTTTCGTCCGTCACGCGCTGGATCGCGCGGCTGAACTCGATCTGCAGGCGGCGCGGCAGCACCAGGCCATGCTCCTGTTCCAGCAGGTACGACACCCCACCCTTGCCGGACTGGCTGTTCACGCGGATGACGGCGTCGTAGCTGCGGCCCAGGTCGGCTGGATCGATGGGCAGGTAAGGCACTTCCCAAACGGCATCGGGCTGCTGCTGCGCGAATCCCTTCTTGATCGCGTCCTGGTGCGAGCCGGAGAACGCGGTGAAGACGAGGTCGCCGGCATAGGGATGGCGCGGGTGCACCGGCAGCTGGTTGCAGTACTCGGCGCAGCGGCGCACTTCGTCGATATCGGAAAAATCCAGGCCCGGGTGCACGCCCTGCGTGTACAGGTTCAGCGCCAGCGTGACCAGGTCCACGTTGCCCGTGCGTTCGCCGCTGCCGAACAGGCAGCCTTCGATGCGGTCCGCGCCGGCCATGACTGCGAACTCGGCGGCTGCCACGGCGGTGCCGCGGTCGTTATGCGGGTGTACGCTCAGCACGATGCTGTCGCGGCGCGCCAGGTTGCGGTGCATCCACTCGATCTGGTCCGCGTACAGGTTCGGCGTGGTGGCCTCGATGGTCGCCGGCAGGTTGACGATCATCTTGTCGGCGGGAGTCGGTTGCCAGATCTCCGTGACCGCATTGACGACTTCCAGCGCGAATTCCGGCTCGGTCGTACTGAAGACCTCGGGCGAGTACTCATAGCCCCATTGGGTCTCGGGATGCCTGGCGACAGCGGCCTTCACGAGCGACGTGCCGGTGGTGGCGATCTTCTTGATCTCGTCCTTCGTCATGTTGAAGACGATCTTGCGGAAGGCGGGCGCCACGGCGTTGTACAGGTGCACGATGGCGCGGCGCGCGCCCGCGGCCGCCTCGACGGTGCGGGCGATCAGGTCTTCGCGCGACTGCGTCAGCACGATGATCGTCACGTCGTCCGGAATGCGCTTTTCGTCGATCAGCTTGCGAACGAAATCGAAATCGGTTTGCGAGGCAGACGGGAAACCGACTTCGATTTCCTTGAAGCCGATCTTCACCAGCTGCTCGAAGAAACGCAGCTTGCGCTCCACGCTCATCGGCTCGATCAGGGACTGATTGCCGTCGCGCAGATCCGTGCTCATCCAGATCGGCGGCTGGGTGATGCGCCGGCTGGGCCAGGTCCGTTCTGCGTAGTCTTGCTTGAAGGGAACGAAGGGGCGATATTTCTGTGAAGGGTTGGCGAGCATCATCAGGGTTACCTCGGAGGATCGGGCGTGAATCCCGGGTGTGCGGCGCTTCGCGCGGCCGCCGATTCACCTTGCCTGCTGGCGAAGCGCCACGGATGTTCGCGGCGATGGACTCGGACAGGTCATGCCTGACCGGGCCAGCGGGGGATTCTTGGTTTTAAAGGGAAAAGACGAGGTGGCGCAATGGCTGCCGAACTGCCACGGGACGCTAGGCCCGGCAACCGATCGGTAGGTATAGCGATAGCGCGCAAAGACGCAGGCCGCCCATCGGAGCGCTGAGGCGTCCGGTGGTCATCGCGAGGAAGGTGCGGTGTGCGGCCATGGGATCGATGATGGGTAAGCCGCTAGTCAACCATAATTTGGCTGAGGATGCAACGGGAAACTTAGCGGATGGGGCCGATGCGCGGCTCGACCGGGCCCTCTTCACGTGCCGGGTCGTCCACGAGGGGCCGGGCGCGGCGGCGCTCGCCTGGCCAGTCCCGAGGGTTGCCAGGCGCCGCTTCAGAACGGTCAGCCCGGCCGTTGATGTTCATGCCGACGTTGGCGTTGGGGGCGCCGCGGACGAATCCCGCCGGGCCGCCGGAAGGGGGCAGGCCGAGCAAGACTTCCTGGTCGCGCACCATCGCGATCTTGGCCACCCGCCCATGGCGGATTTCCCACAGCGTGCGCTGCAGGTCTCCGACGGTGAAAGGCTCGTCGCGATTGCCCCAGCACCACCGCATGACGTCGATGGCGTCCTCCCCCAGGTCTCCTACGAGGTCAGAGAACGTGTCCGCCGGGACTGCCACCAGCCGCGCCGCGGCGATATGGCTGCGCAGCCAGCCTCGCACCACGAAGAACACGATCAACGACCATATGATGGCGACCGCCCACCATAGATAGGGGTTGATGCGGTTCAGCAGATCGACGGTGGATTGACCAAGGGCATGGAGACCCTGGTAATTGATGGTGGCGCCGAAGGCGAGGATGCGTTGGGCGACATAGAGCCAGATCGCCACGGCCGCCACAATGACGACCGCCCGGACAAGGAGACGGGGAGACGCCAGCTTCAAGAGCGTCTGACGGATCAGGCGGCTGTCCTGGCGTACGCGTTCGGGCGAAGTCGGGTTCATCATGCAAAATATTGTACCTATGACTCGCCACGCCTTAGAACTTCGGCCAGGACAGCACCTCGCGCTGACCCCGCAGCTGCAGCAATCCATCCGGATGCTGCAGTTGTCGACGCTCGACCTGGAGGCGGAGATTTCCCAGGCGCTGGCCGAAAACCCCTTGCTGGAGCGCGACGACAACCCCGCCCCGGACGATATCGACGCCAATCGCGAGGGGTCGGCCCACGAGGACGAGCCGCCGCCGGAAAGGGAAACCCCGGTGGACGAAATGCCCGGCGCCAAGGGCGTGTACGCGGACGAGGACGGCGACATGCCGGAAGCCGCGCGGGGCGAAACCCTGCGGGAACACCTGCTGGCGCAATTGGCGCTGACGCGCGCGGGCCGGCGCGACGCCGCTCTGGTGGCGCTGCTGATCGACGAGCTGGACGAAAACGGCTACCTGGGTTCGCCCCTGGAGGAAATCCTGGCCTGGCTGCCTGCCGAGGTGGAAGCGGACCTGGACGAGTTGCGCGCCGCCTTGCGCCTGCTGCAGTCCTTCGACCCGCCTGGTATCGGGGCGCGCGACATGGCCGAATGCCTGGCGCTGCAGCTGCGGCACCCCGACGCCGAGGCGCTGCCAGAGGCTGCGGATCCGACCGTACTGGCCTGCGCGCGCGCCATCTGCGCCGAACATCTGCCGTTGCTCGCATCGGGCAATCAGGCCCGGCTGCGGGAGGCGTTGCTTTGCGACGACGCCACCGCCCGGCGCGCTCGCGCCCTGATCCTGAAGCTGGACCCGCGCCCCGGCCGCCGATGGACCGTGCCTGCGGCCGACTATGCCATTCCGGACGTCATCGTCCGCAAGAGCCGCAAGGGGTGGCAGGTCGTGTTGAACAGCGCCGCGATGCCGCGCCTGCGCGTCAACCACATCTACGCTCAGATGCTCGGCAATCAGCGGGAAGGCGGGCATTCGGCCCTGCACGCGCAACTGCAGCAGGCGCGCTGGATGATCCGCAATGTCGAGCAGCGCTTCGATACCATCCTGCGGGTTGCCCAGGCCATCGTCGACCACCAGTCGGCTTTCTTCAGCCAGGGCCCGTCCGCCATGCGGCCCCTCATCCTCAAGGACATCGCAGGTGAGTTGGGGCTGCACGAGTCTACGATTTCGCGGGCCACCACACAGAAGTACATGCTTACACCGTTCGGCACCATGGAGCTGAAGGACTTTTTCGGCGCCGGCGTTGCCACGGAAAGCGGGGACACGGCCTCCGCGACGGCGGTCCAGGCTTTTATCAAACGGCTGGTGGCGGAAGAAAACCGTGCCAAGCCGCTATCCGACAATCAAATCATGCTCAAGCTGGCGGAGCAGGGCATCGTCATCGCTCGCCGCACCGTGGCGAAGTATCGTGAGGCGCTGCGTATTGCACCGGCCTCTGTCCGCAAGGCGCAGGCGTCCGCGCGATAGTAGGCGCTTACCACAGGTAGCGCGCGTCGGCGCCGGACCGCCCATTCGGCGTCCCCACTTTTTCTTGTTGATTGAATGCGAATAACTCTCGATAATATTTCGCATGTACGTTTGTGTCTGCAACGCCATCACCGAACGCCAGGTCCGCGCCGCCGTGGACGGCGGCGCCACGACGCTCGATGATCTGCAATTCGAGCTGGGCGTTGCCACGTGCTGCGGGACCTGCGCGGCCACTGCCGCGGAGTACCTGCCTGGCGGCCGCTGCTCGAGCGTCTGCCAGGCCACGTCGCTGACCCATCCCACTGCCGTGGCCATCGCCGACCAGACCGGTCCGGCGGCCAACAGCTTCCCCATTCCCATCGTCAAAGCCGCCTGAGGCTGCATTCGAGCCGCTTTCGAGGGGCCGCTTGCGACGGGCCGCTTTCGACAGTCCGGCCGTTGCGCGCGCGTGCGCCGCGCTCGTCCAAGACGGACCGCGCCTCGTCAGGCTCGCCCTTTGGCGCCGCCTTTCCGTCGGAGCCCAGCGCTTCCCGCATTCATCTGCAGATCGACGCGGAGTAGCAGCCGCTCATCAAGGCCCCGGCTTCTTCATGCGCGGCCAGCGCCCAGAAGTCGTCAAAAACGGCTGCTGCTGATCAGGAACGCGACCTGCTCCAGCAGGAGCCCTTCCAACGCCGCTGCGCCGGCGGTCCGCGGACCGCCGGCGTCCGCTTTCGCCAAACGCATAACGGATCCCCGCCGATGAAAAGTGCCTGCACCACCGTCTCGCCATCGCAGCCAAATGAGATGCGGGTGGCGTGGGGGCCGGTGGCGATGTTTTGCGTGCTGTGGAGTTCTTCCTTCGCCGCCGCGAAAATCGCGTTGCGCGACTGTCCGCCACTGACGCTGTTGACCGTGCGATTCTGCATCGCTGGCGTGTTGATGCTGGCAATGGCCTGGATGGCCGGCGGCATGCGGCGTCCCGGCTGGCGTCAGCTCGGTCTGCTCGCCGTGCTGGGCATCCTGAACAATGCGCTTTACCTGGGACTGAGTTGGGCCGGCATGGCCACGGTCTCGTCGGCATTCGCGGCCGTCATCACCAGCACCAACCCATTGCTCATCGGCGCGATCGCGGGCCCGGTGCTCGGCGAGCGTGTGACGTGGCGGGCCATCGCCGGGTTGATTCTCGGCCTGTTCGGGGTCGCTGTGGTGCTGCGTTCGCGACTGACCGGCATGCACGAAGACCTGCAAGGCACCTTGCTGGTCGGCGCGGGCCTGGCGGCGCTTGTGGCCGGCACATTGCTGTACAAGCGCCGGGCGCCGGCAACGAATATCTGGCTGGCGACCGGCGCCCAGTCTTTCGCCGGCGCCATCGCCGTGCTGCCGTTCGCAGTCGCCCTGGAGGGCGAAATGCCGGTCCACTACACACCTTCCCTGTTCTGGAGCCTCGCTTACATGATCGTCGCCGTATCGATAGGCGCATTCGGGCTTTGGTTCACCATTCTTGAACGGTCCAGCGCAACGGCCGCCAGCGCGCTGCATTTCCTGATGCCGCCGCTCGGGCTGTTGTTCGGTTGGGCCGTATTGGGTGAACCGGTGGCTGTCATGGACCTGACGGGTATCGTTCCGATCGCGCTTGGAATATGGCTGGTCACACGGCCAGCGCAGCCTGCGCGCTGACACACCGCTGCAAAAATTCCCAGCGAAAAAGCGCCAGGATGTCGTTGCTCGTCATCGGTGGAACGTCGACTCATTCTCATTGCGTTGCTGTTTAACTTTCCATATCGCGCTCGCAAAGCCATTTACCAAATGCATGGCAGGGGTATGCTGGCGCGCCGTGCGATGGTAGTCTCCCGGGATTCGGTAAGGAGTCCATCATGCAAGGCGACAAGAAGGTCATCGAATTCCTCAACGCACAGTTGAAAAACGAGCTGACCGCGATCAACCAATATTTCCTGCATGCGCGCATGCTGCGGCACTGGGGCTTGAACAAGCTCGGCAAGCATGAATACGAGGAGTCGATCGAGGAAATGAAGCATGCGGATCGCCTGATCGAACGCATCTTCATGCTCGATGGCCTGCCGAATCTGCAGGACCTGAACAAGCTGCTGGTCGGCGAGGACGTGCCGGAAATCCTCAGCTGCGATCTCAGGTTGGAACAGGGCTCGCAGCAGACGCTGAAGGAAGCGATTGCGTACTGCGAATCCGTGCGCGACTACGTGTCCCGCGACCTGCTGCAGGACATCCTGAACGACACCGAGGATCACATCGACTATCTCGAAACGCAGATCGGCCTGGTGGATCAGGTTGGCCTGCAAAACTATCTGCAGAGCCAGATGGAGTCGGCGGACTGAGGACCGCCGCGGGGCGGTATCACGCCGCTTCCATCATCGCGGCAGCGCCGGCTTCGTGTGACGAAGCCAGCGCTGCCGGGATACGAGACAGGGGGTGTTCGCGGTTACGGCGTCCGCATCAAGGACGATGCGGACACTCGGGGATGGTTCCCCACGCCTGGTTCGGCGCGCAGTACTTGTTGCGCGCATTCCATGCGCAGGTGGGACGCTGGAAGAAACCGGCGTCCGCGCATTGCGCGAGCTCACGACGCAGCGCTTCCTGCCAGCCTTTCTGGCCGGCCCCAGCCGACGCCTGCTGTTGCGGCGGCGGCATGTCCACCGATTGAATGAGCGGCTGCTGGCTGACGTTGCGCGACGCCTGGATCTGTGCGTACTGCTGAGCGGATTGCGCGGTCTGCGCCTGCTGCGTGGCCAAGTCGAGTGTGGTTACGTCGTTGGGCCCGGTCGGCAGCGAGGACTGGGACGCGGCGGCCAATTGCCGCGCCTGATCCATGGAAATGCTGTCGCGCGAAATCAAAACTGCCGGATCCCGGACGGTATCGAACAAGGATACCGTCGCCACTGTCCAGTCCGTATTGGCCGGCCGGTCGGGCACGCCCAGCGTACCGTCGATGCGCGGCTGCGGCGGCTGCGCGGTATAGGGGCGGCCGTCGGCATCCAGGATGGGTTCCTGATTCGTATCGGTTTCGTTGGGTGCGCGCGTGGCGGTGGGGGCATGCGCCACCAGCCAATCGCCGAACTGTATGCCGCCCCACGCGGAAGCTGCCAAAGCCACCAACAGCGTCGCGAAGATTACTCGCCAAGACATGCCTGAACCTCTTAGGGCCTGTTAATACTGGAAGGCGCCCCGCACCGGCTGGCCAGCCCGGAAAGCGAGCACGCAACCATGCGCGTGGCCGCGCCGTGAACGCGCGCGGCGGCCGCGCCACGCCGGCGCCACGCGCCTTGCCACTCGAGGGTTTGCGTACTCATCGCGAGGCTCCTTCTGGTCCCAGCAGCACTACGCCTTCTCGCTGAAGACCCGCCCACCGTGTTCGCGCATCGCGTGGAACTTCACATCCGGATACAGTTCCTCGGCCACGCGCAATTGTGCGGGCGAGCCGATCAGGAACGCGGCCGCGTCCACCACATCATAGGCGATATGCGCAGCATTGGCATCCATGAACTTCTTCAGCGCACGGGGATCATCCGACGTAATCCAACGCGCCATGGTATAGCGCGAAGGCATGAGGCGGGCGTCCACGCCATACTCGGTTTTCAGGCGGTGCTGCACGACTTCGAACTGCAATTGGCCGACCGCGCCCAGCAGCATGGCGCCGCCCGCGGCCACGGGCCGGAACACCTGGATCGCGCCCTCTTCGCCCAGCTGGGCAAGGCCGGTACGCAGTTGTTTCGTGCGCAGCGGATCTTTGACTTCCACAGCCTGGAACAGTTCCGGGGCAAAGAACGGCAGGCCGGTAAATTGCAAAATTTCGCCTTCGGTCAACACGTCGCCCAACTGCAACACACCGTGGTTCGGTATGCCGATGACGTCGCCCGCATAGGCCTCGTCCAGCAGCTCACGGCGTTGCGACAGGAAAGACACTACGTTGTTCGGACGCATTTCCTTGTTGGTGCGGCATACCTTCAGGCGCATGCCGCGCTCGAAGCGTCCGGAACACACGCGCACGAACGCGACGCGGTCGCGGTGCGCCGGGTCCATGTTGGCCTGCACCTTGAACACCACGCCGGTGAAGCGCGGCTCGTCGGGCTGGACCTGCCGTTGCAGCGCGGGGCGAGCACCGGGGCGCGGCGCCAGTTCCACCAGGGCATCGAGCACTTCCTGCACGCCGAAGTTGTTGATAGCCGAACCGAAGAATACCGGCGTCTGCCTGCCGTCCAGAAACGCTTGCGCGTCGAAGGCAGGCGCCGCTTCGTTGATCAGCGCGATTTCGCCGCGCGCCTGTTCGAAGGCCTGGCCGAAGCGTTGCGCGATCTCGGGATTGTCCAGCCCCTGGATGAATTCGTCGTCGTCGCCGCGGCGTTCCTGGCCGGCGCGGAACAGACGCATGCGATCCTGGCGGATGTCGAACACGCCGCCGAAGGACTTGCCCATGCCGACGGGCCACGAGAACGGCACGGCGTCCATGCCCAGGTGGGACTCGATCTCGGACAGCAGATCCAGCGGCTCGCGCACTTCGCGGTCGAGCTTGTTTATGAAAGTGATGATGGGCGTATTGCGCGCGCGGCAGACCTGCAGCAGGCGCTTGGTCTGCGGCTCGACGCCGTTGGCCGCATCGATCACCATCAAGGCTGCGTCCACCGCCGTCAAAACGCGGTAGGTATCTTCCGAAAAGTCCTGGTGCCCCGGGGTGTCGAGCAGGTTGATCACGCAGTCGCGGTACTCCATCTGCATGACCGACGAAGCCACGGAAATGCCGCGCTGCTTTTCGATTTCCATCCAATCTGAAGACGCGTGACGGCTCGCCTTGCGCGCCTTCACGCTGCCGGCGATCTGAATTGCGCCGGCGAACAGCAGCAGCTTTTCCGTCAGGGTGGTCTTGCCGGCGTCGGGGTGCGAGATGATGGCGAAGGTGCGTCGCCGCGCGACTTCTTGGGGAATATTCATAGACCGCGGATTTTACAGGTGGGGTGGCGCACCGCCGGATCAGTTCGTGCGCCGGAAGCACGCAAGCAGCAAGCCGGCCGCCATGAACAGCGTGCCGAACGCCCGGTTCATCCAGCGGATATGGACCGGGCTGCGCATCAGGCGCAGCACCTTTGCGGCAAGCAAGGTGTAGAACGCCATCGCCACGGTGTCCGTCATTGCCATGGTGGCGGCGATGGCGGCGTATTGCGGAACGAGCGGATGCGCGGCATCGATGAACTGCGGCACGACGGCCAGCAGGAAAACCGTCCCCTTGGGATTGCTCGCATTGATGAGGAAGCCGCGCAGGATCAGGCTGCGCCGCGATTCCAGCGCGCCGCCGCCATTTTCCAGCGTCACCGGCGCGGCGTCGGCGCGGAACTGCCGCCATCCCAGATAGACCAGATAGGCCACGCCAAGATACTTCACCACCGCGAAGGCGGTCTCGGACGTGGCCAGCAGCGTGCCCAGTCCGATGCCGACGACGGCCAGCTGGAAGAGGATGCCCAGGATCAGTCCCGCGGTGTTCCAGTAACCGCGCGCGAAACCGTGGCGCAGACCCGACGTCATTGCCGAAAGCGCGCCAGCGCCCGGCGAGAACGAGATCGCCCAGGAAGCGAGCATGAACGTCAACCAAGTGGAAAGCGTCATGAAGGTCTCCGGTGGTGGCGCGGCCCGCTCCTTTCGGGCGGGCGCGCCCGCGCCCCGTTATTTCGACAGCAGCGCCGAAGGGCGCGAGGCCCCTCGCGCACTAACGCCGGCGCCCGTGGCGGGCCGGTTGTGGCCGCCGCCGTTGCCGGTTCCCGCGCTACGGCTGCCCGATGGTGCGGCGCCGCCGGCGCGCGCGTTGCCGGACGCTTGCGGCCGCGCGTTGCCCGCGGGCTTGGCTGCAGCCCGGCCGCCACTGCCATTGGTCGAGCCGTTGGCATGGCGATTTCCATCCGGCCTGCCGGACGTGCGGCCGGCGCCGTTGGCGCCATGCCGTGCCCCTGCATTGCCGCCGCGGGCCGGCGCGCCGGCGCGTTGGCGGCCACCGCGGAAATTGCGTTCGTCGTCATCGTCCTCGCGCTCGCGCGCCACGTTGGCGGGCGGGGTCCAGCCTTGCACCGGTACGCGGTCGATCGGCTTGCGGATGAGTTTTTCAATGGCCTTCAACAGCTTGATCTCGCTGTTGTCCACCAGAGAGATGGCCGCGCCGGTGGCGCCAGCCCGGCCGGTGCGCCCGATGCGGTGCACGTAGTCCTCGGGCACGTTGGGCAGTTCGAAGTTCACCACCTGGGGCAGCTGGTCGATGTCCAGGCCGCGGGCGGCGATGTCCGTGGCAACCAGCACGGTGACGGTGCCCGCCTTGAAGCCGGCCAGCGCGCGCGTACGCGCCGCCTGGCTTTTGTTGCCGTGAATGGCCGCGGCGCTCAGACCGTCCTTTACCAGCGTCTCGGCCAGGCGGTTGGCGCCGTGTTTGGTGCGCGTGAAGACGAGTACCTGATGCCAGCCGCTTTCACGGATGATGTGGCTGATGAGGTCGCGCTTGTGATGCTGTTCCACTATATGGACGGTCTGCGTGACCAGTTCCGTGGCGGTATTGCGGGGCGTGACGGATACTTCGGCCGGATCCTTCAGGACGCCCCGTGCGAGCGTACGGATTTCATCGGAGAAGGTCGCGGAAAACAGCAGGTTCTGCCGCTGCGCGGGCAGCAGGGCCAGGACCTTGCGGATGTCGCGGATGAAACCCATGTCGAGCATGCGGTCGGCTTCGTCCAGAACGAGGATTTCGACGCCCGTCAGATCGACGGTCTTCTGCCCGGCGTGGTCCAGCAAACGGCCCGGCGTCGCGACCAGGATATCGACCGGCTTTTTCAACGCGGCGATCTGCGGATTGATGTTGACGCCGCCGAACATCACCATGGACGTCAGCGGCGTATGTTTGCCGTAGGTCTGCACCGATTCTTCGACCTGCGCGGTCAATTCCCGCGTGGGGGTCAGAATCAGGCAGCGAGGCCGGCCCGGGCGGCGTTGCGCGGGCTTGTTCTGCATCAGCCGGTGCAGGATGGGCAGGGTGAAACCGGCGGTCTTTCCCGTGCCCGTCTGCGCGGCCGCCAGCAGATCGACGCCTTTGAGGACGAGCGGAATAGCCTGGGCTTGAATCGGGGTGGGCGCGGTATAGCCGGTTTCGGCGATGGCACGCAGCAGGGAATCGGCCAACCCAAGGTCGGCGAAGTTCGAAATGGCAGTCAAGTACAACTCCAGCGGCAGCCTGTCGCTCAAGTTGAGAGACTCCAATCCAGGCGGACGATAAGGAGGAAAAGGGGATGGCCCGAGGAAAATCCAGGGCTGGACGCGACGGCGAATGCCGATTGGCGTGGTGTGCGGATTGGCACTGCACACGAAAGGATTGTAGCCCATCCCGCGCAGCCCCTCGGTATTGTCCTGTAACGCATTTGAAAGGCCGGGACGCGTTGGCGCAAAGGGCGGTGCCGACGCGCTACCTATAATGCCGCGTTTGTCCCGCGTAAGAGCGACGTCATGAGCAAAGCAATCCGGGTGGTGGTGGGCGTTATCGTAGTGGCGGGCGTTGGCTGGGTGGCCGGCGCCTGGTACACCGGCAAGCGTTTGGAAGAGGTCTTGCCGCAGCAGGTCGAGCAAGCCAACACGCGGCTACAGGAAGTCCTGCCCGGCAGCCATGCGACGGTGTCGCTGGTCCGGCAGGATCGCCACTGGTTTTCCACCGACGTGCTGTTGCGCGTGCAGTTCGAGTCCGGTGCGGTGTCGGGCCAGCCTGCCGCCCGCCAGGACGTGTTGGACGTGATCTCGCACATCGGACACGGGCCTTTTCCCTTGGATCGGCTCAAACGCGGGCAGCTCCTGCCGGTGATGGCCGCGGGCGTGTTCGCTTTGCAAGAAAACGATACGGTGCGGCCGTGGTTCGAACTGACGCACGGTGTCCCGCCGCTGTCGGGCAGGGCCGCGTTGGGCTACGGCCAGTCCGTATCGGGCACGCTGCGCACGGAACCGCTGAAGCTGACGCGCGACGACGCGTCGCTCGATTTGTCCGGCCTGGTGCTCGATTTCTCGCAGGATCGCGACCGCCGCACCCGCCTGCACGGGACCATGGACAGCGCCACCGTGGACGTGGCGGACGACGATAAAGCCGCCCGCCTGAAGGTCGACGGCGTGACGCTTTCCACCGACGTGCGACCCGGGCCCGCGGGCCTGCAGGTCGGCACCAATACGTTGACCGTGAAGCGGGTAGCCCTTACGCCCCCCGGCCGTCCGCCGATCACCCTCGCGGACTATACGCAGCGCACTGACGCCAGTGAGGACAAGGGTGCGCTATCCGTGCATGGCGAATACGCGGCGTCAATGCTCACCATCGGCAGCGCGGACATCGGTTCGGTGCAGGTGGCGTTGGGCGCAAGGAACCTGGCGCCGGAGGCAGTGAAGACATTGCTGACGTTGTACGGACGCATCTGGTCGCGCAGCGCCGAACAGGCGCAGCACGAAAGCGGGGAGCAGCAGGTCCCCGAGCCGGTCTTGACGCCCGAAGAGCAGGCGCAGGCGCTGGAGGCTCGCCACGTCCTGCTGGCCGCGAACCCGAACTTCTATATCGACCCCATTCTGCTGAAGACGCCGCGTGGCGAGGCGCGCTTCACGCTGAATCTCGACTTGAGCGACCCGGGTTCGCCGGACCAGCCGCTGGACGAACGCCTGGCCAAGGCGCTGCGCAAGCTGGATGCGCGCGCTGCCGTCGCCCAGCCCGTGCTGGCGGGCCTGCTTTCCGAGAACATGCGGCGGCAAGGTATGGACGCGGCGGCCGCCGATGCGCAGGCGCAGGCGCTGGCCGCCATCATAGGCAAGGCGGCGGCCGATTCGGGGTACGCGACCCTGCAGGGCAGCGACGTCGTATCCACCCTGCACTATGCGGATGGCACGGTCGACCTGAACGGCACGAAGATGCCGCTCGACCAGTTCGCCGGCATGGTGCTGCAAGGCGTGATCGGCATGATGGGGCCGCAGGACGGCGCCATGGACGAACCCGACGACCAGGCGCCGGACCAGGACGATCCGGAAGAGAACCAGGACCAGGCGCCTTCGCCGGATACGCCTCGCTAAGGCGCCTCCTTTTTTGCAAGCCGCGGGGGCCGGCGCAGCGCACTACGCCAGCCGTTGCGCCAATGCCTTGACAGTCGCGGCGCGCCGGGGGCCATCCTGGTATTCCGGCGACATCCCGCACCATTCAGGCCGGCTGCGCGCTTCCTTGATTTCCGGCGGCAGGCCGGCCTCGCGCCACGGATCCTTGTCGGCGGTATCCAGGCGCACCGGCTCTCGGGCCGCGTGGCCGCGGCGCTCCAGGGCCATCAACAACTCACGTTCCCGCAGGGCGAGCAACCGCAGCACGGCATCGTCCACGCTGAGTTCTCGCCGGCCCCGCAGCCTGGCAGCCAGTCTTTTGCCAAAACGTTCGATGCCCTGCCACATGCCGCCGGCCGCAGCACCGATCAGCGCGGCGGTTCCCAGGCTGATGCCCGCCAGCATCAGGTCCACCGTTGCGCCCGCCATCGCGCCGGCCGCGATGCCCATGCCGACCTCGATCCCCGCGTCCTTCAAGGCTTGCGGATGGAATAGATCCATGCCCCATCGCTCGCCGGCAAGGGGCAGCGGATCGCCCGCGTAGTCGTCGGGACGGAAGTTATACAGCCCCAGCAACGCGTTCACGCAAGCCTGTTCGCGCCGGCGCGCCTGTTCCCGCAACCGTTCGGTCGTCTCGCGCAGCGCGGCTTCATCGGCGTCGGACACCAGGCGCAAAGCCGCGACATCGACCAGCAAATCGGCGATCAGGTGCAGCCCGGCGTCGTGGCGTTCCCGGCGCTCGCGCGCCAACGCCGCACCGAGTTGCCGCAGCACGCCGGCATGCCGATCCAGGAGCACGGCGAGGCGGTCATAGAGCTGCTGTTCGCCGTCCAACGGCGGAGCCACCGTGTCGAACTCCAGCAGGGCATGAAGGCCCAGACGCGCCATGGCCTCGCGCCATTGCGCGGCGCGGTGCGATGGCGCATGAACGAAATTGAGCACGGGCAAAAGCGGCTTGCCGCATGCGGCCAGCAGGGCCAGTTCGTCCCGATGCTTGCCCAGCACCGGGTCGCGCGCGTCGATCACATAGAGGGCGGCGTCGCATTCCAGCATCTTGCCGAGCACGCGGGCCTCCTGCTCGAAACGGCGCTGCGCTTCGGGCGATTCGAGGAACAGCCGTATGCGATCGGGCCCGTCCAGGCGCCGGTCTCCTGCAAGGTGTTCCACGTATTCGAGCAGCGCGATGCTGTCTTCCATGCCAGGCGTATCGAACCAGGCGAGCACGGCGCGCCCGTCCAGGCGCAGTTTGGCTCCTTCCACCCGCCGGGTGGTTCCCGGACCGTCGGCCACTTCGCCGAATTCGGTATCGCGCGTCAGCGTCCGAAGCAGCGACGTTTTGCCGGTGTTCGTATGCCCCACGACCGCGATCTGCAGCATCTTCATTTCTCCAAGTCGCACCACCACGGCTGGGGAGCCGGGATTTCACCACGCCGCCACATTGCCCGCCGGGCGCCATACCGCTGCCATGCCGCATGAGGTCGGCGTACCATTGCAACGCGTCTGCGCTTCGGGGGCGGGCCTACTTTTCCAACCACCTCAATGGCTCGTCGGAATCCTGCAGGATCGCATCCGCCGGCATACCGGCTTCGATCAGGCGCTTGCGCCACACGTTGACGCGGCCGTCCCCGCCGCTTCCGGACAGCCACACCGCCGTGCGCGTCGCCTTGCCCGCCAGATCGGCGATGAGCGCCACCGTGCCGCGGTCCGGCGTCTGGCGGGAGTCGCAGGCGAGCAGAAGGCGGCGGGCCGGGGCGCCTGTCAAGGCGTCCAGAAGTGCGTGGCGTTGCTCCCGGCTGTCAAGATTGCCCGCCAGGCGTATCGACGGCGGCACCGGAGGCGGCCAAGGCATATCGTCCGGCAGCTCCAGCGCCGCCAATACAAGCTGATCACCCGTCGGCGGCATGCCGGCGGAGGCAAGTTGAAGGCTTTCGGGCGGCGGCGCGGCGCCTTCCTGCCCCAGCGGTTCGGCGGGCGGCGTCAATCGCGCTCGCAAGGCGGCATAGCCCGGCAGCGCCATATCGATGGTTGCCCGGCGCAGCGCGGCGCGCAGCACCAGCATGCTGATCGCCCATGCCACAAGCCGCGGCAGCGCGCCATAGACGGCGACCAGGCCGATCAGCCACCATCCCCATTGGGCCTGCGCCTCGGACGGCAGCGCATGGACGCCATCGCTCAGCCGCACCATATCGGCATCCGGCGACGGGAATCCCAGTTGGTCGGGCAGCCACCCGATTACCCGGGTCAACGTGACGAAGGCATCCGGCGCCAGCAGCGTTGTGGCCCAGGTGAAGCGATAGCTCTCGGTGGACAACACCGCCAGCAGGGTGGCGAGCGCCGCGACCAGCGCGGCCAGCCAAACCATATGGCTGATCGCGCCGAACAGCCATCGGGTTGCGCCAGCGCGCGCGGCCAGGGTCAGCAAAGCCTGCACGGGCAAAACCGCATCCGGGCCGCGCGCCAGCCGGCGTGTCGCCCACAACCATACCCGCCCCAGACCCGCGGCCGCGATACCGGTTCCCGCAGCGAAACTGAGCAGCCACAAGAAGAACGTCAAGGCATGCAGGCCCAGCAGCGCGCCGACGGCCCACACGATGTTCACGACCCGGGAGCCGTCTCCGAGCGCGGTCCATGCGGCGCCGGCGCCGGCCAGCACGCCAAGCAGCAGGAGCGCGCTCGCGGCCAGGCGCGCGCCGCCCCGCCATTCCGCCATGCGGCGAGACAGCCCCTCCCGATCGGCAATCAGGCGGGCGCGGGCAATGACGCGCGCTTCCACCGGGCCGGCGGCATGCCGGGCCTGACGCACGGCGTCCTGGTCCTCCAGCGGTCCCCAGTGTTCTTCCCGCAACCGAACGGTTTCCGCACGCCACAGGTCAAGGAAAGTGGCGGATTCAGACGCCGCCATATCACTCTTGCATGGCGCCTGGCACCCCGTGTCCGGGCCCGAACCACTGCAGGAGCTTGGCGGCCGCCTGCCGCTTGACGTCGTCGCCGATGTAAAACGCGACCGTTGCCAGGGCGGCCGCCATGACGGCCACATCGTCGGTGTATCCGGCGCCTGGGATAAGGTCAGGCAGTGCGTCCAGCGGCAAAACGAAATAGCCAAGCGCGCCGTAGATGACGCGCTTGGCCCATTTCGGCGTCTTGGGATCCTGAAGCGCGTAGTAGAGCCACAAGGCTTTTTCCACCGCCTGCCGCCCCGCGCCCTTGGCATGCCGCGCCAGTTTGCGCCAGAACCGGGGGGCGGTGTATGCGGCTTCGTACGAAGGATGCGCTTCCACCATGAAGTCCTCTGTGAAAAATGCCGCGGCGCGTGGCGCAGCGGGCAGACCGGGCCATTTTACCGGGCGGCCGGCGCGCGGGGCGCCGGGTCGCCGGCCCAAGGCGCCAACATGACGCAAAAACGTTGCTTTTTCAATGAAGATGACGCACAATGTCGAGTTGGCGGCAGATATGCGCAGGAAGCTGCGCATGGATGCGCCTGTTGTGCACAGGGGACTGCCCAAAGGTAGCAAAAGGTTACCAAAGGGCTACCAAAAGGGTGCCAAGGGGCTGCATACGGATACGGCGTGGCGCAATCGCCACCTCCGCGGTGTCAACCTGGTGGTTGACTTCAGCACCTTTTCCCTGTCCCTCCGCGCTCGCGCCTTGGGCGGCCTTTTTCAGGCTGTCCGCCCCGTAGGCGTACAAGCACCCGGCGCTCGGCCGGCCGACATCCGGGCTGGCCCTGTTTTGCGGGGCCGGCGCCTTCTTCAACCACCGTATCAACGTAGCGCTTCCGCGGGACTGCGCCGCAATTCCGTCGCGCACTGTTCGACACATCCCACTTGTCCGCGGGCGCGCTTTACTGCCTTGTCGATGCGTCCGATACGCCGGGCGGCCATGCCCGGGTTCGCGACGGCGCTGCGGCCAAGGGTGGCCGGCACAAGCGCGGAATCCGGCCAGGGCTGGCTGCCGGGACAGCGGCGAATCCGCAGCCGGCAGGGCTCAGGCCCGCTTTTTGCTACAGGCCGGGTCGGCTTGTTCTCGCCCACCTGGGCGAGGACGCCTAAGCCATACGCAGCAATGATTCGGTCATGACATTCGGCGACGATGTCATGATCGTGAGGCCCGGCGCCAAATCACAGCTGCGAATCGCACGCGTGTCCGTCAATGCGGGTTTCGGCCTGCCGGACGTCGGCGCGAGTGCGTGAATTTCATGCTTCACCGCTTTGGAAAATAACGACAATGACATACTCGACTCAACCTCCTCTCGTACCTCGTGCGGACCACGCACTGGACGGCACGCCCATCCACGTGGGCGACATCGTGCACCTGTATCCCGCCGACGGCTCCGTCATCAAGGCGCGCGTGATCTATAACGCACCGTTCAACGGCGCTACCACCTACACGACGGACCTCGTCACGCGACGCGCGGAAAACGGACGTACCCAAAAACTGCGATTCCGCTTCCGCCATGAGCACGTGCATGGGATCGAACCCGTGCGGCGTGCGGCGCAATCGCCCGCATGCCAGGCCCAGGCCTGAGCCGTTCTGCGGCGAACCTCCGGTTCGCCGCAGAACCTCGTGTCGGTTGCTCTCCCCGCGTCCTCTGATCTCCCGCCTTTGTCAGCGCCGCGATCGCGGCAGCCCTGGACAGTCATGGCGCCGCTTGCCTCGTGCGGCGCACGCTCCGCCACCTTCTGTTAGTTCGTCCGTTTCTCCCATCGCGCCGGAACCGCTGCCATAGGCCCGAGACCGAAGGGCACTCGCGGGCGGCGCAAACGCGCCATCGCGCCGGGCAACCCGAAATCCTCGGCGCGCATATACCCGCCCCTCGCGGCGTGACGCCATGCCGCGGATCAAGGAGACGCGACATATGCAGGTGGGTAAGACCCAGGACCAGAACCTTCCGTACTTGACCGTCATGACGCCGCTGCCGGGAGGCAACGGCGTCCCCTCCGCCATACGGCATGCCTTTTCGCAAAGCAATGAAAACCTGCCCGAGCAGCGCGCGGGCCGAGGCCGTCATCGTCGCCCCTTATCCCTGCGGTCCGGAGCCGGTGTGTCGGCCGGTGTATCGGCCGGTATATCGGCCGGCATATCGCCGGCCACCCGCCATGTCGGCGGCGCACAACGCGCCGCTGGACACGAATCGCACAGCGCGGCCGAGTTTTCCATGACGCCGCGGTCCGCGCCGGTTTCTTCCCGGAGCGCGATCGGATACATCCTGCCCGTCGTGCCCGACGCTGGTCTGCCATCATTCCCGCCTTTGCCGGTTTTTCCGGAAGACCTGTCAGCCACTTCTTCCCCTGGTGCGGCGCCGTCCGCCGCGGCCTCGTCAGGATGGAAAGCGCTGGCCCGGATACAACAGGCGCTGACGTCCATCGCGCAACGTGTACGGGCGTGGGCTGCGCCAAGCGAAAGCCAGCGTGCGCTGCGCGGCGAGCGTTTGCGGGAGAAAGTCACCAACGCGGCTTACGTGTTCCTCAACGCCATGCATTCTGGCGAGCCGCTCGACAAGTATTTCGCCAAGCTGCGGCGGCAAGTCAGGCGGCTGGACAAGCACGCCGGCCAGTCGCAAGGTGTCAGCTTCGAAAGCGCGCGCATCCTGAGCGAGGTTGCCCGGCGGGTGGCGCGGATTCGCGAGGGCGCGGTGGAAAAGATTCTGTCGTTCCATCGCGAGGCGCTACTGTTCGACGTTTCGGACAGCGACGATTTCCGTCACGCCGATCGCGTGCTGCTCGCGCTGGAATGCCATATGTCGCCCGCGATCTCTGTGTACGGGCACCCCATGCGGCGCATCGCGAGCCTTGACGTCAACGGTCCGGGCGCGCCGAGCGAGCTCCGTGAAGCCTTGGAACAGCTGCTTTTCAACGAAAATCAGGCATCTTTGCGCAGCCAGGACGGCTGGGAGCGGGAGGGGCCGCTCGGGACGGCGGTGGTGCGCCTTCCGTATCGGACCCTGGTGCGTCTGGATGCCGTCCTGTCCCAGGACCCGCCGCTGCGGGCGGCAGGGCCGGCCAATGGATCAGGGATGCGGGCCTATGACGACTTGCTGGATGACATCGCCCTGGCTGTCCGCAGGAGGCTCTCGCTTGCCTGAGCCTTGTGCCTGGCGGGGCAGGGGGAAGGATGATGGTGCCGGCTAGAGGAATCGAACCCCCGACCTTCGCATTACAAGTGCGCTGCTCTACCAACTGAGCTAAGCCGGCCAGTCCGCATCCCAAGGGCTGCAGGCCCTGGGATGTCGGCAAGGATGCACGAAGACGTGCATTGTATACGCGGCGGCAGGCCGCGTCGGCAAGGAAGCGCCGCGGCGACGCCTGGCTCGCTCGTTTATTTCACGATGGTCAAATGTGGACGGGGCGGCGTGGGATCTTCGTCGTTTCCGCCATTGCCCTTGTCGCTGCCTTGCCCGCTCGTCACGCCCGGTTGCGCGCCGCCCTCCCGGGGCGGGCGCTGCGCCGGCGCGTCCTCGTCGGTCTGCACCTCGAACCCCATGCCGGCCCCCGTCTCGCGGGCGTAGATGGCGCTGACCGCGCCCACGGGCACGGACACAATCTCGATCACGCCGTTGAAGCGAGCCTGGAATTCGATGTACTCGTTACCCAACAACAGTTTGTTGGTTGCCAGGTTGCCGATATTGAGCGTGATCTGACCGTCGCGTACATGGGCCGGCGGCACCATGGTGCGATCGTTGACCTGCACCACGATGTACGGCGTGTAGCCGTTGTCCGTGCACCACTCGTGCAAGGCCCGGATCAGGTACGGTTTGGTCGATGTTTCACCCATGGATGCCATCCTAGCGACGCATCACCTTTTCGGAGGGCGTCAGCGCTTCGATATAGGCCGGCCGCGAGAAGATGCGCTCGGCATACTTCTGCAACGGCGCGGCGTTTTTCGGCAGCTCGATACCGTAGTGGTCCAGGCGCCACAGCAAGGGCGCCACCGCCACATCGAGCATCGAGAACTCGTCACCCAGCATGTACTTGTTCTTAAGCAGCATCGGGGCCAGCTGGGCCAGGCGGTCGCGGATGTTCTGGCGGGCGCGATCCAGACGCTTTTCGTCCGGCTTGGCATTGCGGTCTTCCAGCACCGACACGTGCACGAACAGTTCCTTTTCGAAGTTGTACAGGAACAGCCGCGTGCGCGCACGCATGACGGGATCGGCCGGCATCAGCTGGGGATGCGGGAATCGTTCGTCGATGTACTCGTTGATGATGTTCGACTCGTACAGCACCAGGTCCCGCTCCACGAGTATGGGCACTTGGCCGTACGGGTTCATGACGGAAATGTCTTCCGGCTTGTTGTACAGGTCGATGTCCCGGATTTCGAAGTCCATGCCCTTTTCGAACAATACAAAACGGCAGCGTTGCGAAAACGGGCACGTGGTTCCGGAATAAAGCACCATCATGGCGGTAAGTCCTTGTATGAAAAGCGAAAGGCCAGCGCCGCCAATCTAGCAGGCGCTGGCCCCAATTGCCAGCGGGACCGGTATGCCGGGGGCATGCGCTACCCCGGTCCCTAATGGGTTGGGTCGTTTTACCTGACGTGTTTCCAGTAGGAAGCGTTCAGTCGCAGGGCGACGACCAGGAACAGGCCCAGGAAGAGCAGTACCCACACGCCCAGTTCCTTGCGGAACTGGGCGACCGGTTCCGCCATCCAGGCCAGGAACGCGCTCAAGTCAGCGGCGTCGTTGTCGAACTGCGCCGCTTGCGCAGGATTCGCCGGCTTGAAGGTGGCGGTGAAACTTTCACCGCCATGGTAGCCCGACACCTGGTCTTTCTTGACGGTGGCGTAGCCCTGGACGTCGTAAACCGTGGTCACGCGTTCCCAGCCGCCTTCCTCGCCTTTGCCTTCGACCCTGTGCATTGCGACCGTGGTCAGCTCCCGCGGACCCTGGCGCTCCCACAGCACGTGCGGCATGCCCACGTTGGGAAACACCAGGTTGTTCCAGCCCGTCGGCCGGCCGGTGTCCCGGTAGAACGAACGCAGGTAGGTGTAAATGTAGTCGATTCCGGGCGAACCTGCAGTCTGGGACTTGGCGCGGGCGATCACCGACAGGTCCGGCGGCACGGTGCCGAACCATTTCTTCGCATCTTTCGGCGACATTGCCACGGTCATCAAATCGCCGACTTTTTCGCCCGTGAACAGCAGGTTCTTTTTGATCTGCTCGTCCGTCAGCCCGATATCGTTGAGCTTGTTGTAGCGCATCGACGCGGCGGCGTGGCAGTTCAGGCAGTAGTTGACGAACAGCTTGGCGCCGTTCTGCAGGGCGGCGATGTCGTTGACCCGGTTGGGCGCCGGCTCAAGCGGATATCCGCCTTCCGCCGCCACGGCGGCGGCGCACGCGATCATCAACGCCACGGCACTCATCAGCTTTTTGATCATGATCATTCCGTTATCTGTGCGGGGCTCAATGGGGGTGGTAGACAACGCGCTCCGGGACGGGCTTGAAGCTGCCCAGTCGGCTCCATACCGGCATCAGAAAGAAGAAGGCCAGGTAGTAGAGCGTCCCGATCTGCGAGGTCAGGTTCAGCGCCGGATTCGGCGGCTGGGTCCCGATATAGCCAAGCACCAGGAAGTTGATGATGAACAGGCCGTACAGCACCTTGTGCCATTCCGGCCGGTAGCGGATGGATTTGACGGGGGACTGGTCCAGCCAGGGCAGGAAGAACAGGATGATCACCGTGCCGCCCATCGTGACCACGCCCCAGAACTTCGCGTCAAGCACGCGCAGCAACACTGCGATGACGACCAGCAGCACGGGCAGCGCGTAGCGGGCGAAACCGCGGGCGCGGCTCTTGAACAGCAGGGCGATGGCGCCCAATACCGCCGCGCCGGCGAGCACCCACGTGAAGTCGTCCGTGGTGGCGCGAAGCATGGAATAGAAAGGCGTGAAGTACCAGACCGGCGCGATATGCGGCGGCGTCTTCAGCGAGTCCGCCGGGATGAAGTTGTTGTACTCCAGGAAGAACCCGCCCATTTCGGGGCCGAAGAACACGATGGCCGCGAATACGATCAGGAACCCGGCCACGCCGACAAGATCGTGCACCGTGTAATACGGATGGAAGGGTACGGCGTCGATGGGGCGGCCATAACGGTCCTTGGGACCCTGCTTCACTTCGATGCCGTCCGGGTTGTTCGAGCCCACTTCATGCAAGGCGACCAGGTGCGCCACGACCAGGCCGATCAGCACCAGCGGAATCGCGATCACGTGGAACGAGAAGAAGCGGTTCAGCGTGGCGTCCGACACCACGTAATCGCCGCGGATCCAGATGGCCAGGTCCGGGCCGATGAAGGGAATCGCCGAGAACAGGTTCACAATCACCTGGGCGCCCCAGTACGACATCTGGCCCCAGGGCAGCAGATAGCCGAAGAAAGCCTCGCCCATCAGACAGAGGAAGATGGCCACGCCGAAGATCCAGACCAGCTCGCGCGGCTTGCGATACGAGCCATAGAGCAGCCCGCGCAGCATGTGCAGGTAGACCACCACGAAGAACATCGATGCGCCGGTGGAGTGCATGTACCGGATCAGCCAGCCGCCCGGCACTTCGCGCATGATGTATTCCACCGACTGGAAAGCGCGCTCCGCGTCGGGCTTGTAGTGCATGACCAGGAAAATGCCGGTCAGGATCTGGATCACCAGCACGAGCAGGGCCAGCGAGCCGAAGAAGTACCAGAAATTGAAGTTCTTGGGTGCGTAGTACTCGGAGACATGGGCTTTCCATGTCGAGGTGGCCGGGAAGCGCCGGTCCAGCCATCCCATGAAACCTGTCGATTCGACGGTCTTGTCGCCATCCATGAAGCAGCTCCTTTGCTAGTCGTGGCGTATCGGTTCTCGCGCTCGCGCGGAGGCGGCGTCAGGCCTTGTTCTCTTCGTCGACGCCCACGGTGATGCGAGTGTCGGAGTCGTATTGATACGGCGGCACTTCCAGGTTGTCTGGCGCGGGCACGTTCTTGAAGACACGGCCGGCAAGATCGAAGCGGGAGCCATGGCAGGGGCATAGGAAGCCGTCCACCCCGGGCGCGACGTCGTGCTGCAGGTTCGGGGAGCAGCCCAGGTGGGTGCAGATCCCGACGCAGACGAACAGGTCTTCTTTGCGGGAGCGGTACGCGTTTCCGGCGAATTTCGGCGTGTACCCAGGGCGCTTGGAGTCGGGATCGGCCAGCAGCGAAACGTCTTTCTTGAGCGATTCGAGCTGTTCGGGCGTGCGGCGCAAGATCCAGACGGGCTTGCCGCGCCATTCGACCGTCATCATCTGGCCGGGCTGCAGCCCGCTGATGTCGACTTCGACGGGGGCGCCGGCCGCGCGGGCCTTGGCAGAAGGGGCAAAGGTGCTTACAAAAGGTACAGCGGTTGCTACGCCGGCGACGCCGCCCAGGGCACAGGCAGTCGTTACCCAGAAACGTCGCGATGGGTCAGGAGGCAGGTTAAGAGGTGCTGCGCCTTCGTCATCGTCATACATCGTTGTCTGACTCATCATCCATCCTTTTTATGCGGCTACTGCGGGTCTTGCCTGGGCCGTAGCGTCCCCCTCCAGGGGATGTGGAATAAGCAGGGGCCCTGTACCTGGCCTTCTTATCCGTTTCGGCGCACCGGAACGGTGTACTACTTACTTGATGATACGTAACGTCTTCGCAACCGCGTATTATAACCCCAGCCCACACGGGCGCATCACAGAGGAGTATGTATGAGCAAAGCGACGGGTTTTCTCCGAGATTTCCGCAACTTCGCCGTCAAAGGCAATGCCGTGGACCTGGCGGTCGGCGTGATCATCGGCGCGGCCTTTGGAAGAATCGTCGATTCCCTGGTGAAGGACATCGTCATGCCGATCATCAACTTCATCCTGGGCGGCGCGGTCGACTTCTCCAACAAATTCATCGTGCTGTCGATGCCGGCCAACTATAACGGCCCCATGACGTACGCGGACCTGACCAAGGCCGGCGCGAACGTCTTTGCGTGGGGCAACTTCGTCACGATCGTGATCAATTTCGTGCTGCTGGCCTTCATCATTTTCTGGATGGTCAAGGCAGTGGCGCGCGCCCGTTCGCATCTGGATGCGGCGCCCGCGGCCACGCCGGCGGACGTTCAATTGCTGCAGGAAATCCGCGACCTGCTGAAGCAGCAGCAGCAGCGTGGAACCGGCGTCTGAACCTAAACGGGATTGTCGATATCCACGAAGTCCACGCGGATGTTGAACTGGTCGGCAATCGCCTGCCCCAGCGCCTTGACGCCGTAGCGCTCGGTGGCATGATGGCCGGCTCCCAGGAAGCCGACGCCCGTTTCGCGCGCCAGATGTACGGTGGGCTCCGATATTTCGCCGGTGATGTAGGCATCGGCGCCGGCGTCCACGGCGTCTGCCAGCATGCCCTGCGCCCCGCCGGTGCACCACGCGACGCGGCGCACCGGCCGCATGGGATCGCCGATGGCTTGCGGCGCGCGGTCCAGGCGTTGCCCCACGCGCGCCGCCAGCTCGCCGAACGTCGCGATGCCGGGCGCGCTGCCGAGCCATACCAGCCCATCGGGGCCGCAGGTGCGCGGCATGCCGGCCGCATCTGCGTCCGGCGTCAGCCCGAGCACCTGCGCCAGTTGCGCGTTGTTGCCCAGCTGCGGGTGCGCATCGAGCGGCAGGTGATACCCGAAGACATTCAGGTCGTGGCCCAGCGCCAGCGCAAGCCGGGTGCGCTTGGGGCCTCGCACGCGGGGATCTTCGTTCTTCCAGAACCAGCCGTGATGCACCAGCACGGCATCGGCGCCGCGGTCGATGGCCGCCCGCAGCAGCGCCTCCGAAGCTGTGACCCCGGCGATAATATGGCCGATCGACGCCTTGCCTTCCACCTGAAGTCCATTGGGACAATAGTCCCGGAATCTGCCTGGTTGCAGGGTCTGGTCCAGCCAAGCGGCCAGCTCACGGGTATCGATTCTGTTCATTGCGTTTCCTGAAGGATCATGCACCGACTCTGGCTGATATTCGCCCAGGCCGTCACGGTCAGTCTAGCCATTCTATTCGTCGTGACGACGCTTCGGCCCGATTGGCTGCGCCTGTCCGGTCCGGGGCCCGCACCCGGAAGCGCGGCGGCGCCGGTGTCCGAGGATGCCGCCGCGCCGTCCGCGGTGGCGCGGGGCAAGGCGGGTCTATCCTTCGCGCCCGCGGTGGCCAAGGCCGCCCCAGCCGTGGTGAACGTCTACACGGCCAAGCATGTCGATGTGCCGCTCATTCCGGTGCCGAACGATCCCGTCATTCGTGAGCTGCTGGGGCAGTTGCCCGGCGTGACGCGTCGTCACGAATCGACCAGCCTGGGTTCTGGAGTCATCGTGCAGGACCGCTATGTCCTGACGAATTACCACGTGGTCGAAGCCGCGGACGCCATCGAGGTGGCGCTGCCGGATGGCCGCGAAACCCGTGCGGAGGTCGTCGGCGCCGATCCCGAAACCGACCTGGCGGTGTTGCGCCTGCCGGACCAGATCGGCGAGGTGCCGGTGGCCACGCTGGGCAGCGACCGCACCTTGAAAGTGGGCGATATCGTGCTGGCGATCGGCAACCCGTTCGGTGTGGGGCAAACCACCACCCAGGGCATCGTGTCCGCGCTTGGCCGCAGCAGCCTCGGACTGAACGCCTATGAAAACTTCATCCAGACGGACGCCGCGATCAATCCGGGCAATTCTGGCGGGGCGCTGATCGATCAATCCGGCAACGTGGTCGGGATCAACACCGCGATCTACTCGCAAACGGGAGGTTCGCTCGGCATCGGCTTTGCCGTGCCGATCGATACGGCCCGCTCGGTCATGGAAGAAATCATCCGTACGGGTTCGGTGCGGCGGGGGTGGCTGGGCGTGGAGCCGCAGGACCTGACGCCAGAACTGGCGCGCGCCTTCAAGCTGAGCAGTCCGCGCGGCGTGATCATCGCCGGAGTCATGCGCGATGGTCCGGCGGGACGCGCCGGCGTGCGAGTCGGCGACATCATCTTGAGCATTGACGGCAACGACGTGCAGAACACGACGTCCATGCTGGCCATGGTTGCCCTGCTGCCGCCCGGCCAGCAAGTAACGCTGTCGGGACTGCGCGGCGGCCGCCCGCTGGAGCTCAAGGTAAAGATCGGCGTGCGTC
Organism: Bordetella genomosp. 9; assembly: GCF_002119725.1. NCBI lineage: Bacteria > Pseudomonadati > Pseudomonadota > Betaproteobacteria > Burkholderiales > Alcaligenaceae > Bordetella > Bordetella genomosp. 9. The sequence goes on from NZ_CP021109.1 coordinate 96,570, forward strand.
CCCAGCGGCCCAGGTAGGGCGGTCCGCCAGCAAACGCACCAGGGCGACGATATGGCGGCGCTCGGTTTCGGACAACCGCGCCATCAGCATATGAAGTTCGGCGGCGTCGCCGCCGCACTCCGGATGGTAGTGGTATGGCGTGCCTGGCTCGCGCAAGGGCGGGGTATCCGGGGATTGCCGGACGGGGCCCAGGCCGGCTTCGCCATCGCTGAGCCACGGCACTGTCGTATCGAGGGCGCGGGCCAGGCGAATCAAGGTGCTGAGCGCCGGCATATATTCGGCGTCCCGATTCAGGATGCGGTGGATGGACGTCTGGGGTACGCCGGACAGGCGCGCCAATTGACGTTGGCTGCGGATGCCGCGCCAGCGCATAAGGGTTCGCAAACGTTCCGCCATGGTCATCCCTGCAATGTACGATTGCAGTTGTGCCCGCTCAAGCGTGAATCCGTCTGTTTTTTGCTGATTAATGGCGCTCGGTCAGCGCATTCTCGCCTTCGCGCTCGGCGTCGCCAGGTTTGCTGATTATGCGGGCGCAGATCAATCCAAGTTCAAACAGCAGGCATAGCGGAACCGCGAGCATGAACTGGCTGACGACGTCCGGCGGCGTGACGACCGCGGCGATGATGAAGGCGCCGACCACCACGTAGCCGCGCGCGGCGCTGAGCTTCTTGACGTCGACGATGCCCGCCTTCACCAGAAGGACCACGGCAACCGGAACCTCGAAGGTAATGCCAAAGGCCAGGAACATCGTCATCACGAAGCTCAGATAGGCTTCGATGTCCGGCGCTGGCGTGATGGACTGGGGCGCGAACGTCGCGATGAAGTGGAACACCGTCCGGAACACGACGAAATAGCAGAACGCCATGCCGGCCAGGAAAAGGACCGTGCTGGACACGATAAGGGGCAGCGCCAGGCGTTTTTCATGCCGATACAGGCCCGGCGCCACGAACGCCCAGGCCTGCCACAGGACCACCGGCAGCGCGAGGATGAAGGACGCCATCAGCGTCACTTTCACCGGCACCATGAATGGCGTGATGACGCCTGTGGCGATCATGCGGGTGCCTTCCGGCAGCGAGGCCAGCATGGGCCGCGCCAGTACGTCGTAGATCTTGGACGCGCCGGGATAGAAAAACAGGACGATGAAGATGACGCCGACGGCGGCCACGGCGCGCAACAGGCGCGAGCGCAGCTCGATCAGGTGCGACATGAAGCTGTCTTCCTGCAGCTCCTCGTCTCGAAGTTGATCCTGACTCACGTTGCGCTACCGGAAGTGGAAGGTTGGGAAGGAGCGGCGCGGTCCTGCGCCGCGACGTTTTCCTGTTGGCGGGCGGCGGGTACGCCGGATTCGGTTGCGGCAGCCGAATCCGGGGCGGCTGCCGTGGATGCCGCAGCTGCCGCGGGCGCCGGCGCCGCGACGGCCGGCGTGGATGCCGGATCGGGGGTCTGCATGTTCGCAGGCTTCAACGACACCGCGTCGGTGGCGGCCTTGGCCGCTTCATCCAGTTCCTGCCGCAACGCTTGCGCAGGTTCGCGCAAGGAAGATTCGGCGTCGCGCAAGGACGTATGGACGGATTGCGCGGCGTCTTCCATCTCGCTCTTGAACTTGCGCAGCTCGTCCAGTTCGATTTCGCGCCGGATGTCGGATTTCACGTCATTCACGTAACGCTGCGCCCGGCCCAGGAGGTGGCCGACGGTGCGGGCGACCTTGGGCAGGCGTTCCGGCCCGATGACGATCAGGGCGATGACCCCGATCACCAGCAGTTCTGAAAAGCTGACATCAAACATACGACGGCCATGAATGAGATAAGGCGGTCCGCGTGCCCTGCCGGCGCGGCCGGACCGCCATCAGCGCCTCGCCGCGCGTGCAAGACGCCGTGGACCCGCGATGGCGGCGCCAGGATCGCGTGGCGCCGGGGCCGGATCGCCGTGCCCGCAGGCGGGTATCAGGAGTGGGTTTTTTCCTTGGCCTGCACGTCGATGGTCTCGCCCGAGACGCGCTGCTGGGTGGCCGGTTCGGCCGGATCGCTGCTGGCTTCGCGCATGCCTTCCTTGAAGCCCTTTACCGCGCCGCCCAGATCGCTGCCGAAGTTGCGCAGTTTCTTCGTGCCGAAAATCAACGCCACGATAACCAGGACGATCAACCAATGCCAGATGCTAAAACTGCCCATGACGGTTCTCCGTGTTCATGCGTTCGGGGCTACGCGGCCTTTCCAGGGACGCGAACCGCCAATGATGTGGAAATGCAGGTGCGGGACTTCCTGCCCGCCTTCCGCGCCAGAATTGGCCAGCAGCCGGAAGCCCCCTTCAGCCCCGGGATTGCAGCCATTGTCCAAGGCCAGGCGCGGGGCCAATGCCACCATTCTACCCAACCAGCCGGCGTCATCCTGCGTGACTTCCTGCATGGAAGCGATATGGCGCCTCGGGATGAGCAGCAGGTGGACCGGGGCGGCGGGATTGATGTCATGGAAGGCGATGAACTCGTCGTCTTCATAGACTTTCTTCGCCGGGATCTCGCCGCGGGCGATCTTGCAGAAGATACAGTTGTCGCTCATGAAATCTCGCTCCGTTTGCCCGCCGGCCTAGTCCTTGGGGCGGGCGGCTTTTTCGGCCAGCCCCGACAGGCCCTCGCGCCGAGCGAGCTCCGCCAGGACGTCCTCCGGCCGCAGATTGTAATGAGTCAGCGCCACAAGACAATGGAACCACAGATCCGCGGTTTCGCTGACGATGCGCTCCGGCACACCGTCCTTGGCCGCCATGACGAGCTCGGTGGCCTCTTCGCCGATCTTCTTCAGGAAGGCGTCCGGACCCTTGTGCAAGAGTTTCGCGACGTAAGAGGTGCCCGGATCGCCGCCGCGATCCGGCCGGCGCGTGGCCAGTGTATCCGCGACGCGGGCCAGGATGGCCTCGCCTTCCATATTGCTCTGGTTCATTTGTAGATCAGCTCCGGGTCCTTCAGCACGGGGTCGGTGGTTTCCCAGCGCCGCTCGCCGCCCTGCCCATCCAGCATGCGGAAGAAGCAGCTGGCCCGGCCGGTGTGGCAGGCGATGCCGCCAAGCTGCTCGACCTTGAGCAACACCACGTCGCCATCGCAGTCCAGCCGCAGCTCGCGCACCTGCTGGACATGCCCGGATTCCTCGCCCTTGCGCCACAGACGCTGGCGCGACCGGGACCAATATACCGCGCGCCCCGTCGCCGCCGTCTCCGCCAGCGACTCTCGGTTCATCCAGGCGAACATCAGCACTTGTCCCGTCTCCGCGTCCTGCGCAATCGCCGGAACCAGCCCCTGCTCATCGAACACCACGTCCTTCAGCCAGGCAGCATCACTATCCATATCGATCATCCATGGCGCCGGAGCGCCTTCGCACTGCAAAACCCAAAACCGCAGTATCGCCCAATCAGCGCCGCCCCGCCCTCTGCCAGACGCGCCTTTGCACCCCCGTGAGGGGGAAGCGCCCAAGCGCTTAGGGGTGACCCCTCCCTCGAAGCACGACCCATCGGGGCGCCGCGATCCGGCTTTGCCGGTCCGCCAGCGCTTCGGAGGCGACCCCTCGCTCCAAGCACCGCCGATCGGGGCGCCGCGGATCCGGCTTTGCCGGTCCGCAGGCGCGCCCCCTTGAGGGGGAAGCGCGCCAGCGCTTCGGGGGTGGGTTCAATCACCCCTGACGGCGATGCCGCGTTCGGCCATGAACCGCTTGCATTCCTGCACGGTGTGCTGGCCGTAGTGGAAGATGCTGGCGGCCAGCACGGCGCTGGCGCGGCCGATGGTGACGCCGTCGGCGAGGTGCTGCAGCGTGCCGACGCCGCCCGACGCGATGACCGGGACGGGGACCGCATCCGATACCGCGCGCGTCAGCTGCAGGTCGAAACCGGATTTGGTGCCGTCCTTGTCCATGCTGGTCAACAGGATTTCGCCGGCACCGTATTCGGCCATGCGGCGCGCCCATTCCACGGCATCGAGGCCGGTCGGCTTGCGGCCGCCGTGCGTGAACACTTCCCAACGGGGCTGGCCATCGTCGCCGCCCACGCGGCGCGCATCGATGGCCACCACGATGCACTGCGAGCCGTGATAGTCGGCGGCGGCGCGCACCAGCTCGGGATTGGCGACGGCAGCACTGTTGATGCTTATCTTGTCCGCGCCCGCGTTCAGCAGGCGCTGGATGTCCGATACCTGGCGCACGCCCCCCCCGACGGTCAGCGGGATGAACACTTGGGATGCCACCTGCTCGATGATGGGCAGGATCAGGTCGCGGCCATCGCTGGTGGCGGTAATGTCGAGGAACGTGAGTTCGTCCGCGCCCTGCTCGTTATAGCGGCGCGCGATTTCCACCGGGTCGCCGGCGTCGATCAGGTTGACGAAATTGACGCCCTTGACGACCCGTCCCGCGGTGACGTCAAGGCATGGGATGATGCGGCGCGTGAGCGCGTTTGGGCCGGTGCTGGCCCCGGCCGGGGCGATATCATTCATTGCTTGGCCAATTCATCGGCGCGCGTCTGCGCTGCCTGGAAATCCAATGCGCCCTCGTAGATGCTGCGTCCGAGGATGGCGCCCTCGATGCCTTCCTCTTCGACCGCGCAAAGGGCTTCGATGTCCTGCATGCCCGCGATGCCGCCGGAGGCGTAGATGGGAATGCGGACGTGCTGCGCGAGCCGCACCGTGGCATCCACGTTGACGCCAGACAGCATGCCGTCGCGGCCGATGTCGGTGTAGATGATGGCTTCGCACCCGTAATCCTCGAACTTGCTTGCCAAGTCGAGTACGTCGTGGCGCGTGAGCTTGCTCCAGCCGTCCGTGGCAACCTTGCCGTCGCGCGCGTCCAGTCCGACGATGATGCTGCCGGGGAAAGCGCCGCAGGCATCGTGCAGAAAGCCCGGATTCTTCACCGCGGCCGTCCCGATGATGACGTACGAAATGCCGCTATCCAGATAGCGTTCGATCGTGTCCAGGTCGCGAATGCCCCCGCCGATCTGCACGGGGATTTCATCGCCCACGGCGTCCACGATCGCCTTGATGCTGGCTTCGTTGCGTGGCTTTCCCGCCACCGCGCCGTTCAGGTCCACCAGATGCAGGCGTCGTGCGCCCTGCTCCAGCCAGTGCGTGGCCATGGCGGCCGGGTCTTCGGAGAACACCGTTGCATCGCCCAGGTCGCCCTGGCGCAGGCGCACGCAGCGCCCGTCTTTGAGATCGATGGCGGGGATCAGCAGCATGATGAATAACGCGCTTTTGGAAAAATCGGTTGTTGGAACGGGATGCTGCAACGGGCGCGATCGCGATATCGAGCCAGCCGGCAAGAGGTCAGGGGCGCCAGTCTACAAAATTCCGATACAGACGCAGCCCGTGTTCGGCGCTCTTCTCGGGGTGAAACTGCACCGCGAAAATGTTAGCTGCCGCCACTGCGCAGGTAAAGGAACCGCCGTAATCGGTTTCCCCAACGGTCAGCGATGGGTCCGCGGGCACGGCGTAGTAACTATGGACGAAGTAGAAATGGGCGCCGTCCGGAATGCCTTCCCAGATTGGATGAGAGCGCGTCTGGCGCACTTTGTTCCATCCCATGTGCGGCACTTTGAAGCGTTCGCTGTCGGGATCGGCGGCGTGGTCCTCGTAGGCGCCGACGGGCGCGGCGTATTGAGGACCGCTGAATCGGTGCACGACGCCGGGGAATATGCCAAGGCATATCGTCGGCCCTTCCTCGCTGGTGTCGAACAGCATCTGTTCGCCCACGCACACACCCAGCAGCGGCTTGTTCCGCGCGGCCCGGATCACGGCATCGCGCAAGCCGGATTCGTTCAGCGTCCGCATGCAGTCCGCCATGGCGCCTTGTCCGGGAAAGACCACGCGGTCGGCCGCGTCGATATCGGCCACGGTGTTGGAGACCCGGACATCGGCATCCGGCGCGGCGGCCCTCAGGGCCCGCGCGACCGAGTGGAAGTTGCCCATGCCGTAGTCGACGATAGCAATGGAAGTCACGAGATTTCTGCCTGGAATTCGGTAGCGAGCCCCTGGGGGATGACGCCTACAATACGCCTTTGGTCGAGGGCACGACGCCCTGGCTGCGTGGATCGCGCTCGATCGCCATGCGCAGCGCCCGGCCACAGGCCTTGAACACGGTTTCGCACTGATGATGCGCGTTCCTGCCACGCAGGTTATCGATATGCATCGTGATCAAGGCATGGTTCACCAGGCCCTGGAAAAATTCACGCGTAAGGTCCACATCGAAATCGCCGATGCGCGCGCGCGTGAACGGCACATTGAACTCGAGCCCCGGGCGGCCTGAGAAGTCCACGACAACGCGCGACAGCGCTTCGTCCAGCGGCACGTAGGCATGGCCGTAACGCAGGATGCCTTTTTTGTCGCCGATCGCCGCGGCGATGGCCTGCCCGAGCGTGATGCCGACGTCCTCGACGGTGTGATGGGCGTCGATGTGGACATCGCCTTCGGCCTTTATGTCCAGATCGATGAGGCCGTGGCGCGCGATCTGATCGAGCATGTGATCCAGAAAAGGGACCCCCGTGTCGATGGATTGCTTGCCGGTGCCGTCCAGGTTCACCGCCACGCGGATGCGGGTTTCGTTGGTGTTGCGGGTAATGTCTGCGGTACGCATGGTGGTCGGTGAGTCGCTCGGTGGGCCTTCAGCCCGGCGCGGTGGTGGTAAGTATCGAAAAATTCAGGCGAGGATGTCGCGCAGGGCCGCGAGCAGCGCGGCGTGTTCGTCCGGCGTTCCCAGCGAGATGCGCAGGCAGTCGGCCAGCGCAGGATCCCCGCCAGGGAAGCCGCGTACCCATATTTTGCGCGTTTTCAGGGCACGATGCACGGCGTTGGCGCCCATCTTGCCGGAAAAGCGCACAAGAAGGAAGTTCGCGGAGGATGGAAACACCGTCAGGCCCGGCAATTTCGCCAGGGCGGCGGCCAGCTCAGCCCGCGAGGCCCGCAGCCGCGCGGCCTGCTCGTCCAGCACGGGCTTGTGCTTGAGCACCGCCAGCATGACCGCTTCGGTTAGCACGTCCACATTGTAGGGCGGGCGCAATTTGTCGATTTCGGCGATCCACGGCGTTGGGCCGGCGAGGTAGCCGAAACGCAGGCCTGCCAGGCCGATCTTGGAGACGGTGCGCAGGACGACTGTATTGGGCAGTTGCGCCGCCCGGGGCATCCAGGTGCCGTCCGAGAAAGGCTGGTACGCCTCGTCGATGACGAGCAATCCGGGGGTGGCGGCGCGGACGGCTTCGATCGCTTCGTCCGGCCAGCGGCCCCCCGTGGGGTTGTTCGGCACGGCCAGGAATACGACCTTGGGGCGGTGAGCGTGGATGGCGGCCAGGGTGGCGGGCAGGTCCAGCTCGAAACCGGCGGTAAGCGGCACGCCGACGAAATGCGCGTGATGGAAGCGCGCCGCCATCTCGAAGATAACGAAGGACGGCACGGGCGCCAGCACGACGTCGCCGGGTGCGCAACAAGCCTGCACGATCAGATGGATGAGCTCGTCCGAACCGTTGCCATACAGCAGCGCGGCATCGGCCGGAACCCCGAAGGCGCCGCGTATGGCGGCATCCAGCGCGTCGTGGCGGGCGGCGGGGTAGCGGTTGAGCGCCGCATCGCGAGCGGCGGCCGCGATATCGTCGCGTACGTCCGCCGGCAGGCTGTATGGGTTCTCCATGGCGTCAAGCTTGATGCCATCTTGCGCATCGCCGACGGGATAGGCGGCCAGCGCCTGTATGTCGGGCCGGATGGTGGCGGCCACGCGCGCCGCGGCCGGCCCGCCTGCGCCGCTCATGGCTTGTCCAACCGGTACTCCGCGCTGGCGGCGTGGGCCTGCAGGCCTTCGCCATAAGCCAGTTCGGCGGCGATGCGGCCCAGCGTCTGCGCGCCCTGGCGCGATACCTGGATCAGGCTGGAACGCTTCTGGAAGTCGTAGACGCCGAGCGGCGAGGAAAACCGCGCGGTGCGGGCCGTGGGCAGCACGTGATTGGGACCGGCGCAGTAATCCCCAAGGGATTCGGAGGCGTAGCGGCCCATGAAAATGGCGCCTGCGTGGCGGATGCGGTCAACCCATTGCTCCGGGTTTTCCGTGGAAATCTCCAGGTGCTCCGGCGCAATCTGGTTGGCGATGTCGCACGCTTCTTCCAGGTTGCGCACCTGGATGAGCGCGCCGCGCTTGCCCAGGCTTTCGCGCAGGATCGCCGCGCGCGGCATGCCGGGCAGCTGGCGGTCGATGGAAGCGGCGACTTCGTCCAGATAGGCCGCGTCCGGGCAGAGCAGGATGGCCTGCGCTAGTTCGTCGTGCTCGGCCTGCGAAAACAGGTCCATGGCGATCCAGTCCGCGGGCGTGTTGCCGTCGCAGATGATCAGGATTTCGCTGGGCCCGGCGATCATATCGATGCCCACGGTGCCGAAGACGCGCCGCTTGGCGGCGGCCACGTAGGCATTGCCCGGGCCCACGATTTTGTCGACGGCCGGGATGGTCTCCGTACCGTAGGCCAGCGCGCCGACCGCCTGCGCGCCGCCGATGGCGAAGGCGCGATCCACGCCGGCGATGGCCGCCGCAGCCAGCACCATGGGGTTGCGCACGCCGTCCGGCGTCGGCGTGACCATGACGAGTTCCGGCACGCCGGCCACCTTGGCGGGAATGGCGTTCATCAGCACGGACGAGGGATAGGCCGCCTTGCCGCCGGGCACGTAAAGGCCCACGCGGTCCAGGGGCGTAACCTTCTGGCCGAGCATCGTGCCGTCGGCTTCCGTGTAGGTCCAGGTCTGGCCGCGCTGGCGTTCGTGATACGCCCGCACGCGTTCGGCGGCAGACTCCAGGGCCTGCCGTTGTGCGGCGGGCAGCGAATCGAGCGCCTGCCGCCAGCTGTCGCGAGGAATCTCCAAGGCCGGGACCGTGTCGGCCTGCACGCGGTCGAAGCGGCGCGTGTAGTCCAGCAGCGCGGCGTCGCCCCGGTGTCGCACGTCCGCCAGGATATCGGCCGCGGCGCGGTCGATGGATTCGTCCTGCTCGGCTTCGAAAGCCAGCAGGGAGGACAGGGCGGATGCGAAACCGGGATCGCGGGAGTCGAGACGGTTGATGGTAGCCATGGCGTTACCCCTTGGGGGCATAAGTGGAGCGTGGGCGTGATGCGCGCGGGGCGAGGCGGGATTCAGACGGCCATCATGCCACATGGGCCGCGCTGGCCCGTTCGAAAGCGTCCAGCAGCGGTTGCAGCCGTGCCCGGCGCGTTTTCAGCGCCGCCTGGTTGACGACCAGGCGCGAGGAAATCGGCATGATTTCCTCCACCGCGACGAGGTTGTTGGCCCGCAGGGTGCCGCCGGATGACACCAGATCGACGATGGCATCAGCCAGTCCTACCAGCGGGGCCAGTTCCATGGACCCGTACAGCTTGATCAGGTCCACGTACACACCCTTGGCTGCGAAATGCTCGCGCGCCGCCTGTACGTACTTGGTCGCCACGCGCAGGCGGGCGCCCTGGTGCACGGCCTTCTGGTAGTCGAAGCCCGCGGGCACGGCGACGCACAGCCGGCACTTGGCGATGTTCAGGTCGATGGGCTGGTAGAGGCCGCCGGGATGCTGGGCGGCGTGCTCGATGAGCACGTCCTTGCCGGCAATGCCGAAATCCGCGGCGCCGTACTGCACGTAAGTCGGCACATCGGACGCACGCACGATGATCAGCCGCAGGCCGGGATCGCTGGTGGGGATGATGAGTTTGCGGGAATGCTCGGGATTCTCGGCGACCTCGATGCCGGCTTCGGCCAGCAGGGGCAGCGTTTCCTCGAAGATGCGGCCCTTGGATAGCGCCAGCGTCAGCGGCGCGGCGTCCGCTGCGGGTTTCTGGCTGTCCTGCGTCGTCATCGCGTGCTCCTCATGTCTGCTCGCGGCCGGAAATCCGTACGATCTTCGCGCCGAGCTCGCGCAGCTTCGCTTCCATCTGCTGGTAGCCGCGATCCAGGTGGTAGATGCGGTCGACCACGGTTTCGCCGTCCGCCGTCAGTCCGCCGATGACCAGGCTGGCGGAAGCGCGCAGGTCGGTCGCCATGACGGTGGCGCCGGACAGGCGTTTCACGCCGCGCACCACGGCGGTGTGGCCGTCGATGTCGATGTCCGCGCCCAGGCGGATGAGTTCCTGGACGTGCATGTAGCGGTTTTCGAAGATGTTTTCGACAATGACGCCGGTGCCTTCGGCGACCGTGTCCAGCGCCATGAACTGCGCCTGCATGTCGGTGGGAAAGCCGGGGTATTCGTGCGTGCGCACGCTGACGGCCTTGGGCCGCGATTGCATGGAAGCGCGGATCCAGTCGGCGCCGGTTTCGATGGACAGGCCCGCTTCGGCCAGTTTGTCGAGCGTGGCGCCCATGATGGCGGGGTCGGCGTCGCGCAGCACGATGTCGCCGCCGGCGGCCCCGACGGCGCACAGGAAGGTGCCGGCCTCGATGCGATCCGGAATGACGCGGTGGGTGGCGCCATGCAGCCGCTCCACGCCATCGATGACGATGCGGTCGGTGCCGTGCCCCTCGATGCGCGCGCCCATCTTGATGAGCAGCTCGGCCAGGTCGACGACCTCCGGCTCGCGGGCGGCGTTCTCCAGCACCGTGCGGCCTTCGGCCAGGGTCGCGGCCATCATGAGATTTTCGGTGCCCGTCACGGTGACCATGTCGGTGCGGATGGACGCGCCCTTCAGCCGCTTTGCGCGGGCGACGACAAAGCCGTGCTCCAGCGTGATGTCGGCGCCCAGCGCGGCCAGTCCCTTGATGTGCTGATCGACCGGCCGCTGGCCGATGGCGCAGCCGCCCGGCAAACTGACGCGGGCTTCGCCGAAGCGGGCGACCAGCGGCCCCAGCACCAGGATGGAGGCGCGCATGGTCTTGACGAGCTCGTATGGCGCTTCCAGTTTGCCGACCTGGTCGGCCTGGATCGCCACCGTGCCGTCGCCTTCGCGCGTGGCGCGCGCGCCCACGTGTCCCAGCAACCGCAACATGGTCGAGATGTCGTTCAGCTCGGGGACGTTATGCAGCGCAATCGGGTCGGCCGTGAGCAGCCCGGCGCAAAGGATGGGCAGGGCCGCGTTCTTGGCCCCCGATACGGCGATTTCGCCGCGCAGGCGGGCGCCGCCGGTGATGCGTAGTTTGTCCATCAGCGTCCTGCCTTGTATTCGTCGGGGGTCAGTGTGCGCATGGAAAGCGCATGGATTTCGGCCTTCATGCGGTCGCCCAGCGCCGCGTAGACAAGCTGATGCCTGGCGATCGGCCGCTTGCCCTCGAAGGCGCTGCTGACGATCACGGCGTCGAAGTGCGATCCATCGCCCTGCACGTCGATATGCTCACAGGGAAGTCCGTCGGCGATGTATTGGCGAACCTGCTCGGGCGTGGGCAACATGGTCATCTGCGATCAGTTTCGGAGTTTATAGCCGCTGGCGAGGAGCCGCATGGCATATGCGGCCAGCGCCAGGAACACACAGGTCACCACCGCCAGGCTGCGCCACGGCGACACGTCGGAAACCGAGAAGAAGCCGTAGCGAAAGCCGTCGATGGTGTAGAAGATCGGGTTCCAGTGCGATACCCCGCGCCAGAAGGGCGGCAAGGTATGGATGGAGTAGAAGACGCCGGACAGGAAGGTGGCCGGCATGATCAGGAAATTCTGGAAGGCCGCCAGCTGGTCGAACTTCTCGGAAAACAATCCCGCAATGATGCCGAGCGTGCCCATGATGCCGCAGCCCAGCACCGCGAAGGCCAGGATCCAAAGCGGATTCGCGGGCGGCAGGGGCACGAAGAACAGCGCGACCACCCAGACGCACAGGCCCACGGCGATCCCGCGCACGACAGCCGCAATCGTATAGGCCAGGTAGATGTCGCGGTACGACAGCGGCGGCAGCAGGATGAACACCAGGTTGCCGGTGATGCGGCTCTGGATGAGCGAGGAGGACGGATTCGCGAACCCGTTCTGCAGCATGCTCATCATCATCAGGCCGGGGATCAGGAAGGACGTATAGGGCACGGTGCCATATACGTGCAGGCGGTCCTGCAGCACTTGCGCGAACACTAGCAGGTACAGCAGGGCGGTGATGACCGGCGCCGCGATGGTCTGAAAGCTCACCTTCCAGAAACGCATCAATTCCTTGCGTAGCAGCGTGGGGAAGCCCGAACCGGGCGCGGGAACGGCGTCAAGCATCGGCGCGCCGGCGGGCCCGGACGCCGCCAGCAATGCGGCGGCTTCCTTGCGCGCGGCGGAACTTTCAGGCGCGTTCACGACACGACCTCCGTCAGTTGCGTGTCGTCCTCGCGATGCATGATGCGCACGAAGGCGTCTTCCAGATCGACGCCGCCCACCCGGGCGAGCAGCGCCTGCGTGGTGTCCAGCGCGACGATGCGGCCCGCCTTCAGCATGGCGATGCGTCCGCACAGGGCTTCCGCTTCTTCCAGGTAATGCGTGGTCAGCATGATGGTGTGGCCGGCCTTGTTCAGGCGCGAGATGAATTCCCAGAGCGTGCGGCGCAGATCCACGTCCACGCCCGCGGTGGGCTCGTCGAGCACGATCACGGGCGGCCGGTGCACCAGGGCCTGCGCCACCAGGACGCGCCGCTTCATGCCGCCGGACAGCGCACGCATATTGGCGTCTGCCTTGTCGGCGAGCCCCAGGTTGAACAGAACTTCGTCGATCCAGTCGTCGTTCTTGCGCAGCCCGAAATAGCCGGACTGGATGCGCAGGGTCTCGCGCACGGTGAAGAACGGGTCGTACACGAGCTCTTGCGGGACCACGCCCAACGCGCGGCGCGCCAACTGGTAGTCCTGCTGGACATCATGTCCGCAGACGCTGGCGCGGCCCGAGGTGGGGCGAGCCAGGCCCGCCAGGACGGAAATCAGGGTGGTCTTGCCCGCGCCGTTGGGACCCAGCAGGCCGAAGAATTCGCCCGGCTGGATGTCGAGACTGACGTTCTTCAGCGCCTGGAACCCCGGCTGGGCCGTATGGCCCAGCCATTTCTTCCAGCCGGGACGGCGCGGCGCATAGATTTTGGAGACGTTCTCGAGGCGGACGGCGGACATGATACGAAAGAACAGCCCGAAAAGAGCCAATCCGCCATTATAAGGCGCGGTCCGGGTTTCCCCTGGGGATGGCCCCGGGCCGCAAGTGGTTTGTCAGAAATTTACTGGTTGCGCTGGTTCAAAGCCTTGATCAGGCCATCGATGCCGTTCTGGTTGATTTCCTGCGCAAACTGGTTGCGGTAGTTCTGGATCAGCCAGATTCCCTCGACGTTCAGGTCATAGATTTTCCAGCCCCCCGCGGTCTTTTCCAGGCGGTAATCCACGCCGACCGATTGGCCGTTGGACTGGTTGATCGTGCTGCGCACCACGGCGTCGTTGCCGTCGATGTTGGACGACGTCACCTTGATGCTGGTGTTGTTATCGACCCGCGTCAGCGCGCCGCTGTAGGTCCGGATCAGCGTGCCGCGGAAGGCATCGGCCAGCGCCGTGCGCTGCTCCGGCGTCGCCTGGCGCCAGTAGCGGCCGGCCGCCAGCTGCGTCGTCTTTTTGAAATCGACGTAGGGAAGGATGTACTGGTCCACGACCTGGTTCACGCGGCCCAGGTCGCCGTTCTTGACGCCGCCGTCGGTCTTCAGGACCTGCAGGGCCTCGTTGGCCGCTTCCTGCACCAGTTTTTCGGGCGGATCCTGAGGGTTGGCCGCGTGCGCGGACCAAGCCACGGCCAGGCCGATCAGGCCGGCAAAGGCGAGGCGTTGCAAAAGAGAAATCGGGTGAAACTGCATGGTGGCTCCTTCTGAGCGAGGAAACGCGGCCGCGAGTCGAGGCCGCGCCTGGTTGCCAAAATTGTTTGCAAACACGCCGCCGGATCACGCCCGGCGGCCGCGCCGCGTTGCCGCGAAATTACTTGCCCTGAGCGGGGGCCGGTTGTTTGCCGGAGGGCACGCTGCCCGTCGCGCCAGCGCCCGCACCGCCCATACCCGGGCCGGCGGGCGTGGCCGAATTGGTTGAGCCGGCCGGAACGGTGGCTGCGCCGCCGTTGCCGTCTACGCCCTCGTCTTCGTCCTCATAGTTGGGCAGGTTGTTTTCGTCGCCTGCCTTGCGGCCCAGCACCATGGCGGCGCGCCGTTGCAGATAGGCATCGCGGACGAAGCTATACGGATCCAGCGCAACGCGGTCCACCGTGTCGGTGGCGTCAAGCAGGCTGGCGCGGCGGTCCACCACCCACACCCCATACAGGGAGTTGCGGATCGGCACGTTCTCGATGGCACCGATGCTGGTCCATTGGTTGCCGGTGAAGTCGCCCGCCAGCCCGGCGGTATCGCGGACCGTGCTGGATCCCCAGAACGGCAGGACGAGGTACGGGCCCTGCCCCACGCCCCACACGCCGAGCGTCGTGCCGAAGTCGTTGGGGATGCGCTTCGCGCCGTTGGCCGTCGCCACGTCGAAGCAGCCGCCCACGCCCATGGTCGTGTTGAAGAGGAAGCGGCCGAAGGTGTTGATGGCATCCACGCCGCGGCCCTGCAGCATGCTGTTGGCCGCCGACCAGATGTCCCCGACGTTGTTGAAGATATTGTGGATGCAGCTTTGCACCGGTTGCGGCGTGACCTTGGTATAGCCAACCGCGATGGGCCGCAGGACGGCGCGGTCCACCTTGTCGTTGAAGGTATAGACGCCGCGGTTGAAGCCTTCCCATGGGTCGCGCGGGTCCGGATTCTTCACGGTGGCGCAGCCGCCCAGTGCGATGCCGGCCGCCGCCAGCGTCAAAAGTCGAGTCAGGGTGTTGTTCTTCATATGTAAGTCTTGCTGGTGACAGCCAGTCGGCCGGCAGCAATCGCCTTTGGCCGCGCCCCCTCTTCCCCAAGCGGCACGGGCGCGAGCGCGCCGGGATAAAAAATCGCGGTCAGTGCGGTTGCGTCGCCGGCGGGGCGGCCGCGGGCGCCGAGCCCTGCTTTTCCGCCGTGCCGTAAAGGAACTGACTGATGAGGTTCTCCAGAACGACAGCGCTCTGGGTATAACGGATTTTGTCGCCGTCCGCAAAATCGGCGTCATCGCCGCCAGCCGTCAGGCCGATGTACTGCTCGCCGAGCAGGCCGGCCGTCAGGATCGACGCGGAGGAATCCTTGGGAAACTTGAAGTCGGCATCGATGCTGAGGGTGACGACGGCGCGGAAGTTCTTGTCGTCGAAGCGGATGCGGCTGACCCGTCCCACCACCACCCCGGCGCTTTTGACCGCGGCGCGCTCCTTCAAGCCGCCGATGTTGTCGAAATCCGCGGTCAGTTCGTAGGTGGGCGCGAACGAGAACGCGCTCAGATTCCCCGCCCGCAGCGCGAGGAACGCCAGAGCCGCGATGCCCAGCAGCACGAAAAGCCCAACCCAGAAATCGGTTTTTTGACGAGACATAAGTAATCCGTATCAGTTATCCAACGCTACCCGCCGGCCCCCAACCTGCGCGCTCCGCCGCACGGCAGGAAGCGCCCCCGGCCTTCGTGTCCGGCTGGCCTCAACCCAACGTACCCACACCGCTCTTGATGGCATGCACCGGCGTCCCAAGCCCGGGACGCCGCGGATCCGGCTCCGCCGGTCCGCCAGCGTCGCCCCCTTGAGGGGGAGGCGCGCCAGCGCCTCGGGGGTGGGCCTTCCTTCCCACTCTAGCTGAACATCAGCGCGGTCAGCAGGAAGTCCAGCGCCAGCACCGCCAGCGAGCCCACCACCACGGTGCGCGTGGTGGCCCGGGCGACGCCTTCCGGCGTGGGGCGCGCCTGCCAGCCTTCGTAGAGCGCGACCAGGGTGACGGCAATGCCGAACACGATGCTTTTCAGCACGCCGTTGGCCACATCGTCCCATACGTCCACGCCGCTCTGCATTTGCGACCAGAAGGCGCCGGCATCCACGCCGATCATGACCACGCCGACCAGCCAGCCGCCCATGATGCCGACCATCGAGAACACCGCCGCCAGGATAGGCATGGCAATGATGCCGCCCCACAACCGGGGCACCAGGACGCGCCGCATGGGATCCACCGCCATGACTTCCATGGCGGCGAGTTGCTCGCCGGCCTTCATCAGCCCGATTTCGGCGGTGAGCGAGGTGCCCGCGCGTCCGGCGAAAAGCAATGCCGTCACCACCGGCCCCAATTCGCGCACGAGGGACAGCGCCACCAGCAGGCCCAGGGATTCTTCGGAGCCGTACCGCCGCAACGTGTAGTAGCCCTGCAGGCCCAGCACGAAGCCGACGAACATGCCCGAGACGGCGACGATCACCAGGGAATAGTTCCCGATGAAATGCACCTGTTGGGAAACCAGCCGCGGGCGGCGCAGCGCGATCCCGCTCTTGCCCAGCAGGACGCCGAAGAAACGGGTGAAGTAGCCGATGCCGCCGATGGTGTCGATGATCCAGCCGCCCAGGCGGCTGATGGGGCCGGAGGCGGAAGCGCTCATGATTTGCGTCCTTCTTGTGCGGCCAGCCAGCGGTCGAAGGCCGGCGTGTCGGGGTAGTGGAAGGCGACCGGACCGTCCGGTTCTCCGCGCAGGAACTGTCGCACATAGGGGTCGGTGGACGCCGACAGCTCGTCGGGCGTGCCCGCCGCCACCAGCCTTCCCTGCCCGACCAGGTAGACCTGGTCGGCGATGGCGAAGGACTCCTGCACGTCGTGCGTGATCAGCACCGAAGCGCACTTCAGCCGGTCGGACAGGTCGCGGATCAGCCTGGCCGTAATGCCCATGGATATGGGGTCCAGGCCGGCGAACGGCTCGTCGTACAGAATGAGTTCGGGCTCCAGTACCACGGCGCGGGCCAGGGCGACGCGCCGCGCCATCCCGCCGGAAATTTCCGAGACTTTCAAGTGCGCCGCGGCACGCAGCCCGACCGCCTGCAGCTTGTCGAGCACCCGTTCCAGGATTTCGGCTTCACCGTACGACGTATGCTCGCGCAGGGGAAAGGCGACGTTTTCGAATACGTCCAGGTCGGTGAAAAGCGCGCCTTGCTGAAAGAGCACGCCCATGCGCTTGCGCAGGTTTTCCAACTGCGCCGGCGAGACGGAGGCCATGTCCTGGCCGAACACGCAGACCTGGCCGGAGCGCGCCCGCAGCTGCCCCGTGGCCGCGCGCAGCATCGTGGTCTTTCCGGACCCGGAACCGCCCATGACAGCCACCACCTGGCCCGGCGCCACCGACATGGAGATGCCCTGCAATACGGTGAACTCGCCGTATCCCAGGGATACGGCGGAAAATTGGAGGGCGAGGCGGGATGGTTGGCTTTGGACAGTTGGCATCACGGGCATGATCGGGCGGGGAGTCTGTCCCCGCAGCCCGGCATTGTAGCTTGGCAGGCGTGGAGGACTGCGTCAGCCCAAGGCGACGAGGAAAACCAGCGCTCCGCCCGCGAGCAGGATGAAGGGGCTGATGCGCGTGCGCACGAGCAGCAGCGTGGAAACGGC
This sequence comes from Bordetella genomosp. 9, assembly GCF_002119725.1. Classification (NCBI taxonomy): domain Bacteria; kingdom Pseudomonadati; phylum Pseudomonadota; class Betaproteobacteria; order Burkholderiales; family Alcaligenaceae; genus Bordetella; species Bordetella genomosp. 9. The sequence continues at coordinate 113,967 of NZ_CP021109.1, forward strand.
CGCCACCGCCCATGCCCAGGCGCCGCCTTCCGCGGCGCGCAGGATGGTGCAGGAGGCGGCCAGTATCATGCCGGCAGCCACCGGCGCCAGCCCGGCTTCGATTGCCCGGATCCAGCGCCGCCCGTCGTAGCGCTGCCAGACTCGCGCAAGGGTGTAGATGACCACCGTGCTTGGGACGAAGATCGCGAAGGAAGCCACCAGCGCGCCCAGGAAACCTCGCACCTGCCAGCCGACCAGGGTAACGAGCAGCGACCCCGGCCCCGGCGTGATGCGAGACAGTGCGAACAGATCGAGGAATTGCCCATCGTTCATCCAGCCGTAGGCCTGGACTGCCTGCCGGTGGATGTCCGCCACCACGCTCTGGCCGCCGCCCACGGTCAGGAAGGAAAGCGGCGCGAACACCGCGAACAGGTCCCACAGCTGCGAGGCTTGCATCATGGCGGATTGCTTCCTGCGCCGCGGTCGGTTCCGGCGGCCTTTTCGGTCCGCTGCAGGCGCAGATAGGCAAGCGCGATGGACAGGGGCGCCATCGCGCCAACCACCCAGATCAGCGGCAGGCCCGCGACGAAGATCGCGCCGAAGGTCGTCACGATGATAAGGACGGGGATGACTCCGGTGGCGGCGCGATGGGCGGCGCGCAGGCCCATTTGCAACGAAAGTCCGACGGCGGCCGCCGCAACGCCAACCAGCACGCGATGCACGGCGGATGAGTACGCCAGCTCCGAGAAAAGCGCGGCGAGCAGAATGGCCACGATCATGGGCGGGACGATCATGCCCAGCGCCGCCAAGGCGGCGCCGCGACCGCCGCGCAGGCGAAAGCCGATCCAGATGGACAGGTTCACCACATTGACGCCGGGAAACGCCTGGGCCAGGGCCAGTCCGCTCAGGAATTCGGCCTCGGAAAGCCATTTCCGCGACTGCACGAATTCACGCAGCATCCACCCGCTGAGTCCGCCGCCGAAGCTGGTCAGGCCGATCTTGGCGAAGGCCAGGAAAATCTGGGCCAGCGTCGGCGCGCGGGCCGGCCCGGCGGCGGTGGGGGATGCGGCGGATGGGCGCACGATGAGCGGGTCGATGGCCGAATGACAGGATGGCGGGATATTAGCCGCGGACAGTTGTCGGCTGACTTAATGCGCGGGACACGGGAAAGTTAATGCGGGGAACACGGCAAAGCCGCCATGGGCGGGCCGGCGCGCGCGGGGCGTCGAGGAATGACGCGCCCATGAAAAACGACCGCCTGGGCGGTCGTCGCGATCGCTGGCCGAAGCCCGGATCAGGCGGCGGGGCCGGGTCGGCGCGCCCGCAGCCGCGGGGCCTCAACGCGGCAGGTCGCTGTCGCCCATCAGATAGGCATCCACGGCCCGCGCGCACTGGCGGCCTTCCCGAATCGCCCACACCACCAGGGACTGGCCGCGCCGCATATCGCCGGCGGCGAAGACCTTCTCGACGCTGGTGCGGTAGTCATCCGTATTGGCGCGCACGTTGCCGCGCGTGTCGCGGTCCACGCCGAAGGCCTCGAGCACCCGCTGTTGCGGCGACACGAACCCCATGGCGAGCAGGACCAGGTCGGCCTTGACCTCAAACTCCGAGCCTTCGATTTCGCGCATCTTCATCTGGCCGGTGGCTTCGTCCTTGAACCATTCGACGCGGGCGGCGATCAGCTTGCGCACGACGCCCTTTTCGCCGACGAAGGACTTGGTGGTAACGGCCCAGTCGCGCTCGCAGCCTTCCTCGTGCGAGGACGAGGTGCGCAGCTTGGCGGGCCAGTAGGGCCACGTCAGCGCCTTGTTCTCCGACTCGGGCGGCTGCGGCATCAGTTCGAACTGGGTCACCGAAACGGCGCCCTGGCGGTTGCTGGTGCCCACGCAGTCAGACCCGGTATCGCCGCCGCCGATGACGACAACGTGCTTGCCCTTGGCCAGCGTCTGCCCGCTCAGGCGGTCACCGGCCACGGCCTTGTTCTGCTGGCGCAGGAAGTCCATGGCGAAATACACGCCTTGCAGTTCACGGCCCGGCACGGGCAGGTCGCGCGGCGTTTCCGCTCCACCGGCCATGACGACGGCGTCGAATTCCTCGCGCAAGGATTCGGGCGTGCGTGCGCTGAGCCCGTCGGCCGCCGGATCACCCGGGTTGCCGATATAGGTGGATGGGCAGAATTCCACCCCTTCGGCCTCCATCTGGGCGATGCGGCGGTCGATCTGCGACTTTTCCAGCTTGAAGTCGGGAATGCCGTAGCGCAGCAGCCCGCCGATGCGGTCGCTCTTTTCGAAAACCGTCACCGCGTGTCCGGCGCGGGCGAGTTGCTGCGCGCAGGCGAGTCCCGCCGGGCCGGATCCGACCACGGCCACCTTCTTGCCCGTCTTGCGCGAAGGCGGCTGGGGAAGCACCCAGCCCTCTTCCCAGCCCTTGTCGATGATGGCGTGCTCGATGGACTTGATGCCCACCGCATCGTTGTTGATGTTCAGGGTACAGGCGGCCTCGCAGGGCGCCGGGCAAATGCGGCCCGTGAACTCCGGGAAGTTGTTGGTGGAGTGCAGCACGTCCAGCGCGCGGCGCCACTCCTGCCTGTACACCAGGTCGTTCCAGTCCGGGATGATGTTGTTGACCGGGCATCCGTTATTGCAGAACGGGATGCCGCAGTCCATGCAGCGCGCCGCCTGGATCTTGGAAGCGTTGTCGTCCAGACGCAGGACGAATTCGCGCCAGTTCTTCAGGCGGGCGGCGGGCGCCTCCTGGGCCTCGTGCAGGCGCTGGTATTCGAGAAAGCCGGTAATTTTGCCCATGGTATTTCCTGTGATTCCTCAGGCGGCCATCTTCTGCGGATTGGCCGCACGCCACATTTCGCCCAATGCGCGGCGGTAGTCGGTCGGCATGACCTTTACGAACTTGCCCCGCGCGGCTTCCCAGTCGCCCAGGATTTCACGCGCCCGGAAGCTGCCGGTGTAGCGGAAGTGATCTTCGATCAGGCGGCGCAGGATGGTTTCGTCGGTCTCGCGCGGGCCGCCGCGCTGCGCGCTGTGCCACACGTCGATGTTGTTCTGGTTCTGCTGTTCGCTGTGCGGCAGCACGTTTTCCAGCTCGACCATGGCAAGGTTGCAGCGTTCGCGGAAGGTCCGGTCGGGATCCCAGACGTAGGCCACGCCCCCCGACATGCCGGCCGCGAAGTTGCGGCCCGTGGCGCCCAGAACGACGACGGTGCCCCCGGTCATGTATTCGCAGCCGTGATCGCCCGTGCCTTCCACCACCGCGGCCGCGCCCGAATTGCGCACGGCGAAGCGCTCCCCGGCCACGCCGTTGAAGAAGGCCTCGCCGGCCAGGGCTCCGTACATCACCGTGTTGCCGGCGATGATGTGCTCGGGGCCGAAACCGCGGAAGTCGTTGGGCGAACGCACCACGATGCGGCCGCCGGACAGGCCCTTGCCCACGTAGTCGTTGGCTTCGCCCACCAGGTCCAGCGTGATGCCATGCGCCAGGAAGGCGCCAAAGCTCTGGCCAGCCGTGCCATTGCACTGGATGTGGATGGTATCGTCCGGCAGCCCTTCGTGGCCGTAGCGCGAGGCCACCGCGCCGGACAGCATGGCGCCGATGGTGCGGTTGCGGTTGCGCACGGGAACGATGAACGAAACCTTCTCGCCGCGTTCCAGGGCCGGCTTGCAGCGTTCGATCAATTGATGGTCGAGCGCCGCGGCCAGGCCATGGTCCTGCGACTCGGTATGGCGCATGGGGCCGTCGATCTGAGGCTGGTAGAACACGCGGCCGAAGTCCAGGCCGCGCGCCTTCCAGTGTTCGATGCCGATGCGCGTATCCAGCAGATCGGAGCGCCCGATGAGCTCATCGAACTTGCGGATACCCAGCTGCGCCATGATTTCGCGCACTTCCTCGGCGACGAAGAAGAAATAATTGACGACGTGTTCGGGCTTGCCCTGGAATTTCTTGCGGAGGACGGGATCCTGCGTTGCCACGCCCACCGGGCAGGTGTTCAGGTGGCACTTGCGCATCATGATGCAGCCTTCCACGACCAGAGGCGCCGTGGCGAAGCCGAACTCGTCGGCGCCCAGCAGCGCGCCGATCACGACGTCGCGGCCGGTCTTCATCTGGCCGTCGGCCTGCACGCGGATGCGCGAACGCAGGCGGTTCAGCACCAGCGTCTGCTGTGTTTCGGCGAGCCCCAGCTCCCACGGCGTGCCCACCTGCTTGATCGACGACACCGGCGATGCGCCCGTGCCGCCGTCATGGCCGGCGATCACCACGTGATCGGCCTTGGCCTTGGCCACGCCCGCGGCCACCGTGCCGACGCCCACCTCCGACACCAGCTTGACCGAGATCGACGCGCGCGGGTTCACGTTCTTCAGGTCGTGGATCAGCTGCGCCAGGTCCTCGATGGAATAGATGTCATGGTGCGGCGGCGGCGAAATCAGGCCCACGCCAGGAACGGAATAGCGCAGCTTCGCGATGTACTCGGATACCTTGTGGCCCGGCAGCTGCCCGCCTTCGCCCGGCTTGGCGCCCTGCGCCATCTTGATCTGGATCTGGTCGGCGCTGCTCAGGTACTCGGCGCTGACGCCGAAGCGGCCCGACGCCACCTGCTTGATCTTCGACCGCAGCGAATCGCCGCGCAGCAGCGGAACGTCGGCCTCGACGCGGTCCTGGCCCAGCACCGATGCCAGCGTGTCGCCGTCCTTGACCGGGCTCTTGCCATCACGCATTTCCGCGCGATACCGCAGCTCGTCCTCGCCGCCTTCGCCGGTGTTGGACTTGCCGCCGATGCGGTTCATCGCCACGGCCAGCACCGAGTGGGCTTCGGTTGAGATCGAACCCAGCGACATGGCGCCCGTGGCGAAGCGCTTGACGATTTCCTTGGCCGGTTCCACTTCTTCCAGCGGAATCGCGCGCGCCGGGTCGAAGCGGAATTCGAACAGGCCGCGCAGCGTCATGTGACGGCGGCTCTGGTCGTTGATGATCTGCGCGTACTCTTTGTACGTGCGGTAATTGTTGGCGCGGGTGGCGTGCTGCAGCTTGGCGATGGAGTCGGGCGTCCACATATGCTCTTCGCCGCGCACGCGGAAGGCATATTCGCCGCCCGCGTCCAGGTCGTTCGACAGCACGGGATCGTTGCCGAAGGCCGCGCGATGCAGACGCAGCGCCTCTTCCGCCACCTCGAAGATGCCGATGCCTTCGACGGTGCTCGACGTGCCGGTGAAGTACTTCTGCACCAGTTCGCTTTGCAGACCGACGGCCTCGAAGATCTGGGCGCCGGTATAGGACATATAGGTCGAGATGCCCATCTTGGACATGACCTTGTTCAGCCCCTTGCCGATCGCCTTGATGTAGTTCTTCACCGCCTTGTCGGGGTCGGGCATGCGCTCCAGCGATTCCAGCGCCAGATAGGGATGGATCGCCTCGGCGCCGTAGCCGCCCAGCAGCGCGAAGTGGTGCACCTCGCGCGCGGAGCCGGTCTCGACGACCAGGCCGGTGTTGGTGCGCAGGCCGGCGCGGATCAGATGCTGATGAATGGCCGACGTCGCCAGCAGCGCCGGGATGGCGACACGTTCGGCATCGACCAGGCGATCAGACACGATCAGGATGTTGTAGCCGCTGCGCACCGCATCGACCGCGCGCGCGCACAGCGCTGCCACGCGCGCCTCGATACCCTCGCGGCCCCAGGCGGCGGGGTAGGTGATGTCGAGTTCCAGGCTGCGGAACTTGCTGCCCGTCACCTGCTCGATGTCGCGGATCTGCGCCATGGCGGCAAAGTCCAGCACCGGCTGCGACACTTCCAGGCGCAGCGGCGGATTGACGTTGTTGATATCCAGCAGGTTCGGCTTGGGGCCGATGAAGGACACCAGCGACATCACGAGCTGTTCGCGGATCGGGTCGATCGGCGGGTTGGTCACCTGCGCGAACAACTGGCGGAAATAGTTGTAGAACGGCTTGGGCCGGTTCGACAGCACCGCCAGCGGGGCGTCGTTGCCCATGGAGCCGACGGCTTCCTCGCCGGTGGCTGCCATCGGTTCCAGGATGAACTTGTAGTCTTCCTGCGTCCAGCCGAATGCCTGCTGGCGGTCCAGCAGCGATGCCGCCGGCGCAGCCGGCGCGGCGGCCTGCTTGGGCGCGGGCAGGGATTCCAGCTTCACGCGCAGGCGCTCGATCCATTGGCGGTACGGGCGCGCGTTCGCAAGCTGCGACTTGATTTCGGCGTCGTCGATGATGCGGCCCTGCTCCAGGTCGATCAGGAACATCTTGCCCGGCTGCAGCCGCCACTTCTTGACGATGCGGTTTTCCGGGATGGGCAGCGTGCCGGCTTCCGAGGCCATGATGACCATGTCGTCGTCCGTGACCAGGTAGCGGGCGGGGCGCAGACCGTTGCGGTCCAGCGTGGCGCCGATCTGGCGGCCGTCCGTAAACGCTACGGCGGCGGGTCCGTCCCAGGGCTCCATCATCGCCGCGTGGTATTCATAGAACGCGCGGCGGCTTTCGTCCATCTGGGTGTGCTGTTCCCACGCCTCGGGGATCATCATCATCATGGCGTGGGCAAGGGAATAGCCGGAGTTCACCAGCAGTTCCAGGCAATTGTCGAAGGTGGCCGTGTCGGACTGCCCTTCGTACACGATGGGATACAGCTTGGGCAGGTCCTCGCCCAGGACGGCCGACTGCATCATGCCTTCGCGCGCGCGCAGCCAGTTGAAGTTCCCCTTGACGGTATTGATTTCGCCGTTGTGGGCGATCATGCGGTAAGGGTGCGCCAGCGGCCAGGCGGGGAAGGTGTTGGTCGAGAAGCGCTGGTGCACAAGCGCCAGCGCGGAAATCGTCCGCGTATCGGCCAGGTCGCGATAGTAGCGCCCGACCTGGTCGGCCAGCAGCAGGCCCTTGTACACCACGGTGCGCACCGACGCGGACGGCACGAAGTACTCCTTGCCGTGGGCAAGCCGCATGTTCTGAATGGCGTGGCTGGCCGTTTTGCGGATCACGTACAGCTTGCGTTCCAGCGCATCGGGCACCATCACGTCGGCGCCGCGTCCGATGAACAATTGCCGGATCACCGGCTCGCAGTCGCGGACCGCGGGCGACATGGGCATGTCCACATCCACAGGGACATCGCGCCAGCCCAGGACGATCTGGCCTTCGGCGCGCACCGCGCGCTCGAGTTCCTGCTCACAGGCCTGGCGCGATGCGGTTTCCTTGGGCAGGAACACCATTGCGACGCCGTATTCGCCCGGGGGCGGCAGCACCACGCCGCGCTGAGCCATTTCCTCGCGGTAGAGGGCGTCGGGAATCTGGATCAGGATGCCGGCGCCGTCGCCCATCAGCTTGTCGGCGCCCACCGCGCCGCGGTGGTCCAGGTTCTCCAGGATCTTCAGGCCCTGCTGGATGATGGCGTGGCTCTTGCGGCCCTTGATATGCGCGACGAAGCCGACGCCACAGGCATCGTGTTCGTGGCGGGGATCGTAGAGGCCCTGCGCGGAAGGCAGGCCGATGCGGGTGGCGTCGATCGGTTGCGCCGGCGCGGTGCGACAGGCGTCGGAGGAAGGCGGTACGGTCATGGAGCGCTCCAGGCTTGGGGCTGCTGAAAAGAAAGAACTGCCACACTTTGTTGCGGCGCAAGAGGCCACGATACCGTGGACCGGTTTGGCCCGCAAGCGAAACAATGGGGGTGCGTCCCTCATTTACGAGACTCCCGCCCGACGCCGAATTTAACGGGGACGCATCTATAACGAGGCGATTTATTGCTGCAGAACAAGGACTTAGGAGCCGTCCACGTTGTCAGCCTGCAAGTCATGCGCAGTCCCTGCGGCCAAGGTCAGGGATATTGCCATTTATGCGTCCCCGATATTTCGTGGCGATAGGGACGCACCGCGCGCCCGGCCGGGCCACGCTGATAAGGCGCGCCGAACGCGCTTCAGGCAAATAGGCTCAAGGGGATTCGGTCTCGGCCGCGGGCGGAGCGGGCTTTTTGCGGGGCCGTCCGCGCTGTCCCGGTGTGACGCGCCGGCTTGCGGTATGCGCCAGCATGGCGATGAAGTCCGGACCGCCCAGCGCCCACTGGCCCTGCACCGCCTGATCGATGCGCTGGATCTGCTCGCGGGTCAGGCCTTCCTGCAGCCGTCTCCGATAGTTCGCCTGGCGGTCGAACGGCGTGTTGCCGCACGACCAGTAATCGGCATGATCCGACATCCACCCTGCCTGAGGCTGGCCCGAGCCGGTATGGCCGGCCGCCGAGGACCATGGCCACAGTTCCGCGTCGTGCGTTGCGCCGCTGCGTACCGGATAAGTCTCCAGCCAGACCAGCGACGGCAGCACCCACGCGCCGGGTTCGACCAGGGCGGAACGGTAGCGTCCGGCGAAGACGCGGCCGCCGCGCAGGCGGGCCGCCAGGTTCCGCCCCAGCGTCTGCATGAGGCGCGGCAGGCCTTCGCCATCCACGGGCGTGGCGAGCAGCAGAATCCGGTCCGTTGCGAGCACCCAGCCATGCAGCGCAACCCGATTGCGGGTGGCTGTTTCGCCCAGCCATGCGGCCACCTGGTTCAACGTATCCGCCGGTGCGGGCTGCGAGGGCGCCGCGAGTGGATTGATGAAGTTGGCTTGCACGAGTTGCGGCAGTCCGGGAGCGTACAGTCGGGGCAGGCGAGCCATAGGGTGTCAGGACCGGGACGGGCTGGAACGGGACGTTCGCGCGGGAATAAATGGTACCGCGTAAACGGCGCGGCGCAACACTAAGATTACCCCGGGGCAGGAGGTAAGATGCGTTGGTTGACATCCGCTGTACCGCGCCGGGCGCAGCGCCTATCGGAACCCGGCCGGCAGCCATTCATTAGGAGCACCCATGAAGACCAAAGCCGCCATCGCCTGGAAAGCCGGCGCCCCCTTGACCATCGAAGATGTGGAGCTGGAAGGCCCGAAGGCGGGCGAGGTGCTGGTGGAGGTCAAGGCGACCGGAATCTGTCACACCGATTATTACACCTTGTCGGGCGCCGATCCGGAAGGCATTTTCCCCGCCATCCTGGGGCATGAGGGCGCCGGCGTGGTGATGGAGGTCGGCCCGGGCGTGACGAGCCTGAAGCCGGGCGACCACGTCATTCCGCTGTACACGCCGGAATGCCGCCAATGCAAGTTCTGTCTGTCGCGCAAGACCAATCTGTGCCAGGCCATTCGCGCAACGCAAGGCAAAGGGTTGATGCCGGACGGTACCTCGCGTTTTTCCCTGGACGGCAAGCCCATCCATCACTATATGGGTACGTCCACCTTTGCCAACCACATCGTGGTGCCGGAGATTGCGCTTGCCAGGATCCGTGACGATGCGCCCTTCGACAAGGTCTGCTATATCGGCTGCGGCGTGACGACCGGTGTCGGGGCCGTGGTGTTCACCGCGAAGGTGGAGGCCGGCGCCAACGTCGTCGTGTTCGGTCTGGGGGGCATCGGGCTGAACGTCATCCAGGGCGCCAGGATGGTGGGCGCCGACAAGATCATCGGGGTGGACATCAACCCCCGGCGGGAGGCCTTGGCCCGCAAGTTCGGCATGACGCACTTTGTGAACCCTTCCGAAGTCGAAAACGTGGTCGATCACCTGATCCAGCTTACCGACGGCGGCGCCGACTATTCGTTCGAATGCGTGGGGAACACCAAGCTGATGCGCCAGGCCCTGGAATGCTGCCACAAGGGCTGGGGCCAATCCATCATCATCGGCGTGGCCGCGGCGGGCGAAGAGATCGCCACCCGGCCGTTCCAGCTCGTGACGGGCCGGGAATGGAAAGGGTCCGCCTTCGGCGGCGCTCGCGGCCGTACGGACGTGCCCAAAATCGTTGACTGGTACATGGACGGCAAGCTCAACATCGACGACCTGATCACGCATACCCTGCCGCTGGACCGCATCAATGAGGGCTTCGACCTGATGAAGCGCGGCGAATCGATCCGATCCGTGGTGCTCTACTGATGGCGACGCTGGAAATTGTGGCGCAGCACCGCTGCTTCGATGGCTGGCAGCGGATCTATCGGCACGATTCGGCGGTCATCGGGCTGCCGATGCGCTTTTCGGTGTACACCCCGCCGCAGGCGGAATCGGGGCCCGTGCCCGCCCTTTTCTATCTGGCTGGGCTGGAGTGCAACGAGGAAACGTTCATGATCAAGGCGGGCGCCCAGCGCTGGGCTGCCCGGCACGGGCTGATGCTGATTGCGCCTGACACCAGTCCGCGCGGCGCGGGCGTTCCGGGCGAGGACCAGGACTGGGATCTGGGCACCGGCGCGGGCTTCTATCTGGACGCGACGCAGCCGCCCTGGTCCCGCCATTACCGCATGGAATCGTATGTGGTGGGGGAGCTGGCCGCGCTGGCGACGTCGGAGTTGGGCGCGGCGCCCGGCCGCCTGGGCATCTGCGGTCACTCGATGGGCGGCCATGGCGCGCTGGTCCTGGCCTTGCGCCACCCCGGCCGATTCCGCTCGGTGTCCGCCTTCGCGCCGATCGCGGCCCCGATCCGGGCCGCGTGGGGCCAGAAGGCCTTCGCCAACTATCTGGGGCCGGACCAGGGCGCGTGGGCCGGGTACGACGCGAGCGCGCTGATGGCGTCGCGGCGCGCGCCCTATCCCGATGGCATTCTGGTTGACCAGGGCCTGTCGGACCGTTTCCTGGATCAGCAGCTTTATCCGGATGCCTTCGAAGCTGCGTGCGCCCAGGCCGGCCAGCCGCTGGAGCTGCGCCGTCACGCCGGCTACGACCATGGCTATTACTTCATCGCGACGTTCATGGAAGACCATATCCGCTTCCATGCCCAGCGCTTGTCGTCCACGCCGGAGTCCCCTGCCTGAGCCGGCCTGTCGGACGGCCGGGGCTTGACGGCCTCTATATACTGAAAAGATAGCGGCGGCCTGTTAACGCTAGAAGGAGACAGGGCATTGACCGAAGACGTGGCTCCGTCCATGTGGATCGCCGTGGCGACCATCGTCGTACTGCTTGCCGGCTTCGGGCTGTTCCTGGGCAAGGGCGGACCGCGCGACGCCAGGGGCCGCCGCCATTTCCGGCTGCGGCCGGTACGTCGCCTGGTCGGCCTGCTTCTTCTGGCGCTGGCCTGCGTGTCGGGGATGTTCGCCGCGACCCTGTACCAGTTTTTCCGCCTGACGGCGGACGCCCCGATCGCACGCGTCGTGCTAAGGCAGGAAGGGCCACGGCAATTCATGGCGACGGCCGAACTGCCGGGCAGGGCGCCGGAAGATTTCGCGCTGCGAGGCGACGAATGGCAGATCGACGCCAGGGTGGTGCGATGGCGGCTGCCCGCGCTGCTCGCAGGATTACCGCCGCTGTACCGCCTGGAACGGCTGGCGGGACGGTATTCCGACCCCGCAGCGGAACTCTCGGCCCCGCGCACGGTATATGCGTTGGGACCGGCGGGCACGCCAGACCTGGGACGGCTGAAGCAGCGGTTCCCGAATTGGCTGCCCTTCGTGGACGTTCAGTACGGCAGCGCGGCTTATATGCCGATGTTCGATGGCGCGCGCTACCGCGTCTTCCTGGATGCGCGCGGCGCGCTGTTCATCCGTCCCGACGATCCGGCGACGGCGGACGGGCTGAAGCAGCGGGGCTGGTAGCCGCCAGGACGTCCCGGGCAGCGGAAAGACGACGGCCGAAACCCGGCAACCGATTGTTTTTCCGCGAAAATTTTTGAACTTCCTACACATGTTAGGGTCGAATTAGCACTCCCTTCTTTAGAGTGCTAACATCCTTTCATGCGTTCTCAAATCAGCGGTTTCCTGGAGCACAACACCATGAAACGACCCAGTTCCTCGTTGACCGTTTCCGGCAACGCGCTCGCCCTGGCCATTTCCAATCCGGGCGCGCTGGGGACGATCGACGCATACATTTCCGCAGTCAACCGCCTGCCGGTTCTGTCGGCCGAACAGGAAATCGACCTGGGCCGCCGGCTGCGCGACCACGGCGACCTGGATGCGGCCCGTCAACTGGTGCTGTCGCACTTGCGCCTGGTTGTCTCCGTTGCCCGCCAGTACCTGGGCTATGGCCTGCCGCACGCCGACCTGATCCAGGAAGGCAACGTGGGCCTGATGAAGGCCGTCAAGCGTTTCGACCCCGAACGCGGGGTCCGTCTGGTGTCCTTCGCCGTTCACTGGATCAAGGCGGAAATTCATGAGTACATCGTGCGCAACTGGCGGCTGGTGAAGGTCGCCACCACCAAGGCGCAGCGCAAGCTGTTCTTCAATCTGCGCAGCATGCGGCCAGATGGCAAGACGCTCGACTCCGAGCAGGTGGACGAAATCGCGCGCGAGTTGAACGTGCGCCGCGAGGATGTCAGCGAAATGGAAGTCCGGCTGTCCGGCCGCGACATGTCGCTGGAATCCCAGGACGACGACGAAGACGCCTACGCACCCATCGCGTATTTGTCCGACGAAGGCCGTCAGGAGCCCACGCGCGTCCTTGAACGCAAGGCCAACGACGCCATGCAGAGTGAAGGGCTGAGCAGTGCGCTCGAAGCCCTGGACCCGCGCTCGCGCCACATCATCGAAGCGCGCTGGCTGCAGGACGATGGCGGCGCTACGTTGCACGAGCTGGCGCAGGAATATGGCATCTCCGCCGAACGCGTCCGTCAGATCGAAGCCGCCGCTCTGAAGAAGATGCGAGGATCGCTCAGCGCCTGAAATCGCGGCGCGCGGCCGGTCGCCGCGCCGTACTGCCCCCGGTCTTCGGGAAAATTACATTCAGTGACAAGTCTCGGCAAAAATTGCACAAGGCCGAGGAAACTAATCCACCGCGGCGCAGCCTAATCCATGACCACGCGACGCGGCGCAATGCCCGGCGCGCGGTTGGTCGCCTGTCTCGGCTTCTCCTCTTTCCCCTCCCCTATGAGACAGGTGTTTGACGGGGCACCGCCGGTGCCCCGTTTTTTTATGCCCGTCTGCCCCCAGGAACGGCGTGCGCCGAAGAGGCGTGCGGCCGCATCTAAACGATCCTGCTTTCCTCCGGCTGCGCCCATTCGGCGAGCATGCCCTGCCATAGCGCGGGTTCCAAGCGGCGGACGCCGGTGGCGACCGAGCCGTCGGGATACAGCTTCAGCCAGCGGTAGCCGGGCGGTTGCGGGTCCAGGCGATGCCGGCCGTCGCGGATGGCGAACTGGAAGCAGGTGGAGGGTGTCGCCAGCATGCGCATGCTTCCTCGCCGGCGATCGAATTCCTGGTGTACGTGCCCCCAGAGCAAAAGCTTGGCATTGCGCCAGCGGGCCAGGTGGCGGAACAGTTCCGCGGCATTGTCCAGCATCATGGGATCGCGCCAATCGGCGCTGACCTGTACTGCATTGTGGTGCATGGCCACCAGCGCCGGGCGGCCGTTCGCCCCCGCCAGCGCGTCGTCGAGCAGATCGAATTGCGCGCGCTCGAGGTGTCCGGCGTTGGACGCGTCGGCGCGCGAGTCGAGCAGGATGACGCGCCATGCACCCACATCGGTCACCGGTTGGGTCCACGGTCCCAGATTGCGGCGCAGAGCCGCGACCGAGTCGTGGTTGCCGGGCAGACAGCGCACGGCCATGCCGAGCGGGCGCACGATGTCCGCGAAGCGCTGGTATGAGTGATCCGTCCCGTCGTGGGACAGGTCGCCGGTGGCCAGGAGCAGTTCCGCGTCCCCGTGCTGGCGCCGGATCGCATCGACCACGGCACGAAGGCTCGCTTCGGTGTCGACGCCGAGCATGACGCCAGGCTCGGCGAACAGATGGGGGTCGGTCAATTGAATCAATAGCGCCGGATGCGCGTCTTCATCCAGGGGCGCCGTATCGCGGCCGGCCAACGCCGACGGCTTGTAAGGTTGCTGCGGAAGGATCTGCAACGGCGGCTCCATGAGATACGCAGGCGAAGACGCGAGCCGTCAGGCTCGCGCTTCCCGCATGGGTCGCGGGCGCGACCAGGGAAGCTGCCTACCTTAGCGAAAATCCGATTACCCCGGCATCCACCAAATCGTGCGGGCCGTAACGAAACGTGCGGCCGTGCGCCATATCCGTGTCGTCCGCACGAAGGGCGTCGTAGGGCGCATGCCGAACGGGCTGCGGAAACCCGCTATCCTTTCGCGTAGACGGATATGGCAGCGGATAGAACAACATGGATGTGGGAATAATCGTTTTCGGCCTGGCGGCATTGCTGACGCTGGTTTGCTTCATGCCGCCGCTGGCCGGCCGGCTCCAGCTGCCCTATTCGGTGCTGCTGGCCATCGTCGGCTGCCTGCTCGGCATCGTGATTCATGTGCATGGATGGGCGCCGCCGGTCCTGTCGGGCATGCTGGACACGCTCGAGAGATTCGAGATCTCGTCGGAAACTTTCCTTACCGTTTTCCTTCCCGTACTGCTTTTCGAAACCGCGCTGTCCATGAATGTCCGCCGGCTCATGGACGATATCGGCCCCATCCTGATGATGGCCATCGTTGCCGTCTTTCTGTCCACGGTGGTGGTCGGGTTCTTCCTGAACGCGCTGTCGTCCTATGGCATCGTTGTCTGCCTGCTGCTGGGCGCCATCGTCGCCACCACGGACCCGGCGGCCGTGGTCGGCATCTTCCGCGAGGTCGGCGCGCCCAAGCGCCTGACCACCCTGGTGGAAGGCGAAAGCCTGTTCAACGACGCCGCGTCGATCGCCCTGTATTCCGTGCTGGTGGGCGTGCTGGCGGGCAGCGGCAAGATGTCGGCCGGGCAGGTCATGGGCGACTTCCTGGTGAGCTTTCTGGGAGGCGGGCTTGCCGGCTACGCCATGGGGCGGCTGGCTTGCATGCTCTTCGGACTGCTGCGCGGCTTTCCCGCGGCGGAAATCACGCTGACGCTGACGCTCGCCTACCTGACGTTCTACGTCTGCGATCACTACCTGCACGTTTCCGGTGTGGTGGCCACGGTCATCGCCGGTCTGGTGGTGGGCTCGACCGGGCGCACCCGCATGGCGCCGACAACCTTCGAGCACTTGACCAGCGCCTGGAGCCAGTTCGGCTTCTGGGCCAATTCGCTGATCTTCCTGTTCGCCGCCATGCTGATTCCGCGGCTGATGGCCAATGCGACGCTGGCCGACATCGGGCTGCTGCTGGCGCTGTTCGCCGCGGCCCTGGTGGCTCGCGCCGTGGCGGTCTTTGGCCTGGTGCCCTTGCTGGGCATGACGAAATTCGGCACCCGGGTGAACCGCGCGTACAAAACGGTGATGCTGTGGGGCGGCCTGCGGGGCGCCGTCTCGCTGGCCCTTGCGCTGGCGGTCACGGAACGCGATGACGTCCCTTACGAGGCGCGCCAGTTCATCGCCGTCGCCACTACCGGCTTCGTACTGATGACCCTGTTCATCAACGGCATCAGCCTGCGTCCGCTGATCCGCATGCTGCGTCTGAACGAGCTGTCGCAGCGCGAAGCCACCATCCGCGACCAGGCGGTGGCGGTTGCACTCAGCGATCTGCAGGAAAGGACCGACGAAGTCGCCGCCGCCGACAACATCGGCCCCGAGGTGCGCGAGCGCATCCATGCGGTCTTCGATCGCAGCCTGACCCAGTTGGCCGGCAGCGAAGTCCGTCACATGAGCGTCGAGGAACGCGTGGACATCGGGCTGGCAACCTTGGCGCGGCGCGAAGAGGAGATGTTTTTCGACATCCTGAAGGCGCAGATCGTCGATTGGCGCATGGCGGAATCCCTGCTGGCGCGCGCCGAGCGCCTGGAGGACGCCGTACGCGCCGGCGGGCTGGCGGGCTTCGAGAACGCCATCGCCGCGGACGTGCGCTATTCGCGGGCCTTCCGCCTGGCGCTGCGGGTGCACTACCTGTTCGGTTTCCAGCGCTGGCTGGCCAGTGAGCTGGGGCAGCGCTTCGAGGCGCTGATGAGCAAACGCTCGGTCGCGCAGCGCATCATCCTGTTCGCCGGGCAGCAATTGAAGCCCATGCTCGGCGAGGAGGCGACGCAGCGGATAATCACGGCCCATCAGCGCCGGCTCGATGCGGTCGACAATGCCTTGCAGGCGCTCAACCTGCAATATCCGACGTACGCGCTGTGGCTGCAGGAAAGCTATCTGGGCCGCACCGCGCGCCAGCTCGAACGCATGCGCTATCGCGACATGCTCGATCAATTCCTGATCAGCGGCGAGGTCTACGCCGACCTGATGCGCAAGCTGGAACATCGTTGGGCCCACATCGACCGCCACCCGCCCCTGGACATCGAGCTGAGCGCGTCCGAACTGATCAAGCGTGTACCGCTTTTCGAAAACCTCAGCGCCGACTCCTTGCGGGCCATTTCGCGCCTGCTCAAGCCGAGGCTGGCGCTGCCCGACCAGCATGTGCTGAAGGACCGCGCCGGCGCGGAAATGTTTTTTGTCGCGTCCGGCGCCGTCGCCGTCCATCTGCCGGACAACACCACGGCTGAATTGGGCAGCGGCGAATTCTTCGGCGAACTGGCCCTGCTCGGTGAAGAGGTGACCATGCCCGCCGTCACCTCGCTGGGCTACAGCAAGCTGTTGATGATGTCCGCGCGCGACTTTCATGCCTTGCTCGCTTACGACGCCGAGCTGCGCGAACGCATCGAGAAGGTCGCTCGCCAACGCATGCGCGCCATCGAAGTGTGGAAGCAGTTTTCCGCCGCGGCCCCGCCTGCCACGTCCTGATGCGGGGATCCGGCTGGCGCCGGGATGGCGGCGTCCGCTCATGCCGCGCCGCCTATCGAGCGCCCGACGGGTCCTTGCCATAGATCCCATTTATGTCGATATAAGAGACACCTGTCGGCGAATTCCGAGAATCTCCATTAAAGTCGGACGCCGATATTGCGACATAACAACGACACAAGGGAGCTGGCATGGCGCTTTCCATGCTTCACGGACGTGCCGCTGCGACGGCCCTGCCCGGGGGCGGCATCGATGGCTGAACGCAGCGTCCAGACCTATCCGGTCCAGATCGTCAAGGGGCTGCGCGTGCCGATGCGCGACGGCGTCGAGCTGAATGTCAGGATCACGCGCCCCGCTGTCGAAGGCCGCTTCCCCGCGGTGCTCGAATACAACCCATACCGCCGCCTGGACCACGCCCAGCCAAGCTTTCCGCCGGCCGTGCAATACCTGGCGCAGCACGGCTATGCGGTCGTGCAGTTCGACGTGCGCGGCACGGGCAGTTCATCGGGCGCCAGCTTGGACGCCTATTCGGACGACGAACAGCAGGACGGCCACGACATGGTGGAGTGGGCCGCTCGGCAGGCCTGGTGCACCGGCGCGGTAGGCATGATCGGCAAATCGTATGGCGCGACGGTGCAATGGCAGGTGGCCGGCAAGGCGCCGCCGCACCTGAAGGCCATCATCGTGCGTTCCGGCAGCAATGACATGTACGAGGACACCGCCTATCCGGGCGGCTGCCGGCGGCCGTGGCGCTTCGAGTTCTTCGCGCCCAATATGAACGCCTACAACTTCGCGCCGCCCGATCCGGCGCTCGTCGGCGCGCATTGGTCCCGCATCTGGGATGAACGCCTGGAAGGCAGCGCGCCGTGGAGCCTGGAGATATTCCGCCACGACACGGACGGCGATTATTGGCGGGGCAAGAGCATCAAGGACAACTTCGGCAAGGTAGGCTGCGCGGTTTATCTCATCGAGGGCTGGGCCGACTGGTACGCCAACGCCGAACTGGAGGCTTTTCGGCAATTGAAGGGCCCGAAGAAGGTCGTGATCGGCCCCTGGGGGCACTACTACCCGGAAGAAAAATTCGCTTTACCCGGCCCTCGCATCGATACCCGCGTCGAGTATCTGAGATGGTTCGATTACTGGCTCAAGGGCATCGACAACGGCATCATGGACGAGCCGCCGGTCACCGTATTCGTCCGTCAATGGCAGCAGCCCGCCTTGCTGTCGCTGAACGAGCCCGGGCACTGGCATGCCGATTCACAATGGCCGCCGGCAGCGACCCGTACCGAAACACGGTACCTGGAGCCGGGCGGCGGCCTCGGGCGCCAGGCGCCGGCCGACGGCCAGGTCAGCTACGACTACCGGCCCACAGTGGGCATGGCAAGCGGGCGCGTCGGCCTGGGCAGCACGTCGCCCTGGGGCATGCCCATCGACCAGCGCGTCGACGACGCGTATTCCGCCTGTTTCACCACGCCGCCTCTGGACCGGACAATGTCCCTGCTGGGACGGCCCGAAGCCGTACTGCACGTCTCGTCCTCGGCCGAAGTCGCTTACTTCCACGTCAGGATCTGCGACGTCGCGCCCGATGGCACCTCGCGCCTGATCAGCCATGGCGGCTGCCTGGCGACCCACCGGGAAACGCACGACAGGCCCACGCCGCTGGAGCCCGGCACAGTCTATGAGCTTCGCCTGAAACTCCGGGACCTGGCCTACGAGATCGCACCGTCCCATCGCCTGCGCATCGCCGTATCCAGCGCGGACTTCCAGAATGCCTGGCCGACGGGAATGCGTGCGCGCAACACGATCCATTGCGGGGCCGCGCATCCGTCGCGAATCGAACTGCCCATCATGGCGCCGCATGCCGCCGGGCTGCCGCCGCCGGCTTTCCAGGCGTCACCGCATCCTGTGCCGTCCGTGGCGGAAGTGCCCCGGGCAACCTATACGCTGACGCATGACCTGGTGCGGGACGCGGTCGTCTGCACGCTGGGCGCGGCCGACGGCGGCACGACGCGGCGCTCTGAATACACGGTGTCGAACCAGGATCCGGCCGGCGCATCGATCATTGCCGAGGTCCGGTACCGCGCGCCGCATCCGCACATGAACATCGAGGTGCAATCGAGCTGCCAGACAAGCAGCACTGCCACGGAGTTCACCCACGCCGTGCAGGTCTGTATCCGCATCGAAGACCGGCTGCATTTTCACAAACGCTGGATGGAAAGCGCGCCGCGGAACTGCGCATAACCAGGGGAGCATCAATGACGATGAATCGGCGCGATTTTCTTCTCGGCAGCGCGGGGACGTTCGCGGCGCTGACCGGGTCCCGTACCGCGTTCGCCCAAACGCGTAAGGACACGTTGATCATAGGCACCCGTTCCGCGGCAACGTCGGCCGACCCGCATTACGCGAATACCCAGCCGAACATCGACTACGCGTCGCACATCTTCGAGAAGCTGGTAGAGCGCGACCGGAACTCCAAGCCCGCCGCGCGCGGGCTGGCGCAATCCTGGCAGCTTATCTCCGATACGGTATGGGAATTCAAGCTGCGGCCGAACGTACGCTGGCACGATGGCAAGCCTTTCACCGCCGATGACGTGGCCTACACCATCAATCGCGTGATCGGCCTGCGCGATGTGCCGGGCGGCTTCGCCAGCTACATCAACGTCATATCCCAAGTCGAAATCATCGACCCGCTCACCGTGCGGCTGCATACGTCCAAGCCGTACGCCAACCTGCCGCGCGGCGTCGGCACGGTTTACATCGTCTCCAAACACGTGGGCGAGAACGCCACCAGCGACGACTACAACACCGGCAAGGCCGCGATCGGCACCGGCCCTTATCGCTATGAGTACTTCAGGCAGAACGAGGAAGCCGGCTTTGTGCGCAACGACGATTATTGGGGCGCGAAGCCGGCATGGGCGCGGGCGCGCCTGCGCGCCATCGCCAATGACAGCACGCGCATCGCCGCCCTGCTGGCTGGCGATATCGATATGGCGGATCAGATACCCACCGCGGACATCGCGCATCTGAAGTCGGCGGCGAACGTGGCGGTGGACCAGATTGCCGGCATGCGCTCCATCTTCCTGTTCCCCAACGTGTCGCGCGATGACGATATGCCGTTCATCAAGGCCGAGGACGGCAGCCCGCTGGCGCACAACCCGCTGCGCGACCTGCGGGTGCGGCAGGCGCTATCCCTCGCCATCGACCGCAAACTGCTGGTCGATCGTCTGATGAACGGCGGCGCCGCGGCGAACGGGCAATGGGTGCCGCCGGGCGCCTATTCATACAACCCCGATATACCGGTTCCCCAGGTGAATGTGCAGGAAGCCCGGCGGCTGCTGGCCCAGGCCGGTTTTCCCAAGGGATTCCGCATCACGCTGCACAGCACGAACGACCGCTATCCGAACGACTCTCGCGTGGCCCAGGCGATCGGCCAGATGTGGTCGCGCGCCGGCCTGGGGGTCGAGGTGGCGACCATGCCCTATGCGGTGTTCGCGCAACGCGCGCGCAAGCAGGAATTCGCCATCCACCTGATCGGCTGGGGCAATTCCGCCGGCGATGCATCGACGGGGCTGATGAACGTAGTGGGAACCTACAACGCCACGACGGGCTGGGGCGTGGCCAACGAGGGGCGCTACAGCAATCCCAGGCTGGATGCCATGACGGCGCAGGCGCTGGCCACGATGGACGACGCGTCGCGCGAAAGACAGATGCAGGATGCGGTCAGAGTCGCCATCGACGACCTGGCGATCATTCCGCTGTACCAGGTCAATCCCGTATGGGCCGTGCGCAAAGGGATGCGCCACGATGCGCGCGCGGACGAACGGACGTCGGCCATCGATATCTCGATCTGAGCGGGCGCACACCTTTACGCCATCCAATCGTGGCGCAAAGCGCCCTCCGGCCTTGGAGGGTCTTCAGGTGCTTTCCCGCTGAACCAGCCGGAACCCCAGGTCCATATGGCGCTGCGGGTTCGGGCGGCCTTCCAGGTGGTTCATCAGCAGCGTGGCTGCCGAGCGGCCGATCTCATAGCGGGGCGTGGCGATGGTGGACAGCGGCGGCGTGGTCCAGGCTGTGCCGCTCAGGTCGTGAAAACCGATCAAGCCCATGCGGCCGGGCACGTCGATGCCCAGGCGGCCGCACTGGAACACGGCGCCCTGCGCCAGGTCGTCGTTGCAGAAGAACAGCGCGTCGCATTCAGGGTGGTCGCGCAGCATGGCTTCCAGCAGCTCGGCGCCCAGGCTCAGCGACGATTTGCTCGGCGTCATGATTTCCCGCGCTGCGTCATACATGCCGGCGTCGCGCAACGCCTGACGGCAGCCCTCGCAGCGCCGCAGCGAACGGGGATCGAGCTGGGCGCCGATGATGCCGATGTGGCGGTAGCCGCGATCGATCAGGTGGCGGCCCGCCGCATAGCCAGAGTCGAATTGCGAAAAGCCGACGCTCAAGCCTTGTTCGCCATCCAGCGTTTCGATGGTGTGGACGGTCGGAATGTCGCGCGCCTCCAGCAGCTTCCATACGCCCGGGTTGTGGTCGATTCCCGTCAGGATCAGGCCATCCGGCGAATGCTGCAGGTAGTTGCGCAGCAGGGTCTCTTCCTCTTCCAAGGAATAGCCGGTCAGCCCGATGTGCATGTGATGGGCGTGTGCGTCCAGCACTTCCTTGATGCCCGTCAGGATATCGACGAACACCGCGTTGCTGAGCGACGGGATCAGCACGACGATGGTGCGCGAGCGGGCCGAAGCGAGCGAGCTGGCAGCGTGGTTCGGCACATAGCCCAGACGTTCGCAGGCTTCCCGGATGCGCTGGCGCACGGCCTCCTGCACCTTCTCCGGCGTGCGAAGCGCGCGCGACACCGTGATGGCGCTGACGCCGGCGTGGCGCGCGACGTCGGCCATCGTGACGCCGGCGCGGCGCGTACTGCGGGACTTGCGAACCGTCATGTCTCGGCAGGAAAAAGTCCGTAGTGTGACCCAGCGCCCGGGTTGGGACAAACCCGGAAGGGGGCTTGGCAAGCTGGATATGATAGCGCTAACATCGCGCTTTGCATCGACCCGGCGCCAATCAAAGTGCGCCCAGAACCCAGAAGAGGAGACAACGATGCAGAATGCTCCCAATGGCGTGGCGCCGCGATCCGGCGCCCGCGCACTGGACCTGATATTCCGCGCCCAAAGCTGGCTCATGGTGGCCTGTCTGGTCGTCATGGTCGTGCTGCTGTTCGGCAATGTGGCGCTGCGCTACCTTTTCAATTCAGGCATCAACGTCTCCGACGAGCTGTCGCGCCTGGCCTTCGTCTGGCTGATCTTCATCGGCTCGGTGCTGGCCATGCGCACCGGCACGCACATGGGCGTGACGATGCTCGTGGAGCGCTTCGGGCCTGGCGCCCGGCGCGTGTCCCACTTGTTCTGCCAGGTCCTGATCCTGGCCGTGCTGTGCATGTGGATCAAGGGCAGCTGGCAGCAGGCCGTCATCAACATGGGAACGACGCTTCCCGTGACCGGCTTGCCCGCCGCCGTGTTCGATGCCGCGTGCGTCTACGCCGCCGTTGCCATGGCCCTGCTTGTCGTGGCCGATATCGTCCTCACCCTGTCCGGCGCCGAGCTGCGCCAGGATGCCGCCGCCATCGATCCCCTGAGCTGAGCATCATGATTCTTTCCGTTTTTCTGGTCGTGCTGCTGGGCCTGATGGCGCTGGGGATGCCGATCGCATTCGCCTTGATGATCAGCGCCGTGCCGATGATGTTCCAGCTGGACTTCGTCGATCCGCAGATCATCGGCCAGAACATGCTGTCCGGCGCCAACAGCTTCACGCTGATGGCCGTTCCCCTGTTCATGCTGGCGGGAGAGCTGATGAACGAAGGCGGCATCTCGCGCCGCATCGTGAATCTGGCCTCGACCTTCGTGGGCCACATCCGCGGCGGCCTGGGCTATGTGGCGATATTCGCCAGCGTCCTGCTAGCCGCGCTTTCGGGGTCGGCGGTGGCGGACGCCGCGGCGCTGGGATCGCTGCTTATCCCCATGCTGCGCGACAAGGGCTACGAGGCGGGCGATTCCGCAGGCCTGATCGCGGCGGGCGGCATCATTGCCCCCATCATTCCGCCATCCATCTCCTTCATCATCTTCGGGGTGGCGACCAATGTGTCCATCACGAAGCTCTTCTTCGCCGGTATCGCTCCGGGGCTGCTGATGGCGCTGACCCTGATCGCGGTCTGGTCCTGGACGGCGCGCCGCAGCACCAACGTGCAACCGTCGCCGCGCCAGCCCTGGAGCGCCAGGTTGCGCGCGCTGCGGGAATCGATCTGGGCGCTGTTCCTGCCTGTCATCATCATTGGCGGCTTGCGCGGCGGCATCTTCACGCCCACCGAAGCGGCCGTGGTCGCAGCGGTGTACGCGCTGCTGATCAGCCTGTTCGTCTACCGGGAGATCCGCTTCAAGGATCTGGGCGCGCTCTTCATGCGTGCCGCGAGCACCACGGCCATCGTCATGTTCCTGGTCGCCGCTGCGATGGTTTCCTCGTACATGATCACGCTGGCCGACCTGCCGCAGGCGCTTGCCGGTCTGCTCGGTCCGTTCATGGACCACCCCAAGTGGCTGATGTTCGCGCTGCTGGTGCTGCTCACGCTGGTGGGCACCGCCATGGATTTGACGCCGACCATTTTGATCCTGGCGCCCGTCCTGATGCCGGTGATCACCAAGGCTGGCATCGACCCGGTCTATTTCGGCGTCATGTTCGTGATGGTGGGCTGCGTGGGCTTGCTGACCCCGCCCGTCGGCACTGTGCTGAACGTCGTCGCCGGTGTGGCGCGGATCCGCATGGAGACCATCATCCGAGGCGCGTGGCGGTACGTCGTCGCCTATACGGTGCTGCTTCTGCTGATGGTCATCTTTCCGCAGCTGATTACGGTGCCGGCGAAGTGGATCCACTAGCCCCGGCGCCCGCCGAGCCATTGACCTGAATACCGACAACCGCAAGAGGAGACCATGATGCTTATTACATTGAAGAAACTGGCCGTCGCGCTGGCCGCCGTGTCGGCATGCGCGGCCGTTGCGCCCGCGCATGCGCAGGAAATCAAGTCCCGCATCATCCGTTTCGGCTATGGCCTGAACGAGGAAAGCGTGCAGGGGCGCGCCGCCCGCTACCTTGCCGAGCAGGTGGGCAAGCTCAGCGGCGGCAAGATGAAAATGCGCACCTTCGGATCCGCGAATCTGGGTTCGGACGAACAGATGCAATCCGCCCTGGTAGGCGGCTCTCAGGAAATGATGGTCGGTTCGACGGCGCCCCTGGCCACCATGGTCAAGGAGTTCGGCGTGTTCGATCTGCCCTTCCTTTTCAACGACGAAAAGGAAGCCGACGCCGTGCTGGACGGCCCCTTCGGCGAGAAGCTGCTGAAGATGCTGGAATCCAAGGGACTGGTGGGCCTGGTGTATTGGGAGAACGGTTTCCGCAACGTGACGAACTCCAAGCATCCCATCGCCAAGGCCGAGGACCTGCAGGGCGTGAAGTTGCGCGTCATGCAGAACCAGATTGCGCTCGGCGTCTTCGGCGCGCTCGGGGCCAACGCGGTGCCGATGCCGTTCTCCGAACTGTTCACGGCGCTGGAAACGCGCACGGTGGACGGGCAGGAGAATCCCGTCACGACCATCCAGAGCAGCAAGTTCTACGAGGTCCAGCCGTATCTCAGCCTGACTCGCCACGTCTATACGCCGTGGGTCGTGCTGGCCTCCAAGAAGTGGTGGGACACGCTGTCGCCGGATGAACAGAAGGTGATCCGCGAGGCGGCCGCATCGTCGCGCGATTTCGAACGCAAGGACAGCCGCGCCGATTCCACCAAGGCGATGGAAACGCTGAAAGAGGCCGGCATGAAAATCAACACCGTGTCGCCGGAAGAGCTGCAACGCCTGCGCGCCAAGGCTCAGCCGGTGGTGGACAAGTACACGCAGGACCTCGGCCCCGAACTGGTCAAGCAACTGCAGGAAGAAATCAACAAGGTCCGCAAAGGCTAGGAAAGCCCCATGTCCAACGCACCCCGCCGCCTGCGCAGCCAGAAATGGTTCGACGATCCGTCCCATGCCGACATGACGGCGCTTTACGTCGAGCGCTACCTCAACTACGGGCTGACGCGGGCCGAGCTGCAATCCGGCCGGCCCATCATCGGTATTGCGCAAACAGGCAGCGACCTGGCCCCCTGCAACCGCCATCACCTGGCGCTTGCGCAGCGTACGAAAGAGGCCATCCGCGACGCCGGCGGCATCCCCATGGAGTTTCCCGTGCATCCGCTCGCGGAACAGGGGCGCCGGCCCACCGCGGCGCTGGACCGCAACCTGGCCTACCTTGGCCTGGTCGAGATCCTGCACGGCTATCCCATCGACGGCGTCGTCCTGACCACCGGTTGCGACAAGACCACGCCGGCCTGCCTGATGGCGGCCGCCACGGTTGATATTCCGGCCATCGTGCTGTCGGGCGGGCCCATGCTCGATGGCTGGCACGAAGGCAAGCGCGTGGGCTCCGGCACGGTCATCTGGCATGCGCGCAATCTGATGGCGGCGGGGAAGATCGACTATGAGGGCTTCATGACGCTGGCGACGGCGTCGTCGCCCTCGGTGGGGCATTGCAATACCATGGGCACGGCGCTGTCCATGAACTCGCTGGCAGAAGCGTTGGGCATGTCGCTGCCGGGCTGCGCCAGCATCCCGGCGCCGTATCGCGAACGCGGCCAGATGGCGTACGCCACCGGACTGCGCATCGTCGAGATGGTTCGGGAGGACCTGCGGCCGTCGCGCATCCTGACGCGCAAAGCCTTTGAAAACGCCATTGCCGTGGCATCGGCACTGGGCGCGTCCAGCAATTGCCCGCCGCACCTCATCGCCATCGCGCGCCACATGGGGGTCGATCTGTCGCTGGAGGATTGGCAGCGTTTCGGCGAGGACGTCCCGCTGATCGTCAACTGCGTGCCGGCCGGCGAATATCTGGGTGAAAACTTCCATCGCGCCGGCGGTGTTCCGGCGGTCCAGCATGAACTGTTGAAGGCGGGCCGGCTGCATGGCGACTGCCTGACCGTATCGGGCAAGACGGTGGCGCAGATCGCCGAAGGGGCCGCCACGACGGATCCCGACGTCATCCGCACGTGCGACGCGCCGTTGAAGCAGCGCGCCGGTTTCATCGTGCTGTCCGGCAATTTCTTCGACAGCGCCATCATGAAGATGTCGGTGGTGGGCGAAGACTTCCGCAAGGCCTACCTGTCCGAGCCGGGCGATGAAAACGCCTTCGAGGCGCGCGCCATCGTTTTCGACGGGCCCGAGGACTATCATGCCCGCATCGACGATCCCTCCCTGGAGATCGACGAACGCTGTATTTTGGTGATCCGCGGCGCGGGACCGATCGCCTATCCCGGCGGCGCAGAAGTCGTCAACATGGCGCCGCCCGCCCGGCTCATCCAGCAGGGCATCGAGTCGCTGCCTTGCATGGGCGATGGCCGCCAGAGCGGAACATCGGCCAGTCCATCCATCCTGAACATGTCGCCGGAAGCGGCGGCAGGCGGCGGCCTCGCGCTATTGCGCACGGGCGACCGTATCCGCGTGGATCTGAACGCGCGTACGGTGACGCTGCAGGTCGATTCCGACGTGCTCGAAGCGCGGCGGAGCGAGCAGACCTTCGACATTCCGCCGCCGCAGACGCCGTGGCAGGAGATCTTCCGCGGCATGGTCGGCCAGTTGTCCACCGGCATGTGCCTGGAGCCCGCCACGCTCTATCTGAAAGTGGTGGAAACACGCGGCGACCCGCGGCATTCCCACTAGCCGCTGACATGCGCCTCGCCCGGCGTCGGGCGGGGCGGCCCTGGGCGGCCGGCCTCGCGTCGTGGCAGGCGTTAGCCTTTGCCGGTCAACGCATTCCGGGCAATGTCGTCCACCAGCACCAAGGACGCTTCCAGCGTGAATTCGCCCGCCGCCACCATGGCCAGCGCCTGTTCCGGCGTGACCGTGTCGAAAGCCATGACTTCGCCATCGCGGTTGCCGGGACGCGCGTCGGCATCCATCACACAGCGGCTGACCAGCAGGTCCTCGACCTGGTAGCCCTCGGGCAAGCGGCGGTGCATGCGCAGGATCGTCCGCATGGGTTCGCGCTGCCGTATGTCGTGCGGGCTGAGCCCTGCCTCTTCTTCGCATTCCCGCAGCAGCGCCAGCTCCAGCGATTCGCCCGTGGCCACCAGCCCGCCCACCAGCGTGTCCCACATGCCGGGGTCCGTGGCCTTGTTCAGGGCGCGCCGGGCGATCCACAGGCGCCCGTCGGGCGTCCAGGCGTTCAGGTGCACCGCCCGCGTCAGGATGCCGAGAGGCCGCACCGCCGCCCGCTCGATGGCGCCCAGCCGGTGGCCGTCTTCGTCGTGCACGTCCAACAGTTCGCCGCGCCATCCGCGCAGGCAATCGGCCTGGCGCAGGGTCTGCGCGACGCTGGCCAGCAGGCGATCCAGGTCCGCGCCTTGCGACAGCGGCTCGCCCAGGTGCAGGCCGCCTGGTTCGACGCGGACGCCGGGATGGCCGCGCAAGGCGTCGCAGGCGGCCAGCGTCGCCTGGCCGCAGCGGCGGCCGGCGATGGACAGCGGGCGGGAAAGCGAAGGCGGCGGCTCCTGCGCACGGTCGCGCAAGAGGGCGAACAGGTCCGCGGGCATGGGTGGCGTGGTGAAGGACGAAGGCGATGACGGCATGGCCGGAATTCTATTCCAGGGATGTGCCGGCGGCGGTTCGGTGGACGGCCGCTTTCCGCCGCCGTTACCCCGGGGGGCCGCCTCCGCTATAATCCGGCGGTTTCTTTGTGATTCGAGCAGAACCGACAGGCATGTGTGGTTTGATGCCCGTATCGAAATCTGCCGTCCAACAATTGCGCGTTTTCGTGTAGGTTCCGGCAGCTTCCCTGCCACACCGGCACGGCCCCAAGCGCGCCATGATAGAGGGTCAGCATGAAGAAGTGGAGAGGGATACTGGGGGCCTGTGCACTGCTGTCAAGCGGCATGGCCAGCGCTCAGGTGAAGGACATGCCCGGAGGCCCCAAGGTCGACCAGCTCAACCTGCACGAGGGCGTCACGCGCATCGCCCAGGACGTGATGTGGTTGCACTGGATGATGCTGAGCATCTGCCTGGTGATTTTCATCGGCGTCTTCGGCGTCATGTTCTATTCGATCTGGGCCCACCGGAAATCGCGCGGGCATCAGCCCGCCACCTTCCACGAGCACGTTGGCGTGGAAGTCGCCTGGACCGTCATCCCCTTCATCATCGTGATCGCCATGGCCCTGCCCGCCACCAAGGCGGTGGTCGCCATGAAGGACACCTCAAGCCCCGATCTGACCGTCAAGGTCACGGGTTATCAGTGGAAGTGGGGCTACGAGTACGTCGATGGCCCCGCCACCGGCGTGAAGTTTCTTTCCACGCTTTCCACGCCGCGGGCCCAGATCGAGGGCCGTGAGCCCAAGGGGGATTTCTACCTGATGGAGGTGGACAATCCGCTCGTCGTCCCGGTGGATCAAAAGGTGCGCATCGTGCTGACCGCCGGTGACGTCATTCACTCGTGGATGGTGCCTGACTTCGGCGTGAAGCAGGACGCGATTCCGGGTTTCCTGCGCGACACCTGGTTCCGCGCGGAGAAGGTCGGCACCTATCGCGGCCAGTGTGCGGAACTTTGCGGGAAGGACCACGCCTTCATGCCCATCGTCGTGGACGTCAAGTCCAAGGAAGACTTCGCGAAGTGGGCCGACGATCAGAAGAAGAAAATGGCCGCGGCGGGCGACGATCCCAACAAGCAGTGGACCGAAGCCGATCTGGTCGCGCGTGGCGAAAAAGTCTACGGGGCCAACTGCGTGGTCTGCCACCAGGCCAACGGCAAGGGCGTGCCGGGTTCCTTCCCGGCGCTGGACGGCGACAAGGTCGTTCTCGGCCCTCAGGACGAACAGATCAAGACCGTCCTGCATGGGCGTCCCGGCACGCCGATGCCGGCGTTCATGAACCAGCTCAACGACGTCGAGATCGCCGCGGTCATCACCTATACCCGTCATGCCTGGGGCAATGCGGGCAAGGGTCAGGATCCGACCGTCCAGCCGTCCGCCGTCAAGTCGTCGCCGCACTAGCGCATCGTCCGGACATGCGTCCGGACCCGATCGCGTCCGCCATATACCGAATACCTCAGCCTGGCCGTGGAACGGTCCAGGCAATCCGCAGGAAGGAGTCGAGACTATGAGCAGCGTCACTGTAGACCACGTCTCGCCGGGCCACGGGCACGGCCACGGTCACGATGACCATCACCACGCCATACCCACCGGCTGGCGGCGCTGGCTGTTCGCCACCAACCACAAAGACATCGGGACGATGTATCTCATCTTCTCGTTCGTCATGCTGCTGGAAGGCGGGACGCTCGCGCTGTTGCTTCGCACCGAACTGTTCGAGCCGGGTCTGCAGTTCTTTCGTCCCGAACTGTTCAACCAGTTCACCACGATGCACGGCCTGGTGATGGTGTTCGGCGCCATCATGCCTGCCTTCGTAGGTTTCGCGAACTGGATGATCCCGCTGCAGATCGGCGCGTCGGACATGGCTTTCGCGCGCATGAACAACTTCAGCTTCTGGCTGCTGCCGGCTGCCGGGATCCTGCTGACGGCGTCGTTCTTCGTGCCGGGTGGCGCGACCGCGGCGGGCTGGACGCTGTATGCGCCGCTGTCGCTGCAGATGGGTCCGGGCATGGACATGGCCATCTTCGCGATGCACATCATGGGCGCCTCGTCCATCATGGGCGCGATCAACGTGATCGTGACCATCCTGAATATGCGCGCGCCCGGCATGACGCTGATGAAGATGCCGCTGTTCTGCTGGACGTGGCTGATCACGGCCTTCCTTCTGATCGCCGTCATGCCGGTGCTGGCCGCCGCCATTACGATGGTGCTGACCGACCGCCACTTCGGCACCGGGTTCTTCAACGCGGCCGCGGGCGGCGACCCGGTGCTGTACCAGCACGTGTTCTGGTTCTTTGGCCACCCCGAGGTCTACATCATGATCCTGCCGGCCTTCGGCATCGTGTCCGCGGTGGTTCCAGCGTTCTCCCGCAAGCAACTGTTCGGCTACGCGTCCATGGTGTACGCCACGGCCGCCATCGCGGTGCTGTCCTTCATCGTATGGGCGCATCACATGTTCACCACCGGCATGCCGGTCACCGGCCAGCTGTATTTCATGTACGCCACCATGCTGATCTCCATTCCCACCGGGGTGAAGGTGTTCAACTGGGTGGCGACGATGTGGCGCGGCGCAATGACGTTCGAAACGCCCATGCTGTTCGCCATCGGCTTCATCTTCGTATTCACGATGGGCGGTTTCACCGGTCTTATCCTGTCGATGGCGCCCATCGACATCCAGGTGCACGACACGTACTACGTGGTGGCGCACTTCCATTACGTGCTGGTGGCCGGCTCCCTGTTCGGTTTGTTCGCGGGCGCCTACTACTGGGTGCCGAAGTGGACGGGCCGCATGTACAGCGAAAAGCTCGGCAAGCTGCACTTCTGGTTCTCGTTGATTTCGTTCAACGTGACCTTCTTCCCCATGCACTTCCTGGGGCTGGCGGGCATGCCGCGGCGCTACGCGGACTATGCCGCGCAGTTCACGACCTTCCACCAGGTTGCCACCATCGGCGCGTTCTGGTTCGGTCTGTCGCAGCTTATCTTCCTGTGGGCCATGCTGCGCTGCTTCGCCGGCAAGGGTGAGGTGGCGTCCGCCAAGCCGTGGGACGGCGCCGAAGGGCTGGAGTGGTCGGTGCCCTCGCCCGCGCCTTTCCACACCTTCGAAACCCCGCCGGAAGTGAAGTAAGGCGTGCGCCGGGCACGCAGCAGGGAGCGCAGATGACGCCGGAACAACGCCGCCGCAACCGTATCGCCGGTGTCGTGCTGCTCGTCATTGTCGTGGCGGTCTTTGCTTGGACGATATTCAAGGGAGCCAGCCTGTTCACCGGTTTCCGCCCAGGCTGAGAAAGAACACGATGAGCGACGATCGCGGCCAGGGCCCGCAATCCAGGCCCACGTTTCTGCACACCATGAGGGCGGTGGCGTGGGGCATGCTGGGAATCCGCAAGGGCGCCGCCTATCGCGAGGACGCCACGCGGTTGAACCCCGTGCACCTGGTGATCGCCGGCGTGCTGGCGGGCGCGATTTTCGTCGCGGTCCTGGTGCTCATCGTGCGCTGGGTCGTGGCGAACGTGAGCTGAAATCTATTCGACGTACAAGTGGGAGAAGACCATGAGTGCAGGACACTCGGTGCAAGCGAAACAGGCGCCGTACTACTACGTGCCGGCCGACTCCGGCCATCCCGTCCGCATGGCGGTCGCCTTGCTGGTCACGGCGGTGGGCGCGTCGGCCTGGGTCAACAGCGTGCCGGCCGGCAAATGGCTCGTGCTGGTTGGCCTGTTGGCCGTGATCGCCGTGCTGTTCCGCTGGTTCGGCGACGCCATCGGCGAATCCGAAGGGGGGCTGAACAGCAGGCGCGTTGACGTTTCCTACCGATGGGGGATGAGCTGGTTCATCTTCTCGGAGGTCATGTTCTTCGGTGGGTTTTTCTTCGCCCTCGGCTATGTGCGGCTGATCACGACCCCCTGGCTCGGCGATCTGGACCACAAGCTGCTGTTGTGGCCGGACTTCACCGCCTCCTGGCCCAACTTCGGTCCCGCCGGCGTGGTGGAACACTTCCAGACGGTCGGCCCTTTCCCGCTCCCCACGATCAACACGGCGCTGCTGCTGACTTCCGGCGTCACCTTGACGATCTCGCACCACGCCCTGCGTGCGGCGCATCGCGGCAAGGCGATCTTCTGGCTGGCGGTGACCGTACTGCTGGGCGCGGCCTTCGTTGGCTGCCAGGCTTTCGAGTACCACCACGCGTACACCGAGCTGAACCTGAAGTTCAGCTCCGGCGCCTACGGCTCGCTGTTCTTCATGCTGACCGGCTTCCACGGCTTTCACGTCATCATGGGCGCCACCATGTTGACGGTCATCCTGTTCCGCCTGATCCGCGGCCACTTCACGCCGGACCACCATTTCGGCTTCGAGGGCGCCGCCTGGTATTGGCACTTCGTTGACGTCGTCTGGCTGGGCCTGTACCTGTTCGTGTACTGGTTCTGAGCCCGGTCTTATCCAGGACGCCGCGGATCCGGCTCCGCCGGTCCGCTGGCGTCGCCCCCTTGAGGGGGAAGCGCGTTAGCGCTTCGGGGGTGGGCTCCCCCTCCGGTCCGCAGGCGTGCCCCCTTGAGGGGGAGCGCGCAGCGCTTCGGGGGTGGGCCCTCCTTCACTTTATTCCGGTAGACTCGATCCAGCCGAGGTGATGCGCCAGCAGCACAAACAGAAACAACGCGACGGAAAGGCCGATACGTACCGTCAGGGCATTGACGGTTCTGTTCGTGGTGCCTTTATCCTTCATCAGGTAGATCAGGGCGGATCCAAGGCTGGCGAGGATCCCAATAAAGGCCAGGACGACTAGAACGCGCATGGCGGCCTCCGGGTGCAAAACGGAATTATTGCAGACATGACTCGAGGGCATCGCACGCTCGCCGCATTGGTGCTGCTCGGACTGATGTTCGCATTGTTCGTGTCTCTGGGCCGCTGGCAATTGCGACGCGCCGACGAGCGGCGCGCGCTTCTGGCCGCCATCGAAAACGGCCGCCGCGAACCGCCGCTGGCGCTGAGCGCCGCCACGCCGCCGGACGACCTCCGACCCTGGCGGCCGGTATCGGTGCACGGCCGTTGGCGCGAAGACATGACCGTCCTGCTGGACAACCGCAACCAGAACGGCCGGCCGGGCTATTGGGTGGCCACGCCGCTGATCCTGGAAGGCGGCGAAGGCGTGGCGGTGCTGGTGCTGCGCGGCTGGATGCCGCGCGCAATGCAAGGCGTGCCGGCCGCCGCCATACCGCGCGCGCCGGATGGCGAACCGATTGCCGGCGAACTGGTCCAACGCGTGCCGCGGCTCTTCGAACTGTGGAACCCGGGCGGCGCCCCGGCGGACGGCTTGCCCGCCGCGTGGCCCCTTCCGGGCGGGCCGCCCACCGTGCAGAACCTCGATCTGGACGCCTATGCCAAGGCCACCGCGCTGCGGCTGCTCCCCGCGGTGGTCGAGCAGCACGCGCCCACTGGAGACGGCCTGGTGCGCGAGTGGCCGCAGCCGTCCGTGGATTACCACCAGAATGCGGGCTACGCCATGCAATGGTTCGGCTTTGCCTGCATCGCGGGCATTGCATTCATCGTGGTGGCGGTACGGGCCGCGCGCACGCGCCGTGCGCTGCGCCGTGGACGGGGCCCATAGCGCGGCCATGCTGCGGGGCCGATATCCGGCTCCGTGTACATTCTCACCGTCCAACCTTCATCGAACAGCAGGAACGACACGTGGTTCGCCCCGCCATGCCTTTTGCCGCCGCGGCGCCTCCCGGCCGCCGCCCACGCTCCGCCGCGATCCTCATCGCGATCTTCGCGATCACGCTCGCGCCCATCCTTGCCGCGGTCGTGCTTTACCTGAATCCTCAATGGTGGCCCGACGACAGCAGCAACTACGGAAAACTCATCGAGCCGCAGCGCGACCTGCCGTCCGCCGCGGCGCTTCCGTTGGCAACGCTGGATGGGCAGCCTTTCGACCTGACCACCCTGAGAGGAAAGTGGCTGCTGATGACGGCCGATGGCGGCGCCTGCCCGGAATCCTGCGCGCGCAAGCTCTTCATCATCCGCAATACGCATGCAAGCCAGGGCAAGAACGTGGATCGTCTGGTGCGGGTCTGGTTCATTACGGACGAAGCTCCGGTGCCGCAAAAAGTGCTCGAAGCCTATCGCGGGACGATCATGGTGCGCGCGCGCCCTGAGCAGCTTGCTCCCTTCCTGCTGGGCGACGCCGCCGGCGCGGCGGGCGGGCCTTCCGCGGCCCTGGCTGGGCCGATGTGGATGGCGGACCCGCTGGGTCATCTGATGCTGCAGTTTCCCGTGGACGCCGACCCGCTGAAGGTCCGCAAGGACGTGAGCAAGCTGATCTATAACTCCCGAATTGGTTGAGCGCATGGACCCCGTCATCCAACGCTATCGCAAGCTGGTTTTCTTCATATGGTTTTTGACGCTGGACCTGATCATGTTCGGCGCTTTCGTCCGCCTGACGGATTCCGGGTTGGGGTGCCCCGATTGGCCCGGGTGCTACGGCAGCGCGTCGCCGCTGGGCTCGCTATCGGACATCCATGCCGCCAATCAGGCCATGCCGTTCGGGCCGGTGTCGCTGTCCAAAGCCTGGATCGAGATGATCCATCGCTACGCCGGGTCGATCCTGGGGCTGCTCATCATTGTCATGGTCTACATGGCGTGGCGCCATCGCGACCGGTTGGGCCGGTCGCCCGCCTTGGCGACGGCCGCCCTGGTCGTGGTTTGCGTGCAAGGCGCCTTCGGCGCGTGGACGGTCACGCACCAGCTGATGCCTGTCGTGGTGACGGCGCACCTGCTGTTCGGCATGGTGACCCTGGCCGTCATGACGTGGCTGGCGGCCCGTGAAAGGCCGTATCGTCCCCTGAGCGCGCAGGCGGCGCGGTGGCGCGGCTGGACCATGGGCGGGCTGGCGCTCTTGACGGTACAGATCGCCCTGGGCGGATGGGTCAGCACGAATTACGCGGCGCTGGCCTGCATGGATTTTCCGACGTGCCACGGACAGTGGCTGCCGCCCATGGATTTTGCCGGGGGTTTCTCGATCATCCGGGCCCTGGGCGAATTGCCATCCGGCGAGATGATCTCGCAGTACGCCCTCACGGCGATTCATTGGGTGCATCGGAATTTCGCATTCGTGGTCTTCATCTACATGGGGATCCTGGCAGCTCGGCTGCGTAGCGAACGGGGGTTGCGGGCGCCGGCGAATCTGGTGCTGGGCCTGCTGCTGGCCCAGTTGTTGACGGGGCTGACGACGATCTTCTTCGAATGGCCGCTGCTGATCGCCGTTTTGCACAATGGCGGCGCGGCGGGACTGGTGCTGGCGACGGTTACATTGCTGGTGCGGCTGTTCACGGCGGGACAGCCCGCCCTGCGGGCCCTGGCGCCGCAGCCGGTTTAAAATGACGGTCATGACCAGTTTCGTTGCTTCGGATTCCGGATTGCTGCGCCAGTACGTGGTGCTCACCAAACCGCGTGTGACACAACTCGCGGTTTTTTGCGCTGTGATCGGGATGTTCCTGGCGGCGCCCGGGATGCCGGACCTGAAGCGGGTTGCCTTCGCCACCCTGGGGATCTGGCTGCTTGCCGCCGCCGCGTTCGCCATCAATTGTCTGATCGAGCAGGAAGTCGACGCCCGCATGCTGCGCACCGCCCGGCGTCCCACTGCCCGCGGCAGCATCATGCCGCAGCAGGTGATCGCGCTGTCGGGCCTGCTCGGCGGCGCCGGCATGCTGGTGCTGTACAACCTGGTCAACCCGCTGACGATGTGGCTGACCTTTGCGACCTTCGTCGGCTACGCCGTCATCTATACGATCATCCTGAAGCCTCGCACCCCGCAGAATATCGTGATCGGCGGGCTGTCGGGCGCGATGCCGCCCGCGTTGGGTTGGGCCGCCATTGCGGACGCCGCGCCGGCGCAGGCCTGGGTGCTGGTGCTCATCATCTTTATCTGGACGCCGCCCCATTTCTGGGCGCTGGCGCTCTACCGCACCAACGACTACGTGAAGGCCGGGCTGCCGATGCTGCCGGTGACACACGGCCAGAAGTTCACGCGACTGCATATCCTGCTTTACAGCATCGCGCTGCTTGCGACGACGTTGCTGCCCTATGCGATCCAGATGAGCGGGCTGCTTTATCTGGCATGTGCGCTGGTGCTCGGCGGCGTGTTCGTCAAGTACGCCTGGCAGCTGTACCGGTCCTATTCGGATGCGCTGGCCCGGAAGCTGTTCCGCTATTCCATCGTTTACCTGGCGCTGCTGTTCGGGGCGCTTCTGATCGATCACTGGGCCCAGCTGCTGGGCTGACCCCGTCGCGAGAGCTTTCCATGCCTGTTTCGCCCGATTCGCGCCGCGCGGTTCTGCGCGCCCTGGCCGCCGCCCCGATCGCGGGATTCCTGACCGCATGCGGGCAGGGGTCGCCGGCTTTCAAGGGCAGCGATATCAGCGGTACGCACCTGGGGAAGGCTTTGTCGATGGTGGACCAGGACGGGCGGCCCCGCACGCTGGCGGATTATGCCGGCAAGGTGCTGGTGGTGTTCTTCGGCTACACGCAGTGCCCGGATGTATGCCCGACGTCGCTCGCGGAGATGGCGCAGGTGATGCAGGCGCTCGGCGAGGACGCGGCGCGGGTGCAGGTGATCATGGTAACCGTGGATCCGGAGCGCGATACGCCGGAGGTCCTGAAGCAATATGTGCAGACATTCAACCCGACGTTCGTCGGGTTGACGGGGACGCCCGAGCAGGTGCGGCAGGCGGCGCAGTCGTTCAAGGTGTATTACGCGAAGGTGCCGGCGAAGAACGGCGTCGACTACAGCATGGATCACAGCGCGGCGTTTTATCTGCTGGATGCGAAGGGTGAGGCCCGCGTGCTGGCGGGTAATGGCACCGACGTGGATTCGCTCGTGCACGATATCAAGGCCTTGCTGGCCTGAGGGCACTCGAAAAAGCGGGCTTCGGACATCGCGCCGGAGCGAGGCGCTCCGGCGCTTGCGAGACGTCAAGTGCCCGCCGGCTCCAGGCCGCTAAGGCTGCGTCTGCGAACCCGCTGGCTGCGTCGTGTCGGCAGTGAGCCACCGGTCATTGCCCGCAGAGGGGTTCCAGGCTTCGGCGGGAGGACCCGTCATCGGAAACAGCTTGGAGAGATACTCGTCCTGAATCCTGACGTAGTGTTCAATCCTTCGGAGGTTCTCTTTGTCCGGTTTCTCACTCCAGCCCGCGTAAGTCAACCGGCGCGCCTGCGTAACGCCGCTTTCCTGCAGTACGCGTTGCGCCAGATATTCCACTACGCCACGATCCAACGAGGAACCGTCGGGATCCCTCATCCGCGTCAGGAAGTGCATCATCTCATGGACGATGGTTGCCGGACTCGCGATGGGACCGACTGTCCCGCCGTCGTAGACGGCTCCAAAAAGCTTCGTTTCCCCGTTTACTGCCATTGGAGTCCAACAGGGCGGCGCCTGCACGTCAGGCACGACGATCTTTTTTGCATCGGGGTGGCGTACTGTAACGTGGTAGCGATGGGACGTCTGGGCTGTGCCGTTTGTCAGCGTATCGGGCGCGACGATATGCATGACCCATGCAAGGTCTTTCCGGAGAATGCCATTGTCCCTTGCATAATTGGCCAGGCCGCGGAATGTCTCGGATCGCGCATAAAGATCCTTTAGAAACCGGCGCATGTTCTCCACTATCCGGTCCTCCATACGGTCGGCATTGGACGGATCGGCCAGGCTTGGGTCGACTTTGGCGTAGGCGGAGGTTCGCAGATTGGCGACGTAGAAGTCGAGGTACTGGTCGAGCTCGTTGTCCCACCATGGGTAATGGGTGAGATCCGTGGCTTCTCCCAGAATCGTCTTCGCAAGCCGCACCGTTTCCGTATCCGCGATGCGCGTCGGCTTTATCGTGGCCGGATTGATGACGATGCGGTCCGCCATATCTTTCACGGCGTCCGCGTCGATTCTGCGCGTTACCGCACTCCCGGCGCCCGCCGTGCCCGGCTTGCCTCCTCCGCCCTGTAGTCGAGGGACGGTTTCCGCCTTGCGCCATGCGGCCTGGCCCTTGTCCCAGACCAGGCGCGGCCCGCCATCGCGCGTTCCGGGCAAGGGCGCGCCGGCGATGCGCCAGATGGGCCGTTCCCGTGTGCTGGTCGCGCGATCAGGCAGCACTTCCAGAAAGTCGCCGCCGATTTCGGCGTAGCGTTTGCCGCCGAGCATGATGGTGCCGTCTCCGGACCTTGCCGCGCTGGCGAGGGTCTGCCGCAGCGTGGCTTCGGAAATCCGATAGCGCGCCACGATGCCGTCAGGCAGCATGGTCCCGTCCCGGTGCCCGATGCGGTCTGCCTGGAATGACGAATGATGGGCCTGGCTCACCCAACCGCCCTGGCGGGCGTCATAAACGAGCAGTGTCGATATTTCGGCGGTGGACGGCGCCTGCGGTCCCGACCCGGTGGGCCGGGCAGGCACGGTGCGCCAAGGGACCGGACCGCCGGCGGCGAATGGCGTGGCCTTCTCGACCTGGACATAGTCGCCAGCGATGAAGGCAAATGTTTTGCCGTCAACCGCGATGGTGCCGTCGGCGGACACGGGCGTCCGGCGCAGCAGGTCGAGCATGGCGCGGCCGGCGACCGCGTTGCGCGTCAGTTCCGATATTTCCAGCGATGGGCTGAGACGTCCGTCGGACGCGCGCAAAAGCACGGGCCCGGCAGGTTGAAGCCGATAGGGGTCCAGGCGCACATAGGCGGTGCCGAAGCGTTGTAGCCATTGCGTACCGCCATTGTCCAAAACTGCCCTGACGAAGGGCGCTTGGACGCCGCCGGGCGCGGGTACGGCCGGCGCCGCCATGCGCGGCTTTGCCCAGAGCGGCGCCTTCATGCCTGATGTATTCAATAAGCCGGCGCGCCCGCGAAGCCGGGCGGCAAGGCCGGGAAACTTGCCGCGCAGGCCCGCGGCGGCCTTGCGCAGCGTTTCGGGGCGCAGATACTTATACGACCGCCGAAGCAGCGACGATGCGCCGGGGGCAAGGGCATCGATCGCAGTGCTGGCGGTATGCATCGCGTGCGCGCCGATCGACAACGCCCGGGCGTAGGCCCCCGCGTACTGCACGCCCAGCATTGCTCCTTTCAACAACCCGCGGCGCGCGAATGAACCGATCGCGACCTGGATTCCCAGAAAAAGGGCCTTCTTGCCGACGGCCATGAGCTTGCCGGCGGCAACCGCCGGAGGAATCAATGTGACTACGCCGGAGATGAACGATAGGTACGCCGTTACGTAGTCGCCTCTTTTGATGCCGGTATAAACGCCGTAGAACGGGACGACCGTCTCCAGGACGCGATCCGCTCTGCTGACCCCGTCCTGGACAGGCGCGCCTTGATCCTTGAGCGCCAGCAGCTTGGGGCGAAACTCGGCGTCGATGGCGTCGTCGAAGCGGCGCGCCTGCCCGCGTACCAGCTGATCGAAGGAACATTTGAAGTTCACCTCCGAACCCGATGCCGCTTCGATCTTTTTCAGGTCTTCCGCGGCCAGGGCGAGATGGCGGTTGCTTCTAAGCCAGTCCTCGCGGCCCATCGTGTCTGGAATTTTTCGACGATGCCGCTGGGAGAGAAGAAGTACCGATAGAGCGACTTGCCGTCGCTGTATCGGATGAAAAAGCCGTACGCCTGGATATCGCTGGGCGAGGTGATGGCGATGCGGTCGATGCGAATCGACGCATCGGGGTCGCCTTCCCTGAAGCCGTCTTGCCGCGCGATGTCCGTCATGACGCGGACGAGGCCCTTGTGGGCGTCGATGTAGTTCGAAATATAGGCGTCGAATTTGCGGTTGTAGACGTCCTTGTACCGGGGCGCGTTGTCGCCGATCTCAGCGATCAGGTCGTTGTTGTAGGGGCCGGGTTCGATTTCGGACAGGTCGTTGAATCTGACGTAGAAGTCATGCAGCTTGAAGCTGAGCCGCTTGCCCTTGGAAGAAACCGGTTCTTCGATGACGATGGCCCTGGGGTCCAGGCCCAGCTCCTTCAGGGCCTCTTCGGCGATGCCTTGCGCCGTCGGCGGGTCTCCAAGCGCCAACAGACGTGCGGTGACTTCCCCCAGCGCGATTTCGGATTTGAACTCCTGGGCCGCGAATGCCTGGATTTTTTCCGTGATTTCAGCCTGGTTATCTTCCCGCAGCTGGGCCAGGTCCGCCTTGCCGGCGGCGTGCGCCATGAGCAGTACCGCGGTCTGCGCGAGCTCGTGCCCGCGTTCCGCGCTTGACGTTGGCGCCATACTCATCGCCTGACCGAAGGCCGTGACTTCGTCGAAAGACAGGGCTGCCGGATTCAGGCCAGCGTCTTTGCAGGCTTCGATGCCGGCCCAGAGATTCATCCAGTCGCGGCTGCCGTAGCGTACGGTTTGCGGCAGCGGATGAAAGGAAAGCGTGGGGTCCCCGATCAGCGCGGTTCTCAGCTGCGGGATCATCGCACCAAGCCCTTTGGTGCCGGCCGCGGCGTCCAAGGCCTGCCCGATGCGCGCATCCATCGCGGCGGCCGCATCGCGAAGGGATAGGCGGGTGGCATTGCGCAGGGTGATGCCGTCATAGAACACCGTTGCCCCATCGGCGCCATCGGCCCCCAGCGCCGCCTTCCAATCGATGGCGCGCGTCAACGAAAGGACCAGCGCGTTGGCCAGCAGCCGGCGATGGCCGGCCTCGAGGCTGGCAGCGTCGACGTCGCCTTCGAACAGACCGGAGGCCTTGGCAAGGCCCAGCAGCAGCGACGTGTCGTCTTCCAGCCACCTGCCTGCCGTATCGGCGTCCCCTTTCGCATGCGGAGCGAAATAGGCGGCGATGACGTGCGACGCATCCGCCTCGGCGGGAAGATTGCGCGCGGCGCGCGCATGGGCCACGAAAGCGGCGACGATGCGGCGAGCCGTTGCTTCATGGTCGACGGAGCCATTCGCGTCGCGGCCGCCGCCCTCGTCCGCGGCTCGCGTATCGCCGGTCCTGCTGTTTCCTATGTCTGCGATCCGCGCTGCGAAAAGGTCTGCGTCGTCGTTATTTGCGGCGTTCGGATATTTCGCGCTCGCGGCATCGACCGTGAAGGGGGGTGGCGGGGCTTCGAATGATCGCGCATCCGCCGGGGGCGGGGAAAGGCTGTCTTTCGCGACAGGAGAGGGGCTGATGACTGACATTTGCAACGACTCCAAAACTGCCGGTCCCCTCGGCAGGGACACGACGAGGCACTTTTGGCACCGGCGCCGCTGCTCCGTTCCTCTCTCACCAGTCCGAATTCAGCCGTTGGCGTTTCCCGGTTGTCCCATCGCGGCGCGCCAGGACTCGAAGGCCGCGCCGGCGGGGCCATCCAGGTCTTGCAGGGTGAATTCCCGCTGGCGGGCGAAGATCATCATCGCGTAGGGCACAGCCAGTGCCGCGGCCTCCGGGCAGAGGCGGGACTCGTCGCCCGTGGAGGGCGAGCGGTTGCGCCAGTAGTTGATCGCGTCTTCGAGGCGGGAGATGGGAATCGTGTCCATGATGGCATTGTCACAGAATCCGCAGCGAAGCCGTGCGGCATCGTCGCGGATGTTGGAGGCCGGTTCGACGGCGGGACGCCGTCGGCGGCCGGCATAAAAATAGCGTAGCTGGACGAGCGTGCCAGTGGCCGGCAGCAGCGCGCGCGCCTGGCCGCAGCGTTTTCAAACGGTCACTTTGGCAATACGCCGAAAAGGGTGCCCGATGCTATACATCGGGCCGTCTTTCAAAGGAGGCCAAGATGAATACTCCAGCGTCTTCCCCAGCCGTCACGGCCCGTCGCGGCTTGCATCCCCTGGTCGCGATCGCGTCGGTCTGCGTGATCGCGCTGTGCGCGGTCGCCATTGCCGCCATCCTGGGTTGGCTGCCGACGCCGAAGGCACAGCAGGAAGCGGCTCAAAGCGCGACCGCGGCGGCGCCGCAAGCGGGGGCCGTTCAGGGCGCGGCGCCCGTGGCGCAGCCCGCGCCCGCACCCATGCCGGCGCGAGCGGATCAGGTTGCAGCAGAACAGGCCGCGACAGGTCAAGCCGCGACGGGCCAGGTTGGAACCAACCAGGTTGGGACGAACCAGGTTGGCACGGGCCAGGTTGGGCCCGGCCAAGCGCCCGGTGCCGGGAGCCAGGCGGCATGCCCGCATTGCGGCGTAGTGGTGTCGGTGAATACGGTCCAAGTGCCGGTGCAGAACCGCAGCGAGCCCATCCTCGGGACGGTGGCTG
This sequence comes from Bordetella genomosp. 9, assembly GCF_002119725.1. NCBI lineage: Bacteria > Pseudomonadati > Pseudomonadota > Betaproteobacteria > Burkholderiales > Alcaligenaceae > Bordetella > Bordetella genomosp. 9. The sequence goes on from NZ_CP021109.1 coordinate 155,443, forward strand.
GCGGGGTTGTCGGTGGGGTGGTGGGAAACCAGTTCGGTGGCGGCAATGGCAGGACCGCGATGACCGTGCTGGGGGCGGTGGGCGGCGCTTTGGCAGGCCGTGAAATCGAGCGTAATATGAAACAGCAACAGACGGTGACACAGTATCGGCTGGTGGCGCGGACGAACGACGGGCGCACGCATACGTTCCGCAGCTCGACGCCGTTCCAGTACGCGCCTGGGCAAGCGATACGGGTAGAGAACAATCAATTGCTCCCGCAATAAAGGCGCGAAGACAGGGGGACGGCGGCCCCTGCGTATGGCCGCCATCGGATGCGCCTTACCCGGTGTGGCCGTGGGCGCGGCCGCGCAGAAGGGGGGCGCGAGAGGACACGATGACAGACCAGAACACGAATCCCTTCGTCCTGCCCGGCATGGGCCAAGGCGGCAGCGAGTCCGGCGGTAATCCGCTGATCGCCAGCATGGAGATGATGCGGCAGGCCTGGACGAACCTGATGGGCCCGAACGGGCTGGCGCAGACGCTGCCGATGACGCCGCCGATGAACATACAGGATCTGGAGCGCCGCATCGCCGAGCTGCGCACGGTGGAAAGCTGGCTGCGCATGAATCTGTCGATGTTGTCCAGCACGATACAAGGGCTGGAAGTGCAGCGATCCACGATTGCGACGCTGCGTTCATTCGTCGATACCCTGGGTTCCCAAGGACAGGGCGCTGGCGGCTGGGGCGAAGCCTCGCCGCTCGAAGTGGCGCTCGGCTTGAAGCCGGCGCATCGCCGGGACCAGGCCGAAGCCGGTGACCGCCGCGCCGCGGGCGGAAGCGGGGCCGAGCGGCCGTCCGCATCGGGGAGCGGGTCGGGGGGCGCAGGCTCGCCGGAAGCCGGCTCGCCCCAGCCTGCCGGCGCATCCGAGCCGGCGGATGCGGGAATGTGGCCGCCGGGCATGGCCGCCGCCGGCGCGGCGTCCAGCCGCGCTTCGACGGCCGGCAAGGAAGGCCGCGCGCAGGCGGCGTCGGGCGAGGCGGACGCCCCCGGCTCGTCCGCCGGGTCGGCGCAGGCGATCAGCCAGGCAGCCCAATCGGCATCCGAGGCGTGGTGGGGCATGCTGCAACAGCAGTTCAACCAGTTGGCCGCCGCCACGGCCGCCACGATGCCGGCCGGCGCCACACCGGCGCCATCGCCGGGCATGCCCGACCCAACGCAGGCCTCCGGGCAGAAGGCAACGCCGCAGGACGCGTCAGAAGCGGCCCAGCCGCCCAGCCGTTCCGGTTCGGCGAGCGCAACGCGGCGCGACACGGGCCGGGCCGCGTCCAAGCGGTCCCCATCCGGCGGCGCACAGACTGCCGCAGGCAAGTCCGCGTCAGCACGCAAGACGACGCCGCGTAAATCGGCCGTCAGGAAAAACAAAATACAATCGGACTCGGATCAGTCGTAAATCCCTTCCACCATGCGCCGCCCCAGAGGCGGCGCATTCTTGTCGAAATTCCATGCTGAACGTCGTCATACTCGCTGCAGGGCTGGGCAAGCGCATGCAATCCGACCTGCCCAAGGTGCTTCACACGCTGGCGGGCCGCCCCATGCTGGCCCACGTACTGGATAGCGCCCGGGCGCTGCATCCCGCCCGCATCGTCGTTGTGGTCGGGCACGGAGCCGAGCGGGTCAAGGCGGCTTTCCAGGGCGCCGCGGACGTGGCTTTCGCGCTTCAGCAGCCTCAGCAGGGTACGGGGCACGCCGTGGCGCAGGCCGTGCCTTTGCTGGCGGAAGGCGACGCCGACGACGCCACGCTGGTGCTGTATGGAGACGTGCCGCTGGTGCAGCCGGGTACGCTGGCGCGTCTGCTGGAGGCGCGCCAGGACGGCATGGCGGTCCTGACGGAAACACTGGGCGACCCGACAGGCTATGGGCGCATCGTGCGCGACGAGGCCGGCCGCATCCGTCGCATCGTGGAACACAAGGACGCCTCGGATGCGGAGCGCGCCATCGCCGAAGTGAACACCGGCATCCTGGTCGCCCCGACCCGTAAGCTGAAGGACTGGCTGACCCGCATCGATAACCGCAACGCCCAGGGCGAGTACTACCTGACCGACGTCGTGGGCCTGGCCGTGGCCGATGGCGTGCCGGTGGGCAGCGCCCAGCCGGCCGCCGGGTGGGAAACGCTGGGTGTGAACAGCCGGCTTCAGCAGGCGGAACTGGAACGCGTGTGGCAGCGCGAGCAGGCGCGACGGCTGTTGGAAGCCGGTGCGTCGATTGCCGACCCGGCCCGCTTCGATGTGCGCGGAGATCTCACCGTCGGCCGCGATGTCTTTATTGACGTCGGTTGCGTGTTCGAAGGCACGGTGGCGCTCGCGGACGGCGTGCGCATCGGGCCGCACTGCGTGCTGCGCAACGTGCGGGTTGGCGCCGGCACCGTCGTGGAGGCCTTCAGCCATCTCGAGGACGCCACGGTCGGCGCGGACGCGCGCATTGGTCCTTTCGCGCGCCTGCGGCCCGGCGCCGCGCTGGGCGACCGCACACACATCGGCAATTTCGTCGAAGTGAAGAACAGCGTGCTGGGCGAAGACAGCAAGGCCAACCATCTGGCCTACATCGGCGACGCCGACATCGGCGCGCGCGTGAACGTAGGCGCCGGCGCCATCACGTGCAATTACGATGGCGCCAACAAGCATCGGACCATCATCGAGGACGATGTGTTTATCGGGTCCGATTCGCAGTTGGTCGCGCCGGTGCGCGTCCAGCGCGGCGCCACCCTGGGCGCCGGCACCACGCTGACGCGTGACGCGCCGGCGGACAAGCTGACCATATCGCGGGTGCGCCAGACCACCATCGACAACTGGCAACGCCCGGTCAAGAAGAAGCCGTGAAGGATCAACGCAGCACGTCTCCGCAATCTCCCTCCGGCGCAAAGCCGGGCCCGAACCCGCAGGGCGGCGCCAAACCGGCGTATGACGGCTTGCCCGCGCCGCGCCGCTACTGGGCGGCGGGCGTGGTGCTGCTGGGTATCGGCCTGGCGGTGCTGGACAGCACGATTGCCAACGTGGCGCTGCCGACGATCGCCGCCGACCTGAACACCGACCCGGCCAGCGCCGTCTGGATCGTGAACGCCTACAGCGTGTCGGTGGTCATCATGCTGCTGCCACTGTCCGCTTTGGCCGAACGCGTGGGTTTCCGCCGCATGTTCGGCCTGGGTTTGGCGCTGTTCACCCTGGCTTCGCTCGGCTGTTCGATGGCCAATTCGCTGACGACTCTGACGCTGGCGCGCATGTTCCAGGGGGTTGGCGCGGCATCGCTGATGTGCATGTTCGGCGGGCTGGTGCGCAATATCTATCCGCTATCCAAGCTGGGCCGTGGCATCAGCATCAATGCCACCATGGTGGCGGTCATGTCCGTACTCGGGCCGACATTGGGCTCGGCGATCCTGTCCGTGGCGGACTGGCCCTGGATCTTCGCGGTGAACGTGCCCTTCGGGATTTTCGGCCTATTCCTGGTGCGCTTCCTGCCCGACGTGCCGCGCAACAACACGCGTTTCGATGTGATCAGCGCCCTGCTCTGCATGGTGGTGCTGGGCGTGTTCATCACCGGCATCGACAACCTGCATGCGGACTTCATCAGGGGAGCGGGCATGGTCGCGATTTCGGTGCTGGCGGGCATTCTGCTGGTGCGCCGGGCATCGCGGCAGACCGCGCCTTTGGTGCCGGTGGATCTGCTGCGCATTCAGCCCATCGCGTACGCCGTCGCGGCCTCCGCCGCCACCTTTGCCGCGCAGATGACCGCCTACGTCGCGCTGCCCTTTTACTTCCAGTCCGTGCTGGGCCGGCCCCATCTGGAAGTGGGCGTGCTGATGGCGGCATGGCCGGTCGCTACGGGGGTGGTCGCCCCATTCGCGGGGCGCATGTCCGACCGGTTTTCCGCCGCGTCGCTGAGCGGCATCGGCGCGGCTTGCATGGCGCTGGGGCTGATCTGGCTGGCGCTTTTGCCGCACACCGCTTCCAACGCCACGATAATCGCCGCCATGTTCGTTTGCGGACTTGGCTTCGGCTTCTTCCAGACGCCGAACAACCGGGCGATGATTTCCTCGGCGCCCCGCAACCGCAGCGGCGCCATCGGCGGCGTACAGGCCACCACGCGGGTCTTCGGCCAAAGCTTCGGCACGGCCCTGGTGGCCACGGCGTTCGGCATGGGCGGGCATCATGGCGCCCTGCTGGCCCTCGTCATGGGCGTGGTCTGCGCCATCGTGGCGGTGCTGGTCAATACGGTGCGTTTCTCCCGCCAGAAAACGTCCGCGTGACATCACGGCTCCGGCGCTGGCCGGTGGCGCGCCCGGGCCGGCTGGCGCCCCTCCTATAATGCCGCGGTACGCCGCGCGAGCCGCGCGGCCGACGCGTTAGGAAGGCGAGCAGCAATGAAAATTACCGTGGTCGGTACCGGCTATGTCGGTTTGGTGTCCGGCGCATGCCTGGCCGAGATGGGCAACAACGTCATGTGCCTGGACGTCGACGCCGCCAAGGTCGCCAGGCTGAAGCAGGGCGACATTCCCATCTATGAGCCCGGCCTGGAAGAACTGGTGCGCCGCAATGCGCAGGCCGGCCGCCTGCAGTTCACGGACGACGTGGCGCAAAGCGTGGCGCACGGCGACGTGCAATTCATCGCGGTCGGCACGCCGCCCGGTGAAGACGGGTCCGCCGACCTGCGCTACGTACTGGAAGCGGCCCGCAACATCGGCCGCCACATGACGTCGCGCAAGATCATCGTCGATAAATCGACCGTGCCGGTCGGCACCGCCGACAAAGTGCGCCAGGCGGTTGCCGAAGTGCTGGCCCAGCGCGGGGTGGATTTGCCCTTCAGTGTGGCGTCGAATCCCGAGTTCCTGAAGGAAGGCGCCGCCATCCAGGATTTCATGAGCCCGGACCGCGTCATCGTGGGCGCCGACGACGACTACACCATCGGCGTGATGCGCCGTATCTACGAGCCCTTCCAGCGCACGCACGACCGCCTGATGGTGATGGACGTGCGATCCGCCGAACTGACCAAATACGCCGCCAACGCGATGCTCGCCACGCGTATTTCCTTCATGAACGAGATGGCGAATCTGGCCGAAGTGCTGGGGGCGGACATCGAACAGGTGCGGCGCGGCATCGGCGCGGACCCTCGCATCGGTTATCAATTCCTGTATCCCGGCGCGGGGTATGGCGGGTCCTGCTTTCCCAAGGACGTGCAGGCGCTGATCCGCACCGCGGACGAACACGGACTGCCCATGCGCGTCATTCAAGCCGTCGAAAGCGCCAACGAGGCGCAGAAGTTCCGGCTGTCGGACAAGGTGGTCCGCCGCTTCGGCGAGGACCTGAGCGGACGCGTGTTCGCCTTGTGGGGCCTGGCCTTCAAGCCCAACACCGACGATATGCGCGAAGCGCCCAGCCTGACGCTGATCGCGGAATTGACGCGCCGCGGCGCGCGCGTGCGCGCCTATGATCCCGTTGCCATGCAGGAAGCGAAAAAAGTGCTGGCGGGCAATGCGCAGGTCGAGTTCGTGCCGGACATGTACAAGGCCGCCGAAGGCGCGGACGGACTGCTGCTGGTCACGGAATGGAAAGCCTTCCGTGCGCCGGACTTCGAACGGATCCGGGATCTGCTCAAGGCGCCCGTCATCCTGGACGGCCGCAACCAGTACAACGCGGGCGACCTGAAGGCGATGGGCTTCGATTACGAGGGCATCGGGCGCGCATGAGGATTCTGCAGCTCAACTTCGAAAAGGGCTGGCGCGGCGGCGAAAGGCAGACGCTGTACTGCATGCTGGCCTTTCGCGACGCCGGCCACGAGGTGGAACTCCTGGCGCGCGCCGGCGGCCCCCTGGCCCGGCGTGCTGCCGAGCAAGGATTCAAGGTTCACGCCGTCAGGCACGTGCCGGCGCAGATCGCCTTTCTGGCCGCCAGCGGGCGCCGCTACGACGTCATTCACGCGCAGACGGCAAACACGGTCACGTGGGCCGTACTGACCAAGGCGCTGCACGGGCGGCCGGTGGCCTTTTCGCGCCGCACGTCTTTCGTGGTGAAGCCGGACGAGGAATGGAAGACCGGCGGCAAGTGGCGCCGTGTGGACCTGTTCGTCGCCATCAGCGAGATGGCGGCGCGCGAGCCGCGCCGGCTGGGCATCGAGCCGGTGATCATCCGCAGCGCGGTGCTGCCCGCGCCCGTCGATACGGCGAATCTGGCCCGGCTGTCGTCGGAATTCAAGCGGCCCGGCAAGAAAATCATCGCTACCTCGGCGGCGCTGATCCATGACAAGGATCCGCTGACCATGATCCGGGCGGTGGCCGAGCTGGCGAAGACGCGCGTGGATTTCATCTTCGTGCATTTCGGCGCGGGCGGGAACAACGAAGCCCAGGCCCGCGCGCTGGTGACGGAACTCGGCCTGGAATCCATCTACCTGTTCGCGGGGTTTCGGCAGGGCGTCGAAGATTTCTACGCGGCGATGGACGTGTTCGCCATGAGTTCGCGCGAAGAAGCGCTGGGCAGCAGCGTGTTCGACGCCTTCCTGCATCGCGTGCCGGTGGTTTCCACGGACGCGGGCGGATTGAAGGAAAGCCTGGCCGATGGCCGCGGCATCCTGTGCCCCGTGGAAGATCACCACGCCCTGGCGCAGGGCATGGCGCGCCTGCTCGACGATGCGCCGCTGCGCGAAGCCGTAACGCAACGCGCCTACGACTACGTGCGGGCAGAGCACGACGTGCGCGCCATGGGCGACCGGTATCTCGCACAATTCGAGCGCTTGCTGCGCGAACGCGGCGAGATGCGCGGCCTCGGGGCCTGAGCCTGGGATGCGAGCGGCGGCCGCTCGCATGGGCCGGTCAATCGATGCGGATCCGCGTCTCGAACTTCGCCCGGTGTACCGAGAAGAACGTGCGCACGTTGCGTACGTTGGCCTGCGCTGTGAACGCGCGGTGCACCAAGGCGTGATAGGCCGGCATGTCCCTGACCTGCGCCACCAGCAGGAAATCGGGGCCGGGCGATACCCGGTAGCACTGCAGGATGGCGGGTTCTGCCTGCATCCGCGCCTCGAATTCGTCCAGCCGCTCGGCCGCCTGTACATCCAGCGTGATTTCGATCAGCGCCGTCAAGGCGCTGCCCAGCTTCGCCGCGTTCAGGATCGCCACCTGTTTCTCGATGACGCCCATTTCCGTGAGACGCCGCACGCGCCGCAGGCAGGTGGGCGGGGAGGCATGTACGCGCTGGGCAAGCTCCTGGTTCGTCAGCGCGGCGTCGGACTGGAGCTGGTCCAGGATGCGGCGGTCCAGGTCATCCAGCTCGGCCAATACGTCGGGCTCGGTTCGCATCGCAATATCCGTTCATTACAGTAGTCGTAGAGAAATATTACTTCAACAGGTCTTCTTGGTGGACTTTTGATTCACCAGCGGCCATAAAAAGAAATCCGATTTCTTTCCAGCCGCCGCACAATCCCCTCGTTCCCAGTCCATTTTGGAGCTTTCCCATGTGCGGCATTGTTGGCGCCGTCGCTCAGCGCGACATCACCCCCATCCTGGTCGAGGGCCTGCGGCGGCTGGAATACCGGGGCTACGACTCCTGCGGCGTGGCGGTTTACGCGGACGGCGAGCTGCGGCGCACCCGCAGCACCGAACGCGTGGCCGAGCTGTGCGAGCAAATCCAGCGCGACAAGCTGGCGGGCTTTACCGGCATTTCTCACACGCGCTGGGCGACCCATGGCGCGCCGGCCACGCATAACGCGCACCCCCATTTTTCCAGCTTCGGCAAGGACGCTCCGCGCATCGCGCTCGTCCACAACGGCATCATCGAAAACCATGATGAGCTGCGCGCCGAGCTGCAGGCCGCCGGCTACGTTTTCGAAAGCCAGACCGATACGGAAGTCATCGCGCATCTGGTCAATCACCTGTACGCCGGCGACCTCTTCGACGCCGTGCAACAGGCCGTGCGCCGGCTGACGGGCGCGTACGCCATCGCCGTTTTCTGCCGCGATGAACCGCATCGCGTCGTCGGCGCGCGGCAAGGTTCGCCGCTGGTCGTGGGCCTGGGGGAGAACGAAAACTTCCTGGCCTCGGACGCGCTCGCCCTGGCCGGGACCACCGATCGCATCATCTATCTGGAAGACGGCGACGTGGTCGACCTGCAATTGACGCGGGTGTGGATCGTGGATGAACAGGGCCGTGCCGTCGATCGCAAGGTCAATACCGTGCAGGTTCACACCGGCGCGGCCGAGCTGGGCCCGTACCGGCACTTCATGCAGAAGGAGATTTTCGAGCAGCCGCGCGCGGTGGGCGATACCTTGCAGGACATCGAGACGATCACGCCGGAACTGTTTGGCGATGGCGCGTATCGCGTCTTCAAGGATACGGAATCGGTGCTGATCCTGGCCTGCGGCACGAGCTACTACGCCGGCCTGACGGCGAAATACTGGATCGAGTCCCTGGCCAAGATACCGGTGGCCGTGGAGATCGCCAGCGAGTACCGGTATCGCGACAGCGTGCCGAATCCGCGCACGCTGGTGGTAACCATCTCGCAGTCGGGTGAAACCGCCGACACGCTTGCCGCGCTCAAGCATGCGCGCAGCCTGGGCATGGAAAACACGCTGACGATCTGCAACGTAGCGACCAGCGCGATGGTGCGCGAATGCAAGCTGGCCTTCATCACGCGCGCCGGCGTCGAAATCGGCGTGGCATCGACCAAGGCGTTCACGACGCAGCTCACGGCGCTGTTCATGCTGACGCTGGCGCTGGCGCAGACGCATGGCCGTCTGACGGACGAACAAGAGGCCGACCACATCAAGGCCTTGCGTCACCTGCCGGTGGCCATCGGCTCCGTGCTGGCGCTCGAACCGCAGATCATCGGCTGGGCGGAACGCTTCGCGAACAAGGAAAACGCGCTGTTCCTGGGGCGCGGTCTGCATTACCCGATTGCCCTGGAAGGCGCGTTGAAGCTGAAGGAGATCAGCTACATCCACGCCGAGGCGTACCCGGCCGGCGAGTTGAAGCACGGCCCGCTGGCCCTGGTGACCGAGCAGATGCCGGTGGTCACGATCGCGCCCAACGATACGCTGCTGGAGAAGCTGAAGTCCAACATGCAGGAAGTGCGCGCGCGCGGCGGCGAGCTGTATGTCTTCGCGGACGCCGACAGCCGCATCGCCAGCGGCAACGGCACGCACGTGATCCGGATGCCGGAACACTACGGGAAGCTGTCGCCCATCCTGCATACGGTGCCGCTGCAGCTGCTGGCCTATCACACGGCATGCGCACGCGGAACGGACGTGGACAAGCCGCGCAATCTGGCAAAGAGCGTGACGGTGGAATGACCGGTGTCAGGACGTCTGCTTGCGCCAGACGTCCAGCTGGAACAGTTCGTCTTGATGGCTGACCACCTTGGCGAGCCCGGGGATACGATCCACGTCGGCATGGATGTCCCGCGTGGATCGCGTCCGTTCCGGGAAGTCTTTGACGAAATGGCACATGACCCATTCCCCGCCCTGGTTCAGCGAAGCCGCGCATTGCGCCAGCAGCTGCGCGAGATCGTGCGGAGCCAGGTAGTAGGCCAGTTCCGATACGACGATCAGGTCCAGGCCGGCATCCTCTTGCGCCGGCCATTGCGCCGGCACTCGCGCCACGGCGACGCGCACGTTGGCCAAGCCTTCTTCCCGCACGGCCTGCTCCGTCAACAGCACGGCCGTGGGCGCCGCGTCGGCCGCTATCAGGTCGTCGCACCGCTGAGCCAGAACGCACGTCATGGCGCCGTTGCCGCATGCCAGCTCCAGGGCGCGGCCATAACGGGGTTGCGTCAGAGAACCGATGAGCAGGCCGCGCTTGCGCCGCTCGTACCAGTCCGTGCGCACCCGCCAGGGATCGGGACACTTGCGGTATATCGCTTCGCAATCGAGCATGGGGCGTCCCCTGGAAGTCGGCCGCCCGCATCGCAAGCGCTGTGCCCTTGCGCGCGGCTGCATGCATGGCGCAGCCTCATCGGCGTCTTGCGGCTTCCGGCATAATGTTCTGTCGTCCCTGGCGTGCATGCGGCCGGCCCGCGGCGCCGGGCCTGGCCTGTTTACCTGACGTTGGCGAAGCACTGATGGCACGTATGTCTTTTCACAAACGCGATGCGCAAATGCCGTCGTCGCAGCGGCGGCGCGAATCCGCCGACGGCCGTCCCGAGCGGCGTGCCGGTCCTGGCCGGCTTTCGGAAGGCCGGTGGCTGGCCGCTGTCCTGGCCGTTGCCGTGCTGGCGGGATGCTCGGGTTCGCGCAAGCCCGCCTATCCGGAATCGTTCAAGGAAACGGACACCTATTCCCGCAGCTTTCCGGCATCCGACGCCGCAACGTGCGAAGCGGCGCGGCGCGCGCTGCTGAGCCAGGGCTATACCATCGACAAGGCGCGCACGGATAGCGTCGATGGACAGAAGAACTTCCAGGACGAAGACGACAAGCACCAGGTCATTTCCTTTCACATCGTGTGCGCGTCCGACGGGCAGGAGGCGCCCACCACGACCGTGTTCGTCAATGCGGTGCAGGACCGCTATACGGTGAAGAAGGTCAGCAGTTCGGCTGGCGTGGGTCTGACTGTGCTGGGCTCGGTCTCGATGCCTTTCGGATCCTCGGACGATTCGCTGGCCAAGATCAGCAGCCAGACGATTGCCGACTCGGCGTTCTACGCCGGGTTTTTCGACCTGCTGCAGCGTTACCTGCCCAAGAGCGCGGAGGCGGCGCGCGAGGGCAAGACGCCGGCGCAGCAAGCCAAGGCTGACGGCAGATCACCGGCGGCCGGCGCCGCGCCGGAAAAGCCCGGCGCAGGCCCGGCACAGTCGGGCGCCGCACCGGCAGCGGAGGCGGCGACAGGCGCCAGCCCCGGCAGCAGCGCGAATGCTGGCGGCGGCGCGAATGCCGGCAGTGGGGCGAATCCTGGCAGTGGCGCCAGTCGCGGCACTGGCGCCGGCGCCGCCGCACCCGCTGCCGAGAGCACTGCGCCGGCGCCCAACGCCCCCGCCGCTGCGGCGCCCGATGGCGGAACGAACAATCCCCCGGCGCAAGACAGCCCAGGCGCCGTTCCCGTTTCGCAGTAACCGGCGCCGTCCCTGCCGCCGCTGCGCTTTTCCACAGATTCCGTCCCTGGCGACACCGGGGACTGGACGACACGACAGGAGGACCCGGCATGGCGACCCAGATCACCCCATTTCTGATGTTCCAGAACGGCGAGGCGGAAGCGGCGATGAACTTCTATGTCTCGCTGTTTCCCGATGGCGAGGTCGAGCAGATCAAGCACTACGAAGCCGGACAGGCCGGCCCGGAAGGTTCCGTGATGACCGCGGTGCTGCGCATCGCGGGACAGCGGATCGTCTGCTTCAACAGCCCGGTGCGCCACGACTTCGATTTCACGCCGGCCATTTCGCTTTTCGTGGAGTGCGCGTCGGAAAGCGAATTCGAGCGGCTGGCCGCTGCGCTGAGCGAAGACGGCCACATCCTGATGGCGCCCGACAATTACGGCTTCAGCCGCCGCTTCACCTGGGTGAACGACCGCTACAAGGTGTCGTGGCAGCTGAACCTGCCCTGACGGCGGCCGGCGGTTTTCAGGCCGCGGCGTGATCGAACGGCCGCGGGCCGCCGCGCCGGGCCTGGATGCCCATCGCCAGCAGCAGCACGCCGGTGACGATGGCGTAAAAGCTGATCAGCCAGACCAGCGCCATTGCGCCCGCGCCGGGGACCGCGATGGCGACCACGCCGAACAGGATGGAGACGATGCCGGCGAGCACCATGAGCCAGGTGTTGCGCACGACCGTACGGTGCCGGACCGCCAGCGCGATGTCCAGGACGCCTGCGACGATGGCATTCACGCCCATGATGAGGATCAAGGCCAACGCAGTAATCGCCGGCCAGACAATCGCGATCACGCCCGACGCGATGGCGACAAGGCCCAGCAGCACGATCAGCCACCCGTCGCGCATGGGTTGTCCGCCCCTTCGGGCGCGCCACGCGCCGGCGATTGCGGCGATACCGCTGAGCAGCGCATACGCGGCGAACAGCGAGACCAGAAGCAGAAGCGTCAGGGCCGGCCACATCAGGGCCAGCACGCCGAACAGAATGCCCACGATTCCGCGGATGACCAATACCCACCATGCTTGGCCCATCAGGTGGGGGTGGTCCGTTGGATGCGACATGGCTGTCTCCCAGGAGAAGTGGCGCCCGCGGGATCTCCGCTGGCGCGTTGGACGCGATCGCGCGGTTCCGGCATGCGCATCTTCCGCATGCTGAGCGCGCGAAGCCCCGCTTCCGCCTAATGGTATAGCCGTGGCCGGATGGGGAACAGCAGGCCGGATGGCACCCTATGGCTTGGCCGATACCTGCCCCGCCTGCTCGGAAGTGCCACGCGGTGTCGTGAATCGGGGCGGCGGCTTGCCGCCGCGCGCGTCACATCAATCGCCGCCGGCTTCCTGCGCGTCCATGCGCCGCAGCTCCTGCAGGGATGCGCGCGTGCCTGGAATTTTCGAACCGCGCAGCGAATGCCCGGCCGTTTCCACTACGTGCCGCAGGGCCCACGCGCCCACCAGGCACGCCGCCATCATGTAGTACGCCGGCACCATGCTGCTGCCGGTGCGCGCGATCAGCCATTCGTTGACGGCCGGCGCCGTGCCGCCGAAAAGCGACGTGGAAACGTTGTACGCGATGGCGAAACCGGCAAACCGCACGTGCGTGGGGAACATGGCGGGGAACGTGGCCGAGATCGTCGCCAGCTGCGGCACGTAGAGCAATCCCAGCACGGCGTAGCCCACGATGGCCCCGGCCAGGCCGGTCGCCATCAGGTGGAACATGGGGATGGCAAGCACGAAAAGCCCGATCAGCGATGCCCACCATACGGGCTTGCGGCCCACGCGGTCAGACAGACGCCCGATGAAGGGCAGGAAAACCATCATGAACAGCATGCCGATGATGGGAACGATCAGCGCCTCCTGCGTGCTCAGGCCCAGCTGGTTGGCGAAGTACGTCGGCGCGAAACTGAGCAGCGTGTAGTTCACCACGTTCAGCGCCACCACCAATCCGCCCAGCGACAGGACCTGGCGCTTGTAATCGGTGACCACGTCTTTGACGCTGCCCTTGTGCTCCTGTTCTTCGGCGTCGTTCAGGGCCGCCTCCGCTTCCTGGAAGACGGGCGTCTCTTTCAAGCGCGAGCGCAGGTAAAGGCCGATCATGCCCATGGGCAGGGCAAGAAAGAACGGGATGCGCCACCCCCACGCATGCATGGCGGCATCGTCCAGGCCGATGGAGAATCCAAGCATCAGCAGCGCGCCCAGCGAGAAGCCGCCCAAGGTCCCCAGTTCAAGGAAGCTGCCGCAGAAACCGCGCTGCTTGTCCGGCGCGTACTCCGCCATGAATGTGGCCGCACCGCCGTATTCGCCGCCGGTGGAGAAGCCCTGGACCATGCGCAGCAGGACCAGCAGCAGCGGCGCCCAGAATCCGATGTGCTCGTAGGGTGGAATCAAGCCGATCGCGACGGTGGCGCCCGACATGAGCAGGATGGTCAGCGCAAGAATCGTCTTGCGGCCCAGCTTGTCGCCCAGAGGACCCCAGAACAGGCCGCCGAAAGGCCGCACCAGGAACGAGATGGCGAACGTGGCCAGTGCGAACAACGTGGCCTGTTGCGTATCGCCGGGAAAGAAGGCCGCGGAAATATAGGACACGCCGTAAGCGTAGATGCCGTAGTCGAACCATTCCGTGGCGTTGCCGATCGCGGAGGCGGCGATGGCGCGGTTCAGTACGTGCTTGGGGGGCTGAGGTGTGGCTTTTGATATTGCCATCGAATCTCCTGTTGTTGTCATGGAATTCGCCGCAGGAGGCGCCGGCCGGCCGTACGATGCACGCAGAACGCGCGTATAGGTCCGGCCTGGGAAGGACAGGGTATCCACATGAAACAGGCGGTACAACTGCATTGCGCTTAAATTGCAAGGCAATGTTTCGGCCCTGTGCCGCTCGTCCACCCCCGTACCGGCCGCGCCATCGCGCGCGCCTTCTCCGGCACGCTAAGATTTTTTTACGCTTAATCCGGGCGGGCAGTCGTCAAACTTCATGCAAACGACGCCGGCCTTCCATGCGTCCGCAACGGACCTCACCTTGCGCCAGGCGCCGCGATATCGCGGTCTGGCGACCGATGGGAGCGTTTATGAAACCGATCAAAGTCCCCGGCCCCGATCATCCCATTTCGATACAGGGCAACCCGAATCGCGTCGTCGTATCGATCGCGGGGCAGGTGATCGCGGATACGCGAGGCGCATTGACGTTGCGCGAGGCGAACTACCCGCCCGTGCAATACATTCCGCGCGAGGATGTCGATATGTCGCGATTGCAGCGCACCGGCCACGCGACCTATTGTCCCTACAAGGGCGATTGCGCCTACTACAGCATTCCGGAGGGCGGAGAGCGGTCCGTCAACGCGGCGTGGAGCTATGAGCAGCCGCACCCCGCGATGGCGCGAATCGCGGGTTATCTCGCTTTTTATCCGGACCGCGTCGACCTGATCGACGAACGCGCCTGAGCGTGCACGCCGGTCGCGTCAGGGCAGGCCGTGGCGGCGAGCCCGCAGCAGCAGGGCATCGGCGCGCTTCATGACTGGTGCTCGTAGCGCTGGCCCAAGGCCAGCAGTTCGGGCGTGCCGATCAGCGCGTTGAGCTGATCGAAGTCCAGCATGCTTTCGCGCCACGGCGCCGTGGTGCCGTGCTCGTGCAGGCTGCCGTAGTAGCGTTGCAGCATGTGAGAGACGGCGCGCGCCGTCCCGCCGGGGAAGATGACGATGGCGAACCCCTTGGCGGCCAATTCGCGCGCGCTCTTCACCGGCGTCATCCCGCCTTCCACCATGTTCGCCAGCAGCGGCACGCGGCCGGCGAAACGGCGGCAGGCCGTTTCCATTTGCGCGTCGGTGCGCAGGGCCTCGACGAAGATCGCATCCACGCCGCATTCCAGGTATTGCTCCGCGCGGTCCAGCGCGGCATCCAGGCCTTCCACGGCAAGCGCGTCGGTGCGCGCCAGGATCAAGGTGTCGGCGCTGCCGCGCGCGTCCAGCGCGGCGCGCAGCTTGCCGCACATCTCGGCGGCCGGAACCACGTTCTTGCCCGCGAGGTGCCCGCATCGTTTCGGAAAGCCCTGGTCCTCCAGCTGGATCATCGCCGCGCCCGCGCGCTCGAAGCCGCGCACCGTGCGCTGCACGTTCAGCGCGTTGCCGAAGCCGGTGTCGCCGTCCACAATGACCGGGCACGAGACGCGTTCGGTGATGCGGGCAAGCGTCTGCTCGACTTCGGTATAGGTGGTAAGGCCGACATCGGAGCGGCCCAGACGCGTGTACGCGATGGAGGCGCCGGACAGGTACAGCGCATCGAAGCCCGACTGCTCGGCGATCAGCGCGGACAAGGCGTCGTAGACACCGGGCGCGAGCACGGTATGGCCGGCGGCGAGCTTCTGTTTCAGGGAATTCGGCATCTCATGCTCTCATCGGATTGGGTTTCAGCGTGCCGTCGGCCAGACGGCGCTTGAGCAGATTCAACAAGCCGCCGGCGTCCACCATGTCGCGCAGGAAGCCGGGGATGGGTTCGCAGGGCAAGGCCGCGCCATCGCCCGTGATGATGCGGTCCCCCAATAGATCGATGCGGATGCGCTCGCCTTCCTGGATGCGTTCGGCCTGGGGGCAGGTCAGCAGCAGCAAGCCGACATTGAACGCGTTGCGAAAGTAGAGGCCGCTGAAGCTTGGCGCGATGACGGCGCGCAGGCCCAGCGTCACCAGGGCCTGCGCGGCCTGTTCGCGTGAAGAACCGATGCCGAAGTTGGGGCCGGCAACGATGACGTCCCCAGGCTGCACCCCACCGGCAAAGTCGGGCCGCACGCGTTCCAGGCAGTGGCGCGCGATCTCGTCGATGCCGTACTTCATGTAGGCGCCGGGGGCCAGTTGATCGGTATCGACGTCGGCGCCCAGCCGCCAGACCCGATGCGAGGTTTGCGGATCGCGCGTCATTGCAGCATCTCCCGAGGATCGACAATGTGGCCCGCCACCGCGGCGGCCGCGACGGTATAGGGCGAGGCCAGGTAGACCTCGGCGGTGCGCGGCCCCATGCGGCCTTTGAAGTTGCGCGCCGTTGTTGCGATGACGTTGGCGCCTTCCGGTATCGAACCGCCGTAGCCCGAACAGGCGCCGCAGGAATTCGGCAGTACGGTCGCCCCGGCCTCCACCAGCGCAGCCATGACCCCTTCGCTTTCGGCCTGGCGCTGGTCGCGCGCGCTCGCGGGCGCGACCATCAAAGACACGCCCGCGGCGACGCGGCGGCCCTTCAGCACCCGCGCGGCGGCGCGCAGGTCCTCCAGCTTGGCGCCGGTGCAGGCGCCGATGTACGCCACCTGCATGGCGGTGCGGCCGTAGTCGCCGACGGGGCGCGAATTGGCGGGGCTGTGCGGCGCCGCGACGTGCGGGGCCAGGGACGCCGCGTCGAAGCGATAGCGTTCGGCGCAGGCGCCGGCGTCCGAATGCCAGGGCGCGATATCGACGCCCGGAACGCCGGCCGCCTCCAGCCAGGCCACGGTTTTCTCGTCGGGCGCGACCAGGCCCACTTGCGAGCCGATTTCCGCCGACATGTTCGACAGCGTCATGCGTTCCTGCATGGACAGCGCGCGCACCGCTTCGCCGCAGAACTCCATGGCCTGGTAGCGGCCGCCGTTCATCCCGAACCGGCCGATCATGTGCAGCATCATGTCCTTGGCGGTGACGCCGGGCGACAGCACGCCATCCCACTGCATCATCAGCGTTTCGGGCACGCGCACCCAGATCTCGCCGCTGGCCACCACGCCCAGCATCTCGGTGCTGCCCACGCCGAACATGTAGGCGCCGAAGGCCCCGCCGGTCGGCGAGTGCGAGTCGCCGCCGACGCAGAGCATGCCGGGACGGATGTGGCCGTGCTCGGGCACGACCACGTGGCAGATCCCCATCGAGTCATAGACGTGCGGCAAGGCTTGTTCGGCCGCCCATTCCCGCGCGATGCGCACGATCCTGCGCGATTCGTCGTCTGCCTCCGGCACGTAGTGATCCATGACCAGCACGACCTTATCGCGGTCCCAGATGCCGGTGCCCAGCGCCTCGAGCATGGGCTTGAGGCGGCGCGGGCCGCTGGAATCGTGGAACATCGCGAGATCGACCCGGCACGTCACGATGTCGCCGGGCGCTACGCTGGCGCGGCCGCTGGCGGCGGCGAGCAGCTTCTGGGCCAAGGTTTGGGCAGGCATGGAAACCTCTACAGGGTTGCGGGGGGCGTTCCCGCCGGATCATGGCCGGCTCAGGAGGCGGCCCGGCCGGCTGGCAGCCACACCGGCGTGCCGGCCGTCTCGTGCGCCGCCATGTCCAGCCGATACTCGAAACGGTCCGGGCGATAGCGGGCATCCAGGAACTCCACCGGCTGGCCGGCGGCGTCCCGGACCAGGCGCTTGATGTTCAACAGCGCCGAGGCGATGGGCACGCCCAGCGCCTCGGCGGCGGGCGGGTCCGCCAGCACCGCGGTCATGCTCTGTTCGGCGCCCGACACGCGCACCCCCAGTTCGCCGAAGATCTGCAGCAGCGGCTTGCTCGCCAGCGCCTTGCGTGGAATGCGCCGGCCGATCGCGTCGGGCACATAAGTCTTCAGATAGGAGAACGGCTCGCCCTGATGGCTTCTGACGCGGATGGACCGGTGCACGGGCGCGCCGGGCGCCACGCCAAGGCGCTCGGCCACCGCGGCCGGCGCCGGCTCCACGGAAAGCTCCAGCAGCTGCACCTGCGTCTGCATCCCCATGCGCTCCAGATGCGCGACGAGCGCGTCGATGCCGGCGCCATGAGGGCCGCCGGATGCGTCCGCGCGGGCCTGGGCGAAGGTGCCGCGCCCCTGGCGCCGCCAGATCAGCCCCTCTTCCGTCAGTGTCTCGAGCGCGCGGCGGACGGTCAGGCGCGAGACGCCGAACTCTTCCGCCAGCCCGTGCTCGCCCGGCAAAGGGACGTCGGCGTCGTAAACGCCATCCAGCAGGCGCTGGCGCAAAAGCAGATAAACCTTGTGGTAAAGCGGCAGGGGACTGTTCATGCCATCGGAATGCGTGGACGTTGACGGGAAGGGATCACTCGACCGTGGCGCCAGTGAACTTCACCACTTCCGCGTAGCGGTCGATGTCCTCGCTGACGAATTTCTTCAATTCGTCCGGCGTGCTGCTGACCGCCTGCGCCGACTCCTGTTCGAGCAGTCTCCGGAACTCGGGGGCAGCCACCGCCTTGCGGGCGGCGTCGTTCAGCGTCGCCAGTGTATCCGCGGGCAGGTTGGCGGGGCCGAACAGCGCGAACCAGGCGTTGGATTCGAAGCCCTTGATCGTGTCGCCGATGGGCGGGACCCCGGGCAGAGATTCGAGCGGTCTGGCGCTCGTGACGCCCAGCGCTTTCAAGGCCCCGCTCTTGACGTGCGGCATCACGTTGAGCGTGCTGCCGAACATCATGTCGACCTGTCCGCCCAGCAGATCCGTCACCGCGGGCGTGGTGCCTTTGTACGGCACGTTGACGATCTCCAGGCCGGCCATCATCTTCATCCGTTCGCCGGCCATGTGCAGGGACGAGCCGATGCCGCCCAGCGCCATCGTGTACTTGCCGGGATTGGCCTTGGCAAGCTTGATGAAGTCCGCCATGTTGGACGCCGGAAAATCCTTGCGCGCGACCAGCACGCTGGGCACGCTGGCCAGCATGCTGATGGGCGTGAAGTCCTTGCGCGGATCGAACGGCAGGTTCTTGTACAGCGTGGCGTTGATCGAGAAGCTGTTGAAGCTGACCAGCAGGGTGTTGCCGTCCGCAGCGCTCTTGGCCACGTAATCCGCGGCGATATTGCCGCCCGCGCCCGGACGGTTTTCGACGATGACGCTGCGTTTGAGCCGCTTGCTCATGCTGGCGCCGATGTTGCGCGCGACCGTATCGGTCGTGCCGCCGGGCGGCGCACCCACGACGAGTTTGATGGGACCGGACTGGGAAAAGGCAGGCAAGGCCACGGCGCCCAGGGCGAGAGCGGCGGCCAGCGCAAAGGCGCGGCGGGTGGGCTGCATGATGTCTCCTGTGTACTTGTACGTAGAAGCATACAAGTGCCTCTCGCCTTTGTCGAGCGCATCAAAACGCCCCCACCTCAAACCCTCCAGCGCCGCGACCGACCCTCCTCTTTCATGCGAGGCAAGTCCCCCCGGGGCGCCGCGGATCCGGCTCCGCCGGTCCGCAGGCGCGCCCCCTCGAGGGGGAAGCGCGGAGCGCTTCGGGGGTGGGCTTTCCTGGCAGGAATTGACGGTTCGTTGTCACCCGCGCAGCGGGGCTTGCCGATACGCTGCGATGGCAGGGTCGCCATGGTGGCGGCCCGCCCATGCACCGACCCGCACGATGTCCGCATTTCTCGATCAAGGGCGCCGCAACGCCGCCGTCCTGGCCATCTGCCAGGGCCTGTACACCTGTGCAATCTCCATCGACCTGACGCTGACCGGACTGACCGGCTATCAGCTGGCGCCGGACAAGGCGCTTGCCACGCTGCCTTTCGCCTTGATCACGGTGTCGGGCGCCGTCACGACCTGGTTTGCTTCTTTCCTGCTGCAACGCTGGGGACGGCGCGCCGGATTCGTGCTGGGCGCGCTGACGGGCGCGATGGGCGGACTGGTTTCCGTGTGGGCGGTGTTCCACGCCAATTTCTGGGTCTTTTGCGCGGGCACCGCCGCGGTGGGCGTATTCCAGTCCTTCGCCCAGTACTACCGGCTGGCCGCCGCCGACGCCGTGCCCGACAACGCCAAGGGCCGGGCCATCTCGCTGGTGCTTGCCGGCGGCGTGATCGCGGCCGTTGCCGGCCCCGCCCTGGCGTCGTGGAGCAAGGACCTGTTCCAGCCGGTGCTGTTTGCGGGCGCCTACCTGATGGTGGCCGTGCTGGGAGGCCTGTCGGCGCTGATCCTGCTGGCGGGCCTGCGGGAAGCGCCCGCCGCCGCCCGGAAGGATGGGTCGTCGCAGGCCGCAATGCCGGAAACGGCGCGGCCGCTCGGCGAGATCGTGCGGCAGCCGGTCTTCGTCGCCGCCGCGGCCAACAATGTGGTGGGCTCGGTGTCCATGATGGCGGTGATGACGGCCGCGCCACTGGCGGCGGTGGCCTGTTCGCACAGCATGGAGCAGGGCGCCGGCATCATCCAATGGCATCTGGTGGGCATGTATGCGCCCTCTTTCTTCGCCGGCGCTCTGATTGCGCGCATCGGGCTGGCGCCGGTGCTCTATGCCGGCATGGCGCTGAACGTCCTGAGCGCCGTGGCGGCAATGGCATCCACCGGTCTGGCGGCGTTTCACGTATCGCTCTTCGCGCTGGGCGTGGGCTGGAATTTCATGTTCGTGGGCGGCACCACCCTGCTTGCGCGCGCTTACCGTCCGTCCGAGCGCGCCGCCACGCAAGGCTGCGCGGAGCTATTGCGCTATGTCGCCACCGCCTGCGCCACCCTGGCCGCCGGACCGGCGCTGGAGCGCCTGGGCTGGTTCGCGCTGAATGCCGCCATGCTGCCGGTCATTGCGCTGGCCGCGGTCATGACGCTATGGTGGCACCTCGACGCGAGGCGCTTGCAGGCGCCTTGCGCCGCAGCCTGATGCGGACCAAACAATGAAAAGCGAGGCCGACATGCAACCGCAAGAGCAAGGCGGGGAGGACGCCATATCGCCGCGCGCCGGCCGGCGGGTCGTCGTACTGAGCTACCCCGGCGGCAATCTTCTGGACGTCGCCGGTCCGGTACAGACGTTCGAAACCGCGAACCGGCAGGCACTGGCCTCCGGGCACTGGCGCGAGCGTCCGTATGAGGTAATCGTGGCTTCGGAACACGGCGGCGCCGTGGCGAGCGGCGCCGGTCTGTCAGTGTCGACGCGGCCCATTTCGGCCCTGGCCGCGGCTTCCATCGATACCCTGATCGTGCCCGGCGGCAGTCCCGACGATCGTCCGGCGGCATTGCCGGGGCTGGTGCGCTGGGTGAACCGGCACGCCGGCCGCGTGCGGCGCGTCTGCTCCGTCTGCACCGGCGCCTTCATTCTGGCCGAGGCCGGCGTGCTGGATGGTCTGCGAGTGACCACGCACTGGAAGTGGGCGGCGCGGCTGCAGGCCATGTATCCCGCCCTGACGGTGGATGCCGATCCTATTTTCATCCGGCAGGGCCGCGTATGGACGTCCGCGGGGGTAACGGCCGGCATCGATTTGACGCTGGCGCTTGTGGAGGCCGACCTGGGACACCGGATCGCCCTGGCCGTTGCGCGGGAATTGGTTGTATTCATCAAGCGCCCCGGCGGCCAGTCGCAGTTCAGCATTCCGCTGAATGCGCAGCACGATTGCGGCGCATCCGGCTTTGCCGAATTGCATGCCTGGATGGCGGCGCATCTGCGCGACGACCTGCGCGTGGCGCGCCTGGCCGAGCGTGCGGGCATGTCGGCGCGCACTTTCGCCCGGGCGTACGCGGCCGCGGTGGGCCGCACGCCGGCCAGGACGGTCGAATCCATGCGGTTCGAGGCGGCCTGCCGCGCGCTGGAGGAAAGCCACGCGCCGCTGAAACGCATTGCGGCCGATACCGGCCATGGCACCGAACAGAATCTGCGTCGGGTGTTTCTCAGGCGCCTGCGCATTACGCCGCAACAGTATCGCGCGCGTTTCGCGCCGCGCGACGGTGCGCTCGCCCCCTATGCCGCCGTCCCCGCCGGCGAGGACGCGGTCGCGCTGGAGGGGTAAGGCGCCGGCGCGGTGCGGGCGACCAGGTGGCGGCGGGCGTCCAGCTGCGTCAGGTCGGTAATGCCCAGCATGGCCATGTCGCGTGAGACTTCCCGCGTCAGCAAGCCGATGGCGTGTCGCAGCCCTTCCGGTCCCGCTGCCGCCGCGGCGTAGCCGAAGGGGCGCCCAACGAAAACCATTTTCGCGCCCAGCGCCATGGCCTTCAGAATGTCGGTGCCCCGGCGCACGCCGCCGTCCAGCATCACGGGAATGTCCGGGCATGCCTGCACGATGGCGGGCAAGGCGCGCAGCGGCGCGATCGCGCCGTCCAGCTGGCGGCCGCCATGGTTGGAAACGATGATGCCGTCGGCGCCCGCATCGCGCGCGGTGCGCGCGTCGTCGGCCCGCAGGATCCCCTTCACGATGAGGCGGCCGCGCCACTGGCGGCGAATGGCGCGCAGGTCATCCCAGTTCAGATGCCCGCGTTCCGAAAAATCGCGCAGCACGGAGGGCGACAGGATAGGCGCGCCGCGCGTCGCGTAGTTGTTCTCGAAGTGCGGCATGCCGTGCTGGGCCATCGTGCGCAGGAATGCGCCGAAGGTCCAGCGCGGATGCGTCAGGCCCTGCCACAGCAGGCCCAGGCTGGGGCGCAGGGGCGCGGAGAAACCGCTGCGCGCCGTGTTCTCGGTGTTGGGCGGCACCGGCGTATCGACCGTGACGACCATGGTCTCGAAATTCGTGCGCGCCACGCGATCGATCAGCTTGACGATGGCGGCGCGATCGCCCGGCAGATAAGCCTGGAACCAGGCGCCAGGATGCGCTTCGGCGACTTCCTCCAGCCGGATCAGGGACGATCCGCTCATGATCATCGGCAGGCGCGCCTGGGCGGCCGCACGCGCCATGACCAGGTCGCCGCGATACGTCGACAGCGCCGTCAGGCCCAGCGGCGCGAACCCGAAAGGCGCGGCGTAATCCTGGCCGAACAGGCGCACGGCGGTGCTGCGGCGGGAGACGTCGACCATGACCTGTGGAAGAAACGCGTAGTCGCCGAACGCCGCGCGATTGTCGTCGAAGGCGGCGCCGCTTTCGGCATAGCCGGCCATGTAGCCGTAGACGGGCCGGGGCAGGCGGCGCCGCGCGAGCGCCTCGAAGTCGTCCAGGCACAACACCCGCCGCAGGCGGCGCGGCACGGCGGGGCGTGCGGTGGGCGTTTGCGGGATGACGGGTGGCGCCAGGCGGGCCTGCGGATCGGGGGCATTCATGGTTGGGGGTGCTTCGTGTTGCATGGTGATTGCCGGAAAGGCGCCGGCTCGCTTATTCCGGCTTGATGCCGGCCTTTTGGATCAGGTCGCCCCATTTCCTGCTTTCCGCCACCATGTACTCGCGGAAGGCGCTGCTGCCGCTGCCAACCAGCGTCATGCCCTGGTCATGCAGTTTGGCGCGCAGGCCGGGATCCTGCAGGCCCGCGCGCACGCCCTGCTCCAGCCGCGCCACCGCGGCTTGCGGCGTCCCGGCGGGCCCGTACAGGCCGAACCAGGTCAGGGCTTCGAAACCGGGCAGGCCCGATTCGGCAACGGTGGGAATCTCCGGCGCGCTATCGGCGCGCTGCAGGCTCGATACGGCGATGGCGCGAAGCTTGCCGGCGCGAATGTGAGGCAGAAGCGTGGGCAGATTGCTGAACATCAGTGGAACCTGGTTGCCCAGTAGATCGGAGATGGCGTTCGCCTCGCCCTTGTACGGCACGTGCACCATCTTCACGCCTGCCATCGCGCAGAACAGTTCCATGGAGACATGCTGCGGTCCGCCCAGGCCTGACGAGGCGTAGACCAGATCGCCCTTTTTCTCGCGCGCGTACTGGATGACGTCTTTCACCGTCTTCAGGGGCAGCGCGGGGTTGACGACCAGCACCAGCGGGACGGAGGCGATCAGCGATATCGGAACGAAGTCCTTCAGCGGATCGAAGCGCAGGCCGGGATACAGGCTGGGCGCGACCACCATCGTCGATTGCGTGCCGAGCAGCAGCGTGTAGCCGTCCGGCTTGGCGCGGGCCACCGCTTCCGCCGCGATGGTGCCGGTGGCGCCGGGCCGGTTTTCGATGACATAGGTCTGTCCGAATTGCTTGCCCAGACTTTCGCCCATCTGCCGCGCCACCAGGTCGACCGCTCCGCCCGCCGAAAATCCAACCATCAGTGTCGTCGGACGGGATGGGTAGGCGTCTTCGGCGTGGACGGCGCGCGCCAGCGGCGCGAGGCCCGCAGCGATCAGGCCGGCCAGCGCCTGGCGGCGGGTCAGCGTCGGATGATGCATGGTTGTCTCCATAGGGTCTCGTTATGTTTGTCCGCACGGCGGGGACGCCATGCGCCGGCGCGTCAGGCCTTGCTCCCGCCGTTGCGCTGCGCGCGCCAGGCCTGATAGCGCGCCTGGTTTTCGGCGTTGGGCGGATAGAGGCCGGGCAGCTGCGCACCGCCTTCCACCTGTTCCATGATCCAGGCTTCCTGCTGCTCCTGTTCGACCGCGGCCTGCACCACTTCTTCCAGCATGGCGTCGGGAATCAGCACGGCGCCGTCCGCGTCCAGCACGATGACATCGTTGGGGAAGACGGCCACGCCGCCGCAGCTGACCGGTTCCTGCCAGCCCACGAAGGTCAGCCCGGCCACCGAGGGCGGCGCCGCCGCGCCGCGGCACCATACGGGCAGGCCCGTGCCCAGCACGCCGGCAAGATCTCGCACCACGCCATCGCTGACGAGCGCGGCTACGCCGCGCTTGCGCATGCGCGCGCACAGGATGTCGCCGAAGATGCCGGCGTCGGTCACGCCCAGGGCATCGACCACCGCCACACATCCTTGCGGCATGGCCTCGATGGCCGCGCGGGTTGAAATGGGCGAAGCCCAGGACGCCGGCGTGGCCAGATCTTCGCGCGCGGGCACGAAGCGCAGGGTAAAGGCGCGGCCGACGATGCGCGGGCTGTCGTCGCGCAGCGGGGCGGCGCCGCGGATCCAGACGTTGCGCAGCCCCTTTTTCAGCAGCACGGTTGTGAGCGTGGCGGTGGTCACCTGAGAAAGGGCCTGGACGATGCGCGGGTCCAGGGGGGCCGGTTGTGTGGTCATGTATCGCTCCGAATGGGCAGGAAAGGAGGCGGCGCACCCGCGGCGGGAGGCGGGCTGGCCTGAAAGGGGCCGGCGCCGCGCGCGTGACGGCGGGGCGTCCACGAGACAGGCGCCGTAAACGGGAATTGTTGTGCCCGCGACGCTCAAGCACAATTGGTTTTTTGAATATTGAAAATCAACAAAAAGTGGATTCTGGAGGCGCCAATGGACACCCGGTTCCTGGACAGTTTCGTGATGGTGGCCGAGTGCGGGTCGATGGCCGAAGCGGCCCGGCGCATGAACATCACGCCCACCGCGCTTGCGCAGCGCATCCGGTCGCTGGAACGGGAGTTCGGATTGCCGCTCTTCACGCGATCCGGGCGCTTCGTGCGCATTACCGAAGGCGGCGCGCGCCTGCTGGCGCGGGCCGGGCATTTCCAGCGGGAGCTGCGGCAACTGAAGGCCGCCACGCTGGCCGACGGCTTTCCAGGCGGATTGCGCATCGGGACCATCCGCACGGCATTGACCAACGTGCTGCCCGAATGGCTGACGCTGCTGGCCAAGCGGCATCCCGACCTGGATGCCAGCCTGGAGATCGGCGCCTCGCACGAGCTGTATCACCAAGTGGCCAGCGGCAAGCTGGACGCCGCGGTGCTGGTCGAACCGCCTTTCCGGGTGCCGAAATCCTTCCGCTGGCAGCCCATGCGCGTGGAACCGCTGATCCTGCTGGCGCCGGCGCGGCTGGTGAAAACCGAGCCCGACGCGCTGCTCGCCGCGCAACCCTTTCTGCGCTATGACCGCCGGACCTGGGGCGGCATGCTGGCGGACCAGTATCTGCGCCAGCGCGGCCTGACGCCGCGCGAGCGTTTCGAAATGGATTCTCCGGACGGCATCGCGATCCTGGTGGGACGCGGGCTGGGAGTGTCGCTGGTGCCGGACTGCTACCGGCCGGGGAGCCTGCCGCGCAGCGTCGCCGCGGTGCCCGTGGGCGGCAGCCGGCTGGCGCGCAGGCTCGGCATGCTGTGGCCGGCCAGGTCGCCATACGGACGCCTGTTCGAAGCGCTGATGGACGAGGCGCCGCGGGAAGCCGCGTGAAACAGCGGCCGCAGCGCCGCGCGATCAGCTCGTACCCTTCAGGCAGCTGCTCATGAACGTTTTGCGTTTTTCGCCGCTGAGCGACTGCTTGCCTGCCTGCGCGTTGCAGTCCTTCATGCGCTGCTGCTGCGGCGTCAGCGTTGCGGCGGGTTTTTCGCCCTTCAGGCAGGCGCTCATCGCCGACTTGTATTCATCGCCATGTTTGCCTTTGTTGGCGGCGCTGCATTCCGCCATGCGCTTCTGCTGGGGCGTTTGCGATTTGGCGGGCGGGTCTTGCGCCAGGGCGGCCGATGCGCAGAAGGCCAGGGTCGATGCGACGATCAAGGTGCGGGTACGAAAAAGCATGATGTCCTCCGGACAGGAGGGCCGGCGACCTGGCCGTCTTGCATGCCCGGCAACCGCTTCCGGCCCTGCATACGCCGGCGCGTTTCGCCGGTGCCGGGATGATCTGCCAAACCGGCGTGCACGGCAAGAGGCCGGGATTTCCCCGGTTGTGGCGATTCGAGCCGCGCCCGTAGCATTGAAAATTACAAGAACATGAAAATTTCACGGCCATGACTCTTGCCGCTTCCGCGCGCAAAGCCCGCACGACGCCCGACATCGACGCCTCGCCCCGCCGCGCGGGTGTGCCGGCGCGGCCGGCCGGACGGCCGGTGAAGCGGGCGCATTCCCTGGTGGATCTCTGGCTCGGCGAACAGTTGCGCCAATTGCGCAAGGAACAGGGCCGGTCGCTGACCGACGTCGCGCGGGCCTGCGGCATGTCGGTGGGCTTGTTGAGCCAGATCGAGCGCGGCATGAGTTCGATTTCCGTCAACATGCTACGCGCGGTTGCGCGCGAACTTCATGTGTCGCCCGATGCCCTGCTGCGCAACGCGGAACATGACGATGGCTCTTCCGGCGGCCATGTGGCGCGCGCCGGCACGCATCGCGTCATCCGCATAGACGAGAAGGGCATCGCCAAGGAGGTGGTCACGCCGCCGGCGGCGCGGGCCATGGATTTGTGCCGCATCACCATCGCGCCGGGCGGCTCCACGGGCGACGCGCTTTTCGTCACGGACAAGGGCGAGCAGGTGGGCATCGTCCTCACGGGTCAGCTGGAGCTGCGCATCGAAGACCGGGTCCTGCTGCTGCGGGCCGGCGACAGCTTCTGCTATGCCAGCCGCACGCCGCGGCGCTGGCGCAATCCCGGCGACACCGACACGGAAGTGGTATGGGCCATCAGCAACATCGCGGATGACGGCGTGGCTGCCGGTCCGGCGGCCGCGGCGCGGCCTGGGCGCCGGCCAAAGCAAGGTGGCGGTTGAAGGCGATGAAAGTAACGAAGCAGAATCCCGGCGCGAATCGCGGGTTGCGCCACACGCGTGTTTTCACATAGGAAGAGGACGACCATGAAACTCAGATCCATTGCCGTATCCGCATTCGCCGCCCTCTCGGTGGCGGCCGTTGGCGCCGCCGGCGCACAGACCGTGGTGAAGGTCGGATCCACGCCGACGGGCAGCCCGTTCACGTTCCTGGACACCAAGACCAACACCATCGAAGGCGTGATGGTCGACATCATGAAGGCGGTAGGAAAGGAAGCCGGCTTCCAGGTGCAAATCGAACCGATGGCGTTTTCCGCGCTGATCGGCTCGCTTACCTCCAAGCGCATCGATGCCATTTCCGCCGCCATGTTCATCACGCCCGAGCGGCAGAAGGTGGTCAGTTTCTCCGATCCGGTCTACACCTACGGCGAAGGGCTGATGGTGCCCAAGAGCGATACCAAGGAATACAAGAGCTTCGCCGACATGAAGGGGATGACGGTGGGCGTTCAGGTGGGCACGGCCTTCGTCAAGCCGATCCAGGAAAGCGGCGTGTTCAAGGAGGTGAAGCTGTATGACAACCCGCCGGATATGATGCGCGACGCCAATGCCGGGCGCATCCAGGGCGGTTTCATGGATTATCCGATTGCCGCCTACACCATCAGCCAGAACCGCAACGCCTACGGCAACCTGCGCATGGTGAGCAGCTATAAGCCCAGCGTGACAGGAAGCGTCGGCATCGCCACCCGCAAGGACGACGCCGAGCTGCTGAACAAAATCAACACCGCGCTCAAGAAGCTCAAGGGTGACGGCACCATCGACACCATCCTGAAGAAGTGGGGCCTGGATGGCGGTTGAGCGGCGCGGCAACCGTCGGGGGACGAAGCAATGAGGGAATTTCTTCAGGACGCGGCGGAGTACCTGCCCATCCTGCTGCAGGGGGCGAAGCTGACGATCCTGGTGACGGCGGGATCGCTGGCGCTATCGACCGTGCTGGGCCTGGTCTGGGCATTGATGCGGGTATCGGGCATCAAGCCCCTGGCCAAGTTCAGCGCGGGACTGATCAATGTCCTGCGCGGCATTCCCATCATCGTCCTGCTGTTCTACATCTACTTCGTGATGCCGGATATCGGCATTTCGCTGACCGCCGTGCAGGCCGGCATCATCGGCCTGGGCATCGCGTACTCGGCCTACCAAGCCGAGAATTTCCGCGCCGGCATCGAAGCCATCGATCGCGGCCAGATCGAGGCCGCCATGGCGATGGGCATGAGCTGGAGCCTGACCATGCGCCGCGTGGTGCTGCCGCAGGCGGTGCGCATCGTGCTGCCGCCGTATGGAAACATCATGATCATGATGCTCAAGGACTCGTCGCAAGCGTCGACGATCACGGTGGCGGAGCTTGCGCTGCAGGGCAAGCTCATCGCCGTGTCGACCTTCAAGAATGCGACGGTGTTCAGCCTGGTGGCTCTGATGTACCTGGTCATGTGCGTGCCGCTCATTCTCTTCGTGCGGCACCTGGAAAGAAAGAATGCCGCGAAGTGAAAGCGGCAGGCCATGCCGCCGCCCTTATGGTGCCGCGGCGGCGTTGGCAACACAGGGGAACCGATTGAATAGGAAGCTTGCCTCATGATTGTCATGCGCGGCGTGCACAAGCGCTTCGGCGCGCTGGAAGTTCTGAAAGGCATCGACGCCGAGATCAGCAAAGGCGAGGTGGTGTGCATCATCGGGCCGTCGGGATCCGGGAAGTCGACCATCCTGCGTTGCATCAACGGGCTTGAACGCTACGAGGAAGGAGACATCACCATCGACGGCCAGCGCGTCGATTGCGACGCCGATTCCATCGTGTCGATCCGCACGCAGGTGGCCATGGTGTTCCAGCGCTTCAACCTTTTCCCGCACCGTACCGCCCTGGAGAACGTGATCGAAGGGCCGATCTACGTCAAGGGCG
The DNA here is from genome assembly GCF_002119725.1 of Bordetella genomosp. 9. Lineage (NCBI taxonomy): Bacteria > Pseudomonadati > Pseudomonadota > Betaproteobacteria > Burkholderiales > Alcaligenaceae > Bordetella > Bordetella genomosp. 9. The sequence goes on from NZ_CP021109.1 coordinate 184,592, forward strand.
AGCCGCGCAAGCAGGCCACGGAGCGCGGGCGCGAATTGCTGGCCAGCGTGGGGCTGGCGGACAAGGAAAACGCCCATCCGCCCCAGCTTTCGGGCGGGCAGCAACAGCGCGTGGCGATTGCCCGCGCCCTGGCCATGCAGCCCAAGGCCATTCTGTTCGACGAACCGACGTCGGCGCTGGATCCGGAGCTGGTGGGCGACGTCCTGGGCGTCATGCGCAAGCTCGCCGAAGCCGGAATGACCATGGTTGTGGTCACGCATGAAATGAGCTTCGCCCGCGAGGTGGCCGACCGCGTGCTGTTTTTCGACGGCGGCGTGGTGGTGGAACAGGGGCCTGCCCGGGAAGTGCTGAACCACCCCAATCATCCGCGCACGCAGGACTTCCTGCGGCGCGTGCTGCACCCGATGTAAGCGCGTATTCGAGCGCTCCCGTAAGCGCACGCGCGCGCCGACACGCCGGTTTCCAGAAGGACGAACGCCATGCCGCAAGAACCTTTTCCCCTGTCGCCATCGCTGTGGGCGGCCACCGCCGTGCCGCCCCCGCCGACGCAACCGCTGACGGAGTCGGTCCAAGCCGACGTGCTGGTCATTGGCGGCGGCTATGCCGGTCTGAGTACCGCGCTGCATCTGGCCGAACGCGGTGTCAACGTCGTGGTGCTGGAGGCCCGGGAAATCGGGTTCGGCGGCTCGGGCCGCAATGGCGGCCAGGTCATTCCGGGGTTGAAGTATGACCCGGACGAGCTGCTGCAGCGATATGGACCCGAACAGGGCGAGCGGGTCATCGATTTCGCGGGCGGCACCGCGGATGCGGTGTTCGACCTGATCGAGCGGCATGGCATGAATGTGCCGCGGGTGCGGGCGGGCTGGATACAGGGCGCCCATACACCCGAGGCGCTGGACGTGGCGCATCGCCGGGCGGCGCAGTGGGCGCGGCGCGGCGTGAACGCCCAGCCGCTGGACAAGGGCGAGGTCAGCGAGCTGCTCGGTACGGACAAATACCTGGGCGGCTGGGTGGACCGCCGCGCGGGCACGATACAGCCCTTGAGTTATGCGCGGGAATTGGCCCGTACGGCCATCGCCGCCGGCGCCCGGGTGCATACGGACAGTCCCGTCTCCGCTTTGCAGCGCCAGGGCGGACGTTGGGCGGCCGTTACCGCGGCCGGCGCCACCGTCACCGCCGATCGGGTGGTGATGTGCACCAATGCCTATGGCGCCGGCCTGTGGCCCGGCCTGAAGCCCACCATCATCGACGCGAATACCTTCCAGGTGGCGACGCGCCCGCTGCCCGCCGACGTGCGCGCCGCCATTCTCCCGCAGGGGCATGTCTCGTCGGATACCCGCAACCTGCTGCTGTACTTCCGCCAGGACCACGAGGGCCGCCTGCTGATGGGCGGACGCGGCCCGTTCCGCGAGCCGAAGGGGCCGGCGGACTGGCGCCATCTGGAACGCGTGATGGTGAAGATGTTTCCCGCGGTGGCGGGCATCCCCTTCGAGTACCGTTGGTGCGGGCGCGTCGCCATCACGCGCGATTTCCTGCCCCACCTGCACGAACCCGAACCGGGTCTTTTGATCGACATCGGCTGCCAGGGCCGGGGCGTGGGGCTGCAGACCGCCATGGGCAAGGCCATGGCCGCCTATACCGCCAACGGCGACCGCAACGCTTTGCCGGTGCCGCCGTCGCCCATCAAGCCGTTTCCACTTTATGGACTACGGCGCATCTACGTGAATGCCGTGGTCACCTGGTACCGCATGACCGACGGCGGCGTATAGAACCGGCTGCCGTAAAGGTTCGTCGCACTTAAATACATGTCCCCGGGTTAACGGAGGTTTGCCGCATCCGCCTGCGCGAGTAGAGTTTCATCGATCTTCCTTGGCTACCACCCCAGACGGCCGCGCGCCGGGGTAAAGGATCTTGGGATGGCGATGTCTCTGGCTCTCAATGGCGCATTGGAAAACCTGAGCCTGCTTTCCGGGACGCCGTTCGCGGTGCAGCTTCCGGGCGGCGCCAAGCACAAGATGGGTGGCGGGGACCCCGCCTTCACCCTTGTCTTCCACACCAAATCGGCGCTGGTCGCGACGGCGGCGCGAGGTCATATGGGCCTGCTTGAGTCGTTCTTCGACCAGGAGGTCGACGTCGATGACCTGGGCGCCGCGCTTGCCGCGGCGATGTCGGGCGGCTTCGAAAAGCGTTCTTCGCTGCTGAATGCGAGCGAGAATCGTCTTCACGAGTTGCGCTACTCCAACCACAGCATCGCGCAAGCCAAGGCCAACGCGCGCTTCCACTACGGCCTGGGCACACGCTTCTACAAGCTGTGGCTGGACGATCCGCTGATGATGTACACGTGCGGCTACTGGGACGAGAACACCCGTACGCTTGAAGAGGCGCAGCGCAACAAGGTCGAACATGTATGCCGCAAAATCCTGCTGTCCCCGGGCGACCGCTTCATCGACATTGGCTGCGGATTCGGCGGATTCATGTTTCACGCCGTCGAGCGCCACCAGGCGGTTGGCGTCGGCCTGAACAACACCACCGAGCAAGTGGATTGGCTGCGCGACGAAATCGGCCGCCGCGGCCTGGGCGACAAGCTGCAGGTGCGCGAGGCCGACTTCCGCGAGGTGGACGGCCAGTACGACAAGGTGGTGTCGATCGGCGTGCTCGAGCATGCCGGGCGCGACCAGCTTGCCGAGGTGGTTCGCGCGCACGCCGATTTCCTGAAGCCGGGCGGGCTGGGCATGCTGCATTTCATCGGGCATGTGGGGCGTTTCGAGACGGAGCTGTTCATACGCAAGCACGTTTTCCCCGGCGGATGGATCCCCAGCCTGGCGGACGTGATCGTGGAAATGGAGCGCAGCGGGCTGGAGGTCGTGGATATCGAGAACCTGCGCCGGCATTACGCGCCCACGCTCGACGCCTGGGCCAGCCGGTTCGACAGCCGCTGGGAGGAGATCCACGCCATCGATCCGAAGCGTTTTGACGAACGCTTCCGGCGCATCTGGCGCACCTATCTGCTGGGCTGCGCGGAGATGTTCCGGCTGGCGAATGGCTACACGCACCTGTTCCAGATCGTGTTCAGCAAGGGCAACATCACGCGGTCCAACTACCCGATGTCGCGGGCGCATCTGTATGCCCGGTGAACGCCTCCAAGATGCGGTCCGCGAACGGCCCGGCGCCGGCCAGTCCGGCGGCCATGCCGCCCGCGTGGACGCCTTGCGCGCGCAACTGCGCGCCATGGGCGCGGAAACACGGACGTCCGCCGCCGCGCCAGGCCCGCACGCGCAAAGCGAGTCCGGCCAGAGCCAGGCGCCGCTGGGCCTTGCCAAGCGCACGTCGAATCTGTTCCGCGACCGCACCGAAGGCGCCAAGCGCCGCCTGGACCTGAGCGACTTCACGCACGTCAATGGCGTGGACACGGAGGCGGGCACGGTCGACGTGGAAGGCCTGACGACGTACGAGGCCCTGGTCGATGCGACGCTGCCGCATGGGGTGATGCCGGCGGTGGTGCCGCAACTGAAAACGATCACGGTCGGCGGCGCGGTGGCCGGCGTGGGGATCGAGGCGACTTCGTTCCGTCACGGGCTGGTGCACGATACGGTGACATCCATCGATGTGCTGCTGCCGGATGGCGATATCGTGACGTGCGCGCCCGACAATGACTACCGGGATCTTTTCTACGGCTTTCCGAACTCGTACGGGACACTCGGGTACGCGCTGCGGCTGGTGATGCGGACGATCCCGGTCAAGCCCTTCGTACGGGTGACTCATGATCGCTATTCGTCGCCGCGCGCATTTTTCGATGCGGTGGCGTCGGCCTGCGATGGCGATGTGGATTTCGTCGATGGCGTGGTGTTCGACGGGAACACGATGGTGTTGAGCACCGGGCGTTTCACTGCGTCGGCGGAGGCGGCCAGCGACTATACCTACGAGCAGATCTACTACCGGTCCTTGCTGGCGAAGCCGCGGGATGTGTTGACCGCGAAGGGCTATATCTGGCGCTGGGATACCGACTGGTTCTGGTGTTCCCGCAATCTCGGGGCACAGCATCCGCTGTTGCGGCGGCTGTATGGCCGGTCGCGTCTGAACTCGCGCACCTATACCGGGCTGATGCGATGGAATTCGCGCTGGGGCCTGACCCGGAGGCTGGCGCGCTGGCGCGGGCTGCACCCGGAGTCGGTGATACAGGATGTGGATCTGCCGATCGAGGAAGCGCCGGCGTTTCTGGATTTCCTGCTGCGGGAGATCGGGGTGCTGCCGATCTGGATCTGCCCGATACGCGTGCCGGCGTCGCAGCCGTCGTTCACGCTGTATCCGGTCAGGCCGGGGAGGCTTTATGTGAATTTCGGGTTTTGGGATGTGGTGTATAGCCGTCAGGCGTTGCCGGCGGGGCATTACAACCGGCTGATCGAACTTGAAGTGATGCGGCGCGGGGGGATCAAGTCGCTGTATTCGGATTCCTATTTTTCGCGGGAGGAATTCGATGGGGCTTACAACATGGCGGCGTATGAGGCGTTGAAGCGGCGATACGATCCTAATGGGCGGATGTTGGGGGTGTATGAGAAGTGCGTGGGGAAGGGGTAGGCGGGTATTGTCGTGTTCGGTTTTTTTGGGAGTGGTTGTTTTGCGGGGGTGTTGTGTTTTGGGCCGTCCGGCGGGGTTGGCGTTCGCCTCGGACGGCCCGATCGCCCGGTCCGGCGCCCTGCGCGCCGGACACCGCTGCGCTGACCTCGTCCGGCGGCCGCTGTCTTGCCGTTTTCTGCTTGATACCCGTGCGGCTCGCCTCCCTACGGTGCCCGCTTGCTCGGGCTCAACGTGCCGTCCGAGGCGAACGCCAACCCCGGCGGACTCCGGGATGTCTCAACGACCGGCATCTGGGGCGGGTGGTGTTCTTGCGCTTCGTTGGCCGCACCGGTTTTGGGGGGAAGAGTTTGTGCTGCCCGACGAAAGCGGCCGCCCTGCGCGGCCGCTTTCGTCATACGCCTTGTGCATGGCGATGGGTGGGCGCTGCGCGCACCGCGGGCCGGGGTGTCACGACCAGAGAGGGTCGAGGGTGTCAGGAATTTCGTGTGCGGGCCGTTACCTCAATAGTCCAAGACAAAGCGCCCTTCGAATTGGATGGCAACCCGCCCTTCTGCGTTGGCCCAGCATACAAGCCGTCCAACGCCGATCACCGCCCTCTGCAAGCCGCTGCGGCGTAAGCCCATTGCGCCCGCGCAGGGCGGGCGCAATGGGCGGGCACTTCACTCTCTTCCACCCCCCCTGTCGGTCCCAACGAAGCGCAAAGAACCCCACCCGCCCCAGACGCCGGTCGTTGAGACATCCCGGAGTCCGCCGGGGTTGGCATTCGCACCGGACGGCACGTTGAGCCCGAGCAAGCGGGCACCGTAGGAAGGCGAGCCGCACGGGTATTCACAAGAACGCAACCACCCAGCGGCCGCCGGACGAGGTCAGCGCAGCGGTGTCCGGCGCGCTGGGCGCCGGACCGGGCGATCGGGCCGGCCGGGGCGAATGCCAACCCCGGCGGACGGACCAGGAAACCAACAACCCCGCGACCGACAACCCCCACCCCTTAAGCCCGCACTTCCTGCCGCTGAAACACCACGTACGTCACCGCGAACAGCAGGATCACCGCAGCGATAAGCCCGACAGCCTCCGGCCAGACGATTGCCAGGCTCTGGCTAAGGGCCAATGGCGTGCCCATCACCGCGCCTTCCAACTGATCCAGGAAGATCGGCCCGAGCGTTCGCGTCATCGGGCTCAGCACCGCGATCACCGACTCGTTGAACAGCTGTGTCGGCGACAGACGCTGCAGCGCCTGGGTCCACTGCAGCGTCTGCAGATCGGGCTGTCCGAGCAGCTGCGAGGCCAGGCTGGGCGGCGAGATGGCCTGAGCGATCGCCGGCGCCAGCATCGGCCACAGCAGCGCCATGAAGAGCCAGATGCCCAGCGCCACCAGCGCCGAGGTGGCGGCCGACCGGAAGGCCACCGACAGCAGCATCGAAACGGCCAGCCACACGCCGGCGTACAGCAGCGCGAACAGCAGGAAGACCAGCGACCGCGCGATCTCCTCGCCGCTTGGCGGGACGCCGAGCAACAGCAGGCCCAGGCCGATCACCAGCAGCCACAGGCACAGCAGGCAGATCGCCAGCGTCCCCATTCCCGCTGCGAACTTGCCGAGCAGCAGCGCGTCGCGGTAGATCGGCTGGGCCAGGATGCGGCTCATCGTGCGGCGGTTGTATTCGCCGTTGATCGCGTCGAAGCCCAGGCCGATTGCCACCAATGGGATCAGGAACCCCAGGATCGCGGCGAAGGACGGCATTGGCGGGCGCGACAGGGTGAACAGCCGCAGGAAAACGAACGGGTCTTCCGCGGTCGTGCTGCGTATCTGGGCAAAGGCGCCATACAACGCCGCTGCGGCCGTCAGGATGATGAGCCATTCCAGTACCCGCATGCGGGCGCTGGACAAGTGGTCCGACAGTTCCTTCAAGGCGACGGTGCCGACGCCCGTCCACGGTGAACCTTCACGCTGCCGCATGCGCGTTCTCCTTGGCTTGCGCCGCTTCCTGCTGGAAGAAGCGGTTGTAGATGGCATCCAGGCTGGGGATATCGACGGATAGCCGGCGCAGCGCCCCGCCCGCCTGCACCACGGCGCGCGCGGCATCGGGACGGACATCGCTTTGCGCCAACAGGCGGTAGCGGCCCGGGCCGGCGAGCTGCACGGATTGGACGCCCGGCACAGCCTGCAGGTGGCCTGCCAGGTCGTCACCCTGCGCCTCCACTTCCACGGTATAGCCGCCGCCCAGCACTTGCGTGGCAAGTTCCGGGACGGTGCCCATGAGCGCAATGCGGCCGCCGCGAAACAGCGCCACGCGATCGCAGATGCGCTGCATGTGATCGAGCAGGTGCGAGGACAGCAGGACGGTAACGCCGTCGGCCTTCAGGGATCGGATCAGCTCCAGGAATTCCTCGGTGGCCTGCGGATCCAGCCCGGACGTGGGTTCGTCCAGAATGGCGACGCGCGCCTGCTTGACGACGATCTCCGCCAACCCCAGCCGCTGCCGCATGCCGCGCGAGTACGTGGCGACACGGCGGTCCGCCACGTCGGAAAGCCGCATGCGGGCGAGCGCCGCGTCGATGCGGCGATGCCTTTCGGCGGGCGGCAATCCCAGCAGGCGGGCGGTGTAGGCAAGGTTGTCGCGCGCCGAAAGCTGGTCGTAGAAGCCGACGGCGTCGGGCAGATAGCCGAGTTCGCGTTTGACAGCCAGCGGCTCGCGCTGCGGGTCGCGGCCCATGACGCGCACCTGGCCCGCGCTGACCTCCGTCAGGCCGAGCAGCATGAGGATGGTGGTGGTCTTGCCGGCGCCGTTCGGCCCCAGCAGGCCGAAGATTTCGCCTTGTCCCACCGAGAAGGAGATGCCGTTGACGGCCGCCGCGGCGCCGTAGCGCTTGGTCAGCCCGGCGGCTTCGATGATTGCGCCGCTCATCGCCGTCCGAACCTCGCGACCGCCCCGACCAGGATCAGCACCGCAATGGCGACGATGACGGCGCCGGCAATGCCCCAAAGGCTGGACGTGGAAACCGTGATGCGGAAATCGCCCGACGCATTTTGCCCGCCGGCGCTGGCGTCCAGCGTGGCCATGTAGTCGCCGGCCAGCGAGCGCGCGGAAGGCGTGATGCGGGCCTGCGCTTCCACCTGTTGTCCGGCGGCGATATGGGGGATGGTCTTGGGCTCGAAATCGATGCGCCATCCGGAGGGCGCGGTGGCGCTCAGGTTGACCGCATCGGCGTCCGCGCCGCCGTCGTTCACGACGATGATCGGCAGGGTGGACGTCTTGCCGGCTTCGGCGGCGCCGCTCATCAGGCCGTCGCGTCCGGAGATCCGCAGCGAAGGCTGTCCGGTGATTTGCAATTGCAGCGCGGCGGAGGCTCGCACGCCTTCGGCGGAGGCCGTGACCTCGATCGGGTAGTCGCCCGGCTTGGCGTTGCCGGGCGGGCGCACGGTGAGTTTCACATCCTTCGACTGACCGGCCTTGATCGGCAAGGTGCTGATCTGCTGGGTGCCGTACCCTTCGGTGAAACTGGGTTCGAAGAACTTTGGCGTTTTCGCGTCGAAGCTGACAGTCAGGTCCTTGCCGCTGTCATTCTTGACGGTGAACTGGTAGTCGAAGGACGAGCGCGCACCGCCCTTGATCGACGGCAGTGGCGTCTCCAGCGTGAGCTTGGCCGGCAATTCCTTGGCGAGCATCACCTGCAGGGGCAGTACGGCACGCTGGCCATTGCCCTGCGCGACCACGTTCAGCATATGCGGCTGCGTGCCGGCGTCCGCGGGCACCTTCAGGCGCAACTGCAGGGATACGCTATCGTCGGTCGCCGCCATGGCGGCGCCTACCGGCTGGCCGCCCCCGAGCAGGGTCGCGGTCCACCCCTTCGGCACGTCTTCCACCTGCAGGTCCAGGCGCGCCGGCGGCAGGCCGAAATTGCGCAGCCGCATGTCGATGGTGGACGTCGTGCCGGGCTGCACGGTGACCGCGGGGTAGTCCGTCAGCAGGTACAAGCCCTTGACGTCGCGGGCGTTCTGCGCGGAAGCGGCGCAGGAGAACAACAACAGGGCGGCCATGCAGGCCAGACGGGATAACGTTTTTCGCATAGTGGTCTGGAGCACGAAAAGCCCGCGAACCCGGCCTGCGACAGGGGCATGGCGGCACGACGCACGGCATCGGCGGCGGGCGGGTCAACATAAGGCCCGCGTGGGAGCGCCCTGCCGGCCGTGCCCGAAGGCGCCTCCTTTGCCCGCCGGTGTCCCATCGCGCGATGTAAAAGTCCGTCTGTGTCCCCGAAAGTTCCCTGCGTAAATGCGACAAAAAGAAACTAGTTGAGACGGCGGCATGCGCGCCGGCCGGGTTGGCTGCGAGGCAGTCCGGCAGGCGGCGCCGGCGCCTCAAAGCGCCGCTGCGTTGCCCAGGACGACCGTGCTTTGGCTCGACAACGTGCCGCCGTTGCCATGAACCAGCGCCGTGCGGCAGCCGGCCACCTGGCGTGCGCCGCACTCGCCGCGCAGCTGCCGCACGGCTTCGATCAGCGCGAAGATGCCGTACATACCCGGATGGCAATACGACAGTCCGCCGCCACTGGTGTTGACCGCCAGCGCGCCGCCGGGCGCGATGCGGCCGCCCTGGACGAAGCGGCCGCCTTCCCCCTTGGGGCAAAAGCCCAGGTCTTCCAGGAACAGCAGCGTCGTAATGGTGAATGCGTCGTACAGCTGCAGCACGTCCATGTCCTGCGGCGCCAGTCCGGCCATGCGGTAAGCCAGTGCGCCGGACCGCGCCGCCGCGGTGGCCGTCAGATCGGGCATGGCGGAAATCGAATAGTGGCTCAGCGCTTCGCCGTGCCCCAGCACATAGGCGGGCGGCCGGCGCAGATCGCGCGCGCGGTCCGACCCCGTCAGGACGAGCGCGCCGCCGCCGTCGGTCACCAGGCAGCAATCGCGCAAGGTCAGCGGATCGCTGATCATGGGCGAGGCCAGGACTTCGGCTACGGTGAGCGGCTTTTTCTCCCAGGCCGCGGGATTGCGCAGCGCCCATTGCCGGGCCGCGACGGCGACTTCGGCAAGCTGTTCGCGCGTGGTGCCGTACACATGCATATGCCGCGACGCCGCCAGGGCATACGAACTGGCGGTGTAGAGCGGCCGGTAGGGCGCCTCGTGCGGATTCGGATCGGGCGCCGCCACGTTCGCGCGCCCCATGCTGCGCTGCGTGCTGCCGTAGGCGATTACCGCCACCTGGCACAGGCCTGCCTCGATGGCGGCGTGGGCGCGCGCCACCATGGAAAGAAACGATGCGCCGCCAATGTTCGTGCCGTCGTGATGGCGCGGCTGGATGCCAAGGGTCTCGCACAACGCCAGCGTCGGCATGCGGCTTTGCGAGGTCGTGGCGAAGACGCCGTCGACGTCGCCAAGCGTCAAGCCGCAGTCGTCCAGCGCGCGGCCGACGGCCTGGGCCATGAGGTCCAGCGGGCCGAGGCCGGGCGCGACCTTGCCCAGGTCCGATTCGGCGGCGCCGACAATGGCGACGGCGCCGCGGCGCAGCGGGAGCGGCGCGGTGCCGCGCGCCGCCTCGTGTTGCAGCGCTGCATGCGATGCCAGGCCGGGCCCGACCGCGATGGCCCGCGGCTGCGCCGGTGCGGGCGTGTCCGGCGCGGCCGCCGCAACGTCATGGCCAGTGGCGGCCTCGAAGACCGGAAAAGGGTCGCCATCCTCTTGGGCCGCCTGCGCTCTCAGGCGCACGCGCATGCCGATGACCGGCGCGGCCCCGCCGGCCGTTTCGACACGGCTCATCAGGCGAAAGCCTTCATCCATGTCCACCAGCACGACGTTGTAGGGCGCGCCGTCGCGCGGCCGCACGACGGTGACGGCATGAACGGCGCCCAGCCCCGCGCTGATGCGCCACTGCAGCGCGCCGTTGCCGGAACCGGGGCCGAGCACGCGCGGCGGAAATACGGGGCGCCGGGTCTGCGGATCGTATTGATAGGCGAGCTGGCCCTGCGCCAGATGACGGCGATAGATCGCCAGCGGCGATTCGTACATGTCGGTGTGCTCCGATAGGCGCTTGGAGGATCGGTGAACCGGAGGCGGCCCTGCTTACAGGATGCGCCGGTTGCGCAACCCGGCGATGCGGTCGGCGTCGTAGCCCAGCAGGCGGGCCAGGACCTCGTCGGTGCTGTCGCCCAGCCTGGGCGGCGGCCGGTCGTGGCACGGCGGCGTATCGCGCAGGCGCAGGGGGCTGGCGATGGTCGATACGACGCTTTGCGGATCGTCGGCGCGGGCGATGTCGACCCGCAGGCCGCGATGGCGCACCTGCGGATCCTCGAACACCTGCGCGTAATCGTTGATACGTCCGCACGGCACGCCATGGGCTTCCAGCAGCGCGATCCATGCCTGAGCGGGGCGGGTCAGCATCGTGCGCGCCAGCTCGGGGACCAGCGCATCGCGGCCCTGGATGCGGCCGGTCACCTTATGCCAGCGCGGATCCGCCGCCAGGTCGTGCCGGCCGATCGCGGCGCAATAGCGCTGCCACTGGTCGTCATTGCCCACCGCCACGACGATTTCGCCGTCGGCCACGGCAAACACCTGATAGGGCACCAGGCTGGCATGCGCGTTGCCATAGCGGTGCGGCGGCTTGCCGGTGACGAAGTAGCCGGTGACCTGATTGCCGCCGAGCGCGACGATGCAATCGAGCAGCGCCATGTCGATGTACTGTCCCTTGCCGGAGACCTGGCGGTGATTGAGCGCCGCGAGGATGGCGATGGTGGCGTACATGCCGGTGATGACGTCGGCGATGGCAATGCCTGCCTTCTGCGGACCGCCGCCGGGCAGGTCGTCGCGTTCGCCCGTAATGCTCATGAACCCGCCGATGGCCTGGAAGACGAAGTCGTACCCCGGCTTGTGCGCGCTGGGTCCGTCCTGGCCGTAGCCGGTGATGGAGCAATACACCAGCCGCGGATTGACGGCCTTCAGGCTCTCGTAGTCGAGCCCGTAGCGCTTCAGGTCGCCGATCTTGTAGTTCTCGATGACAACGTCGCTCTGCGCCGCCAATTCGCGGGCGATGCGTTGTCCCTCGGGCTTGGAAATGTCCAGGGTCAGGGACTTCTTGCCGCGGTTGGCGGCGGCGTAATAGGTGGAATCATGCGTGTCGGCGCCGTTGCCGTCGCGCACCCACGGCGGTCCCCAGGCCCGCGTATCGTCGCCGATTCCGGGACGTTCGATCTTGATGACTTCGGCGCCCATGTCGGCCAGGTTCTGGGTGCACCAGGGGCCGGCGAGGATGCGGGAAAGGTCCAGCACCCGGATGTGGGACAGCGCGCCGCGCCGGCCGTCGCCTGCCGCGGCCGGGTTTTCCAAACTTTCCGTCATGCCCGCCCCTATTGAATGACGACCTGGGCGTCGGCGATCACCTTGGCCCACTTGTCCATTTCCGCATTCACGAACCGCGCGAATTCCGGCTGCGTCATGGCGCCAGGCTCGGCGCCCTGTTCGGCGAACTGCTGCCTGATCGCCGGCGTGCGCAACGCGGCCAGCACGTCGCGCGATATTCTTTCGGACAGCGCCTGGGGCATATGGCCGGGCGCGTACATGCCGAACCAGGCGGTGGCCTCGAAGCCCTTCACGCCGGCCTCATCGAGCGTGGGCACGTCCGGCAGCGCGGGCGAGCGCTTGAGCGACGTGACCCCCAGCGCACGCAGCTTGCCGGCCTTGATGTGCTGCAGGACCCCCGGAACGGAATCGAACATCACCGGTATCTGTCCGCCGAGCAGATCGTTCAGCGCCGGCGCGGCGCCCTTGTACGGGATATGCACCATGCTGACGCCGGTCATGGACTTGAACAGCTCGCCCGACAGATGATTGGCGCCCCCGGTGCCCGCCGAGCCGAAGTTGACCTTGCCCGGATTGGCCTTGGCGTAGGCGATCAGGTCGCTTACCGAGCCGATGTGATTGCGCTGCGCGAAGTCGGCATTCACGACCAGCACGTTGGGCACCGCCGCCACTTGCGCGATGGGCGTGAAATCGGTCCTGCTGTCGTAGCGCAGGTTTTTGTACAGCGCGGGATTGATGACGTGATGGGTGGCGGTGACCATCAGCGTGTAGCCGTCGGGCGCGGTGCGGGCGAGCTGCTCGGAAAAGATCGTGCCGCTGGCGCCGGGCTTGTTTTCCACGACGACGGGCTGCTTCCATTCCGCACCGAGGGCGTTGGCCAGCATGCGCGCCAGGATGTCAGTCGTGCCGCCCGGCGGAAACGGCACCACCACGCGCACGGCGTGGTCGGGAAAGTTCTGCGCGTGCGCCGATAGCGGCGCCATGGTGGCGGCGCCTGCGAACAGGGCGGCCGCGATACGCAACCAGGTTCTCATGTCTTGTCTCCTTCGTTCTCTTCGCTCTGGCGGTTCAAGCCGCCCGATGCGGGGCAGGCGCCGGCCGGCGCGGCGCTCGTCACCGGGCCGGCGCGGCGCTCCTTTTGGCCTGACGCCGGCGCCCGGGCGTTGCCGGCCGCGGTTTCAGTGCGGAAATTCCACCATCGCTTCGCCGACGGCGACGGTTTCGCCGCGCTGGTTCAGCACCTGGACGTCCAGCGTGGCCCAGCGGCTCTTTTCCGTGCGGCGCGTCGCCGTGACGACGGCTTCCGGACGGATGGTGTCGCCCGGTTTGACCGGCGCCTTCCAGCGCGTCTCCAGCCTGCGCTGCACGCCGCCGTGCTCGTAGAGCCAGTCGGTGAGCATCTTCGTGATCACGCCGAAGTTGTTCATGCCGTGCATGATGATGCCGCCGAAGTTCGTCTTGCCGAAGTTCCCCTTCATGTAGTCGTCGTCCCAATGAAGAGGGTTGTAGTCCAGCGAAGCCTCGCAGAACGCGCGGATGGATTCCCGTGTGGGCGCGAACGGCGCGCCCTCGATTTTGTGGCCGGGCGCGAGGGTATCGAAAGCGTGGGTCATGATCGGTGCTCCTTACATCGGGCGGATCGTCCAGCCGCGGCCGGCGCAGATCACTTCATCGTTCTGGTTGAAAAACACGTTGTCGTGCACCACGAACAAGCGGTCCTTGCGGATGAACTTGTCCAGCGCGCGCGCCTGCAGCCGGATGACGTCGCCCGGCCGGGCGGGCACGTTGTACGTCCAGCACTGCCCGGCGTTGACCGTGCCGGGACTGCGCATCCAGTCGTCGGCGGGCGTGCAGGCGAACATCAGCAGGATGTGGATGGCCGGCGGCGCGATCAGGCCTTGGTACGGCGATTTGCGCGCGTATTCCTCGTCGAAGTACAGCGGGTGCATGTCGCCCACGACGCGGCAGTACTTCTGGATGGCTTCCAGCGTCAGGGTGTAGGGGATGGTCTTGCGGGGCTCGCCCGGAACGATGTCGTCCCAGATCTTGCGAGCCTGGGCGTCTTTCCAGAAGTCTGTCTCGAATGTCGTTTGTGTCATGGCCTTTCCAGGGGCGGTTGGAGGACGGGGGCGCGCGCCCGGGCCCGGACTTGCGCGCGGCGGCCGTTCTGTTTAGAATGTCCGCTAAGCGGTTATGAATAACCGCTGTATGGTCATTGTGGGGAGGGCTGGCGGGCGTGTCAAGCACGTTCCGCGGGAGTACGCATGGCAACACCGGAAAGCGAATCGTTTGTCCGCACCTTCGCGCGCGGCTTGAAGATCATCGAGGCCATGGGCCAGGGCGATGCGCGCCAGACTTTGGCGGACGTCGCATCCGCTGTGGATCTGCCGCGCACCGCCGTGCGGCGTTTCCTGCTGACGCTGATCGAGCTTTCCTTCGTGAAGACGGACGGCAAGCACTATTGGCTGACGCCGAAAGTGCTGCGGCTCGGGCTGTCCTATCTGTATACGCTGCCCTACTGGCGGCAATCCCAGCTGGCGCTGGAGGAGCTGGGCGCGCGCATCGGCCAGTCCTGCGCGGTGTCGGTGCTGGACGAAGAAGACATCGTGTACGTGCAGCGCCTGCACACGAAAAGGATCCTGCCCATGAGCCCTTCGCTGGGCAGCCGCCTGCCCGCGCACGCGATCTCGATGGGGCGAGTGTTGCTATCGGGGCTGGACGACGCGGCCTTGCAGGCCTATCTCGAAACGGCAAGGCTGAAGAAGCTGACCGCGGCCACGGTGGTGGACCGGGCGCAATTGCAGGCGCGGATTGCGCAAGTGCGCGAGCAGGGTTACGCGTGGGTCGATGGCGAGCTGGACGATTCCATCGCCGGGCTCGCGGTGCCGGTACGCGACCAGGACGGCGCCATCGTCGCGGCGGTCAATGTCAGCCTGACCGCCGGCGAATACGACGAAGCGCGGGCGACGGCGGAATTCCTGCAGCCGCTGCGGCAGACCGCGTCGCAACTGCGGGCGACGATGGTGGGCTACCGGTAAGCATGGCGCTCGGGGGCCTCATGCCTGGACGTCGTCGCCGATTTCGCGACGAACGCCGCACGGCACCCGCAAAAAAGCCGGCGCGATGGCCGGCTCGGTTCGCATCGCTGACCGCGGGTCCTCGCCCTGCGCGCAGGGCGAGGACGACCACGCGGTTCAGGATCAGGCGTTCAGCTGCTTCAGCGCTTCGTTGAAGGTGGCGCTCGGGCGCATGGCCTGGCTGGTCTTCTCCGGGTTCGGGCGATAGTAGCCGCCGATGTCGGCCGGCTTGCCCTGCACCGCGCCCAGCTCCTGCACGATCTTGGACTCGTTTTCGGTCAAGGTCTT
Organism: Bordetella genomosp. 9; assembly: GCF_002119725.1. Taxonomy (NCBI): domain Bacteria; kingdom Pseudomonadati; phylum Pseudomonadota; class Betaproteobacteria; order Burkholderiales; family Alcaligenaceae; genus Bordetella; species Bordetella genomosp. 9. Next base: position 199,820 of record NZ_CP021109.1, read on the forward strand.
GGCCAGGCCGGCGAACTTGGCCTGCAGGGCCTTGTCCTCGGTCTGCGCGGCCAGGGCCTGGGCCCAGTACAGCGCCAGATAGAAATGGCTGCCCCGGTTGTCCAGGCCGCCCACCTTGCGCGCGGGCGACTTGTCGTTGTCCAGGAACTTGCCGGTGGCTTCGTCCAGCGTCTTGGCCAGCACGCGCGCGCCCGGATTCTTGTACACGTCGGCCAGGTGCTCCAGCGACGCGGCCAGGGCCAGGAATTCGCCGAGGGAATCCCAGCGCAGGAAGTTCTCTTCCACGAACTGCTGCACGTGCTTGGGCGCCGAACCGCCCGCGCCCGTTTCGAACAGGCCGCCGCCCGCCATCAGCGGAACGATGGAGAGCATCTTGGCGCTGGTGCCCAGTTCCATGATGGGGAAAAGGTCGGTCAGGTAGTCCCGCAGCACGTTGCCGGTCACCGAAATGGTGTCCTTGCCGGCGCGGATACGCTCCAGCGAGAAGCGGGTGGCGTCGGTCGGCTTCATGATGCGGATGTCCAGCCCGCTGGTGTCGTGGTCCTTCAGGTAGCGCTCGACCTTGGCGATGATCTGGGCATCGTGCGCGCGATCCTTGTCCAGCCAGAACACGGCAGGCGCGCCGGTGGCGCGGGCGCGGTTGACGGCCAGTTTGACCCAGTCCTGGATGGGCGCGTCCTTGGTCTGGCACATGCGCCAGATGTCGCCCGCCTGCACCGGCTGCTCCAGCAGCACCTTGCCGCCTTCGTCCACGACACGCACCACGCCGTCGGCGGGCACCTGGAAGGTCTTGTCGTGCGAACCGTATTCCTCGGCAGCCTGCGCCATCAGGCCCACGTTCGGCACGCTGCCCATGGTCACGGGGTCGAAGGGACCGTTCTTCTTGCAGTCGTCGATCACGACCTGGTAGACGTCGGCATAGCAGCGGTCCGGGATCACGGCCTTGGTGTCGTACAGCTGGCCGTCCGGGCCCCACATCTTGCCGCCTTCGCGGATCATGGCCGGCATGGACGCGTCCACGATCACGTCGCTGGGCACGTGCAGATTGGTGATGCCCTTGTCCGAGTTGACCATCGCCAGCTGCGGGCGCTTCTCGTATTCGGCCTTGATGTCGGCCTCGATCTCGGCGCGCTTGTCGGCGGGCAGGCTGCCCAGCTTGGCGTACAGGTCCCCGATACCGTTGTTGGGGTCGAAGCCGATCTGCTTCAGCGTATCGGCATGCTTGGCCAGCACGTCCTTGTAGTACACGGACACCACGTGGCCGAAGATGATGGGGTCCGAGACCTTCATCATGGTGGCCTTCACGTGCACGGAGAACAGCACGCCCTGCTTCTTGGCGTCTTCGATCTGCGCATCCAGGAAGGTGCGCAGCTTGTTCTTGCTGAGGACGGCGGCGTCGATGATCTCGCCGGCCTTGACGTTGGTCTTTTCCTTCAGCACCTTGGTCGTGCCGTCCGCGGCGGCCAGCTCGATGCGCAGGGTGCCGGCATTGGCGACCACCGTGGATTTTTCGCTGCCGTAGAAGTCGCCGCCGTCCATATGCGCGACGTGGGTCTTCGAGTCCGCTGCCCAGGCGCCCATCTTGTGGGGATGCTTGCGAGCGTAGTTCTTGACCGACAGGGGCGCGCGGCGGTCGGAGTTGCCTTCGCGCAGGACGGGGTTCACGGCGCTGCCCTTGATCTTGTCGTAGCGCGCCTTGACGTCCTTTTCCTTGTCGTTGGTGACTTCATCGGGATAGTCGGGCAGGTTGTAGCCCTGCTGCTGCAGTTCCTTGATGGCCGCCTTCAATTGCGGAATCGAGGCGCTGATGTTGGGCAGCTTGATGATGTTGGCTTCCGGCGTGGTCGCCAGGCGGCCGAGTTCCGCCAGATCGTCGGAAATCTTCTGGGCGTCGGTCAGGTAGTCGGGGAAGGCGGCGATGATGCGGCCGGACAGCGAGATATCGCGAGTCTCGACGGCGACGCCCGACGAACGGGTAAAGGCCTGGACGATGGGCAACAGCGAATACGTGGCCAGGGCCGGCGCTTCGTCGGTCAGCGTGTAGATGATCTTCGACGTGTTGGACATTTGCTCGTGAACCTCACTCTAGCTATCGGGTATGGCGGAAATCGTCGTGCGTGCCGGCGCGCCGATCCGTGGCGCGGGCAGCCGCATCGCGATCTCGAGCGGGTCGAGGGCGATATGCGCGCGGGCCGCGCGCCGTTGCCGGTGTCGGGCGGGGAAGGTTACAGAGTTTAGCACCGCGTTGTGGGCCGGGTTTCGCGTGGCGCCGGCCCCGCCAGCCGGCGCGCGGCGCTCCACGCCTGGGCCGTCGGCGGTTGGCGCAGCAGCGCCGGCCGCTATTCCGTGGCGGCTCCTTTGGAATTGCGTCCGGCGCCGGAGCGCCCGGCTGCCCGGCGATGACCGCGCCACTGCAGCGCCAGCGCGATCAGCACCAGCACGAGGCCAAGAATTCTGGACAGCGGATCCGGGTACACCAGCGCGATCCCCGCAACAATCAGCATGATGCGTTGCGCGACGGACGCGCGCACCAGCAGCCATCCCTGAAAGCCGGCTGCCAGCGCGAAGATGCTGGCGGCCGCGATGACCGTGACCTCCGCGATCTGCCAAAGGTCGGCGGACGCGAGCGCCTTGGTCGAACCCATGAGGAGCAGGCTTTCGCCGCTCGGCGCCAGCACGAAGATGAAAGGCACTAGGAATGCCGGGATGGTGTATTTCCAGCATTGCATGGTGGTCTTGTAGGGGTCCGCCCCGGTGATGGCCGCGGCCGCGAATGGCGACAGCGCGGTCGGCGGCGAGACCTCCGACAGCACGGCGTAATAGAAGATGAACATGTGCGCGGCGAAATCCGGCACGCCCAGCTTGATCAAGGCCGGCGCCGCGATGACGGCGCAGATGATGTACGAGGCGGTCACCGGGACGGCCAGGCCGATGATCCATACGACCAGCGCCGTATAGATGGCGGTGAGCAGCAGCGAGCCGGCCGCGTAGTCGATGACGATGCCGCTGAACTTCAAGCCCAGGCCGGTCAGCGTCACCGTGCCGACGATGATGCCGGCGCCCGCGCAGGTCGTTCCCACCCCCAGCATGCCGATCGACCCGGTGCGCAAGGCCTCCACCAGCGGCGATTGCGCCAGCAGGCGCCACGGCGAGCCGCGGCCGCGGAACAGGTCATAGGAAATCATGGCGGTGTCCGGCCGCAGGAAACTGGCCAGGAAGGAAACGACGATGGCCCAGAACACCGACAGCACCGGCGAAAACCCCCACAGCATGAAAACCACGATCGAGATCAGCGAGAGGAAATGAAAGCCGTAATGCCGGGTCAGGTTCCATACCGTATCCACGCGCGCGAAAACCGTCTGGCTCATGCCGTACTTGCGCACGTCGATTTCCACCATCAGGAACAGCGCCAGGTAAAAGAGCAGCGTCGGGATGACCGCCATCAGCAGCACGTCCAGATACGAGATCTTCAGGAACTCCGCGATGATGAAGGCGGCCGCCCCCATGACGGGCGGCGAGATGATGGCCCCGAGCCCCCCTGCGGCCAGCAGTCCGCCCGCCGCGTCGCGCGCATAGCCGACCTTGGCGAGCATGGGCCAGGCGACCGTGCCCAGCGTGACGGTGGTCGCCACGCCGGAACCCGAGGGTCCGCCCAATAGGAAGGACGCCAGCACGACCGTACGGCCGGCGCCGGCGGGCTTGCCGCCCATGGCCGAGAACGAAAAATCGATGTAGAAGCGCCCCGCGCCGGACAGCTGCAGAAAGGCGCCGAAGATGGTGAACAGAATGATGAGCGACGACGACACATCCACCGCCACGCCGAAGATGCCTTCCAGCGTCATGTACATGAAGCCGACCAGCCGGGCGATGCTGTAGCCCCGATGGGTCCAGGGGTGCGGCAGGTAGGGGCCCAGGAAGGCATAGAGCAGGAAGCAGATGCAGATGGCGGGCAGGATCCAGCCTATGGTGCGGCGCATCGCTTCCATCACCAGCAGGATCAGCGCGGCGCCGAAGAAGATGTCCCACGGGTCGGGACGGGTATTGCGGTCGGTGAAATCGTCGCCGCCAAGGATTTGGTAGACCACGATCGCGATGGCCAGCAGCGCCAGCGCCCAGTCCCAGGGCATGATGCGGTGGCGCCAGCGGGGAGCGGCGGGAAAGACCAGGAAGCAAAGGAACAGCACGAAGGCGACGTGCACCGGCCGCAGGATTTGCGTCGGCACGATGGCGTAGGCGGCGTACAAGTGGAACAGCGACATGGCCACGGCCGTGATGGCGACGAAGGCGCCGAGCCGGCCGGTGAGCCGGTTGGCCGCGCCTTCTTCCTGCTCGATGTATTCCTCGGCCTTGCGCAGGGCCGCGTCATCGACGGCGGCGGGCGCCTCCGTGGGTGCTGCATCAGTCATGCGATGCTCCATGTGGTAATGGTAAGCGCCGGGCGGGAGGCCGGCCTGGCGGCGTCCCCCTGCGCGCGATGAGGGCCGCGCCCGCGCGCATGCGCACGCCGGACGTGGCGCTCCTGTCCCCTGCCATGTCGGGCGGTGCGGGCGGCGCCCGCGCTGCCCGGCTTATTCGAGGCTGACGCCCCGCTCCTTGTAGTACTTGACGGCGCCCGGGTGGAAAGGAATCGGAGTCGCCGACGCTTTCTGGTTCTCCAGCTTGAACTCCGCCGTGTCCTTGTGCACGGCGATCAGCTCGTCGCGGCTTTCGAAAATCGTCTTGACGATGTTGTAGGCGGTCTGCTCGGACATCTTTTCGTTGGCCACCAGGATGTTCATCACGGTGGCCTGCCGGTTGTCCTTGTCCATGCCGCGGTACGTGCCCTTGGGGATGGTGTCCGCCACGTACAGATTGCCGTACTTCTTGTTCATCGCCGGCACCAGGTCGGCGTTGTCGATCATCTTGATCGTGGTGCCCGGGGTATTCGCCAGATCCGTCACGGCGGCGGTGGGCAGCCCGCCCACCCAGAAGAAGGCGTCGATCTTGTTGTCCTTGATGGCGTTGACCGATTCGGCCACGCTCAGCCGTTCGCGCGTGACGTCCTTGTCCTTGTCCAGTCCGGCGGCTTCCAGCATGCGGAAGGCCATGACCTCGGTCGCGCTGCCGGGCGCGCCGGTGGAGACGCGCTTGCCCTTCAGGTCCGCCACCGTTTCGATGCCCTTGCCCTGCACGGTCACCACGTGCATACGGTTGGGGTAGAGGATCATCAGCGTGCGCAAGGGAACCTTGTTGCCCTTGAACTTGTCCTGGCCGCGATAGGCGTCCTGCGCGGCATCCGACATCGTCAAGCCGATGTAGGAGGCATCGCCGTCGATGAGTTTCAGGTTGTCCACCGAGCCGCCCGTCACTTCCGCCGTGGCTTCCATGCCCGGCACCTTCTTGGACAGCACGGCCGCGATGCCGCCGCCGATGGGGTAGTAGACCCCGCCGGTGCCGCCGGTGGCGATGGAAATGTTTTCGGCGGAGGCACAGGGGGAAGCGGCAAAGCCGGCGAAGGCAAGGCACAGCAGCGCGGCAAACCGCGCGAACGGCGTTCTCATCGTCTGTCTCCTCATGAACGGTGCCGCGAGGGCGCCGCGTTGGACTGCCTTTTATCGCCGCCTGTCCCGCGAGCGCCATGAAGCGCGATCGGCAAGGTCCGCGGCGCGGGTCCTTCTGTTTTTGGTCCGGCGCGAACCGGACCGCCAAGGTTTACCCCCCGTCCCCTGCGGCGTCAATCGGGGTTTTGCGGGACAGGCGGTTCGGTGGCGCAACTGCGAGGCCGTGCGGCGGCCGGGACATGTCCAGGTGCCGACGCCCTTGCGATGCCGGCAAGTGCGGATCCGCGTTATCGTTTCGCCTGCAATCCACTCTGGCTTTGAACCCGGTGCTCCTATCGTCTCCGCCGCCCCTGCCCCCTGGCCTGATCGTCGTCCATAGCAATCTGTCCGAGTCGCTGCGCGACGTGCTGGTGGCATGGATGCGCGAGCATCCGCTCGGCCCGCTGGAACAGGAAGTCGTTCTGGTGCAAAGCAGCGGTATCGCGCAGTGGCTCAAGCTTGCGCTGGCCGCCGACCCGCGCGCGGATGGCCCGGGCGGCGGGGCCGGCATCGCCGCCGCCCTGGATTTCCTGCTGCCATCCCGGTTCCTATGGCGCGCCTATCGGGCGGTACTGGGCGCCGCCGCCGTGCCGGAGGTCTCGCCCTTCGACAAGCCGCGCCTGATGTGGCGCTTGCTGCGGCTGCTGCCGGAAGTCATGGACCAACCCGTCTACGCGCCCTTGCGCCGCTTCCTGCGCAACGACGCGGATTGCCGCAAGCGGTACCAGCTGGCCGAACGGCTGGCCGACGTCTTCGACCAGTACCAGGTCTACCGGGCGGACTGGCTGGCGGCCTGGGCCGCTGGCCACGACACCCTGCCGCGCGACGGCGGCGCCGATCTGCCGCTGCCCGAGGCCCAGCGCTGGCAGGCCGCGCTGTGGCGCGCGGTGCTGGATGACGTCAAGGCCATGGAGGCGCCGATCGGCGCGGCCCCCTCGTCCGATGGCCGCGCGGCCGTGCATGCGGCCTTCCTGCGGCGGGCCGCGTCTCTGCCCGACGATGCCCGCATTCCCGGGCTGCCGCGCCGGCTGGTGGTTTTCGGCATCTCGACCTTGCCGCGGCAGTCCCTGGAAGTGCTGGGCGTGCTGTCGCGGTGGACGCAGATTCTGATGTGCGTCCACAACCCCTGCGAGCACTATTGGGCCGACATCATCGAAGGCAAGGACCTGCTGCGCGCCGCGCAATCGCGCCAGCGGCGCCGGCGCGGCAGCCCGGAAAGCATCGCCGAGGACGCGCTGCATCTGCATGCGCATCCGCTGCTGGCGGCGTGGGGCAAGCAGGGCCGGGATTTCATCGGCCTGCTGGACGAACATGACAGTCCCGAGGCGCGGGAGCGTCTGACCCGGACGCTCGGCTTGCCGCCGCAGCGCCTGGACCTGTTCGCGCCGGCCGGAGACGACACCCTGCTGCGGCAGCTGCAGGACGATATCCGCGATTTGCGGCCGCTGCGTGAAAGCCGCCAGCGCTGGCCGGCGGTCGATCCGCTGGCCGATGCGTCCATCCGCTTTCATGTGGCGCACAGCCGGCAGCGCGAGACGGAAATCCTGCACGACCAGCTGCTGGCGGCTTTCGACGCCGACCCGACGCTGCGGCCGCGCGACGTCATCGTCATGGTGCCGGATATCGAGGCCTACGCGCCGCATATCCAGGCCGTGTTCGGTCTGCACGACAAGGACGACCCGCGCGCCATCCCATACACCATCGCGGACCGCGTCAAGCGGCACGCCGATCCGCTGCTGCATGCGCTGGAGCAATTGCTGCAGCTGGACCGCGCGCGGTTTTCCGTCAGCGAGTTCATGGACCTGCTGGACGTGCCCGCGGTGCGGGCGCGCTTCGGCATCGCACAGGACCAGTTGAGCCTGCTGCATGGCTGGATACGCGGCGCCAATATCCGCTGGGGCCTGCACGATGCGCAGCGCCAGGCGCTGGGTCTGCCGGGCAGCGGCACGCCGGCCGCGCAGAACACCTGGCTGTTCGGCTTGCGCCGCATCCTGCTCGGCTATGCGGTGGGCGGCCAGGGGGAGAACTGGAATGGCATCGAACCCTACGATGACGTCGGCGGGCTGGACGCCGCCCTGCTCGGGCCCTTGATCGACATCGTCGAGAGCCTGGAGCGCAGCTGGCTGGAGCTGGCCGAGCCGGCGCCGCCCGCGGTCTGGGGCGAACGGCTGGCGGCGCTGCTGACACGCTTTTTCCTGCCCGGCGACAGCGCCGACGCCTATACGGTGCAGCAATTGAACGCCGCGCTGCAGGAGTGGCTGGACGTTTGTGCGGAAGCCAGCGTCACCGAGCCGCTGCCTTTGTGCGTGGTCGCGGAACACTGGTTGTCGCGCCTGGACGAAGGCGGCTTGTCGCAGCGGTTCTTCGGCGGCGCGGTCACCTTCGCCACTCTGATGCCGATGCGCGCGATTCCGTTTCGCATTGTCTGCCTGCTCGGCATGAACGACGGCGAATATCCCCGCATCCGCATGCCGATGGATTTCGACCTGATGGCCTATGACTATCGCCCGGGGGACCGTTCGCGGCGCGAGGACGACCGCTACCTGTTTCTGGAAGCGCTGCTGTCGGCCCGCGATCGGCTGTATATATCCTGGGTCGGGCGCAGCGTGCGCGACAACACGCCCCGGCCGCCTTCCGTGCTGGTGAGTCAGTTGCGCGACCATCTGGCCGCCGGTTGGCGGCTGGCGCGCCCCGATGCGCCGGCGGCCCACGAGACGTTGGCCCTTGAACTCGATACGGACCGGCCGGCCGCGCCCGACGAAGCCTTGCTGGCCGCGCTGACCACCGAACACCGGCTCCAGCCTTTCAGCCCGGCGTACTTCCCCAACGATCCCGAGTCATCCCCGCTGTTCACCTATGCGAAGGAATGGCGCGGCGCGCCGCAGATTGCGCCGGCCAGCGCCCGGGCGCTGCCGCCGCTGTCGCGCGAAGACCCGTTGACGCTGCGTGAACTCGCGGATTTCGTGCGAGCGCCGGTGGACGCGTTTTTCAAGCAGCGCCTGCAGGTCAGCTTCGTACTGGACGACGCCGCGACGGAAGACGTCGAGCCTTTCGTGCCGGATGCGCTGGAGCAATGGCAATTGCAGGATGCGCTGATCCGCGCGCAGACGCGCGCCCTGGAGACCGGCGCCGACCCCTTTGCCAGCCGCGAGGCCGAACTGGCCCGCCTGGGACGCGCGGGCGTGCTGCCCGACGGCGCCTTCGGCGCGCTGACGGCCAGCGATCTGGCAGTGCCGCTGGACGACATGGCCGACCGCTATGCCAAGGCGCTGGCGCGCTGGCCGCACGCGATTCCCGGCGACATGCCGGTCGCCGTGGCCCCCGCCGGCGACGTGCCGGCGCTGGAAGACAGCATCGCGGGCCTGCGCCGCAACGACGAAGGCGAACGCTGCCGCGTGCTGGTGGACAGCAGCAGCCTTATCCCCAAGGGCAAGTACCGCGCGGCGCGCGTCATCCCGCATTGGGTCGCCCACGTGGCCGCGCAACTGGCGGCCGGCGAGGTTTCCACCGTCGTCGTCAGCAAGGCGGGCGATGTGATCTTCCCGCCGCTGCCGCCGGATGACGCGCTGCGTTGCCTGCGGCAGTGGCTGCAGGCCTGGCGCACGGGCATGTGCCGCCCCTTGCCACTGGCGCCGGCCACGGCGTTCGAATGGCTGACCCGCCATCCCGATGCGCCCGAAACGCGCGCCGGCAGCGACGGCCTGGCGGTGGAATCGCTGCTCGCCGCGCCAGCCGCGCAGGCCGCGCGCCGGGTCTACGAAGGCGCGGGCGACGCGGGAGGCGAGGTGGACGGCAGCCCATATCTGCAGGCGGTCTATCCGGACTTCGCCTCGCTGGCGGGCGACGGCGAATTTTTCACCCTGGCGCAATCCTGGTTGCGGCCGATGCGGGCGGCGCTTTACGCTGACCGCAACAAGGGCGCCGCCGCGCCGAACGGACAGGAGCCGGCCGATGCCTGAGTCCCTGGATGTGCTGCGCTTCCCGCTGCATGGAAGCCGCCTGATCGAGGCCAGCGCCGGCACCGGCAAAACGTTCACGATCGCTACGCTCTATGTCAGGCTGGTGCTGGGGCATGGCGGCGATGCCGGATTCGAGCGCCCGCTGACGCCCCCGCAAATCCTGGTCGTCACCTTCACCGAAGCCGCGACGCAGGAGCTGCGCGATCGCATCCGGGCGCGGCTGGCGCAGGCCGCCGCGTATTTTCTGACCGGCCCGGAAGATGTGCAGGACCGGCCGCCCGGCGAGGATCCCTTGCACGACCTGCGCGCGGAATATGTTCCCGCGGACTGGCCGGCCTGCGCCCGCAGGCTGCAATTGGCGGGGGAGTGGATGGACGAGGCCGCGGTGTCCACCATTCACGGCTGGTGCAACCGCATGCTGCGCGAACACGCGTTCGACAGCAACAGCCTGTTCCAGCAGACCCTGGAACAGAACACCGCCCCGCTGCTGGCCGAGGTCGTGCGGGATTACTGGCGAACGTTCATCGCGCCGCTCGATGCGGCATGCGCGGCCGAGGTCCGCTCATGGTGGCAGGGCCCCGAAGCCTTGCAGCGCCAGCTCTTGCCCGTGCTTCGCGTCGCGCACGAATTGACGGCGCCCGGCGAAGGCGTGGACGAGGGGTCCGGCGATACGCCGCAGGCTGTGCTGCGCGTCACGCGCGAACGCCGGCAGGCTGCGCTGAACGATCTGAAGCAGCCGTGGCCACAATGGCTGCCGCAATTGCGTCAACTTTTCGACGAAGGCGTGGCGGGCAAGCGTGTGAACGGCCGCCAGATCCAGGCGCGCTATTACACGTCATGGCTGGACAGCCTGTGCGCCTGGTGCGAAGACCCCGAGGCGCGCGTGCCGGCCCTGACGGATACGGCGTGGCAGCGGCTGGGGCCCGGCCTGAGCGAGGCATGGAAAGGCGATCCGCCCGATCACCCGGCATTCCAGGCGCTGGCCGGACTTCGCGCGCGAACGCAGGCGCTGCCCGAGGCGCGCCAGGACGTCCTGCGTCATGCGGCCGCCTGGGTGAGCCGCCGTTTCGCGCGCGAGCAGGCGCAGCGCGCGCAAATGAGCTTCGACGCCCTGCTGGATCAACTGGACGCCGCCCTGTCCGCGCCGGGCGGCGACACGCTGGCCGATACCTTGCGCAAGCAGTTTCCCGTGGCGTTGATCGACGAGTTCCAGGACACGGACCCCGTGCAGTACCGCATTTTCGATGCGGTGTACCGCGTGGCCCGCAACGACCGCCAGAGCGCGCTGATCCTGATCGGCGATCCCAAGCAGGCCATCTATGGTTTCCGCGGCGCGGACATCTACACCTACCTGCGCGCGCGGGCGGCTGTCGACGGCCGCCTGTATGTACTGAGCAGGAATTTCCGCTCCACCCGTCCCATGGTGGAGGCGGTGAATCATGTGTTCGATGCCGCCGAACGCCGCGAGCAGGGCGAAGGCGCGTTCCTGTTCCGGCGTCCCGAAGGCAACCCCGTGCCGTTCCTGCCGGCGCAGGCGCACGACCGTCCCGACCGGCTGACGCTGGACGATGCCGTCGTGCCGGCGCTGACGATGTGGTGGCTGCCCGGCCCCGAGGATGGCAAACCGCTGGGCGCGGGCGCGTATCTGGACGCGATGGCCGATGCGTGCGCCGGCGAAATTGCGCGGCTGCTGGCCTTGAGCCAGCAGGGCCGGGCCGGCTTTGCGGGCGGTATGTTCGTCCCCTTGCGCCCCGCCGATATCGCGGTGCTCGTGGATACCGGGCGGCAGGCGCGCGCGGTGCGCCGCGCGCTGGCCCGGCGCGGGGTGCGCAGCGTCTATCTTTCGGAACGGCAATCCGTCTTCGCCGGCGCGCAGGCCGCCGAGATCGAATTCTGGCTCCGCGCCTGCGCCGATCCTGACGACCCGCGCAACCTGCGCGCCGCGCTGGCAACGCCGACACTGGGCGTGCCATGGCACGACCTGGATCGGATGGGCCAGGACGAACTGGAATGGGAAGCGCGCGTGCAGCAGTTTCGCGGCTACGCGCGATGCTGGCGCGAAAAGGGCGTGCTCCCCATGCTGCGCCAGCTATTGGACGACTTCGGCGTGCCGGCGCGACAGTTGGCGGGCGACGCGGCGAAGGGGCAGGCGCCCAACGATGGCGAGCGCGTCATGACCGATATCCTGCATATCGCCGAGGCGCTCCAACAGGCCAGCGCGCGTATCGACGGCGAGCATGCGCTGCTGCGCTATCTGGCGGAAATGCGCCAGACCGCCGCTCAGGGCGAGGAAAACGACGCCCTGACGATACGCCTGGAAAGCGATGCCGATCTGGTGCGCGTGATTACGGTGCACAAGTCCAAGGGTTTGGAGTACCCGCTGGTGTTCCTGCCTTTCGCCGCGGCATTCCGGCCCGTACCGCCGGACGCGCTGCCGCTGTCCTGGCATGACGCCCAGGGCCGGCTGCGCGTATCGCTGGCGCCTGACGCCGATGGCCATGCGCAGGCCGACCGGGAGCGCCTGGGGGAAGATCTGCGCAAGCTGTACGTCGCGCTTACGCGGGCACGCTATGCCACCTGGGTGGGCGCTGCGCCCATCGCGAATCTGGAATGCGGGGCCCTGGGATACCTGATCGGGCAAGGCCAGGCGCCCGCCGGCGCGCCGCTGGCCGACGTGCTGGAAGCCTGGCGCGACGGGCATCCCGATATCGCGGTGCGGCAGGCGCCCGATGCCGGCGATGTTTTCTATCGGCCCGATGCGCTTGCCATGCAGGCCGGCAAGGCGCGAACCATGCGTCGCGCCGTGCGCGATCACTGGTGGGTCGCCAGCTATTCGTCCCTGCGCACGGCGCAGGAGGACGGGCAGTTGCCGTCGGCGCCCGATACGGCGCGCGAGGCGGTGTTCCTGGAAGCGCTGGATGCGGCAGCCGGCCCGGATGCCGCGGCCGGCACGGACGCCCTTGCCGGCATGGCGGCGGGCGCGCCGGTATCGCGAGGCGGCCTGCTCGCCCGCATGCACGATTTTCCGGCGGGCGCGCACGCCGGCACCTTCTTCCATGAGCTGCTGGAATGGGCGGCGGCGGAGGGCTTTGCCAACATCGCCGGCCAGCCCGACGCCGTCCGGGAAGCCGTGGCCCGCCGCTGCAACGTGCGGGGCTGGGCCGAATGGGCCGAGCCCGTGTCGGCCTGGCTGCTGGACATCGTGGGCCGCCCCATGCGCCTGCCCGCCATGCCGGACGGCCCGGTCCCGTCCGTCGCGCTGGACGGCATGGGCGCATACGTCGCCGAAATGGAGTTCTGGCTGGGCGCCGACGATGTGGACGTCCATCGGCTGGACCGCATCGTGCGCGCGCATACCCTGGGCAATGCGCCGCGGCCGGCGTTGCAGCCGGCCCGCATCAACGGCATGCTGAAGGGCTTCATCGACCTGGTGTTCGAACACCAGGGACGCTATTACGTCGCGGACTACAAGTCCAATCGCCTGGGCGGCGATGACGCCGCGTACACGGACGCGGCGATGCGCGCCGCAATCCTCAAGCACCGCTACGAGCTGCAGTACGCGCTGTATGTATTCGCGCTGCACCGGCTGCTGCGCGCGCGCCTGCCCGACTACGATTACGACCGCCACGTCGGCGGCGCGGCCTATCTGTTCCTGCGCGGCACGGGCGCCGCGACGGGCGGCGTTTTCGCGGAACGGCCGCCGGCCGCCATGGTGCGGGAGCTGGATGCGCTGTTCGCGGCGGCGTCCATTCGCGCGGAGGCAAACGGATGTTCCTGACGACTCCCATCGATACGAGAGCCGCCGCCCGCGCCGAAACCGGCATCCCGCGCGCGCGATTGCTGGCGTTGATGGACGACTGGGTGGAGCACGGCTGGATACGGCAGCTCGATGCCGTCTTTGCCCGCTTCCTGTGGTCGGAAGCGCCCGACGCGCCGCCGCTTCTGATCCTGGCCGCTTTGCTTGCCAGCCACCAGCTGGGTCACGGCCATGCCTGCCTGGACATCGGGGCGGCGCTGGCCGACCCCGAGACGACGCTGGCGCTGCCGCCGGAGGGCGCCGATGCAACGTCGCCCGACGTCCTGGGGCGTACGCCGGCCGCGCTGCTGGCCCATGTCACGCCCGCCCAGTGGCTGGCGGCGCTGGACGTGCCGGCCCTGGTCGGACGCGGCCCGGGCGGCACGCCGCTGGTCCTGGTGGAACAGCGCCTGTACCTGCGCCGCTGCTGGCAATACGAGCAGGACATCAACGCCGGCATCGTGGCCCGCATGTCCCGCCTGGCCGCGCTGCAAGCCGATATCGACGCGGCGCGCCTGCGCGGCATGCTGGCCGCGCTGTTTCCGCCGATGCCCGCGGGCAGCGCGGTGTCGCCGGCCAATTGGCAGAAGATCGCCTGCGCGGCCGCGGCGCGCAGCGCCTTCACCATCATCACGGGTGGCCCCGGCACGGGAAAGACGACCACGGTGGTGAAGGTGCTGGCCATCCTCCAGGCTTTGGCGCTGGACGGGCGTACGGCCGGGGGCCGCGCGCCCGCGGCCCCCGGCGCCGCCCCGCGCCCGCTGCGTATCCGTCTGGCCGCGCCCACCGGCAAGGCCGCGGCGCGTTTGAGCGAATCCATTGCGGGCGCGGTGTCGCGGCTACCCATGGAAGGAATACCCGCCGGCGACGCTATCCGGCAAGCCATTCCCACGCGGGTGTCCACCCTGCACCGTCTTTTGGGCAGCCGTCCCGGCTCGCGCAAATTCCGGCACGACGCCTCGCGGCCGCTCGCCCTGGACGTGCTGGTGGTGGACGAGGCGTCGATGATCGATCTGGAAACCATGGCGGCGCTGCTGCAGGCCATGCCGCCCGGCGGCCGCCTGATCCTGCTGGGCGACAAAGACCAGCTGGCATCCGTGGAAGCGGGCGCCGTCCTGGCCGATCTTTGCCGCGAGGCGCACGCGGGACGCTATACGCCCGCCACGCGCGACTGGTTGGAGCAGGTCACCGGCGAACGGCTGCCCGATGCGCTGGTGGACCCGGATGGCACCGCGCTGGACCAGGCCATCGTCATGTTGCGCCATAGTCACCGCTTCGCCGCGGACAGCGGCATCGGCCGTTTGGCCACGGCGGTGAATGCGGGCGACCGCGCCGCCGTCAGCCGCTTCTGGCGTCAAAACCATGCCGGCGTGACACGCCTGACCGGCGCCGACTGCGGCCGCGATCTGCCGGCGCTGGCACTCAACGGCCAGGCCCGCATGGAACTGGAGCTGGCAGCCGGTGTGGATGCGGAGGATCTGGCCGACGGTTCGCACGACGCTCAAGGCCCGCATGGATATGCCTACTATCTGCGGACCATGCGCGCCCGCATGCCCGCGCCTGGCGCCGACGCGTCGGCGCTGGACGAATGGGCGCGCGCGGTGTTGCGCGCGCATGGCGCCTTCCAGCTGCTTACCACGCTGCGCCACGGCGATTGGGGCGTGGCGGGCCTGAACCGCCGCATCGCGCGCCTGCTGCACGATCGCGGCCTGATCGAAGCGACCGAAGGCTGGTACGCGGGGCGCCCTGTCCTGGTCACGCGCAACGACTATGCGCTGGGCCTGATGAACGGCGATATCGGCATTACGCTGGCCTTGCCGCAATCCGATGACCGGCCGCCCGTGCTGCGCGTGGCCTTTCCGATGACGGACGGCAGCGGGCGCATCAAGTGGGTCTTGCCCAGCAGGCTGCAGTCGGTGGAAACCGTTTTTGCCCTGACCGTGCACAAGTCGCAGGGATCGGAATTCGATCATGCGGCGGTGGTGCTGCCCGAGCGCCTCAGTCCCATCCTGACGCGGGAGCTGCTTTACACCGGCATTACGCGCGCGCGGACCTTCCTGACCCTGCTCAGTCCCGGTGGGGAGCATGTATTGGAGCAGGCCGTGGCGCGCCAGGTGCGCCGCGCCAGCGGGCTGCTGGCGTAGGCGCGCACGCAGTCCCCGCATCAGTCCTGCGGCAGCGTGCTGGCTCCGGCCATCCGCTCGCAGGCGTCCGCGCAGCGGCGGCACATGGCGGCGCAGTCGTCCATATCGCTCAGGCTGTCGCAGCTATCGGCGCATTGCCGGCATATCGACGCGCAATCCGCGCAGGTATGCCGGTGATGCGGGACGCCAAGCAGCATGAAATGGGCGGCTGTACGGCACATCTCGGCGCAGGCCAGCATCAAGCGCAAATGTTCCGGTTCCAGGTGCGGGCCGCCCGCTTCCAGGCAATGGCGCGAAGCGCCGCCCAGGCAGCTTTGGTAGCAGTTCAGGCATTCGTCGATGCAGCGTTGCATTTCGGGGTCGATGGGCTTCATGACGTCCTCCAGGCTGATGAAAGCGAGTGCATTCATCGACTGGCGGAGCAAAACCCGTACCCCTTGCCGCGTCCGGGCAGTCGCCCCCGCGCCGGCAGGTCCTAGGCAGCGCTGCGGGTGCCCTGCGGACCGTCGCCCGCGTCCGGCGGCGTATCGGCCCTGGCGTTCTCGCCCTGATACCCGGCCCGTTTCAGGATCCTGACCAGACCCTCCGCCGAGTAAGGCTTCTCGAGGAAGTCGAATCCGTGCGTGCCCTGCTCCGCCAGAACGTGGCTGTAGCCGCTGGTGAGCACGACCTGCACGCCGGGCCAGCGGCGCCGCACCGTGGATGCGAGCTCGATGCCGTTCATGCCCGGCATGACGACGTCGGAGAACACCAGGTCGAAACGCCCCTGGCGCGCTTCCAGCAGTTCCAGCGCGGATTGGCCGTCGGTCGCCCAATTCGTGGCGAGCCCCAGTTCCTGCAACAGCCCCAGGGCGAAGCGCCCGACGGTCTCATTGTCCTCGACCAGCAGCACCGACAGCGGCTTGCCCTCCGGCGCGATGGCGGCCGGCGGCGCGGGCGGCTTTTCGGTCTTGTGGGTCGTCTTGGCACAGGGCAGGTACAGCGTGAAGGTCGTGCCTTCTCCGATGCGCGTGCTGACGTCGATTTCGCCGCCGGATTGCTTGGCGAAGCCGTAGGCCTGGCTCAGCCCCAGGCCCGTGCCCTTGTTGACCGCCTTGGTGGTGAAGAAGGGCTCGAAGATGCGCCGCAGCGTGGCGGGCTCGATTCCGGTCCCCGTGTCGGTGACGGACACCGCCACGAAGTCGCCGGCCGCGCCGGCATGGTTGCGCACGGGCGGTATGCGGTCCACCTGGCGCGCCGACACGGTCAGATGCCCGCCGCGCGGCATCGCGTCGCGGGCGTTGATGACCATGTTGAGGATGGCGGTCTCGAACTGATTGGGGTCCGCCTCGACCGGCTGGATGCCGTCCGGCAGGTCGAAGTGCAGGCGGATCGGCGAGCCGATGGAGGTGCGGATGATGTGCTCCATGCCGCGCAGCCGCTCGCCGACCAGGAAGGCTTCCGGCTGCAGCGGCTGTTTGCGCGAAAAGGCCAGCAGTTGACGCGTCAGTTGTGCCGCCTTGTTCGCGGTGTCGGCGATGGCATTGATGTAACGGGTGCGCTTCTCGTCTGACAGTCCGGGGCGGCGCAACAGTTCCGCCGAAGAGCGGATGATGGTCAGCAGGTTGTTGAAATCATGCGCGACGCCGCCGGTGATGCGGCCGATGGCTTCCATCTTCTGCGCCTGGTTCAGCGCGTCGCGGCTGCGATCCAGGGCTAATTGGGCTTCGCGCCGTTCCGTCACGTCCCGCGTGATCTTTGCAAAGCCGATGAATCGTCCGTGCTCATCGCGTATCGGGTCCAGCACGACGCTGGCCCAGAAGCGCGTGCCGTCCTTGCGCATGCGCCAGCCCTCGCCCAGGAAGCGGCCTTCGCGCATGGCGGTGGCCAGGGCGCGCGCGGGTTCACCGCGTTCCCGGTCTTCCGGCGTATAGAAGCGCGAGAAATGTTCGCCGACGATTTCCTGCGCGGTGTACCCCTTGATGGCCTGGGCGCCGGCATTCCAGTTGGTGATGCGGCCGTCCGGGTCCAGCATGAAGATGGCGTAGTCGCGCACGCCCTGCACGAGCAGGCGGAAGCGCTGCTCGGCGGCGAACAGTTCTTCCTGCACGCGCTTTTTTTCGCTGATGTCCCGGGTGATCTTGGCGAATCCGATCAATTCGCCCTCGTCGTCATGAACCGGGTCGATGACGATACTGGTCCAGAACCGCGTGCCGTCCTTGCGCACCCGCCAGCCTTCGGCTTCGTAGATGCCTTCGGTGGCGGCGATGTTCAACGCCCGCTGGGGCAGGCCGTTCTCCCGGTCCTCCGGGGTGTAAAAACGTGAAAAGTGCTGCCCGATGATTTCATCGGCGGTGTAGCCCTTGAAGCGCTGAGCGCCCGTATTCCAACTGACGATGTACCCGTCCCGGTCGATCAGATAAATCGCGTAGTCCTTGATGGCGCGCAGCATCAGTTCGAAGCGGCGGTCCGCGCCAAGAGCCAGCAATCGGGAAGTCGGGGGGCGTTGATCGTTCATGAGGTATGCGCTGCCAGGGCGGGCGGCGTGCGGCCGTTCGAGTTATAGACCTGCGCCACAGCAGGGCGTTCACGGCACAGTAGAGAATCTCAAGGGGCAAGTCTATCCTTTATGCCGAAAAAAAACAGCCACGGCGCGGCCGTGGCTGAATCGCCGGTGCAGGCCCGCCGCCATGGAGCGCGGATACGGAGCCTGCCTTCCGGGCGGCGGAGACAAACGCAAAAGCTGTGGTCGCGCAGGAAATGCGGCTCATTCGCAAGCATCGTGCCGCTCTGGGCGGCGCCCGGCCTTTGTGTGCCCAAGGCCAAGGGCGCACGCCGCTTCAGGGCCGTATGACGCGTTCGGCGATGTATTGGCGCAGCCAGGCGTGACCGGGATCGTCCTGATGGCGCTCGTGCCAATACAGGGACACGGACAGCGCAGGCAGCTTCAAAGGCACGTCCAGCAGCATCAATCTTGCCGTACGGGATGCCGCCCTGGCGACGCTGAGCGGGAGCGTGGCGATCAGATCCGAATTCGCGATCACGTAGGGGCACACCATATAGCTCGACAGCGTCGCGGCGACCTGGCGCTGCCGGTTCATGGCCTGCAGCAGACGGTCGATGGCGCCGCTGTAGTACCCCGTGTGCGCGGCCAGATCCACGTGCGCATAACGCAGATAGGCATCCAGATTCCAGCGGCGCCGCAGACAGGGATGGTGCTCGCGCACGATGCAGACCGCGGGCTCCTCATACAGGAATCGCGCCCGCAGGCTCTGCGCGGGATCCGGAAAATAGCCGGCCAGCAGTTCGACGTGGTTGGTGTCCAGCATGCTCAAGCCATGCAGCAGCCGTGCTGGCATGACGCGCAGATGCAGGTGCGGCGCGTCCTTGGCGAGGCCGGGAAGGACGCGCGGCAGCAGCGTGAACTGCATGTAGTCCGTGGCGTACAGCGAGAAGGTGCGGGCGGTGGCGCGGGGATCGAAATCCTGGCGCGGACCGGTGGCGCGCTGCCAGCGCGCAAGCAAGGGCTGCAATTCCAGGTGCAGCGCCGTGGCATGGGCGGTGGGCTGCCACTGACCGCCTTCACGGATGAGCAGCGGATCGTTGAAAAGTTTGCGCAGCCTGCTCAGCGCGGCGCTCATGGCGGGCTGGCTGACGCCGACCTGTTCGGCCGCGCGCGACACCGCGCGGCAGGTCATCAGGGCATCGAAATGCACGAGCAGATTCAGGTCCGGCGATTTCATCGGCATCCATGACGTTTATATGACTATAAATGCAAACGACTGCCGCGATGCGGCCGCGGACCCTAGGATTTCCCCTGCAATGCACCGCCCGAGGCGACGGACGAAGGAGCCGCGCCCGGGACTTCATAGACAAGGGGAATGAGTCATGAAAGCACGCATGTTGCGCCGCGCCTGCGGCGTCCTGGCCGGGGTTGCGCTTGCCCTATCGGGCACGGCGGCCTCGGCGGCCTGGCCCAACGACAAGATCATCCGCATGGTGGTGCCGTTTGCCGCCGGCGGGTCCACCGACCTGATCGCGCGCAAGCTGGCCGAGGGACTTGGCAAGACGCTGGGCGCGAACGTGATCGTCGAAAACCGTCCCGGCGCGGGCGGGACCGTGGGCACCGACTACGTGGCGCGGCAACCGGCCGACGGCTATACGATCCTGATGGGGTCGGTGAGCACGCATGGCAGCGCGCCATGTATCTACCAGCACCTGCCTTATGACGCCAACAAGGACTTCACGCCGCTGGCCGTGGTAGCGACCATCCCCAACGTGATCGTCCTGAACAAAGAGGTGCCGGCCAAGGACGTGCAGTCCTTCGTGAAGCTGGCGAAACAGGATCCCGGCCGCTATACCTACGCGTCGAACGGGCCCGGCACGTCGAATCACCTGGCGTCGGCGTTCTTCACCAGCGTAGCGGGCATCTCCATGACGCACGTGCCCTATCGCGGCTCGGGCCCCGCCCTGATCGACCTGCTGGGCGGCCAGGTCAACATGATGATGGACGTCATCATGACGTCGTATCCCTACATCAAGGAAGGCAAGCTGCACGCGCTGGCCGTTACGTCAGCGCAGCGCAGCCCGATGCTGCCCGATGTGCCCACGGTCGCGGAATCCGGCTACCCGGGGTTCGAGGCGATTGTCTGGTTCGGCATGTTCGCGCCCGCCAACCTGCCCGCCCCCATCGCGGACCGTCTGGCCAAGGCGATCGTCGATGTGCAGAACGGGCCGGAGATGAAGCGGTACCTGGAAAGCACGGGCTCGCAGGTTTCATCCGTGACGGGCCAGGCCTTCGCCGCGATGATCAAGGACGACAACGCGAAGTGGTGCAAGGTGGTGCAGCAGGCCAAGATCCGCCTGGACTGACGGCCGGGGCCCTGCCCGGCCGCCGTCGCGGCCGGGCGCGAGCGAACATTTTTTTCTTCAGGAAGACAACGATATGTACCGTATCGGCATAGACGTCGGGGGCACGTTTACCGACTTCACCATGATCGACGAGACCGCCGGCGTGGTGCACTTTCACAAGGTGCCGTCCACGCCGGACGATCCGTCGCGCGCCATCGCCTCGGGCATCGAAGGGCTGCTGGACATGCATGGGGTGGACCCGTCGCAAGTCTCGCACGTGGGCCACGGCACCACAGTGGCGACCAACCTGATCATCGAGCGCAAGGGCGCGCAGGTCGGGCTGATCACGACGCGGGGCTTTCGCGATGTGCTGGAGATCGGCCGGCAGACGCGTCCGCATCTGTACGACTACAGCGTCGGCAAGCCGCCGGTGGCGGTGCCGCGCCAGTTCCGCATCGAAGTGGCCGAGCGGGTGCAGGCCACCGGCGAAGTGCGCGAACCGCTGGACGAGCAGGCCGTGCGCGAGGCCGCGCGCCATTTCGCGAGGCACGGTATTTCGGCGGTGACGATCTGCTTCCTGCATTCCTATCGCAACCCGGTGCACGAACAACGTGCGCGCGACATCGTCGCCGAAGAAATGCTGGGCGCGTACATCAGCCTGTCCAGCGAGGTGCTGCCGGAATTCCGGGAGTACGAGCGGCTGTCCACGACCGTGCTGAATGCCGCGGTGGGCCCGCGCATGGCGAGCTACCTGGAGCGCTTCCTGTTGCGCGTGCGCGAACTGGGCATTGCGCACGAGCCGCACACGGTGCATTCCAACGGCGGCCTGATGTCGATTGCCAGCGTGCGGCAGTTTCCCGTGCGCACCTGCCTGTCCGGCCCCGCCGCCGGCGTGGTGGGGGCGGCGGCGGTGGGCCGCGTCATCGGCAGCCCGAATCTGGTCACGTTCGACGTGGGCGGCACCAGCACCGATGTGTCGCTCATCTGCGACGGCAAGCCGCTGTTCACCTCGCACCGCCATGTCGCGGGCTATCCGGTGAAGACGCCCATGGTCGATATACACGTGATCGGCGCGGGCGGCGGCAGTATCGCGTGGATGGACGACGCGGGCGCGCTGAAGGTCGGCCCGCACAGCGCCGGCGCGGTGCCCGGGCCGGTGGGCTACGGACGCGGCGGCGTCGAGCCCACCATCACGGACGCCGAGATCGTCCTGCAACGGCTCAACCCCGTTTCGCTGCTGAGCGGCCGCATGCCGGTGTACGCGGAGCAGGCGCGCCAGGTCATCCAGGAGAAGGTGGCCCGGCCGCTGAATCTCGGCATCGAGGCGGCCGCCGAAGGCATCCTGCGCATCGCCACGGCCAATATGAGCCGCGCCATTCGCGCGGTATCGACCGAGCGCGGGTATGACCTGTCGGAGTTCGCGCTGTTCGCCTTCGGCGGCGCCGGGCCGCTGCATGCCGTCGAGGTGGCCGAGGAATGCGGCATTCCGCGCGTCATCGTGCCGCAGGAGCCGGGCACGATGTGCGCCCGCGGCATTCTGTTGAGCGACATCTCCTTCGATTTCGTACGCAGCGAGATCGCGCTGGCCACGCCGCAGAACTGGACGCGCGTGGCCGCGATCTTCGAGTCATTGCGGCGCCAGGCCGACGAATGGCTGGCCTCCGAAGGCGTGGCGACCGGACTGCGCGCAGCCCATTGCGCGATCGACGCACGCTACGAAGGACAGAACTTCGAGGTGCAGGTGCCCCTGGACGATACGGCCGAAAGCGGATTCCAGGCCTTTCTGGATCGTTTCGCGCAGGCGCATATGCGGGAATACGGCTACGACGTGGACGACCGCGCCATCCAGATCATCAACTGCCGCGTGCAGGCGACGGGGCAGGTGATCAAGGCCCCGCTGTCGCCGCGCAAAGTGGAAGGCACGATGGCGCAGGCGCGCATCGGCCAGCGCGACGCCTACTTCGGCGCCACGAATGGCTGGCTCGAAACCCCGGTCTACGACCGCGGCCGGCTGCCCACGGGCGTCGCGTTCCAGGGCCCCGCCCTGGTCGAGGAAATGAGTTCGACCACGGTGATCGGCGTCGGTCACAGCGCCGTGGTCGACGACTACGGCAATCTCATCATCACCCTGCAAGGCAACGCAAATGGCTGAACTTTCCCGCACGGACGACGGTCTGGCCGATCCGATCGGCATGGAGGTCTTCTGCAATCGGCTGCTGTCGATCACGGAAGACATGAACAATACGCTGGTGCGCGCATCGTTCTCCACCAACATCAAGGAGCGCAAGGACTGCTCGGTGGCGCTGTTCGACGCGGCTGGCCGCCTGGTGGCGCAGGGCACGCAGATTCCGCTGCATCTGGGATCGTTGGACGGCGCGATGCGCGCCATCCTGGACCGCCATGCCATCGAAACGATCGAGGACGGCGACGTTTTCATCTGCAACGACCCCTATCTGGCCAACGGCAGCCATCTGCCGGACATCAACATCGTCACGCCGGTATTCTGGGAGGGCCGGCTGCGCTTCTTCGCGGCGAACATCGCGCACCATTCCGACGTGGGCGGCCCCGTGCCGGGCTCCATCGCCGGCGGGCTGAATTCGATCTTCGCCGAAGGCATCCGCATCCCGGTGGCGCGTCTCGCACGCGCCGGCAAGGTCGATGAGGACTTGTTGAACCTGATCTGCGCAAACACGCGCGATCCGGAAGAGCGCCTGCTGGACCTGCGCGTGCAGATGGCGACCAACCGTCGCGGCGCGGCGGCCATGCAGGGCCTGATACGCCAGATGGGACTGGACGCGGTGCTGCAATCCGTGGAGGACGTAATCCGCTATACCCGGCGCCGCCTGCTGAACCGCATCTCGGAGCTCAAGCAGGGCAGCTACACCTTCCATTCCGATCTGGACGATGACGGACTGGGCGGCGATCCGGTGCGGATACAGGTGACGTTGACGGTGCACCCGGACCGCCTGCATTTCGATTTCGCCGGTTCCGGCCCGCAGGCGCGCGGCGCCATGAATCTGCCCGTGAATGCGCTGCGGGCATCCGTGTACTACGCGGTGAAGGCGCTGCTGGACCCGGACATCGCTCCCAACGCAGGCCTGTTCGAACCGATCGAGATCGACGCCCCGTTGGGGACCATCACGAATCCGGAACATCCGGCCGCCGTCGGCGCGCGGTCGATCACGGCGCAGAAAGTTGCCGGCGCCATCTTCGGCGCCTTCCGGGGCTTGCTGCCGCCGGAAAAAATCATGGCGTCGGGCAACGACTGCTGCCCCGCCATCGTGTTTTCCGGCAAATGGGCGACGCGGCCGGGTCAGTTCGTCTATCTGGAAACGCTGGGCGGCGGCGCCGGTGCACGCTACGACAGCGACGGCATGGATGCGATCCACGTGCATATGACCAATACGTCCAACCTGCCCGTGGAGGCTTTGGAAAACGAGTATCCGCTGCTGATGGACGAATACGCGATGATTCCGGATTCGGGCGGTCCCGGCCGCATGCGCGGCGGTTTGTCCATCGCCAAGCAGATACGCGCACTTGGGCCGGGCATCGTGTTCTCGGCGCGTTCGGACAGCCATACGGTAGGCGTGGCGACGGGCGTGGACGGCGGCATGGACGGCCGCCGCGCCCGGCTGATCCGCAATTACGGCACGCCGAAACAGCAGGAGATGTTTTCCAAGACGGCGAATATCGTGCTGGAACCCGGCGAGAGCGTGCGCATCGAAACGCCCGGCGGGGGCGGCTACGGCGCGCCGGCGCAACGCGCGCCCGAACGCCTGCAACGCGATCTGCTGGACGGCAAGGTGAGCGAAGCGGCCGCGCGCGAACACTACGGTTTCGTGCCGGAACGCGGGTAGGCGGCCATGCTGGCGGCCAGTCGGAGTTGAATTTGTTTGTTCCCGCCGTCTGGCGCCGCCGGTCAGTCCACGATGAAAAGCGTGGCGCCGGTCGGCGTGGACGAGCGGTGCGCTTCGGCGCCGTCCGCGACCTGGTAGCTCATGCCGGGCCGTAACGTGAACCGGCGGCCGTCTTCCAGCTCGGTATCCAGCGAGCCGGCCAGGCACAACAGGATGTGCCCTTTGCTGCACCAGTGGTCGGCGAGGTAGCCGGCGGTGTATTCGACCATGCGCACGCGGATGTCGCCGAAATGGCGGGTGCGCCAGATGGCCTTGCCGGTGGTGCCGGCGTGTTCGGTCGGCGCGATGGCGGACCAGTCGGTCGTGCCGAAGGGAATGTCGGTGAGTTTCATGGCGCAGGCTGAGGGCGGTCGCCGTGGCGCCGCCAGTGGCAATGTCGGGGCAGCGCGAGGGGCAGGGAAACGAGAAGGGTAAAGAATCGATATTCTAGGGGCCTTCCCGCCGCGGGCTTCTTACCGGACGTGCCGGCGCGCCCGGTACGGTCAGGCGCCATCCGGCGGCGTGCCGGGCGATGGGCCCTCGTCGAAGCGATAGCGGATGTCGACCTGCGCCGCCAGGCCGTCGGGGACGCCGGCGGCGGTCGCCGCCAGCGCGTACGTGGCCTTTACCCAGGCGGGCGATGGGAGCGCCTGCGTCCGGTCCTGCGGCTGTGCCGCCGCTGGCGCCGGCTTGCCCGCGCAATCCCGATAAACCAGGGTGGTTTCGATGCGATAGCTGCCTTCGGGCAGGCGCTGCACCAGAAAATGCGCGGCGCCCATCGCCCCCGGGCCCAGCAGCGCACGCGTCCCATCCGGCCGCCGCAGCGGCGGCCCGCCGGGCTCGGCCTCGAGCGCCTGCCGAAACGCGTGAAGCGCGCCGCCATTCAACAACGCCGTCAGCGCGGGCGCCGCGTCGCGGGCCAAGCTGCGCAGGGCGTGCAAGGCGCCCCCGACCGCGTCGCGGCGCGCTTCGCCTTGCAGGGATGCGTCGAAACCGCGGTAGCGCACGCGGCGCCCGCGCGCATCGACCCCGTCGACCGCGATGGAGGTACCGGGGCCATGCACCACATCGCGTGCGAAGGCCGCGCTCACGTAAAACCACGATGGTTCGCCATCGGGCAGGGGCAGCATGACGGGCAGCATGCGCAAGGCCTCTGCATCGGGCGGGCCGGCCAGCCGGCGCGCGAATTCGGCATGATGCTCCGCCTGCAGGCAGGGATGCGCCGCTTGTGCGGCCGGATCCCAGGCCACCCCGAACTCCCCTGCGATGGCCGCGGGCAAGCGCGCATCGGTGCGCGTGGGCGCCGTACCGGTCCGTGCAACACCCAAGCCGTTGGAGGAACAGGCATGGCGCAGGAAAGCCGCAATGCGCATGGCGAAGCCCAGGATCACCATGGGACGCACCAGGCGGGCCATGCCGTCCCGTCTCTGCTCGCCCGCGTACTGCTGCAGCGCCGCCCAGGCATCCTGCAAGGCATCGTCCACCGGCGGCTCCCCGGCCAGGCCGCACAGCACGCGAACGCGCGCGCCGGCATCGCGGCGGTCCAGCCGTTCCAGCGCCTCAGTCACGAGGCCATAGGTGAGGTCCGCGACTTCGTCGGCATTCATCTCGTCGCCGCATTGGACGCGGCGATCTCCCAAGCGCGCGAGCATGTCCGCGATGTCGCGCAGCCTGGCAAGGACGCGCTGCGGGGTGACGTCCTCGCGCATCATGTCCACGAGCAGCGCGTCCATCGCGGCTCCCAGGCCCTTGGGCGGCGTCGCACGCGCCGCGATTTCCGCTTTGAGCGCGGCCTTGTCAATGATGAG
The DNA here is from genome assembly GCF_002119725.1 of Bordetella genomosp. 9. Lineage (NCBI taxonomy): Bacteria > Pseudomonadati > Pseudomonadota > Betaproteobacteria > Burkholderiales > Alcaligenaceae > Bordetella > Bordetella genomosp. 9. Next base: position 225,832 of record NZ_CP021109.1, read on the forward strand.
GCCGAAGGGCCGCAGCGGCGCGATGGCGGCGCGCAGGTAGCCCAGTTCCCGGTCGGAGAGCGCGCGCAGCGGTGTCTGTCCGGCCGAAGGACACACCAGCGTGCGCATCAGCTCGACGGCTCGGCCGACGGAGTAGCTCAGGGTTGCCGGCGCACGCGTGCCCATGGCGGCATGGCTTTCGTTCAGCGCCTGCACCGCTTCGGCCAGCGCCACCAGGCGGAATGCCGCCGCGGGACGGTCCTCGCGGGCGATCGCTTCGTACACCGCGGCCAGGGCGTCTTCGGTGCGCTGGTGGACGGCATGCAGCATCTCGTCGCATACCGCTTCGAGCGCCGCCCCCACGGTGGGCCGCAGGGGCGACATATCGGGCGCCACGTCCAGATGCGTCCTGAGCGAGGACAGCTCACTGACCGGCAGGGCCAGCAGGCTGGTCCGCCGCTGCGGCAAGGGCAGATGATGCAGCATGATGGCCAGTACCTCGTAACGCAGGCGCATGTGCAGCTCGGTCACCGTAGGCAGCCGGCCAGCCAGGGCATGCACCCTGGCGTCGATGCCTGCGTAGATGTCGCGGATGTCCTGCATCATCCTGCCCAGCGTTATGGCCCGCCCGCCGCCGCCGCCGACACCGCCGTTGCGGCCCGCCCCGCGCACCGTCTGGACGGCAATGCGGTCCTCGCGCTCGCGCAACTGCGCGCGCAGGGCCTGGCGCCAGATCTCGCGGCCGGCCTCGTCCAACCTGCTGTTGCCGGAAGCTGCGGACGAACTGGCATCGTCTTCGCACCGTTCGCCCGGCGGCGCGCCTTTCAACAGGCCGGGCGGACGATGGGCATCGCCGATCGACGCGTCGGGCCAGGCCTGCGCAGCCAGCACGCCCAGCTCGTCGTCGGTCAGGCTGTCCAGCATCAGGCTCAACACGTGTGCCGGCGTCCGGCATGGCGACGTCAGCGACAGCCCGATCCCGTAAAGCTGGTCCAATGCCTCGTCGAGTGTGTGCGGATCCGCCTTTGCGCCGGCGGCCGCCTCGAGCAGCGTGTCCAGCAATGCGCGTCCGCCGCGTGTGGCGAGCTCCCGGACCAGGGCTTGTTCCATCGTGTCCAGGAAGTCCGCCGCGACGGGGCGCAGGGCTTTTTCCTGGCGTCTGATCAGGTCGCGGCTGATATCGGGTTGGGACGCCAGGTCGTCATACAGCAGATGAAGCTGGGAGGCGTCCAGGCGGCCCAGGCATTGCGCCAGCACGGCGTCCAGGGTGGGAAGAGGGGCGCCGCCGCACGCATCGCCGGCGGGCGAAGCGGCGCCCCCGGCGGCCATCGAAGCGCGGGCGCGCGTTTCGAACTGGCGGATATCGCCGCACACCGCTTTCAGCAGCCGAGCGCCTTCTTTCGGCGTCAGGTCGTCGATGCGCCGCATGCTCTGCCGGTCAACGAAGCGTTCCAGCGACGCCTGCAGTTTTTCCTGGGCACGCAGAGCCCTTGCGGCGGCGCGGCGCGGACCGCCAGAGAAAAAGCGCAGCAGCCGCGGACGCGTGTTCCGGCTGGGCAATTCGTCCCTGCGGGCCAGGGCGGCACGCGGCGGGGAATTGACGCTTGCGCCCAGCAGCGGCGCGCCGGCGCCGCCCGGCGTCCGTGCCGCGGCCGGCGGCGATCCGGGCGGTGTGTTGCCATGTCCACTGACCTGCATGACCCGCGCTCCGTAGGAAAATTGGACGAAGCGTGTGGGTGTCAGTCCTACATGGAGTGTTCCGGTCTTAGCCCGGAACGGAAACCGGTCCGACCCCGCAGCCGACCCGGGTGGGCGATACGGCGAGATGGCCGGCGCCGGCCGCACCCGGCGCTACGGCCGCCCAAGCCCCGCGGTGGCTCAATCGCGGAAATTCTCGAACTGCAGCGGCAGGTCCACGTCGGTCTTGCGCAGCAGCGCGATCACGGTTTGCAAGTCGTCGCGCTTCTTGCCCGTAACGCGCAGCTTGTTGCCATTGATCTGTGTCTCGACCTTGAGCTTGGCATCCTTGATCGCCGCAATCAGTTTCTTGGCGACAGGCTGCTCGATCCCTTGCTTGAGCGTGATCTTCTGCCGCGCGCCGCCCAGGTTCACGACAGGCTCTGCCGGGTCCATGCTGCGCGGGTCGATGCCTCTGGCGGTAAGACGGCCGCGCAGGATGTCCAGCATCTGCTTGAGCTGGAAGGCGGACGGCGCGGTCTGCGTGACCACATAATCCTCCAGCTCGAACCTGGCATCCGTGCCCTTGAAGTCGAAGCGCGTCGCCAGCTCCCGGTTGGCCTGGTCCACCGCGTTGCTCAGTTCATGCTTGTCCACTTCGGAGACGACGTCGAAAGAAGGCATGAGAGGGTCCTCTGATAGTGTTTGGCGCGATTTTCCCATGGCGGGCGCGCGGCGGAAAAGCCGTTATGCTACCGGCCATGAGGCCGCCGGCCGGCCGGCAAGCCCCATCACTCGACCGAGCTCCCGATGTTCGCCACCGATCCCACCGCACGACCGGTATCGCCGCGCGAAGCCTCGGCGCGGCAGCGCGCCCAGCGTGTCATCGCGCTGTTCGAGGCCCTGAAGGGGCTCGGCGCGCTGGCCGCCAGCATCGGCCTGCTGAGCCTGCTGCATCACGATCTGCGCCACATCGTTTTCGTCATCATCGGCCATTTCGGCCTGGACCCCGGCGGCCACTATCCCGAGGAATTGCTGCGCCTGGCCGCCCTGCTCCAGGACACGAGCGTCCGCACGCTGGTGGCCTTGGCGGCGGCCTACGTGACGCTGCGGCTGGCCGAGGCCTATGGGCTGTGGCGGGATCGCGCCTGGGGCGAATGGCTGGGCGCGTTGTCGGGCGCGATCTACGTTCCCTTCGAACTGCGTCACCTGCTGCACGCGCCCAGCGCCCTGAGCGCGGCCGTGGTGCTCGCCAACGTGCTGATCGTCGCGTTTCTGGCGTGGCAGCTGGTGCGGCGGCGCGCCCCGCGCGCAGCGGCGTAGACGGCGCAGCGCAAGCGCCGGTCAGCCGTCCGTCGAGCGGCTCAGGGCTTCCCAGGTGTCGATTTCCGCCGCGTAGGAAGCCAGCTTTTCCCGGATCAGACCCAGCGCATCGCTGCCCAGAACGAGATGCGCCGGCGGCGCGTCGCTGTCGATGACCGCCAGCATGGCGCGGGCGGCCTTGATGGGATCGCCCAGTTGCTTTCCGCTTTTCTCCGCACGCGCCTGGCGGATCGGATCGAACAGGCCGTCGTAGTCAGAGATGGAACGCGGGGTGCGAACCATGGAGCGGCCAGCCCAGTCGGTGCGGAAGGAGCCCGGCGCAACCGCCGTGACCGCGATACCCAGGTGCCTGACCTCCTTGCCCAGCGCTTCGGAGATTCCTTCCAGCGCGAACTTGCTGCCGCAATAGTAGGCAATGCCCGGCATGGTGATGAATCCGCCCATCGACGTGATGTTCAGGATGTGGCCGCGGCGGCGTTCGCGCATGTAGGGCAGCACGGCCTTCATCATCGCCACCGCGCCGAAGACATTGACGTCGAACTGGCGACGCATTTCCTCCAGCGGCGACTCTTCCATCACGCCCTCATGCCCGTACCCCGCGTTGTTGACCAGGACGTCGATCGGGCCGATGTGCGTCTCGACGTCGGCGATCACGCCTTCGATGGCGGCAAAATCCGTCACATCGAGGATGCGCGAAAACGCATGCGCAGGGCTGAGCGCATCGAAGGATTGCCGCGCTTGCGCGTTGCGCACGGTCCCGACCACCCGATGGCCGGCGGCCAGCGCCTCCTGGGCAAGCGCGCGGCCGAAGCCGCTGCTGACGCCAGTGATGAACAGTGTTTTCGTCGATGACATGGAAAATCTCCTGGGCAAGAATGACCCAGGCATACTATTCTCGCCATGACGTGCCGTCGCGGCGGAATTTTCTGGTTTTATTGCCTATTTTTATGGACGTTGAGGGTTTTCGATGAAGGACGCCGGATCGGGCGGATCTATCGGGGCGGCGGACCCGCGCATGGTGGCGCTGCTGCTGGCCCTGGCTCCGCAAGAAGGCTACAACTTGACCGCCCTGCCCGATGTGCGCATCCTGCGCTCGGATCGTCCGCTATCGCGCACACCCGTTCTTTACGATCCGGGAATTGTGATCGTGTGCCAGGGCAGCAAGCGGGGATTTTTCCGCGACCAGGTATACCGGTACGACGAGCAGCATTACCTGGCGGTGGCCGTTCCGGTCCCGTTCGTGATGGAAACGGACGCGTCGCGGCAGCGGCCGCTGCTGGCCATCTATATGCATCTGAATTTCCAGCTGGCTGCCGAACTGGCGATCCAGATCGACCGCCACGGACACCGCGGGCCAGCCGCCGAGCCGCGCAGCATGATGTCCAGCCCCATGGACGACGCCCTGAAATCTTCCGTTCTGCGCTTCCTGCAGGTATTGAGCGATCCGCTGGAGGCCTCGGTGCTCGGGCCGGCGCTGGTGCGCGAGCTGTACTTCCGCGTGCTGACCGGCGCGCAGGGCGGCGCGATGCGTTCGGCGCTCGCCATGCAGGGGCAATTCGGCAAAATCGGCAAGGCGCTGCGGCTGATCCACGCCGCGTATGCGGAACCGCTGAGCCTGACGCAATTGGCAGGCGAAGCGGGCATGAGCGTGCCGACCTTCCATGCCCATTTCAAGGCGATCACCGGCATGCCGCCGATGCAATACGTGAAGTCGGCGCGCCTGCATCAAGCGCGCCTGCTGATGCTGCGCCAGTCCATGACGGCCGCGGCCGCCTGCCACGCGGTGGGCTATGAAAGCGCTTCGCAATTCAACCGGGAGTTCAAGCGCCTGTTCGGCCTGCCGCCGGCAGAGGAAGCCAGGCGCATGCGGCACAGCTTCGCACTGCCGCCGCCCCAGCCCGGTTCCCCGTACATTTCTTCCCACTGACGGCGATACGGAGCAGGCTGCCGCGGCAGCCGCCCGGTGCGCTCAATGGGTTCAATGCGCTCGACGTGCTCTATGCGCTCGATGCGCGCGCGATATGCGGGCGAGATGCGCTCGATGCGCTCAATTCGCTCAATGCGCTGGATGCGATCGATGCGCTCGATGCGCTCGATGCGCTCAATGCGCGGGACCGCGCATCGTGATGCGATGCCCAAGTTCCATCAAAGTCTTGATCACCATGGTGAGCAGCGCCATGCAGGCCAGCAAGGCCGCGGCGGTGAACGCCGCCACGGTCTTGTAGTCTTCGCTCAGTTGTTCGATCAACAGCGGCAGCGTCACCGTTTGGCCGCGGATCGCGCCGGACACCACCGATACCGCGCCGAACTCGCCGACGGCGCGCGCGTTGGTGATCACGGTGCCGTACAGCAAGGCCCATTTGATGTTGGGCAGCGTGATGCGGCGGAAAATCTGCCAGCCGTTCGCGCCCAGGGTCAGCGCCGCGTATTCCTCGTCGGCGCCCTGCGCCTGCATCAGCGGGATGAGGATCCGCGCCACGAAGGGCGAGGTGACGAATACGGTCACCATGACAATGCCCGGCCAGGCGAACATCAGCTGGATATCGTGCTGGCTGAGCCAGCCGCCCACGGCGCTTTCCATGCCGTAAACAACCAGGTAGCAAAGACCCGCGACCACCGGAGAGGTCGCGTACGGGATGTCGACCAGCGTCGTCAACACCTGTTTGCCGCGGAAGTCATAGCGGGTCACGCACCAGGCCAGCAGAATGCCGAACGCGACATTGATGGGCACCGTCAGCGCCGTCGCCAGCAGGGTCAGCCAGATGGCATGCTGCATCTCCGGATCGCCCAGGTTGTCCGCCACCGCGCCCCAGCCGGCCGACAGCGCCTGCTGGAAAATCAGTATCAGCGGCAGGACGAGCAGCATGAACGCACCCGTCACGCCAATCGCAATCAACGCCCACTGGCGCCAGTTCCTGGGTTTGCGCATCTCAATACTCCATCAACCTACACATCGCCCGCACCAAGTCCTATCCCCCACACTCCCCGCCCAACCACAACGCGCCACTCCTCCACACCGGTACCCCTCGATCCGACCGGCACCCCGCGGATCCGGGACGCGCGGATCCGGCTCCGCCGGTCCGCCAGCGTCGCCCCCTTGAGGGGGAAGCGCGCAGCGCCTTAGGGGTGGACCTTCCCACCCCCAAAAACAGGTGTCGCCCGACCCGGGACGCGCGGATCCGGCTCCGCCGGTCCGCTGCGTCGCCCCCTTAAGGGGGAAGCGCGCAGCGCTTCGGGGGTGGGCCTTCCCCCCGCGCGGATCCGGCTCCGCCGGTCCGCCAGCGTCGCCCCCTTGAGGGGGGAGCGCGCAGCGCTTCGGGGGTGGGCCTTTTCACGCCTTCCCCCATGGCAGCAGGCGGCCCTGCAGCACGTGCAGCCCGAACAGCAACAGAAGCGAGGCGCCCAGCACCACGGTGGCGATGGCGGACGCCGCGGCGTAATCGAATTCGGACACCCGCACGAAAATCATCAGCGAAGTGATCTCGGTCTTGAAAGGGATGTTGCCCGCGATCATCACCACCGCGCCGAACTCGCCCAGGCTGCGGATGAAAGCCTGGGAGCCGCCGGTAAACAAGGCCGGGGTCAGGGAAGGCAGCAGCACACGCCAGGTGGTCTGCCAATCCGTGGCGCCCAGCGTGTGGGCGGCCTCTTCGTACTCCGGGCCGATCTCTTCCAGCACCGGCTGCACCGAGCGCACCACGAACGGCAGGCTGGTGAAAATCATGGCCGATACCAGCCCGGGGAAGGCATAGGAAATCTTGATGCCCGCCTGATCGAACCACTGGCCAATCCACCCGTTGGGTCCGAGCAGCACGGACAACGTCAGGCCTGCCACGGCGGTGGGCAGGGCGAAAGGCAGATCGACCAGCGAATCGAGCAGCAGGCGGCCGGGGAAGCGATAGCGCACCAGTATCCAGGCCAGCAGCAGGCCGAACAGCACGACCACAATCGTGGAAATCGCCGCGCCCAGCAGGGTGACGCGATAGCTGGCCACGACCCGCGGATCCGTGATGGCCTGCCAGTACTGGGCGGCCGACATCTCGCTCGTATAGGCGAGCAGGGCAGCGATGGGAAACAGGATCACCAGCGAGATGAAGAGGCTGCTGACGCCGAAGCTCAGCCCGAACCCTGGCAGCGTGGGGTTTTGTTTGAAGAATGTAGGCATACGGTTCGATGAAAGCCGCGCGGCCGCGCAGGGCGGCCGGTCTGGCGGCGCTTCGCCGCATCGCGCGGGAGGCGCCAGTCTACGCGAAATGCCGGGGAACGCCGTAGGATGCCTATCGCAACGAGGCCGCTCAGTGCGATGCCGCCGGGACCTGCCCTGCGTTCGCCATGGCGGACCGGGCGGCCCTGCCGGGGCGCGTCGCGCCCGGGATAGGGGCGGCCGCGGCGATCAGGACTTGCCGGCGAGCAATTGATCCAGGACGCCGCCGCCCTTGAAATGCGTGTCCTGGATCTTGTCCCAGCCGCCCAGCAATTGCTGCGGGTCCAGCAGCTCGACCTGCGGGAAGCGGTTGGCATTGGCCTTCACCACCTCGGGGTCGCGGACGCGGTAGTTGTAGCTGGCCAGCAGCTTCTGGATTTCCGGCGAGTACTGGTATTGCAGATAGGCCTCGGCCAGCTTGCGCGTGCCCTTGGCGTCGACCACCTTGTCGACCACCGCCACCGGGAACTCGGCCAGCACGCTGGTTTTCGGTACGACGACTTCCAGGCCCAGCGGCTTGAATTCTTCGCTGGCGGCGATGTTGCGCACTTCGGATTCGAAGGTCAGCACGGCGTCACCCTGGTTGTTCTGGGCGAAGGCAACCGTGGCGCCGCGTCCGCCCGTTGGGAAGCTTTCCACGTTGTGCAGCAGCTTGCCGACGAAGGCGCGCGTCTTGGCTTCATCGCCGTTGAACTTCTTCTGCGCGTACAGCCAAGCCGCAAGATAGGTATAGCGAGCGTTGCCGGAGGTCTTGGGATTGGGGAACACCACCTTCACGTCGTCGCGCACCAGGTCGTCCCAGCCCTGGATGTGCTTGGGATTGCCCTTGCGCACCAGGAAGGCGATCGTGCTGTAGTACGGCGAGCTATTGTCCGGGAAACGCTTCTGCCAGTCCTTGGCCAGCAGGCCGCGCTTGGCCAGGATGTCGACGTCCGGCACCTGGTTGAACGTAACGGTGTCGGCCTTCAGACCCTGGATGATTGCCTGCGCCTGGCGCGAGGTGCCGCCGAACGACTGCTCGATGTTTACCGTTTCCCCGGTCTTTTGCTTCCAGTATTCGACGAACTGCGGATTGATCGCGGTGAAGAGTTCGCGCGCGACGTCGTACGAGGAATTCAGCAGGTTCTGCTGGGCCGATGCGGCGTCGGCGCCGAGCATCAGGGTGGCGGCGAGCGACGTGGCAAGAAGACGCTTGATCAAGGGAACGGCTCCGAAGGAAACGATGGCCGCCCGACGTGGACGGTCGTCGCATCATGCCGGTCGCGCTTAGTTACTCAAACGAATAAATTTTGGTTTATATATTGCCGCTGCTTATAAGCGACAGGGCGGCCGCGATGCGGCGCCCGCCATGCGGATTCAGCGATCGCCGCGCGGCCGCTTCCCCTGTGGCAGATTTGCTCGAATCAGGTGCCCTGCAATCGAATCCATCGGTGGAATATCGGGCAAGTCGTCGTCCGGGCCGAACCAGCGCGCATCCACGATCTCCTGCCCGTCCACCCGGATATCTCCGCCGTCGTACTCCGCGGTGAAGGCAAGCATGAGCGAATGCGGAAAAGGCCAGGACTGGCTGCGGAAATATTTCAGGTCCCGCACGCGCAGCCCTACTTCTTCATAGACCTCGCGATGCACCGTCGCCTCCAGCGATTCGCCGGCTTCCACGAAACCTGCCAGCGCGCTGTAGCGCCCCGTCACGAAGCTGGCGTTGCGCGCGAGCAGAATGCGGTCGCCCCACCGGACCAGCACCATCATGGCGGGCGATATGCGCGGATAGGCGGACAGGCCGCAGCGCGGGCACTTCATGCAATATTCTTCGGGCACCCGCACCGTCGCCGTGCCGCAGGCGCCGCAGAAGCGATGGGTGCGCGCCCACTCGGCGATCTGGAAGGCACGGCTGGCGACGCCGGCGCCTTCCTCGCCCAGTACGTTGAGCATCTCGCGCAGACGCTTGAAGACGTAGCCCGCCGGTGCGGCGGCATCCCGCTTCAGCGCCGCTGCAACACAGGGCTGGCCCAAATAGTCGCCGATCGATTGCCACTGCACGGCCTCTGCGATCCGGCCTCGCACTTCGTCGCCCGGCAGCGACAGGCCGTCCTCCCGCACGAGCAATTCGCTGCCGCGGAAAGCGAAAACCCGCCCATGGGGCGGGACGATGGCATCGGCGATGCCGGAAGAAGAGCTTGCGGTGGAATCGGCCATCTGTCGGATCGGGCCATTGCGGCAATGGCGCGGCAAAGGTACGGGTTGGTTTGTCGCCGTGACGGCGAAATAGGCCGGAAGTGGCGGACGAGCGGCGCGATGAACCGCGCTTCAACCGGCTGCCAGCGCTTTTTCGATCTCGGCGTGGAAGGCCTTGGGATCGTAATCGCCAAGGTAACGCTTGATGATACGGCCCTGCTTGTCGATCAGGAAGGCGGTGGGCGTCAGCCGCACGTCGCCGAACGCCTGCGCCGCCTTGCCCTGCGTGTCCAGCGCGACGGTAAAGGGCAGCTTGCGCGTTTGCGCATAGTTCAGCACGTAGTTGGGCGGGTCGTACTGCATCGCCACCGCCACGGTCTGGAAACCCTGTGGCGCATAGCGGTTGTAGTCTGCGATCGTGTCGGGCATCTGCTTGATGCACGTGACGCAATCCGTGGCCCAGAACTTAACCAGGACCACTTTGCCGCGCAGGTCCTGCATGGATATCTTGCGGCCATCGATGGACGCGAAGGTCACGTCGGGCGCGGCCTGCACCGGCCTCCAGACGAACCACCCGGCGATCCCCGCGGCAATCGCCACCACCATCGCGATAAGCAGTTTCTTCATCTCACACCCTTCTGCGATCCGCCCGAAGCGCCGCGCGCCTACTTGATCGGTATGGCCTCGGCGCCGCCTGTGGGCGCCGACCCGCTGTCCGACCCGCCGCCGGTCTCGATGGGGGCGGGCTTGGTCGCGCCGCTGGCGGGGGCCGACGTGCCGGACGAGTTGGTGCCCGACAGCCTCAGCGCTTCTTCGCGGCTGATGATGTCGAACAGTTTAACCACCTTGGTCACGCCGCTGACGCCGGCCGCGGCGTTGGCCGCATAGTCTCCTTCGGCCTGGGTGACTTTGCCCTGAAGGTAGACCACGCCCTTGTCCGTCGTGATGGAAATGGTGCCGGATGGAACGAATTTGGTGTTCAGCAGCTCGGTCCGGACCTTGGAGCCCAGCCACGTATCGTTGGAGCGCGCCGTAAAGCTTGCCACCGGGCCGACCGTCAGCTGGTTGACCACCCGCTTGACGTTCTCTACGCCCTGGGCCAGCGACGTCGCCTGCGTCTTCGCCGCTTCGTTGGGCACTTCGCCGGTCAGCAGCACCACGCCTTCGTACGTGCTGGCGTTGACCCGCGCGGTGTCGCCGAATTTCTGCGACATGTTGCGCTCGACCTTGAAGCTGATGTTCTGGTCTTCCACCTGCGTGCCGGAGGTGCGGCGGTCCGTCACAACGACGGCCGCGCCGGCCGCCGCGCCGCCCACCACCAGGGGGGCGCAACCGGACAGCGCGGACGCGCCCAGGGCGATGGCCAGGGGAATGGCCAGCATTCGGGTCTTCAATGTCATTCAGGATCTCCAAGCAGTAGAGCGTCGATGCCGTCGCACAAGGCGTGCAGCAGGACGATGTGCGCTTCCTGGACGCGCATGGTCCGATCGCTCGGCACGCACAGATGGACGTCGTGCGGCGTCATCAGTTCCCCGATCACGCCCCCGCCCTTGCCGGTGAGGGCAATGACGTGCATGTCGCGCGCCTGTGCAGCCTGCACCGCGCGCACGACGTTGGGCGAGTTGCCGCTGGTCGAGATGGCCAGCAGCGCGTCGCCCGGCTGGCCCAGGGCGTTCACCTGCCGTTCGAACACTTCGTCGTAGCCGTAATCGTTGCCGACCGCCGTCAGGATGGCGGTATCCGTATTCAGCGCCACCGCGGCCAGCGGCAGGCGCTCGCGTTCGAAGCGCCCGACCAGCTCCGCGACGAAATGCTGGGCGTCGGCGGCCGACCCGCCATTGCCGCAGGCCAGGATCTTGGCGTTATTGGCCAGCGCGCCGAACAGCAGCTCCACCGCCACGGCGAGCGGTTCGGCCAGCACGTCCCGGGCAGCCTGCAGGGTCGCGGTCGCATCGTTGAAATGCGACACCATGCGCGTCGTCATATCAGTCATGGCGCGGATTATCTCACGCGCTTGGCGCCGCTTTCGGTCGCGAGCGCGCCGCGCCCCCCACCGCGACAACGGCCCAGTTTTGGGACGCGCGGATCCGGCTCCGCCGGTCCGCCAGCGTCGCCCCCTCGAGGGGGAAGCGCGTCAGCGCTTCGGGGGTGGACCCCACTCCTGGGTCGGTCTTCCCTCCGCCGCAAATGACAGATGCCGCCCGATCGCAGACGCCGCGGATCCGGCTCCGCCGGTCCGCCAGCGTCGCCCCCTCGAGGGGGAAGCGCGTCAGCGCTTCGGGGGTGGGCCCCACTCTGGGTCGGTCTTCCCTCCGCCGCAAATGACAGATGCCGCCCGATCGCAGACGCCGCGGATCCGGCTCCGCCGGTCCGCCAGCGTCGCCCCCTTGAGGGGGGAGCGCGTCAGCGCTTCGGGGGTGGGCCTATCTTTCCAGGGAGAAGGCGTGGCGCAGCCAGAACGGCGTCTCGCCCTCGAAGGCGACCACGTCGAACCGCACCGCGGCGGGCCGGCCTGCCCAGAAGCGGGCGATCAGGCGGGGCGCGAGCACGTGGGCCGCCCGTATCAGCCGCGCCTGCTTGGCATGGCCCACACTGGCGGCTGCGCCGCCGAAGCGATCGTCCCGGCGGGCGCGCACCTCTACCAGCACCAGAGTCCAGCCGTCGCGCAGCGCCAGATCGATTTCGCCGGCGCGGCAACGCAGGTTGCGCCCCAGCGGCTGCAGGCCGGCCCGGACCAACAGCGCCAGGGCGCGGTCCTCGTAGCCGCCCCCGCGGCGTTGCGAAGCCGATTGCGCCGGCAAGGTCTGGTCCGCGTCCGCGACCGCGTCAGGCAGCGGGCTCGCATCGTCACCCCGGCGGTTGCGCCGGCGCCGCCGCAGCCGCTTGGCCTGGGCGTGCCGGGCAACTTCGAATGGCAGGGCGGATGGATCGTCGGGCATGGCTGGCGGACACCGGGAAGCCACTACACTGACAGGGTTTGCCATCCTGTATTCCCAAAATGAACGAGAACGTCCCGGTGCCCGCCGCGATCGATTCCGGCGCCGACGCCCGCGCTCCCGGCGGCGATGCCTGGCGCCGCGTGGCCGAACGGGTGGCGGCCCAGCAGTGGCCCGCCGCCACCCTGTACGTGGTGGCCACGCCCATCGGCAACCTCGGCGACCTGGGCCTGCGCGCCTGGCAGGCGCTGGCGCGGGCTGACGTCATCGCCGCAGAGGACACCCGCGAAAGCCGTACGCTGCTGGATGCCTGGGGTGTCGCCACGCCTTTGATGGCCGCGCACCGCCATAACGAGGCCGCCGCCGCCCAAGCCATCTGCGAGCGCCTCGCGCGCGGCGAGCGCGTCGCCTTGATCTCCGATGCCGGTGCGCCCGCGGTGAGCGATCCCGGCGCGCGCATCGTGCGTGAAGTGCGGCAAGCCGGCTACGCCGTCGTGCCCGTGCCGGGCCCGAGCGCCGTGATTGCGGCCCTGATGGCCAGCGGCGTCACGTCCGACGAGAACCCCGCGTATGTGTTCGCCGGCTTCCCGCCGCCGAAATCCGCCGCCCGGCAACGCTGGCTGGCGCAGTGGTGCGCCCTGCCCGCGCCCGTCGTCATGTACGAATCGCCGCACCGGCTCGCCGCCACGCTGGCGGACCTGGCGCAGGTCTGCGGCCCGGCACGCGATGTCACCATCGCGCGCGAGCTGACCAAGCGGTTCGAGGAGGTCGCCACTGTTCCGGCAGGCGAGGCCGCCGACTGGCTGCAGGCCCAGCCGCACCGGGGCCAGGGCGAATTCGTCGTCATCGCGCATCCCGCGCCGCCGGCCGCGGCGGACGCGCAGGCCGCGGATCCCGCCACCGATGCGCTGCTGGACGCCCTGCTGGAATCGGTGTCGGTGCGCGATGCCGCACGCATCGCGGCCCGGGTCAGCGGATTGCCTCGCGACGTGCTTTACGCGCGCGCCCTGGCGCGCAAGCCGGCATGATCGCCCGCGGCAGCCGGCACCCGAACGGCACCGGAACGGCCGGCCCATGCGTGCGCGTCGTCGATACGCCCTTGGGCGCCATGCGCCTGCAGGCGGAAGGCGGCGCGTTGACCGGCGCCTGGTTCCTGGACCAGCGCGACTGTCCCGCGATGCCGGAGCCGGCCGCCGAGGCAAGTCCATCGCCGGATGCCGGCGGGCGCGATTCCCGCTCCGCCGAAGACGCCGTTCTCGACCAAGCCGTCCGCGAGCTCGCGGAGTACTTCGCCGGCCGTCTGCGCGCATTCTCCTTGCCGATGGCGCCGCAGGGCACGCCATTTCAACGGCGTGTCTGGGATGCGCTGCGAGATCTGGATTTCGGCGTGCTGGAAAGCTACGGCGCGCTGGCGCAGCGCTGCGCCACGCCAGCCGCGGTGCGCGCCGTCGCGCAGGCCGTCGGCCGCAATCCCATTTCCATCTTTATCCCGTGCCATCGCGTCGTCGGCGCCGACAGCGCCTTGACGGGCTTTGGCGGCGGCTTGCACCGCAAGCAGGCCCTGCTCGCGCTCGAAGGGCATGCCTATGCTTCGCCGGTGCGGCAGGCCCGCCGCGCCCAACAGGATCCGCGTCAGGGAAGCCTTTGGGACTCGCCGTGACGCCCGGGAAAGCGGCCGGCCCGACTTATCAATGCGTGGCGATGCTGGGCAGGATGCCCGTGCGGTCCGCCACGGTCTGCACGGCCGACATGGCGGCATTGCGATCGGCGTACGGACCGACACGCACTCGATAGAGCTGTCCCGACTGTTCCACGGTCGCCGGCGGCAGGCCCACTGCGCCGAGTTGTCCGTTCACCCGGGCGGCCAGGGACTGCGCGTTTGCAGGCTGGCTGAAGGCGCCGAGCTGAAGATACACCGAACCATTGCCGGTGGCGGCCGGCATGGCGCGCGAGGCGGCGGCTTGCGGCAAGGGCGTGGCCGTTGCGCTTGCCTCCGCGACCGGCGAAGCCGCAGGCAGGGACTGCGCTTGCGGCGGAGGGGGCAGCGGCGTGGGGCCGGAAGGCGCGCCGCCATCGGCGGTGGGAAAGCCGTTCAAGGCGGCTTGCCGCGCGTTGGCCTCGCTGGACGATGCAATAGGCAACGCCTGCGGCGTGCCGGATTCGGCCGTCGTGAAGGAAACGGGCGCCGGCGCGGCGGAGACCGCCGCGGCAACTGGGCTTGCGGCTGCGCTTCCTGCCGAAGACGCCGTCGCCTGCCCGCTATTGCGCTGCGCGACCATCCGCCGGATCTCGTCGGGCAGGATGCGTTGCACCGTGACCTCTCCGCTGCCGGGCCCGATGATGCCCAGCTTGTATGCGGCGGCATAGGAAAGGTCCATGATGCGGTTGTCGTGGAACGGGCCCCGATCGTTGACGCGGACGATGACGGTGCGCCCGTTGATCGCGCTGGTCACGCGCGCGTAGCTGGGAATGGGCATCGTCGGATGCGCCGCCGTCATGGCGTACATGTCGTAAGGCTCGCCGATCGACGTCGCGTTGCCGTGGAATTTCTTGCCGTACCAGGACGCGATGCCGCGCTGCGTGAACGGCCGGTCGCTGGTGTCGGGCACATATCGCTTGCCGAAGACGACATACGGCCGGTTGGCGCCGCTGGCCAGCGGTTCGATGCGCGGTTCGGCGTCCGGAATCGCGTCCAGATTGGATGGCGGATTGGATCCGGGCCCGTCGTCCTTGTAATAGCCGCCGCGTTTCCGGCCTCCGGTACTGGAGCAACCTGCCACCACCGCGGCCAGCAAAGCGATGAGAAGGAGATTGCGCAGGTGCCGGAAAGTCATGCCTGTTCTTCGGGTAGTTGGGTGCGGTGACGAACGAGCAGGGGTTGGTGATCGGCGAACCGCTGGGCCAGTTGCTCGACGACATAGACTGAACGATGCTGGCCGCCGGTGCAACCGATGGCCACGGTCAGATAGCTGCGGGTGTCTTCCATGTACCGCGGCAGCCATTTGCGGATGAACCCGGCGATATCGTCTATCAGTTGTCGCACGTTGTCGAAACTGGCCAGATACGCGGCCACGGGAGCGTCGCGGCCGGTCAGCGGACGCAGTACCGGATCGTAATAGGGATTGGGCAGGCAGCGCACGTCGAACACCAGGTCCGCGTCGCGCGGTACGCCGCGCTTGAAGGCGAAGGACTCGAAGGTCAGGACCACCGCCTGCCGGTCGGCCTGCACCAGATCCCGTATCCACGCCCGCAACTGCCCGGGCCGCAGCTCGGAGGTGTCGATGACGTGTTCCTGGTCGCGCAACGGCGCGAGCATTTCGCGTTCGACGCGGATGCAGTCCAGCAGCGATGCGGGCTTGCCGTTGCGCTGCAGCCGGTCCGTCAGCGGATGGCGGCGCCGCGATTCCGAATACCGCTGCACCAGCGTGTTGGTGTCGGCATCCAGGAATACCACCCGCATGCTCGTGCCCATGGCGCGCAGCTGCGCGATTGCAGCCGGCAATTCGGCCAGCTCGCCCGGAGAACGCACGTCGATGGCCACTGCCACGCGCGCCGTCTCGTCGTCGCGCGCGCTGGCGATGAAATCCAGCAGGTAGCGCACCGGCAGGTTATCCACGCAGGTATAGCCTGAATCTTCCAATAGTCTCAGGGCCACGGACTTGCCGGAGCCGGAGATGCCGGTAATGAGGACGACGCTAAGCATGTGGCCATTGTACCGGTGAGGGAAGGCCACCCCCGAAGCGCTGACGCGCTTCCGCCTCAAGGGGGCGACGCTGCGAACAGGCAAAGCCTGATCCGCGCGTCCTGGATCGGGCAGCACCCATGCTTGATGGGGGTGCGGTGTCTATGCCGGGCAGGAGGGGGACGGCGCCTGACTGGTATGCCTATAAACTCGGCATCTGCGCCTGTTCCGGGCGCGTGCGGTGCACCTACACTCGGTTTATTTGACAAGGCGCGATCGATGCGGGGTTTCCGGTTTGCTGTCGGCTGCGTGGCGGCGGTGTTGATAATGGTAGCGGCGGGTGCCGTGCGGGCGCAGGATGCCGCGGGCGTGCCGTTGGAGCCGGGAACCATGCCGGCGCGGCTGGCGGCCTGTACGGCCTGCCACGGGGAGCAGGGGCGCGCTGGACCGGACGGCTATTACCCCCGCCTGGCGGGCAAGCCGCGCGATTATCTTTTCCATCAACTGCAGAATTTCCGCGACGGCCGGCGCCAGTACCGCCCGATGACGAATCTGCTGCGTCATCTGCCCGACGATTATCTGCTGGAAATCGCCGCCTGGTTCGCCGGCCAGCATCCGCCGTATCCACCCCCTGCGCCGGCCGACGCAAGTCCCGCGACGCTGGCGCGCGGGCGCTTGCTGACGACGGCCGGCGATCCCGCGCGGGGCGTGCCTGCCTGCGCCGCTTGCCACGGCGCGGCGCTGAATGGGCTGGCGCCAGCCATTCCCGGATTGCTCGGCCTGCCGCGCGACTATCTGCTGGCGCAACTTGGCAGCTGGCGCAACGGCACGCGGGCGGCGGCGGCGCCGGACTGCATGGCGGACGTCGCGCGCCAGCTCAGTCCGGAGGACATCGGCGCGGTCGCGGCGTGGCTTTCATCGCAGCCGGTGCCGCAACCCTATCAGCCGGAGCCGGCCGGCGCCTTGCAGCCGCCCGTTGCATGCGGCGGCGTCAACCATCCCTAGCGTCAAAAAGCCTCAGTCCAGGAACAGCGTCCCATATGTCTTCGCACCGGCCCGATTCCCCGCGCTCCTTCGCGCCAGCCCGCGCCAACGGTATGCGGCGCCGCGTCATCGGGGTCCTGCTGCTGATGGTCGCCGTCGCGGTGGCGGCCGTGGCGGTGCTGGCCTGGCGCGGGTACCGCGACGATCCATCCACCGGGCCGCGCGAGGCGATTGCCGACCCCGACGCGCGCGTAGCCCGGGGCGCTTACCTGGCGAAGGTGGGCGATTGCATAGCCTGTCATACGGCTCCCGGCGGCAAGCCCTACGCGGGCGGCGCCGCCATCCCGACGCCTTTCGGCGTGTTCTACGGCCCCAACATCACCCCGGATCGCGGAACCGGCATCGGCGCATGGACGGAAGACGATTTCTGGCGCGCCCTGCATCAAGGCAAGTCGCCATCGGGCAGCCTGCTTTATCCCGCGTTTCCCTACACCGAATACACCCGGGTCAGCCGCGCGGATGCCGACGCCCTTTACGCCTATCTGCGCACCGTGCCCGCGGTTTCGCAGCCGAGTCGGCCGCACGATCTCGCGTTCCCCTATGGCTGGCGGCCACTCCTCGCATTGTGGCGCGGGCTCTATTTCGATCCCGGCGTGCATCCGGATGCCGGTGCGGAAAGCGGATTGGCGCGCGGCCGCTACCTGGTCGATGGTCTGGGCCATTGCATCGCCTGCCATGCGCCGCGCAACGCGCTGGGTGCGACGCCCAGCGGCTCCGGCTTCATCGGCGGCGCAATCGAGGGGCTGGGCTGGTATGCCCCCGCGCTGGATGGCGACACCGCGCAGGGGCTGGGGCGTTGGTCGCAGGACGACATCGCGGCCTTGCTCAAAACCGGCGTCAGTCCGCAAGGCGTGGCGGCCGGTCCGATGGGAGAGGTGGTCGCCGCCAGCACACAGTATCTGACCGACGAAGACGCGCAGGCGATCGCGGCGTATCTGAAATCCGTGCCCGCGGCGCCAGCAGAGGCGGCTGGCGCCGCGCCGCAACCTACCGGCATGCGGCGCGGCGCGGACGTGTACGCCGCCCGCTGCGCGCAATGCCATGGCATCGACGGCCGCGGCAAGGGCACGGATTGGCCGCCGCTGGCAGGCAACATCGGCGTTACCGCGCCTTACCCCGGCAATGTCGTGCGCATGGTGCTGGACGGCGGATTCGCGCCGGCGACGGCGGGCAATCCCCGGCCGCACGGGATGCCGCCTTTCGGGCAGGTTCTGAGCGACGACGACGTGGCGGCCGTGGCGACTTACGTGCGCAATAGCTGGGGCAACGCCGCCGGCGGCGTCACGCCGCTGCAAGTGAAGCAGGCCCGCGCGGCCGGCGGCTGAGCGGCTTTATTTGCTGTTCTGCAGGATCGCCATGGCCTGGCGTTCCATGAATTCGCCCAGCGTGTCGATGCCGCGCAGCTTCAGGATGGTGTTGCGCACGGCGGCTTCGACCAGCACCGCCAGGTTGCGGCCGGCGGCCACCTGCAACATCACCTTGCGTATCGGCAGGCCGAGCATATCCTGCGTGATGTCCTGCAGCGGCAGGCGCTCGAACTTGTCCTGCGCGGTGGCCCGCACCAGGTGGACGATCAGCTTCAAACGCATCTTGCGCCGCACCGACGTTTCGCCAAAGATGGTCCGTATATCGAGCAGGCCCAGCCCGCGCACTTCCAGCAGGTTCTGCAGCAGCGACGGGCAGTGTCCTTCGATCATATTGGGCGCGATGCGGGACAGTTCCACCGCATCGTCGGCCACCAGGCCGTGGCCGCGCGAGATCAGCTCCAGCGCGAGTTCGCTCTTGCCGAGTCCGGATTCGCCTGTGATGAGCACGCCCAGCCCCAGGACGTCCAGGAAAACGCCATGCACGGTGGTGGTGGGCGCCAGCTTCTTGCCCAGGTAGATGCGCAGCAGATCGATCAATTGCGCGGCCGCCACCGGCGTGCTGAGCAGCGGCACCTGGTGCTGGTCGCATTGATCGATAAGGTCCTGCGGCGCCGTCAGCCCGTCGGCGAGCAGAATCGCCGGCACGCCGCCGATCAGCAGCTCATCCATGTGATGCATGCGGCGGCGCAGGTCGAAGCGGGTGTAGTAGGCCAGTTCTTCCTGGCCGAAGACCTGTATGCGCGAAGGGTGGATCAGGTTGAGGTGTCCGACCAGATCCGCGGCGGCCATGCCGTCATCCGGAATCACGCGGTCCGCCGCGCCTTGTCCCGCGATCCAGTTGAAGGGGATTTTGTCGGCGTTGTCGTCGACCAGTTCCTGGACGGTAAGCATGGCGATGAAAGATCAAAGAGTGCCGGTCGTCAGCATGCGATGGACGGCCACCGGATCCGTTTCCGTGGCCAGGGCGTCGCGCAAAGGCTTATTGGACATCAATTGCGCGAGCTCGGCGAGTATGTCCAGGTGCTGCTGCGTGGCGTTTTCCGGCACCAGCAGAAACAACAGCATGCTGACAGGCTGGTTGTCCGGCGCTTCGAACGGCACGGGGCGCGAGAGCCGGAAGAACGCCGCGACAGCTTCGCTGAGGTTCTTGACCCGGCCGTGCGGGACGGCCACGCCATAGCCCAATCCGGTGGACCCCAGCCGCTCCCTGGCGAAGAGGCTGTCGAAGACGGTCGAACGCGCCAGGCCGTGATGGTTTTCGAATAACAGGCCCGCCTGTTCGAACGCCCGCTTTTTACTGGTGGCGAGCAGGTCCAGCACGATGTTCCCGGCGGGCAGGATGCGGGACAGGTGATTCATGATCGGATTATATGTTCATATGCCGCAACGCAAAAAAGCGGCTGTGGCGCCCAGGACGCAGTCTTTTCGCGCAACCGGATGGCGCTGACGGGCGAAGGCGTTGGGGAGGGGGATGGAAGGCGGGGAGTTTCGCTTGCCGATGCCCGGGAAGACCCTTGGGCCAGCGGGACATCGGCGCGGTGTCACGATGATGCGCGTCGAGCGCTATCTTGAAGCTGGTCGACGAGCGGGTGTGAGGCGCGTGCGGGCCTTATGCCGCAACAGGTTGTCGCTTCACGGGCTCGGCGGCGTGGCTCTGGATCTTGTCCTTGTGCTTGATAACCTGGCGGTCGAGTTTATCGGCAAGCAGGTCGATGGCGGCGTACAGGTTTTCGTCCTGCGCTTCGCAGTGGATGTCCTTGCCTCGCAGTCGCATGTTGACTTCGGCGGTATGACGCAAAGGTTCAACGGACAACATGACTTGCGTGTCGATCACGTGATCGAAATGTCTCAGAGCTCGCGCCAGTTTGTTCACCACATACTCCCGGATCGCCGGGGTGACGTCGAGATGACGACCGCAGATGCTCAGATTCATAGTGCAATCTCCTTTGCCAAGGAAAGGGTTGTGCGCTCAATGCGCGAAAAGCTGCGTGACGGTTCTCCTCTGAAAAGTTGCGGATTGAGGGCTGGAAAAAGGGCGCCCTGTAATCCTAGTGTAAAGGCTCTGGCCGGCAATTCAAGCCGTCTTGGCCAGGGCTGCTGTAGCGTATTCCCGGCGGTCCGGCCGCGGTTACATGCGGAAGTGTTCGCCCAGGTACACGCGCCGCACGGCGGGGTCGCCGACGATGTCCTCGGGATTGCCGTCCGTCAGCACCTTGCCTTCGCTGATGATGTAGGCGCGGTCGCATATGCCGAGCGTTTCGCGCACGTTGTGGTCGGTGATGAGCACGCCGATGCCGCGGCTCTTCAAAAAGCGCACGATGCGCTGGATTTCGATCACGGCGATGGGGTCCACGCCGGCAAAGGGTTCGTCCAGCAGGATAAAGCGGGGACGGGTAGCGAGGGCGCGTGCGATTTCCACACGGCGGCGTTCGCCGCCGGACAGCGAGATGGCGGTATTGCCGCGGATGTGCCCGATCTGCAGTTCGTCCAGCAGCAGTTCCAGGTTCTCCTGGATCTTGTCGCCCTTGATCGGCCGGCCTGCCTCGTCCACCTGGAGTTCCAGCACGGCGCGGATGTTCTGCTCCACCGTCAGGCGGCGGAACACCGACGCATCCTGCGGCAGATAGGACAGCCCCAGCCGGGCCCGCTTGTGGATGGGCAGGCCCGTGATGTTCTGGTCATCGATTTCGATGCGGCCTGCTTCCGCCGGCACCAGGCCGACGATCATATAGAAGCTGGTCGTTTTGCCCGCGCCATTCGGCCCGAGCAGTCCGACCACCTCGCCGCTGTCCACGGACAGAGACACGTCCTGGACCACCGTGCGGCCGTGATAGGTCTTGCGCAGCCCGACGGCGCGCAGGCTGCTGACATGCGCCGGCGCGGCGGGCGTGGTTTCGGGTGTTGCTTGCGTGATCATCTAAGAGGGAATGGGTGTGGGGCCGGGAAACGGCCGGGCCTGCCGCGTGGCGCGCGGCAGCCCCGGAAGAGGCGGGATCAACGTTGAACAGCGGAGCCGGACGTTCCGCCACCGCGGCGGTCGGCAGCCTGGCCGGTCGC
This sequence comes from Bordetella genomosp. 9, assembly GCF_002119725.1. NCBI lineage: Bacteria > Pseudomonadati > Pseudomonadota > Betaproteobacteria > Burkholderiales > Alcaligenaceae > Bordetella > Bordetella genomosp. 9. The sequence goes on from NZ_CP021109.1 coordinate 247,276, forward strand.
GGACGGGGCGGCTGCGCCGGGACTCTTGCGGGCCGGTTCCTTCCCGGACTGCTGCTTCCGGCACTCCGCCACCGCGGCGTCGGTGCGCGCGCGCGGTTCCATCACGGAACGCACACGGCCGCCAGGCGCCGCCGATTCGGGCCCGCCCACGGCTTCGTAGGTGCCGGTTTTTTCGTTGTAGCGGACGCGTTGCCCGCGGATCGTATCGAAAGGCTTGCCGCAGATGAATCGCGTCACCACGGCCTGACCGATCAAATCGAAGGTGTCTTTGGTGCCGTCGTATTCGGCGCGGCGTCCGACGCCCTGGATCACTTCGAAGTTCTCGGGGCGCTCCTGGCGGACCGTCACCATTTTGCCGGGGTCGGCCAGCGCCGTTCCGTACTGGTTGCCCTGCGCGTCTTCATGCATTTGCAGCTCGTCGGAATGCAGCGTCATCAGGCCGCGCGTCATGATGACGTTGCCCGTGAATACACTGGTTTTCTTGACGTCGTCGTAGTGCAGCTGCTCGGACAGGATGACCGTGTTCGGTTCTTCTTCCGGGGTTTTCGCGCCGCCGGCTCTGGCGCCGCCATTCGGTTTCTGCCCGCCCGTGCCATTGGCGGCATCGGGCGCGGCCGGCGCGTTCGGCTTGGCGCCGGCGTCCTCGCTGGCGGCGCCCTGCGCATGCGCGCCCGCGGCGCCAAACGCGAGGACGGCGCCCATCAGCCAGGCCGAAAGCAGGCGTTTACGAAGTTCAGTCATGGTTGTTTTTCTGCAGGTTCGTGGGCGGGGGCTGGCGCCGGGGCGGCCTCGGGGCCGGCCGGCGATCTCGTGTTGCCTTGCGCGGCGCCGGAGGCCGGGCTGGCATTGTCCTTCTGTTGCGCCCGCCGCGTGTCGGCAGGCGCGATCTCCACGTTGGTGGAAGCGTAGACCTCGAGCTGGCGGGTCTTGTTGTTGTACTTCATGCCCTTGCCGTTCATGCGCGACTGGCCGCGCGTGACCAGGGCCGGCAAGTCCGTGGTGATCAGATCCTCGTCGGGCAGCAGCACCAGTTGTTCGCTGCGCACGTCCAGGGGCGGCGTATCCTGATCCGCCTGGCGGTGCATGTGCGCGTTCTTGTTCATGACGATGCGCTTGCCGCCTTCGTACATCGTCGCCGTATCCGAGGTCGCGACCGTGATGGGCGTATTCGGCCGCAGCCCGACCGCGCGCGGGTCGGTAACGACGTAAGAGTCGTCGTCAGGGTAATGCTCGCCGTAGACGCCTTCCAGGCGGTTGATCGGTTTGCCGTCCGCGTCCGTGCGGACCATGATGAAGTCGCGCGACCACGAATCCATTTCGTGGGTGAGGCGGCGCGGCGGATCCGTCGGCACGGCGCGCTGGGTATAGTCGGCAGCCCACCATGTTCCCACGACCAAAAGGACCAGCAGGAACAGGGCGATCAGCGACGGAAAGCGTTCTTTCATGGGAAGCGATGGCGGTTAGGCGCCGCGGTCGAGGCGGTCATTGGATCGCGCCGGGGCCCAGCAGGCCCGGCGAAGCGAGCAGCGTGCCCAGGCGCCCCTGGCTGGCAAGCAGGATGTCGCAGCATTCGCGGACCGCGCCCGCGCCGCCCGGCTGGGCGGACACCCAGTGCGCCCCCTGCGCGACGTAGGCCGGCGCGTGCGGCACGGTGGCTGCGAAGCCCGCACGCTGCATGGCCGGCAGATCGATGATGTCGTCTCCCATATAGCCGGTCTGCTCCAGCGTGACGCCGGCGCGTTGCGCCAGGGCCGTCAATGCGCCGCCCTTGTCGCGCACGCCCTGCATGACTTCGGCGATGCCCAGTTCGGCGGCGCGGCGGTCCACGATGGGGCCGGACCGGCCCGTTATCAGCGCCACTTTGATGCCGCCCTCGGCCAACAGGCGCAGCCCATGGCCGTCCAGCGCGTTGAAACGCTTGAGCACCTCGCCGTGCTCGCCGTAGTACAGGCTGCCGTCGGTCAGCACGCCGTCCACATCGAACACCATCAGACGCACCGCCGCCGCCCGTTCCTTCACGATGGGTTGCAGCCGCGCGAGAATGAGCGCTTCGGCCGGGTGCATCGCGGAGTGCGCGCTCGTCATCATGTTCATACCACCTTCGCCGCCATCAGATCATGCATGTGCAGGGCGCCGATCAAAATGCCCTCTTCGTCCAGGACCAGCATCTGGCTGACCCGCAGTTCGTCCATCTGCTGAGCCGCCACCACCGCCAGAACGTCCGGGGGCACGGCGTGCGGGGACCGCGTCATGCCGTCCGTGATCCTGAGACCGCGAATATCCCCGTGACGTTCAATCAGCCGCCGCAGATCGCCATCGGTGAAGATGCCCAGCGGGCGCCGCTGAGGATCGACGATGACGGTCATGCCCATGCCCTTGGCCGACATTTCCTCGAGCGCCCGGGACAGCGATGCATCGGCGCCCACCGTCGGCAGGGCGTCGCCCTTGCGCATGACGTCGCGCACGTGCGTGAGCAGGCGCCGGCCCAGCGTCCCGCCGGGATGGGACCGGGCGAAATCCTCCGGCCCGAAGCCGCGGGCCTCCAGGCAGGCGACGGCCAGTGCGTCGCCCAGCGCCAGCGCCGCGGTGGTGCTGGCCGTGGGCGCCAGATTCATCGGACAGGCTTCCTGGGCCACGCTGACGTCCAAATGGATATCCGCCTGGCGCGCCAGTTCGGATGCCGGGTTGCCCGTCATGGCGACCACCCGAGTGCCCATGCGGCGCGCCACGGGCAGGATGGTCAGCAATTCTTCGCCGGCGCCGGAGTACGAGATCGCGACCAGCACATCGTCGGGCGCGATCATGCCCAGGTCCCCATGCACGGCCTCGGCGGCGTGCAGGAAAAACGCGGGCGTGCCGGTGGACGCGAGCGTCGCGGCGATCTTGCGGGCGATGTGGCCGGTTTTGCCGATGCCGCTGACGACGACCCGCCCGCGGCAGTCCAGCAGCATCCGCACGACACCGGCGAAACTTTCGTCCAGGCGGGCCTGCAGGTCGTGCAAGGCTTGCGCTTCGATACGCAGCGTGCGCCGGGCGGAAGCCAGTGCCGCGTCCGGAGAAGTGTCGGGGAGTGCATTCATGGGCCGATTTTAATCGCAGCGCGGCAATTTGCCGGGAAGGCCAGGTTGCCGCTGTTTCGGCACTATGGCATTCTCGCAGGCTTCCCTGTCGCGGGCCTTGCCCGCTTTTCCGCTCGCAGGTTATTCATGTCCGCCATCCCCTCCCCCCTGTTCGGCACCCCGCTTTCCCCCGCCGCCACGCGCGTCATGCTGCTGGGGGCGGGCGAGCTGGGCAAGGAAGTCATCATCGCGCTGCAGCGCCTGGGCGTGGAAACCATTGCCGTGGACCGTTACGCCGATGCGCCCGGCCAGCAGGTGGCGCACCGCGCGCACGTGGTTTCCATGACCGACCGCGACGCGCTGCGCGCGGTGATCGAAAGCGAGCGCCCACATGTCATCGTGCCCGAGATCGAGGCCATCGCCACCGACCTGCTCGTCGAGCTTGAAGCGGCCGGCACGGCGCGCGTCACGCCCACCGCGCGTGCCGCGCAGCTGACCATGAACCGCGAGGGCATCCGCCGGCTCGCGGCCGAAACCCTGGGTCTGCCCACCTCGCCGTACCGGTTCGTCGATACCGAGGGTGAGCTGCGCGAGGCCATCGACGGCGGCATCGGCTATCCCTGCGTCATCAAGCCCGTCATGTCGTCCTCGGGCAAAGGCCAGTCGGTCATCAAGGGGCCGCAGGACGTGGCGCAGGCGTGGCGCTATGCCCAGGAAGGCGGACGCGTCGGCAAAGGCCGGGCCATCGTTGAAGGCTTCATACGCTTCGATTACGAAATCACCCTCCTGACCGTGCGCGCTCGCGGCGCCTCCGGCGAAATCGAAACCCGATTCTGCGAGCCCATCGGTCATCGGCAGGTGGATGGCGACTATGTGGAAAGCTGGCAGCCGCACCCCATGTCGGCCAAGGCGCTGCAGGAGGCGCAGCGCATCGCGCTGGCGGTGACCGGCGAACTGGGCGGCATGGGTCTGTTCGGCGTCGAGCTGTTCGTTGCCGGCGACCAGGTGTGGTTCTCGGAGGTCAGCCCGCGTCCGCACGACACCGGCATGGTCACCATGATTTCGCAGGTCCAGAACGAATTCGAACTGCATGCGCGCGCGCTGCTTGGCTTGCCGGTGGATGTATCCCTGCGCCAGCCAGGGGCCAGCAGCGTCATCTACGGCGGCGTCGATGCGCGTGCCGTCACGTTCGAGGGTGTCGATCGCGCCCTGGCTGAGCCGGGCACCGACATCCGGCTGTTCGGCAAGCCGGAATCCTTCGTCAAGCGCCGCATGGGCGTGGGCCTGGCGACGGCGGAAACGGTGGAAGCCGCCCGGGAAAAGGCGCTTCGCGTGTCAGGCGCCGTCACGGTCAAGGCCGCCTGAGGAAGTCATGCCGCGCCGGCCTGCACGAGGCATCGCCGGCGCGGTCTTGCACCGCGGTTACTTGTCGCTGGCGGGCTTGGCCGACATGGCCAGCGTGTACTGGTCGCGGCGGCCTTCGTAGGCGATGCCCTTGCGATAGGCCCACAGCGTGCTTTCGAAGTGCAGCGGGATCAGCGGCACGTCGGCCAGGGCGATCCTGGTCGATTCCTCCAGCATGGCGCGGCGCTTGTCCGGATCCACGGTCACCGCGGCCTCGCGGTACACCTTGTCAAATTCAGGATTCGAGTAGCCGCCATAGTTGCTGGTGCCCAGCGACTTCGGCGCATCCAGCGACGTCACCCAAAGCTGGAACAGGGCCGATGCCTCGCCGACTTCGGACGGCCAGCCGCCCAGCGCGAAACTGAACTCGCGCTTGGCGCGCTTGGGGAAGTAGATCGAAGCCGTCATGGCATCGACGTGGGTCTTGATGCCGATGCGGGACAGGTACTGGGCCACCGCCTGCGCTACCTGGCCGTCATTGATATAGCGGTCGTTGGTGCTCGACACCGTCAGTTCGAAACCGTCGGGATAGCCGGCTTCGGCCAGCAGCTTCTTGGCCGCGGCGGGGTCGTACTTGATTTCAGGCGCGTGGGCCAGCCCGCCGAACATGCCATCCGGCATGTATTGATAGGCGGGCGTCGCCATGCCGTCCATGATGCGCTGCGTGATGGCCTTGCGGTCGATCGCCATATTGATGGCGCGGCGCACACGCACATCCTGGAGCGGGTTCTTGCCGTCCGGCGCCTTCACGAGGGGGCTGGGGCTGCGGCCGACGTCGGGCTGGAAGAACACCAGGCGCGTAGACGGCGTAGCCACATAGCCGAAATTGGGGTTTTCTTTCACGCGCTGGATGTCGCGCGCGGCCGGGTTTTCGATCAGGTCGAAGTCGCCGGACAGCAGGCCGGTCATGCGGGGGCCGGCGTTGGGCACCGGAACCATCTTCACTTCTTTCCAGTACGGCTTGGGGCCCCAGTAGTTCTCATTGCGCACCAGTTCGATGCCCGTGCCCTTGACGTACGACTTCAGCATATACGGGCCGGTACCGATGGCGTCCTTGCCGCTGTTGAAGTCGACGACGGTGGGCCAGGGGCCGGTCACGCCGCAGCCTTCCTTGGGCGCGAAGGTCAATTTGCCATGGGGGACGATGCCGTTCCAGATAATGGGCAGCGAACGCGCGAGTTCGGCCGGCATGACGGGCAGCGGTTCGCGCGTTTTGATGATGACGGTGTAGTCGTCCGGCGTCTGGACGTCGGTGAACATCTTCGTCAACGTTGCGTACGACGCGGAGATATTGGTTTCGTTGTTCAGCGTCCGGCAGATGGTGAACAAAACGTCCTGCGAAGTGAACGGCTTGCCGTTGGAGAACTTCACGTCATGCCGAAGCTTGATTTCCCAGGTCAGGTCGTCCAGGTTTTTCCACGACGTTGCCAGGGCCGGGACCAGATTCATGTCGGCGTCGCGGCCGATCAGCGAACTGTAGACGTGCGCCGAAAAGGCGTCATTGGCCGTCATCTTGTGATAGTGGGGATCGGCCGAGGTCGGCTCGGCGGACAGCGCGATTTTCAGCGTCTGGGCGTGGGCGGGCAGGGCGGCGGCGATACCGACACTGGCGCACAGCAGCGCCAGGGCGTGACGGGGGAACAGCATGTACGTACTCCGGATAGAGGCGGGACGACAACGGAGGCGCCGGGGGGCTTTCCCCGAATCGCGGCCGCCCCGCAGGCGGCAGCGATGCAGCCGTATATGAATCGTTATCAGTCGTAAGCGCCGAAGCGGGCGATTATGGTGAGGCGCCGCAAGGACTGTCAATGCACGTTGTCCAGTAGACGGCCAATGCGGGCCTCCATGCCGCGTCCCGGCATGCGCTGGAAACAAAAAAAGCCTCTCCGCCGGAACGGAGAGGCTTCACGCTGCTTGTACTTCGCTACTGCTGTACTTCCTGTACTTCACTACTGCCGTACTTCACTACTGCTGCCTGGCTGCTGCCAGTTCCACTTCGCTACTGCTGCTGCTACTGCTCTGCTTCACTGCGGCGGCACTGCTGGTACTTCTTCGCTGCGTCGTTTCTTCCGCCGTACTGCTGCACTGCTCTACCGTTGCTGCCTGCTGTGCGCACGCGCGCGGCTGTCATGCGAGCCGGCGCGGGCGGCTTACCACTGGCCGACGCTGTAGCGGCTGCTCTGCTGCTGGGCGCGGCTCATCGCGTCCTGCACTTCTTCGACGAAGTTGAAGAAAGCGCCAACGCCATGCGCCACGGCGCGGGCGGCGCGCTTGACGGCGGCGACGGGATGGGCGGCGGGTTGCGTGTTCAAGGTGTTCTCCAGGATGTCGCGCTCGAGCGCGTCGGTCAGACGAAGATTCTGGTTCAGGGCAAGGTTGGTCATGGTCGGTCTCCTGCGGTGTTCGGTCTTGCTCGATCAGTGAAAACCATTATAGGGAAAACCCGTAGTGCAGCGCAACAAAAATCTAGGGATAACCCTAGGTATGTTGTAAGCAAGCACGACGATGCCTGGCGCACAGGGGCTCTATCCGTGTGTCCCCAATTCGGGCCGGGTATTTACCTTCCGGGCGGTAAGTAATAGGATGTTGGGACCTTGTCTGATTTCCCTGATGACGCATGTCCGAGAACCGACCACACGGCGGACCGCCCGCCCGTTCCGCCGGGACTCCACGGCTGCGCCCCGGACGGCCGCCGACCATGGCGGCCCCGCGAGAACGCATCCTGGAAGAGGCGGCCCGGCTTTTCGCCGACAGCGGCTATGAAAACAGCACCATGGCGGATGTGGCCGGCCGCCTCGGGGTGACGAAGGCGGCGATCTACCACTACTTCCCGACCAAGCAGGACATTTACGACGCAATCATCATCGACGTGCTGTCAGGTTTGACGGCCACCGTCGCGGCCGAAGTGGCCCGGGAAACCGAGCCCATGGCCCGGCTGCGGCGGTTCATGCTGGCGCACGCCCGCTATTTCCAGGCGCGCCATCCGCAATTCGTGACCATGCTGATCGGCTATTCGGGCATGCAGCCCGGTTACCGGGAAGACGCGGCCCGGCTGCGCGACGAATACGAGCAGATCCTGCGACGGCTGATCTCCGAAGGCGTTGCGCGGGGCGTGTTTCGCGACGTCGATCCCGCGCAGACGGGCCGCGCCATCCTGTCGATGCTCAATTGGATGGCGCGCTGGTACAAGCCGGGCGGCGAACAGGACGCGGAAGCGGTGGCCGACGGGTATTTCGATCTTTTGTGCGGCGGCATACGCCGTTGACGGGTCCTGACTACAACCGGCCCGAAGGCCGAGGAGACTTACATGGCGCTTGACGCTGAAACCCTGAATCTGCTGCTGGATGCCGTTCGCCGCTTCGTCGCGGAGCGGCTCGTTCCGGCCGAGCAGGCGCTGGCGGAAACCGGCACCATCCCCGAATCCATCGTCGCCGGCATGCGCGAGCTGGGCCTGTTCGGCCTGTCCATCGACCCCGCCTACGGGGGCTTGGGCCTGAACATGGAAGAAGAAGTGCAGGTCGCGATGGCGCTGGGCCATACATCGCCCGCCTTTCGTTCCCTGGCGGGCACCAATATCGGCATTGGTTCGCAGGCCATCGTGCTTGCCGGAACCGACGCCCAACGCGCCGCGTATCTGCCCCGGCTCGCGACCGGTGAACTCATCGGCTCCTTTGCGCTGACGGAGCCCGAAGCCGGCTCGGATGCGATGTCGCTGCGGACCTCCGCGCGTCGCGAGGGCGACCACTATATTCTGAACGGCACGAAGCGGTTCATCACCAATGCCCCCGTCGCCGGCCTCTTTACCGTCATGGCCCGCACCAGCCCGGAACGCAAGGCCGAGGCCATTTCCTGCTTCCTGGTGGAAGCCGGAATCCCCGGACTGACGCTGGGCAAGCCGGATAAGAAGATGGGTCAGGCCGGGTCCCTGACCTGCGATGTGATCTTCGACAACTGCCGTGTTCCGGCCGACGCCCTGCTGGGCGGCCAGGAAGGCAACGGTTTCCGCACCGCGATGCGGGTGCTGGACAAGGGCCGCCTGCATATCTCCGCGCTTTGCGTGGGCATCGCGCAACGGCTGCTGGGCGATGCGATCCGCTACGCGACCGAGCGCAAGCAGTTCGGCAAACCCATCGCCGATTTTCAGCTGATCCAGGCCATGATCGCCGATAGCCAGGCCGAGATCTACGCCGCGCAATCCATGGTCATGGACGCCGCGCGCAAGCGCGACCGAGGCGAGAACACCACGATGGAGGCGGCTTGCTGCAAGCTGTTCGCCTCTGAAATGGTGGGCCGCGTCGCTGACCGCGCGGTGCAGATCCATGGCGGCGCCGGCTATATCTCCGAGTACGCCGTCGAACGTTTCTATCGCGACGTGCGCCTGTTCCGGATCTACGAGGGAACGTCGCAGATCCAGCAGCTGGTGATCGCACGGGAGGCGATAAAGGCTGAATTGAATGCGTGAGCCGGGGGGAGGCAAGCCCGCCCCCGAAGCGCTATCGCGCTTCCCCTTCGAGGGGGCGCCGCTGGCGGACCGGCGGAGCCGGATCCGCGGCGGTCCGCAACGCTGGGACGCCTATTTTTGCGGCGGCGCGTCGAGGGGCGGGCGTGCGGCTGTCGGCGCCTGATTGGGCGCCGCGGCATCAGGCACAATAGCCGATTCGACATCCATCCCTGCCATTGACCCACGGAATCTGAAGCACGCGTCCATGACCACCCGTCCCGCTCCCCTTACCGGCATTCGCGTCCTCGACCTGACCCGCGTGCTTGCCGGCCCCTGGTGCACCCAGAATCTCGCCGATCTGGGCGCGGAAGTCATCAAGATCGAACGGCCGGGCAGCGGCGACGATACGCGCGGCTGGGGGCCGCCGTATTTGAAGGATGCCGAGGGCAACGACACAACGGAAGCGGCCTACTATTTGTCCGCCAACCGCAACAAGCTTTCGGTGGCGCTGGACATCGCATCGCCGCGCGGCGCCGAGCTGGTGCGCGAGCTCGCCATGCAAAGCGACATCCTGGTGGAAAACTTCAAGGTGGGCGGCCTGCGCAAGTACGGGCTGGACTACGACAGCCTGAGCAAGGTCAATCCGCGCCTGATCTACTGTTCCATCACCGGATTCGGCCAGACCGGCCCCTACGCCAGCCGTCCCGGCTACGACTTCATGATCCAGGGGATGGGCGGTTTGATGAGCATTACCGGCGAGCGCGACGACCTGCCGGGCGGCGGGCCGCAGAAAGCCGGCGTGGCCGTGGCCGATCTGATGACCGGCATGTATTCCGCCGTGGGCATCCTGGCCGCCCTGTTCGAACGCGAGCGCAGCGGCAAGGGCCAGCATCTGGACATGGCGCTGCTGGACTGCCAGGTGGCGATGCTGGCCAACCAAAATCTGAACTACATGACATCCGGGGTCGCGCCGCGGCGCGCCGGCAATGCGCACCAGAACCTGGTGCCCTACCAGGTGTTCGCTGTGAGCGATGGCCACATGATCGTCGCCGTCGGCAACGACAGCCAGTTCCGTGCTTACTGCGGCGTGATCGGCATGCCCGAATTGGCCGACGATCCGCGCTTCGCGACCAACCCGGGCCGTGTCGTGAACCGCGAGGCGCTGGTGCCCATTCTGGCCGAACGCATGCTGCAGGGCGCGCGCGATCACTGGCTGGCGGAACTGGAGCGCGTCGGCGTGCCGGCCGGCCCCATCAACACGCTGGACCAGGTGTATGAGGACCCGCAGGTGCGCTTCCGCCAGATGCGCCGCGATCTGCCGCATCCCGCCGCGGGCACGGTTCCCATGGCCGCGAGCCCGTTGCGCTTGTCGGGCAGTCCCGTCGAATATCGCCGTCCGCCTCCGATGCTCGGCGAACATACCGAGCAGGTTCTGCGCGAGCGGCTGGGCCTGTCCGACAGCGACATCCAGGCGCTCGCGGGCGGCGCGGCCTGAAGGCGCGATGTGACGGTGCGGGTTGCTCTGCAGGCGAGCGCGGCGGTCCGCCGTCGAAGATTCGGCCCGCCTCGATTGAGCGCCGCGCCGGGCCGGACACGAAGAGAACGAGCCAAGCAGGAGAGGAGCAAATGACGGATATCACCACCATCGGCATCGTCGGCGCCGGGGCCATGGGGCGCGGCATTGCGCAGATCGCCGCGCAGGCCGGCCTGACGGTCCGCCTGTACGACGCCAGCAGCGACGCCGTTGCGGCGGCGCGCGGCGCGCTGGAGCAGACCTGGAACAAGCTGGCCGACAAGGGCAAGCTCAGCCGCGACGATGCCGGCGCCGCGCTTTCGCGCATCGTGACCGCCGCATCGCTGGAAGCGCTGGCCGATTGCCAGTTGGTCATCGAGGCCATCGTCGAGCGCCTGGACGTCAAGCGCGACGTCTTCACGCAATTGGAAGCCGTGGTCGCGGACGACTGCATCCTGGCGTCGAACACTTCTTCGCTGTCCATTACGGCCATCGCGGCGGTCTGCCGGCTGCCGCAACGCGTGGCCGGTTATCACTTCTTCAACCCCGTGCCGCTGATGAAGGTCGTCGAGGTCATCGACGGCCTGCGCACCGATCCCGTGGTGGGCGACCGGCTGTCCGAGCTGGCGCATCGCATGGGCCACACCGCGGTGCGCGCGCGCGATATGCCGGGCTTCATCGTCAATCACGCGGGCCGGGGCATGAACACCGAAGGGCTGCGCGTGGCGCAGGAAGCAGTGGCCTCTTTCGCGCAGATAGACGCCATCATGCGGGAGCAAGCAGGCTTTCGCATGGGCCCGTTCGAGCTGATGGACCTGACGGCGCTGGACGTGTCCCATCCGGTCATGGAGTCCATCTACCGCCAGTTCTTCGACGAGCCGCGATTCCGCCCGTCGCCCATCACGACGGTGCGCTTGGCTGGCGGCCTGGTCGGCCGCAAGGCCGGTGAAGGTTTCTACCGCTATGCCGACGGCCATAAGCAGGCGCCGGCCGAGGCGGCCGCGCCGGCGTTGCCGCGCGGCTTGAAGGTGTGGGTCAGCGCCGTGCACCCGCAGGGGCACGACGCCGCGGTCGCGCTGATCGACGGACTGGGCCCGCATCGCGTGCAGGCCAGCGAGCCGCCGGACGACGCATTGATCGTGGTGACGCCCTATGGCGAAGACGTGTCGACCGCCGTGTTCACGCAGGGTCTGGATCCGGCGCGCACCGTGGGCCTGGACACCCTGCATGGTTTCGATCCCGCGCGCCGCCGCACGGTCATGACGTCGCCCGCCACGCTCGCGCCGTGGCGCGACGCCGCGCATGCCTTGTTCGCTACCGACGGCGCGCCCGTCAGCGTGATCGAAGACTCCCCGGGGTTCGTGGCGCAGCGCATTGTCGCCACCATCGTCAATATCGCCTGCGATATCGCGCAGCAGCGCATCGCGACTGCCGGTGATATCGACAAGGCCGTGACGCTGGGGCTCGGCTATCCCATGGGGCCGCTCGCGATGGGGGATATCCTGGGCGCGGCGCGTATCCTGGAAATCCTGCGCAACATGGAACGCGTTACGGGCGACCCGCGGTATCGCCCCAGCCTGTGGCTGCAGCGGCGGGTGCAGCTCGGTATGTCCTTGCTGGAAGGTTGAGCGCGGCGCGGCCGCTTGCGGGCGCCCCGCGTCACGCGGCCGCGGGCCGGTATCGCGCGCTCAAAGCACCACAAGGTTGTCGCGGTGCACGAGCTCCGGCTCGGTCATGCTGCCCAGCAGCGCTTCGATGCGCGAAGAGGGCTGGCGCATGATGCGGCGGGTTTCCGACGAAGAATAGTTCACCAGACCGCGCGCGCATTCGCGCCCCTCGGTATCCAGGCACGCGATCACGTCGCCGCGCTCGAAATCGCCCTGGACGTCAATCACGCCGATCGGCAGCAGGCTTTTGCCTTCCTGCAACAGGGCGCGCACCGCGCCTTCGTCCAGCACGACGCGGCCGCGCAGACGCAGGTGGTCCGCCAGCCATTGCTTGCGCGCCGACCACACCGGCAGCACGGCCCGCAATTCGCTGCCGATGCATTCGCCGCGTGACAGACGCACCAGCACGTCGCGCTCGCGGCCCGACGCAATGACGGTATGCGCGCCGCTGTGCGCGGCCCGCTTTGCGGCCAGCACCTTGGTCAGCATGCCGCCCGTTCCGATCCCGCTGCCCGCGCCGCCCGCCATGGCTTCCAACGCCGGGTCGCCGGCCTGGGCGTGCGCCACGAAACGGGCATCGGGGTCCTTGCGCGGGTCCGCTTCGTACAGGCCGCGCTGATCCGTCAGGATGATCAGGGCGTCTGCTTCGATCAGGTTCGTCACCAGGGCGCCGAGCGTATCGTTGTCGCCGAAGCGGATCTCATCGGTGACCACCGTGTCGTTTTCATTGACGATGGGCACCACACCCAGCCGCAGCAGCGCGAACAGGGTGGACCGCGCGTTCAGATAGCGGCGCCGGTCGGCCAGGTCTTCGTGAGTCAGCAGCACTTGCGCCGTGCGCAGGCCGTGCTCGGCGAAGGCGGCTTCATAGGCCTGCGCCAAGCCCATCTGCCCGACCGCGGCGGCCGCCTGCAGTTCATGCATGGCCGCCGGCCGCTTGCGCCACCCCAGGCGCGCCATGCCCTCGGCGATGGCGCCGCTGGAAACCAGCACGATCTGCTTGCCCTGCTGACGCAGGGCGGCGATTTGCTGCGCCCAATGTGCGACGGCCGCGCGGTCCAAGCCGCGGCCTTCATTGGTGACGAGCGTGGAACCTACCTTGGCCACCAGCCTGTGGGCGGCGGCGATGACGGAAACGGCGTTGGTGTCGGCGGTCATGACGGGTGCCGGGACGGCGGCGGATATCGGTCGCAAAGATCGCGGCGCGCGCCGCGAAAGATTGCGATTATGGCCTATTCGGGGCGTTCGCCGGCATCGCGCGGATCGGCGTCGGACCGCGTGTCGTCGAAGCGCGGGTCTTCGGCGACATAGGTCCCTTCCGCCTGGTCCTGCGCGATCTGGTCCTTGCGCTTCTCCGCGTCCAGGTAGTCCTGCAGCGCCCATATCAGGTCCTGCGTGCCGTCGCCGGTCAGCGCCGACACGGTGTAGACGGGGCCGGACCAGCCGAATTCCGCGCAAAAGCGCGCTTTCACGGTGTCGGCGTCGGCGTCCGCAACCATGTCCAGCTTGTTCAATACCAGCCAGCGGGGCTTAGAGGCAAGGTCCTCGTCATAGCGCCGCAGCTCCTCGACGATCGCACGCGCGTCCTGCACCGCTTGCGGGATGGGATCGGTATCCGGATCGGGCGACGACACATCGACCAGATGCAGCAGCACCCGCGTGCGGGACAAGTGCCGCAGGAACAGGTGTCCCAGCCCCGCGCCCTCGGAGGCGCCTTCGATCAGGCCAGGGATATCGGCCACGACGAAGCTGCGCGACGGCGACGTGCGGACCACGCCCAGATTCGGATGCAGCGTGGTGAACGGGTAGTCCGCGATCTTCGGGCGCGCGTTCGAAATCTTGCTGATCAGTGTGGACTTGCCGGCGTTGGGCAGGCCAAGAAGGCCGACGTCGGCCAAAACTTTCAATTCCAGGCGCAGGCGGCGTTGCTCGCCCTCCTTGCCCGGGGTCCACTGACGCGGCGCGCGGTTGGTGCTGGACTTGAAGTGGATATTCCCCATACCGCCCTGGCCGCCCGCGGCAAGCACCACTTTCTGGCCGTGGCGGTTCAGGTCGAACAACTGCTCGCCGGTATCGGCGTCGTGCACCACCGTGCCCACCGGCACCCGCAGCACGATATCCGGCGCGGCCGCGCCGTACTGATCCGAGCCGCGGCCGTTTTCGCCGTTGCGCGCCCGGTGCAAGCGGGCATAGCGGAAGTCGATCAGCGTGTTGATGTTGCGGTCGGCCACAGCCAGGATGCTGCCGCCGCGGCCGCCGTCGCCGCCGTCCGGCCCCCCTTTCGGGATGAATTTTTCGCGGCGAAAGCTCGCCACGCCGTTGCCGCCTTTGCCGGCAATGACTTCAATGGTGGCTTCGTCTACGAATTTCATGGTGACCGATGGCCGCTGCGCGCCGTATTGGGAAAGAGGGAGGAAAGCGAAAATTCATTAAAACAAAAAGCCCTGCCGCACGCGACAGGGCTCTTTGCGGTGCGGGATCGAAGATCCTGCGCTTATTCGGCAGCGACGATCGATACCGTTTTCTTGTTCAGCGCGCCTTTGGTGGCGAACTGGACCTTGCCGTCGACCAGCGCGTACAGCGTGTGGTCCTTGCCCATGCCGACGTTCACGCCGGGGTGGACACGGGTGCCGCGCTGACGCACGATGATCGAGCCGGCCGGGATCAGTTGACCGCCGAAGGCCTTGACGCCCAGTCGCTTCGATTCTGAATCGCGACCGTTCCGCGTAGAGCCGCCGCCCTTTTTCTGTGCCATGTTGAATAGCTCCTGCTATGGATACCGGTGCGCGTCAGGCCGTGATGGCCTCGATGCGGATCTCGGTGTAGTTTTGACGGTGGCCCTGATGCTTCTGATAGTGCTTGCGACGGCGCATCTTGAAGATCTTGACCTTGTCGTGCCTGCCATGCGCAAGAACGGTCGCCTTGACCACAGCGCCGGCGACGATGGGCGTACCAATCTTCAGCTGGTCGCCTTCGCCCACGGACAGCACCTGGTCCAGGGTGATTTCTTGCCCAATGTCAGCAGGTATCTGTTCTACCTTGAGTTTTTCGCCGGCTGCGACGCGATACTGCTTGCCGCCGGTTTTTATGACCGCGTACATGGGTAATTTCCTATAAGTTGATCAGCGCACAAAACGCTGAACTCGCAATTCTATCCCGCCGTGGCCGCGAAGTCAAAAAGTCCAGGCAGGGCAAGCAGTTACGCATCCTGGTGCGGCGCCGCCTGGGGCGGATCCCGGCAACATAGCTACCGGGCTTCCTCTCTTTTCAGCTGCTCGCCGGCGGGCGCCTTGCGCTGCATCGGCGCGGCTGCGCAGCGCCGCCCGCACCAGCCGCCCGGCGCCCATCGGCCGATCGGAGCCGTCCGCACCGCCCGGCGCCCGATCAGCGGGTTTACGCTTGCGCGTGGCCGTTTACCGATGCGCGAGACGCGTTGAACAGCGGTGTTCCGCCAAGGTGACACCGTATAATTGGCGCCGACCCCGGTCGGCTTGCATGGCGGGCGCGGGCCCCGCGATAAGAGCCACGACGGCTCGTCTTCTGATCACCCGGACACGTCTTGAATCTCCCCGAGCTTATTGCACCCATTGCCGACGACATGAAAGCGGTCGACGCCGTGATCCGCGCGCGACTGAATTCCGACGTGGTGCTCATCCGCACCATCGGCGATTACATCGTCGGGGCCGGCGGCAAGCGCATGCGGCCGGCATTGCTGCTCATGATCGCCCGCGCGCTCGGCTACACCGGCACGCATCACCACACGCTGGCGGCGGTCGTGGAGTTCATCCACACCGCCACGCTGCTGCACGATGATGTGGTGGACGAGTCCGACCTGCGCCGTGGCCGCGAAACGGCCAATGCCGTCTTCGGCAATGCGGCCAGCGTGCTCGTGGGCGACTACCTGTATTCACGGTCCTTCGAGATGATGGTGGACGTGGATTCCATGCGGGTCATGGCCATCCTGTCGCAGGCCACCACCGTGATCGCCGAAGGCGAGGTGCTGCAACTTTTGAACGTGCACGATCCCGAGGTCTCGCAGGAGCGCTACCTGCAGGTCGTGCGCTATAAGACCGCCAAGCTGTTCGAAGCCGCCGCCCAGGTGGGCGCCGTGCTGGCCGGTGCCACGCCCGAGCAGGAGCAGGCCGCCGCGGCCTACGGCCGCCACATCGGCACCGCCTTTCAGCTGGTGGACGACGTGCTCGATTACAGCGGCGACGCTGCCGCCCTGGGCAAGAACGTCGGCGACGATTTGCGCGAAGGCAAGCCCACGCTGCCGTTGATCCGCGTGATGGAAGTCGGCACGCCGGCGCAGCGCGAGCTGGTCCGCAAGGCCATCGAAACCGGCGATGCCGACTTCGAAGCCGTCGCCGCCGCCATCCGCGCCACCGACGCCCTGGCCCATGCCATGGAAGCCGCCCGCGCCGAAGCCGAGCTGGCCCGCCAGGCCCTGGCGGCCTACCCGATTTCCGTTTATCAGCAATCCCTGCTAGAATTCTGCGCTTTCGCGGTAAACCGCGATCGCTGACACAGTCAGAACGGGGCGTAGCTCAGCCTGGTAGAGTACTGCGTTCGGGACGCAGGAGTCGGAGGTTCGAATCCTCTCGCCCCGACCAATGCCATACATTGGTCATTCCCGATTTGAAAGGTCCTGCCGCTTGATGGCTGCAGGGCCTTTTTCGTTTTTCGGTTTCTCGTTTTCCGGTTTCTCGCTCTCCCGTTTTTCGCTTTCCCCCTTCGGCGCCGTCCGGGTCCGGGCCGGCAGCGCCCGTCGTCCCGGGCCTTCCCCCGCTTCGGGCGGCTCCCGTCTTGGCCCAACCCTGTTCGGCTGCCATTCAACCCGCCGGCAGTATCATCCGCCGCAAGCCGGCCGGACGAGCCGAGGTTGAAGGAGCAAGCCATGGCGCAAGACAAGTGGTCTTCCAAGCAGTATCTGAAGTTCGAGAACGAACGTACGCGCCCCGTGCGCGATCTGCTGGTGGCGGTGCCGGTCACGGCGCCCCGCCAGGTCGTCGACCTTGGATGCGGTCCGGGCAACTCGACGGAGGTGCTGGCGCAACGCTTTCCCTCGGCAAGCATTGCGGGACTGGACAGCTCCGCCGACATGATCGAAGCCGCCCGCAAGCGCATGCCGCAAGTGCAGTTCGAGGTGGCGGACATCCTGACCTGGCAGGCCCCAGGTCCTTACGACGTGATCCTGTCCAACGCGGTGTTCCAATGGGTCCCCGGGCATGAAACGCTGTTCCCGGCGTTGGCCGGCAAGCTCGCCGAAGGAGGCAGCGTGGCGATCCAGATGCCCGACACGCAGGAAGAGCCGCCGCATCGCATGATGCGCGAACTGGCGGCGCAGGGGCCCTGGGCGGACAAGTTGAAATCCGTCAGCCAGGCGCGAACTGCGCTCAGGTCCGCGGATTGGTACTACGGCTTGCTGGCGCCGCATTGCAGCCAGGTCGATATCTGGCGCACCACCTACTACCACGTCCTCGAAGACGGCCCGTCCGCGATCGTGGAGTGGTTCAAGGGCAGCGCGCTGCGGCCCTTCCTGGACCCCCTGGACGAGACCGAACGGCGGGACTACCTGAATCGCTATACCGAAATGATCGCGAAGGCATATCCGCCGCTTCAAAACGGCGCGGTACTGCTGCCGTTCCCGCGCCTGTTCATCGTCGCAACGCGCTGACACTGACAAGCGATGCCCGCAGCGGCGCCCGCGATGGCGCCGCTCGGTGACCGTTCGATCGCTCTCCCCATTACCCGCCGCAGCACTGGCTGGCGCGCTCCTTGATGGCGGGCGCCAGGCGTTCGAAGGCGATCAGGTAGATGGCGCCTTCGGTGGGCGATGCAACGGACCCGTGCACCGTCCCGCCGGGCAGGTCGATGACGTCGCCCTTGCGGCAGACGTGCTCGACACCATCGGCGTACACCGTCAACGTGCCGTCGACGATGATCAGGGTTTCGTCCGTGGGGTGGCTGTGCGTGCGATGCTCCTTGCCGGGCGCGTCGCGCTGCAGTTCGATGCAGCCCTGTTGCGGCAGCAGCACGCGCAGGTCGTGGGCCAGGTCGATATCGCCGAGCAATCCCTTGATGACTTCCATGTGAACCTCGCTGAATGAATGGCCGATCCCTCGGAAGAATCGCGCCTTTGACCGGATGAGTGGTTCCGCTTGCGCAAAGCGCGCCGCGCGCGTCATGGATCCCAAGTCGCGCACTCAAACCTCGGACGCCAACGCAGCCGCGCGCATGGCGTGAAACGGGCAGCCCGTGGCCGGACGGTTGTCGTCGCCCAGGAAGTACTGCTTGTATTCCCGGTTGGACGGATCGCCATAGGCGCCGAGGTCGGAGGACGGCGGGATCATGTCGTACGCCAGCAGCCGTTCGCGCACCTTCGCAACGCTGGCGTCGCGGGCTTTCTTGCTGCCCAGGATGTGGTCGAAGACCCAGCGCGGCTGGAAGGTGATCATGAACGAGCTGGACCGGCGGCTTTGCCGCTGGACGTGCGCGGGCGTGTTGCACACCACGAAGATCGGTTCGCCGGCGAAACAGAATTCCCACATCGGCGCATCGAGTTCGGCGGGGATGTCAGCCGGCCACTCATGCCGGTCCAGCGCGGACAGGCGATCGAGCAAGGCCCAGAAGCGGGCGCGATAGGCTTCCAGCGTGGCCAGCGCGCGCGGCCGGAAAAACACGACGAGCGACGTGTTGGGGCCGAAGCTGCGGGCCTGCGAAAGATAGTCGCGCAGGTTGGAAGCCAGGCGCTCGGCGTCGTCGTCGTCAAGGAAGAGATAACGCAACTGGTCCGCGCGGTAGCCTGCGACGCCGAAGATGCACGGGAAGGCGCGCGTATCGTTGTCGAGCGTGCCGGCGAGCTCCTGGAATAGAACCGCCTGCCAGCTGCCCGCGGCGTGGCGTTGTTGAACTTCGGAACGGCTGAGATAGTCTTTCACGGCGTTGTCCACCCATTCAGGTTGAGGGAAATGAATCGACTTGCCATGACGTGCGCGCGGCGCGACGCCGCATCGGCACGAGTGAGGGGGCTGGGGCCTGTCAACGCATGCTAGGCATCTTCCGGTGTCAACAGTCCCTAGGCTTGATGCAATACGCGCATCGCCGCCGCGCCGATACAGCCGATGGCCGAGACGGCCGCCATGAATAGAACGAATCCGGTATAGCCCTGGGCGGTATACGCGAGGTGGCCGGGTGTGCCTGTGGCGGTCGCCACCAGCAGCGTTCCCACCAGGGGCTGGACCAGGGCCGCGACGATGCCGGCCAGCGTGGTGTTGAAGGACGCGCCGATTCCGATCATTTCTGTGGAATAGACTTTGCGAACGGCTTTCAACACCAGGGGCACGGTCCCGCCCGCCACCAATCCAAGTGCCGCAAAACAGGCGATGGCGTAGGCATAGCCGAACGACGCCAGCAACGCAGGCAGCAGGGCCAGCAGGATCGCCGCGCGCAGCAGGCAGTTCCACACCAGGGCGCGGCGCACATTGCGTATGCGGTCCGCCATATGTCCAAGGACGATGGACCCGATCACATTGCTCACCAGGAATGCCAGGATGCAGGTGCTGGCCTGTTCCTTGCCGATGCCCAGCGTATCGCGAACCATGGGCAGGCCCCATACGCCAGATAGCGTAGTCACGGACGCGAAATGCGAGGCGAAGACGGCGGCGCAGCCCCAGCTGGCGCCATTGCGCAGGCGGCCGCGGAACAGCCTGACGGTCTGCATCAGGCGCGGCGGCACCTCGTTCAGCGCCATCGGGCTCTGGTCGGCCTTGGAAAAAACGAAGAGCGATGCGGCCAGGTTCGCGCCGATGGCGACGGCCACCATGGCAAAGCATTCGCGCCATCCCAGCGTGGACACCGCGATGGCCAGCGGCGTCGTGGCCAGCGCGCCGCCCAGGTATCCCGATACCTGCGACAGGCCCGACATCAAGCCGAAGCGGCTTTGCCTGAACTTGATCGCAACCAGCTTCAGCATGGCGGTGAAGACCAGCGCATCGCCGCAGGCGATCACCACGCGGGCCGCGAAGGCGGCCGGCACGCTGGGCGCCGCGGCAAAGCAAGCGGTGCCGACCAGCGAAACGAGCAGACTGCCCAATAACACGCGCCGCACGCCCAGCGTATCGACCAGTATGCCGGCCGGGATCTGCATCGCCAGGTAACCGTAGAAGTAGCCCGAGGCAAGCAGGCCCAGGCCCGCCGCGTCGATCGCGTATGTCTTCGCGAGCTCGGTCAGCATGGATTGCGGCGCAAGCCGCTGCATGAACGCCAGCGCGTAGGCCAGCGCGATCAATATCCAGGACGCGTAGGCTCGCGCGGAAGGCCCGTCCTTTCCAAGCGGAACGGACGGGCTCTCGATAGAAACGACTTTGCTCATGACAGTTTGGGACGGCGGACGATGCCCAGGGAAAACAGCGCGTCGGCGGAATTCGGCGCCAGTTCCGCGATGCGCTTGCCCACGTACACGGCGGCGCCGCGATAGCTGGGCTTGCGATGTTTGATGTGTCCGTAGACGTCGCGCATCACCAGCGCGGGAAGGTCCAGCACCCGGTCCGGGTAGAGCCGCTTGGCGGCAAGAACCGCGAGCGCCAGCAGGCCGGCCCGCCCGCCGTTTTCCTTGGGCGGGTCGGCCTGCAGGTCGGGTACGACCTCGGCGCATCGGCGTGCGTTTGTCAATGCCACGATGGCATTGCGGGTACGCCAGCAATACAGCAGCCGCGATTGATGCGGCCGCTGCCGGAAGGCCTCGGCGAATATCAGGTCCGTGATATCGCTATACAACCCCAGGCCCTGGTAGGGCGGCGCCAGTTCGGTACCGGATCGGTACAGGCAAAGGTCGCCGTTCATATCGAAGTACTGGTAGATCGAAAACCCGACGAGCTCCTTGTCGGCGAAAACCAGGACCATGCCGTAGCCGCTGCGGAAGGGGCTGTGAAGCGCCGTCCAGTGCGGTTCGGTGACATCCCAATTCATGCCGATAAGGCGGTTGAAGGCGTCCATGGTGGCCGCGCGCTCTTCTGCCGGGAAATCCTCGGATCGCGGAAAGGACCTCAAGGTAATGGTCTTTCCGTTCGGAAGAAGCTTGATCGGCATCGCGCAGCCCTGCCTTCGATATCGTTTTTTGAGTACTGTCGGAGCGCTCAGGATAGCGGGCGCTTCGCCCGCCGGTCCATGCCCGCTCCATCCCCCATGGCAGCATGGATTCTCGTTGATCCAAGACGTTCAGTTTGGTGATTTACGGTCAAATTTCGATAGAATTGGGTCAACTTTCAGCCAGGCCTTACCATCCGCATCGACGCATGCAAGCGCCCGTTATCGCCGTCATCGCGTTCGACAGAATCAGCGCCTTCCACCTGTCGATTCCCTGCGCCGTATTCGGCACATACGGCGGCGTGCCCGGCGCGCCCAAGTTCGTCCTGAAGGTGTGTTCGTCCGAAGGCGACACACTTGCCACGACGTCCGGGTTCTCCGTCGTCGCCACGCCGTCGCTGGAGGTCACCGAGACCGCCGACGTCATCGTGGTGCCGAGCTGGCGGGATACGACCGAGCCCCCTCCAAAGGCGCTGGTGGACGCCGTGGCGGCGGCCAGCGCGCGCGGCGCCAGGGTAGTCGGGCTGTGCCTGGGCGCCTACGTACTGGCCGAGGCAGGCATCCTGGACGGCCGCCGCGCCACCACCCATTTCGCCTGGGCCGACCATTTCGCCCGCACCTATCCCAAAGTCAAGGTCGAGCCTTCCGTTCTGTACGTGGATGACGGGAACATCACGACCTCGGCCGGAACGGCGGCGGGCATCGATTGCTGTCTGCATATCGTGCGCGAGCTGTACGGCGCCAAGGTGGCGGACTTCGCCGCGCGGCGGCTGGTGGTGCCGCCCCATCGCCACGGCGCGCAGGCGCAATTGCCGCCCGACGCGTTTTCCACGGAAGGCGCCGGCTTCCGCCTGGCGGAGCTGCTGGACTGGCTGCGCGGCACCATCGTGGAAAAACATACCGCGGACAGCCTTGCCGAACGCCTGGCGATGAGCCGCCGCACCTTCAACCGGCGCTTCCTGTCTCTGACCGGATGCAGCCTGAGCGAATGGCTGCTGGCCGAACGACTGCGCCTGGCGCAGAAGATGCTCGAAACCACCGAGCTGCCGCTGGAAATCATTGCCGAGCGCGCGGGGCTGGGCAGCAGTTCGTCATTGCGCCAGCACTTTTCGCGTTACTTCCAGATGTCGCCGTCCGCCTATCGCAGGCAGTTCCGCGCGGAGCATCAGAGCTGACGGTTCGCGGAACAGTCTGGCGCTGCCGCCCGGCGCGCCGGCGTTGGATGCCGCCTCACCGGGACGATAGGGCGTTGGCGGTCACCGTCTTGAACCACTTCGGTTCATGCGCCTGCGCGATGGCGCGGTGCAGGTTCAACTTGTGCCGAGACAGGAACCGGCGCATGGTGGCGCACCAGATCAATCCCTTCACCTCGGAGGCGACGGCCCGGGATGCCTCCCGTACGGCATCGAAATCGTCGCGCCGCAGTCCTGCGTCGGCCAGGCGGCGCGCAATGCGCCTTTCATTGGCGGTCCAGAAGGGGCGCGGCATCTCGAAAACCGCCAGGCCCAAAGGGAAGCTTCGCCGGAAAAGCTGCCCTTCCGTCTGGAGCAGACGGTCCAGCCATTTGTATATCGGCCCCCGGTAGGTGTGGAAGTGCTCCTCGATTTTCCTGGCGTCGGCCACCAGCGAAGGCGCCACCCGCTTCATCACCGATTGCAGCGGAGCCCAGTCCGCCAGGTACGCCAGGTAGCCGCCGTTGTTGCGTTCGGCCTCGACAAAGGCCCTGGCGCCTTCGATGTCGGACCACGTGATGAGCGAAAGACTGGCCCACTGCATGTCGACTTCCCCCGACGGCAGGAAGACGGCATGGCGCAGCCCGTTCTGCATGTCTAGGATCTGTTCCACCTGGTCCACGTGGGCATCGGACTCCGGCCGGTTGTTCTGGCGTAGCCGTTCGCGTTCGCGACGCTCCAGTTCGGGCAGCATCTTGATGACGTAGCGCGTGACGGCGTCCTGGTTGAACATATCTTCGCCCAGATGCATCAGCTCCAGGATCCTGTCGTCGTAGGCGCCGGCCTCGGCATCCGCATTCAAGGCGGCCACGTGCAGGTCGTTCAAGGTGAGCAGGACCAGGTCGTCGCACGCGGCCGTGCTTTCCCGCGCGATTTGCAGGCAGTTCATCATCAGGCCGGCGTTGCCCGGCTGTTGCATCTTCCGCAGTACATTGCGCAGGTTGTCCCGCACGGCATCATTCGCGCGTGACGCAGGCAGGTTCCACGCGCGGTCCAATAGTTTCACGAGCTCCGACGCGCCGAAGGGGTCTGCCCGCTGCCCCTCGATCCACGCCTCGTTGGCCTCTTCGCCAAGGAACTTGCGGATGGCATCCTGCAGGCGCTGCGGCGCCTGACTGTCGAATCCGTACAAGGCGTCCCTGGTATCGGGGCCTGCGTCGATGACCTCTACGTCCGGCCCAAGGACGGCGCGAAAGGCGTCGGCGTCCAGGCCATCGCCGCCGACCAGAAGGGTCCGCAGCGCCGGGTATGGCTCCGTGGGCAACTCGAGCAGCGGATTGCCCGAAATATCCAGCACCTCACAGTCGGGGATAAGGTGTGCCGGCGGCAAGCTCCTGAATCGATTGCCTGCCAGGCTGAGCTGGGTGACGCCCATGCCGGCAAGGGGCGGGCACATCAACAGGTTCATCGACGAAAGGTCCAGCGGCCCTTCCGCGTTGTTCTCTTCAATCCACTTCACGGCCGTCCGGGTGGCATCGTGGCGGTTGCCCGGTATCGTGACGTCGCCGGCGTAGGCTTCCAGCGCGCGCTGCCATGGCTCCGTCATGTACCCCATCTGTTCCTGCAATGTCAGCATGGAGTACCGGCCGAAGCCGAAATCGGTCAGCTCGTGCTGCCGGCCCCGATATTCGGCGAGCAAGCCCGCCAGGTCCAGGAACAGATCGAGGATCTGATCCTGGCGCTGTTCGCCAGCAATCTCATCATCGCGGGCAGGGAACGCCCGGAAGTTGATGATGCATGCGCCGTTTGCGGTGTGAGGTTCGTCCGCCGAAGCGGCATCGGCCGCAGCATCGTTCCGGTGGAAAAGCCGCACGGGGCGCCGTTGGGGCGGGACATCGCAAAGCTCGATGTTGCGCAGCAGTTCGGCGCCGATTTGCGTGCGGGCGACGCCCAGCAGCGCCGCTTCGAACTGCGACGCTTCCTGTTCGTCCGGCTGCATGCCGGCCTGCACGGTGAGCAGGCCGCAGATGTCCAGTAGCGCGGGAGCGGCGTCCGTCGCCGCCACCCCTGCGGCCGGAGACGGCGCGGACGCGATGGCGTTTCCGTTCAGGGCGGTCATGGCCGTACGCCCTCCGGGCCTGGCGTTCGCCTGGCCTGATCGATCTGCGCCGGACGCACAGGTGCAAGCTGCGGTTTCATTGGGGTTTCTCCTCCTCGTGCCATTCGGGGCCGTTGAGTGCCGCAGGCCCTCTGCCTGTTCCATGGGACGCGGCCATGCTTCGGCGGGGGCGCCCTGCCAGCCGCCCGGCTTGCGCGCGCGAGTCCCCATGGGTGCGGTGGACGGCGCATGACGCGGCTGGTAAAACACCGGGAGCCTCGCCGACCCGGTCGGCGCTTTTCCGTATCGAGCGTATTCATGCGATTGGTGAACTGGAATATCCAATGGGGCCGCGGCGTGGACGGCCGGGTGGATCTCAAGCGCATCGTGGACGAGGCCCGGCGGCTCACCGACTTCGATGTGCTGTGCCTGCAGGAAGTCACGCGCGGCTTCGATGGCGGCGACGCCGCGGGAGGTTTGCCCGGCGGGCCCGAGGCCGACCAGTTTGCCGCGCTGGCGGATCTGTTGCCGGGGTACACCGTGCTCTCCGCCATCGGCGCGGACCTTCCCGCCCTCAAGCCTGGCGCCCCGCGTCGTCAGAACGGCAACGCGATCATTACGCGCTATCCGGTCGGTCCTGTTTTCCGGCATAGCCTGCCCTGGCCGCCGGACCCCGCGGTGATGTCCATGCCCAGGGTGGCCCTGGAAGCCGTGCTGCTCACTGACGTCGGGCCGCTGCGCGTCACCACCACGCACCTGGAGTTCTATTCCGCCGCGCAGCGCATTGCGCAGGCGCACGCTCTGCGCGGCCTGCACATGGAAGCCAGCGGCCACGCGCACCGGCCGAGCCGTCACGGCAATCCGAACAGCCCCTTCGCGGCGGTGGAGCGTCCCGCCGCGGCGCTGATCTGCGGAGATTTCAACAGCGCAACGGACGACGCCGCTTATCAATGCATGCTGGACCCCATGCCGCCGGGCGTGCCGTCGCTGGCCGATGCCTGGACGGCGTTGCATGGCGCCGCCGAACGCGCGCCCACCGTAGGCGTCCATGATCATATCCAGTGGCCGCAAGGGCCGTTCGCATGCGACTTCGTTTTCCTGACGCCGGATCTTGCCCGCCGCCTGACGCGCTGTGACGTGGACCCGTATAGCACGGCGTCCGATCATCAGCCTATCGTGGTGGAACTGCGCTGAATGAGCCGGCCGCCGCTCGCGCCACGCAATGTGCGCCGGTGGGGGCGTGTCGCCGCGTGGTGTGCGCTCGCGGTATCGGGAGTCGTCATCCTGGCGGCCGCTGCGGTCGGCTGGGCGTGGTGGGCCAGTTTGCCGCAACTGGATGGCGACATTCCCGCACAGGCGCTGGCGGCGCCGGCCTTTATCGAGCGGGACGATCAGGGCAGCGTCACAGTGATTGCGGCCAACCGGCCCGACCTGGCCTACGCCACCGGTTATGCGCATGGCCAGGACCGATTCTTCCAGATGGACTTGCTGCGGCGGGTCGCTGCGGGGGAGGTCGCCGCGCTGGTGGGGCCGGATGCCGTCGAAGCCGACGTGCGGCATCGCATGCATCGCTTCCGCGCACGCGCGCATGCCGCTTATAACGCCCTGCCGCCGGCGCAGCGCGCGCTGCTGCAACGGTATGCGGACGGCGTCAATGCCGCGCTGGCCGCCCTGCCGGTGTGGCCGTTCGAATACGGCTTGCTGGGCGTGCGGCCGGAAGCCTGGCAGCCCGAAGATACCTTCCTGGTCATCGACGCCATGTATCTCGACCTGCAGTCCGGCGAACTGCAACGGGTCTTGTCCCGCGGTTTTCTGCGCGATGCGGTATCGAAGGACATGCTGGCTTTCCTGACGCCGCCCGCCAGCGCGATGGACGCCCCGTTGGACGGGGCCTCGGGCGGCCCCACATCGTCGCCGCCGATGCGCATTCCACAGGCGCGGCCGGATTGGCTGGATGGCCCCGGGCGTGCGCAGAACGGCGCCGCGTCCCGCGATGCGGCGGCCTGCGGCAGCGCGTGCGCGAAGCCTTCGACGAAATCGGGGGGCGGCGCAGCCGGCCCCGCGGCGGCCGTCCTGGCGATGCTCCGGACCAATGCAGACGTTGAGCCGGGTACGGTGGGCAGTAACGCATTCGCGGTGGCGGGCTCGCGCAGCGCGGACCGCGCGGCCCGCGTCGCCAACGACATGCATCTCGGCCTGCGCCTGCCCAATATCTGGTATCGGCTGACGTTGGTCCAGCAAGGCGAAGCGCCGCGGCGAATATCCGGGGTCAGCCTGCCGGGCGCGCCTGTGGTCGTAGCCGGCAGCAACGGCGACGTGGCCTGGGGCTTCACCAATAGCTATGGCCATTTCATCGACCTGGTGCGGCTGGAGCGCGACCCCGCGGACCCGGCGCGCTATCGCGGTGCGGACGGGAAGTGGGAAACCGCAACCGTCCATGATGAATGGATAAAGGTGAAAGGCGGGGCCCCGGTACGCCGCCCGGTATACGAAACGCGCTGGGGCCCCGTTTTCAGTGCGGGCGGCCAGGACTATGCGGTCCGATGGATCGCTTATCGTGCCGACGCTGCGGACCTGGGTCTGCTCGGCATGGAGACCGCGCGGGATGTGACGCAGGCGATGCGGGTGGCGCATTCCGCCGGCGTGCCGACGCAGAACATGCTGGTTGCGGACCGCGGCGGCCAGATCGGATGGACGCTGGCCGGCCCCTTGCCGGACGCCATGCTCGACCCCGCAGGCTACCCTGTGGACGCCGCGGCCCTGGCCGGACGCGCCTTGCCGCCGGGGCCGCCGGGACGGCTGGCCGCCGCCGATACGCCGCGCATCCTGAACCCGCCTTCGGGGCTGCTGTGGACGGCGAACGGCACGCAGCTGTCCGACGCCGCCCGGCAGGCCCGGATCGGCGATGGCGGCGCGGACGTCGGCCTGCGCGGCGGGCAGATGCGCGACGGCTTGCTGGCGCTGTCCGAACCGGACGAGAAAGCGCTGCTCGGCATCCAGCTGGACGACCGCGGTCTATGGCTGGAATTCTGGCGGGATCTGGCGCTGGAAAGCCTGGACGCCGCGGCGCTGACGGGTCATGCCGACCGGGCCGCCTTCCGCCGCATCCTGACGCAGTGGAATGGCCGCGCCGATGCCGACCAGGCCGGCTACACCCTGGTCCGCGATTTCCGTGAGACCTTGTACGGCGCCTGGTTCGCCGGCCTGGACGAACGGTTGTCCGCGCGCGCGCCGGAGCTCGCGCCTGCGATATCGCTGGGGCGGGCATCGTCGAGGCTGGAGGCCGTGATGCGCACGCTCGCCCGGCAGCGCGCGTGGGTGCCGGCGCGCCATGCCGGCTGGCGCGACTTCATGCTGGCTGTCATCGACGAAACCATCCAACGCAACCGGCCGCGCGGCGCGCCGCTGGCCCAGGCACGCTGGGGTGAGCGCAACGTGCTGGCGCTGGCGCACCCCTTCGCCGCGCTGTTGCCGCATGGGCTGCGGCCCTGGTTCTCGGCGCCGGCCGAACCCATGCCGGGCGACATCAACATGCCGCGCGTGCAGCGGCCCGCATTCGGGGCGTCGGAGCGTTTCGCCGTGGGGCCGGGGCGCGAAGCGCAGGGCATTCTGCACATGCCCGGAGGCGCATCCGGGCATCCCTTGTCCCCGTTCTATCTGGCGGGGCATGAAGACTGGGTGCGCGGAACCCCGTCGCCTTTCCTGCCGGGGCCGGCGGCGCACAAGCTCGTATTGCGGCCCTGAACGCCCGGCCTTATTCGACCTTGACTTCGTACGCGGTGAAGCGCGCGAAAGGCAGCGTGGTGGTGGCGCGCAGTTGCCAGGTTTCCTTGTCCGGCAGGTTGTAGGTGCGCGCCGACGTGGTGCCGATGACGTTGCCCTGCGCGTCCTGCAGGCGGAACAGCACCGTGGCGCTGTTGAGCAGGCGGCCGGTGTCGTTGTGCAGGGCGCCGGTGATGACGGTGCCGCCGGTGGCCGTGTCCCGCACCGCCTGCAGGCGGTCGATGGTGACACCCTGGGGCAGCGATTGCGCGGCGGCGCCGGCCGTCGCCGCGGCAAGGAACAGAGAGGCAAGCAGGCGTTTCATCGTCGTACTCTCGCGTGATTGGCGCGAGGCAGAATATCAGCCCGCGTGCGACGTGTCGACGCGCAGCGGCAGGCCGGTGATGCGCGTCAGCGCCGCCAGGTCCGTATCGCCGAACGTATCGATGACGTACACGCCGTCGTTCCGGATATCGAAGACCGCGACGTCGGTATAGACCCGCGACACGCAGCGCACCCCGGTAAGCGGATAGGTGCATTCCGGCACCAGCTTGCTCTGGCCGTCGCGCGTGGTCAGTTCCATCATGACGAAGACTTGCTTGGCGCCGCTGGCCAGGTCCATTGCGCCTCCCACAGCGGGAATCGCGTCGGGCGCGCCGGTGTGCCAGTTCGCAAGGTCGCCCTTTACCGATACCTGGAATGCGCCGAGTACGCAGATATCGAGATGGCCGCCACGCATCATGGCGAAGGAATCGGCGTGGTGGAAGAAGGACGTGCCAGGGACCTGGGTGACCGGTTGCTTGCCGGCGTTGATCAGGTCGTAGTCTTCCTGCCCCGGCGCCGGCGCCGGCCCCATGCCCAGCATGCCGTTTTCGGTGTGCAGCACGATTTCGCGATCGGCGGGCAGGTGGTTCGCCACCAGGGTGGGCAGGCCGATGCCCAGGTTGACGTAGGCGCCTTCCGGAATATCCCGGGCGACGCGCGCGGCGATCTGGTCGCGTGTGAGTTTGGCGGTCATTGCTGTTCCTTCGCGGCGATGCGCACGACGCGCTTGACGTAGATGCCGGGCGTGACGATGGCTTCGGGGTCGAGCTCGCCCAGTTCGACGACGTCACGCACTTGCGCGACGGCGATCCTGGCGGCGCTGGCCATGATCGGCCCGAAATTGCGGGCGGTCTTGCGGTAGACCAGGTTGCCCCAGCGGTCTGCGCGCTCAGCCTTGATCAGCGCATAGTCGGCATGCAGCGGCAGTTCGAACACATACTGCCTGCCATTCAGTTCGCGCGTTTCCTTGCCTTGCGCGAGCGGCGTGCCGTAGGCCGTGGGAGTGTAGAAACCGCCGATGCCGGCCCCGGCGGCGCGAATGCGCTCGGCCAGCGTGCCCTGCGGCACGAGTTCCAGCTCGATCTTCCCGGCGCGATACAGGCCGTCGAATATCTGGGAATCGGCCTGGCGCGGAAACGAGCAGATGATTTTGCGCACCCGTCCGGCGCCCAGCAGCGCGGCCAGGCCCGTCGTGCCGTTGCCCGCGTTGTTGTTCACGATGACCAGGTCTTTGGCGCCTTGGGCAAGGAGCGCGTCGATCAGTTCGACCGGCTGGCCGGCGGGGCCGAAGCCGCCGATCAGGATGGTCGCGCCATCCGGGACGTCGGCCAGCGCCTCGGCGGCGCTTTCTACGAGTTTGGAAATCATCGAGGGTCCGGAAAGGTTGTTCGTCTATAGAACAAACGTTCTACAATCGAACGCATCCTTTCATGGGGTCCGGCGCACTGTCAAGGCGCTGTGTCCTCCTGGTGAACACTCTTATGTCCATCCCCGAAGCATCCGTCATCGATACCCCGCCGCCCAGCGACAGCTATGTGCAGTCCTTCGCACGCGGGTTGGCGGTGATCCGCGCCTTCGGGCCCGACCATCCCAGCATGACGTTGTCCGAGGTGGCGAACCGCGCTGGCCTGACCCGCGCCGGCGCCCGCCGCATCCTGCTGACGCTGGCGCAACTCGGGTACGTCAGCATGGACGAGCGCCGGTTCGCCCTGACGCCCCGCATCCTCGACCTGGGCTACGCCTATCTGTCGGGATTGCCGCTGTGGAATCTGGCCCTGCCCTACATGGAGTCCGTGGCCCAGGCCACGCGCGAGTCCTGCTCCGTCTCGGTGCTCGATGGGCTGGACGTGGTGTACATCCTGCGCCTGTCAACGCACAAGGTGATGAGCATCAATCTGTCGGTGGGGAGCCGGTTGCCGGCGTGGGCAACGGCGATGGGCCGTGTTCTGCTGGCGGGTCTGGACGACGCCACGCTGGACAAGGTGCTGCGCGAGAGCGCCCGCGTGGCCTATACGCCGGACACCGTGACCGAAATCCCCGCGCTGAAGGCCGCCATTGCGCGCGCCCGCCGCGAAGGCCATGCCTGCGTGGTGCGCGAACTGGAGCCCGGTCTGCAATCGGTGGCGGTGCCCATCGTGGATCGCGGCCACCGGACCATCGCGGCGATGAACGTCAGCTGCCACGCCAGCCGCTATACGCCGGCGGAAATGGTGCAGGCGTTCCTGCCGCCCCTGCGCGAGGCCGCCGCGCAGATCAATCAGGCGCTGCGGCATCGCTGAGCCCGCGCCGGTTATCCTCATGACTGTCAGCGGGCCCCCGCGGCCCGCATATCGGAGTACCCATGCAAAACCATCAACGACGCGCCCTGGTCCTGTTTTCCGGCGGGCAGGATTCGACCACCTGCCTCGCCTGGGCGCTGGATCGCTACGCCCACGTCGAAACGGTGGCGTTCGACTACGGCCAGCGCCATCGCATCGAGCTGGATGCGCGGTTGAAAGTCCTGCGTGAATTGCGCGTGCGCAAGCCGCAATGGGCGTCGCGGCTGGGCGAAGATCACCTGCTGGACCTGTCCGTTCTCGGGCAGGTGGGGGATACGGCGTTGACCAGCGACCGGCAGATCGAGATGCAGGCCAATGGCCTGCCGAACACCTTCGTTCCCGGGCGCAATCTGCTGTTTCTGACGCTGGCCGCGGCGCTCGGCTACCGGCGCCAGCTCGATGTGCTGGTGGGCGGCATGTGCGAAACCGATTTTTCCGGCTATCCCGACTGCCGCGACGACACCATCAAGGCGCAGCAGGTGGCGCTGTCGCTGGGGTTGGGCGCGCGCCTCACCATCGAAACGCCGCTGATGTGGCTGGATAAGGCGCAGACCTGGGCGCTGGCGGACAAGTTGGGCGGGCCGGACCTGGTGCGGATCATCGTCGAGCAGAGCCACACCTGCTATCTGGGCGAACGCGGCGAACGGCACGATTGGGGATATGGCTGCGGATCCTGCCCGGCCTGCGCGCTGCGCAAGGCAGGATGGGAACGTTGGGCGAGCGGCCAGGCGGCCCCGTTGCCCGCGGCGTAAGCCGCCCGTCGCGCGTTCCGTCAGCCGGTACGGCCGGACGGCGGCGTGCGGTCGCCGTCGCCCAGCGCGCGCTGCATCAGCACCGTATCGCGCCATTCCCCGAACTTGTGGCCCACGGATCGCAGTGTGCCGGCGGCATGAAAGCCGCAGCGCGCGTGCAGGGCGAGCGAGGCGGCGTTGGCGCTGTCTCCCACCACCGCCAGCATCTGCCGCCATCCCAGCGCCGTGCAGCGTTCGATCAGCTGACTCAGCAGCCTGCCGCCGATGCCGAACCCCGCCATGCCGGGTTTGACGTAGACGGAGTCTTCGCAGGTGTAGCGATACGCCGGCCGGGGCCGGTACAGCGTCGCATAGGCGTAGCCCACCACTTCGTCATCGCGCACCGCCGCCAGGTACGGCAGGCCGCTGGCCAGTACGCTGGCGCGGCGTTGCAGCATGTCTTCGAGGGTGGGAGGGCTCAATTCGAAGGACGCCGTCCCATGCAGCACATGATGGCTGTAGATGGCCTGGATGGCGGCCATGTCTTCGGCTTCGGCGTCGCGGATCAGAATGTCGTTGGCGGGCATGGGTCGGTACCGGGCAGGGAAAGCCGCAAGTGTGGAGCAAGCCGCGCGGTTGCGGAAGTTGGGGCCAGCCCCATGGCGCGCGGGAACCGGCCGTCGCGGCGCGAGCGGCTTGCACCACGCTGAAGCAGCGCGCCCCTGCATGCCCCAATATGGGGCGGGGCCATGAACCGGGTGCACGAAATCGGGGCCCGCTTCGACGCAGGCGTTATGATGAGGGCCTTTTTTACGCCCTTCCGCTCTTTCTCGAGACGACCCGCCATGCCGCAATATCGTTCCCGCACCTCCACTCACGGCCGCAACATGGCCGGCGCTCGCGCCCTCTGGCGCGCCACCGGCATGAAGGACGGCGACTTCGGCAAACCCATCATCGCGGTGGTGAATTCATTCACCCAGTTCGTACCGGGCCACGTGCATCTGCGCGACCTGGGCGCCCTGGTGGCCCAAGAGATCGAGGCGGCAGGCGCGATCGCCAAGGAATTCAATACGATCGCCGTGGACGACGGCATCGCCATGGGCCACGACGGCATGCTTTATTCGCTGCCGTCGCGCGAGCTCATCGCCGACTCGGTCGAATACATGGTCAACGCGCACTGCGCGGACGCCATGGTCTGCATCTCGAACTGCGACAAGATCACCCCGGGCATGCTCATGGCCGCGATGCGGCTCAATATCCCGGTTGTCTTCGTGTCCGGCGGACCGATGGAGGCCGGCAAGATCAAGTCTCCGACCGACGGCAAGGTCCTGGCCAAGATCGACCTGGTCGACGCCATGATCAAGGCCGCCGACCCGAAGATGAGCGACGCAGAGGTCGCGGAATACGAGCGCAGCGCATGCCCCACCTGCGGTTCCTGTTCTGGCATGTTCACCGCCAACTCCATGAACTGCCTGACGGAAGCGCTGGGCCTGGCGCTGCCGGGCAACGGCACCATCGTCGCCACGCACGCCTGGCGCAAGGGCCTGTTCGAGCAGGCAGGGCGTCTGATCGTCGATCTGTGCCGCCGCTATTACGAGCAGGACGATGCATCGGTCCTGCCGCGCAACATCGCGACCCGCGCCGCCTTTGAGAACGCCATGACGCTGGACGTCGCCATGGGCGGTTCCACCAATACGGTGCTGCACCTGCTTGCCGCGGTGCAGGAGGCGGGCGTGGATTTCACGATGGCGGACATCGACCGCATCTCGCGCCGCACGCCCTGCCTGTGCAAGGCGGCGCCGGCCACGGACAAGTACCACATCGAAGACGTCCACCGCGCCGGCGGCGTCATCGGCATCCTTGGCGAACTGGCCCGCGGCGGCCTGCTCGACCTGTCGGTCGGCAACGTCCACAGCGGGACGCTGGGCAAGGCGCTGGAACAATGGGATGTGAACGGCGGCGCCGGCGAACAGGCCCGCACCTTCTACCGCGCCGCCCCCGGCGGCGTACCCACGCAAGTGGCGTTCAGCCAGGACGCCACCTATCTGACGCTGGACCTGGACCGCGCCAACGGCTGCATCCGCGACGTCGCGCACGCGTACTCCAAGGACGGCGGGCTGGCGGTGCTGTACGGCAATCTGGCCGAAAAAGGCTGCATCGTGAAGACCGCCGGCGTCGACGAAAGCCAGCTGGTGTTCCAGGGCCGCGCCCGCGTGTTCGAAAGCCAGGACGCGGCGGTGGAAGGCATCCTGGGCGACAAGGTGGCGTCGGGGGACGTGGTGGTGATCCGCTACGAAGGCCCCAAGGGCGGGCCGGGTATGCAGGAAATGCTGTATCCCACGTCCTACCTGAAGTCCAAGGGCCTGGGCAAGACCTGCGCCCTGTTCACCGACGGGCGTTTCTCGGGCGGGTCCTCTGGCCTGGTCATCGGCCACGCCTCGCCGGAAGCCGCAGAGGGCGGCGCCATTGGCCTGGTGCGGGACGGCGACGCCATCCAGATCGATATCCCGAACCGCCGCATCCACCTGGAAATCAGCGATGCCGAGCTGGCCGCGCGGCGCCAGGAAATGGAAAGCCGGGGCGAGCGCGCCTGGCAGCCGGTGAACCGCCAGCGCGTGGTGTCGCAGGCGCTGCAGGCCTATGCCGCGCTGGCGACCTCCGCCGACCGCGGCGCTGTCCGTGACGTCAGCCAGCTGACCCGCCGCAAGTAAACGGCGAACGGAAAAAGCGGAACGGGCCGCCTTCGGGGCGGCCCGTTCCGTTTGCACCGCTGGAAGCGCGAGATGATCGACGCCTTGCCGGGCTTGCGCGCGGTCTGCAGCTGGGGCGGGGGCGCCGGCGCGGCGCCGCCCGCCATCGCGCTTCAGCGGATCAAGGGCATTCCGTCGCGGGCCGGGCCTGCATCGCCGGCGCCGAGCGCCGATCCAGCCGCCAGCTGTATCCCGCCACCGCCAGGCCGGCGATCGCCATCAGGCTCGCGACCCAGGGCAGCGCCGGCAGGCCGGGTCCGTGGTCGATGGTGAGTCCCCCGACCCAGGCGCCAGCCGCATTGCCCAGATTGAAGGCGGCGATATTGAAGGCGGAGGCCAGGTTCGGCGCACCGGCCGCTTTCTCCAGCACACGCATCTGCAGGGGCGGGACAGTGGCGAAGCCGGCCACGCCGAGCAGTCCCACCGCGATGGCCGTGCCCACTTGTGAGTGGACGGCGAAGCTGAACGCGGCCTGCACGATGGCCAGGATGATCAGCGTACCCATGAGCGTGGGCATCAGGCGGCGGTCGGCGAACTTGCCGCCCAGCGTATTGCCCACGACCAGGCCCAATCCGAACAGCAGCAGGATGGGGGATACCGCCGTGTCCGGGAAACCCGCCAGACTGGTCAGAATGGGGGCGATGTAGGTGAACGTGGCGAATACGCCGCCGAAGCCCAGCACCGTGATGAGGAAACCCAGCAGCACCTGCGGACGGCCCAGGGTGCGAAGCTCCTGGCCGAAGCGGGCGCGCTGGTCGTCGCGGCTGGGCGGCACGAGCAGCGCGATGGCGGCCATGGCGGCCAGGCCCACGGCGGTTACCGCCCAGAAGGTGCTGCGCCAGCCGAAATGCTGGCCGAGCCACGTGCCCAGCGGTACGCCCAGTACGTTGGCCAGCGTCAGGCCGGTGAACATCAGCGCGATGGCGGAAGCCTTCTTGTCGGCGGCCACCATGCCGGTCGCCACCACCGATCCGATGCCGAAGAAGGCGCCATGCGAGAACGACGTCAGCACGCGCGCGGCCATCAAGGTGGCATAGCCGGGCGCGAGCGCACAGGCCAGGTTGCCGATCGTGAAAAGCAGCATCAGACCGATCAATACCGTCTTGCGCTGCATACGGGATATCAGGGGCGTCACGATGGGCGCGCCGACGAATACGCCGAGCGCATAGCCGGAGACCAGCAGGCCGGCCGTGGACAGGCCCACGTGCAGATCCGCGGACAATTCGGGCAGCAGGCCCATGATGACGAATTCGGTGGTCCCGATGCCAAAGGCGCCGGCGGCCAGGGCCCACAGGGCAATAGGCATTTCCATCCCCGCAAAAAAGGTTTCGAGGCGCGTATTGTGCGCCTTGCTTTATTGCGGAAATAGCCGCCGTCCAACAAAGGACTTGTGCCGCCAGCGCAAGAATGCCCCGCGGCGGCGCGCCGGTCGATGCGCGGCCGCCGCGCGTCGACCGGGAAACGGCGGCCGGCCCGGCGGCCTAAAGGTAGCCCTGCTCCATTTCGCGCCGGAATTGCAGCGCCTCGCTCGAGGCGTCGTAGTCCACATCCGACCATTTCAAGGCCTGCGTGGCGCGCACCGGATGTTTCAAGCGCACGTTGTGCGCAAGCCCCAAAGGCAGATAGCCGCCCTCCACGGAGTCGCGCGCCGGCATCAGGCGGCCGTACACCGTATAGCCGCCTTCGCCGTCCAGCACCTGGCCGGCCTGCATGTCGCGCTTGGCGGTGGCGACGACATCGCCGTGCCAGCCCGTGGGCGCGCCCGTGGGTTCGCGCCGCAACGCGACGTTCGCCACGCTGATTCCCAACTCCATGCCCATCAGGTGGTAGGGCTTGTACATCGCGGAATAATTGCCGCTGGGGTCGGTGACCACGCCATATTCCTTGAAGCAGCGCCGCACGTAGTCACTGTCGGCCGCGATCACGACATACACGCCCCAGCGCAGGTCCCGGTACACCGGGCGGCCGTCGCGTTCGAGCGAGGACACGACTTCCACCTGTCCGCGATGGTGCAGGGTGCCGCCATCGTCGCGAGGCCGCAGCACGCGCGCCAGGTCGTCCACGCCACAGGGCGGAAAATGCAGCCCGGACGGCGCAGGCAGCAGGCCGGTCGAGTTGGAGACGGCGGCCATTTCGATGGCGCTTTTCGTGCCGTCCAGGAAACTGTTGAACATTTGGGCGTTGAAGTCGCCGGCCGCGACCATTTCCGGGGTGAAGCCGTAATACGGCCATACCGTGTCCGGGGTGGACGTGTGGAAAGCCGGCAGGTATTTGGTGCCCTTGCCCGCGGCGATCACTTCGAAGCCGCTGGCGCGGGCCCAATCCACCATTTCGCAGATCAGGGCGGGCTGGTCGCCGTATGCCAGGGAATAGACGATGCCGGCCTCGCGGGCATGGCGCGCCAGCAGCGGGCCGGCAAGCGCGTCGGCTTCCACGTTCACCATGATGATGTGTTTGCCGTGTTCGCAGCAGGCCAGCGCGTGCCGGATGCCTGCCGCCGCATTGCCGCAGGCGTCGACGACGACGTCCACTTCGGGGTGCGCGATGACGGCGGGCGTATCGTCGGAGCAGAAGACGCCGCCGGTGCGGCAGGCGTCGCTGACGGATGCCGCCTGCAGCGCCGCCGCGGGCCAGCCCACCTTGGTCAGCGCGGCACGGGCCGATGCCGGCTTCAAGTCCGCCACCGCGACGAGGCGCATGCCCGGCGTGCGGTGCACCTGGCTGAGAAACATGGACCCGAACTTGCCCGCGCCTATCAGCGCGATACGGACCGGCTTGCCGTCGGCTTCCCGTTGTTTGAGCATGCGATAAAGATTCATTCTGGTCTCCTCGCCGCCCCCGTTGGCGGTGCGATCAGCTTACCGCAGCGCGCCCGCGCCGCGGCTATCTGTCGGCGCGGTAAAGCTCGCCGCCCAGCACATTGCGCCAGTTGGACCAGATCAGCCGCGGCTTGTCCGCGACGTGCCGGTTGTACGGCGCGTCGTACAGAATGTGGCGCCACCGGGGCCGCAACGCACCCTCGATGGCCGGGCGGTCGTCGATCAGGATGTCGCCTTGCACCAGCGTCTTGTCGCGCGTCAGGATCAGGCGCTGCGTCCACTCGCGGCCCAGGTGGCGCTCCACCCATTGGTATTTTTCGGCGACGCAGTTTTCGTATTGGCGCAGCGGCGAACTGCAGATGCGTACGTCCATGCCCAGCGCGGCCAGTTCGCGCACCGCTTCGATGGCGCCGGCCACGGGCGGCAGATCGCGTATGAAGCCGGGCGCCGTGTACAGCGCCTCCGCGCGCGGACGCAGCTCGAGCGCGTAGTCCTCCAGGATGTGGAAGGACTTGCGGTCCTCGAATTCGACGGGCGCGACATCGGGATAGGCCTGGCGCCAGGCGCTCAAGAAGGCGCGCTCGAAATCGGCGAGCACGCCGTCTTGGTCAATCAGGATAAGCATGGGAAAGGCGGGTCGGCGAAGGTATGGCGTCAAGCGGCCATGGATGGGCCTCTATTGTGCCGCATGCCCCGCCCGATGGCCGTCAGGCGAGCGTTTCGGCCAGGATCTGGTAGCGCGACCGGCCGTCCTGCGCGGAGGCCACCAGCACGTAGCGGTCGAAACGCCACGCGATGGGCTGCGCCGGCGCGGGCGGCAGCAGGCGGGTGTCGGCGTCGCGCAGCAGGGTGACGTGCGGCCGGAAACGCGTTTCCGGCCGCGCCGGGTGCAGCGCAGCCACCCAGTCCCACAACTGCCGATGTTCCGAGGCAAGTCGTCCGGCGCCTTCGTCAGGGTTGTCGCCATCGTCGGCCGGGCCGGCCCAGACAATGCGCGGACGCGGGAAGGCGCCCAGCCGGCTCAGGATCACCTGCCCCGGTTCGATGCGGCGGCGGCGGGTTTCATCGACAAGCGGCTGCACCAGCGCGGGCGCCGTCTCGCCGAGAAAGGCCAGCGTCAGATGCAGCGTGTCCGCCCGCATGATGCGGCCGCCACAAGCGCCGTGCGCCTGTTGGCACCACTGGGTCAGCGCGCGCACCGTGTCGAAGTCGGGCCACAGCGCAAAGAACAGGCGGACGGGACGGGAAAACGGCGTGGTGCGGGACGGAGAAGGATCAGGCATGGCGTCGAAGCAGGAAGCAGCGGAGCGGACAGCGCGGGGTGCCGATGGCGCGGGCGGAAAGCGCACCGACGCCATCAGGGTACACGCCGCACGGGCGGCGCGCCATCGGTCTTCTGCCTTCGCGGCCCGTCATCCACGAGGCAGCCACACTGCGGCCGACGACGCCGGCATCGATTGCCGCGGAATGGCTGCGCCTCGTCCTTAGCGCTGCGCCACCGGCTGGACGGCGGGACCGTTCGCCGACGCCTGGGCGCCGGCCGCCGCCTGCTGCGCCTGCAGGCTGTCCAGCCCCCAGCCGCCGCCCAGCGCGCGGATCAGGTTGACCGTGGATCGCGCGCGCTCGCCGTCCAACTGCACGGAGACCCGCTGTTGGGTCAGCACCGTGCGGTCGGCGTCGATCACATCCAAATAGCTGATCGATCCTTCCTTGTACTGGGTGTGCGACAGCTGCGCGGCGCGCGCGGATGCGTGCACCGCGCGGTCCTGCGCCTGGGTCTGTTCATCCAGGATACGCAGGTTGGCCAGGTTGTCCTCGACCTCGCGGAAGGCGCCGAGAACGGTTTGCCGGTAGTTCGCCACGTC
This sequence comes from Bordetella genomosp. 9, assembly GCF_002119725.1. Taxonomy (NCBI): domain Bacteria; kingdom Pseudomonadati; phylum Pseudomonadota; class Betaproteobacteria; order Burkholderiales; family Alcaligenaceae; genus Bordetella; species Bordetella genomosp. 9. Next base: position 286,286 of record NZ_CP021109.1, read on the forward strand.
TTCCTCGTAGACGGCGCGCGCCCGGTCCAGGCCCGCCTGGCGCCGCCCCGCGTCGAAGATCGGCAGACTGAGCATGGCGCCGGTCAGCGGTCCGAGCAGGAAAGTCCGGCTGGACCATTCGAACAGGTTGCCCAGTTCGGACGACTCGTACCCGGCGTAGCCGGTGATGTTCAGTTGCGGGAAGAACGCAGCGCGAGCCGCTCCGATGCGGTCGTTGGCCGCCGCCATTGCGCGTTCGGCCGCGGCGATATCGGGCCGGCGCTCCAGCAGCGAGGACGGCAGGCCGGCGGGCACCCGGACCGCGATGCGTGACAGCGGACTCGGCGGCAGGGAAAACTCGGCGGGCGCCTTGCCCAGCAGGACCGCCAGCGCATGCTCCGATTGCGCGCGGCGGCGGTCGATGCCCAGGGCTTCGGACTCCGCGGAAGCCAGTTCGGAACGGGCGCGCGCGACGTCCAGTTCGCTGATGTCGCCCGCCTTGTAGCGGCGTTCCACCAGGTCCAGGGTCTGCTTGCGCAAGGCCAGCGTTTGTTCGTACAGCTGGCGCTCGGCATCCAGCTCGCGGATCATGAAGTAGTTTTCCGCGACGTCGGCCTGCAGCGCAAGCTGGACCGAGCGCAACAGCGCTTCGCTTTGCTGGGCTTCGGCGGTGGCGGCATTCGCCGTGGACGATACACGGCCGAACAGATCCGCTTCGTAAGACACGCCGAGCTGGCCGCGCCACAGCGTGCTGCTGGTAGCGGGGCCGTTGTCCGGCAGCCCTTGCGAAGCGGGCGAGGCGCGTTGACGCGTGGGGCCGAAGTTCGCCGTGACTTCGGGGAAAAGCCCGGCGCGGGCCTCGCGCTGCAGCGCGCGCGCCTGAGCCAGCCGGGCCGCGGCGGCCTTCAGGTTCTGGTTGGCATCGGCGGCCTGGCGTTCCAGCGCATCCAGCGTCGCGTCATTGAACACTTTCCACCATTCGCCGCGCAGGACGGATTCGGCGGGCTCGGCGGTCTTCCATTGACCGGCCTGGTCGGCCGGCAGCGCTTCCTTGAAGGCCGCTGTCATCGGTGCGGCGGGACGCTCGTACTCCGGCGTCAGCGAGCAGCCCGCCAGGATCGCCGCGGTCAGCAGGCCCAGCGAAAAGCGGTTGATGGTTTTCATGCGGGACATCATGTCTGTCATCCTGTTATTCGGCGCCGCGGGCGGCGTGGCCGTGGGGCGCGGGCGCGGCATGCGGGGCGGTAACGGGCGCTTCGTGCTGACCAGCCGAGTGCAGCTTGCGCGGATTCAGCGCGCGCAGCGCGACGTAGAACACCGGCGTCAGGAACAGGCCGAACAGCGTCACGCCCAGCATGCCGAAGAACACCGCGATACCCATGGCATGACGCATTTCGGAGCCGGCGCCAGACGAATACACCAGCGGCACCACACCCATGATGAAGGCGATCGACGTCATCAGGATGGGGCGCAGCCGCAGGCGGCAGGCTTCCACCGCGGCATCGAAGGCGCTGCGGCCCTGCATTTCCAATTCGCGGGCGAATTCCACGATCAGGATGGCGTTCTTGCAAGCCAGGCCCACCAGCACCATCAAACCGATCTGCGTAAAGATGTTGTTGTCGCCGCGCGTCAGCCACACGCCGGTCAGCGCCGCCAGAATGCTCATGGGCACGATCAGGATCACGGCCAGCGGCAGGGTCAGGCTTTCGTACATCGCGGCCAGCACCAGGAACACCAGCAGCACGCTGATCGGGAACACCCAGATGCCGGCATTGCCCGCCAGGATCTGCTGGTACGTCAGGTCGGTCCATTCGAACTTGATGCCGCGCGGCAGGGTTTCCGCGGCGATGCGTTCGGCGGCTTCCTTGGCCTGGTCGGACGAGTAGCCCGGGGCAGGACCGCCGTTGACATCGGCGGCGGTATAGCCGTTGTAGCGAACCACCATCTCAGGACCGTAGGTCTGCGACACGCGCACCATCGACGACAGCGGGACCATCTCGCCGTTGCTGTTGCGCGTCTTCAGCAGGCCGATGTCCTCGGCATGCGCGCGGAAGGGCGCATCGGCCTGCGCGCGCACCTGGAACACCCGCCCAAAGCGGTTGAAGTCGTTTACATAGAGCGAGCCCAGGTAGATCTGCATCGTGTCGAAGACGTCGGTCACCTTGACGCCCAGCTGCTTGGCCTTCACGCGGTCCAGGTCCACGTCCAACTGCGGCACGTTGATCTGGTAGTTCGAGAACGTCGGCCCCAGCTCCGGCGCCTTGGCGGCGGCCGCGACGAAGGCTTGCGTGGCGCGGTCCAGGGCTTCGTAGCCCAGCGCGGCACGATCTTCGATCTGCAGCTTGAAGCCGCCCAGCGTGCCCAGGCCCATGACCGGCGGCGGCGGGAACACCGCGATGAAGGCATCCTTGACGCTGCCGAACTTCTGGTTCAGCGAACCGGCGATCTTGTCGGCGGAAAGACCCTCGCGCACGCGCTCCTCGAAGGGCTTGAGGGTCACGAACACGATGCCGGCGCTCGAGCTGTTGGTGAAGCCGTTGATCGACAGGCCGGGGAAGGACACGGCGTGATCGACGCCGGGCTCGTTCATGGCGATGTCGCCCATGCGCCGGATCACGTCTTCCGTGCGGTCCAGCGAGGCGCCCGTGGGAAGCTGCGCGAAGCCCACCAGGTATTGCTTGTCCTGCGCCGGCACGAAGCCGCCGGGCACGATATAGGAAATGCCCACGGTCGCCGCCAGCAGCACCGCATAGACCGCCAGGCTGGCCGACTTGCGCTTGATCACGCCGCCAACGTTGGCGGAATAGCTTTCCGACGCGCGATTGAACACGCGGTTGAACCAGGCGAAGAAGCGGCCCAGCACCCGGTTCATCGCTCGCGTCAGCCAATCCGGCTCGGCGTCATGGCTCTTGAGCAGCAGGGCGGCCAGCGCGGGCGACAGCGTCAGCGAGTTGAAGGCCGAGATCACGGTCGAAATCGTGATCGTCATGGCGAACTGCTTGTAGAACTGTCCCGTCAGGCCGGTCATGAAGGCCAGCGGCACGAACACCGCCGCCAGCGTCGCCGCGATGGCGATGATGGGGCCGCTCACTTCCCGCATCGCGCGATACGTCGCATCGCGCGGCGACAGCCCGGCGGCAATGTTCCGTTCGACGTTCTCCACCACCACGATGGCGTCATCGACCACGATGCCGATCGCCAGCACCATGCCGAACAGCGACAGCGCGTTGATGGAGTAGCCGAACGCCAGCAGCAGCGAGAACGTGCCGATGATGGAAACCGGCACCGCCAGCAGCGGGATCAGCGAGGCGCGCCACGTCTGCAGGAACACGATCACCACGATCACGACCAGCAGGATGGCTTCCAGCAGCGTATGCACCACCGCTTCGATACTGGCGCGCACGAACTGCGTGGGGTCGTACACGACGTCGTACTTCACCGAGGGCGGGAAGTCCGCGGACAGCTCCTTCATCGCCTCGCGCACCTGCTTGGACACGTCCAGCGCATTCGCGCCCGGCGCCTGCATGATGCCCAGCGCAACGGCCGGCTTGTTGTCCAGCAGGGAGCGCAGGCCGTATTCCGCCGCGTCCAGTTCCACGCGGGCCACGTCGCCCAGGTGAACCACACCGCCGTCGGCTGAGGTCTTCAGCACGATATTGCGGAATTCTTCCTCGGTTTGCAGGCGCCCCTGCGTGTTGACGTTCAACTGCAGCGGCACGTCGGCCAGCGTCGGCGACGCGCCGATCACGCCGGCCGCCACCTGCACGTTCTGCTCGCGGATGGCGTTGACCACGTCGGTCGCGGTCATGCCGAGTTGCGCGACTTTGTTCGGATCCAGCCAGACGCGCATGGAATAGTCGCCGGAACCCCACAATTGCACGTCGCCCACGCCGTTGATGCGCGCCAGCCGGTCCTTGACGTTCAGCACCGCGTAGTTGCGCAGGTACGTCATGTCATAGCGGTTGTCCGGCGAGATCAGGTGCACCACCAGCGTCAGCGTGGGCGAGCTTTTGGCCGTGGTCACGCCCAGCCGCTGCACGTCCTCGGGCAGCCGCGGCAGCGCCTGCGACACCCGGTTCTGCACCAGCTGTTGCGCCTTGTCCGGATCCACGCCGAGTTTGAAGTACACCGTCAGCGTCATGTTGCCGTCGCTGTTCGCCTGGGCCTGCATGTAAAGCATGTTCTCGACGCCGTTGATCTGCTCCTCCAGCGGGGCAGCCACGGTTTCGGCGATCACTTTCGGGTTCGCGCCCGGATACTGGGCGTGCACCACGACGGAAGGCGGCACCACTTCCGGGTACTCGGAAATCGGCAGCTGGAACATGGCCAGTATCCCGGCCAGCAGTATCAGCACCGATAGCACGCCCGCGAAGATGGGGCGGTCGATGAAGAATTTGGATATGTTCATGACGCTCTCTGGGGCGGTTCAGTTCAGGCGGGATTGGCGGCGCTGCGCTTGGCGCCGGTCCGGATGGCGGATTGCGCGCCCGCCATCGGCACCGCATGCGGCTCCACGGCATCGCCCGGCCGCACGCGCTGCAGCCCGTTCACGACGATGCGTTCGCCCGGCTTCAATCCCGCGGTGACGACGCGCATGCCTTCCTGCGCGGCGCCCAGCTGCACTTCGCGGTACTGCGCGCGGTTCTGGTCGTCCACCACCATCACGAAGCGCTTGTTCTGGTCGGTGCCCAGCGCCCGTTCATCGATCAGGATGGCTTTGTAGGGATTGCCGCCGCCCAAACGGATACGGGCGTAAAGGCCGGGCACCAGGGAGCCGTCCGGATTGTCGAAGGTGGCGCGCACGCGGATCGTGCCCGAGCTGGTGTCCAGCCGGTTGTCGACGTATTGCACGCGGCCCTGGCGGGAATAGCCGTCTTCGTTGGCCAGGCCCATGAACACCGGGACTTCGCCCGTCTTGCCGGATCGCGCAGGGTTGATGTGCTTCAGGAAGCTTTGTTCATCGACGTCGAAGGACGCATAGATGGGGTCCACCGATACCAGCGTGGTCAGCGGCGATGAGCCGGCCCCGGCCGCGACCAGGTTGCCCACCGTCACTTCCGCCCGGGAAACCCGGCCCGACACGGGGGCCACGATGCGGGTGTAGCCCAGGTTCAGCTTGGCGATTTCAAGCGCGGCCTTGGCTGCCTTCAAACTGGCGGCGGCTTCGCGGGCGTCGTTCTGCTTCTGCTCCAGGTCGCGGCGCGCGATGGCGTTGTCGGCGATCAGCCGTTGGGCGCGCGCCAGTTCGGAGGCCGTATAGGCCACGCGCGCCTGGGCGCCGGCCAGATTGGCCTCGGCGCGGTCGACTTCGGCCTGATAGGGCAGCGGATCGATGGTGAACAGCTCGTCGCCCTTGCGGACCAGGCTGCCGTCCTTGAAGTGGACGGCGATCAGGGTGCCCGACACCCGGGGCCGGATCTCCACCCGGTCGACTGCTTCGAGCCTGCCCGAATAGTTCTGCCAGTCGGTGATGGACCGTTCGACCACTTCCGCCACGTCGACCGGCGCGGCTGGAGGCGCGGCGGCGGCCGTGGCGGTATTGGGCCCGTGGCCGCGGAAGACGGCGATACCGCCAACGATGACGATAGCGGCAAACGTGGCCGCCAATGCGTAGCGACTGCGCAACACAGACATGTCGAGATCCTTTTGTTCGGGAGCTCGGCGGCGATGGCGAACGATCCCCGCTGCATGCGCGGCAGCGGCGCGGGTCACGGAAGCCCTGGCCGGGGATGCCGGGGCGGCGGCCAGGGGGCCGCTGTCGCGCTGGTTTTTATGGTTTTCCACGCAGGGCGTGGTTGCCGGCCAGCCGGTCGTTGGCGAAAACCGGCCCTTGCGCGGCGCGCGTCCGTGACGGAAGGCAATGGGAAAAGGCGGCCCGCGATGGGAAGCCTGTCGGTCCATTTCCGCCGGGTTAATCGGAATGGCGGCATTCTGGCTGTTTTGTCTGTCCGAATAAATATCTATACTCGAACAACTCTATTCGGCCAATTCGAACAATTATTTGTTCATAATGCCGTCACACCCATCCCCGAGGTCAAACCCATGGATCGCTTTCAGGCCATGCAGGTGTTCGTCAGGGTGGTCGACGCGAATAGCTTCACCCGCGCGGCGGATCACCTGGGACTTCCCCGCACCACCGTCACCACGATTATCCAGAACCTGGAAAAGCTGCTGAACGTACGTCTGCTGAATCGCACCACCCGGCGGCTGAGTCTTACCCCGGATGGCGCGGCCTATTACGAGCGCTGCGTCCGCATTCTGGCAGATGTCGAAGAGGCAGAGGCGGCGTTCATGGATGCCTCGCGCCGGCCCCGCGGCAAGCTGCGCATCGATACGCCGGCCGCCATCGGGCGGCTGATCCTCATCCCCTCGCTGTGCGAGTTTCACCAGCGCTATCCCGATATCGAACTGGTCATCGGCATGGGGGATCGTCCGGTGGATCTGGTCCAGGAGGCGGTGGACTGCGTCATCCGTGTGGGCGAGCTGAAAGATTCCAGCATGGTTGCCCGCCGCATCGGCATGTTCGAAGGCATAACGTGCGCCGCGCCCAGCTATATCGCGGCGCACGGCGAGCCGCAGACGCTCGATGACCTGGCCGACCATCATGCCGTGCATTATTTCTCCAGCCGCACAGGCCGCGTGATCGATTGGGATTTCATGGTCGACGGCCAGGCGGTGGAAGTGAAGATGCGCGGCGTCGTCTCGGTCAACGATGCCGATGCCTATATGGCCTGCGGACTGCAGGGGTTCGGGCTGATACAACCGCCGCGGTATATGGCCTTGCCATACCTGCAAAGCGGCGCGTTGAAGGAAATTCTGCCGGCCTGGAAGCCGAAGCCCATGCCGATCTCGGTGGTGTACCCGCACAATCGCCATCTGTCGCCGAAGGTGCGGGCATTCACCGATTGGGCCGCCGAAATCTTCAGCCGTTGCCCGCTGCTCAGCGGCCGCGGCGATATGGTGGACAGCGAATGCACCTGGGCCGGTCAGGATCCCGTGCACACCTACATGGCGCCGCGGGAAACGGCGGCCCGTACTGCGCCCGCGTCCGCGCCTGCACCGCAGCCGCAATCGGCGCCGGCAGCCGTGGTGGCCGCCGCGGCTGCCGGCACGTCGCCGCGACGGGGCGCGGGTGTGACGCCGACGTAACGCCGCGCATCGACAAGTGGTCATGCGGCGACTTGCCGGGGGAATGGGCCCGGGTCCATGCGGGAAAGATCCGCGCCGCAATCGGAATTTTCCGACAGACTTGGGATCGGCGCGCCCCTACACTTTTTCCCTTTTTTCGGCAGCCGGCACGCCGGGCCGGTAAGGAGGAAGAGATGACGATGAGCCCGACCGATTCCCGCATGTCCGGCCTTTACGTACCGGCTGCGCCGCCGGGCACAACGTACGGTGCGCAAGGGCTCGGCCGCGCCGTTACCGCGGCGGCACAAGACCACGCCGGCATCCCCCATGACTCCGGCGCGGAGCCAAAAGGATTGTCCGCGGCGGTCGTCGACATGGTGTCCCGGCTCGAAAGCGTCCCTGGGCCCAGGCGCAGACGCGATACGGCCGGAGCGACGCCGCACCCGCAACCGGGCGCCAGCGCCATGCAAGACGACGAAACGCGCGGCAAGCAGGCCGGGCGTCCCACGCCGGACCAAGTGGAATGCGTCGATGCCGCCGATTCCCGATACGCGCCGGCCACCATGATCGAACGGTTGGCATAGACCCGGGCGCGTTCTTTCCGCAGCGTTATTCCGGCAGCCGTACGATGACGCGGCAAAAACCGGCCGCGCGGGGCGCATTGTGCGCCCGGCGCGGCCAGGAAAGACCCGGGAACTGGCGGGGGGGCCGTTACAGATCCAGTTTGGTGATCTTCGTGCCCTGCAAAGACAGGTTCGCCATCAGGCCGGCATTGGTCAGGAAAAACGCCACCACCTGCTGCCGAGCGGTATTGGTGTCCACAGCGCCCGTCGCACCGACCTTCGCCACGGCCACCGAGGCATCGGCGCCCGCGCTCCAGCCATTGCTGTTGCGGAATTTGTTCAGCTGCTCCTGGTCCATGAACATAATGATCACGGCGCGCGACTGCGCGCCGGCTTGCCAGCCGATCGAGCCGCCCGTCAGGCTGTAATAGCCCTGCGTGGCGTTGCCCACTCGCAGCGCACCTTCGCCGTGTTGGGCGCCGATCACGAAGCCGGCCTCCAGCACGTTGGGGAACACCAGGATGCCCTTGGCGTTGTTGGCCATCTCGCGCGAGCCCTGCACAGTGCTGTACAGCCTGCTCAGCGTGGAATCCACGCCGGCATTGATTTCCTGGCGCTTGCTGGCGGAGGTGCCGGAGGATTTCGGTCCGGTGGTCGTGCAGGCGGCCAGCGCGGTGGCCAGCAACATGGCGGCAGGCAACCTGACGAAGTTTCGACGGTTCATCATTGCTTTTCTCCCAGCGTTGTATGAATTCGGCGGGCGGGCCCGCGGGTTGGCGACAGGGCGGCTGCTCTGCCACCGTGTTGCGCACCCATTATTCGCCACAACAATTCATACAACGGCGACATTCCCCTACCGATTGCAACTTGGCTGCGGGTTACAGCCGCTCCACCGGCACCGCGTGGGCTTTCCAGATCCGCTCGCAGTACTCGCGCACCGCCCGGTCCGATGAAAAGCGGCCGCTGCGCGCGGTATTCAGTATCGACTTGCGGGTCCACGCCTGCGTATCGCGGTACGCCTCATCGACCATGGTCTGGCAGGCCGAATATGAGCCGTAGTCGGCCAGCAACATATAGGGGTCGTGATGGATGAGGTCGTCCAGCAGCGGCGCAAAAAGGTTGCTGTCCCCTCGCGAAAAAAAGCCTGACCGTATCAGGTCCAGCACGGCTTCCAATTCCGGATCGCGGCGCAGGAAATCCATGGGCCGGTAACCCTCGCGCCGCAAGGCATAGACCTCTTCGGCAGTCAGTCCGAACAGAAAGAACTGGTCCTCGCCCACTTCTTCCCGTATTTCGATATTGGCGCCGTCCATCGTGCCGATGGTGATGGCGCCGTTCATCGCAAACTTCATGTTGCCCGTGCCGGAGGCCTCCTTGCCCGCCAGGGAAATCTGTTCGGAAAGCTCCGCCGCCGGATAAACCCACTGCCCCAGCGTGACGCTGTAATTGGGCAGGAAGACCACCTTGAGGCGGTCGCGGACGTCCGGGTCGTTATTGACGACGTCGCCGATCGCGGTGATCAGTTTGATCATCAGTTTGGCGCGGGCGTAGCCAGGCGCGGCCTTGCCGCCGAAAATGAAAGTGCGCGGCGCGATGTCGAGATTGCGCTGCGATTTGAGCCGATGATAGAGCGCGGCGATGTGGATGGCCGAAAGGTGCTGGCGCTTGTATTCGTGAATGCGCTTGACCTGCACGTCGAACATCGAATCGGGGTCCACCTTGATGCCGGTCTTGCGCAGAATCACCGCTGCCAGATCGACCTTGTTGGCCCGTTTGATCGCTCGCCATTCGCTGCCGAATGACGCGTCGTCGGCATAGGGTTCGATACCCGATATCAGCGACCAATCCTTGACCCATTCGTCGCCGATGCAGCGCGTGATGAGCTTGGTCAAACGCGGATTGCTCAGGGCGACCCAGCGGCGCGGCGTGACGCCGTTGGTCATGCTGTCGAATTTCTCCGGCCACATGGCATAGAAATCCTTGAGCAGGTCCCGCTTCAGCAGTTCCGAGTGCAGGTTGGCGACGCCGTTGATCGCGTGGCTTCCGACGCAGGCCAGGTGCGCCATGCGCACATATCGTTCGCCGCTTTCATCGATCAGGGACAACCGCGCGATACGGGTTTCATCACCGAAAAAGTGAATGCGGGCCTCATTCAGGAAGCGTGCGTTGATCTCGTAGATGATTTCAAGATGGCGCGGCAGAACGCGGCGGAACAGCTCCAGCGGCCATCGTTCCAGGGCTTCGGGCAACAGCGTGTGGTTGGTGTACGAAAACGTCTGCCGGGTGATGTCCCACGCTCTCTCCCAGGGAACGAGGTGCTCGTCGATCAGCAGGCGCATCAGTTCGGCAACGCCGATGGCGGGATGCGTATCGTTCAGCTGGATCGCAAAGGATTTGTGGAAGGATGTCACCGGCTGGCCGCGCTGGCGGTGCAGCCGGAGCATGTCCTGCAGCGAGCAGGACACGAAAAAGTATTGCTGCTCCAACCGCAGTTCCTTGCCCTGCCGGCTCTCGTCATTCGGGTAAAGCACCTTGGTCAGGTTTTCCGACGTGACCTTCTTGCTCACCGCGCCGAGATAATCGCCACGATTGAAAACGTGAAAATCGAAGGCTTCGGTCGCTTCCGCCCGCCATAAACGCAGGGTATTGGTCGTGCCGACCCGGTATCCGGGAATCGGCGAGTCGAAGGGGACCCCCGCCACGGTTTTTTCGGGTACCCAACGCACGCGGAACCGGCCGTTGTCGTCGGTGTACTGCTCGGTGTGCCCGCCCAGTTTTACCTGCACAGCCCATTCGGCATGCTGGATCTCCCATCGGTTGCCGTAGCGCAGCCAGGCGTCGGTGTTCTCCACCTGCCAGCCGTCCATGATGGTTTGATAGAAGATGCCGTATTCGTATCGGATTCCGTAGCCGATCGCCGGGACCTCCAGTGTCGCCAGCGATTCGATGAAACAGGCGGCGAGCCGTCCCAGGCCGCCGTTGCCGAGCCCCGGCTCCTCTTCCTGTCGCAGCAGTTCGTCCAGGTCCAGGCCAAGTTCGCTCATCGCCAGACGGATCTCGTGCGATATCCCCAGACTCAGGAGATTGTTCCCCAGGTAGGGGCCCATAAGGAACTCGGCGGACAGATATGCCACTGTACGCGCGTTCCGTTTCTGGTAAGTGGCCGTGGTGTCGAACCATGAACGCACCAAACGGTCGCGTACCGTATGGGCAAGAGATTGATACAGGTCGTTCTTCGAGGCGATGTCCAGGGATTTGCCCTGGGTATACAGCAGGTGGTCCAGAAAGGCCCGCTTCAACGAGTCGCGTGACAACGATGAACGGTCGCTCTCGGATCTTGGGGCAGTCGTGCCGGCGGGTGGGGTAAGGGTGGCGCTGGCAGGATCTTTCAAAATGTGTTCCTTGGCTTCGGTCAGGTCAGCAAAAATCCTAATCCAAAAGAATTGGGTTTTAAAGGCAAAGAGCCGAACAATCGGCAACAAGTTCCGAGCGGCGCGCGTCAATTGCTGCCGCTGATGCGGCGGCACGTTCAGGGTAGATATTGAAATGGCTGTGATTCAACAAACTGCCGCCCCGCGCCCGATTGCGGGCGATCGGTCCGGTGCGGACGTCGTCGCTTCCAGGCCGGTGTTCAGGAAGCGGGCGGGCACCCGCAAGCGGGCGGGAGCCGTGCTGGCCGCCGCGCTGGCCAGCATGGTGCAGTCCTATTGGGCGGTGCCCGATCAGACGCGGCCACGCGCGGCCTCCGATGCGCGCCGCAACAACCACAAGCTGCGTCAGCAGATTGCGTCCCTGCTCGATCAGTTGCTGGCAGGGCGCGATAAGGAGCTGCCCACGGCGATACACGGCCTGCATCTGTTGCTGGGCGAGGTCGCCACCCGCCGCTACGCCGGCTCGGATGAGCAGAAGATCCGGCCGTTCGTGGCCGCCTACGGTGGAAGCGGCACCCGCGAGGACCTGCTGCTCATGCATGAGCGCCTGAGCGTGCTGGAGGGTGCGGAGTCCTTGTTCGCCACGATGAACGAGACCAACCGGCAGGATGTCCAGGGCGTCATGGCGGCGCTCAAGCGGTCGTTGATGCAGGAACTGGCGCGGCGCGGCGCGAGCGAGCCGCTGCGGCAGCTCACCGGACACTTGGCGGCGCGCGATCCCGATGTGCGCGGCATTATGAAAGCGTGGTTCTGGCTTGACGAAGCCGTGCGGGCCGCCGAGCGGGAAGGCCTGCAGGCGGTTCCCTATCTGCATGCCGGTCTGGAATCGCTGCCCGCGCAGGCAACGCGTACGCTGGCCGTCGTGCTGGCGCCCAGCGTACCTCCCCACGTACGGCCGATGCGAGAAGTGCTGGAAGCCGCGGTCTATTGGGCCACCGTGGACGCCGCCCAGACTGAACCGATGAACGCGGTGAGCGTGGACCTGGTTTCGCAATCCGTACGCAGCCGCATCATCGCTGAACTGGACGATCAGGTGGCGGAAGCGGCAAGAAAACTGGAAAACGGCTTGCGCCACGACAGTCGCACGGCGGAAATCGCCAATGGCGCGTGTCACGATATGGCGCAAGCCTTGCGCAGCCTGGGTTGGTTTTACGCTTTCGGCGAGTTCGATCAGGACGCCGAAATCACGGAAGAGGGTTTCGCGCGCAACGAAGACGCCGCCATCCATTCCGAAACGGAGTGCCAGTTCATCCGCGCGCTGACGTTGCTCGACAGGCGAACGGCCGCCGCGTGCATTGCGCGGCTGGATACGGAACGCTTGATCGCCATGCATGCGGGCCGCAGCGGCTGGAACGATTTCCAGCGTTTCTTCCTTGGGCCTGCGCTGGATCGCGCCTCCGAAAGCCGTTATATCGGCTTGATGGGAGCCGCCGAATCGGCCCGTTTGGATGTCATCGCGGTCGTGGATCAGGACAGGCGCATTGCCGTGGCGCACGCCTTGACCGCGCTAAGCGACGCGCTTGCTTCGGCTGAACGCTTCGCGGCGCATGCGTCCATCATGTCGCGGCAGGACGACGATCCAAGGATTGACGACGCGATCCGGCGCGCCGCCGGCAGCCTGCGCATGGCTGGCGATACGGGTCATGCACTGGGAGTCGGCAGTCTGCGCGCATTGAGCGACGCCGAGTTCAGCGACCTGCGCCAGTGTGGCGATGGCCTGTCTTTCCGCAGTCTTGCTTTGGACGCCGATGCTGTCGCGGCCGAGCTCGTCCGGCGATCGGATAGCTTCGACTCGGCGTTGTTGGAGCAGGCTGCGCGGTTCGCGGCGTGGTTGCGCAGCCCGGCGCTGGCGCCTCGGGTATTCACGGCCATGATGGCATTGCTGTCCGAGACGGCACGGGCACGGCGCGAAGGCGTTGCATCGCTCTCAGGCAGCAGTGTGGCGGCCGCCGCCCATGCCGACGATACGCCACAGGTCCTCTCGCAAGTTCTAGACGCCGCCCTGTACCGGGATGGCGCCTCGCCGCCAGCGCACTGGACAGAGGTGCGTCGGCACGTCGATGGCTTGCTGTCGCTGCTATGGAAGATCCGCGGGGCAGCGGGACCTGCCCGCCGCCGCGTCATGGGCGCCGACAATGCCTGGGCCGGGCCCCTGGCCCGCGTCGACATCACGTTATCTCTGTTGGACACGGTCGGCCGGCACGCGGGCATCGGCGGATCTCGTTGCGTGCCGGCCGCACCGCCCGACGCGTCGGCGGATCCATACTGGAACGATCAGCGTCTGCTCGACGTGGCCGCCTGCTTCGGCATCGGATTCGATGCCGCCGGCCGTCATGCCCAGCCGCTTTTTGGCGCGGTGCATCGCGCACGGCTGCTCGCCGCTTTGGCCATGAAAATGGCAGATCCATGCGACCTGGAATTCGAACCGGTTGTTCTGAGGGCGGGGGAAAAGGCGCAAGAGTGTGCGGTGGACCGCCACTTCCATCGGAAGGTCTACCAGTCGGGCGAATTTTCCGTGTCATTCGATGGCCGCGCGGGCAGCGGCGCCCGGCTGCCCTATCCGGCCGGCACGCAGCCCGACACATTGCCGCAGGACAGTGCACAGGTCGACGATGTCATCGCTTCACTGGCGCGCGGCGGTAGGGAGAACGTGCGGCAGCTGACCCGCATGATGTCGGTTGTCGCACGCGGCGTCCAGGATTTCATCGCATCGGCGCGCGACATTCCCAGTGACCGTTGGGGCCGCCTGGCCTTCCCGGAATCGCTGCGGCATATCCATTTCGGCATCTCGGAGCAGCCGCACGGGGGTCATCGTCTCAGCGTATCGGCGTTGCTCGACACCACACAGGCCGATACGACGGCGCGCCTCACGTTCGTATTGCAGACGGATGTATCCAATCGTCGAGTAACGGGTCTGATTGTTGCCCCGGATATGTGTCTATTGCCTGACGTTCCACTGATGGCCGGCAACCGTCCCCCTGCCTCCGTTACTACGGGCGGGCATGCCGTGAAGTCCGGCAGCATTGAGGCTAGCGACGACGCAGTGGTGCTCATGACCGCGGGCGGCTAGCGGGTTATGTTTTTCTGGTGAGTATTGATGTGAGTATTTCTGCTGCTATTTTTGACGCCTCCGTTCCGGAGTCGTGGAATCCGTCGTGGACGGTGCAACCGTGGACCTCCGCAACGGTGAAAGCGTATTCGCTGGGCGCCAAACGGGCGACCGCCATACGCCCCGGCAAGTATGGGAAGACGGGACAGGCCATAAGGTGCCTGGACGGCATTCCGAACGGTTGGCCCCGTGCCGCCCAGATGAAAAGCAAGGCCACCGTCCAAGGGGACGCCATTGCAACGCAACAGCCCCGTGAAGGGAATGCGCTGACTGCGAAGGACATTCGCATCGCCGCGGCCAAGACCATGCCGGCGGCGGAGCGCTCTGTCGCTCCAGCGCAAGCGATGGCGTCCGACAGCCCCGTCTTGGGCGCGCACCCGTCGCCGGCAAGCTCGAATCCCGGATTCCTGAACCGGGCGAAATCGACCGCCCTTGGCGCGCTGGCCGCCGTTTGGAAAGGGTTCAACAAACTGTTCAAGACGGAACCTGCCGATATGGCGAAGCCTCACATCGGCGCTCCTTCGGCGCGTGGGCAGGCCGTTGATCCGGGCGGGCCATCGATGAAGCTGCATGCATCCGGTCAGCTCATCGTCCAGACGACACTATTGACCGTGGCGGATGTGTTGGAGCGCCAGTCCGCCATCGCGAAGTTCCATGAGAAGGAAAACCGCACTTTTGAGAACCTGCGATATCTGCTGGTGGACCGGGCCGGAAGACAAAAGTATGACGACGAGAACCGAGGCCTGGCCGTACCGATGCGGAAAAAGTCCGAGACGAATTCGTTGATGCGGTGCTACGTCACGGCCAAACAATCGGTAGGGGACCCCTGGACCGGGGAACGCGGCGTCCAGAATGCCCACGATGCCGCCGCCCGGGACGCGTATCTGGCGGCCTTCAGGGCGAAATATCCGGACTGGGACGAGTTGACCAAGCGCATCGACCGCTATGGTGACCCCGGCTATTTGCAAGAGCTCGACAGGCGAGCCGAGCTTGCTGGGAACCGCGACCTGGACCAGGAGTTTGCAGAAGATCTGGAACAGGTCAGCAAAGACATGCAGCGTATAAATCAGGCGATGCTCGATATGCCAGGGTTGCTCAAGGACTATCTGCAGCCAGACGCCGCCGGCGTGCCGTCGGGACCCGCCATCGCTTCGCGCGCCGGATAAGGTACATGTCCACCGGTGCCGGTACCGCAGCGAGCGCTTCACATCGGCACACGCCATAGAAACGGTACGGGCGCGGTGCGCTGCTAAACTCCCCACGGTTTTACAGCGAGCGCACCGTGGTCAGACTCCTTCATACCTCCGATTGGCAGATAGGCAAGCTTTTCGGCCAGTTCGAAGCGGACGATGCTGCCGTACTGGCGGATGCGCGCTTTCAGGTGGTGGAGCGGCTGGCCGGGATCGCCACTGAGCGCCGGGTTGACGCCGTGCTCGTGGCCGGCGACGTTTTCGATGCCCAGACGGTATCCGACCGGACCATTCACCGTTTGTTCAATGCGCTGGGCGGTTTTCCCGGCCCTTGGATCATGATCCCGGGCAACCACGACGCCGCGCTCAGCGAGTCGGTCTGGACCCGTGCGCGACGCCTGGGCGCCATCCCGGAACAGGTCCGGCTTTGCCTATCGGCGCAGCCCATGGTTTTGCCCGAGCACGGGCTGGCGGTCCTTCCGGCGCCGCTGACGCAGCGGCAAACGCACACGGACCTGACGGAATGGTTTGCGCAGGCATCTACGCCGCCAGGCCTGGTGCGCGTCGGCATGGCGCACGGCAGCGTGCAGGGAATTCTCGCGGAAGACATCGATTCCCCGAATCCCATTGCGCCCGGACGTGCGGCGCAGGCCGGACTCGACTACCTTGCCTTGGGCGACTGGCATGGATGCCGGCAGATAGACGGCAGGACCTGGTACAGCGGCACGCCGGAAACGGACCGTTTCCGCGGCAGCGCCTCCGGGTATGCGTTGTATGTGGAGATTGAAGGCCCGGGCGCATCGCCGGCCGTCATGCAACTTCCCACGGGCGCGTACCGCTGGCGCTCGGAAACCCTCACGCTGCGCGTCCCCAGCGATATCGGGCTGGCCGTGCAATGTCTTGCCGGCTTCGAATCTCGCGACGTTGTGCAGCTGTCGATCACCGGCGAGGCTGACCTGGATGGATATCGCCGCTTGACGCAGGCCATTACACAGGCGCGTGGCGTCACGCGCGCCCTGCTGGGGGATCTTGCGGGGCTCGCGCTGCGCCCCACGCTGCAGGACATCGAAAGCTTGCGCGCGGACGGCTATGTCGGCGACGTCATCGACACCCTGCGCGCGCAACAGGACGGTCCTGACGGTGAAGTCGCGCGGGACGCATTGGCGGTGTTGGCCGGCATCCTGGATCGCAGGGCGCATCCTTCCCCAAGTCCGTCCGAGCTGCTCGCCGGGGAAACCCATTGAAGCTGACGCATCTCCGTATCGAGCAGTTCCGGCAGTTCCGCCAGCCGCTGGAAATCGCCGACCTGCACGACGGCATCAACCTTTTCACCGGTCCCAACGAGGCAGGCAAGAGCACGGTCGTGGCCGCCATCCGGGCGGCCTTCTTCGAGCGCTTCCGTTCCAACGCTGCCGAGGACTTTCGCCCCTGGGACGACCCCTCGGCGTCTCCGTCCGTTTCCATTGCCTTCGAGCACAACGGGCAACGCTACGAACTGATGAAACGCTTCCTGGGGCGCAAGCGATGCGAATTGCGTATCGGCACACGCGTCCTGGACGGGACGGAGGCGGAAGACGCGCTGGCGGCGTTCATGGGCTTCCAGCACCCGGGCAAGGGCGCCAGCAAAGCCGAACATTGGGGCATTCCGGGGCTGCTGTGGATCCAGCAGGGCAGCGGTCACGATATCCATGACGCCGTGGCGCATGCGAGCGGCCATCTACGCACCGCCCTGGAGGCCTCCGTGGGCGAAATCGCCAGCAGCCAGGGCGACGACCTGATCGCACAAGTGCAGCGCGAGCGCGACGCGCTGCTGACCGCTTCCACCGGCAAGCCGCGCGGTGCATATGCGGCCGCTCTCGAAAAGGCCGATGCGCTCCAGGCCGAGCTTGCCGCATTGGATATGGAGATCGCGGAATACCGCAACAAGGTCGATACGCTTGCTCAACTGCGCGGCGATCACACCCGGGATGCCGCCGAACAGCCATGGGCCGCCTTTCGCGCGCAGGAAAAAACCGCTGCCGACAGGCTGCGCGAGGTGCAGGCATTGCAGGATGCCGTGGCGATGGAACGGGCGCAGGCGGCCCGGTGGGAAACGCTGGCCGAACTGGCCGCCAATCGCCTGGAAGCATTTGCGGCGGAGGACCGCGCCGTCGTTGCCCGGGATGCCGATGTGGGCCGCGCGGCGGCGGCGCACGCCGCGGCGGTGCAGCTGGTCGAGCCGTGGCTGACCAAGCTGTCCCAGGCGGAGGCTGCCCACGCGCAGGCCCGTGAACGTCTGGAGCGGTCCCGGCGCGCTGAAACGCGCCAGCGGTTGGACGAGGAATACAAGGCGCTGGAGGCCGCGGCGCAGACGGCGGCGCAGACCCTTGCGCATGCCGAGGCCGAGCAGGCGCGGCTGATGGCGCACCAGCAGCAGGCCGCTGGCTGCCAGATCGATGAAAAAACGCTGCAGCGCTTGCGGCAAGCCCAGGTGGCCCTGCGCGAACTGGAGTTGCGGCGCGCCGGCGTCGCAACGCGGCTGCGTTACTCCTTGCGTGCCGGCGGCCGCATCGGAATCCAGGACCAGGTGCTGGAAGGCGAGGGCGAGCGCCTGCTGATCGAACCGGTCACGCTCACGCTGCCCGAACTGGGCGAAATAGAGATCGTGCCGGGCGGGGCCGACGCGGCTGCCCTGCGCCGGGAGCAGGAGCAGTGGACGGCAAGGCGCGATGATCTTCTGGCGCGGCTCGGCGTGGCCGCCGCCGCGGACGCCGAAGACCGTTATCAGTCATATTTGTCGCATGCCGCCGAAGCCCGGCATGCCGAAGCGACGTTGAACGGGCTTGCGCCGCGCGGCGTGGACGCCTTGCGGGCAGAGTTGGCGGCGATCCGGACCCGTCTCGCAGAGCTGCAACGCGGGCTGGCCGCCCTGCCGAAAAACGACGATGCGCCCGGATCGCTCGATGTGCCGGCCGCCGAGGCGGCGCTGGAGCAAGCCGAGCGGGCCGTGCGCGACGCAAGCGAGGGGCTGCACGCGGCGCAATTGGCCGAAGGCCACGCGCGCGTCACTTTGGAAGCTGCCGAGCGTGAGCGCGATGCAGCGCGGGCCATTGTGGAAAAGCCGGAACGCTTGGAACGGCGCGCCGCCGTGGAAAGCGATGTCGCCCAGGCGACGGCCCAGCGGCAGGCAGCAATGGCGCGCGCCGAGGCGCTGGCGCGCCAGGTCGCGCAGTCGCGCCCGGACATCCTGGCCCAGGATATCGAGCGCTTGCGCCGTAGCGCCGAACAGCATGAGAAGCGCCATGCCGAACGGCGGGACGCCATTTTCCGCCTGGAGGCGGAACTGCAGGCCGCGGGGGCGCACGGCCTGGACGAACGGCGGGCGGAGCTCGCCCGGGACCTGGCCCAGGCGCAGCGGCAAGCCTCCGAACTGACGCGGCGCGCGCGGGCGCTCGACCATCTGCTTGGCCTGCTGCGGCAGGCGCGCGACTCCTTGATGCGCCGGTTGCAGGCGCCGCTGCGGCGCGCCCTGCAACATTATGTGGAATTGCTTTTTGCCGGCGCCCAGGTCGAGATAGAGGAGGATCTGAAACCCGGCGCCTTGATCCGCCTGGGCGATCGCGGCCCGGAAACGGCGCCCTTCGAAACGCTCAGCTTCGGGGCTCGCGAGCAGCTCGCCTTGATCGCCAGGCTTGCCTACGCGGATTTGTTGCGGGAGTCGGGGCGGCCGACGCTCATCATCCTGGATGATGCGCTGGTCCACAGCGACGAGGCGCGGCTGGCGCAGATGAAGCGGGTGTTGTTCGATGCCGGTACGCGGCACCAGATCCTGCTGTTCACCTGCCACCCTTCCCAATGGCGCGACCTGGGCGCTGCCCCGCGGCGGCTCGGAGGGATCGTCGCGTGACCGGCCGACCGGCGCCGTGGCGCCGGGATCTAGCAGGGCAATGGATCGTAAGGCGGACGTTGAAAACCGTTGGCCGCTGCTTGTTCGACGTTACGTATCAACGAGCTGTGTAACGAGCCGGGAAGGGCGTTCGGGGTACACTCATCCCAGTCGAGGCAAGCCAAAAAATGGGACGGCCCCTGGTGGTGTCCCTATTTTTGGGATGCCGTCACGCCGTGTCGTATCCAACGGCAGGACGTGCGCTCAGAGACGGTACGTCCCCAGGTGCGATATATTCAGCATCGATTGGTCACATATAGAAACCGAACGTCAGGCAAACTCCTAGAATCATTGACCATGGAATCGAGGTTCCTTTTGGAACGGTAGGACTATGCCAAAACCTTCCGGCGACATGCCCCCGTACGACTCGTCCAAGGCCTTGAGCAGCTTGCGCTCGGCCTCGCGCGTGGCCATCCTCATGGCGCCCCGGCTGGGCGATACCCTGCTCATGATGACCCTGGCGCAGAACCTGGCGCTCCACGGCAGGCAGGTGACGGTCTTCGGGGATTACGTGCATGCCTTGCGGGACTGGTTTCCGACGATGGACGTGCGCCCTTCGCTCTGTCAGGGCGATGCCCGCGCGGTTCTGGCCGATTACGACTGCGTGGCGCAAATGCACATCGGGTGGCCCTACACCCTGCATGACTGCCACCAAAATTACTTCTATTACGATGCCCACGTCGTCGTGACGGGCCGCGGTTTCGTGAAGCTGTTCCAGATCCGGGATTTCTGCCGCGATGCGCTCGGCCTGGCGGGCGCCACCACCGACAACGCCCTGCAGCCGCTGGACCGCCATGCGCACCGGTCCCATCCCACCCGGATCGTCCTGCACCCCACATCGACCGAGGCGCTGCGCTGCTGGGCGCCGCGGCATTTCGAAGCATTGGGCGTGCGTTTGCTCAAGGATGGCTACGAGCCCAATTTCGTTGTTGCGCCGCACGAACGGCCCGATTGGGTGTTCCTGCGCGAATCCGGCCTGAAGGTGCCGGAACTGGGGTCCCTTTCCGAAGTCGCTTCGCTCATCCATGCCTCGGGGTGGTTCATCGGCAACGAATCCGGGCTGGGTCATCTGGCATCCAACCTTGGGGTGCCGACGCTTTCCGTCACCGGCCGGCCCACCCGCACCAAGGCATGGCGCCCGGCCTGGGCAACTTCGCGTATCGTCTATCCCGCTTATATTCCCGGGGGACGGTGGCGCGACCGGCTCTGGCGCCATTGGCTGTCCCCGCGCAGCGTGATGTGGGCTTTCCGCCGTTTGCAACAGGACGACCGCCGCAACCCCGTGCTGCCACCCTGGACCACGGCGTGACCGAAGCTTTTTTCCGATTGACCGCCTGGCGGCGCCAGTGGCAAGCTTGCGCCGCAATATCGAAGCAGCCCGAATCGCACATGGGTTCTGTCGCTCGGTAATGCCCATCCTGTGATTCCGCGCGCAATGCCTTCGTTCTATCCCCGACTTGCGGCGATACTCGCCCTGTTCGTCCCCGCCATGGCGCTGACCAGCGCCGATGCCGGTCCCGCCTTGCTCTACCTGACCGCGCTGCTCGCCCTGGTCGCGATCGTCCACAACCGGATGCGCGGCTTCGAGCCCGGGCATTGGGCCGACGTGCGAACCATCGGTATCGCGCTCTGCTTCCCATTGGCATCCCTGCTGCTAACCTGTGCTTTCCATCCGGAGGGCTGGAGCAGCTCCGAATTCGAGAAATGGACACGGTTCGCCCTGGCACTTCCGATCGGCTGGCTGCTGCTGCGTGCCCCCAACCGATGGCTACAGCAGGTGCAATGGAGCATTCTATTCAGCGCTTTCGCGGGCGCCATCATGCTGATCGTCATCATGCATGTGCCGACCCTGGGGCGCGGGGCGGTCAGCGAGTTCGGCGGCAGGTACAACGCCGTGGCGTTCGCGGACCTGACGTTGTTCTTCGGGTTCGCCGCCTTGCTGACGACTCCATGGGTGCTGACGCCGTGGCCCCGTCTGGAAAAGGCATTGAAGATCGTCGCGCTGATTCTCGCGTTGTATGCCACTTGGCTTTCCCAGACGCGCAGCAGCTGGATGCTGCTGCCGGTCTTCGGGCTGGTCGTCCTGCTGTCGCGTGCACACTGGTCGCGCAGGACCAAATGTTTTTTCGTCTGCGGGTTGATTGTCGTCCTTGCCGTAGGCGGGCTGGCCTTATGGCAGTCTCACAACAGCCGGATGCGTGAAGTGGCCTCTGACGTCGAGGCCTATGTGCAGGATGGTCACCGCGACACATCCGTCGGTATTCGCATGCAGCTCTGGCATGCATCCTGGCTGATGTTCCTGGATCATCCTGTTCTGGGAACCGGCGCGCGCAATTTCCGCGCGAACCTGGCCCATCTGCGCGACCAGGGGATCGTGACGCCGCTGGTCGCCAGCGACTACGGCGAGCCGCACAACGATCTGGTTGCGGCCATGGCCGGTTACGGCACCATCGGCCTGCTCGCCATGCTAAGCCTGTATCTGTTGCCCGCCGTTGTGTTCTACCGCCGGCTGTTCTCGTCCGACCCTGTCGTTCACGTCGGCGCGCAAATCGGGCTGCTGTTCTGCCTGGGCTACGCCGTCTTCAGCCTGACCGAAATGATGTTCCGCAACATGCGCAGCGTGCCGATCTACGCTGTGACCATGGTCGTGCTATTCGCGTTGACGTCCACGCCACGCGGCCGGGCCGCCGCCCAGCCGGCGTCCCGGTAAGCGGAAAGCCAGTCCGATTTTGATAACAATCCCGATCACGGCCATACCGTTTGCTCAAACTGGCGCCCGGCTTTCGTAGGCGCGGGCCGGCATCGCTTTCCCTGCATGCCTTTCCCGCGGCTCTGAAGCCTGCTGTCGCGCATTCGCGCGCGGAACAAGCAGGAGGCGCCATGGGCCGAATCACCGAAGGACAATTGCTTCTGGCCAGCTCGCTCTCGCTCGAGCGCAAGTTCGTGCTGGGGAACACCTATCTGTCCGGCCAGGATGCCGCCTTTTCTGGCGGCGGCTTCGTCGAGGGGATGGGAAGCGGGGATGCCGACGTGGACATCTACGCCATCCGCGCGTTCCGGCTGACCATGGGGCAAATCGACAGCAGCCGCTTCGGCCGCGTATCCGGACGAAAGGGCGAACTGCTCGCGACCGCCGATAAGGAGGCGGAAGTCCGCGCCATACAGACGACGATTCCGGGCACGTCGATCCGCGTGCGGGTTCACTACCGCACCTGGGACGAATTGAGCGGCCTGGCTTTCGTCATATTCCTGCTATACGAAGCCGCACGCCGCGATCTGCTGACCCGGATAGAGCCGCTCCCGATGCGCGACCTGGAATTCCTGCACCGGCTCTACGCCTCCCAGGATATTTGCGGCGCCGATCGCTTGACGCGGCTGCGGCGCGAGATCGGGCTGCGCCGTGTGCTGTACTTGCTGTACCGCCGCAGCCAATCCCGGGCACTGGCGCTGCTGAAGGGCCTTGCCCGCGCCTGGGACACGCTGGATTGGCGCCCGTGCGCCGCCCTGGCGCACGACGCCGCCGTCGCCAGCTTCCAGGCGTATACCCATCTGCTGGGCAACACGCACCATCACCCCGTGGGGATGCTGCCGCACGCCCGCGCGTCCGCCGTGCCCGAGGATCTGATCTCGCGCCTGATCCGCATCATGGTGGATCGAGAGCCCTGTAGCGAGGCTGACGGCCGCACCTACGTCGCCTCGTGCCTGGACCTGATCGACGACTTGCTGGAGGCAGGCGCGGCGCCGATGCGGCGCATCAGCGGGTACGCCAGCCGCCGGGAAGCCCGCATTGCGCTGGAAAGCCAGGTCGCCGCGCATCCCTGCCCCCGGCCGATGTGGGAAATGGCGTACCGGCGCAAGGCTTTCGGGTTGACTGCCGGTTCATTGCGCGGATGTCTGTCGGACGCACATGGCGATTCCGACTGATTCACGCCGAACGGCAAATCTGGCGGGCGTACTTACGGGCGGATCCATATTGATGCGCGATAAGGAGACCGGCCATCGACCGGCTGAAGAGTTCCGGCAACTACGAAAACCTCATCAAGCAGGTGATCGACAAGGAATCGCAATTGGCGGGCCAGCCACGCAGTCGCGCATGGGCCGAAAAGTGGATCGAACGCCAGTTCGACTTTGGCAAGGTCGAAGCGAACCTCAAGCCGAATCAGCCTTACTTCACGCCGAAGTGGCCCCATGCGGCGGGCCGAGCGGTCACCAACACCAACGGGACCGACATGGGAAGCGCGGCGTTTTTCGGCTCCCAGTCCGATATACAGGCCAACGGTGTTTTCGACATCAAGTTCAGCGGCAATAGCGACCGGCTGTATTACACCGTCGAGAACAAGACGACGGGCGAGGTAACTGGGCCGCGTCCATACGATTCACACGGCACGGTCATCAAGGCGAACGGGCTGCGTGCCGAAATGTTCGGCACGCCAAAGCCGGGCGATTTTTTCATGTCTACAAGCCGGACGGCGACAAGAGTCGGGGCAAGGACTATGACGTCTTCTATCGCAGTTCCCCGATCTCGACGAAAAACGAGAAGTTCAGGGTTTTCGACTCGGTCTTCTCGCCGGTGATCGGCCCGGATCGAAATACAAAGCTTGCCAGTGAGATCGTGGACGACTTCATCTCCGGGCCCCATGGCCGGCGTCAATCCGCGAGAAGGCAGCAGGCCGAGACCGGCACGGCCGGCGCTGTAGAAAGCGCACGCACGTCCGCCAGACCCGCCAGGGCGGTAGCGGTGCCGGTTTAACGCGCCGCGCTGTTCGGGCGGAGCGCCACTGCGTTGCGGTCTGGCGCTCCGCGGCTAGGCCGCCATCGCGCCACAGCGCCACAACCCGGCGCAGCGGTGTGCGGGGCCTAGCTGCAAGGCACAGCGACAGGGTGGAAGGTCAGCGACCTGCCAGGGTGTCGAGGACAAAGTCGGCGCGCTGCGCTACGCCCACCTTGGGTAACAACGATACCGCATAGCCCAGCGCCGGATAGGCGCGCTGAAGCCGCTCGAACTCGATCAATGCAGAGTCCATGTCGTGACGGCGCTCCGCGTCCTGCGCATAGATGTCGCGCCAGGGCGGAGCCAGGAAAACACGCGGGTGGTAGCGATGTTTGTGGCCGAGAATGTCCAGCACAGGTTCGCCGGTCAGCGCCTGGAGCGCTGCCGCCGCGTCAATCAGCCCACGGTCGAAGAACACCCATTGCGAGCCGTCGCGCGGCGCATGGGCATAGTCATCCAGCGCCATGTCGATCGCCCGACGCAGAAAGGCCGCCATGTCGACCCACGGCAGGGCTTGGCCGCCCGTGCGGGTTTGTTCCTGCACGATGCGGCGTCCGGGTTCTTCGACAACGGCATGGCCGCGTTGCGAGAGTTCGGCCAGCAGGGTCGATTTACCGCCACCGGAACAGCCGGAAATGATGACGAACCGGTTCATGGTGGTGGTGCGGGTTCCAAGTAGAGCTTGCCGCCATAACGTACTCAAAGCGTGCCAGCGGCAAGCCGTCGACGTACTTGGCCGTCAGCGACATGGCCAGCAAATCATTGCTGGCGTTGCTCTTGGCCGCTTCACCTCAATGCTTGCCTTGGCCGCCGCATCCGCAGTCCTTGTGCTTGTGTTTATGGTTGGACGTGGAGCAGCCGTCCGGGTACGGCTGGGTTGGCCAGGCGGACGGGGGATAGCAGGCGTCGACCACCTTGTGCATCAACACCGTCAAGCTGCAGATCGACTTCATGACATTCGGCAGTTCGTCGCACAGCGAGTTGGGCTGACCTCCCCACACCGGGCCGGGGCCGCCGTGGTCATGGATGACGTGCTGGAGAAGCGATGTATCCACCCGGGTCGCGGCGGTGATCGGATACTGGTTATCATCGTACTCGGGCCATAGTTCCTTCAGCGAGAAGGACCCTGGGATGGCGGGAGAGGGATTGTTCGTGTTATCGAGCGTGAATTTATAGGAACCGTCCGTATCCTTAAAGATGATGGAACGGAGGGGCGAGGTCGGATCGCCGGCGTCGGAACCTGTCGTTCGGCACATCAGCGTCGACGCAACGACTTGCTGATCGGGTAGCAGATGAGTCCATCCATTGGTTTCCAGCGTTCCGGGTCCGTTGGTCAGCGGTACCTTGCCCGCGGTGGGATCACCAATCGGCCCGAAGATGAATTCATGGTCCTTGTAGAACGCGATATTTTGTTCACGGACCCCCGTGCTGGCGGCAGTAAGGTCCTTGTAGAATTTTTCCTGACCGGCGGCTACGGTGTAAAAGTCGCTTATGGCTCCATAATTCCATTTGCCGGTCTGGTAATTGTGGATGGCGCACTTGTCGCCCTTGAAGAAGGCGACCTGGGTGAATTCCGGGCAGAAATACGCCGCATCCAGGTCGCTTCCCATGTTATACGAGGACAGCTGGGGCCAGATCTGGACAATCGGCACCACCTCCTGGACTTTGCGGCCGCAATCGTCTAGCAGGATGCACTTGTCCTTACTGAAGAGGCAAAGCAATGTGTTGGCAATGGATGGGGTCGCCATTTTCATCTCCGGTGAGGTGATTCGCCCTAAGAGCCGTCGCTAAAACGGACATTAATGAAGCGATTCGAACGAAAGCTGTGAATCGGCGGTGCATATCGCCGGATTCGGTCAACTCAGTGCATAGCGGGATTTTCCGGGTACTTCGATATATGGATCGATTGTGAATATTCCGACACGGTGGCCAGTGCTATCGAAGATGGAAAAAATCACGTCATAGCCAGCCGAGCCTTGCGCGACGACAGTGGTTTCCCAGTAATAATCCTGGACTTGCTTCGCCACTACGCTGCCGTCGGCATTTTGGACGGGCCCGGGGACTGCTTCGATCTTCGGTTTCATGGTCGATATTACTGTCGCGCCGAAGGCGTAGCGGAACGACTGAATAAAACACTGGTATTCGAATCCCGCGGTCAGACTGGTCATTCTCCAGCGTATTGTGTCCTGGATTTCGGCCTTTATATCCAGGGCATAACCCCCTTCATTGTTGTCGTTGTTGCCGTAGTTGTCGGGATGACCACTGTAGGTGCCAAAATTCACGTCATTCCAGTAGGTCATGGCGAACACATAGCCTCTGCCATAGTTTTTGAGCGTTATGGGGCTGGAGTTCGATGAAATGGTATGGTCACGAATGATGGCGACAGGGTCCACCACGATAGTGATGTCAATGATGCTCATTATTACCTCTTCAATGAGGAGCGTGCGTGCCCGTTTGACACAGGCCGTCGGCCGGCACAATCGGATTCGGATTGCTCGCAGATGTCACGCCGTTATCGTCAGCCAAGGGCTGAATGAGAAGTTGCCTTGTAGAGCTGCCTTATCGTCGTAGATCCGGAATTTCATGCTGAGAGCGGCCATTCCGGTTTGAATCATCGTCGCCTCGCAGCAGACATCGGTAAGCTGGATCGGCATCACCTGATCCAATGTCTGCACGGCCGGATCCAGTGCGGTAGAAGTGGATGGCCGCCGCTGCAATACAGGCGTGGTCAGGCATTGTTGGCCGCTGACGACGTCCACCTGCTCGATAAATCCCTGATGGCCACGCCATAGCGGCAGATTTTGCAGGCGATACCGGATGACATCACCTACCTTTAGGGTTATCTGCAATTCATCACCGCCTTCCTGCTGATCGACGATTCCCGCTTGTGCCACGTTGTTCCATGGCGCCACCAGGAATACATAGGATCGCCCCCCATTGTTCAGTGGAATCCACGTGTCGCTGGAATTCGAACCAGCCCCTTTCGCGCCGCCTGGCGAGGCCGGCTGGCTCGAGGGTTTCAAATGGTCCTGAATGATTCGTGCTGCGTCATGCAGAATAAAAACGTCGATGATGCTCGACATATCGGCTCCTTGCGCGACAAATATCGATCTTCTGGTTAGCTTCCGGCAATCGGGCCATCAAACTACGAGATGTAGGGATCCCAAGAAAATTGCCCTCTTTGAACACCTGCGCTATCCGTGATTGTGAAAAGCACGTTGTACGCCTGTCGTAGATTGTCCGTGACCGTCGACTCCCACCAATAATCGGTGGTTTGGACTTTTGCCAGGCCAGTGGCCGGAGCGGGCGCCGGGGCGACGACAGCGGAGACCGGCGCGGCGCTTTTAGGCTGGGGTTGGGTAATATGAAGCCAGCCCCCGACCGGATCCAGGCCGCAGAGGTAGCACTGATACTGGAAAGGAGAGGTCAGAGAAATCATGCGCCAGCGCACTATGTCACCGGCGGCGGCCTTGACATTCAGCGCATAACCGCCTTCTTCCTGATCTTGTTCCGCCACCTTGGCGAAAATATTGGCATCCTGGTATTGATCCGTATTGGCCCATTCGGTCATCAGGAACCCATAGCCTTGTCCACTGCTCTTGAGCGGCACCACCGCGGATGGGTTGGGAACATGATCCTGCAGGACGCGTTCAGCGTCGACGACCGCCAATATATTGATAATGTTCGGCATTATTTGCTTCTCTCTGCGAAGGTGAAGCCGCGATTGCATCTTAGATCGGACTCAACCGTTTCACGCGGTGGTGACGGTAATGTTCGGTAAGGTTTGATGTCTCGATGGATGCGGTCGCGCGGCCTGATCCAATATCAGGCGTTGATAACAATCTGTGATTGAAAGCTGAAGCCGCCCTGCTTTTGTAATGCGCCGTTATAGACCGTGAAATCCAGGTTGTACTTTATCGTCGCCGGCATAAGCGTGACCGCTTCCCAGCAATAATCCTGGCCTGACGTCGGCATGTATTTGGTAAAGAGGCCGGCCGTTGGATCGATCGCGGTGGTGGCGATCGACCGCAATGCCGGAGTGAACCCGGTAATGTGCGTCTCGGTTTGCGGATCCAGGGAGACGTTACTTATGAGGCATTGATTGTCCCCGGGACCTGCCAGGCACCGGGCCCGCATTCGGACGACATCGCCGACTTTGACAAGGAGCTGTAATTCGTTGCCCCCCTCTTCTTCTTCAAAGGTCTGGGCTGCGCCCTGTTGCTGGGCCGCGGGCTGCCCGACATTAAGCCAGGGGGCCACCATGAACACATAGCCCAGACCTCCATTTTTCAACGCGGTGAAATCATCGTTTTGGCTGGTGCCGTGATCGGCGAGAATTTTGGCCGCGTCTACAACGATCAACGTATCGACTACCCTCGACATCCGATTCTCCTTGCCATGGAAGCGTTCTGGGCGAATTCCCGATAACACTATCCGTACACGGTGCCGGCTTTGTACCGCTCACCGGTTGAGGAGGGCATCGTAGATGAAAGTCACTCGCGCAATTAGAGGGACGAGGTAATGTCTTGTTACCAGGAGTATTGCGCCGGATATCCCTATAAGGCGCATTTTGGTTATATCGGCGCGAATCCGATCTTTATATTCGTCCATGCCTAATGCAGGGTGAAATGAGATGGGGTTTGCCGGGTTGGGTTTTGGCGTCGGAGCGAAGGCCGAAGCCGCGGGCGATAGGAAGCGCGCCAAGCTCGACCTGCATTTCTAAATGGCCACGGCGGATGTTCGACACGCGATTGAAGGGGGAGACCGATTCCCCACTCTTTGGCAGCGACGGTGAACAGGTGGCTTAGCAGGGCCAGTTCCAATCGCACCGCGTTGTTGCTGCGTGGCTTTAGCTTGCCAATCTTGTCAACATCGCCACCCAGCCGCGAGTGTCGGAACTGTGCGACGGGTTCCGCGTTCAGCGCTCGGGAAAAAACCCCGGTGCGGGGCTTGGGCTGCTGAATCTTCCGAGTCATTGATGCAGGGAAGATCAGAGATGGTGCCCGGGGCCGGAATCGAACCGGCACGCCTTGCGGCGGGGGATTTTGAGTCCCCTGCGTCTACCAATTTCACCACCCGGGCAGGTCGTGCGCGAGCCAGTGGATTGCGCCTCCCGATAGCGTCGGGCGGCCCGCCTGGCTGCGTGGCGGAAGGACGGCATTATAGCCCACTTGAAAAACCTGTCTCCGGCCCCATACTCTTGCCCGCCAGCCGCTGGCGCGCCGCTGGAAGGTCCGCGGGGCCGGTCCGCTTGAGCGGACGGCTGATCGGCGCGGTCCTGGACGGTGGCGCCGTTCCGGCGGCTTCCTCCAACGCAGACAACCAAGATTTCGACACCATGAGCGAAACCGCATCCCAATCCGCACCGGAGACCCTGGGCTTCCAGGCAGAGGTGAAGCAGCTGCTGCACCTCATGATCCACTCCCTGTACAGCAACAAGGAAATTTTCCTGCGCGAGCTGGTTTCCAACGCGTCCGATGCCTGCGACAAGCTGCGCTTCGAGGCCATCGACCGGCCGGAGCTGATGGAAGGCGATCCCGAGTTGGCCATCCGCGTGGATTACGACAAGGCGGCTCGCACTATCACTATTTCCGACAACGGCATCGGGCTGTCTCGCGACGAGGCCGTGGCCAACCTGGGGACGATTGCACGCTCCGGGACGCGCGAATTTTTTGCGAAGCTGACCGGCGACAAGCAAAAGGATGCGCAGCTGATCGGCCAGTTCGGGGTGGGTTTCTATTCCTCCTTTATCGTGGCCGACAAGGTCACGGTGACCAGCCGCCGCGCGGGCGTGCCGGCGGATCAGGCGGTACGCTGGGAGTCGGACGGGCAGGGCGAGTTCACGGTGACGCAGGCCGAAAAGGCGAGCCGCGGCACGGACGTGACGCTGCATCTGCGCGCGGACGAAGACGTTTTCCTGAACGGCTGGAAGCTGCGCGAAATCCTGCGCCGCTACTCCGACCACATCTCGCTGCCCATCCGCATGGCCAAAGAAGAGTGGGATGCCGAGAAGGGCGAGCAGGTCAAGAAGGATGAGCTGGATACGGTGAACCAGGCCAGCGCGCTGTGGACGCGGTCCAAGAGCGATGTCACCGACGAGCAGTACAAAGAGTTCTACAAACACGTCGCCCACGATTACGACGAGCCGCTGGCGTGGACGCACAATCGCGTGGAAGGGCGCAGCGAGTACACGCAGCTGCTGTATATCCCGAAGCACGCGCCCATGGATCTGTGGGACCGTGATGCGCGCCGCGGCGTGAAGCTGTACGTGAAGCGCGTTTTCATCATGGACGACGCCGAGCAGCTGCTGCCGACGTATCTGCGCTTCGTACGCGGCGTTATCGATTCGGCGGATCTGCCGCTGAACGTGTCGCGCGAGATCCTGCAGGAAAGCCGCGATGTGCGGGCGATCCGCGAAGGTTCGGCCAAGCGCGTGCTGTCCCTGCTGGAGGACCTGGCCGAGAACCGCAAGGACGACTACGCGCTGTTCTGGAACGAGTTCGGCAAGGTGCTGAAGGAAGGCACCGGCGAAGACATCGGCAACCAGGAACGCATCGCCAAGCTGCTGCGCTTTGCGTCCACGCATAACGAGGATGGCGCGCAGACCGTGTCCTTCGCCGACTATGTGTCGCGCATGAAGGAAGGGCAGGACAAGATCTACTACGTGACTGCCGAAACTTACGCGGCGGCAAAGAACAGCCCGCACCTGGAGATTTTCCGGAAGAAGGGCATCGAGGTGCTGCTGCTGTCCGACCGGGTGGACGAGTGGATGCTGTCGTATCTGCGGGAGTTCGACGGCAAGTCGCTGGTTTCCGTGGCGAAGGGCGGCCTGGATCTGGATGGGCTGGCGGACGAGGAAGAGAAGAAGCGCCAGAACGAAGTCCAGGAGTCGCTGAAGCCGCTGGTCGAGCGTCTGAAGACTGCCCTTGGCGACAAGGTGGCGGATGTGCGCGTGACGCTGCGGCTGGTGGATTCGCCCGCCTGCATCGTGGTGGGCCAGAACGAGCTGAGCCCGAGCCTGCTGCGCATGCTGAAGGCGGCGGGGCAGGAAACGCCAGACGTGAAGCCCACGCTGGAGATCAATCCCGAGCATGCGTTGGTGGCCCGTGTTCGGGACGCGAGCGACGCCGAATTCGCCGACTGGGCCGAATTGCTGTTGGAGCAGGCCATGCTGGCCGAAGGCGCCCAACTGGCCGACCCTGCGGCGTTTGTGAAGCGGATGAACGCCTTGCTGCTGAAGGGTTGAGAACGTCGGCGTAGGCACCGACGCGGCACGGAGCGGTGGACTGCTTCGCGCCGCCCCGAACGGCGTGCGAAGGCCGGAATTACCGATCGGTAATTCCGGCCTCCTTGTTTCGCCACACATCTCCATAAATTACCGAGCGGTAAGTTTCAACGCGTTCGTGCGGAAACTTGGGCGCAACTTACCGATCGGTAATTTTGGCTTCCGAAAAACGCTACGCCGGCAGTAGAATTACCGCTCGGTAATTTTCCCGCGGGAACCTTATGCCTCCGCAAACGCCTCCTGGCGATCTCGACAATGGCGCTCCCATCCGCACATCCGTTGAACTCGGGGAAGTGGTGCGTGCCGTCAGGCGCGAGCAGGCCTTGATGCAGGCCGATCTTGCGGGATTGGGAAACACCGGCAACCGTTTCATCGTGGACCTGGAGAAGGGCAAGCCGACTCTCCAATTGCAGAAGGTGCTCGACATGTTGAGTCTTCTGGGATTGGAGGTGGTCATCCGCCGCAAGCGCGGAGGTTTTTGATGGCGGCTGCCGATACCCTTGACGTGTATCAGCATGGCGCGCTGGTCGGCACCCTGTTCGACGAGCGGCCCTTGCGTTTCCGTTATGCGGCCTCGTGGCTCGCCCGGTCGGATGCGCGCCCGCTGGCGAACAGCTTGCCGTTGCAGGCGGCGGACCATGCCGGCGAGCAGGTGCACGCTTATTTTGAGAACCTGCTTCCCGAGGGCAATATCCGCCGGTTCTTGTCGATGCGACGTCACGCCACGACCGTGTTCGGGCTGTTGCGCAGCGTGGGCGGGGATACCGCGGGCGGGTTGTCGTTGATGCCGGCCGGCGAAAAACCGCGTGAACCTCGTTACTGGCCCACGACCTGGCAGCGCATCGCCGCGCAATTGCGCAATGAGGCGGTTCCGAGCATCTATCGGCGATGGCTGCCGGCTTCGGGTTCACGCCAAGGTACGTAATGCAGATCGGCCGCGATCTGGCCGATCGTTTGCCGGGTGCGCTGAATCAAGTGGCCGACGCGCTTCACGCGCAGGTAAGTCCCGGCACGGAATCGACCTTGCTGGAACGGCTGGTCCAATGGATCGCCAGCAATACCCGCAAGCACGTGAAGCGCTGGTGGGGAGACGGCGGCTGAAGCCGAAGGCCCCGGCCGCTCCCCGCTTCGCCTTCAGCCTTCGATGCGTTCGACCTTGCCAACGAGCAGGATGTACGACAGCGCACCCAGCAGGGCCAGCGTGGCGACGTAGACGATGGCCGGCGCGAAGTTGTCCTTCGAGACCAGGAAGCCGATGACGATGGGCGTGCAGATCGACGACAGATTGCCGACGAAGTTGAACACCCCGCCGGTCAAGCCGAGCAGACGAACCGGCGCCAGCGTGGAGACCAGCGACCAGGTGATGGACGCCAGCCCGTTGCCGAAGAAGGCCACGGCCAGGAAGAAGATGACCCAGGCGGTGGAGTCGGTGTAGTTGGCGCCGATCATCGACGTGGAGATGAGCAGGCCCAGGATGATGGGCAGCTTGCGGGCCATGCCGACGGTCGCGCCGCGCCGGATCAGCCAGTCGGAGAGCACGCCGGAGCACAGCACGCCGATGAAGGCCGCCAGGAAGGGAACGGACGCCAGGAAGCCGGACTTGATGAAGTCCATCCCGCGGTACTTCACCAGGTAGGTCGGGAACCAGGTCAGGAAGAACCAAAGGGTGGAGGTCAGGCAGAACTGGCCCAGGTAGACCCCCCAGAGTTTGCGGCGCGACATGACCAGGCCCAGGTCGCTCCATGCGAAGGGTGTTTTCTTTTCGGTGACGCGCTTTTCCAGATCGACCACGCCGCCGCCCTGGCGGATAAGTTCGATTTCGGCTTCGTTGGCGCCGCGGAACTGGCGCGGCTCACGGTAGACCAGGAACCACAGCACGCCCCAGACCACGCCCAGCAGGCCCGTCGTGACGAAGACCATGTGCCAGCCGTAGGCGTGCTGCAGCCAGGCCAGCACGGGCGTCAGGAAGGCCAGGCCGACGAACTGCCCGGACGTGTAGAAGCCGATGGCGGTGGCGCGCTCGCGCTCCGGAAACCACGTGGTGACGACGCGGTTGTTGATGGGATAGGCCGGGGCCTCCAGCGCGCCGACGGCCAACCGCAATACGAACAGGATGACGAAGCTGCCGGCGAAACCCATGAAGAACGTGGCTGCGGACCACAGGATCAGTGCAAGCGCATAAAGGATGCGCGGCGGCACGCGATCGACCAGCCATCCGCCGGGAATCTGCATGGCGGCGTAGGTCCAGCCGAAGGCTGACAGGATCAAGCCTTCATGGACGGTATCCAGGCCGAACTCGTCCTTCAGCGCGGGCGCGGCGATGGAAAGATTGCTGCGGTCCAGGTAATTGATGACCACGGTGACGAACAGCATCACCATGATCAGATAGCGGCTGCGGGTGGCCTGTGCGCCGGGCATGGCGGCGGTGTGTGCGGTGGGCACGATATGTCTCCTTTGCCGGGCGGGCCGGCGCGCCGCACCGCAAGCGATGCGCGGCGCGCGGGCGCCCTGTTTTCGTCAGAGATGTGGAAGGGGAGTAAAGGGGTTTCCGGGGGATTGATTGCGCGACGCCGCTACCATTCGGCGAAGCTGCCATCCTTGTGCCGCCACACGGGGTTGCGCCAGCGGTGGCCGACGGCCGCCCGTTCCTTGACGTATTCCTCGTTGACTTCGATGCCCAGGCCGGGGCCTTGCGGGATCGTCACCATGCCGTCGCGATAGGCAAAGGCCTCGCGGTTGCTGACATAGTCCAGCAGGTCGTTCGCGGCGTTGTAGTGGATGCCGAGGCTTTGTTCCTGGATGAAGGCGTTGTAGCAGCCGGCGTCGATCTGCAGGCAGGTGGCCAATGCGATGGGGCCGAGCGGGCAATGCAGGGCCAGCGCGACGTCATAGGCTTCGGCCATCGCGGCGATCTTGCGCGTTTCCGTGATGCCGCCGGCGTGCGACGGATCGGGCTGGATGATGTCGACGTATCCCTCGGACAGAATGCGCTTGAAATCCCAGCGCGAGTACAGGCGCTCGCCCAGGGCGATGGGCGTGGACGACAGCGGCGCCAGCTCCTTCAGCGCTTCGTAATGCTCGCTGAGCACCGGCTCTTCGATGAACATCAGCTTGTACGGCTCCAGTTCCTTGATCAGGACCTTGGCCATCGGCTTGTGCACGCGCCCGTGGAAGTCGACGCCGATGCCGACATCCGGTCCCACTGCCTCGCGCACCGCCGCCACGTTCTCCAGGCACTTGCGCACCTTGTCGTGCGAATCGATGAACTGCAGTTCTTCGGTGCCGTTCATCTTCACCGCGGTGAAACCGCGCTCCACAGCGGCCTTGGCCGCCGCGGCGGTATCGGCGGGACGGTCGCCGCCGATCCACGAATACACGCGGATGCGGTCGCGGACGTTGCCGCCCAGCAATTGCGAAACCGGCACGCCCAGCGCCTTGCCCTTGATATCCCACAGCGCCTGGTCGATGCCCGCCAGCGCGCTCATGTGGATGGCGCCTCCGCGATAGAAGCCGCCGCGGTACAGGACCGTCCAGTGGTCCTCGATATTGCGCGGGTCTTTGCCGACCAGGTAGTCCGCGAGTTCCTCCACCGCGGCGGCAACGCTGTGCGCGCGGCCTTCCACGACCGGTTCGCCCCAGCCGCTGATGCCTTCGTCGGTTTCGATTTTCAGGAAGCACCAGCGCGGCGGAACGATGTAGGTGGTGAGCTTGGTGATTTTCATGATTGATTTCCGGTTTGGGGATAGGCGGCGCGCCACGCCTTCACGAAGGCTTGCGCGCGTTCGGCGACGTCGGGCGCGGTCAGGCCCGGCTTGTACAGCGCGGAGCCCAGGCCGAAGCCGGTGGCGCCGGCCTGGGCGTATTCGGCGATGCGTTCCGGCGTAATGCCGCCGACGGGCACCAGCGGCACGTCTTTGGGGATGACGGCGCGCCATGCCTTGAGCACGGCGGGACCGAGCTGTTCGGCCGGGAACATCTTCAAAACGTCGGCGCCCGCGGCCAGCGCGGCGAAGGCTTCCGTCGGGGTGGCGACGCCGGGGCAGCAGGCCAGGCCGGCGGTTTTCGCGGCGCGGATGACGTGCGGATCGCCATGGGGCATGACGACGATTTCCCCGCCGGCCTTGACGATGTCGGTGCAGGCCACCGGATCCAGCACCGTGCCTGCGCCCACCAGGCAATCGGCGGGCAGGCTGTCGCGCAGCGTGCGGATGCTGACCAGCGGTTCGGGCGAATTCAGCGGCACTTCGATGATGCGAAAGCCGGCGCCGTACAACGCGGCGCCGATGGCTTGCGCTTCATCGGGCTTGATGCCGCGCAGAATGGCGATCAAACCGCATTCGGCCATCGCGGTTCGCAAGGGAGGGGCGGTAGGGCTCATGACGGATCCTCGTTCTGGGTCTCATTGCGCTGCGCGGCGGGCGCATCGCATCAAACGGAAGCTCAGCTGGCGGCTTGGGTGTCCGTCACCAATCCCGCTGCGAGCGCGAGCCGCCACAAGCCGCGTTCGGCGCCTTGGCCAGCCAGCCGCGGCGCCGGCAGGCCGGCCAGGGGCAGCGCACGCGCGTAGCGGCGGCACAGGTCTTCTTCGCCGCACAGGACGATCCGGGACGGCATGCCGCGCGCGTCCAGCAGTTCGCGCAGGGCGCAGACCTCATGCCCGATCAACAGGCCGGACAGGTAGTCCGGCTGCGCCTGCGGCGCGAGCTGCCCCGTCAGTCCCAGGGCCCGTGTGCTGAAAATGGTGGACAGCACGCCGCCGCGTCCGAGCTCGGAGCCTGCAATCTCCAGCCCGCGCTGAAATGCGGCATCGTCCGGCGCGGCTGCATCGCTCATGGTGCGGCCCAGGATGGTGTGGCCACGCAATGCGCCGTATACCTCGCCCGTCATGAACGTATCGAATCCGACGATGCGTTCCCCCTGCACGCGGACCCATTTGCAATGCGTGCCGGGCAGGCCGACGAGCAGATCGTCCCCGGCGTCAGGCTCGCCGCTGACGACGCCCACGACCTGCGTTTCCTCGCCGCGGATCACATTCGGCAGCCCCTGGCGCTGCAGCAGGCCCGGGACGATGTGCAGCGTGGCGCCGCGCCGCGTGTCCACCGGGGTGAGGCGCGCGCCGATATCGCGCAGGTCCACGGGTACGTCCAGATAGGCGGCCTCGGCCCAGCCTTGGGCGCTGCCGACCATGCCGCAGGCGATGACCGGCAGACCGGGCGAGGCGCGCAGCCAGTCGCCGCAGGCTTGTTCGAAGGCGAGTTCGAAGCCCGACGCCGGCATGGCGGGCGCCGGTCCATCGGCCGGGGGCGTGGGCAGACGCATGATGCCCCAGGGAAGGTGGCGGGTATCCAGAACGTCGCCGCCGGGGCCCATGCGATAGGCGCGCAGCGACGAGGTGCCCCAGTCAAGGGCGATGAGAGCCGCTGGACGCGGCATGGCGGCGGTCATGGGAAGCCAATCCTCGTGTGTCTCCTGCGGCCGAATTCTATTCCTGTGTTCGCATTTGCTCAAAATGTAGAATCGCGTCCCACATATAGGGATAAAATTTCGGGTCGGCGCGTTACCATCCCGGATCCCGTCGCATGACGGACAGGGAAAAGGAAGACGCCCCTTGCGGCCTTGGAACAGGCACGGAAGGAAGGCCATGTGGAGCACTATGCGGACCAGAAAAGCCAGCCCGGCAAAGGCTGCGCCGGCAAAGGCAGACAGGGGAAGGCAGCCGGAGGCCGGCGCCGCGCCATCGGGCACGCAAACGCTGATGCGCGGCCTGGCGGTCGTGCAGGCCGTCGCTGCGGGGGCGCGGGATCTGCGCGATATCTGCGCGCGCATCGGCGTCGCGCGCAGCACCACCCATCGCCTGGCCAGTTGCCTGGTGCAGGAGCGCTACCTCCGTATCCTGCCCGGATACGGTTATTCGCTGGGGCCGCGCCTCATCGAACTCGGTTTCCAGGCGCGCGAGGAAATTCCCTTGGCCGCCTTGGCGCGGCCGCATCTGGACGCCCTGGCGAGCGCCACCGGCGACACCATCCACCTGGCCGTGCGCGACGGCGCCGAAGCGCTCTATCTGGAGAAAATCCCCGGCAAGAAAGGGCTGGAGATGCGCTCGCGCGTGGGCCATCGCATGCCCCTGGCGGTCACGGGCGTCGGCAAGGCCTTGCTGCTGGATGGCGATGCGGCCGAATGGCGCGCAATGCTGCGGGCCGGGTCGCCTGTGGCGCCGCAGGCGGCGGGCAAGGCATTGACGGAAGCGCGCTTTCTGTCGCGGATGCGCGAGTATGCGCAGGCGGGCTATGCGTTCGATCTGGAAGACAACGAGCCGTCCATCCGCTGCGTCGCGGCGCCCGTTCGGGACGCGGCGCGCGCCATCGTGGCGGCGATCAGCGTGTCCAGCACGGCGCCCTATATGCCGTTGGAAAGAATGCGGGAGCTGGTGCCCGTCGTTCAGTCCGTTGCGCAGGCGGTCTCGAGCGAACTGGGATGGCGGCCCGGGGAGCCCAGGGCCGCCTGAGTCCGCCCGCGGATCGATATGTCGTTTGCCTGCGGCTTAGCGTTGTGGCAACGCCCGCCGGGGAAAGCCGCACAGGCGCCCGAAACGCGCCCATTCGAATGCCGGGCCGGGGTCGGTTTTGCGCAGCGGAGCGATGTCGGAATGTCCCCGCGCCGCGCGCAAGGGATAGCGGGCCGTCAGCGCCGGCACCAGCCGCGCCAGCGCCGCGTATTGCGCGTCCTCGTAGGGGCGGATGTCGGTGCCTTCCAGTTCGATGCCGAGCGAAAAGTCATTGCAGCGCTCGCGGTCCTCGAAGCGCGACACGCCCGCGTGCCAGGCGCGGTCCTCCGTCGCGACGAACTGCACGATGGCCCCGTCGCGCCGGATGAAGAAATGCGCCGACACGCGCAGCCCCCGCAGGCGCTCCAGCCAGGGATGGGCCTGGTAGTCCAGCCGATTGCAGAACAAACCGTGCACGTGAGGCCCGCCGAACTCGCCGGGGGGAAGGCTGATGTTGTGGACGACAAGCAGCGAAACCGGCGTCTGCGGGGGCCGGCGGTCGCGGTTGGGAGAAGGCGCCAGCGTCACGCCGCGCGCGGGTTTCAGCCATCCATGCCGATCCAGTTGCAACGCCATCGCGCGATTCTCTCCCTTTCGTCAGTTCTTGGCCCCAAGGCGGGCGTGTTCCTGGCTGCACCAGATACGGCCGCCGATCAATGTGGCTTCCGAGCGCGGCAGATGGATCCCGCAGTGCGCGCAGCGCACCATCTGCTCTGGCGGACCGGCGGGCGCGCTGCCCGCGGAGCGCCGGAAGCCGCGCCGCCCGGCGGGCCGCGCGCCCTGGGCATTGCGCACTGCCGCCCGCGCGGCGATTCGCGCGACGACCAGCGCCACCAGCACCACGATGATCCAGAAAAGCAGCTTGCCCACCGTCAGCCCCGATGCAAGAGCACTTCGAGCACGAAGCGGCTGCCGGTGTACGACAGCAGCAGCAGGGCGAAGCCCGACAGCGTCCACCGCAGCGCGACACGGCCGCGCCAACCCTTGCGATAGCGGCCGAGCAGCAGCACGCCGAACGTCACCCATGACAGCAGGGTGAAAACCGTCTTGTGATCGAAGGGCAGCACCCGATGGCTAAGGATATAGGAGGCGATGGACCCGGTGCACACCGTCAGCGTCAGCACCGCGAAACCGATGCCGATGATGCGGAACAGCAGGCGCTCCTGCATGAGGAGCGGCGGCTGGACGTCCAGCACCTTGCCCATCAGGCTGGCCTGACCGGTGGCCTCTACCGGGCGGTGCAGATGGCGGTCCAGCAGCGCCATCAACATGGCTTGCAGCGCGGCCACCGTCATCAGGCCATAGGCCACGAGCGCGATGATCAGATGGACCCGCAGCCAGGAATTGTTCGCGTGAGGCACCACCTGGCCCTGAGGGAAGGCCCCCGCCAGGGCGCAGACGAAAGCCGCCGCCGGCAGCAGCACCAGCAGCAGCCCGTCGATGCGTACCAGCAGGCTCTCCAGCCAGAAAATCACCATGCCGAGCCAGACGGCGGCGGACAAGGCCAGCGCCCAGCCGATAAACAGATACGTGCCGCCGAAGATCGTCTCGTAGAGCGCGACGCCCTGCAGAAACAGCGCGCCGAGCAGGCAAACCCGCGCCACACGGCCCGCGTGCTCGATGCCGTCGGCGCCGGCCAGCCGCCGCCATAGGGACGCAGCCAGCACCGCGTACGCCAGGGCGGCGACCGCGTGAAATACAATGCCTGATGACATAGGAACCGTTGTTGTTCTCGATGGGGCCCGGCGCGTCGATGATCGACCGTCGGCCAGCCCGATGTACGCGCCGCGCACGTCGTTGCGCGGCCAGGCCGGACCGGCCCTCAAAGCAGCCTAGTTTAAGCGGAAACGCGTCTCATGCTCGATAACCTTACTCAACGCCTCTCGCGCGTCGTCAAGACGCTGCGCGGCGAAGCGCGCCTGACCGAAGCCAACACCCAGGAGATGCTGCGCGAAGTGCGCATGGCCCTGCTGGAGGCCGACGTCGCGCTGCCCGTGGTGCGCGATTTCGTGGCCCGGGTCAAAGAAAAAGCCCTGGGCGAAGAAGTCGCCACGAGCCTCAGTCCCGGTCAGGCCCTCGTGGGCATCGTCCATAAGGAACTGACGACCCTGATGGGGGGCGACCTGGGCCCGGAAGCCGGTGAATTGTCGTTGAATGTGCAGCCTCCCGCCGTCATCCTGATGGCCGGTCTGCAGGGCGCCGGTAAAACCACGACGACCGGCAAACTGGCGCGCTGGCTGGCCGAGGGCAACCACGTCCAGAACGGCCGCAAGACCGGCAAGAAGAAAGTGGCCGTGGTCAGCGCCGACGTCTATCGTCCGGCGGCCATCGAGCAGCTGAAAACCGTTGCCGGGCAGGTGGGTGTCGATTTCCTGCCTTCCGATCCCAGCCAGAAACCCGAGGACATCGCGCGCGCCGCGGTGGACCATGCGCGCCGCTATCACTATGACGTGCTGATCGTGGACACGGCGGGCCGTCTGGGCATCGACGAAGCGATGATGCGCGAGATCCGCGCGCTGTACGACCTGGTCAAGCCCGTTGAAACGCTGTTCGTGGTCGACGCCATGCAGGGCCAGGATGCCGTCAACACCGCACGCGCCTTTGCGGACGCGCTGCCGCTGACCGGCGTGGTCCTGACCAAGCTGGATGGCGACGCGCGAGGGGGCGCGGCGCTGTCGGTGCGCCACGTCACCGGCAAGCCGTTGAAGTTCGTCGGCGTTTCGGAAAAGCTGGATGGCCTGGAGGCCTTCTATCCGGACCGCATGGCCCAACGCGTGCTGGGCATGGGCGACATCGTTTCGCTGGTCGAACAGGCGCAGCGCAATATCGACATCGCCGAAGCGCAGAAGCTCGCGACCAAGCTGAAGTCCGGCAACAAGTTCGACCTGAACGACTTCCGCGAGCAGTTGGGGCAGGTGAAGAAGCTGGGCGACATGGGCTCGCTGCTGGAAAAGCTGCCGGCCCAGTTCCAGCAGGCCGCCGGCCAGCTTCAAAGCGGTCAGGCCGACAAGCAGCTGCGGCGCACCGAAGGCATCCTGAATTCGATGACGCCCGCCGAACGGGCGAAACCCGAACTGATCAAGGCTTCCCGCAAGCGGCGCATCGCTGCGGGCGCGGGCGTGCCCGTGCAGGAAGTCAACCGCCTGCTATCGCAGTTCGAACAGATGCAGGGCATGATGAAGCAGATGAAAAAGGGCGGCATGGCCAAAATGATGCGCGCCATGGGCGGCCTGAAAGGCCTGGGCCGCTTTGGCGGCCTGCGCTAGAAAAGCAAAAAAAGGCCAGGGTTGGTCCCTGGCCTGATGCGACCGGAGCGGGAGGGGAAAAATCCGCGCCGGTAAAGCCTTTCGAACACGCTGCGTAAGTTCGACGGCACGCCCATTATGGAGATCGGCAGAGCGGCCGTATGTCGTATCTTTGTAACGGGTTGCGAGCGCTGCCGCCTGTGCAAGACCGCCGCAATGGCAATGTGTTTCAGCCCCCGCCCACTGCGACGACGATCTCCAGCTTGTCGTTTTGTTGCAAGGGCGTGTCGGCATGCTGACTTTTCGGAACAATTTCGCCGTTTTTCTCGACGGCCACCCGCTTGCCAACGTAACCGAGCATTTCGAGCAGGCCGAGTACCGTCGTCCCTGGGGCGATCTGCCGTGCTTCGCCGTTGAGCTGAATGTTCATGGCGTTCATGGTCTCCCTTCAAAAATGACCGGTCGCCGCATAGCGGTTGGTGGCTTCGATCAGGCGTGACAGGATCCCCGGTTCATCGAAGGCGTGTCCCGCGTCCGGCACGACGTGAAACTGCGCCTCCGGCCACGCCTTGTGCAGGTCCCAGGCGGTGCGCATCGGCGTGCAGACATCGTATCGGCCCTGCACGATGACGCCGGGAATCTGGCGCAGCTTATGCGCGTCCCGGATCAGCTGGCCTTCCTGCATGAACCCCTCATTGATGAAGTAGTGGTTCTCGATGCGGGCGAAAGCCAGCGCGGCCTGGTCGCCGGCATGGTTCTGCTGGTGGCGCGGACTGGGCAGCATGGTAATGGTGCTGTCCTCCCAGCGGCTCCAGGCCTTGGCGGCGCGCAGTTGGGCCACAGGATCCGAGCCGGTCAGCCGGCGATGGTACGCCGCGACCATATCCCCACGTTCTTCCTCTGGAATCGGCGCCAGGAAGTCTTCCCACAGATCCGGAAAAAGCTCGGACGCGCCGGCCTGGTAATACCACTGCACTTCCGCGCGCCGCACCGTAAAGATGCCGCGCAATATCAAAGCTGCGGTCCGTTCGGGATGGGTCTCGGCATAGGCCAGCGCCAGGGTCGATCCCCAGGAGCCGCCGAATACCAGCCAGCGGTCCGCGCCCATGATCTGCGTGCGCAGGCGCTCCATGTCGGCGACCAGATGCCACGTGGTGTTGTTGTCCAGGCTGGCATGGGGGCGGGATCGCCCGCAGCCGCGCTGGTCGAAGAGCAGCACGTTGTACTGGGCAGGGTCGAACAACTGCCGGTGCACCGGCGAGCAGCCGCTGCCGGGACCGCCGTGCAGAAAGACCGCCGGCTTGCCCGAAGGATTGCCGCACAGCTCCCAATACACCTGGTGGCCGTCGCCCGTGTCCAGCATGCCGTGGCGGTAGGGTTCGATAGGGGGAAATAGCATCAGGCAGCTCGCTTGAACATCAAGTCCCAGACGCCGTGCCCCAGCCGCAGGCCGCGCGTCTCGAATTTGGTCTGTGGACGAAAGGCCGGACGCGGCGCGTAGCCGTCGGCGGTATTGCGGAGCAGGGGCTCCGCGCCCAGCACTTCCAGCATCTGCTGTGCGTAATGCTCCCAATCGGTGGCGCAGTGCACGTAGCCGCCCGGCTTGATGCGGCTGGCCAGCAGCGCCACGAAGGGCGGCTGGATCAGTCGCCGCTTGTGATGCCGTTTCTTGGGCCAGGGGTCGGGGAAATAGATGTGCACGCCGTCCAGGGAATCGGGCGCGATCATGTCGCGCACCACTTCCACCGCATCATGCTGGATGATGCGCACGTTTTGCAGATTGGATGCTTCGATACGCTTGAGCATGGAACCGACGCCGGCGTTGAACACCTCCACGCCCAGGAAATTATCCCCGGGGCGCTCCAGCGCGATCCGCTCGGTGGTCTCGCCCATGCCGAAGCCGATTTCCAGGATGGTCGGCGCCTGGCGGCCGAAGGCCGCCGCCACGTCCAGCGGCCGGGGCGTGTAGGGAATCGACCAGGTTTCCAGCAGGCGTTCGAGGGCGTCGCGCTGGCCTTGGGTGATGTGGCCGCGGCGGTGCACGAAGCTGCGGATGTGTGCCGCGCCGGGGCTGTCCGGCGCGTGCGACGAGGAATTCAAAGCGGCCTGAGTGGCCGGAGAGAGCGGCGATGAAGCGGCGGAATCGCCGTCCGAAACAGGAGTGGTATTCATAGCGCGCCATTGTAGTGGGGCCGGCGCCGCCGCGCGGCCGCGGTGTGACGGCGATGTCACGCCCGGGTGGGCGTGGCGCGAGCGCGGCGCGCCGGGCGGTTCGCCCGCCTGCGGGCCGCGCTATAATCCGTTTCCCTGCCACGCCGGTTGAGCGAGGTACGGCCCGATGCGGGTGTAGTTCAATGGTAGAACGGCGGCTTCCCAAGCCTCAAGCGTGGGTTCGATTCCCATCACCCGCTCCACTTCAACTTTCCATGGTGTTCCAGGGACGTCCATGGAGTGTTGCAAGTCATTGTCACGGTTCGATTTTTTAAGAATCTTCGATCCAGTGACGTCCAGCGAAATCCACTGACAGCCGGTCAAAACCGGTACATTAGGT
This sequence comes from Bordetella genomosp. 9, assembly GCF_002119725.1. Lineage (NCBI taxonomy): Bacteria > Pseudomonadati > Pseudomonadota > Betaproteobacteria > Burkholderiales > Alcaligenaceae > Bordetella > Bordetella genomosp. 9. Next base: position 330,007 of record NZ_CP021109.1, read on the forward strand.
GGTACATCGCAATGCGGAGCTTCCCAGTTCCGCATTGTTGCTGGGGGAGCCGGGGCCCGATGGGAAACATGGCACTCAACTCGCTTTCAAGGAGTTGGGATCATGCTTTCGGACCTCACGGTTCGCCAGGCCAAGGCGACCGGCAAACCGTACACCCTGGCCGACACAGACGGCCTTTCCCTCTTTGTTTCAGCCACCGGTGCAAAGGCGTGGCACTTCCGCTTCTCGTGGGGCGGCAAGCGCGACCGCATGTCCTTCGGCACGTATCCAGCGCTCTCGCTGAAGGACGCCCGTGCGCTTCGCGATGAAGCCCGCTCGCTGCTCGCCAAGGGCGTCAATCCGCACAGCGAACGCAAGCGCAGGCGGCACGCGATCGTCCTGGCCGGCGAGCACACCTTCATGGCCGTCTACGAGCAATGGCTGGCCCATCGCCGGCTCTCGCTGGAGGAAGGACGGCAGACCAGCCTTGAACAGATCGGGCGCGTCTTCAAGAAAGACGTGTTCCCCTCGCTGCGGCACCTGACCATCTACGAGATCACCCGCGCACACCTGCTGGACATCATCGGCAAGGTGGAAAAGCGCGGCTCGCTGTCGGTGGCCGAGAAGCTGAGGACCTGGTTCACCCAGTTGTTCACCTACGCCACGGTGGCGATTCCCAACATGGGCGATAACCCGTCCAGGGACCTGGAAGTGGTCGCGCTGCCCTTGCCGCCGGTCGAACACAACCCGTTCCTGCGCATGCACGAGCTGCCAGTCATGCTGCAGACACTGCGCAAGTACCGCGGGCGCCTGAACACGCAGTTGGGCTTGCGGCTGTTGATGCTCACCGGTGTGCGTACCGGCGAGTTGCGCTTCGCCACGCCCGATCAGTTCGACCTCGACCGGGGCCTGTGGATCATCCCGGTGGCCAGGCTCAAGCAGCGCAAGCTGCTCACCAGGAAGAAGCGCAAGCGTCTCATCGACATCCCGCCCTACATCGTGCCGCTGTCGGTGCAGGCGCAGGAGATCGTTCGCCACCTGCTCGACAACTTCAAGCCGGCCCAGGTTTATCTCATCCCCGGCGACTGGTGCCTGAAGAACCCGATCAGCGAGAACACGCTCAACGCCGCGCTCAAGCGCATGGGCTACGAGGACCAACTCACGGGGCATGGCATCCGGGCAACGATCTCGACGGCGCTGAACGAACTCGGGTACCCGAAGAAATGGGTGGACGCCCAGCTCTCGCATGCCGACCCGGACAGGATCAGCGCGACCTACAACCATGCCGAATACGTCGAGCAGCGTCGCGTCATGATGCAGGACTGGGCCGATCGCCTGGACCTGTTCGAGCAGAACCAGGTCGAGGTTGCCAGCCGGCATCTGACCATCACGCTCCAGGGTCTGCCGACCATCGCCGGCCAGGCGGCTGTGCAGCCGCCGGTGGTCGACCTCACCGCGCCGCAACTGATCGTGACCGCGCCGACGCCCGGCCAACCCGAAGCGCCGGCATCGGTGCAGCGGTTGTCGGCCGTGCGCATGCCCGAGTACGCACGGCCGCGCCTGTCGGAGGCGCAGCGCGAACGCCTGCAAGTGCTGGAGACCTTCGAGGCACCACACAACCTCTCGGTGGCGGACTACGCCAAGCTCGCGGGCAAGTCGCGCCGCTGGATCACCTACGAGATCCAGGCCGGCAACCTGCTGTCGATCCACATGGGGCATCGCGGGCAGCGGGTGCCGGACTGGCAACTCGATCCGCTCAAGCGCAGGCTGGTCCAGTCCGTCCTGAAGCAACTGCCACGGGGTATCGACACCTGGGACATCTACCACGCTCTTCTGCGCTCGTACGAGGCTCTCGGGACACGGCCGGCCATCGAAGCCGTCAATCCAACGAACCTGCACCTTGCCGCGCGGTTGGTGGCCGCACAGTGCATGCAGGCGAGCGAGCCAGTCGTGACGACCGAGTTCCCTGAGCAGGTCCGGCAAGGCGTGCAGCGGCTGGTGCGCGAAGCCGTCGCTGCCGATGCCGCCGAAGCGACGCCTAGAGTCTGATGAAGCCAGGGTCGCGTCGAAGTTCGGTCAGGCGTTTGCCTGGAGCGCTTGGAAGAACGGCTCCAGGCGGGTGCTGTCCGTATTTCGACGGCTCAGGAAGTACGTGGTGAGCGTCAGCGCTCCCTCTTGCAACGGACGCTGGAAAACGCCCAGGGGACGATGGCCCTCGATGCGGGCGACGGGTGCGAGGCAGACGCCGTAGCCGGCGGCCACCAAGGTCATCATCAACCCGAACGATGTGGCCGTCGTGACGGCCGAGGGGACGACGCCGGCCGCCGTCAGCAATGAGTCGATCTGCTCGCAGTAGCCGACACAGTCGCGGCCATCCAGGGCGATCCAAGGGTGGTCGGCCGCCTGCTCCAGGGACACTGACGCGAAGGCCAGCAAGGGGTGATGGGCCGACACGGCCAATGCCAGCGTGTCGCGCCAGACGGGGCGCACATCGATGCCTTCCGGTGCTGCGGGCGACTGGCAGAGGCCTGCCTCGAAGGCCCCCGCGAGCAGTCCTCGATGCAGATCCACCAGGCGTTCTTCATGAAGGCGAATGGGGTGGTCCGGATGGCGCCGGCGATGTTCCGCCATCGGCACCGACAACCGGGGATAGGCCAGGCAGTCCGACAGGGCAATGTTCAAGGGATCGGGAGCGATCATCGTGTCACCTGCACAACGCCGACACTGGGAAAAACCGGGCGCGACCGGTCGATGAGATAAGTTTAACGTGGTTTAGATTCGCTTTGCGCGTGACGCTTCTGTTGATGCAGAAGCGATCGGTGCAACGCGGGAGACCCGCAGGGACAAGAACCTATGAAAGCGAGCCAGCGCGCGCTTTCGGCGTTGCCGTGCGCGAGGCCCGGTCCGCGCAGGGGCTGGCGCAGGAGGTGCTCGCGGAACAGGCGGGCATCGCCCGGTCGCACATGGGCAAGATCGAGCGCGGCGAGCACATGCCCACGCTGGTGTTGATCCTGCGGATCGCGAAGGGGCTGGGGTGCTCGGCCGCGACGCTGATGGCCGCGACCGAGGCGCAACTGTCCGAGGAAGAGAGCGGCACCGAATAGCCATGCCGTCATGGCGGTGAGGTGTCAACAACGTTCTTGTACGTCAAGGCTGTGACTTGCCAGGTGTTCATTGCCACCTCGCATTTGACACGCGGCCTTTTTCGTAACATCATTTGTTTCATGAAAAGAGACAGCCGCCTCTCGTCTGTCCTGCATGCGCTGCTGCACATGGCCGAGCAGGATGGACCCGTTACCTCGGAAACCTTGGCGCTGTGCCTGGGAACCAACCCGGTCGTCGTTCGACGCACGATGGGATACCTGCGGCAAGCGGGAATCGTCACCTCCGAACGAGGCCACGCAGGAGGATGGCGTATCCACGCCGACCTTGGCAGCGTCACCCTGCGTCAGTTGCACGAAGCCCTGGGAGAGCCGGCGACGTTTGCCATCGGCAACCGCAACGAGACACCGGAGTGTCTGGTCGAGCAGACGGTCAATGCGGCACTCGAAGGCACGTTTGCCGAAGCCGAGGCGCTGCTGCTCACGCGGTTTTCGGAAATCACCCTTGCCGATCTGGCCTCTGACTTCGCACGCCGGCATGCGGCCTTACGACACTCAAGGAATCAATCATGAATCACGACGTGATCGTCGTCGGCGGAAGCTACTCAGGCATGGCCGCGACCCTGCAACTGGTGCGCGCACGCAGGTCAGTGCTGGTGATCGATGCGGGCCAGCGGCGCAACCGCTTCGCCAGCCATTCACACGGATTTCTCGGCCAGGATGGTGTGCCGCCAGGTGAAATCGCTGCAAACGCACGCCGCCAGCTCGAGGCCTATCCAACGCTGACCTGGCTTGAAGGTCGGGTGGAAGCGGTCGCCGGGCAGGCGGACGAATTCACCGTCACGACGGCCGATGGCGAGTCGCACCTGGGGCGACGCATTCTATTGGCGACGGGGGTGACCGACCAGCTTCCAGCCATCGACGGACTCGCGCAACGCTGGGGGAAGACGGTTTTTCACTGCCCGTACTGCCATGGCTATGAACTTGGACAGGGACGCATCGGCATCGTCGGTGCCAGCCCGATGTCCATCCATCAGGCTGAGCTGCTGACGGATTGGGGGGATGTCACCTTGCTCGTCAACGGTGCATTGGAACTCAACGAGGAAATCAGGTCCACTTTGGAACGCCGAGGCGTGGTCATCGACGAGGCCCGCATCGACAGGATCGAGGGACATGCCGACGTGACGATGGTGGATGGGAGGCGACTGAGCTTTGCGGGCCTGTTTGTTGTAACGCGAACCGCCCCCTCCAGCCCTTTGGCCGAGACAATCGGTTGTTCACTGGAAGAAACGCCCATGGGAATCCAGATCCGCACGGATGCCGAGAGCAAGACCTCGGTGCCTGGGGTCTTTGCCTGCGGCGACGTGGCACGGTTTCCTCATTCGGTGTCGCTGGCCGTGGGCAACGGGGCCATGACGGGATTCCACATTCACCGATCACTGATTTGGCCCGAGACGATCGAGCCAGCGCAAGCGGAAGGCCGCGCTCGATGACGTCGTTCCCCGACCCGACGGCTGTATCGGGCTATGTGGAAAGAACCGCGAGGATCGTGCCGGGCCTGAGCGACCTGCACCGGATGGCGGGCGTGCTGCTGGCTGAATGCGCGCCGGCCGACGCGCGCATCCTGGTGCTCGGCGCCGGCGGCGGGCTGGAACTGAAGGCCCTCGCCGAAATGCAGCCCGGCTGGCAGTTCGACGGCGTCGATCCTTCCGCAGAGATGCTCGAACTCGCCCGCACGATCCTGGGCCCGATGGCGCCTCACGTGCGCTTGCACGAGGGCTATATCGACAGCGCCCCCAAGGGGCCCTTCGATGGCGCGACCTGCCTGCTGACATTGCATTTCCTGCCTCCAGCCGAGCGCCTGAAGACGCTGCAGCAGATGCACCTGCGACTCAAGCCCGGTGCGCCCCTTGTCGTCGCGCATCACAGCTTTCCCGGCGAAGATCCCGGTCGGGACAGATGGCTCTCGCGCAATGCGGTGTTCGCGGCTATTTCCGGCGTACCCGTGCGTCAAGCCGAAGGCAGCATCGCGGCGATCAAGGAACGGCTGCCCGTGCTTTCGCCCGTGCAGGATGTCGATCTGCTCCGCGAGGCTGGATTCACGGACATCGACCTTTTCTATTGCGCGTTCACCTTCAAGGGTTGGGTCGCCCATCGAGCATGAGGGGGTATCGACGATGCAAGACATAGGGTCGGCAGGTGCGCTGCCCGTGTGTGGCGAGGAGACTCCTAGCCGCGCGCCAGGGACAGGTAGGGGTTGTCCGGCGGGACTTCCGCGAACAATGCCGAAGGCGCCGCCAACAGATAGCCGTGCAACCGCCGCGACTTGCGCGGTCCTGTGACATCGCAGGTCCAGATGTTCAGGCCGCTGTCCTGTTTGCGGTGCAGCCCCAGCTTCTCGAAGCGCTTCTGCACCCATTGCCAGTCGTGCAGATCGTCCTGTCGGGCCAGCGCCTGGATCTCCGGATGTTCCTGCACGTAGCGCTGGAAGACGCCGGGGCTGACCAGGTACGCCGTGCCATCGACGGTATGCACCAGTGCCTTCGCATCGTTGATGATGAGCTTGCGCGACTCGATGCCTTGCCTGAGCCAGGCGATGAAGGCTTCCCCGGACGGCGTGGCCTTCGCGGGAGCCGGCATCGTGGCAGGACCGGTCAGCGCCGAATGGGTCACTGTCACAGTTGCTCCGGCGGATGGTGACGGCGGTTCCGCGCCGGCGGACGATGCACCGGCGGTGGCTGCGCCGGATGCATCGAGCATCGACAGCAGATCGGAGACCGGGTCCGCGAGCCCGGCCGGGGAATCCGCCACCCCAGGGGGCGGTGAGGTGGCCGGGATGCCGTCGGAGCCCGGCGCTGCCTCATCGCCAGGGAGGGGCTCTTCCGTCGTGACCGTGCCGGCGAACGGTGCGGGACGCTCGCCCGACTCCCAGATCAAGGCCGGCGACAGACGCAGGAAGGTAAAGCTGTGCGACCAGCCGGTGCCGCTCGTGACGGTCGCCCGCCAGATCGCCTTCCCATCCGGAGCGGGCTGCACGATGCCATGGTCCTGGAGCACCGAGAAGACGGCGGTGTTGTTCGATGGGATGCCTTCGATGCCCTGCGACAGGAGATGCGCGCGCAGCTTGTCGCTGACCGTCTTGCTGACGAGCCAGAGTGCGTCCTGGGTCAGCCATCCATCCGACGGGCCGCCGGGCTGGTTCAGCTTGAACTCCTCGCGCAGCAGGTAGCGCAGGCCATCCAGCAGCTTGCGCTGCAGCGCATGCTTCGGCGCCGCCATGGCCCTGGCCGGATCACCGCCGAGCGCCAGGGCCACCGATGCCTGGTCGGCCTTGACGACCAGCTCGCCCAGCGTGCCGGCATGCTCGTACTGGCCCGCCAGGACGTAGAGCAGCGCCGACCATAGATCGTGGTAGTCGCTCAGCCAGTCGAGGATGCCGGCATCGAGCACACGGGTGTAGAGCAGCCCAGTGGCGGCGCCATGCAGCCGGTACTCGCGATCCGTCCGGTAACGAAAGCGGTACGGCTGCCGCAGCGGCCCGTGCCAGGGGTGCCAGACCAGGCCATCGGCCTGCTCGACGTGCAGGTCGACCGCGATCTTGCCAATGTCGTGCAGCAGCGCGGCGTAGGCGGTACCGGCGGTCCAGGCCTCGGCTTGCGCGGCCTGGGCCTCGGGCGAGGCGCCGGCCGGAAGCAAGTGGGACTGCCTCAGTTTGAGCGCGTAGGCCACGATCTCCAGGCCGTGGTCCAGCATGCCGCCCGGCCAGGCATGGTGATGCGCCTCCGAGGCCGGGAACTGCTGGACCAGCTCGGCGTAGCGCTCCAGTGGCGCCAGGTACAGCGAGCGGAACTGCCGACGCGACAGCGAGGTGCGCTGCCAGATGTGTTCCAGCAATCGCTGCCGGCGCGGCTCCGCCAGCAGCGATGTGGCCGACTGCGGCCGGGTCAACCCTTTGGCAGGCTCGACGGGAGGCGGTGCCGCGGCGTTGGCCAGCGGCACCCGTTTGCGCTGGAACAGCGAAAGCATGGCGACATCCTGGTGATGGGCTGGCCGGAGGAGCCTTTTGGCCTTTCGGGTAGGGGCCTTTCCCCTTGAGGCCATTCCCTTGCCCCTTCCCCAGCCCTTTGGCCTTCGACAAGCCCTTTGGTATAGGGGCAGTTGGCTTCGTGTGCCGCAATCAATGCGGAGCCCATGCGCTCCAGGATCGGGGATCGGAACAGGCGCTGTGTTTTCACCGGATCAGGCCGCTTCAACCGGCGCTGAAAGCACGGCAGGTCCTGAAATCCATGCGCCCGAAGGCATGCTTGTCGGGAATGAAGTAAGGAAGTAAGATTTCCTTTGAAACTTACGGAGGCTTCCCATGCTTGCCAAGCTCACTTCGAAAAACCAGATCACGCTGCCCAAGGCGGCCGTGTCCGGCGTGGATGCGGCGGAGTACTTCGACGTGACCGTCGAAGGCGGTCGGATCGTCCTGACCCCCGTGCGGGTCCAGAAGGCCCAGGCCGTGCGCGAGAAGCTGGAGCAACTCGGGATCACCGAGCAGGACGTCGAGGATGCCGTGGCCTGGGCGCGGCGCTGATGCGCAGGGTCGTGCTCGACACCAACATCGTGCTGTCGGCGCTGGTCTTCAATGCAGGACGCCTGGCCTGGATACGCCATGCCTGGCAGCAACAGCAGTTGCAGCCGCTGGTCTGCCGGGAGACGGCCAGTGAACTCCTGCGCGTCCTGGCCTTTCCCAAGTTCAAGCTGTCGACCTCGGAACAGCAGGAGTTGCTGGCGGACTTCCTGCCCTACGCCGATGTGGTGGAACTGCCGATGCCATGGCCCGACCTGCCGGCCTGCCGCGACGAGAAGGACCAGGTGTTCCTGGTGCTCGCGCATGTCGGCAAGGCGGATGCATTGATCACAGGCGATGCGGACATTCTCGCCATGCGAGAGGACTTTCCCGGCTTGATCATGACCGCCGAAGCATTCGCGGCGCGGCAGGCATGAAGGAGAACGGCACCGCCCAGCCCAACGACCGTGGAACGACCATGAGGTAGCCAACCATGAAGCACACCGCACGCATGACCACCGCAGCGCGACTCGGCCGCTGGCTGGGCGGTGTATGGGGCGTTTGCCTGCGCGCGGAGCGTCGGGCGCATCGGTGGCTGGTGGCGCAGGCACTGCCGGCGGGCGGTGCAGCGGTGCTGATCTGGGTGATCAAGCTGGCGGTCCTCGGGGTGTTGCTGTACGTCGCATTCTGGGTGGCGCTGATACTGGTCGCTCTCGTTGTGGCAGCCAGGATGGCGGAGCAGACGCCGGGGGGCGACGACGATTTTGACCTGCAATTTCCTGCGAGTCTGGATGAACTACGTCAAACGCCTGGCTACGATCCAAACCTTTACAACGACACCTCTCACGTGATGTACAGCGAAGAAGATTGAAGCCGTTCATCGCTGAGTCATTTCAGCTTCCTCGACATGACGCCTGGCCCCTTGCCGCCCGCGTTGCCCGCGTCTTTGGTGCCTGCCGAGAAAGCATTTGCGACAGTTCCGGCCCGAATCCCAGCCCAAGTCAATGCGCCAATCCAGAATGCCGGGAGCACTAGGAACATCGTCGCCATCACGAAGTTCAGCAGCATGTCTCCGAAGGTGTTGTTGAGGCCCACCAGCGGATCGAAGTTCGTGTGCGGCCGGTTCCAGCCCCACCCCCAGCCGTAGAGCGCATCGAGGATCGTCGAGTCGATCCAGCGGGCGAGCTGGAACCAGAATTCGGTGAAGAACAGCGCGAACTGCACCACGCTCACCGTGACCACGGTCTTGAGGTCATAGGTGCCGATCAGCAGCGCCAGCGGGATGCAGATGACCAGCGCCATCTTGAGCAGGGACAGCACCATCGGCAGCGCCTGCCGCACCACGTCCATCGCCGGGAAATAGCCCAGTGATCCGACGGTCAGCCCCACGTCGCTGGCGGCGCGGGTGACGATGTTGGGCAGCGTCATGTCGATCTGGCCACCGTAGTCCGTGTAGACCGCCCCCCGGTTGAGCTTCTGTTGCCGAGGGCTCGCGACGGCGCGGATCACCGAGTCGTTGACCTCGGCCTGGCTCAGGAAGCCCGCCCAGCCGGCCAGTCGTGTCAGCAGGCTGGGATCGACCTGGGCCAGCAGTCGTGCCCGCAGGCCCTGGCTGCCGTCGGCCCACCACTGCCGGCAGGTCGGGTAGCCGCCCCCGCCGGGCACCTGGGCCAGGCCGGCGTCGCGCGTGGCGTCGAACGGCCAGGCATCGCGCGGTGTCCTGGAGCGGTAGCTGTCGTAGAAGCCTGCGGTGCCGACGAAGTAGCTGGAACCGATCCAGGTGACGTCGTGCATCTGCTCCTCGCTCAGGCTGGGCCGGGTCATGAACAGCTTGGCGCGGGCGGGGCCGTAGCAGTCTCGGGTGAAGTCGCTGATCTCCTGGGCCAGTACCGGGTCGTCGATGCGGGTCGCGTCGATGTCCATGCGGATCTGCCGCAGGTCGGTGCCGCAGGGAATGGCCGCGACCGAGGCGCCGGTGATCGCGCGCGAGATCGCGTGCATGGCGAACCACCACACCGGCACCTTGGCCGACTGGTTGTTGATCGTGCTGAACGATTGCGACCAGCCCGTATCGGTCGGCTCTGGCACATTCACTTGGCATTGGGTCGAACGCGAACGGTCGTACTTGATGGTGTTGAAATCGACGTCGATGAAGGGGATGCCCGCGAACATGATCACCACGATGGCGACGAAGACGCGGTTCTCGATGCGAGCCGAGGACAGCACCCCCTTGTTGCCCTCGTCCGCGCCTTCCGCGCGGGCCTTCAGCCATTCCTGGATGATGATCGCCAGGAACGGGACGGCGAACATGCCGCTGGCGACCAGCACCGACCAGATGCCGTTGTGGACCACCCAGGACACCAGCGTCAGGTAGTACTCCAGGTAGTCGGTGGTGAACAGCGTCATGGCGAACCTCGCGCTACCGTGCCTGCATCAGCAGGCTGGCTTCCAGCGCGATCACGGCGACGATGGACGCAACCTCCGCGCGCAGCAGTCGCTGCCCGGCAGCGCGCTCCGGTTCCCGCGTGCGCAGGCGACGGCGCATCCAGAGCCAACCCCAGGCAGTGATGGCGTAGAGCAACAACCGCCAGACCAGGAAGGCCCCGGATTGCGCCGCCATCCAGCGCTGCCAGCCCTCGATGCTGCCCGCGATGCGGATGCCGACCACATTGACGGCGGTCGCGGCGATCAGCAGCGACACCGCCCACACCAGTACCCGGATGGCACGCCGGCTGGACAGCCAGCGCGGGCACCGCCCTGCGGCACTCATGGATGGCTTCCGCCGGACGGCGGCCGCTGCAATTCATCGACCCGATTGCGTACCGGGTCGCCCTCGTAGATGCCACGCGCACCGGCGGCGCGGGTGCTGTGGCGCTGGATGATCGCCATCGGCGAGTTGCTGGCCAGTTCGCGGCGCAGCTCCAGCTCTGCCTTCAGGTTGTGAATCTCGCGATCGAGGATGTCGCTTTCGTGGGTGACGGCCTTCTGGGCCAGTTCGTTGGCGGCCACGTTGGGCTCCTTGCGCCCGGTCAGCAGCGTGCGTTGCAGCAGCAGCGCCTTCTCCAGCACGCTGGCCAGCGCAACCTCCGAGGCCAGGCGCCGAGCCAGGATGTCCTGGTCCGTCTCGTCGCGCAGCGCCTCGATCACGCCACGGGTGATGGGCAGCGACGCGCTGCCCGCAGCCTGCAGGTTCTGCGCCGTGGTTGGACGGCTGCCGGCGACCAACTCCTGCAGGGCCTGCAGCTTGTCCTCGTATTCCTCCTGGATCAGCGGGGTCAGGCCAACGCCCGGCGTGGTGACGGTCTTGGTGCATGCATCGCAGGTGCGCTGTTCCTGCTCGCCTAGCACGCGAACGGCCCAGGCCGCGGCGGCATCGGGCGAACTCCAGGTCTGGCAGGCCATGTTGCCGCCGCAACTGGCTTGCGGAATCGAACTGGCATCGCCGACGCCACGGCCATTGAGCAGGTTGTAGCCGGCGCGGGTCACGTCGCCGACCACGCGCACCGGACGTTGGCCCGCGCCGCCGGCGTTGTCTCCGCCGACCCACGGTACGCCATTGTTGCCACGGTTCGCCTCGGCGTCGTCGATGGCCGAGACCGCATCGGTGCTCGCGACGGCCTGCTTCAGCGCCATGCCTTCGGCGAGTTGGCCCCAGCCGAGCTGCCCACCCGCCATGTCGGCCATGCGGTTGGCGATGGCACGGCAGGTCAGCTTGCTGCGATCGAAATCCAGCCTGGCTTGCAGCACCCCATTGGTCAGCAGGTTATACAGCCCTGGATCGGCGCGCTGGATGATCAGCGCGGGCAGCGACGCCACGGCAGCGGTGGCGTTCTGGATCACCGAGGACATGATGGCCTGGAAGCCGTTGGTGATGCCGTTCAACTGGTTCTGCAGCGTGGTGGTGATGCTCATGTCGCCACAGATCAGGTTGCTGTTCCAGCCGACGCCAACACCGATGGAGTGCATGTTGGCCGCACCGCTCATGGATACCGCGCGGCCGCCCCCAATGCTGTAGAGCACGTCGTCGCCGATCACGCTGCCCTGATGCTGGACGCCGTACTCGTTGACGCTGGTCTGCGCCCCGGCGCCGGAGCAGCACATTGCTGCAACGGCCAATGCGACGCAAAGAAATCGACGGGCGCTCGGCGGTGGAGTCGTCATGGCATCGGGCCTCACAGGAAATCGACGCTGCCGAGGAACACCTGGCCGCGGCGCTGGCAGCAGCTATAGGGACGCCACAATGCCCAGGCGTAGTCGCCTTGCCGGGCCTGCACCTTGGCATTGCCGTGGGGGAATACCGCGCAACTGCTGGACAGCGTGGGGGTCAGCTCCTGCCACTTGCCCGTGGCGGCATCGGTTTCCATCAGGGCGCCGGCCGGCCAGTAGCCATCGCGCGAACTGGCGAGCAGCGGTTGGTAGACGTGGATCTGGTTGCGGCGCGTCACGATGTCACCCGCGCGCTGGGCGACCACGGCTGCGGCCTTGTGGTCATCCACCTGGTGCAGGAAGCCGCCACGCGGATAGACGTTGCCCCAGAGATTCATGGCCGTGCGCGTGCCGATCTCGCGCCGGCCGGGAATCAGTGCTTCCGGATACAGCGCCTCGGGGATGTTGTAGCGCCATGCCAGCGTGTCGAGCGTGCTCAGCAGATAGGGCATGAAGGCGGTGCCGGCGCCCTCGCAGGTGTAGCCGGAGGCGCTGGCGAACTGGCTGAACACATAGCCACCCGGATGGCCGATGACGTCGGCGTTCTTGAACTTCGCCAGGTTGTTCTCGTGATCCTCGTTGGTGGTGCCGTCGCCGCCGGCCTTCGCGGTCGGGTTCGGCAGGCTCATCGCCCGCACCTCGACCCAAGGGTTCTCGCCGGTGTTCGAGTAGCTCGACACCACGGCATCCGGGATGTAGTGGCGCACCTTGACCGAGGTGCGTACGGTGCATCCCGTCCAGGTGCAATAGAGCCAATAGCAGATGCCGGTGACGCGGTATTCCAGGCAATCCGGCGACAGGGTGGAGGCCACGATGGTGGCGGTGTTCAGTGCAAAGGACGATGCGGAACACCCCAGCAGCAGCGCTGCGATGGCCAACCGCTGGCGCCGGGATGGCGCGAACGGACGCCTCGTCATGGCTGCGTCCTCCGGTATTGGTCGATGCGGGCTACCGCACGGGCCACGTCCGTCTCGCCATAGACCACGTATCGGCGATCCACCACGATGGCGGGAATCTTGGTGACGCCAAGGCTCCAGGCATCGGCAATACCCTGGTAGGCGGTGCCGATCCTTCGCTGCAGGTCTGTACCGCCCAATTTCAGGCGTTGCTGGACGATGGCGCTGGCGCGCTCAGGATCGGTGGGCAGGTTGTCGGCCAGCTCCGCTTCGAGCACCGCGGCCGCGTCCAGGATGAGGTGTCGGTCAGCCTGGCCAAGGACCGGATGATGCGAGTCGGTAACGACCCAGACTTCCGAAGCGGCGGCGCGAGTGGCCAACGCCAGAATGGCGATGGCCGTAGCAATCCATGCTGGGCGAGCGCGAGCGGCATGAGGAACAGCGCAAGAGTCCATGGGACAACACCGGAGGGAAGCCAATCCGGTGGCAGTCGAACCGAAACCAGTCCTCGACGCGACAAACAAAGCGGAGACCACCTCGCCCCGTTTTCACCATCCTTGTCTGCCCCGACTCGCTGATCCGGACCTACGCGCGTGCCATGAGCTGACTGTGTGCAGTGGATGGGTATGGGCCGATCCGGCCCCGTGGCCCAAGCTGTTCACATCGGACGCCGATGTGGCTTGATTGCTGGCCGAGATTGATATCGGCGATGACAACGGCCACGTATCTGGTTGTTGCGACTTGAGCCTAGACGATGTCCCCAGTCCTACTGGATGTCCTCGGCGGAAGGAATGCCGCGGCAGACCACATGGTCGCGGGAGGCGTTGAGCGCATAGACGTACCCGTACTGCCCTTTGCTGGCCGGGAACGCTTTGAGCTCGTGGGCGATGAGGCCAACGATCAGATCGTTGACCTGCATTGTGGACTAAGAGCGGCTAACAAAACCGCCTTGTACACCTGAGCGGTGATGACAAAATCGCCTGCATGGCACGTCGCAAAGAGATTCCCGCCGCGCTGTGGAAGCGCATCGAACCTTTGATCCCGCCCGTGAAGCCCTCGCCCAAGGGAGGGCGACCGCGCGTGAGCGACCAACAAGCCCTCAACGGTATCGTCTATGTCCTGCGCACCGGCATCCCGTGGGAGGAGTTGCCCCAGGAACTGGGCTACGGCAGCGGCATGACCTGCTGGCGGCGGTTGCGCGACTGGCAAGCCGCCGGGGTCTGGCATCGTCTGCATCAGGTCCTGTTGGCCGAACTGCGCCGGGCCGACAAGCTGGACCTGAGTCGAGCCAGCCTGGACGCGGCCAGTGTGGCCGCCCCCCGGGGGGCGCCTACACCGGGCCGAACCCGACCGATCGCGGTAAGCTCGGTAGCAAGCGGCACCTGATCACCGACTGCAACGGCATTCCCTTGGCGTTCTGTGTCACCGGAGCCCACCGGCACGACTCGGTGGTATTCGAGGAGTTGGTTGATGCACTGCCCCCGATCGCTGGCAAGCCGGGGCGTCCGCAACGCTGGCCGGGCAAGCTGCACGCCGACAAGGCCTACGACATCGACCGCTGCCGCGATCACCTCAACCAGCGAGGTATCACCCCGCGTATCGCCCGCAAGGGGATAGAACGCAACGATAGGCTGGGACGCTATCGTTGGGTAGTCGAGCGCACTCATGCTTGGTTCGCGGGCATGGGCAAGCTGCGCATCCGTTTCGAACGCCGGATCGATATCCATCTGGCCCTGCTGTCTCTCGCCTGCTCGGTCATCTGTCTTCGCCATCTTCCCGGGTTTTGTTAGCCGCTCTAATTGTGATCTCTCAGTAGGTTGTTCATCCGGGGCATCTCTGGAAGATGGGGGTTACGAAGCCAAACCAGCCCCCAGGAGCCCCGGATGAACAACCTACTGAGAGATCACAGCTAGAGGCAGAGAAGACTAAGCCACCAGCATCACCAGCAGAACGACGCACAGCAGCGTGATGTATGCCTTGGCGTGAATGGTATCGGGAATCCGGCCAATCCACCTCGATGTGGCCCGGATACCCAGCCATGAACCAACCGCCAAGACCGCGCAAGCGCGCAAGTCGATGTAACCCGCGTGCCATGCACCCAGCGGTGCATCGTTCCACGCCAGCAGCGCATAAGTCGCCGAGCCGACCACGGCCATTGGCAGCGACAGTGGGTTGGCCGCTGCTGTCGCAGCGGTCATGCTGGCGCCGCGGCGGCGCATCAGCGGCACGGTCATCACGCTGCCGCCCACGCCCAGGAAGGCGGCGATCGCACCAATCGCCGTGCCTGCGGCAGCGGTCATCCACCGTCCCCATGGACGAATCCGCGCAGCCGTTTCCTGGGTGAAGCCCGGCCGCAGGATGCTGTCGAGGATCGTCAACCCCAGGTAGAAGATGAAGGCCCAGCGTACCCAGTCCCCGCTCAATGCCAATGCGGCAGCCGCGCCCGGTATTGCGCCCACGGCGATGTAGCCCAGTAGCGGGCGCACCTGATCCCACGGCACCGTGCCAGCTTTGTGATGGCGCATCGTCGCCAGCCCCGCACCGAAGATCATCACGCAGGTGGACGTGGCAACGGCCACGTGCATGGCGGCGTCGCCCACGGCGCTGCCGCCATGCGTAGCCAGGAGCACGGAATACAGCACGGGCACGACGACGAAGCCACCGCCGAAGCCGAACAGCACGGTCGTTATCCCGGCGAGGAAACCAAAGAACAAAAGCAGGAAGTACATGGCGGAAACCGCATCGTGAGAGGACGAAACTTCACGATAGGGTGCGCCGAATTGGCTGTCTCTCGCTGATTGGTCAATAATCCTTTTGTTTAGGCCATCCATTGCCATGCGCAACATACCGCTGGACTCCGTGGATGCCGTGGCGCGCCCCGTGCTGGCCATCGGCACCGATTACCCGCCGGGCACCTTGCTCGACACCCATACGCACCGGCGCGCCCAGGTGCTGTACGGCATGAGCGGGGTGATGGAAGTGGAAACGGACGATGGCGCATGGGCCATTCCACCGTACAGCGGCGTGTGGATTCCCGCCGGCAAACCCCACCGCGTGCGGATGCAGGGTGTGAGTACGCGCAGCCTCTACATCGAGCCGGCTGCCGCGCCGCGCCCGGCAGATCACTGCGAGGCGCTGGTCATCTCCCCTCTGCTGCACCAGTTGCTGCTGGCCTCGGCGGACATGCCCGCGCTGTACGACGAGGACGGGCGCGACGGTGCGCTGGCGCAGTTGCTGCTGCACGAAGTGCGCCAGACGCAGACGATGCCCCTGTTCGCGCCGATCCCCCAAGACCGCCAGCTTGCACGGCTGTGCAAGGCGTTCCTGAAGTCGCCCAGCATCCAGGCCACGCCGCAGATGTGGGCGCAACGGCTGCACAAGAGCCTGCGCACTTTCACCCGGTTCTTTCACCAGCAGACGGGCATGAGTTTCGGGGCATGGCGGCAGCAAGCCTGCCTGCTGGCGGCGCTGCCCCGGCTATCGGCTGGGCAGTCCGTCACGCAGGTGGCGCTGGATCTGGGCTACGACAGCCCCAGCGCGTTTTCCACCATGTTCAAACGGCGGCTCGGCAAGACGCCGATGAACTTCATCAGCGAATCCGACACGGCCGCATCTCGGTAGGGGGTTCCGTGTCCCTGTCGTGAAATACACATCGCCCAGCCGCCGCAAGCAGGCAGTGGCTGAACGTTAACCATCCGTTCCCCATGATCGCCATGTTCATCGCTACCTTTCCTTTTCGGAGGACAAGGCCTGTCCTTGGCTGCGTACGGAATTCAAGCCCGCACCGCGTTTTCTTGCCCGCGTCCTGGCGATATCGACACGGCACCAGGGACGTACCTGCCAATGCTCAGCTTCGAACCGGTCGATGGCTGCTGCATCGCGCAAGGTCATGCCGATCATGTCCAAGCCATCGACCAGCATCCGCTTCTGCCTGGGTTGCAAATCGAAGGGATATTCATCGCCCTGCGGCGTGGAAACGATTTGCTTCTCCACGTCGATGGTCAGGCGCTTTTCCTGGCCATGCGCCACGCTGTCCATCAACGCCTGGACCTGCTCCGGCGGCAAGGTGACAAGCAGCAGGCGATTGTTCATCGCATTGAAATAGAAGATCTCTCCGTAACTCGGCGCGACGACAGCATCGAACCCGGCCTGCTGCAATCCCCATACCGCGTGCTCCCGGCTCGATCCGCAGCCGAAGTTCGCCCCGCCCAACAGAATGCGCGCGCCGCGATATTCCGGACGGTTGAGCACGAAGTCCGGGCGAAGCCGCCCTTCGGTGTCGAAACGCAGGTCATGCAGCAGTCCGTCTGCCAATCCGCTCTTGTCGATCCCCAGCAGGAACTGCTTGGGCATGATCTGGTCGGTGTCCAGGTTGCCGATTGGCAATGGCGCCGCCACGCCTGTGATACGGTGCGTTTCGCTCATGCACGGAACTCCTTGCGAATGTCGACGATGCGTCCGGCGATTGCGGCAGCGGCAGCCATGGCCGGACTCATCAGATGCGTGCGGCTGCCCCGGCCCTGC
Source organism: Bordetella genomosp. 9 (assembly GCF_002119725.1). NCBI lineage: Bacteria > Pseudomonadati > Pseudomonadota > Betaproteobacteria > Burkholderiales > Alcaligenaceae > Bordetella > Bordetella genomosp. 9. Next base: position 347,268 of record NZ_CP021109.1, read on the forward strand.
CGACCCTCGAAGTTGCGGTTGGTCGTAGAGGCGCAACGCTCGCCCGGCGCGAGTACGTCGTCGTTCATCGCCAGGCACATCGAACAGCCCGGCTGTCGCCATTCGAACCCTGCCTCGACCAGCACCTGCGCGATCCCTTCGCGTTCGGCCTGGTCACGGACCAGCCCGGAGCCAGGCACCACCATCGCCCGCACGCTTGGTGCAACCTTGCGCCCCTGCACCACCCGCGCCACCTCGCGCAGGTCCTCGATGCGGGCATTCGTACACGAACCGATGAACACGCGGTCGATCGGAATACCTTCGATCGGCGTGCCAGGCGCCAAGCCGATGTAATCCAGCGCCTTGTGCCAAGTTGCCTTCTCGATATCACCCGAGGCGTCGCTCAATGGCGGCACGGTGCCATTCACCGGCAGCGCCTGGTCGGGACTGGTCCCCCAGGTGACATAGGGGGCGACCTCGGAAGCATCGAAGCGATGCTCGGCATCGAAACGCGCCGATGCGTCCGTGCGGAGTTGCTTCCATGCCGTGTGCGCGGCCGCCAGCGCAGCGTCGTCCATATCGCAGATCCGCTCGGACACGTAGTCGGATGTGATCGCGTCAGGCGCGATCAGCGCCGCGCGGGCACCGGCTTCCACGGTCATGTTGCACAAGGTCATGCGCGCCTCGGCGGACAGTGCGGCGATAGCTTCGCCGACATACTCGACCGCATAGCCACGCGCGCCTTGTGCTCCGATCTTGGCGATGATGTGCAAGATCAGGTCCTTGGACGTCGTCCCCAGAGGCAGCCGACCATCGACCTGGATTCGCATGTCCTTGGCCACGCGGTACACCAGAGTCTGCGTGGCAAGCACATGCTCCACTTCCGACGTGCCGATCCCGAACCCGAGTGCCCCGAGGGCACCGTAGGTCGTGGTATGGCTGTCGCCGCATAATACGACCATGCCGGGACGGATCAGGCCAAGTTCCGGCGCGACGACATGCTCGATGCCTTGCATCGGATCACGCACGTCGAACAGCTCGATCCCCTGCTCAGCACAGTTGGCGGCAAAGTTCGCCGCTTGCCGTGCGGCGGGGGCGATGTCGATCGTACGCGCCGCGATCGGCACCGGGCGCGTGGGGATGACGTGATCGACCACGCCCATTTGCTGGTGTGGGCGCCGCACCCGCAATCCACGTTGCGCCAGTCCTGCAAAAGCTTGTGGGCTGGTGTATTCGTTCATGATGTGCAGGTCGACATATAGCAGCACGTTGTCGACATCCAGGCGTTCGACGGTGTGCGAATCGACCAGTTTTCGGTAAAGCGTCGTCGCTGGCATGGGCAGGCTCGAGGACATTCATGAAGGCAGGAAGGCGAGGACGTGATCGAGCAACACCTTGGGTGCTTCCTCCGGGATGTAGTGGCCGCAGGGCAGCGCCATACCCTTTACGCCGGGATTCCAGCGGCGCCACTCGGCCAGAGGGTCGAAGCACCGTTCGATCACGCCATCGCGTCCCCACAATGCCAGGAAGGGACATTGGATCTGCTTGCCCGCGGCAAGATCGGCCTGATCGTGTTCGAGGTCGATACCTACCGAGGCACGGTAGTCCTCGCAGATGCCATGTGCGGTTGCCGGATCGGACAGGCAACGCAGATAGGCAGCATAGGCCTCCGGCGCGAAAGGCTTCAGGCCGGCACTGCGGGCTCCCATGGTCTGCTTCAGGTAGAGATCCGGGTCGGCCCGGATCAACGTCTCTGGGAAAGGCGACGGTCGCACGAGGAAGAACCAGTGCCAGTAGGCGTGCGCGAATTCGAATGAGGTCTGCTGGTACATCGCCAGCGTGGGTGCCACATCCAGCGTGACCAGGCGGGATACCACATCTGGATGATCCAGCGCCATCCGCGCCGCGACCCGACCACCCCGGTCATGACCGATCACCGCGAACGTCGGCAGGCCCAGCGCCTGCATTAATCGCACTTGGTCCAAGGCCATCCGACGCTTGGCATAGTTGGCGTGGTCTGGCTCGCCTGGCGGCTTCCCGCTGTCGCCATAGCCGCGCAGGTCCGCAACGACAACCGTGAATTGCCGCGCCAGCGTCGGAGCCACCTTGTGCCAGATCGCGTGTGTCTGAGGGTGTCCATGCAGCAGAAGCAGCGCCGGCCCGGTGCCGGCCATCAACGCATGAATCTTGATGCCATCGACCGTGGCGGATACGTCGGAAAAGCCTTCGAACATCCCTTGCCTCCATGTTCCGACGGCCATTCTATTCCTGCATCAGAACGGCGTTATTGAATTATATTTATTCAATTCATAACTTATAAGAACGAATTGGAGCATCATGTCCGAGTTCTCCGACATCCGCCTTTTCACCCTAGTGGCGCGCCATCGCAGCTTGGCTGCGGCCGCGCGCGAACTTGGCGTCACCCCGCCAGCGGTCAGCAAGCGCCTGGCGCATTTGGAAAAGCGGCTCGGCGTGCGCCTGACCCATCGCACGACACGACGCCTGACACTCACGCCGGAGGGCGAACGCTACCTGGCCGAGGGATCACGCCTGCTCGGGGAATTGCAGGAACTTGAGCAAGTGCTGATCCGCGGCCATGCCGAACCGGCCGGACTGCTCCGTGTCAATGCCTCATACGGTTTCGGTCGTGCGCGGGTGGCACCGGCCATTTCGGCGTTCGTTGCCCGCTATCCCGCCATACGGGTGCAACTGCAATTGACCGACCAGCCCTTGAACCTGCGCGAACACGGTTATGACATCGGCATCCGCTTCGGCGATCCCCCCAGCACCCGGATCAATGCAAGGTTGTTGCTGCGCAATCACCGTCTTTTATGCGCTTCGCCGGCCTATGTTGCCCAGAACGGTAAGCCGAACGTTCCGCACGACTTGGTGCGTCACGCCTGCTTGATCGTTCGGGAAAACGATGCGGCCTACGGCGCTTGGCATTTCCGCCGCGGGAAGTCCACCGAGACGGTCAAAGTCGACAATGTGCTATCGAGCAACGATGGCAACGCCGTGCTGCGCTGGACGCTGGACGGCCATGGCATCGCCATCCGCTCAGCATGGGAAATCGCACCCTACCTGGCCCGGGGCGAACTGATTCCATTGCTGGGGGATTGGAAGCTACCCAACGCCGACATCTACGCGACCTACCTGGAACGCAGCGAGGTGTCGTCTGCCAAAGTGCGCGCGTTTCTTGATTTCATAGCAGAATATTTGACGACGAGTTGCAACGCCATCAAAAGGCAGCAATAAGCATTTCCAGGGGAGGAGTCATCGTGACGCCAAGGGCGATCACGCACTCGAGAGGCCGATGCCAGGCGGATCACACATCGGCACTGTTGCAATGCCCCATCAACAACGCCGATTCCACCATCCCCGGCAGCAGACTGCGCTGGGCGAGATCGCGCTTGAGCCCTCGCCGAGGTTGCGCCGCCAGAGTCCAGCAACAGCCGCGGCAGCGGACTTCAGTGCTTCATTTGTGATGCGCACAATCTCGTTGACGAACCTCATCCCGGCGCGCTTGGTCACGCATGAATGCAACCCAGCGGTCGGAGGCGAATGAGGTGTCGCTGGGGAGTGCAAACGATCACATGGCTTGACCGGCAGGTGCGACGGCGATGCAGTTGACATCGCCATTGCTACGGAATAGCATTCTAACTAACGATCGTTAGGTATTCTCGGATCGTTATCGGTTGTTGACCGATACGAATTCACCACATGGAGAGTTCTCGAATGAGTGCGGTTGCAGGACCAGTCGATGGTGAGGCGGGATTTCCGCTGAAGATCTACGACTTCCCTCGGGGCCCTTACCCGACGCGTGTCCGGATCGCCCTAGCAGAAAAAAACCTCCTGTCACGCGTGGAGTTCGTGATGGTTGATCTCCGCAAGGGGGAGCACAAGGATCCCAGGTTCATCTCGGATAAAAACTACTCCGGAACGGTTCCGGTGCTTGAGCTTGCGGATGGAACGTGCATTGCCGAGTGCACCGCCATCACGGAGTATCTCGATGCGCTTGTCGGCGGTCCGGTTTTGACGGGCTCCACAGCGTTCGAGAGGGGAATGATTCACATGATGAGCAAGCGCGCCGAACTGGAGCTGCTTGACGCCATCAGTGTTTACTTCCACCATGGAACGCCGGGTTTGGGGCCACTGGTGGAGCAATACCAGAACAGGGAATGGGGACTCAGGCAGCGCGACAAGGCCTTGCGAGGCATGCATTATTTCGACGATGTGCTTCGCAAGCGAGCTTATGTTGCCGGCGACGCGTTCTCCATGGCCGACATTACGGTCATCGCCGGACTGATATTCGCTGATATCGTCGACTTGGCGGTACCCGCCGAATGCACGGCGCTCTTGGCATGGTACGAAAGGATGAAAATGCGCCCCAGCGTAAAGAGCCAACCCGCATTTGCTCGCAGGTAGGCCGTTCGACGTACTCGTAACCAGACGGTCGCAAGACAAGATACCGCAGTGGAGCGTCATTACACAAGTCGAGGGCGACAGCCGTGGAGAGTCAGAGAAACACGAACTCCAGTGACAAGATCTTGTCCATTGCAACACGAATCGCCCAGGCGCACGGTTACGGTGGCTTGAGCGTTCGCCGCTTGGCCGAAGAAGTCGGTGTCAAACCTGCAAGTCTTTACCATCATTTCCCGAGCAAGGCGGCTCTCGCTGCTGCAGTTGCCAGGCGATACTGGGAAAATTCGTCGACGCAATTGGAAGAACTGTTGAATCGGCTTCCGGACCCCACAGATTGCTTGCGCAGATATCCCAATATGTTCAGGAAGGCGCTGGAGAACGACAACCGCATCTGCCTGTGCAGTTTCATGACGGCTGAATACGATGACCTTCCCGAGAATGTGAGGCAAGAAGTTCGAACATTCTCTGATGTGCATATCACATGGCTGGCTAAGGTTTTGGCGAGCGCCGGGATTGTCAATCCGAACATCGCGAAAGAACGCGCGCAGGCCATCTATGCTGCAATCACAGGAGCGCAGCTGATGGCACGTGGGCGTTCCGACTTAAGTCTTTTCGATACGTTGATCACGAGCTACAGGGCAACCGGGCTTCTGCCGGCCTAGAGGCGAGGCCAGCGGACGCACCACGAAGACAAGCGCTCGACTGCTGTTTGAGCAAGGCAACCGCCACGCTACGTTTGGGGCGCGTCCAACGCCCGGCATTCTCAGGGCTGGGGCTATGCATTCCAGGGCTCAGGGGCAACCTCAAGCCGTAGTGCTCCTATGCATGAGATCCCACGGCTGCGTGTCGTCGAAGCTCATGCTCAGATGCTCGATGAAACGGCGAACTTTCAACGACACATGGCGCTTGCTCGGATAGATGGCATGAATCGCCAAATCCTTTGTTTTGTGGTCAGGCAGCAGGACACGAAGCGCACCGCTGGCGATGGACTGCTCGAACACGAAGCTAGGGCCGTAGACCACCCCCGCCCCTGTCAGCGCTGCCGCGAGCAGCATCTGCATGTTGTTTGCAGCGAGCCGGATCTCACCATCAATGTGATATGTCTGGCCGTTAGCATCCGTAACGCTCCAGTCTCCGGCTGAAACCGCCTGGGAGAAAGCGAGCCGGGGTGCCTGGCGGAGCTGTTCGACGGTTTTCGGCTCGCCATGTCGTGCCAAAAAGGATGGGGCTGCACAGAACATCATGCGACACGAGGCGAGCCGCCGAGCAACGAGGTCGGAGTCCTGCAGACGGCCGATGCGGATAGCAACGTCGATGCCATCTGCCAGTAGATCGACATAGCGATCGCTCAGCGTGGTCTCGATCGAGACATCGGGGTATTCAGCCAGATAATTCGATACAACACGACCAAGATGCAGTGCCCCAAAGGTTGTCGGCGCAGCCACGCGCAAAATTCCATGCACACTCTGTTGCGCGTCCTGGGCTTCGCGGTTCGCGTCCTCGTATTCTTCCAGCAAGCGCTTGCATCGCGTGTAGTAGGACCTTCCTACATCCGTTAGCGTCAACTTGCGCGTGCTGCGTTGAAGCAACCGAACTTTCAGCTGTTCCTCGATCGCGGAAACGTGCTTGCCCGCCATCGACGGTGACAGGCCAAACCGTCGAGCGGCGCTTACCAAGCTGCCTTCTTCGACTGCGGAGACGAACACCGCCATGCTGAGCAATCTATCCATACCACCTCATTCGATATCCTGATTATCAGGTGGTGATAAATCTAGGCCTATTATCGTCCGAATGGAATGGGTCTAGCCTAGCACTGTAGCCAGCCGATCCCCGGTGGGCTTTAGCAAAAGGATGTTCCAATGAAGGTCGAATCGAACGGCATAGAGATCCATGTCGAGGAGCAAGGGCAAGGCGATCCGTCACTCGTTTTTCTGCATTACTGGGGCGGCTCCTCCCGCACTTGGAAGCACGTCTGCTCCAGGCTGGCGCCGAACTTCCATACGCTTGCTCTCGATCATCGCGGCTGGGGTCAATCCGACGCGCCTTCGATGGGCTACGGGCTGGCAGACCTTGCAGCCGATGCAGAGGGCGTGATTGCAGCGCTGCACCCGAAGCGCTACGTTCTGATCGGTCACTCGATGGGGGGCAAGGTCGCTCAGCTTATGGCTTCGCGGCGGCCTGCCGGACTGGCCGGGTTGGTTCTCGTCGCTCCTTCACCGCCATCGCCAATGATCTTGCCGAAAGAGGCACGCGAAATGATGGCAGGAGCCTACGCAAACCGTGAAACAGTGGAGGCGACTATCGATAACGTGCTGACGGCCCTCCCGCTGTCAGCGGAGGATCGCGAACAAGTGATCGCGGACAGCTTGCGTGGCGCGCCAGCGGCTAAGCTAGCTTGGCCCAGAGCGACCAGCTTGGAAGACATCACTGGGCAGGTAGGTGCCATCGACGTACCTACGCTTGTTATTGCGGGTGAGCTGGATCGCGTGGATTCGCCCGAGGTACTGAGGAAAGAATTACTTCCTCGCATATCGCAAGCCGTCATGACCGTAGTACCAGGTACAGGGCATTTGTCCATGTTGGAAACACCGGATGCATTGACTCCATTGATTGAGAATTTCTGCCGTTCACTGCCAGGGAAGGGGTGAAGCGGACATCGCGGCGGTGCGCAATCGAAGCGCCTCGCAGCTAATACGCGGCGAAAAGCTCGCCCCCCGAAGGGCGTTGCACGGACGTGGGCGGCGCAGTTCGTGCACTGGTACAACCACGAGCACCTGCACAGCGGGCTGCGCTTCGTGGCCCCGGCCGTTCGCCATGCCGGTCAGGATGAGGTCCAGTTGCAGGCACGCAGATGGGTATACGAGCTTGCCCGCCAGCGTCATCCGCAGCGCAGGACCGGACCGACCCGCAACTGGAGCCGCGTTGGCGCCGTCACCCTCAATCCCGACCGCGATGCGGGCGCGCCGAGGCAAAGCCGACAGCATGACAAGTAACCGATTAGCTGCATGAGATCAGGCGACAACTACCTTGACACGCACCGAGAGCACGCCGGCAACGGCGTGTTCTTACCCGAAGTCAAGGTCAGATCCTGAGCGAAAGTCCGTATCGCTACCACACTGGATCAGTGCAACGCCTTTTCGCCCGGGCGCAGCGTCAAGACACGCACACCGTTCCCGGTGACAGCAACGGTATGCTCGAACTGAGCCGACAATTGCCCATCGCGCGTAACCACCGTCCAGCCGTCGTCCTCAGTTCGAATGGCACGTCGTCCTTGGTTCACCATCGGCTCTATGGTGAAAACCATGCCTTCGCGCAGTACTAGCCCCGTTCGCGGCTTGCCCCAGTGCAAAACCTGGGGGTCCTCGTGCATTTCACGACCGATACCGTGCCCACAGTATTCCCGGACGATCGAATAACCATTCCTGCGGGCATGCCGCTCGATGGCGTGGCCCACGTCACCGAGCGTGGCACCTGGGCGGACAGCCTGGATGCCTTTCCACATCGCTTCATAAGCCACTTGCACGAGCCGCCGTGCCGGCTGCGACACCTGGCCCACCAGATAGGTCTTGCTGGAATCGGCGATGTAGCCATTCTTCTCCAGCGTGATGTCGAAATTGACGATGTCCCCGTCCTGCAGGATGTCCTCGGCGGAAGGAACGCCGTGGCAGACCACATGGTTGCGGGAGGCGTTTAGCGCGTAGGCGTAACCGTATTGCCCTTTGCTGGCCGGGCGTGCGTTGAATTCATGGACGATGAGGTCATCGACCAGATCATTGACCTGCATCGTGGACATGCCAATCAGATTCAGCCGATCAAGATGGCTGAACACCTGCGCCAAAAGCTGGCCTGACTCTGCCATCAGCGCAATTTCTTCTGGCCGCTTGGTCATGCCGCCCCCATCTTGATGGGTTGTGCCACAACGCCCGCGGCCCGCAGTTCACGGGCAACGATATCGTTGAAGCTTTGCGTTGGATTCATTTCGCACAGCATGCCGATCCTGATCCAGAAGGCTGCCTGTGCGTTGATCGACCGGCACGATACTGCGCTGGCCTTGCGCAGTTGGTCATGCAGATCGTCGTCGATGTTCACGATACCCATGTGTCTAGTTGCATATGAAACGTATACGAATCATATAGGCGTCTTGGCCGTAGCGCAAGTGAACTGCGCTGACGTGACCAAGTCGACGCCATGATGGTTTCCTAGGAGCCGGTAGCGCAGGCCTGACTCGGCGCGATAGCAATGGCGGGCCGAGTTCGCCGATCGGGCTATGACGGCATGGGCATCGGCAAGCTCGGCCAAGCTCCACTCTCGACCGAGGGCGTCGCCTTGACCTCGAACCTTCAGTCCCTGGCAAAAAAGGCATTCATGCCCGGCAGGTCGGACAGGTAGGTCTCGATAGCAGCGATCTTGCCATCGCGCAAGGTGCAGACCGTAGCCAGATGCTCGTCCAGTACGAGGTCATTCCGGCGTGCAGTGTTATGCAGCGAGAGCGCGACATTATCCCGGCTTACCAGAATGTGCTTGAGCTCGAAATTCAGGCCGAAGCTGGCAATTAGCTCAGCTCTGGCAACGACTGCTTCCGCACCGACCGCTGGACCAGAGATCTGATTGTCTCCGGGCAGAACCCAGGTGGCATCGTCGGTAAGAAGCTTACGGATCGCCTGCCAGTCGCGGCGGGTCAGTGCGGCATGAAACTGCTTGGCCAAAGCAAGCTTTGTTTCGTAGGTATGCATGACTATTCTCCTGTAGCGGGGTGTACAGCGAGATTAGACAGCGCCAGGAATGGATCTGTAAAATTGATATTTGATAGTAGTTAGCAATAGATTAAAGTTATGAAGAAGCACGACATGGGTCTACTGGTGTCGTTGGATGTTCTGCTTGAAGAGGCCAACGTCACTCGTGCAGCACGACGCTTAGCCATCAGCCAGCCTGCACTCTCAGCCCAATTGGCCCGCTTGCGGCAGGTGCTTGATGATCCTTTGCTGGTGCCGGCCGAGCGCGGCCGAGGTATGCGGTTGACGCCACGTGCAGCGCAGCTGAAATCACCCCTGCATGAGTTGCTGACACGGCTTGAGGATCTTGTCGAGGCGCCCTACGCTTTCGATCCCAGCACGGCCAAGCGCGATTTCACGATCGCCCTCAATGACAATGCCGCGATGACGATTGGACTGGATCTCATCGAGTGCATTCGGAAGCAGTCGTATGCAGGCATTAGATTGGCCATGCTCCAGATACCCCGGGATGAGGTCCTGGATCTTGCAGCTCGCGGCCGCATCGACCTGGTGATCGGCACCCGAGCCTTCATGCCCCCTGGTTTGCGCACCCATGATCTGGTCGACGACAGGTTTCAGGTGGCCCAACGCAAAGGGCATCCTCGCGGCACGGCTGCAATGACGCTGGAGCAATACTGCGCTTATGAGCATGTGCTGGTGTCTACCAATGGCAGTTATCACAGTGGGATCGATGATTTTCTTGCAGAGCTGGGGCATTATCGACACACCACGGTATCCGTGCAGTACTACACAGCGGTGCCACCGATACTTGAGCGCACGAACTGCCTGGCGACGTTGCCTGAGCGCTTCCTACACCGCTTTGATCACATGATCGACCGCTTCGACCTCCCATTCGCATTCGATCCGTTCCAGCTGCAGGTCGGTTGGCATCCGCGCTTTGACGAAGATTTAGGACATCAGTGGCTGCGTGAACAGCTGATTGCGGTGAGGCTGTTGGTTTCCACGCAGAACTGAGCCAGTTAGGCAGATAATTTCCATTGAGAACTGAGCCATGTGAACCTTCCCCCCAACGCGGTGAGCGACGGGGGCAGCGGAGTGATCCACATGGGACTTTTAAACATCATCCGGCGCATGGCGCTGCGAGAGAAGCAGTCGATCCGCGAGATCAGCCGGCGCACCGGTCTGTCGCGCAACACGATCGCGAAGTATTTGAGCGCGGGTACGATAGAGCCGACGTTCACGGTACCGGAACGACCGAGCAAGCTTGATCCTTTTGCCGACAAACTCGCGGCCTGGCTGAAGACCGAGACCGGAAAGTCGCGCAAGCAGCGCCGAACACTGAAGCAGCTTCATTCCGATCTGGTGGTTCTCGGCTTTACCGGCTCCTATGGTCGGGTCGCCGCATTCGCTCGTGATTGGCGGGCTGATCGGCAACGTGAGCAGCAGACGACGGGCCGCGGCATATTCGTTCCGCTGTCTTTCCGACCAGGCGAAGCATTCCATTTCGATTGGAGTGAGGACTATGCCGTGATAGGCGGCGAGCGCACGAAGCTTCAGGTCGCGCATATCAAGCTATCGCACAGTCGCGCGTTTTTTGTCAGGGCCTACCTGTTGCAGACGCATGAGATTCTGTTTGACGCCCATTGGCACGGCTTCCGCGTGTTTGGCGGCGTGCCTGGTCGTGGCATCTACGATAACATGAAGACAGCGGTCGATCGTGTGGGCCGCGGCAAGGAGCGACAGGTCAACATCCGTTTCCTTGCGATGACGAACCATTACGTCTTTGCGCCAGAGTTCTGCAATCCCGCCGCGGGCTGGGAGAAGGGGCAGGTCGAGAAGAACGTCCAGGATGCCCGACCGCGGCTGTGGCAACAGATGCCCGACTTTCCAGATTTGGGGGCATTGAATATCTGGCTGGAACAGCATTGCCAGGACCTGTGGCGGGAGACAGCGCATGGCACCTTGTCCGGCTCGATCGCGGATGTTTGGGCTGATGAGCGGGCAGCATTGATGGCGCTCCCCGCCATGTTTGACGGCTTCGTCGAGCAGAGCAAGCGCGTCTCGCCGACATGCCTGATCACCTTCGAGCGCAATCGTTACAGCGTGCCTGCGTCTTTTGCGAACCGGCCCGTCAGCCTGAGGATTTATCCCGAGCGACTGGTCGTTGCGGCCGAGGGCAATATCCTTTGCGAACATCCGCGGATCATAGAACGCAGCCACGACAAACCGCCGAGGACGATTTACGACTGGCGCCATTACCTTGCGGTCATCCAGCGCAAGCCTGGAGCACTGCGCAATGGCGCACCCTTCCTGGAATTGCCGCTGGCCTTTCGACAGCTGCAGGAGCAGATGCTGCGCCGCCCTGGTGGTGATCGTGAGATGGCCGATATCCTTGCCCTCGTCCTTCATCACAACGAACAGGCCGTCATCAGTGCTGTGGAATTGGCTTTGGATCAAGGCGTGGCAACCAAAATGCATGTGCTAAACCTGCTGCATATGCTGATCGACGATAAGACGACTGACGGTCCCGACGTCGATACGCCACAGGCACTGACTTTGCTGCGCGAACCCAAGGCCAATGTCGAACGCTATGATGGCCTGCGTGTCCGGATCGTTGGAGGTCGCCATGCGTCATGATCCAGCCAGTGCCGCCGTCGTCATCATGCTGCGAAGCCTGAAGATGTATGGCATGTCCCAAGCCGTCAGTGACCTGATCGAGCAAGGTGCTCCAGCCTTTGATGCAGCCGTGCCGATCCTGTCCCAGTTGCTGAAAGCCGAGATGGCCGAGCGCGAGGTCCGGTCCATCGCCTATCACATGAAGGCTGCCCGCTTCCCAGCCTACAAGGACCTCTCCGGATACGACTTCGCCGCCAGCGAAATCAACGAAGAGACGGTGCGCCAATTGCATAGATGCGAGTTCATCGACGGCGCGCAGAATATCGTGCTTGTCGGCGGACCGGGCACAGGAAAAACACATGTCGCCACCGCCCTCGGCATCCAGGCGATCGAGCATCACCGTCGAAAGGTCCGATTCTTCTCGACCATCGAATTGGTCAACGCGCTTGAGCAGGAGAAGGCTAAAGGCAAGGCGGGGCAGATCGCAGAGACCTTGGTCCGCCTTGATCTGCTCATCCTCGACGAGTTGGGATACCTGCCGTTCAGCGCCTCAGGGGGAGCACTGCTCTTCCACCTTCTGAGCAAGCTCTATGAACGGACGAGCGTTGTGATTACCACCAACCTCAGCTTCAGCGAATGGGCAACCGTCTTCGGCGACGCCAAGATGACAACCGCATTGCTCGATCGCCTGACCCACCGCTGCCATATCCTGGAAACAGGGAACGACAGCTTCCGCTTCAAGGCCAGCTCGGCAGCCGCAGCACAGAAGAGAGGACAAAACGCCAATCCCTTGACTAAACCCTGATCAGAAAACCATACTTAGAGGTGGCTCACTTCTCGGTGGAAAAACTGGCTCAGTTCCGCGTGCAAACCAACACCTTGAAGACCTAGAGCCGTGCCCGGACGCCAAATGCGACCGATTATCCGCCAGAAGGACTCCCGTTGACCCGCATGCGGTGCCACCGCTGGCAGCCGATAGATGGCAGCTAACCCGACGAGTGGCAGCACCGTGCAGGCAACCATCAGCCAAGCGAAGCCGAGCCTATTCAGGAGCGCAAGTCCCAATGGACCACCCGCTGCGTAGGCACCGTACATACCGACGCCAACGAGCGACATGACCCGGCCAGTTCTCGCCTGCCCCATCAGCCCAATGGCCCAGCTTATCATGCCCACATTAGCAACGCTCTCGCCGAGACCAAGCAGAAGGCGCCCGACGATCAGCACCGCGTAGCTGCCGCCCATGGGAAGTTGAGGCCAACTCGCGGTGAAGCAGATCAGCCCGGCCGCAGCATAGAGGAACAGGCCCCGCTGCATACAATGTTTGCCTCCGAGTCGATCAACATGGGCTCCAGCCCAGCCACGCGTGAGGATCGTCGATACAAAGGTAATCCCGACAGCTAGCCCCCCGTAGGCGTTATCCAGCCCCAGGCCATGCACGACGTGGACCGGCACCGCCGGCAACGACATTGCAATAGTAAGATACGAGAGAAACAATGCCGCTGTGAGGGCCAGAACCCGGCGATAAGCTAATTCGGGCTGTTCAACATCGGACATGGGCACGCACTCACCAGCAGGGTTGATTTGATTCTAGTTTGCTAGCATACTAGCTCCTATGGCTAGCGAAGATGTCAAGCAGTTCAACGTTTACCTTCCGGTCAGCCTGATCCGAGAGGTCAAACATCATGCGATTGAAGCCGAAATGTCGCTCTCGGCGCTCGTTGCCGACGCGCTACGCGCGTATCTGAACGAGAAAATCAACAAGAGAGGCGATCTTCCGCGCAGCCAAAACAGACGTAGAAAAGGAGATGAACAATGAAGACCGAAGGTGTGAAAGCAATCTTCCTGACGACCCATAATTGGGGAAAGTCCGCAAAGTTCTTTCAGTCCTTGGGATACGAGCTTGACTTTGAAACCGATCATAATTCTGGACAACTGCGCAACGAGGCGGGCCCGTATCTTTTCATCGCCGAAGTGCCAGAGAACGAGCAGCCTGCCATCCAAATGGTGCTAAAGATTCGCGATGGCGAAACCCTTGACCTTGCCCCCCCGTTTGAAGTCGTTTCGCCGTTCGCAGATACCCATTGGGGTACGCGGGAAATGACTGTCCGCGATCCGGATGGGCGGACCTGGAGCCTGGAAGCCCCAGCACAGACAAAAGCCGGCGCATCAACATGATGCAAGGCAAGGCGAACTTGGCGCCGGAGAGCACGGCAGAACGTACCGCGCTGTGGCGTGCCCTGCACGTCGAGATCGATGCAGCGCCTCACGTCTTTGAGGACAGGGTTGGGCTTCGCCTTCTGGCGCCCGGCGCGGAGTGGCGGCGTCGTCCCGACATGGATCCCGATTTTACAAAGACCTTTCGTGCGTCGATGGTTGCCAGAGCGAGGTTTGTCGAAGATCTGGTCATTGAACAAGCGGATCGCGGCGTTGCGCAGTATGTCATTTTAGGCGCCGGCCTCGACACCTTCGCCCAACGCAGGACAGACGTTGCGTGTCGGATGCGCATCTTTGAAGTCGATCAGCCGGCGCCCCAGGAATGGAAACGCCAACGGCTGACCGCGCTTGGCTATGGCATTCCTGAATGGTTGCGCTTTGTCCCGGTTGATTTCGAAGCAGGAGGCTCTGTCTGGCAGGCACTTGCGGAGGCGGGCTTCGATGCGAAGCAGTCGGCCATCATAGCTTCCACCGGCGTCAGCATGTACCTGACGAAAGAAGCAACTCTGGCAACTTTCCGTCAGGTCGCGGCGCTTGCGCCAGGATCGACACTCGCCATGACGTTCATGTTGCCGCTCTATCTCATGCCGCCTGATGTTCGGCTACAGCTTGGGCAGGCGCTCGAGGGTGCACGCGCAAGCGGAACACCATTCATTAGCTTATTCGCGCCTGAAGAGATAATGGCCATGGCTCGGAGTGCCGGCTTTCAGGATGTTCGGCATGTCCCCCCGAGCGCACTTGCACAACGCTACTTCACGAACCGGAAGGATGGCTTGCAATTATCGAGCGCGGAAGAGTTCTTGGTCGCGACGACCTAGAACTCTGGTTGACGAGGCCCTTTCAGCCAGTCTTCAAACTCAGACAGGCTGGTTACGCCGTATTCGAGTACAGCTTCATAAACTTGAAAGCTGGATGGGCGTCTACCTGAACAGGAACCGTTCGCCAGCGCGGTTTTGATCGCCAAAATCGACTGGCGAGCGGAAGTGGTCAGCTTTGACGGAATTGTGCGAAGATGTTTGAGATCAGGCTGCCTCTCCGGCTCGTCGACAAACCAGATGTCAAAGGTCCAGTCTCGGCCGGTCTCGTCGCGACAGGTTACCCCCAGATACAGGCCATCGGGATATTTTTCGACATCACTGTTCCAGATACCCGTATCATTGCGGAATTGAACAGAGCCTATAGAAGCATGCATAGCCAGCTTCCCGCCAAGTTCAGCCACCGCGCGGTGCGTCTCCTCATCCAGCTTCTTGCACGTAACGGTGATGTCGATATCCCGGCGGACCATCAGACCCAGTGCGGAACTTCCCACGCGCGTCGGACTTCCGATCTCTGACAGCAAGTTGTCCAAGCCGAGCGCATCTATTAGCGCGTCGGCTTCGGCCTGCAACTTCGCTTGATGAATGAGTAATTCTGATAACCCATCAGTTTTCGACATCTATACAACCCCTTTTACCGCTTATCAGCGCTGTCATTTTGAGTTTCCAGGTTTCTAAGGCTTCTAACGAAATCGCTCGCGATCTCTGCGCTGCGTTCTGTAAAATCTATGAGCAGGTTCAATTCGGCCGCCGAGTAGCGGTTAAACAGCCGTTCCGTCGCCGCCTGGAGAGGATGATAGATCGCTGCGAGTGCGCCTATGTTCTCGGGACGCAGCCGGACGTAGACACGTCGACGATCTTGCGGATCACGCTCACGAGTGACGTAACCGCCCTGCTCCAACCGATCGATCAGGCTCGTGACGGCTCCGGTCGTCAAGCCAGTATGCCGCGCCAAGTCACCTGCGGTGGCACAGCCGCGTAATTGAATCAGATCGAGGCACTCAAGGGCTGTAGGAGTGAGCCCGACTGCGTCGGCGACTGCCTGGCTAATTAAGATACTCTGGGCGCTAGCTATCCGAAGCGCTACGCCAAGCCTCGTCATCTGGTCTGTCCGCCGCTGATTTGACTTTACCATCAGATTCCCTTGGCAATCAAGATAATTGATCGTCAAGATATCACAGTTGGAGGCATCCGCAATGCATGGCGTGCTCGCTCCCTTCGCAGCCTTTACCGCGCTTGCTCTTGCCGCCATGAGCCTAGGCGGCGCGTTGTACGAGTGCCTGTTGGTGGATCGGATATGGCCTGCGAATATTCACTTGATCCAGCCGGAACAGGGTGGGCTCAACCGGAAGCTCTTCTGGATGCCTGTGCACTTTGTCTTTGAGTTCACTCTCATCGCCGCCTTGTGGCTGGTCTGGGCACATCCATCTGCACGCCTGTGCCTTTTCATTGCGGCGGCAAGCCATCTCGTTATGCGTGCCTGGTCAGGTATCTATTTCATCCCCCGCGCACTCGAGTTCGAACGAGCGAACCAAATGACGCCGGCTATGCAGGAGAAAGCAAGGAGATGGGTGCGGCTGAGCATTTGGCGCGTACCTCTAGACTTTGCGACACTGCTAGCGTTGTGTGGCGCAGTCACTGCCCTGCTGATTAGCCAATAGCTGCATGCCTGACCTCTTTGATATCGTTCTCCCGGAGAAAAATAGCATGATCGACATGACGACAATGGTTACGTACTGCGCAGTTGTTCTAGGCTTTGTCTTTATTCCGGGGCCAGCCACGCTGCTCACCGTGGCGCGGGCTACAACTTCTGGAACGAAGGTCGGGATCGCCACCGGAGCTGGGATTGCCGCTGGCGACCTGGTACACACGCTCATGGCCGTGGTCGGTATCTCGGCAGTCATAGCCGCCTCTGCCATGCTGTTCAGTATCGTCAAATATATCGGCGCTGCCTATCTCATTTATCTCGGTATACGCGCGCTTCTGGAAAAAACCTCAGTCAATCCGTCGGCCGGCGCAGTGCGGATTTCCGCTGGTCAGGCTTTCAGTCAGGCAATTTTGGCGGAAGTCCTTAATCCCAAGACAGCGTTGTTCTTTCTTGCATTCCTCCCGCAATTCGTTCGGCCAGAGAACGGGTCGATAACGCTTCAACTCATCATTCTAGGGATCATCTTTGTTGGCCTAGGCCTCGTCAGCACAATCCTATTCGCAGTGGGCGCGAGCGGGCTGGGCAATTTCCTGCGCCGGAACCCGTCGGTGATGAAATGGCAGGGGAAAGTGGTCGGCTGCGTGTACTGTGCTCTAGGGGTTCGACTAGCGCTTCAAGAGCGCTAGCACCTATGCCGCTTCAGCTTAAATGCCCGAGAGTGCAGCACGCCGGCGAGCTGCTCGATCGCCGGACCAATTTACTGCCGGGGCTCCTTCAGCAGATGGCGGAGCCCCGCACGGACCGGCCGCAAGTTCGCATCCGCATGCTTCATCCAGCGCAAAATCACGGAACGCCATCAGCCGTTGGTCTGTAGCCAATCCCTCCGGCCATGTGAGCGCATATACGTGGGGCGCGAGCGCCTTGACATTGTCACCATATGGCCGAACCAGACGACCGGCCTCCAGTTCCGCGTTGATCATCGGTGAACGACCTAGAGCAACGCCCAACCCATCGATAGCCGCGGAAAGCGCAACGCCATAGTGGCTGAAGCGGAGCCGTGGCTGTGTGTTATCGGCGCTCACTTTCAGCCGCTCCAGCCAATACGACCACGCCAACGCTCGGTCAGGCGCAGGGTCCTCCTCGATGAGCGTATAACGAGTCAGATCAAACTGCTTGTCTTCCCTAGGCTGCTTCAGCAAGATCGGGCTACAGACAGGATAACTCTCTTCCCGGAAGAGAAAAATCTCGTTGTCTGTCAGCCCGCCCGCCATACGGGCCAGCGCAGCATCGATGAATGCCTGCGGGTCGGCGGACAGTAGCTTTTCCGGGAGCCCGAATGGCTGGGCCAGGAAGAACCAATGGAAATTGGCGCGTCCAAATCGTTCGTCCACCAGATCCCATGCATCCAGAGTCGGAATCACGGCCAGCGAGGCGAAGTGCGTCACCTGCCCCGGGTAATCGAGCGCGAGGCGGTATCCGGCGCGTGCCCCCCGGTCGTGTCCCACAACGGCAAACCGGCGGTGTCCAAGTTTGGCCATCAAGGCAATCAAGGCGCTGGCCACGCGACGCTTGGTCCAGCGAGGCCGATCCGAGTCGGGCCGACTGCTACCGTAGCCGGGCAGGTCCGGCGCCACGACCGTAAACGACTGTGCCAGCCGTGGCGCGACATGTCGCCATGCAAGATGGGTTTGTGGGTAGCCATGTAGCAGCAGCACGGGCGGTCCTCCGGAGCCGCCAGTGACGCCGCAAAACGCCACGCCGCCCGCCTCGATGTGCAACTCTGAGAATCCAGCAACTGAGTTCCACGATGCAATGCCGTCGATACCCGACATCATCAACTCCGTACGGTATGGATCGCTAGCGTGAAAGAGCCATACGAACGAAATCCGACAGGTCCCGGTTGAAGCGCTCCGGTTCTTCGAGGAACGGCGCGTGCCCTGAATCGGCATACAGCTCGCTGCGGATCTGTGGGTTGAGGCTCGTAGCCCTGGCGATGCTGGGCTTGGCCTTCACGAGCGCATCCTGGGTGCCGTAGATCAGCAGGAGCGGAACCTCGGCCTTGCTCAATCCTTTGCCTGCCTCGACCGTCATCGACTGCACGGCACGTTGCATGTCCCACGATGCCAGCGCTGCGTTGGCCAGCAGCAAGGAGAACGTGGCCGCGTCGGGCTGGCGGCGGAAGCACAGCCGCAGGAAAGCGCGCTCGCCGTCCAGATAGGTTTGCAAGTCCGAAGCGATCATGTCGCGATAGACTTCAGGGTGCGCCACGATCTGGTCGGGCTTCAGCTCGATCACTCCGCCGACATAGACGGCACCGGCGATGGCTTTGTCGCCATAGACTGCCAGGTAGTTCGATATCACGGCACCGCCCAGCGACCATCCCACGAGCACCGGCTTGCGCGCGTGTGTCGATTCGATGATCGCGGCTAGGTCATCGGCCCAGCGGCGCCCGTCGGTGTAGGAACTGGCCTCGGCCGGTTTGCCCGACATGCCGTGCCCACGCAGGTCGTAAGTGATCAATCGATAATGCTGGAGTCGAGGGTCCTGTAATTGCTTACTCCAGTTCAGCCGGCTGCCCAGCAGGCCATGGATGAAAATGATGGGAGAACCCTCGGGATCACCAGCTTCCTGGACGGCCAGCACCACTCCATCGGGGGCAGTGACGGTGTAATTCCGGGTTGCGGCGAACGTAGCCGGCGCGGCGGCCAGTAGCGCGAATGTTGCTATCAGTGCGCCGAATGCACCACGAAGTTTCGACAAAGACATAGACACGTACTCCTAGGTTCCTAGAACACACCTAGTCTCAAGCCTCACATTGATGTGAGTGTCAAGCGGGGAAATGGTATAGTGGGTCCATGTCCAAGCCTCAAAGCCCCATGACCATTGGCGAGCTCGCCCACAAGACAGGGGCAAGCCGGCGCTCGATTCGGCACTACGACGACAACGGACTGCTAACTTCCGTACGCGCGGAAAACGGCTATCGGATGTTTCTCCCAGTCGCCGTCACTCAGGTCCGTCAGATCCAGAGGTTGATCGCCACAGGCTTCAGCTTGGCGGAAATCCGCGGTTTTCCCGATTGCATGCGCATGATCGAAGGCGCTGCAGCGTGTCCTGAAACGAGTGAAGTGCAACGCCGACGGCTCGCTTCCATAGAGCGGCAGATCGCGGACCTTGAACAGCGACGCGCACGGCTGCGCCAGATGCTGGTAGAAGAGGCCTAACAGGCTGTTGAAGTACACCCCATCCTCGATAGTCGATCGACATCAGTGTGAACCGCCCCGGGAATCCCGGAGACTCGTTGGTGTAAGTCACGCCGCTATAGCGAGCTCACGGGTCTGTTGATAGTAGTTCGCTTCGGCCCTCGGCCGGTGGGATGTCGCCGATCGCCCCAGCAACCGCTTGTGGTTGAACCAGTCCACCCACTCCAGGGTGGCCAACTCGACGTCCTGCAGGTTCCGCCAGGACCACCGGTGGATGACCTCGGCCTTGTACAGGCCGTTGCTCGCAGTCTTGCCGAATCATGTGTAGGCACAGATCCATTCCGGCGCACGCGCCCGCGACACCGTGGCCCCGAGGAACATGCGATAACCGTTGCTGGCACGCGCGGAGCTCAACAGGCCGTGCTCGTCGTAGTGGCGGATCAAGCGCACGCTGGCGTCGCCGCAGCACGCCAGTTCGCCGATGGAGAGGAGCGCGTGGGGCTCGCTCGGTTCATGGGGCATGGATACGCCGTTTCACCCGCTTGACGGGTTCACCCCCGATATCACGGACACTTACAAGAAGGCCGATGAAGGCCCTGAGGAGTGTTCATGTCGAAGCGAAGGAAGTTCAGTGCGTCAGTGCGGAGTTCAAGCGAGAAATCGTCCAGGCAGTTCAGCGCACAAGACTAAAGGATTTTCGATAGGCCGTTGGGCTGACTCCCACGATCCGACCGAAATGTTCCCGCAGGGAGGTGGGGCTTCCAAAGCCCACTGCACTAGCGATGTGCTCAACGGGTAGGTTTGTCGTTTCTAGCAAAGTCTGCGCACGCCTGACACGCGCCCTTAGAAGCCACTGGAGAGGGCTAGTGTTCAGTTGTTCCTGAAACCGTCGATTCAAGGTGCGGCTACTCATCGCAGCCCGCCCAGCCATGTCCTTCAGGGTTAAATCTTGATCTAGCCGCTCTTCGATCCATTGCAGCAATGGGCTGAGATTGGAAGATGCGTCTGGGGGATCGTAAGCGATGAACTGCGCCTGCCCGCCATCTCGTGCAAGAGGCATGACGGCACATCGTGCTGTGTCTGCTGCAACGGCATTGCCGCAGTCTTGTCGAATCATGTGTAGGCACAGATCCATTCCGGCGCACGCGCCTGCCGAGGTGAGTATCCGACCGTTGTCCACGAAAAGAACATTGGGGTCGACTGTGACCTGTGGGAAGAGATCTGCCAGAAGTTGTACACCACGCCAGTGGGTGGTGGCACGCAAGCCATCTAGCAGCCCCGTGCGTGCCAGGATGAAGGCGCCACTGCACAACGATGCGATCCTCGCACCATTCTTTTCCGCTGCTCGGATGGCTTCCAGCAGGGTGTTGGGGATAGGGGAAAGGACATCGTCGAGCCCCGGAATGATGACAGTCTGGGCATTCACGGCATGGCTCAAGCCCCAGCGGATACGCATGTCGAACAACTTTGTTCGAATACGATTCGACTGGGCGCATACGAGAACCTCGTATGGGATCTTCCCCGGCGGGAGGGGCGCGCGCCCGAACATCTCGCAGGCCATCGTCAGGTCAAACGGCACAACGCCATCAAACGCCAGGATGGCTACCCTGTGTACTGCACTTTGCTTCACAGAACTCGCTCCCTTGATTGGCGAGAATCCTTCGATAGATGGCATTCTAGCCAATTGGCGAACTTCCGACATGTCGACATACTTGCGCTTCCGGCGAGAGGAAAGTCGCTGAAAACATAACCATTGAACAAGGTCGAGGCATGCCTGCATCAATCAGGCGCCTGGATTGTTCTGACATATTGAGCCACCCAGCGGATGAGTCATGACCACAAGCGCACAGGCAGAAAAGAACTCACTCGATCAAATCAGAAGTATTGAATCCAAACAACTGAGGCGCCTGGAGAAGGCGTCGATCGTCGAGGCGACAACTCTGATCCTGCTAGTGTTCGTTGCGGCACCTCTCAGGCATTTCGGGGATTGGCCGTATGGCTCGAAGCTACTTGGGCCAATACATGGGATCGCATTCTTGGCGTACCTATGGACTGCCTTGCAAACTGTAGCCGGCGGCGGCTGGCATAAACGTGAAATGCTTCGATTGTTCGCAGTTGCGTTCCTGCCATTCGGCGGCTATCTCAATATCCGGTGGCTACGTGAACGGGCGAGAATATTCAACGATATCGGACAGGCCTGATGATGATTGCGGCGCTCTATCCCTATTTGGTGGCGACGCACGTGACAGCGGTGGTGTTTCTGGTAGGCGGCTTGCTTGCGCAAGAATGGATAGTAAATGCCATTTCGCAGTCCCCACCGGAAGAACAAGCAGGGATGCTGGCTGCATTGCAGCGCTTTGATCTCCTTGTCACGACACCTGCATTGTTGTTGACCTGGATCTTCGGGTTATCACTAGCGCTCAGCGCAGGATGGCTGTCGTCACGATGGTTGCTGGTCAAGCTGGCTTTCGTCGTCGCGCTCTCGGCTTTGCATGGGTTCCGTTCCGGGCGAATACGTCATTGCATTCGAACTGGAGCAGCTATAAGAAGAATTCCCGGTGCTGATCTCGGCATCGTGATTGCGATGCTAACCATAGCTGTGTTGGCATTTGTGAAGCCGGTCTAGCACGATAGCGGAAAGTCCTTCATGTCCCCGGACGTGGCGAACCTGTCTGCCGGCACGGGCCAGCAGGACGCGGGGCGAGATTCCGGAGCGTAACGATGCTGATGCGCCATATCCGGTATTTCATCGCCGTGGCGGAGGAACTCAGCTTTACCCGTGCTGCGGAGCGACTTCACATCGAACAGTCGCCGCTGTCGCGATCCATCCGCCAATTGGAGGATGATCTGGGCGTCCGGCTCTTCGAGCGTAACAGCCATGGCACCCGGCTCACCTGGGCTGGACAAGTCTTCCTTGAGGAGGCACGGCGCGTACTGGCAGCGGTCGAGCAGGCCCGTGCCGGCGCAAGGGCCGCCGCGACCGGATACCGCGGGCTCCTGAGAATCGCGCTGTCCGACGGCATCTCGCCATCGCACTTGAGCAACCTGCTGGCTCGCTGCCGCGAAGAGTCGCCCGAGGTCGAGATCAGCCTGTTCGAAGTGACACTCGCACAGCAGCTGAAAGGCCTGAGAGAGGGCGACTACGACGCGGGGTTCGCGAAGGCGGAGCATCCGGGGGAAGGATTGCTGGCCACGCCGGCGTGGAGCGAGCCTCTGGTCGTCGCGGTGCCGGCGCGGCATCCCGCCTTGATTCATCCCGAGCTTTCCCTGATGGAGCTGCTTTCCCATCCACTGGTGCTGTGTGACCCGAACGCGTGCGCAGGATGCAGCCGGCAACTCGACAGGCTGTTGCGTGCCGCGGAATGCGAGGTCAGGATTGCCGAAAGGGTGGCATCCCATGACCTGCTGATGGCGCTGGTCGCGGCGGGCTACGGCCTCGGGATCACCACCCGCACGCATCTGTCCCTGTGGCGGCACCCGGATGTCGTCTCGCGTCCGTTGGCCGGTGAAGTCCCCCCGTTGACGACCTACCTGTTGCGCCGGGATGCCGAAGACTCGGTGCAGTTGCGGAGCTTCGTCGAACGATTGCGAGAAACCACGATGCCTAACCTCGAAAAGGCGTAGGTAGGTGCGAGGGAGTAGGACGAGGTCCGGGACAAGACGGCAAGCTTGTTCACTTGTCTTCATGTAGTGGCGACCCCAATGCGGAGCATGGAAAGAGGCCATGATGGGTGCGCTGATCAAGCCTGTGAGTGTCCCGACAGCAGCGGATACAGGGACATCACGAGCAGCACGGCCATCGCGATGTTGAAGATGCGCAGGCGGCGCCGGTCCGTTGACAACGGCGTAGAGGGCCGCGATGGCCATCACCTCCAGCGCGCCGCCCTCGGTGGCTGAGTAGGTGGCAATGGCCCCGATGGCCATGGTGGCACGCCTTGGGATTGCCCCACTGGAAGGCGGCAGCCTTCCAGAAGCCGAATGGCCGATCTGGGGCGGCCGTCTCCCGCAACGGTTGTGAGGTATCAATCTTCCAGCATCAGGGTTAAACCTCAGGTCAACTTGAGGTCAAGCGAGGTTTCAGGCAGTGCGAATCGGCTGTTGGCGATCGGCCGCCCCCTCGCTAAGCGACCTTCTCGCGCGGACCCATGGCAAGGCCTGGACAGGCCGCGAACTCGGGTACGGGTGACGACATCACCGGATGGTCGTCATTGCGGGGGTGCGGGTGTCTCCGCTGAGTGCCGCGTCGGCGGCATGGGTGGGTCCTGGAGCGCGCGATGCATCGCTGGCGACCAGATCGAGTGCCGACAGAAGCGCATCACCGTCGATCGGCCCATGCAGCAGCAGTGATCCTCCCGTCAGGCTGTCTTCCAGCCGCACGGTGGGCGTGGCGTTGATACCGCTGCGCAGGGCCTCGTCGGCCTGCGCGCGAACGATAGCTGCGGAACGATCGCTGTCCAGGCATGCCTGGATGGCGGTCGTCAGGCCTGGCCAGGCCTGATCGGTCGGCAGCCCCTGGCCATCGCCGCGGGTGTTTTGGTAGAGCCAGGCGATGGCACCGAAGAAGGCCTCGTGGCCTTGCGCTTCGCCTGCGCACTCGGCCACGCGGGCCAGCCGGCTTGCCTCGGGATCGTGCATCGCCAGCGGCAGGTGATGCCACCGCAGGCTGGCCTCTGGATGGGCATCGATCCAGGCCACCAAGGTCGGGTAGTAGGCCTTGCAGAACGGACATTCCAGGTCGGCGTACAGCGTCAGCGTGAAGCGCGCATCGGCAGGGCCGTGGCGCCAGGGTGGGCCGGCCGGATGCGCCTGCGCGACCTCGGGCTCCGTGCGCGGTGTAGGTGCACCGGGCGTGCGGTACAAGAGCCAGCCCAGCAGGCCGGCTACAAGGATGCCGGCGACCACCCAGGGCAGCCGCGGGAGTCGCCCGGCGCGCTTGCGAAGGGCCTGGGACCGGCTCGGCAAGGTGGTTTGCTTCGAGGACATGACGCGCTCCGGTCATTTCGGCAGAGACAGCGGCGGCGATGCGATGCCACGCGCCTGGTCGATCTTCTCGGCTACCTTGAAGGCGGCATCCAATTCGCCGATACCGTACTGGCGCATGAGCTGGTAGCGCTCGGCCTTCTCTTCCGGCTCGGTCTGCGCAAGGGCCAGATAGAGGCTGGGCGGCACGGCGCGGAACAGCACTTCCATCGACTTGGACAGGATGACGCCCTCGCTGAACTTGCCCGCCTCCTTGCGCGCGGACAGCATCAGCGCCTTCTGCGCGGGCGACAGTTCGCGGAACCGGGCGATCTTCTCCACCTCGTCGGGCGGCATCGACAGGCAGATCCACCACTCGATCATGTTGAGCATGGGCTCGGCAGCCTTGGGCAGGTCGTCGATGTTCTGCGTCGCCAGCCAGTACCACGCACCGAGCTTGCGCCACATCTTGGTGATCTTGACCACGTAGGGCGCGAGCAGCGGGTTCCTGGTGATGATGTGGCCTTCGTCGGTGACGTTGATGATCGGCCGGCCCAGGAACTGGTCGCGCTCGGCGATGTTGTTCACCGTGTTGATCAGCGAGATGTAGGCGATGGAGAGCTGCGCGTTGTAGCCCTCGCGCGCGAAGGTGGCCAGATCCACGATGGTGATGTCCGCCTCGGGCCAGGGCGTGCCCGGACGGTCGAACATCTCGCCGTCCGCGCCCTGGCAGAGCATGTCCATCGCATCGGCCATCTCCAGCAGCCGCGCGCGCCGGGCATCCGGCAGGTTGGCGTCGCGGGCGCGTTCGCGCAGCGCGTCGCGCACGTCGCGGGTTAGCACCGTGCGCGCCTGTTCCACGCAGCGCTGGGCGGCGTCCAGGATGCACTGGCGAATCAGGCTGCGGTCGGCGCGCGTCATGCGCGCTTCCTCCTTGTCCTCGCCTCCGGTGATCATCAGCCGGGCGGTGATTTCGAGTTCGCCGAGCACGTCGCGCTGGTCATCCCCGTCATCAGCCGGATGGGTGTCGCCGTCCTCGTCCAGGGCGTCGGCATCCAGCGTCTGCACCTGGCCCGGTGTATCGACCAGGCGCCAGGCATCGGCGAACGGCGCCAGGCTCACGCCCGCGCCGGGTGCCAGCTTCACGCGATGCACGCTCAGGCCCAGCCGAGCGGCGAAGTCACCGAACAGGCCAAAGCTGTTGCCGGCCTCGACGATGAACAACCTCGGCCGGTAGATCGCCGTGACCTGGTTGAGGATGTTGTTCAGCGTGGCGCTCTTGCCGGAGCCGGTCGGGCCGAAGAGGAACAGGTGGGCGTTCATCTGCCGGTCGAGCCGGTTCAGTGGATCGAAGGTGATCGTGCCGCCGCCCCGGTTGAAGAAGGTGATGCCCGGATGGCCGGTGCCCTGGCTGCGCCCCCACACCGGCCCCAGGTTGGCCGCGTGCTGCGCGAACATCAGTTGCGTGTACCACTGCCGCTTGTCCGCCGCCGGGTCGAACAGGCAGGGCAGCCAGCGCAGGTAGGTGTTGAGCGGCGCCACCTCGTCCTCTTCGCGCACCGGCTGCAGGCCCGCATTGAGCATGACATTGACCAGTTGCAGACCGCGGGCGTCGAGCTGCGCCATGTCGCGGCCGCGCAGATAGAACGCCAGCGTGCCCCGGTACAGCTTGTGCGCGCTGCCGATGAGGCCGCGGGCCTGCTGCACGTCCTGGCGCGCCTGCTCGCTGGCGAGCGTCTCGCCGACCGCCTTGCGGGCCAGGTGGTTGAGGTGCGCCTCCAGCACATCCTGCGGCGTGGCGACCAGGGTCAGGCACATCACCGTGTCCTCGGGCATCTGGTCGAACAGCGCGTTCATCGCATCGCCGCCCTTGCGCGTCTCGCCGGTCACGTGCCCTGTCGCGGGCGGCGAGCGCAGGCGGTCCATGACGATGGCCCGGTGCGGCATGCCGTCGAAGAACCACAGGCCGCGGGCGACATCCGAGCGCGGCTGGCCGAAGAACAGGCGCTGCGCGAAGTCGCCGCTGGCCAACTCGATCTCGCCCTCTTCCCGGTCTTCCGGGTAGCGGGCCAGCGCGTAGAAGCGCTCCCGGTCTTCGGCCGTGCTGCCCAGCGCGCCGGGATTCGGGTTGAACCAGCGCAGCAGCCAGTCGTGAATGTCCGCCGCGCCAAGGCGCCGGGCCTTGACGCCGGCATTCGCCAGGCCGCCGACCAGGCGGTCGCAAATCGTCGCCAGGGCCTGCTCGGGCGATTGCCCGCGCCGGACCGATGTGGCGTCCGGGGTGCGCCGATAAACCACCATGCGCACGCGCCGGGTCTGGCCGCGCCACGGCAGGCGTGTGACCGTGGTGTCCTCGAACAGGCCACCGGGCTTGGCGATCGCGCGCAGGTGGTGACCGAAGAAGCGCAGATAGAACTCGCTGAACGCGCTGCCCTGCGCGCGTGGATGCAGGTACGCCCCCAGCGTGCGCAGGTAGTGGTCCCAATCGGCTTCGTCCTGCGCATAGAGCTGCACCACCCACGGGTTCTCGTCCAGTTCGTCGAAGGAGTCCTGCAGCGCGTTCTCCAGGGCATCGCGGGCCTGCCACAGCCAGGCGGTCTCGCGCCCTTCGGTACCGATCGGCTGTAACTCGAAGAACGCCGCCACCGATTGGCCATCTTCGAGCAGCATGCACCTCGTGGCCGGCAGGTACTCGACCCAGGGCAGCAGGTCGGCGAAAGACGGCGCCACGTCGTAGAGCGCCGCGTGGTCGGCCCGCGTCGCGGGTCGCCGATGATTCGACCCAAGGGCGGCGCCAGGTGCGTCGATGCCGTGCGCAGCGAGGCGGTCGACATGCCGCGTCCAGGCGTCCGGCTCGATGTCGGCCTGGACTGGCCTGGGGGCCGGACGACGCGGCCACGGCAGTCGCCAGCCCATCAGTAGTCCTCCAGCCGCTCGCCGGGCATCGCGTACTGCACGCGCTGGTAGAGCGGGAAGACGGTGCTGTAGCCGGGCACCGGTACTGGGTCGGTGCCGGCCAGGTGCGGAAAGACGTACATCACCAGATCGGGGTTCGGCAGTCGATGGAACTGTCGCTGGATCTCGTTCGCTGCAGTGCGGGTGTAGGCCGCGTTCCGGGCGGGCGCTGCGAGGGTGCCGGCGTCGGTCAGCGGACGGCGCAGGTCCTGGCGTGCGTCGAGCAGCAGGCGGCCGGCCTGGCCGCCGCTGTAGCCGCCAGTCTCGTGCTGCCAGATGTCCAGCATGGTGTGCTCGCCCCGGGGCAGCAGCTTTTCCGAGCTGGTGGCACAACCCGCGAGAACGGCGGCGGCGAGCAGGACAAGGGGGCGGTCAATCCAGGTCCGGCGCATGCACTTCTCCCATGAGGTGATTCACCCGGCGCCCCTTGGCGTCGTGGTCGATGGCGATCGGCTGCTCCAGGTGCACGGCCACCCTGGCGCCGGGCTGCACGTAGACCGCAGCGAAGGCCTGGCCGTAGAGCTTGTTGACCCAGTCGGCCATGTCGCGCACGCCACCGGCAAGGATGCGGCCCATGGCCTCGTTGCCCGAAATGCCGACCGTGCCCAGCGAACCGTTGTTGCTGGCGACCACGGCCACGCTGCCGTTGTCGGACTTGATGAGCGAAGCGGCGCCTGCGCCGGCCGCGGTGATCAACGCCTGCGATCCCAGGTACTGCTGGGCATTGCTGCGCCGCTCGCCCGAGACGCACGGGATGCCGTAGGGATCACTGATCCAGCCCAGGCCGTCCAGCAGACTGGTGCTGTTCTGGCTTTGATTGCGCTTGCCGTCGTCCTCCGGCACCGTGCGGATGGTGCCGTCGGTGAACACGAAGGTGATGGAGCGGACCTGCCCACGCACGCACGAAAGCGTCCAGTCGCCCGAGGCCGTGCCGCTGACCACCGCACCGGCCACGTCGGGAATCTCGATGCCGTTGGCCGCCAGGTTGTCCGCCCCGATCAGCACCTTGAAGGGAAACGGGTCGTTGACGGTGCCGTCGATGGGAATGCGACCGATCAGCGCGGTCATGGCGACCGAGCCCATCAGCGTGGCATTGGTGGGCACCGTATAGACCGCCTGGGTGGTGCCGCCAACGGCCTGCGCCGTCCTGTCGCCGACGGCCTCCGCCGCGGCCGACAGCTCCGGCGAGGCCGGGCCGAAGCTGGAGGGAAAGGCGGGCAAGCGCAGGCTGCTCGAACCGCCCTTGGGATCGGGCCGGGCGTCAGCCGGTTCGATCCAGCGCATGCCGCCATCCGTGAGCGGCCCGCCGTCATGCCCGTCCAGCCCGAGGCCGATCGGCAGGTCGGCGGCATCGCCCTTGCCGGACAGCCCGTCCAGGCGGCGCTGCAATTCCTGCATCAGCCCTTGCGTCTGCTGCCGGTCGCTGGCGGCCTGGGTTCGCTCCTGTTCCAGGCGGCGGCGTTCGCTGTCGAGGGCGTTCTGGATGCGCTGGTCGATCGCACCCTCGCGGGTACGCAGGCGCTCGTTCTCCGCCTTGTGCTGGCGGTTGTCGCTCAGCGCGGTCTGCAACTCGGTGCGGAGCTGCTTGACCTGCGCCACCAGGGTGGCGATGGTATCGCGCGGGGTGTCGCCCGCGATGCCGAGCGCCTTCATTTCTTCGGGAGTGAGCTGCCCCGAGACATCCTGCTTGCCAGGTGCAGCGTCACTGCCTGAGAACAACCTGGCACCGACGAACACCAGCAACAATGCCATCGGAATCAGCAGCCACTTCAACAGGGGATTACTCCTCATCGGACGTCCTCCCCGCAGCGGCGGCCGGCGGCAGGTTCGTGCCGGCATCGATGGGACTGAGCACCGGCATCAGGGACTCGGCCAGGCCACGGCCGCGCGTGACCAGATCCGAGCTGGATCGCTGGATTGCTAGCAGCATTAGCAAGATGAAACCGGATGCTTCGGGCTTTCGCGCGGCGTCCGAGGCAGTGATCAAAGAGGAGCGCGAGAAGAACCATCATCTGCTCGCAAATGACCTTGAGCGCTTGCTTTACGGCGATCAGGCAAACTTCGGGAAGAATGCGCGGAAGCTGCAAAGTTTGCCCAGCGTGCCGACAAATAAAGACAACGGGCTTGCGCTACTAGAAGAGCGTGCCGTGATTCGAGAGGAGAAAGACATCATTCTCTCGGATGCTTCGCAGTCGGCACTCGATGAAATCCTGATGGAGCACAACCGGGCGGACGTGCTCCGATCCTATGGCCTGCAACCCGCGCAGAAGCTGTTGTTTTGCGGGCCTCCCGGCTGCGGCAAGACGCTGGCCGCAGAAGTCATCGCGCATTCCCTGTCCATGCCACTCGTCCTCGTTCGGCTGGACTCGATCATATCGTCGTTTCTGGGGGAGACGGCTGCCAATTTGCGAAAAGTGTTCGATTACGTCGCAACGCATCCCGTGGTCGCATTGTTCGATGAATTCGACGCCCTGACCAAGGATCGTGGCGACAGCGCCGATCATGGTGAGCTCAAACGCTCCGTAAATGCCGTCTTGCAGATGATGGACGGTTATCGAGGCGAGAGCATCCTGATCGCCACCACCAACTACGAAACCCTATTGGACAAGGCGGTTTGGCGACGCTTCGATGAGGTTGTGCGCTTCGAGATGCCGAATCTGGAGCAGATCAAACGCTTGTTAGCTCTGAAACTCTCCGGTGTCCGCCGCAATTTCGAGCCCGACGATGGCCAGGTGGCATCCGTGTTCAAGGGGATGTCGCACGCCGATATCGAGCGTGTACTGCGGCGGGCCGTTAAGGAAATGATCCTGTCTGGGCGGGAGTTTTTGGAGAAGAGTCATATCGATAACGCACTTGCCAGAGAGTATCGCTACAAGAGTTAAGGCATGGAGGGGAGAAGATGGCCTATGAGCACCTGCGTCTAGATCGTGAAGAACCGATCAATCTTCGCCACCCGCGGAGGGGCGGGGGCGGTTTTACACCACAAGACCCACGTGCTTACGGCGCGGCGCTTGGCACAAAATTCCAGGCTGCAAGGGGGCGTATCACTGACCCGGATCAGGCCGACATTGGCGGCTACGATGATCGCAAGCTGATAAAGATTCAGCTGCGTCATGGAGAAAGCCTACCTCCGGACTCTTTCCAGGCTATTCCCGGTGTGGAAATCGTCAGCCAGGAAGAAAAAACTGTTGTTTTGGCCTTCGCCACTGATGAAGGTTTGGACGAATTCGAACGGCGTTTGGCAACGTTGGCGCGTGACGGTAGCGAAGCAGGTCGTTGAGCTGCTTCTCGTGCGCCTGACCTTCCTGCTCTTCGTCGAGATGCGTCAGCGCCTTAAACGGCGTCGCCGACAGCAGAAGCGTTGCATAACCGGTGCCTTCATGCAGCACCCGTCGCGCGATAATGTGTTCCTCCGAAACGGAGTCCTCGCCGGTAGCCGCATCCGGCGTAACGGGACCGGCGTGCAACAACGTCGAAAACCGCTGGAACTCATCGAGAATGAAGATACCCGTAGACAGGCTGATGGAGGAACATCGAACCTTCGAATATAGTCTGACCAACATGCCGATACGGGTGATGGTCTCCCACTACATCGCATTCTGCCGCGATAAGAGAAAGCGGCCGGAGTTCTTCTGCTGGCCAGGCATATGGATGGCTGCGAGCAAGGCCACCGCCGAGCATCGATCCCTCTTCCTTGCCCATCTGTCGCTGTTTCAGGACCGGGAAGACACGAACAAGATCTTCCCGCGTGCTATGCCAGGAAAGAGCCCGGATAACCTCAGAAGGCTGGTCAATGGCTTCTACAGCTCCATGCTTGTCTTCGATCTGGCGCGGCAGTGGGTGGTGGCCCCCGGTCCCTTTCGATATGATTTTTCGTGGCTTACCGGGGAGTCCGATAACGCTGAGCTGGTGACCAGCGCAAAGCGTCAATTCGTCCAGTTCTACGGGGTGGATCCCGACTCATTCGACCTCATAGACGGCGTCAACGTGCAGACCGTCGACAAGAGCGACGGATGAAGAAAGAAACCGCGCAGCACGCCAATCTTTGTCACCATGACTCGAGAACGGTCAGCTACTGACCGACCACAACCGCCCTGGGTGGATTCCCGGTTCGAGCTCGCCCGCGTCCAACAGCAGGCAATCGAGGCACGCTCGTCCGCCTTGCAACTATCCGTTGCGCAGGCTGCGTATCTGGCCAACGCCTGCGCCGCCGATGATCCGCTGTCGGTCTTGCGCGTGTTGGGCTTGGACGTCAGCACGCTGCAGACACTGCCTCCAAGGCCTTGGGCGGACATGGCGGCACGAACGTGCAGCGTGAGCTATCGCGGGCGGCTCCCCACCGACGTACTACGCGCCATGCTGCTCAGAGGCGAAACGTGGGATCCTTGGTGCCCTCATCTGGCTTACTTGCTGGACGAGGCGCCGCTATCGCTTCTTGTGCTCGCGCTCGAGGAAACGTCGCGGTACCACGACGTGCCCATAAAATGCCTCTGGCGCAACCTGGCTCGGCTGGTGGTCAGCTGCCAAAGTCGCCGGCTCGCCGATTGGCCGGCGCTGGTGAATGCCGGTTAGTGTCTTGGAACCTTCCCTACCGGCATTCACACCGTGAGCTTCGTCGCTGCTGTGGCGCGCCGATCGCGTCGCGCCATCGTGGGGAACGTGATCTCACAGGCTCGTTGGCGCGTTCCATGGATACAATCGCGGCACGACGACGAATCCCATGCGGGCGACGCGGGAATGACAAGACATTTACTCGGACAGAGCCGGCGCTTCGATATGGCCGGCTTGGTCTTCGGCGGCGCGGTCACCCTCGCTCTGCTGATTTCCTTGCTAGGCGCAGCAGCCCTCTACCAAATGCGCCGCGACATCCTGGCCAGCAACAAGGAAGCCGGGGCCAATCTCGCGCTGACGCTCGAGCGCAGCATCTCCCGCACACTGCAGGTGCATGATTTGGCCATCGCCGGCGTCGTCACTTCGCTGCAGGACCCCGCTGTCATGTCGCTGCCGCCCATCCTGCGCCAGCGCGCCCTCTTCGACGTCGCCATCAATGCCGAGGACATGGGGTCGCTGTTCGCCAGCGATGCGCAAGGCAACGTGCAGCTCGACTCGCAACAGTGGCCTCCCAGGTCGCTCAATGTCGCCGATCGCGATTACTTTCAGGCGCACCACCGGGACCCGGAGGCCGGACTGTATGTCAGCCGGCCGTTTCAAGGGCGCCTGCAGCCGAGCGACACATTTTTGGCGCTGAGCCGGCGCCTGGTTTCGCCAGATGGCAGCTTCGCTGGCGTCGTCAGCGGCAGCTTGCGGCTGTCGTACTTTCGCAAGCTGTTCAACGGGGTCAGCCTAGGGGGCGGCGGCACCATCACGCTGGTGCGTACGGACGGCACCATCGTGATGCGGCGCCCGTATGACGACGCGGTCATTGGCCGCGACATGTCGAACAGCGCTGTGTTCCCTCCCATTCTGCGCGGCAGCCACGGCACCTTTGTCGGCACCACGCCCATCGACGGCGTGCGCCGACTCTACAGCTACCACCGCACGCCCCAATTTCCGCTGGTCGTTGTGGTCGGACGTGCCATGACCGATGTGCTCGCACCCTGGTACCGCCGGGTGTGGACATTCGGCGGCATCATCGCCGCAGTCGACGTGTTTATCATTGCGCTGGCAGCGATGCTCGCCCGTCAATGGCGCCGGCGGCAAGCCATCGAGGACCATCTGCGTCACATGGTCGCCACCGATGGACTGACCGGCCTGGGCAGCCGGCGGGCGCTGGACGACGTCACCGATCGGGAATGGCGTCGAGCCCACCGCGAAAAGCAGCCCTTGTCACTGCTGATGATCGACGTTGACCATTTCAAGCAGTTCAACGACCTCTATGGCCACATGGCCGGGGATGATGCCCTCGCCGCGGTCGGCCGCTGCATTCAGCAGCATATCCGCCGTCCCGGCGACTATGCGGGCCGCTATGGTGGCGAAGAGTTTGCAGTGCTACTGCCGGGCACCGACGCGGCCGGCGCTGCGCTGATCGCGGAGCACATCCGCCAGGCGGTGGAACGGTTACACCTGGCTCATGCCGGCAGTCCGCTCGGCAGCCTGACGGTCAGCATCGGCACCGTGACGGACGGCGCAGACTGGAACGGTGGCCGCCATTTTCCGGATGTGCGCGCCTTCTTGCGTGCCGGTGATGAAGCGCTGTATCAAGCCAAACGTGCGGGGCGCAATCGGACCGTTGGCTCGGGCGTCCACGCGCCGGCGATCCCGGCCTGACCAAAAAAAAGCGCTGCCTTTGTTGCAAAAGCAGCGCGCTACAGTCCGTGTCGGAAGGCACGGACGGGGGACCCGGTCGACGCCATTGTGGCGTCGCTGATCAGGTCACAACGCATTATTGCAAGGAGGGACGGCACGTTTAAACTGGCAGACGAATAACCTGCTGCGGAGACACGCCCCTTCGCACGCTACCTTACAGACATGCCTTCACAGAGTTCGGTAACTTAGGACGCTGATGTAATCCGGCATCTTGTGAAATACAACGTTGCGCCCTTAGCTTCCGGCTTCGGTGGATGCCTTTCGCAGCGATACATCTGTCGGGGGATTCTTCGTCATCCGTCTTTGTCTACCGGTCAAAGAATGGTGCGGTAAGTCGCGAGGGTCCTGGTCGTTTGAACCAGGCCTTGGCGCAGCAAAATGTCGAGGTAACGGTCCACATCAATCGCGGGCTCCCTGAGTTGAGCACGCTGGCGTTGCGCCGCCGACACGACCGCTGCCGCGTCCAGGTCCAACAGGTTGTCCACGAACTCGTCGGGATGCTGCGATTCGATGCCGTAGGGCGCCAGCATCTCTGTCGGGAAATCCCGCTGGTTGAATGTCACGATCACGCTCGCGCCACAGCGAATCGCCGCAGCCAGCACATGGCGGTCGTCTGGATCTGGCAACGCCAGCCCAGCCACGAGCGCTTCGTATCCCTCCACCAAGGCGTCCGGGATAGCGCGATCCATCAGGTCGGATGTGCGGTCGACCTGGGCCTGGGTGAGATCTGGCCGGTTGGTCAGCAGGTTCCGTTTCCACTCATCGTGAATAGCCCGGCTCCACCGCGCCCGAAACCGCCCAGACAGTCCCAACCACATTAAGAAATCCCGCAGAGGCGCCGGATAGAGGACACATGCGTCGTAGACGGCGGTGAAGGAGGAATGCCTCATTCGTACCCCATTCCCAGCTCCTGCGACTGCTGGGCGAGTTCCGCCATTGCTTGTTCACTAGCGCGTTCACGTGCTTCTTTGTACTGCATCAGGTCGGCAAACCTTACCCTGCGGTGCTTGCCAGTCCGATGAAACGGCAACACACCGTCTTCGAGCAACCTGACGAAATGCGGGCGAGAGACGTTAAGCAGGTCCGCCGCCTCTTGGGTCGTTAACTCTGCATGGACTGGTACCACCTTCACGGCGTTCCCGTCGGCAAGTTCGGCCAGGATGTCAACGAGCAGGCGCAGCGCCGAGGTGGGCAGTTCTACTTCGTGCGCTTGTTTCTGGTCATCGAAAATCTGAATGTGTTGCGTTTCGAATTGAGTCGCCAAATAGGCTGCCAGGGCACGCTGACCCTGCACGGCCGCTTTCACCTCCCCCTCAGCGGGCAAGGTCATCTTGGATTGGGCAGTGTTGGTCATAAGTTACTCCTAGAAAGACGACTACAAGGCACATTGTATTCGAAATAAACGAAACATGCAATAGTGCGATTTGCACACCCAAGGTGGTCATGGGGCTGGGACCATTCCGAGCCCGTCGGCGATGCTCAACGGCCTCCGTTCGTCTTCGGTGAGGGAGTGCGAACTGTCCAGCGTCGCGGTGCGGCCCGCCAGCGAACCCCGATGTTCGCGAACGGATCGCTGAGTACGTACTGGTGATGGACCAGCCAGCGGAACATCGCACCAAGGATCGACAGGACATGTGATCGACCCTGCCCACAATGCCCGCGCGAAGGCCGCCAATCTGGCGACGAACATGGATGCCGTGGTCCCTTCCACGGGTCACCGCCTTGTAGTCGTTGTCTGCGGTAGATGCAGGGCTACCGGGAGCGCGAGACCGCCCCTGGCGAGCCGTCGATATGACGGAGCATGGCGCGACGAGCGCCCTTGACTTGCTCATCGCCGCGCATGCCCTTGATATCGGTGCCGTGCTGGTGACGAACGACCAGGCATTCAGGCGTGTCCCCGGGCTCGTGGTAGAAGATTGGTCGACGCCCACCGGCAATTGAAGGCGACCACCTTTTTGAGCAGCACAGACGCGCCGGTCACAATCTGACGTTCATCCTCTCCAGCGCACCATCGCCGACGCCGCGCACACACAACCTTGCACGGACCTCCCCGTCGCGCTCTGAGCGTGTTTGCGGTGACCCGTCCCGAGAAACGGAAGTGGCATGGCGGCGTGCCGCCACGTCCCTGGGAGTTCGGGGGCCGCAAGACCCCCCGATGCCCGGCACGCCAACCCATCCCTACCAGCGCCAGCGCGCGCCCAGATTGCCGAAGATGGCGTCGCGTTGGTGACCGTCCAGATTGGTCGTATAGCCGACCGTCGCATACAGGCTGCTGTGCTTGCCAAGGTTGGCCGCCACGCCGGCGCCGATCTGCCCCGCCGTGCCGCGCACGCTGGTACCGAGCGTGGTCGCACCGCCATAGGTCGTGTCGTCGCTGCCGCCGAACGAACGCAGCAGATTCACGCGCAACCACGGCTGCCACTGCACGCCGCGCGTCTCGAAGGTCGTTTCCAGGCGGGCGCCGATGCGGCCGAGCCAGCCACTGGTTCCCTGGAACGATACGTTCGAGATGCCATCGTTCAGCGAATCGACCCACACACGCTGCCAGATCAGCTGCGCCTGCGGCTCCAGGATCCAGCGGCCCGACAACGCCAGCGGCACACCGGCCTCCAGCGAGGCGGCCAGCGCCTTGCCGTCGGTCTCGGCGCCGACGCCGCGGCGCGATCGCGGATCGATCGTCAGCTTGCTGCCTTGCACGACCGCATCGGTGTACCAGCCGCTCGGGCCGACATGGGTCCAGTAGCCGCCGATGCTGTAGGCGTCGACCGTGATGCGGCCGGCGTCGTAGTCGGGAAAGCCGAGCGCGTTGCCGCTGACATCGCCAGAGGCGCGGGCGTAACCGAAGTAGGCCCCATAGTGGTTGCGATGGCCCTGCGGCGTGCCGTCGGCGTAGAGGTCGTGCCCTACCTGCAGACCGACCAGATTACCGTCGAACGCAGGCCTGGCCTCGCCGCCTTGGCGCGCCTCGTGATGGCCGCCCCAGACGCGTCCCCATGCCGCCGCGACCCTGCCCTTTTCGGCGAGCAGCGATTGCCGTCCCTGCCGGTCGTGGAACGTGCCGAGCTGCTCGATACCCAGTTGCCGTGCCACGGCGGGCACCTGGGCATAGACCGGCACCTCCATCCGATACAGCGGGGTGGCGGGCGCGCCAGGCGGCGGCGCTGGCGGCAGAGCGGGGGTACCGGGCGCGGCCACCGGTTGCACGACGGGCGCCGGAGCGGGGGCGGGCCCGGGGCCTGGGCTGGGCGCGGGAGCCGGAGCCGGCGCCGGACCTGGTGCCGGTGTCGGTGTCGGGGGCGGCGCGGGAGCGGGAGCCGGCTGCGGCGGCAGGCTTGAGCGCAGGTACCAGTTCTCGCTGGTCCCGGCGTTGACCCCGCCTTTGAACAGATAGTAGGTATAGGCGCCCGCGCTCAGCGACCCGCCGGCCAGCGCGAAGCTGCCGGCAGCCGTGGTAGCGCCGTCGCTCGTCATCACGACCGGAATGCCGTCCCCCGTGGTCAGCCCGCCGGCACCGCCGACATTGGTCACGCCGATGGTCGTGGTGCCGCTCCCCGCGCCGCGCGCGATCGCCAGCGCATCGGAGGGCGAGCCGTCACCGCCGAGCGCGGTCTGCACCAGCAGTTGTCCGTTGTTGCCGGCGTAGTTGCCGGCGATGGTCAGGCGGTCGGCCGTGCTGTTGCCGCCGGAGGTCAGATCGATGAGGCCGGCATTGGTCACGTTGACCAGCCCGCCGCTGTTGGCGCTGGCGATCGTGCTGGCGCCGATGCCGCCGGCCGACAGCCGGCTGGTGGCGTCGATCGTCAGCGCGCCCGCGCTGGCGCTGCCGTCGCCGAGGGTCAGCGCGGGATCGATGGTCAGCGCGCTGGCATTGGTCAGCGCCAGCGTCTCGAAATTGCGCAGCCGGCCGGCGCCGGTCAGCACCGTGTTGTCCAGCGTCAGGCTGTCCTCGCCCAGGCCACCATCCATCGCATTGAGGTTGGCCAGATTGGCATCGCGCAGATTTCGCAGGATCGCGGTATCGGTGCCGGCGCCGAGCGATACCTGGCCGCCGATAGTGCCGCCCTCGTCCCAGGTGAACCGGTCGGTGCCGGTCCCGGTGAAATAGCCTTGCCCTATCGTTCCCCCGGTCACGGTGGCGACGTTGTTGCCGTTGCCGAAGTCGACCACGCCGCCGACGCTGCCGCCGGACATGATCAGCGTATCGTTGTTGCCCCAGGCGACGATATCCCGATCGACTGTGCCGCCGGACATCCGCATTACGTTATTGCCGATGTTCAGGTCGATCATGCCGATGCGGCCGCCTGTCATCGTGGCGAAGTCGCCGTTGGAAAACACGTCGACGATATGGCCGCCGGACATCGTGAAGTTGTCAAGCGCACCGCCCTGATCCAGCGAATCGATCTGGCCGCCCGACA
This sequence comes from Bordetella genomosp. 9, assembly GCF_002119725.1. Taxonomy (NCBI): domain Bacteria; kingdom Pseudomonadati; phylum Pseudomonadota; class Betaproteobacteria; order Burkholderiales; family Alcaligenaceae; genus Bordetella; species Bordetella genomosp. 9. Next base: position 385,530 of record NZ_CP021109.1, read on the forward strand.
TCGTGAAGTTGTCGACCCCGTCGGCGGTACGAATGGCGCCGCGCACGGTGCCCCCGCGCATGTCGAAGTTGTCCGCCCCGTTGTTGGTCTGCACCGCCGTCCCGACGCCGGTGATATTGCCGGTATTGACGATCGACACGGAAACGTTCGGCGCCGCACCGGCGGTAGCGATGGCCGTGCCTGCCGTCGCAGTGATATCCCCGCTGTTGACGATGGTTGCCGCACCGCCCAACTCAATACCGCGGCTTGCACCGACGATGGTGCCGGCGTTGTCGATGCTGACGGGGCCGCCTGTCGTAACCACGGCGCGGCCAGGCTGGCTCGAGATGGTGGCGCCAGTGACCTGCCCCCGGTTTTAGTACGAAGCGCAGGTGGAGTCCGAGGTTAAAAACTCTTTCTGCTCATGCCCCTGTGCAAACTGCGCCGGGGTCAGATAGCCGAGCGAGCTGTGAGGCCGCTCGGTGTTGTACTCGATACGCCATTCCTCAATCAGCTGCCTGGCGTGGCGCATTGAGACGAACCAGTGCTCGTTCAGGCATTCATCGCGGAACCGCCCGTTGAAGCTCTCGATGTAGGCGTTCTCCACTGGCTTGCCGGGCCTGATGAACGACAGCGTGACGCCCGCTTCGTAGGCCCATGCGTCCAGCACCTTACCAGCGAACTCGGGACCATTGTCCACCGTGATGGAAGCTGGCAAGCCTCGCATCTCCTTCAGCCGTTCCAGCACTTGCTTGACCCGCAGGCCCGGCAATGAGGTGTCAACCTCGATGACCAGGCACTCGCGCGTGTAATCGTCGACCACGTTCAGGCATCGAAACCGCCGACCGTAGGCCAGCCCATCGGAAACGAAGTCCATCGACCAACTCTGGTTCGGGCCGGTTGGCAGCGACAGCGGCTTGCGTTCGACCGCCGCAATGCGCTTGCGTCGCCGCTTGCGCACACTCAGGCCCGCCTTGCTGTACAGGCGCCAGATGCGCTTGTGGTTGGCCAGCCAGCCCTCCCGTTGCAACAGCACGTGAATCCGGCGATAGCCATAGCGGCGCTTCTGCGCGGCGATGGCCATCATCCGACCCGTCAGCGCTTCATCGTCAACGCGGCGGCGCGATTCGTAGTGGAACAGCGAGCGCGAAATCCCTACCAGCCCGCAGGCCCGGGTGACCCCCATGGCGCGTTCGGTCATCAATACCTGGACCGCTTCGCGCTTGGCCTGCGGGCTTGCTACTTTCGGGACAGCAGGTCCTTCAGTGCCGCGTTGTCCAGCATCGATTCGGCCAGCAGGCGCTTGAGCTTGTTGTTCTCCTGCTCCAACTCCTTCAGCCGCTGCGCTTCGGAGACCGTCATCCCGCCGAACTTCGCCTTCCAGTTGTAGTAGGTCGCTTCCGAGATGCCGTGCTTGCGGCACAGCTCTGCTGGCTTCAGGCCGGCCTCGGCCTCCTTCAGCACGCCAATAATCTGTTCTTCGGTGAATCGCTTTTTCATGACCGCTCCTCTTCGGAACGGACTCTACATCGTCAGCGTACTAATCGCGGGGAGCAGGTCACCAGCGGCATTGGTCAACGTGGAATCGGCGCCTAGCGAGACACCGATGCTGGCGGCGCCCGTGCTGGAGATGCTGCCCTGATTGGTGACGCGGCTTTGCGCATTGACCGCGACTGCAGTGGTATCGCCCACCGCGATGCCGGCGCTCGGCAACACATTGACCGTGACGTCGGTACTGGCCGGTGCCGCGGCGAGGGGCGTGGTCGCCGGATTGGGTGCGCCGGTACCGCATGTCACCGTCTGTCCTGTGGCGGGATTGAAAATATCGCACGTGGCCAGCGCTGCTTCCGGCCGGGCGATCGACAGCAGACAAAGCACCGGGGTCAGGCTTTGCGGACGGCACAAAACCCGGATAGCGGCAGCGATCCGCCGTAGTTTCATCGCGTTCTCCTCAATTCTTTTCGTAGGCATTCGATCACATGCCGCGAAATTATTGGAGAAAAGCCTTCACGGCGTTCTTCTTTTTTTTGTAATCAGAGTTCAGCAAGACCATTGCCGCAATACCACGGATCACTGGCTGGCCCGGCCGTCAGAAAAGCCAATTACCCTCCCGAAGCCGCCGCGGCACTGTTACTGGATATGGCGCTTGATGGTAGCGTTCCACCTGCGGATACCCTACGGAGAAGTCAGCTTGGAAGGTTGGACGACGCGCGCTCCAACGTTCCGAGCAGTTCCTTGAGTCGCTCGGTGTCGGCCCGTGACGCGTCGCCGCGCGCGAGTCCGCGGGCCAGCGATTCGATCAGCTCCGCCGCATCCGCGATCTCGCCCATGGCAACCGTCAATGCCGCCCCTTTGATGCGGTGCGCCTGGCGTGCTGTCTCTCTCCAGTCGCTCTCGCGGATGCAATGACGCAGCATTCGGACATCGTCGCGCATGGTCTGCTGAAACAGCGCGTGCAGGCTATCGCCATCCCGCTGGAAGGGTTCCGGCGCAGGCATCTCGAACTCCTCGCCAAGGTCGAGATCGCACCACATCTCCATCATCTGGGCCAATTGCCGCATGCGCACGGGTTTACTGAGCACCCCGTCCATACCGCTCGCAAAGCATCGTTCCTGGTGTTCTGCGTCCGACAAGGCGGAGATGGCAATGATGGGCGTATGGCCGCCCTGCTTGGTCTCCTTGAGTCGAATACGTTCGGCCAGCGTGTAGCCATCCAAATCAGGCAGATTGCAATCGAGCAGGACCATGTCGAACTGCGTCGGGTCGAACAGCGCCAACGCTTCGCTCGCGCTCGCTGCCATCGTGGCGCGACAACCCAGCGTCTGCAACTGTCGCCCTATGCTGTCACGCACGGCCTCGTGGTCATCGACGACCAGAATCCGAGCTCGCTCAATCAATGAATCCGGGGCAAGCGAGTCGGCAACGGGATTGGTTGCCTCCTCTGCGGTTGTGAGATCGGCTTGCGATGCCGGCGCTGTGCCCTCCGTCAACCTTACGCGGTCGCAGACCTCGACAGGTACGGTCACGGTAAAGACAGTCTGCACATTGGGTTCGCTGCGTACGCCAATCGTACCGCCCATCAGGGTCACGAGTTCCTTGCAGATCGCAAGGCCGAGCCCGGTGCCGCCGAACCTGCGTGTCGTGCTCTGATCGGCTTGCTCAAATGGCTCGAAAACGCGGCGCAACTGGGCTGGCGTCATCCCGATACCTGTGTCGTGGACCTCGAGCGTGAGCGTCCCGCGCCGATTCATGGTCGCTGCCCGCTTGCCGGGCTGCAATTTGCCCGCCTGATAAATGACGCTGACAGTAATGGCGCCGCGCTCGGTGAATTTGATGGCATTGGATAGCAGGTTCAGCAAGACCTGGCGAAGACGCGTCGGGTCGATCTTGAGCTGCAGTTCCGGCGGGCATTTGAGCGCAAGAGTCAAATGCAGCCCCTTGTCTTCTGCTCTCCGGCGCAGCATATCGACCGACTGCGTTGCCCACGTCCAGATTGGCGTCGCAACCATCTCCGGGGTCACCTTGCCCGCCTCCAGCTTGGAGAACTGCAGTACGTCGTCGAGCAGCGACAGCAGCGCTTCCGACGCGGTGACGGCGCTCGTCGTCAGCTTGCTCTGCTCCGCATCGAGACGCGTTCGTCGCAGCAATTCGACTGACGACAATATGGTCTGCATTGGCGTGCGGATTTCGTGGCCCATCACCGCAAGGAACATGGCCTTGGCCCGCTCGCTACGATTCGCAGCCAGCTTGGCTCGCCAGGCGAATCCGGCAAGCAGCGCGATTGCCAACACGATGGCAGCAAGGGCGAGGGCATGCGGCGCATAGTATTGCAGCACCGCCCGCATCGTTGGTTCGCCATAATCCGCCCCTTCAATCCATCTGTCGACGATGACGTCGGTTTGCTTTGCCGTCAACGCATTGAGGGATTTATCGACAATGGAGGCGAGCAATGGCAGGTCCCGGCGAACTCCCATCGACAGCTGCACCGGCAGTTCCGCAAGCGTGCCCGATACATGCAACTGCCCGAAATACATACGCCGCATCGTGGGCAACAGCATCAAGTCGGTGCCAATTGCCGCGTCCGCCGTGCCGTCGAGCACCGCTGCCAGAACGGCCTCCGCACTGGCAAGAGGCAACACCTTGATCTCGGGATAACCAGTCCGTAAAGCGCTCTCAAATGCGCCACCGCCTTTTGTTGCTACCGTCTGGCCGGCCAAGCGGCGAGCGTCGAACACCACCGGACCTCGCTCTCGCGTTACGACGATCGTAGCGGCGACAAAGTATGGCGAGGTGACCAGGATCCGGTTGTCGAGATTTCGCGGTGAATGCTCATACGATACCGCGGGAAGAAGATCGACCTGATGCGCTTCTAGGGCCGCACGCGCCTTACCCCATGCCATGCCGGGCACCGGCTCGAACTTCAGGCCGGTCAGCCGAGATATCGCCTCCAGATAGCCGGCGGACAGTCCCTTGTGGACGCCATCGTCCATGTACTCCACGGGGCGAAAATTCGGGTCTACTGCCGTGCGTACGACCGGATTGGCTTTAATCCATGCCATTTCCTCCGGCGAAAACAGCGCCTGCGACTGGGCGGCGGACCGAGACGGCATCAGAGCCAGACAAAAGGAAAGAAAGACGGCCAGGATCAAGTAATGCGAGCATGATCCGGGATCTCTGGACGATGCGGCGACCAACGTCATATCTTCCCGATTTCCTGGCGCAGGCGCGCCAATTCCATATCGGAATGCACGCCCAGCTTCCTGAAAGCCGATTGCTTCTGCGTGCTTACCGTCTTGATGCTTCGCTGCAGTTTGGCGGCGATCTCCGAAACGGTCATGCCCTGCAAATAACAACGCAGGACTTCGTGTTCCTTCTTTGTGAGTTGCGGGAAATAAGCCTGCAACCGCTCACCTTCATCGGTGTCCCCGATTGGCTCGACGACTGGCTGAACTACCGCGGGCCGCTCCCCCGCCTCTGGGCTGGGATACGGTTTTCCGGCAGCCACGGTCCGGATCGCATTGGCCAGCTCGCTCAGATCCTTCCGCTTATCGTAAAAGCCCAAGGCCCCTACCCGGCGCGTCAACTGCACCGTCGCCTCGCCTGCATGCGACGAACCGATCAGCAGGCGGAATTGCGGGTAACGGGCATGCAGGCTCTGGATAAGACTCAATCCGTCGACCTCGTCTGGGCCAAGTTCATAGTCGAGCACGAGTACGGTGCGCGAAGGAAAGTTCTCCGCCGCCTGCTTGCGAAGCCAGTCGAGCAATGCCTTGCCGGAAGAAAAACTGCCCAGCAGGCGTATGTCGGGACAGCCTGCAAGCTGGTGTTCATAGCCACTTCGCACGACCGGGTGGTCATCGAGGATTACCACGCCGATCGCCGTTTCGGCAGACAGAGTCACGCCATGCCCCTTTGGCCGGCAGACGCCGGCACGCGAGATATTGAACAAATGCAAGCCTGCCGGATTTTAGGGCAATTCCTAAATGAACGGGATCTTCACGCCGGTGCGCCGGCTTGATTTGCGTCCAATCCGATCGGCATCCTCCCTTTCGGAGCGATCCGATGGCCCCGCATCCACGCGTTGCCTACGATTCCCGTGTCGGCTCGTTTGCGTTCTGACGAACGCCCCTCCTGGCGGCCGATAACGGGCCACCGCCTGACTCTCCCGTGGATCCAGCGCTTTGCGCCCATTCTTTGCTCCCCGGGCTGCCGCCGTCAGTACGGAATTCTTACGCAAGATGGAAAACCCCATGCGGAACAAGACAAACTCGCGCGTACTCGCCCGAATACGGGCCTGGCGCTCAGCAGCATGCATAGCCGTCCTGCTGACCGCCTTTGCTGGCGGCGCCGTCCTGCACCATGTGGGAAGCAAAGTCGGCGCCTCGGCCCCGGAGCTTTCGCCGCTATTGCCGGTGGAAGAACTTCCGGAATGGAGCGATGAATCGGTTCCCTTTGGGGAGGATGAGCGCCTGCATATCAAATCGGGGTTGATCACCGGTGGCATTGCCGCCAGCCTGGCTCGCGCCCGGGTGCCCCAGTCCGCCATCAATCAGGCGCTCGCGCTGGCGTCAACGCGTGCGCCGGACGGCGCCGAAATGCTTCGCTTCAAGATCGCCTATGCGGTACGCGAGTACGCCGTGGAAGAGGTGACCCCGCGGCTGGTGGCCCTGCAGATCGGCGACGGAGAAGCGTCCATTGCCGCCGTTCGCTACCCGCTGCGGGGCGATGGCGAGCCGACCTATTACGACTTCCATGGCAACCCTTGGGGACCCACCTCCTTTGCGTGGCCTGTGGCACGCTCGCGTGCGTCGTCGCCGTTCGGTGGTCGAATTCATCCGGTTCTTGGAGTTGCGAAGTTTCATCGCGGCGTCGACCTCGCCGCGCCGCAGGGCACGCCGGTAATGGCCAGCGCGCCGGGCACAGTGACGTTCGTCGGGAACGTACGCGGATACGGCAATCTTGTCGCTCTACGGCACGCCAACGGTCTGGAAAGCTACTACGCGCATTTGCATGCGATCGCGTCCACCGTAGGCGTCGGCACCCGCGTTGCGCAGCGCGACGTGATCGGGACTGTGGGTGCGACCGGCACAGCCACTGGACCGCACCTTCATTTCGAGATCCGGCAGCATGGTAGACCGCTCGACCCGATCACCCTGATGCCCTCCCGCCCGAGGAGCGATCCAGACTTCTCCCGCGATCTGCGCAAAGTGCGCGCACATTTCGCTCCGGAAGGCGTCGCGATGCACCGATTCGTGCGGCTCTACTCGCAGGACACTTCACGCCGCATTTAGGACTGATCCGATTGCCGCTGATAACAGCTGTTATGGAGAATGGATCCATGCCAATCGCGAGTATCCTGATTCCCGCTGTCAAGCCCACTTATCTCGAACGTGCTATCCGTAGCGCATTGTTGCAATCGCTGCGCGATATCGAGATTCTGGTTGGCGACGATACGCCGGACGGCTCCTTGGCTCATGTGGTCGAACGATTTCATGATTCCAGGCTTCGCTACTTCCATCACGGCCATCAGAACGCGAAGCAGAACGCGGCGGCGCTGTGGCGCCGGGCCAATTCACCTTACGTCAAGTGGTTGCACGACGACGACGTCCTGTTGCCGCTATCGGTTGAGGTCCTCGTGGAAGCACTGCGGGCGCACCCGGATTCCAGGCTTGCATTCCATGGTCGCGTGTTTATCGACGATACGGGCGCGGTTTGCTGGTGCCCCGGCTCACCCATTGCCGACGGCGACACGGTGGCGATCACCAGGGCCGAACTGAGCCGCAGCCTCGTCGGGCGGCTGTACAACTGGGTGGGCGAACTGAGCAATGTCATGTTGACGCGGGACCGCGACGAAGCGGCGTACTTGTTCGATTACCGCGGCTGGCCAATTGATTGCCTTCAGGACGTCGCGATGTACCTGAATGCGGCTGAGGATGCGCCCATCATTGGGGTTGGAGGCGTCTATGGCGCCTACCGCCAGCACGACGGCCAGATGTCGAACTACGCGAGCCCGTATTTTCCGGCAATTCTTTACGAATGGGAGTTGATGGTCCGCGGCGAAGCGGCATCGAAGGGACTTTCGCGCAAGCGGCTGGTGGAAGCGAAGGAGCGCCTCATTGCGCATTATCGATTGCATGCCCGACTTTATCCCGAAATTGCACCATTGATGCACGGTGCAGACGAGATTGATCGCCTGCCAGCAGCGCAGCTGCTCCAAAGTACACGCTTTGCCGAGAACCTCCTGAGCGCTCGGACAGCAATCCAGGCCCGTATCGCGCAAGCCTGCGGCCGCGATAGCAATCTCTCCCGCCAATACGCCTGACGGTGCGATGCGCTTTAGGACGGATCCGATGGCACATGTAACGTGCCTCATGGACAATGAATTCCGGGAACTGCAAAACGGTTCCTGCTTGTCGCCTTAAGTCCCGCTTCAGGCGCCTCCCCGCACGCCCAGCGATCCTGGGCGTTCTTTTTGTGCGTGAACACATGCGGCACATCGCCAAGCCTGTTCCGCGTCCACACCTTCTGGCCATCGAGCCGGACAACCGCCACGCGGTGCACCGGTCTGCGCCCCGGAAAAGGAGGTTTTCACATGAATCAAGCAGTCGGCTTCATTGGTGCCGCCATTTTCGCGCTGGCACTGTTGCACACCGTTTTTGCGCACCGTGTCGATGCGCTCGGGACTCGATACCCCCGCCACGCGGGCCTATTTCACTTGCTCGGCGAGGTGGAGGTCGTCTTCGCGGTGTGGGCTCTGATCCTGGCGATTGCCATGACTGCCCTCATTGGACCGGCACCAACGATTGCCTACCTTGAATCCCGGCAGTTTGTTGAGCCCTTGTTCGTCTTCGCCATCATGGTCATTGCGGCGAGCCGCCCTATTCTCGACGGTGTCTCCGGGCTGGTGTTTGCATTGGCCCGCCTGCTGCCAGTGCGCAGGGAAACCGCTGTGGTCTGGCTTTCGCTCACCGCGATTCCGCTGCTTGGTTCGTTCATCACCGAGCCCGCCGCGATGACGCTCGCCGCAATGATCCTGCGCGACCGTCTGTTCACCACGGACGTCGGCGCGCGATGGAAGTACCTGGCGCTCGGCGTGCTGTTCGTCAACATCTCGATCGGGGGCACGCTGACCGCTTATGCAGCCCCTCCCGTGCTGATGGTTGCCGCCGCCTGGGGCTGGGACTCCTGGTTCATGCTGACTCAGTTTGGATGGAAGGCTGCGATCGCGGTGATGATCAATGCCACGGCACTGTCCTGGTTGATCGGCCCCAGGTTGTCGACTGCTCGCCGTGAAACGTCCGCCGGCGCGGCCGATCGGGTTCCCTTTGCCGTTACGCTGATTCACCTCGGCTTCCTGTGCCTTGTCGTCGCCACCGCGCACCATCCCGCGGTCTTTCTAAGCCTGCTGCTGTTCTTCCTTGGCTTCGTGCACGCCTATCGGCGATATCAGTCCCCGCTGATTCTGAAGGAAAGCCTGCTGGTAACCGTATTCCTTGGGGGACTGGTGGTTCTTGGCGGTCTGCAGCAATGGTGGCTACAGCCGCTCGTGGCGTCGATGAATTCCCTTGGGCTGTATGCGGGCGCGCTTGGACTGACCGCCGTCATGGACAACGCTGCCATTACGTATCTCGGGTCACTGATCGTGGGCATCGAAGATCCGGCCAAATACATGCTCGTGGCGGGCGCGGTGGCGGGGGGAGGTCTGACCGTCATCGCGAATGCCCCCAACCCCGCAGGCGTGGCCATCGTCCGCGCAGGCTTCGACAACGGTGCGGTCCGCCTCGGTCAACTGCTGCTGGCGGCCCTGCCGCCCACGGCTGTTGCCACCGGTGCTTTCCTGGCGTTGTAACCGGCTCGGCGTTATTGACGGCATATTTTTCTTCAATCTGCATAAAGAGTAATTGAATGGCGGCATTGCCGCCATTTCAGTATTTTCCACACGTCACTACGTCTCCCTCATCAGCACTGGAACTTAAGGACATTGATGTTACAACTTGATATCTATGAAACTTTGGTGGCAGCCGCACTGGTTTTGTTGGCCGGTCGGTTGCTGGTGGCGAAGCTGTCGTTCCTGAGGGCATTCAACATTCCGGAGCCGGTCGCCGGCGGGCTGGTGATCGCTGCGATTTTGGCAATCGCGCGGGCGGGCGCCGACGTCAGCGTGCAGTTCGATACCAGCATGCAGACTCCATTCATGTTGGCGTTCTTCGCCACCCTCGGTCTGAGCGCGGACCTGAACAATCTGCGCAAGGGCGGCAAGGTGATCTTTGTCTTTCTGGCAGTTGTAGTCGGACTGCTGGTACTGCAGAACGTCATCGGCGTCGGCATCGCCACAGCGCTGGGACTGAACCCGTACATCGGCATTCTGGCGGGCTCGGTCACCCTGTCCGGTGGGCACGGTACCGGCGTCGCATGGGGCGAAACGTTCCAGAACCAGTATCACGTCGCGTTGGCCCCTGAGCTTGCCATCGCCTGCGCCACCTTTGGCCTCGTGCTGGGCGGACTGATCGGCGGCCCAGTAGCCCGGCATCTGCTGCGCAAGGTCACCGTTCCGAGCACTGACAAGACCGACAGTGAGCCGATGCATTTCGAGCACCCGCAGGCGGTGCGGCTGATTACCGCGCCGTCGCTGGTGGAAACGCTAGCTCTGATTCTGGTCTGCCTCAGCGCTGGGCACGCGCTCTCCGCGACGTTCTCGACCACCGCACTGGCGCTTCCCACCTTCGTCTGGACCCTGTTTGTCGGCGTCCTGCTGCGCAATGTCCTTGCAGCTCTGAAGTACGACGTATTCGATCGCGCGCTCGCGGTACTCGGCAATGTCAGCCTGTCGATGTTCCTTGCGATGGCCCTGATGAGCCTGCGGCTTTGGGAACTGTCGTCGCTCGCCTTGCCAGTGCTATTGATCCTGGTTGCGCAGACGGTCGCGATGGCAGCGTTCGCGGTCTTCGTGACGTTCCGCGTGATGGGCCGGAACTACGACGCAGCGGTGCTCGCGGCGGGCCATTGCGGCTTTGGACTCGGAGCGACACCGACCGCGATTGCCAATATGCAAGCGGTCACCGACCGCTTCGGCCCTTCTCATTTGGCATTTCTAATCGTGCCAATGGTCGGTGCGTTCTTTATCGATATCGCCAATGCCGTAGTCATCAAGCTATTCCTCAGCCTGTCACTCACCTGAGTGGGTGAGGTTCTCCGACAGACTGGCGGCCCAGTCCCTTCCGGCTGCGGAGTTGGCCTGCCGTGTCATGCCAAGAATATGTTCGGCGGATCCACTGCTCAACTCTGATCAAGATTTTTTTCAATAGCGGCGACACGATGCCATTTCTTAGAATGGCACCGTGTCGCTGTCGCGCTTGATGCGCGCCATGGGCATGCCGGTCGGCGCCTCGCCGATTGGCGGCAAATGGTTCATGACCACCCCATGAAGAATGCGATACAAAGATCCCTCGACTTCGGTCGTTCTTCGACGGGATCGCCGCGCCTATATGGCGCGCTTTTTTTAATACGAGTTTCCGTAGGTCAGATTTTTGACAAATAAAATCAGACCTATAAATCTTTCAATAGCCACGGCCAGTTTATCAAGCATACAATCGCCGTGCAGAATTCGGCTTGTGATCGGCTGCTTATGTCGACGCATCATCGTTAAATAGAGCGGCATTTTTCCTTTTGCAATCACTCCGATTCCAGGGAACTCGTTCGTCCGCCGATATCGCCCAATATGCGAATCTACCGGTCCGGCCGATCCGTTCCCGGCATTACCGACGTAGAGCCTTTCTCTCAAACCTAGGAGAAGTGAATGCTTGATCCACGGGTCATCCAACAATACAAGAACTCGATCCGCGACGCGGCGTCGCCAATGCCAGATATCTCTGGAAAGACCATTCTGGTTGGCTTCTGGCACAACTGGCCAGCGCAACCGGGGCAAGGGTATCAGCAGGGTCGTTTTGCCGAGATGGCTCTGACGGATATCCCTCCTCAGTACAACGTCGTGGCCGTTGCCTTTATGAAAGGCAGCGGAATTCCAACGTTCAGGCCATACAACGTCACCGACAGCGAGTTCCGACGTCAGATCGGAATCCTGAACTCGCAGGACCGCGCGGTTCTGATTTCCCTCGGAGGCGCAGACGCTCACATCGAGTTGCATTCAGGCCAAGAAGAGGCGCTGGCCTACAAGATCATCGAGTTGGTGGAGACTTACGGGTTCGATGGCTTGGATATCGATCTCGAGCAGCAGGCGATTGCGGCTGCAGAAAATCGCACGGTAATCCCCGCGGCGCTTCGGATGGTCCGGGAACACTACGCCAAGGAAGGAAAGCACTTCATCATCAGCATGGCGCCGGAGTTCCCCCATCTAAGAATCACTAAGGATTACGTACCCTATATCAAGGCGCTGGAGGACCTCTACGACTTCATCGCCCCACAGTATTACAACCAGGGCGGCGACGGCGTGTGGGTCGACCACTTGAACAAGTTTGTCACTCAAGAGAACGATGCACTGAAGGAAGAATTCCTTTACCACCTCACAGACTGCCTGATCCATGGCACGCAGGACTTCACGCCGATCCCGGCGAATCGGCTGGCCATTGGACTTCCGTCGAACGTCGATGCCGCAGGTAACGGCTATGTCATTGACCCACAGCATGTTGTCAATGCATTGACCCGACTAAAGAATGCGGGCAACCCCATCAGGGGCTTGATGACATGGTCGGTCAACTGGGACAACGGTCAGAACAGATCCGGGACGCCATACAACTGGGAATTCGTCACCAGGTACGGTTTTGTATCCAGCGGTGAGGATGGAGGCGGCGAACGGCCCAGCGCGCCTGCCAATCTCACGTCGCCCGCTCACTCCGAAACCGGTATCGATCTGCGCTGGGACCCGTCCACGGGCGAATATCCCATTCAGTTCTATTCGGTCTATCGCGACGGGCGGATCATCGGTCGGTCTCAGACCACCCGATACGCCGATGAGGGGCTGTCTCCCGGGTCTGAGTACCGCTACTTCGTGACCGCCACCGATAGCAAGGGCAATGTATCGCCGAACAGCGCCACCCTGACCACATCGACATTACCCGGAGCAGCGCCACAGTGGCGCGAGGACCAGTGGTACGACCGCGGCGCCATCGTCGCGTTCGCGGGTAGCCAGTACACCTGCGTCCAGGAACATACGTCGAACCAGTATTGGAAGCCGTCGCTGGCAACGATGCTGTGGCAGAAACTGGCACGCGGCCGGTAAGGGGCCACGGTGGGCCCTGACTTCGCAATGCAACTCTCCATCCTTTTGAAAGCCGGAGATCAATGATGACAACGATTCGCCGCAATATTCCCCGTCACGGCCATGTCTTCTCGCCGGAATCCAGAGCCGTATTCGCCTATCTGAATGGCGATCTTGTGGAGAACGACCAGAACTCGCTGGAGGCGGGCAAATTCTTCCCCGCTACGGAGGGGAATCTAACAGACCCTATCGCGCCGACCGATATCAAGAACAATCCCCCTCCGGCCGACGGACAAATTGCGAGTGCTGGCTGGCCGTACGCCCGTTTGTTGGACGAGCCGGGAACCCATTGGCGCAAACATAAGGTTCGCGCGGGCCAGCCCCTGACGGTTTCCTGGAATTATTCCGCCGCCCACGTGACTCGGCGTTGGGTGTACTTCATGACCAAGAGGGGCTGGGATCCCCAACAGAAGCTGACGCGAGCCTCCTTCGAGGATAAGCCGTTCTTCACGGTCGAACTGCGCGCTCAGCCATACTGGGAGCACACCGACGCCCTTTGGCCGCCTTCGCCGACGGTACATGACGTAGTCTTGCCCAATCGGGAGGGGTATCACGTCATGCTGGCGATCTGGGAAGTGGCAAATACCGGTGCCGCCTTCTACCAAGTGATCGATCTCGACTTTGAGGCCAGCGGTGGGGGCGGCGAGCGTCCGAATCCGCCATCCCAGGTTCAGGCCGAGGTTGTGGCATCGACCGCGGCTGACCTGACATGGAGTGCGGCAACGGGGGGACAACCCATCGCCTACTACACCGTTCATCGTGACGGCAGCGTACTGGCGCGGGTCGATGCACCGTTTCGAAACTATCATGATGGCAGCCTCGCCGCGGACACCGAATACACGTACTTCATCTCCGCGACAGACGTCGATGGCAACCAATCCCTGCCGAGTCATACCGTCGTCATTCGGACTCCGGGGTCCGGGGAGGACATACCTCCCACCCCGCCTCGTGACCTACACTCAATGGAGACCACTGCCAGTTCGGTGCATCTGATGTGGGGTGGCTCCAGCGGCAGCGCGGGTATCAAGAACTATCTGGTGTACCGGAACGGCCGACAGATTGGCACCACCGAACCTTCTCGGCTCGAGTACACGGATAGCGGTTTGGCCGCCAACACCGAGTATCGCTATTTTGTCGCGGCACTCGACAATCAAGGGCGATTGTCAGTGCCCAGCAACGTGCTGACGGTGAAGACACGAGGCGATGGCGGTGCCATTCCGGAATGGGCGCCCAACGTGCCATACGAAGTGGGCGACAAGGTGACCTACTCTGGCCGCACCTATCAATGCCTGCAGGCGCATCCATCGAACTCCGGCTGGACTCCGGTCGACACCATCAATATCCTGTGGAAGGAGGTAGCCGTGCGACGATAGCGGAGGAGTTCTGGCCCTCGTCCCATGAGGGCCAGAACCACGCGTCTGCGTTTGCTCTGGCGGCCCCGTTTTCCGGGACCGTCTTTCCTTTCGGCGCGGCCGCGAAATGGCTGATGCCTGTCAGCCACCGGACTGAACTGGCCTGCCGTTCAGAGGTTGCACCGGGCGCGCGTTCATTGGATACAGCTGCTGGAAAGCCTGCAACTGTTCCGCCGAAATCTGCATAGGTTGCTTGAGTATTCGCCATTGCACGCCTTCCGTGCACGGCGGTGTTGTCAGCGAGCCCGCAAAGGCGTAGTACGACCGTTCGGCTGGAAGCAGCGCATTGGCTTGGATACCACCCGGAATCTTGATGGCCGTCCCTACTCGCGCGGACATTGTCGAGAACACCTTTTCAAGCAGCGGGCTGTGCTCGCCAACCTCGAACAGCACGCCGACGACGGCGAGGCGACCAGCATCGCTCCGATGCACAAGATGCGCCACCAACGGATAGGCTTTGCCATCGATCCGTTCTTCGCTCGGCGTGTGGAAATGGAACTGCAGCAGCTTGTACTTGCCGTCCTGCAGCGCGATGGTACCCCCGTCGGCAAGGTCGACTTGAATCGTATGGCCATTGTTGATCACGTTGGCCACGCTCTGGCGATAGTCGAATGCGATCGCCGGTAGATCGGCGTCGACGACATCCCGGATATCGATCGGGGACTGCTCCTTGCCAAGCTTGCACATGGCGTAGTCCTGGGCGAGATCGCCCCATTTTCCTGCTCCTGTCTCTCCGTGGTAGCTCCATGAGGGAGAGGACTGCGCCGCATGATCGGCGGCATTTGCCTGAGGCGATATATGCCCATCTCGATCACAACCTGATCCTGCGCGCGTACGACCGCCCTCCATCGGGCATGCAGGGCTATCTAATCACGCCCCGTGCGGCTCGCCGGTTGGTCGCCCACGCGAATCGGATCGTTTGGCCGATCGACGAAACGCTGGACCAGTACTGGAAGCACGGACTCCGACTTTGTACTGCCCTGCCCGCGGCGATTGGGATCGCAGACACATTCGAATCGACCATTGGCGACCGCGCACCGCGTCGCCGGCCTAAATGGAGAAAGGTGCAGCGCGAGCTGATCAATGCCTCTCAAGCGTTGCAGCGCAGGCTCTTCAACTTGAAGCACTACGGCTTCCTTCGGGGCAGTGCGTGATTCCTGGGCGCTGGATTCGCGCCCTTGCGCTACCGTCCCGGAGCCCACACAAGCATCGTCCCTCCATCATCCGCCAGGATCTGACCATCGCCTAACCTTGCAAAAAAAAAGCGCCCGGCGATTTACCGGGCGCGCGAAGGTCGGAGCGGGGAGCCCTGACCGTGGAGGTAGACAACAGAACAGGTGTCGAGTCGCTAATGTACCGCTTACAACTCCTCGCATGAATCGGATTGCTCCGAAATCCATGGTGCAAATTTTCTATCTGACTCCCGCCCCTTCGTTTGACCACCATACGCGGCATAACCGCTTCTCTCTCCCGCGAACCCATCCCGAACGCTTACGCGTCGGTCAATTGCGCAACTTCGATAGTTCTACATGCATAAACTTCGCTTCATTGCATTGACATTGGCCTCTGTGCTGTTCCACGGAGTCAGCTACGCCACTTCATCCTCCATCTCGGAGCCGACACAGGCGTCTCTTGCCCTCCTGTTGTTGTTCGCGTTCATCGGCGGTGCACTGCTGAATTTGATGCCCTGCGTGCTGCCGGTGCTCTCTCTCAAGCTGCTGTCGCTAGTGACGGGCGGCAATAGCAGAGCACAATTGCGCAGCTGCGCGACTTGGTACACGGTGGGCGTCGTCACGTCGTTTGCAGTGATCGGCATCGTAATTGTCGCGGTGCAATCCACGGGCAAGGCCTTGGGGTGGGGCTTTCAACTACAGGAGCCGACCTTTGTCGCCGTTTTGGCGTGGCTGATGACGTTGATCGGCCTGAGCTTGGCGGGACATTTCACGCTGGGCGGCGGCGGCGGCGGGGCCAGTACAAAGCTGTTGAATCGGAGCGGTCGCGCCGGCGACTTCTGGACCGGTGCGTTGACCTGTGTGGTGGCAAGCCCTTGCGTGGCGCCACTGATGGGCGCCCCTTTGGCGTATGCCTTTACGGCCCCCTGGCCGCTGGCGATGGCCGTGTTCGTGACATTGGGCTTCGGCGTAGCTGCCCCGTTCCTGGTGGTCGGATTCGTACCTGGGCTGGCCAGCCGACTTCCCAAGCCCGGCGCGTGGATGGACACCTTGAAGACGGTACTCGCATACCCGATGTTTCTCACGGGAGTCTGGCTGCTGTGGGTCCTGGGACGTCAGCTCGGCATCAATGCGGTCGCTGTTGCGCTGATCGCCGTCGTAGCGCTTGCACTGGGGCTCTGGCAATACGAGCGTTCCCGATGGGCCGATCGTGTTTGGGGCAAGCGAATGGGAGCCCTGGTCATCCTGGCCAGTCTCGCCATCTCCATCAGTGCGGGAAGAATTCCTGCGACCGGTATCCCAGAGCTCAAACCTTCGAATCTGAGCATCGCGACGCCGTACACCCCGAAAGACCTTGAACGACTCCGGAACGAAGGCCGCAGTGTCTTCGTCTCCGTTACCGCGGATTGGTGCATTACCTGTATCGCGAACGAGCAGGCGGTCCTGAGCCGTGCGGAGTTTGTGGATCTGTTACGCCGCACGGAAACGGTATATATGAAGGGCGACTGGACCAACGGCGACCCGGTCGTAGATGCCTTCCTGAAGGGCCATGGGGTAGCTGGCGTCCCGCTGTATGTTCTGTATCGGGGCACTGACGACAACGCGACAACGGTCCTTCCGCAGATTCTCACGATGGACAGCATTCGTACCGCGTTGGAGCGGCAAAGAATGACCTCAAACGATACTGCGTCATTTCAGGGGCGCTAACGACTTTCGGAACGCCTCGCGCCGTATCCTCGAATAGGCGCTTCGCTGCGGCTCCGTGCCTTCGGAGAGTCCAAGGGCGCCGGGGTTGAGAGCGAAAAGCTAAAGCAGTACGATTACCCCGCCCAGGTTCCCAACCGAGGCATCGAGCCTGCCCCAACGGGCTCATTCATGCGCTTGCCCCAGCAGGCGCATTTTTTTTCGTCGAACTCACGGGAGCGCTGCGCGGACTCTGCGTCCGCCTGGCGTCTATTGGGGCACGCCACCGTTTCCGCCATGATTGGCAGAGATCGACTGCAGCCCACCGCTAGTTCGCACACCGCGCGGGCCTGCGCGGTGCTGGTCGTCAATTCCTATCCTCAGCAGCGTGCCAAGGCACCTCAAAACCTCAGCCCTCCGGCTCCGAATCGAATACCACGGTAATCGTGCCGCGGTATTTGGCGCCAGGGTGTTTCACCATATCGGCCACCCCTTGCTCGCCGACCTCGATGTGTAGTCTGGAATCGGCCATCAGAACATATCCCTCCGGTTCGATCCTGGTCTGCTGATCCGCGACCAACGGTAAGCGCGTCACCGGTTGTCCGCTTTCCGTACGCATCCTTGACATGGTCAGCGCTACATCCAGCGGTGCGCTGGCATTCTGCTCGGTACTACGGATGACGCAGCGCCCATTCTGCGGAGCACCATCCGGACATGTCAGCTTGACGCTGAAGGGGTGGATGTGGTAAAGCTGAATGGCACATCGCGGAAGATCTTTGTCGGTCGACGTCCGCTGTTCAACCACGCGCCCCAGCCCCCCGGCGGCTCCAAGACGGCGCGGTCCGAGCCGGGAGGAAGGTGAAGTTCAAACTGATGATGGACGAAGAGCTCCAGCGCAATGACGATGGACGACCTCTCCACCGTAGCCCGATCACCGAAGTCAAAGTCGCCGCCCGGCCCAATCGTGAAAGTGTGCTCGCCCCGATAGGTACCGCTGGCCATGCGCAAGGGGTTCGGTGCAACGAGTTCATACCCGATGGACGTACTGATACCGTCGAAGCGAAATCCGTGTTGAGACTGCGGAAGATCGAACTTGGGAATCTTGATACATGCACCAGCGTCTTGTGGGAATTTCCACATAAACATGTACGAAGCCGGCCAAATCGCGCCAACACCGCTCTGTTGACAGGGTTGCGGTGCAGATACCCATGAGCCCCCGATCCACAACGCCCTGTGTGATTCTACGGCATCTGGAACTCCGGTGATCTCGGAGGCAGGCGTATTCAACTCATACTTTGCTGAAAAGGCCGACACACGGAAGCTCAGAATCTCTCTTTGTCCCGTGCGATCGTTTGTCACTGGGATTTCGACAAATCGCGAGGGAACTTTAATATGTGCTGCGTCCCTTCCACCTCGCTCGGCCTCCAAATCATAAGCGATTTGTCCGATCGGTAATGAAACGCTAAATGTTCCGTTGGAAACGCATTGATTTGGAAACTCCACGCAATATCCCGACAGCGGCGTCGTGTTGACAAAGCGGTTATTAGCGGGATTCTCCACGGAAGGCTTGAACTCGGCGGTAAAGGTGATGTCTGCCGCCACCGCGTATCCCGAAAAGACCGCGGACGCCAACGCCAACGCCAACGCCAACGCCGTGGCCGCTTTCCAATTATTGCTCTTCATTTCTACCCCTCCGAACAGATCAGCCGCGCAGTTGACTTTTTAACCGCCTGGCGCTTCAAGTTTAGACGCAGGGCATTGCAAATTACTACCATGCTCTATTCCCGCCCGGATCGGCTCGGTGAGCCATCCCCCAGTAAGTCGTAAACATGATTGCGCAGCTTGTACAGCTCGCCGAGACTGCGCAGCCCGAGCTTGCGGAATGCTGAAGTCTTCTGTGTGCTGATCGTCTTGATACTGCGCGAAAACTTGGCCGCGATCTCGCTGACCGAATCGCCCTCCAGCAGGCAGCGCAGCACTTCATGCTCTCTTGAGGTCAGCACAAGCGGATCGGCGGGACGATGCCTGATCCGCTCGCCCGCCTCCCCCATCGGCACACCGATCTCAGCTGCCACCGGCTCACTGACATAGCGCTTGCCGCTGGCGACGGCCCGGATTGCAGCAGACACCTCCGACATCGGCCTGTCCTTGCTGACATAGCCGCTGGCGCCGGCCCTAAGCGCCAATGAGATGGTTGCCGGGCTGCGCAACCCTGACGCCACTACGATGGCAGTGGCGGGATGACGGCTACGCAGTAGACGTATCAGATTCAAGCCATCAATGTCCCCGGGCCCCAGCACGTAATCGATCAGCAACAGATCCGCCGGCGATCGGCCAAGATGCTCCAGCAGATCGACGCTCGCGCGGAACAAACCGGCCACCTGAATACGCGGATCCTTGGCGAGGCATTGCTCCAGCCCCTTCAAGACCACCGGGTGATCGTCCAACACCGCAACCCGCAGCGGTAAGCTCGTTTTCCAATTCATGGTTCTTCCTGCCACGCGAGACAATGCCCTCTTATCAATAGCGTGCCGAGGCATGCCATAACCTTAGCCTTCCGGCTCAGAATCAAATACCACGGTAATCGTGCCGCGGTATTTGGCGCCAGGGTGTTTCACCATATCGGCCACCCCTTGCTCGCCGACCTCGATGTGTAGTCTGGAATCGCCCATCAGAACATATCCCTCCGGTTCGATCCTGGTCTGCTGATCCGCGACCAACGGTAAGCGCGTCACCGGTTGTCCGCTTTCCGTACGCATCCTTGACATGGTCAGCGCTACATCCAGCGGTGCGCTGGCATTCTGCTCGGTACTACGGATGAGGCAGCGCCCATTCTGCGGAGCACCGTCAGGGCACGTCAGCTTGACGCTGAACGGGGTCGATGTGGTGAAGCTGAATGGCACATCGCGGAAGATCTTTGTCGGTCGACGCCCGCTGTTCACCCACGCGCCCCAGCCACCCGACGGCTCCAGCACGGCGCGGTCCGAGCCTGGAGGAAGGTGCAGTTCAATCTGATGATGGACGAAGAGCTCCAGTCCGATGACGATGGACGACTTCTCCACTGTGGCCCGATCACCAAAGTCAAAGTCGCCGCCCGGGCCAATCGTGAAGGTGTGCTCGCCCCGATAGGTGCCGCTGCTCATTTTCAATGGATTCGGTGTAACCAGCTCATAGCCGATAGAGGTGTTGGGACCGTCGAAACGAAACCCATGCTCAGACTGCGGAAGATCGAACTTGGGAATCTTGATGCAGGCGCCCGGACCCACAGGGAAATTCCACAAGAACGTGTAATGCAAATCTGAAAGATATCCCATACCGGTGCCGCTACAGGGCGCCGGAGCAT
Source organism: Bordetella genomosp. 9 (assembly GCF_002119725.1). Taxonomy (NCBI): domain Bacteria; kingdom Pseudomonadati; phylum Pseudomonadota; class Betaproteobacteria; order Burkholderiales; family Alcaligenaceae; genus Bordetella; species Bordetella genomosp. 9. Next base: position 405,894 of record NZ_CP021109.1, read on the forward strand.
TCACCCACGAGGATCCGTGCCATAGCGATCGGTGTCCTGCTTGGGGGTTTTCAGCGCCCGTAATGGTCGTCACTGGGGTATTCAATCTATACGCTGTAGAGAAAGATGACACACGGAAGTTGAGGATCTCGCTAGCACCTGTTCGGTCGTTTACCACCTGAACCTGGACAAACTGCGATGGTAATTTGATATGCGCCGCTTCTCTGCCGCCCCGATCCGCCTCCAAATCAAACTGAACTTGCCCAATTGGCAATGCCACGCTGAACTGTCCATTCGGACAATGTTCTGGAAACGAGGCGCAGTACCCGGACTGCGGCGTCGTGTTGATAAAGCGGTTATGCGTGGGGTTCCCCACCGAGGGCTTGAACTCCGCGGTAAAGGTGATATCCGCCGCCACCGTCCGGCCCGCAAAGAGTGCTGCTCCTACCGCCAAGGCAATGGCCGCTTTCCAACTATTGCTCTTCATTTCCACCCTCCGGTCAGATCAGCCGCGTGGCTGAAGTTTCTCGTCCTGGCGTACCACCTGCTGCGCACCGCACTGCAGGTCCCCCACCATCAACGTATCGGCATCACGCTCGATATTCGGGCCGTCAAGTGAGAGCTCGCACTGCGCCACGTCGCGATGCCGGATGGTCACCGTTGGCGTCCGCTCGCTCATCTCCAGCGTAAAGAACCCATCGGCCTCCGTCACCGCCCGACCAGCGTGGTTCACCACATGCGCGCCCTTCAGCGGCTCCCCTTCTTCATCCACCACGCGGCCCATCACGGTGACGGTCTTCATCACGCGCACCTTCTGGTAGCCCACACCGCCCTTGTTGAGGTGATAAGAGCCTAGCGCGGGTTGCACCGCGGCCGCCGGCGCGTCGCCGCCATCAAAATCGAACTGCAGCTTGCCAGGGCGATACGCCGTGACCGGTACGAAGTTGCGACCCGGCTTCAACGTCGCACTGCCGCCGTGGCTATCGAACGCGCGCAAGGGCACTTCAGGAAGGTCCGACTCAACGTCGACGATCATGCCCGTGTCCCGACCCAGCATCTCGGAGCTCCCCGAGGCCGCAACCGCGCCCCCGCCCACGGCCATCGAGCTGTACAGATTGACACCGCCGCTCAGCGTGCCTCCGATCGAAGAGCGACTTGCGAACACGTCGCCATGTGCCAGCCTATGCTGAATCAACGCGTTGCCAGTCACGCCGATCCCGTAACGATCGCCAGTAGCACTCGCACCCACGCGCTTGATAATGTCGCCGTTCAAATCTTGCTGTACGCCCGCCGTAAAGTACTGGTCCCGACCACCGTTGGAAGCCGAACGCGTACCGACGCTGGCGTGGTACCGGCGTCCTTCCTTGCCAAGCATAAAGTTCAACGTCACATCGACGCCGCGGTTGCGGCGGCCGTTCAGCAGGCCCGCGGGGCGATCGAATGCCGACACACGCCAGTTGAGTTCGGTGCCGAAGAGCGTGTGGCGATGAGAGAGACCCAGATCGAGCCCAAGACCACTGGTCACCCCACTGCTGTGCGAAACCCGCCCCGTCAGAGCCGACGCTGACCCAATACGGTGGTGCACGGAAACGCCGCTGTTCTTGACGTTGCCGGCTCGCCGTTGTGCCAACGGATCGGCGTACTGCCAAGTGCGATTGTGATTCAGCGTAACCGTACCGCCGTTATAGCGGAACATTGCCTGGACGTCGGTCCCCATGCCATGCTGCGTCGAGTGATACAAGTTGGCATAAATGTTGGCCATATTGCTGACCTGCCAGTCCAACGATCCGCCGATCGAGCGATTACTGCCGATCTGCTGCGCCGACGCGCCGACGATCACGCGAGGATGCGCGAGATAGTTGATCACGCCGCCCATCGCCATATCGTTTTCGACGCTGCGGTCGCCGCTATCCAGCAAGCTACGCTGTTGCCCGGCAAAGACGGCGTATCGCCAGCGCTTTTCCAGATTGCGCCAGTTGTTCGGCTTGTATATCAATTCCGTTCGCGTGGACGTGACGTTACCGTCCTCGACCACCCGCACTTCGACCTCATAGATTCCGCCGGGAAGACGGCGCGTATCCAGCGCTTGCAGTCCCGGCTCGACTGGTTGGCTATGCATCATGACGCCATTGCGGTACACCTCGACGGTGCCCTGGCGATTGGCCGTGACATAGACGGGATAAAGGCTTGGCTTCTCGCTGGCAATCTCGAGGGCATCAGAGGTACCGGCCATCACGCCGAATGTTGTCGCGGGCAGCCCGCCGGGCGTACGCGGCGGACGGACGGCGCCTTGCATATCCGGAACAAAGAAGCCACCACGAACGAAATGCCCCTCCATTTCACGCTGCAGATACGCCCGCGGCGCCGAGTACTGGCGAGTCGAGTAGGTATCCGCACTCTGGGCTGCCAGCAGGCTACCCACCGCGGTCCAGTTGCCGACGCTACCGACCAGGTCGACGCTGTAGCGGCCCGCCAGGCTCTGCCGCTGGCCGCCGGTTACATTGAGGTTGTTGTGAAGAATCACGCCACGGCTGCCGGCTTCCGGCAAGGCGTAATATTTTGCCGTGGTCTGATCCCGCTCTGCCGCATTCGTGGCGATGCTCAACACCGAATTTTCCAGGCTGTAATGCAGCGCCATCAATCCGGCCTCGCACTTGCCTTCGCACTGGCCGAGACGGCGCGGTTCAGCCAGGTATGTGGCCCAACGTTGTCGCTCCTCCGGCGCGAGCGTACTGCCTTCGAAATCCGTGAACTCGATCAACTGGATCTCCGCAGTACGTGAAAGGGTCACGAGTGCATCGCCAAGATACTGGCCGTCTCGCTCCACGCGCACGCCCAGCGGCACCTCGAAGAAGTGTTCACGAAAATCCTCCGGCAGTTGCTCCGCTTGCTGAAGCACGGACAGAGCAGCTGCGGGCGGCTGAACGACAGCATGGCTGCTCGAAGCGAACGCCGCCATAGTCAACAACGTGGAATATACAAGTGTCTTCAACCGCATCGCGAATCACCCAAAAATAAGGGGGGCCAAGCCCCCCTCGCCGTTCAAGGTTAAAACGTAAGATTTCGCTGGGACAGTGCGCCGCTACGTATTACGGGGCAACCGATTCGAACACCATCGCGACGGTGCCCGTGTACTTGCCGGGATTGAAAGTGTTGCCATTGGGGGCAATGTGCAGGGGATATGCACGCTCATTGGCAGCATCGGCAGCCGTGATCAGCTCCGGCGCGCTGGTTGCACCGACCGGCAGCGTCTTCTTGTTCACCTGCACGTCCAGCGCAATCGAGTTCGCGCCGTCTGCCGTCGAGATCGTCGGCTCCGAAAGCAGGTAGCCGGTGATCGGGCCAATCGTGCTCTTTGCCAGCAGGTTGCGCTGCAGGGCGCCCAGCTTGCCGTTGGTGGCATCCCACGGCATGGCCTGCACTTCGCCGGCGTTCCAGTCGCTCGTCGTCGTCACGTAGAAAGTGGAAGTCGGAATGTCGGCCGACACCGTCACGGACATGTTTTGCGTTTCGGCGACGGCAACGCCCGAGGCCAGCACCAGCGACGAAATAGCAACAAGATTCTTGAACATAATTTGATTCTCCAAATAGAGACCCCTATCGGGTCGGTTTAAAAATGCCCCGAATCAGGGCTTACTTGCCGAAGCGAACTTCACGCTTGTGTTTCCCTTCGATCAACTCGAATCGGTAGGTCCGACCTGCGGTCTTTGCTACCACCATCTTCTTTCCCGGTAGCACGTGATGCACTGTCGGGCTCTCACAATTCTTGGCGTCGGCGGCACAGTTGAAGAAAGCGTCCAGCACCACCGTCGCATTACCGTTATTGGCTACCGTGTAGGTATCGCCGCCGTCGATCAGCTTGGTGTCGTAGCGCTCCTTTGCAGGACGCACGATCACAAAGGTTCCGTAACCGGCGAGCACGTTGACACCGGCCGACATGGCTTCGTTGTATTGCTCCCGCTCTTCTTCGCTCACGGCGAACTCATCCTGCTTTTCGGGAAGCACCGGAACGAAACGGACCCGGTAATAACGTTCCCGCTCGCGTGAACCTCGATACAACAATCGCGCTGCCTGGGTTCCACCGGCAGGGACGATTAGCCTGGTCGGACTGGCCACCATTCCTTCGCCGCCTTTCTTGCTGAACGTTGCGACATCGGTAGGACGTTCGCTCGGCTTACCATCGCTGTCGTAAATCACTTCGCTGACGCTTACCTTGACGAAAGCTGTCACGTCGCCGTTGTTGCGGACACGTTTCAGCATGCTGCTTTTGCCAGGCTCGAGATAGTCGTACAAGGTGCCGATACTGATCTCCGGCGCGCTGTAGACCGGCAGGGACAACATGCCCAGCATCGCAGTCAGCAGCGCTCGCTTGCCCATTGCATTGACTCTCATGACATCTCCTTGAATAGAGAATTCATCTGAACGCTACGCTCGCGTCGTTCGCCTCGCCGCTGGTTTGGTGCTCTGCTGCGGCTCGCTTACAACGCCTTGTGCTGCTTCTTGCTACTGCACTGCGTCGACCACGGAACGAATTATGGAAGCTAGGCCTTTTTCCCTCCATCGGAACGCTCCTAAGTCGACATTCGGAATACTCCGAAAACATCTGGTATGCGCCCAGGACAGGGCTGCATATCTGTGAATTCGCATGGACGCGGTTCGCGCCGCGCTGTTCGGTCGATGCTCGAAACATATCGACGAGGAAGGCGATATGGACCGATGCCGTCGTTGCGAACAGGCAATATTGAGAGAGAGAACCCGCAATGAACCACGCCACACGCGTTTTCGGCTTGGCGATGCAAGCACCATGTAGCATCGCGTGCGTGGAAAGGAGAAAGGATGGTGAGGTAAAGCAGCGCTGCCGCGGGTATCACCCGGCAGCCGTGCATCCAGCGCGCGACGATGCCAAAACATCGAACCGCGTACTGGCCCATTAGAGAGAATTTTCGGAGCGTTCCGATGGCCCCGCGGCGACTGGATGACAAGAATAGGACATCACGCCCCGCTCGTAGGACGAGCGTGTTCGACTCTCCTCTACGGATGGTATGTCCACGTAGGCGAACGGCTGACCAATGCAGCGGCCGGTCCGAGCCGGGGCTCTCTTTCACCGACTTCTGATTCCGGTACTGGGTCCATGACACGAGCACTCAAACATCTGATCGGCCCGCAAGCCCACCTGGTTTCGCTGTTCCGTACAATTCGTGCGGTTCCGTATGGCCTGCGGCTTCCTATCTTCGGCCCTGTCTCGACGCTCAACGAGATATTGAACATTCATGACAATTTCGGCAAAGGCGAGTTGCGCCACGTTGAAATTGAGCGATATCTGCGGCAAACGGCCGCCCCCGTCATCGTTGATTGCGGCGTTAACGTCGGCATCACGGTGCGCTGGTGGCGCCATTTGAACCCGCAGGCCCGAGTGATCGGCATCGACATGATGGAGGAAGCGCACGCTTTTACGAAGGCCCGGCTCCCTGGCATGGCGGACTGGTATGAACCTGTGACGTGTGCCTTGGCTGCTCAGCCGGGCCTGAGCATGGAGATCAGCTTCGACGACCCGCTCCTGGGCGAGAACAGCGTGACGTCGGGCCCCAAGGCGCATAAGCGGCGCGTCGTGACAGCGACGTTGGACGGTGCGTTGCTCCATCAGGGGGTGCGTCAGATCGACTTGTTGAAGATCGACATCGAAGGCTATGGCGCCGAAGCGCTCAAAGGCGCGGGCAATGTCTTGCCGATGGTGCGCTACGTCTTCTTCGAGACACATTCGCGATCCGAAACCTCAGAGGCCGCCGCTTTGCTCCACAACGCCGGCTTCAATCTGATTTCATTGCGCAATCGATCGTTCGTCTATGAGAACGTCGCTGCGTGCCGGCCATCGCGGCGGAGCTGATCCCGCGCATCGACCCTTCGCATTGCGGCCAGCGTGGCCGACGCCAGAACGCCCACGAGTTGCGTCGATTCTGCCTTTTGTTCATTGAACGACCGCTCCAAGCCTTTTCTCGCCGCGTATTGTGGAGAGAATTATTGATTGGCACAGCGAATGATGCCAGCACGGCACATTTCAAATTTTTTTATTCAACATTAAGCGGCATGCAATACGCTTGATGAAGCGCCCATTGGAGACCTTGCAAGGCAAGGTCGCGTTATCATGGACTGGAATTGATCCCCCATCACCCGCGGGCGCTGTGCGGCCTGCACGTGCGACCATGCCACTGCGCTACGCCAACCTTCGCGTCCTCGTCGTAGAAGATCACCCTTTCCAGCGGCTTGCGGCCGAGGCATTGCTGCATGAGTTGGGCGTCCGTACCGTGATATCGGCCGAAGGCGGAGTGCTCGCAGCGGACATCCTGTCGAGCGCCTCGTTCGATGTAGTGCTGTGCGATATCCAGATGCCGGAAGGCAACGGGCCGGAATTGATCGCCGAACTGCATCGGCGTGGTCAAGACGCGTTTGTCGGGATCCCACCCACTTGGATCTGGATGAGCGCGCTGGCCGCCGATATCCTGGAGTCGCACCGCGCACTAGCTCGTGCAGCCGGCATCGCGCGCGTCCACGCGCTGCGCAAGCCGCTCTCGACGGAAGCCGTCGAGGAGATTCTGTCCAGTACGCTGACGAAGCAGCCCACTGGTGAAACGACGGCGCCTTGGGTGCCTGACGATGCGGAACTGCTCGACGCCGTGCAGTCGGCCGCCGGCCTGACGCTCATGCTTCAGCCTCAGTACGAACTCGCCACCGGCCGCCTAGCGGGGGCTGAGGCGCTGGTGCGTTGGCGGCATCCCGAGCACGGCCTGGTGCGGCCCGATGTCTTCATCCCGCGGCTGGAGACAATGGACGCCGCCGATCCCGTCTTTTTCTTCGTCACACGGCAATGCCTGGCGGCGCAGCAGCGATTGCGTGCGGCGAGTATCGACATCAAACTGGGCATCAACGCCTCGGCACAAACGCTGTGTCGGCCTGGTGTGCTGGAACAATTCGATGCCATGGTGGCGGGCAGCGGCCTCCCGCCATCGGTATTGGCCATCGAATTGACCGAGGGCTATCCGGTGAATAATCCGTTGGCGCTGTCGGTAACAATGAACCGATTGCGGCTGATGGGTTATGGCGTGGCGATCGACGATTTCGGCATCGGCATTGCCACGCTCAAGCTACTCGCCGATCTGCCCTTTACGCAAATGAAGCTCGATCGTTCATTCGTGAGCGATGTCAATGGGGATAACCAGCGCGCCGCCATCTGCCGCAACATGATCGCACTCGCGCGAGATCTCGGCATCGAGTGCGTGGCGGAAGGGATCGAAACTGACCCGCAGCGTGTCGCACTGCGGGCCCTGCAATGCAGGTTTGGGCAAGGCTACCTGTGGTCGGCACCAAAACCCGTGGAGGCTTTCGTCGCGGATGCCATGGAGGAACAGGAGCGCTCAAACCTGTCTCCGGGAAGCGCATCGGTATCTTAGCGGTCTACGGCCTAGACATTGGGCTCGCAACCCACCATGGCCGCGTTGATACGCGTACCCGCCTGCTGCGGCAAGTACATCTAGGCAATGTATCTGGGGCCAGACGGAAAGATCGGCTTGATCGAGAAAGACCAGATTGGACGCGCCATGTCGCAGCCGTTTTTCTCGGCAGCCGGTCTTCTCGGCACAACGAGATCAGCGGCTGCGCCCTCACCTGGCACTTATGGGTCTCGGGGCGAAGCCCTGAGTTGAATGGAAAGGACAAAAGCGGGATGGGGGCGAATGCCACCGAGTGCTTCTGTCCGGTGTATGTGCGAGACTTGTCGCGTACGTACATTCCCTATCCTGTCCGAGAGCTTGCTGCCCAGAAGTCGAAGCTGCCGTCGAGTCTGGCGCAGAAGCTGTCCTGGAGGCCGACGTGACGGTCCGCGTTGGACTCTACGGTGAAGGGGAAGGTTGGCGGTGAAGCAAAGCCCCTTGATAGGCGCGAGGCGAAACTCAGTGCTGCAGCACTTCAAGCCACTGTGCGGCCTGCCTTTGGTAGCCGTACTTGCGCAAGAGCTGGCCGAAGACCGCCCATACCTCACCGATGGGAATCCTTTGACGTAGGGCGACCAGCTCGATCGCCATACCGACCACCTGGATCGGCGACTCATTAACGAAGTGCCCAACATGCGCCTCACGCCCAACAGGAACATTACCGGTGATGAGGATGTCTTCGAGTTCGTCTTCTCTAAGCGTTCCGCGGTAGCTCACGCTCGAAGACTGAGCGGCCATCCAAAGCCAACGGCGCACCTTCAGTGGCTGCAGTGTTGTCGTGTCGAGCCCCAGCGCACGGGCAAGGGCGCGGGGGTCAGTAGCGCTCAGCATGGAAGCTAGACGCCGCGCCTGCTCCATCGACAGTCCCACCGCCCGGCATCGTTCAGCCACGGCTTGCGGCGGGTCGCCTTGCGGAAGAGGTATCAGCTGTTCCAGATTTCCCAATTGTCGGAGCACTCATTGCTATGGCAAGGCGAGCATAGCCGCTTTTCCACGCCTACCAGATTGACTTTGATTGCCGGCATGGCACCGCATGCGTGACACGGCATCACGACGTCTTCAGGACGCTTACCAGCATCAAATAGGCTCTTCAGATGATCTGCGTCTAGCCGTGGGGGCAAAGGCATGCGTTTCGTCCTCTTAGATAAATGCTTGGTTTATTCTCAGCCGCCACGGCCACGCTCTTCGCGGGTCGAGCGAATGGTCCGAATCTTCGCCAACTCAACGTCCGCCACTGCCGGCACAACGGTCCGCCCTTCACCGCCCTTCGCTATGACAGCGGGATTGGCGGCCGGCAGGTCAAACAGCGCAGACAGCCTTGCGAAGGCGGTCACTTCGCCCGCTGCCGGCGTAGCCCTTGCTGCGCCCGTAAAGTTTCTATTCTGAATATTAATAGAGTTAGTGCTAAGGCCACCGCGGTCAGATAGCCTGACGATCCGTCGCTCCACATCGACCTGTGAAAGCCGCAGCCCAGTGATTTCGGACGAGCGCATGCCGCTCTTTATGGCGAGGGTCGAGTGCTGGGACGTGAAGCGCTCGCTGCGCTGGGTCGTCCGCTTTTGGGTCGTCGACACTTCCGCCAGGTAGCGCTTTAGCGTCGCGGATACAGTCAGCTTCTCGGACCGTGCGCCAGACAGATACACACCGCGGACCATCTCGTCCTTGGTTTCTTCGCGCCCAATCCTCGGCATCGCGCTTGTTGCGGAAGGTCTTGGCCGTAGTCCGCCAGCCGATCCTGCGGATGACTGACTTCCTCGTGCCGGAAGGCGTCTTGACGATGTCGCCATGAACCTGTTCTGAGAGCTGACTGTACCGAAAATTTACTTTTCAACACCCAGAACGCACAACGGGTCACGTGGCGAAGCTGGTCGCAATGCCATTGGCTGTGGTGGCCAGGCTGATTGCCGCCTCTTAGTCCGTGCGCCATATGGACTCGTTACTGCGCACCGCAGCAAGCGCGACGCCTACCGTCAGGAACACACCTGGTTTCAGGGCGATGCTTGCCAGGTGCTCTACATCTGCAAGCCTTGCCCTACGGTAGATCCCCTCATAATCAGTCTCGCAGTCCCCATAATGTCGCCGTTAATGGATAACGCAACCCTGCTTTATGGGTCTGTGCGCAGATCCGTTCGATCTACGCTACAAGAAACCTGTTGGGGTTTTTGCCAATCCAGCCCGGGGCGCGTCCACGCCCCGACCAAGTCGTGCCGGTCTTGGGGTTTCGGTACTTCACCACGGTGGGGCGCGCAGCGGGTCCCTTATCCTTCTTGGGACGGCCGCGCCGGCGCGGCAGCAAGTCGTCCACGGTCAGGCCGTACTCGTCCATCTTGGCTCGGATCTGCGTGATTACTTCCGCCACTTCGGCTTCCCTGGCCGCTGCCAATTCTGCCTCGATTCGCTCTTTTTCCTGCAACAGCTCTCTGTACGTTGCCACGGTGTTCTCCGTCAAATATTGCCTTCAGGCCGGATCAAGAATCGTTCGGGATGCGCTATGTCAGGCTTCGGGCGGCCCAAAATTTCCACCCGCGTGGATTCGGCGACCGAATGCTACAAAGGACGACGCTCGTCAACAAGTTCGCATAAAGTTGCTGTGTCGAAATCCAGGACTCTTTTGATGAAGACTACACTGATATTGCTGGCCATGACTTCCCTTGTATTCGTGGCTAACGCTGCGCAGCAGATTCCAGAATATAAGCTCATCGAACGGGACGTACACAAAAGCAAGGGTCAAGTCTACCTTAGAGTGGAGCTCAAGGCCCCTCCCCAGACCCGCGATTCTGCTCCTATCGAGACCCTTTGCAAATCCCTGGATACCGACGGCGCTCGCAAATTCGTCGTGTTTGTGCATCTCCCTGGAGAAGGCGCTCGGTCCGCCTATGCGTTTTGTGGACGTCTTCCAAAAAGCGACGGACTTGAAGTTCGAATGCTCTAGAAAGATGATATCTGTGAAGATTACGGCACTGGCCGCTTTGACAGTGACGTGTTCCACAGCGCCGCGCTCACGGGGACTGATTTTCAGCGGGCTTACATGGCGAAGCAGGAGGCTGCGGTCATCAATTACCTCACCGGCGTGCTTGACGGTACCGGAGCGGGCCATCGATATCGGCGTAACCGCGAGCGCAGAGGCTGTCAAACGGGGTGAAGCTCTGAACGGGATTTCATGATTGCACAACGACTTCCACGTCTGGATAGGCGGCGCAAATAATCGGAGAGAAGAAGCGATAGCTCTTTGATTCCATGAAACGCCAGCGAAGGCGAATTGCCTGCCGTGGCCGCGCGGCAGCTGCTTGACGACGCTTCCGCTTCAATGGCCCCGGACCCCTCGCCCCACCAAGGCTGGATCTGCCCAAACTCATCAAAATACGAAGGGCAACAGGAGTGCTCTTTGCTTGCCCGGCCTCTTCGGCGCGTTGACGCACCTGTCGCTCACGGTCTGGTGGCCGCGTCCACCAGGCGGGCGGGCAGCACGGCGCGAAGGTGTTGGATCGCCTTCGGGTTGACCGGCCCCCTGCCACGGTCGGCCAGCTGAAAGCCGATCACCAGTCCGGAAAGGGTATTGCCGTAGCCCGGTGCGGTGCCGAATCCCCTGATGCTGGACACGATATGGTCCGCGTAGAAGGCTTCGGCGGTGGTCGGCTGCACGAGATCGCAGCTGCCAAACTGCTGGGATGCCGTGCCATCGGCGTAGATCAGCTGCAGCGCATCGACCGCATAGCCATAGCAAACCTTGACGCGCTGAATTCCACCCCGCGGTACCACGGGCTCCCAACCCGAGCATCGACCTCCCTGGCCGCCGAACGTCAGCTGGGAAGCGCCACCGGGTCCTTGTCCCACGTCGTACCGCATCGCGATCGAATCGATCTTGACGCCACTGCAAACACGGATCTCCCGCACTGGACCGCGTGGTGGCGTGACCGCAGGGAGCGTGTCCGGCGGCTGAGCGCCATCGAAGTACGAACCCATCAGGATCGAGAAGATCTCGCGATCGAGCGAAACCATGACATTGACTGGATACTCATCGGGATCGAAATACGGCCAGCAATCGCGTATATCGCGCATGGCAATCTGCTGCCTGGCCTGGAGCGCCAGCACGCTCGCAAGCGGCTCGCTCCGGTTCATCGGACCAAACGGGTTCTGTCTGACGACCCGCTCGATGTCCTTCGCACAGGTCCTGTCGACATGATCGCCGTACGCGGCGATGCAGTCCTTCAGCTGCTTGCGGTAGTCGGCAATCACACTGGGAGGCAGACCGAGATTGGCGCCTTTCAGGCACAGGTCGCGCAGCAGCCCAAGATGAAGATTGGCGGCCTGGACGAACAGCGGCAGCAAGGCGATCTCGTGCCCAGCGACGCTGAACTGCGGGATGGCTTGTACGATCGTGACATTAAGCGACTCCGATACCCGCAAGATATGGTCCCGATCGCCGGTACCGACCGCGCTCGAGTACAGCTTCATGCCATCGGTAAGCCCGACGAGCGTCTGCCGCACCAGCGCGAAGATCGCCGCATCGATCTTCTCGTCGACGACCTTGTTCATGGCGTCGACGAATTGCTGCCACAGCGCCGTGGAATCGGGGCTGGGGAACAGCCTGTCAGGGATGAAGATCGAGCCTAACAACGAGAGGACGCCGCCGATCTCGGGCACCATCGCGAGTGCCCGGATCGTCAGATCGCGAAGGGTTTTCCACCACCAGTTCGCGTCGAACGTTTCGCCAAGGGAGAACGGGCTTTGCGGCGGTGCGGAGCCGGGCCCATCACCGCCGTCATTGTCGACGCCACCACAGCCATACAGCATGGGGTAGACGCCAGCGAGGGCGATGACTATACCGGTCTGGATGAACCTGCGTCGATTGATAGGTATGGGCGTTGCACTGGCACGGGAATCGAAGCAAAACGGGAACTGGTGCTGTCCCGCTTTGCTGTTTGCACCGACAATATCCGGCTCATGCTCGTTGCCGCCATTCGGGGAATCCTTATGCGCATTTGGGACAATTCCGATTGCGCAGGGCACGCCTATCGGCGGCAGTTTCGGCATAACTAGGCAACGTAAATGTCGACCAGCATTTCGTGGAAGTCCTGCGTGTACGTCTAAATCCGCGGCGGGAACTGCGCTTCTAGCGAACTACTGTGCAGTCCCTTGCTGACATCCTCGGGCGCGACTCATCACCGCATCGACCTCGCCGTCGGCATTGACAGGAACTGCATCACAACCGCGTCTGTGGACGCCTGCCGTGCAAGTAAAGCGCCATGCTGCGGTTGACCTTTGCTCCATGCACTCCCCACCTCTTCGCCATCAGTTCTGCTCGCAGCGCCTCAATCTCAGTCCAGACCAGGTTGTCGCGCGGACCTGCGAACACGCATTCAAGCATTCCAGCTTACGCAATGATGCTGTGACTCGATTCGCACGGGAGCGGAAACTCTCGCTCGAGCAAAGCCAAAAGCCGGTAGCACACTGCCGCCGCCCGAAGCAAAAGACTCCACCGAGCTGCGCTACCTAGACGATATTTCCGGCTATCTGGTGCGCCAGGACATTCGGCGCGATCGGGACCGTTGCGTAGGGTTGTTCAAGCATGTCGTGCCGCCGGCGGAGCGCTTCATGAGGAAAAGTCATGTCGATGCCGGCCCAGACTTGGCTCGACATCCAGGACGGAGCGATGCTGCTGCTCATCGTTGGGTCTGGCCTATACCCCGGCGAGATCATTACCCTGACGGTGCCGATGCTACGACCGGACAGCTCGGTCCCCAACATCGCTGTGCCGGCGCATGGTCGCGTCCCCAAGTGCGCTTGCCTGGTGTTGCCGTTCGCGGCAGAACGGGTGCTGCAAGTGATGTCCGGGGAAAGTGGGGAACCGGGGACCCGAGCCGTTGATCGGGCAACTGAGGTTTGCTTTGGCCGCGGCCCACGCCAACGAATAAGAAGAGGTGCCGTTCGCACGCCCCCTTTTGTCATTACGCCTCGATCGTGATCTTCACGTTTTCCGGCGAGACCCCGAATGCCTCGGCTAGCCGGCGTTTCGCTTCCGCGATGGTGAACGGCACAACTGAAGGCTGCTCGGCTGCCTGCTAAACTTTCTTCGCGACCCACAAAGTCCAGCGATCTTTTTCAAAAATGGCCTGAGACTTGTCAATTTGATTGCCGATATGCTCAATAAGCTGCTCAATTTCGCCGTCGTCCAGTTCATGAAGAATGGAACGACCCGTCCGGCCGCGCAGATCTTGGGCGAGCAAATCAAAACGATCATAAACTTTACGAGTTTCCCAAAGATTCTTGGACTCAATATTCGAGAATCCTGCTTTTAACAAAGCGTCATGCACGCGCTCATCTTTCGGTCTGCGCTTGGTTTCAAACTCGGTGAGCCTGGGGAAAAGCTCAAAAAAATACCCTCGAATGTGCTCCGATGAGCCAGGTATTTGCACATCTTCAGGCGTCCGATCCTGAATGATCAACTTGCCGCCAGCGACGAGCAGGCGGTAAGCCTCGGCAAAGCAATCGTCGAAATCCTGAAGATGATGAATCAATGCACGTTCGAACACGACGTCGAAATTCTCCGAAGACAGTCCCGTGTTTTCCGCCGATCCTTGTTGAAATGACACATTGGGACGCTCCTGCGCATTTTCCCTGGCGGCAATAACCATTTGCTCCGAGAAATCGACGCCGACCACGGCAGCTACTCCTAAGTCAGCCCAGGCATTCGAGTAAATGCCTCCGCCGCAACCCACGTCCGCAATACGAGCACCTCGCGGATCGACAACATCAAGGATGGCTTTCGCCCAACCGTCGTGAGCCTCTCTGCTGGCGTACGTATATCTGTTTTTCTCAGAATGAAAGTCGATGGTCATGATAAAGAACCCTTTCTATGAATTGACCATGCCATCTTACGAAGATACTTTGGATATGTAAAATATATTAAAAATACCGATTTGAAACTTTGTAAGTTTCAATTCGGCTTCACCCATGATCCGGGCCTGAAGTCGTATCCGGAATGCAGCAAGCTATGAACTGGCCCAGCGATGCCTTCGCTCATCGGCTAGACTGGCGAACCGCCCCAACGGCGAGTCCGTTGGTGTCTCTCGGTAGGCCAGTGTGAGCGGTGTCGTGAACGCATGGTCACCCGTCAGAGGGCGATAGACCACATTCCGCGTCAGAACACATCTCAAGGTCTGCGGGAGCACTGATATGCCTCTACCGGCGGCAACCAAGGTGACTGCGGACAGTAGACGAGGAACGTCCTCCGCCACTTGCGGTGCAAATCCGGCGGATCGGCACGCAGCAAGCAACCGGTCTTGCACACCGGGGCCATCCGCCTGGCGATAAAGAACGAAGGGCTGGTCGCGCAGTTGATCCAGGCCAATCGGGTCTGTGGTTTTAGCCAGCGGATGGTCGACTGGAAGAGCCGCAACCATGGGCTCTTCGCTGAGCAAAATCGAGCGCAACGAAGGATAGCGCTCGACGTTGGAACGCACGAACGCGGCGTCGAGTTGTTGTGCCTGAACCGCATCCAGCAGCGTGCGCGTGTTGTTTTCCTGCACGCTCATCTCAATCAGTGGATAGCGCGTCCCGAAGGCCCTGAGCAGTGCGGGCACGTCTTCATGCATTGCGGCGGAACTGGTGTAGCCGACGGCGATGCGCCCTAGTTCGCCTCGGGCGCTTTTCCGAACATGCAGCACGGCTTCATCCGCTTGAGCCAACAGCCGTCTTGCTTCCACGAGGAACACCTCGCCTGCGGCGTTGAGCCGGATACGCCGGGGAGCGCGGTCGAACAACTGCACCTCCAACTCTGCCTCCAGATCCCGAATCTGCTGACTCAAGGGCGGCTGCTGGATGCCCAAGCGATGGGCGGCCCGCGTCATGTGCTCTTCTTCCGCGACGACGACGAAGTACCTGAGATGCCTCAACTCCATAGGGCTGACTCCTAGGATGAAAAAAATATCAATCAGGTACTAATTATATATTTTACATTTCCTGCGTCTACCCCTACCATCCCTGTCAAATTGACCGATGTTGAGATGACCGAAAGTATTTCGTCACCTGCATAAAACGTGGAAGAAATTAGACTTCAGGGATTAACTTTGCCACAAGTATTCAACATACCGCTCGCAATTAAATCTTCATCTTTCACTGAGATTTAATAATCGAGGTTCACCATACCAAGAAGAGTTTGAAAGTAATCAGACGCCTTCCTAAATCACTTGGTAAGGTAATCTCATGCATCGTGTTTTGGTTAAAACGCTGCTCACCGCAGCTATGTAATGACCCAGCAGAACCTGCTCAGGTTAAGCGGCTAATGCAAATGCCTCAGCCGGGGTCTTCATGCCGAGCGCCTGGTGCGGTCGTCGGTCGTTGTAAAAGCGTATCCAGTCGCCGATCACGCGGCTGGCATGCTGGATCGTCTCGAAGCGATGCCGATGTACACACTGCTCTTTGAGCGTGCGGATCACGCGCTCGACCATACCGTTTTGCTGAGGGCAATGCGGCGTGATGAACTCCTGGCGCAATCCATAGCCGCGTACCAGTGCGGTGTAGCTGCGCGACGTGAACACCAGCCCATTATCCGAGCGCAACAGGAACGGCATCGGCACGCGACCCAACGTCCCGAAGCGGGCAATCAAGGCATGTTCCAGGGCGCTGCCCGCGGTGCAGGTCTTGCCGCTGCGAGATAGGTGCCAGCCTAAGAGTTCGCGCGTATGGCAGTCGATCACCAGCGCCAGCGTTGCCCAACCGTCCCGGCCAGCCCACACCCGGCACATATCCGTGGACCAGCGCTCGTTCGGCATCGTTGCCACCGATGGCAGGGCCTGGATCCGGGGCCTGAACCCGATCGGCCGCTTACGAACCTGCCAGCCCATCAACTGGAACACGCGTTGCACGGTGTTCTTGTTGAACCCCAGCAGATGCGCCACCGTCCGGTACCCAAACGACGGCGATTCCTCGATCATTGCCTTGATCGGCACGGCGAACTTGGGATCGGCCTTGGGCGCGGACTTCACCGGCTTGTAGTACACCGTGCGGCGCGGCACACCGAACCAGCGACACAGCTTGGCGATCGAGACGGTGATACCGTCGGCTTGCAGTCCCTGGCGGATCGTCTCGATCACTTCTCGTCCTCGCCCAGCAGGGACTGCAATTTTTTTCTGGCGCGCAGCTCCAGCATCGCTTCGCCGTACGCCTCTTGCAGGTCTTTAAGCTGGCGCTCGTACTGCTCACGCACATCCTGCGGGTTGGCTCGCAGGGCGTTCTCCATACCCCGCTTGCCGTCATCGACCCACTGCTCGACTTCCGATGGTGACAGGTCGTATTGGCGGCTCGCCTCGGCCACTGTCGTCTTGCCCTGAATGATGTCCAGCACCAGCGCGCTTTTGCGCTTGGCTGTTCAGCGTTTGATGTCTTCTTCCATCTTCGTGCTCATCGTCATTTCCTCGATTATGACGTGAGCAGGTTTTCACTGGGTCAATACAGGTGCGCCCACGCTGCTGATCCTCGATGAAGCCTGGCTGTTCCTCGATGACCCGGCGTTTGCCGCGCGTATCCGCCAGTGGCTCAAGACGCTGCGCAAGAAGAACGTCAGCGTCATCTTCGCCACGCAGAGCCTCGCCGACATCAAGGATTCGAGCATCGCGCCCGCGATCATCGAGAGCTGCGCGAGTCGGATTTTCGTGCCCAACCCGCAGGCGACCGAACCGCAGATTCGCACGATCTACGAGGGCTTCGGCCTCAACAAGCGGCAGATCGAAATCGTCGCCACCGCGCAGCCCAAGCGCGACTACTACTACCAATCCCGCCTCGGCAACCGCCTGTTCGACCTCGACCTGGGGCCGGCGGCTCTGGCGTTTGCGGGCGCTTCCACGCCGCAAGACCAGCGCGACATAGACCGCGTGCTGCTGGACGCCGGCGTGCCCGGCTTCGCGGGCGCCTGGCTGCGCCATCGCGGCCTCGATTGGGCGGTCGACCTGCTGCCCTCGTTCCCCGGCCTCGCGCCGGGCTCCCTCGCTGACCAACCCCTGGAGAACCTGTCATGAAAAAGCGCCTTATCGCCGCCGCCATCGCGGCCATGCTTTGCACTGCCACCGCCCATGCGCAATGGGTGGTGATCGACCCCACGAACCTCGTGCAGAACACGCTGACTGCAATCCGCACGCTGGAGCAGATCAACAACCAGATCCAGCAGCTTCAGAACGAAGCGCAGATGCTGATGAACCAGGCGCGCAACCTCGCCAGTCTGCCGTCCAGCGTGGTCGGCCAGTTGCGCGCCAATCTGGCGACGACCGAGCGGCTGATCGCCCAGGCTCGCGGCTTGGCCTACGACGTGACGAATCTGGATCGGGAGTTCGCGCGCCTGTATCCCGAGCAGTACGCCGCCACGGTGAGCGGCGACCAGATGTACCGCGACGCGCAGGAGCGTTGGAAGAACACCCTCAACGGCTTGCAGACCACGATGCAGATGCAGGCCCAGGTGTCGCAGAACCTGGGCGAAGACGAAAGCGTGCTGGCCGATCTCGTGGGCAAGAGCCAGTCGGCTCAAGGTGCGTTGCAAGCCATGCAGGCCATGAACCAGTTGCTGGCATTGCAGGCCAAGCAGTCGATCCAGTCGCAACGGCTCCAGATCACGCAGGATCGTGCGGCCTCGCTGGAACTGGCGCGGCAGGCGGCGGCCACCGAGCGCGCCCGCGAGGTGCGGCGACGTTTCCTGGGCGATGGCACGCAGTACACGCCGCAGCGCGTGGATTTCTACGGCAACTGACGGGAGGCCGCCATGCGATGCGTCCTCGCCCTTGGTGTCGTGCTGCTGGCCGCTTGCGGCGAGCAGCCGGCCGACCACCATGTCGATGCCCTGGCCGCCGATCCCGTGCGGCTGAAGGCATTGCGCGCGCAATGCGCGGCCGACCGGCAGGCCACGGGCGAGGACGCTTGCCGTGCCGCCGCCGAAGCCTTCCGGCGGCGCTTCTTCTCCGGCCAGGCCGGGCCGGATGAATACCAGACGCTGGCCGACCTGCCGCCGATCCCGCCGAGCTTCGAGGAACCGGCCGATGGCATGGCGCCGGCCGTTCCCGCCGAACCGGAGGACACGCCATGAATGACGTGACCATCATCGACCAATTCCTCAACACCTTTGCCGCTTATATCGACTCGGGTTTCGGGCTGCTGCGGGGCGAGGTGGCGTTCCTCACGGCCACGCTGATCGTCATCGACATGACGATCGCCGGCCTGTATTGGGCCATGAGCCATGCCACCGGCCAGGGCGAGGACGTGATCGCCAAGCTGCTGCGCAAGGTGCTCTACGTCGGTGCCTTCGCCTACATCATCAATAACTTCAACTGGCTGGCCAGCATCGTGTTCCGCTCGTTTGCGGGATTGGGCATCACCGCAACCGGCTCGGCCATCACGATGGAGAACTTCTTGCAGCCGGGCCGGCTGGCGAAAACCGGCATCGACGCCGGGGCGCCGATTCTGGAGCAGATCGGCGAGATGGCGGGCTTTCCCGAAGTGTTCGTGAACCTCGACCCCATCGTGGTGATGTTCCTCGCGTGGCGGGTCGTGGTCTTGTGCTTCTTCGTGCTGGCGATCCAACTGTTCATCACGCTGATCGAGTTCAAGCTGACCACGCTCGCCGGATTCGTGCTGGTGCCATTCGCGCTCTGGAACAAGACCGCGTTCCTCGCCGAAAAGGTCTTGGGCAACGTGGTGGCCTCCGGCGTCAAGGTTCTGGTGCTGGCCGTGATCGTCGGTATCGGCTCGGGCTTGTTCGCTCAGTTCCAAGTCCATCCCGCCGAGCCGTCTATCGACCACGCGCTGGTCATCATGCTGGCCTCGCTCACCTTGCTGGCGCTCGGGATCTTCGGCCCCGGCATCGCCACGGGCCTCGTGTCCGGTGCGCCGCAGCTCGGCGCGGGCGCAATGGCCGGTGCTGCTGTCGGCGCTGCCGGCACGGCCGTCGCCATCGGCGCCGCCGCGACGGGCGTGGGTGGCGCCGTGGCGGCTGGCGCGCGCATGGCCCCGGCTGCCGCAAAGCTGGCCGGTAGCGGCGCGCGCGCCGCCACGTCGGCGGCCAGCAGTGCGAAGTCAGCGTTCCAGGCCGGTTCCGCCGCCGCTGGCGGCGGCGCAAAGGGCGCGATGGCGGGCTTGGGCAACGTCGCCAAGACCGGCGCGCAGGCAGCCGGGCGAGGCGCTGCATCCCGCGCTTCCGCTGCCGGGCAACGCATGGCCGCTCCCTTCCGCGCTGGCTGGAATGGCGCTGCTGCCGATGGCGGCGCGGGTGCGGCATCCGGTCAGGGTGCCGCAGGCGAGGCCGCATCCGGCGCCGCTACGGCGCAGACACAGGAACAGCCCGCTTGGGCCAAGCGCCTGCATCGCCGCCAGCAACTCACCCACGCCGCGACCACCACCGCCCACGCACTGCGCGGTGGCGATGGCGGCGGCTCCGGCCAGGGGCCGAGCCTGCGCGATTCAGATTCATAAGGAGAACTGACCATGCGATTCAAGAAACCGCAGGTGCGCTACGCCGACACGCCGCAGCCTGCCACGCCGTACCAAGCTGCCGGCCAGGTGTGGGACGACCGTATCGGTTCGCCGCGCGTGCAGGCGAAGAACTGGCGCTTGATGGCGTTCGGCTGCCTGACGCTCGCGCTGCTGATGGCCGGCGGCCTGGTGTGGCGCTCGGCGCAGTCCTTCGTGACGCCCTACGTCGTGGAGGTGGACAACGCGGGCCAGGTGCGCGCCGTGGGCGAAGCCGCCACGCCGTATCGGCCCAACGATGCGCAGACCGCGCACCACATCGCGCGCTTCGTGACGCTGGTGCGCTCGCTGTCCATCGACCCCATCGTCGTCCGCCAGAACTGGCTCGACGCCTACGACTACACGACCGACAAGGGCGCGGCCGTGCTCAACGACTATGCACGGGTCAACGACCCGTTCGCGCGCATCGGCAAGGAGTCGGTGACGGTGCAGATCACCAGTGTCGTGCGCGCCAGCGACACGTCTTTCAACGTGCGCTGGACGGAGCGCCGCTACGTCAGCGGCGCCGCGGCGGGCCTGGAGAGGTGGACGGCCGTGGTGTCCATCGTGCTCCAGCCGCCGCGCACCGAAGAACGCCTGCGCAAGAACCCCCTGGGCATCTACGTCAACGGCCTGTCGTGGAGCCGCGAACTGGATTCTTCCGAAGGAGCCAAGCCATGAATGATCTTTTCCGTAAATCCGCCTTGCCGGTGATCTTGCTTGCCCTGGCGGGCTGCGCCACGCAGGGCAAGCCACCGCCGACCATCTCGCTCGATGAGCCGGTGCAGGCCCAGCCGCTACCCGAGCCACCCGCGCCGGTGGAGGTGGTGGCGGTGCCCGAGGTGCTGCCGATGCCGGCGCAGTTGAAGCCATTGCCCGAAGCCGAGGACGCCAAGCCCACGCCGGAGCCAGCCGACGAGAAGGTGCGCGTCTCGCGCGCCAATGCAGAGGCCCGCGTCGCGCCCACGCGCGAGGGCTACGTCAACGCAATTCAGGTGTGGCCATTCACCGATGGCGCGCTCTATCAGGTCTATGCGGCCGTGGGCCGCGTGACCGTGATTTCGCTCCAGCCGGGCGAGGAGCTGGTGACGGTGGCCGCTGGTGATACCGTGCGCTGGATCGTGGGCGATACGTCGAGCGGCAGCGGTGCTGATCTGCGCGTCAATGTGCTGGTCAAGCCGATCCGCTCGGGCCTCAAGACCAATCTCGTCATCACCACCAACCGCAGGACGTACCTGCTGGAGTTGGCTTCGACGGAAAAGACGTGGATGGCGTCGGCTTCTTGGGAGTATCCGCGTGACCGGATGCTGGCCTTACAGCGCCAGGCGCAGGCGGCCAGCGCCGCCGCGCCGGTGGACTCCGGCTTGTCGCTGGAAAACCTGCGCTTCCGCTACGCGGTCAGCGGTAGCAACCCGCCGTGGAAGCCGCTGCGCGCCTTCGACGACGGGTAGAAGGTCTATATCCAGTTCCCCGCCGGCATCGCGCAAGGCGAGCTGCCGCCGCTGTTCGTGATCGGGCCGGAAGGCGACGGGCAACTGGTCAACTACCGCTTCCGCTCGCCGTACTACATCGTGGATCGGCTGTTCGGTGCCGCCGAACTGCGCCTGGGCGGGGACAAGGGCGACGTGGTGCGAATTGAGCGCACGGACGGCGTTGCGCGGAGGAACTGACCATGAGCCAGGACGACACCCCCGACCTCGCCACGCCGCAGGCAGGCAAGGTCGTGCCGGAAGCGGTGGCGCTGCGCGCCCAGCCGCGTCCGGTCACTCGCCTGAACCGGCGCACGCTTGCCATCCTCGTCGGCGGCCTGTCGGTCGCCGTCCTTGGGGCCACGATCTGGTCGCTGCAACCGCAGCGGCGCGGTACGGGCGAGCAAACCGAGCTTTACAACGTCGATCGCGTCTCGAAGTCCGAAGGGCTGGATGCGCTGCCGACGGACTACTCGAAGCTGCCACCAGCCTTACCGCCCGATGTGCCCGAGCTGGGGCCGCCGTTGCCCGGCGACCTTGGCCCGGCCATCGTCGCTTCGCAGCAGCAGGTGACGCCGGGCTATTCGCCGCCAGGCCATGATCCCGAAGATGCCTTGCGCAAGGAGGCGGACGCGGCGGCGGCCTCGTCGGTGTTCTTCCGCTCGGGCGGCCAAGGGCAGACCGCCGCCACGGTCGCGCAGGCAGCGCCGGGGGCTGCAAGTACGCTTGCGGCCTTCGATCCGCTCGCTGCTGGGCCTGCCTCGACGGCGGCCCAGCCCGCCGACCCGACCGCCGTGCAGAACCGGCAAGACCAGAAAGAGTCGTTCCTGAAAGCCGGTTCTACGGA
This sequence comes from Bordetella genomosp. 9, assembly GCF_002119725.1. Classification (NCBI taxonomy): domain Bacteria; kingdom Pseudomonadati; phylum Pseudomonadota; class Betaproteobacteria; order Burkholderiales; family Alcaligenaceae; genus Bordetella; species Bordetella genomosp. 9. The sequence continues at coordinate 428,162 of NZ_CP021109.1, forward strand.
AACCCGCAATTCCGGCAATCTGGCGCTGCCCGCGTCGCCGTATCAGGTGATGGCCGGAACGGTGATCGCCGGTGCGCTGGTGACAGGCATCAAGTCGGACTTGCCGGGCGACGTGATCGGCACTGTGACGGAGCCGGTCTATGACACAGCCACCGGCAAGTTCCTGCTGATTCCGCAGGGGTCGCGCATCCTCGGGCGCTACAACAGCCAGGTCAGCTACGGACAGAGCCGCGTGCAGGTGGTGTGGAACCGGATCATCCTGCCCGACACGTCCTCGCTGACGCTCGACAACCTTGTCGGCACCGACCCGGCCGGCTACGCGGGCTTGGAGGATGACGTGGACTGGCACTGGAACAGCTTGCGCTTGAGCGCGGCGAGGATCAGTTGCCGATGCGCCCGCACCTGGCCGGTGTAGACCGGCGGATTGGCGCGGTTGAGTGAGTCGAGCAGTTCGTCGCCGAACTCGGACACGAAGTCCTGCAGGCTGAGTGTGAGGGGTGAAGCGGCCGCTTCGAGCAGGTCGCCCTGCACAGCGGTTTCGGGAACGGTTTCGAGATCGAGGGACATGGTGATGCTCCAAGGCAATGGGGCATGCACCTCCCACACGGGGCGGTGACATGCCCCTGGGTGCGAAGAAAGACGCGGCAAAGAAACGTGTAGGTGCCGCTGGATGCGGATCAGTATTCGCTGGGCAACAGCAGTGTGGTAACGCTGCGATCCCATTCGGTGATGATCCAGAGCTTCAGGTCGCACGTGACCTGGTAGGACGAGAACAGACGATCCTCGCCGGACTTCAGCGCGGCGTCGTTCTGCCGCCGATCGCTGTCGTCCAGGTCGCCCCAGTCGCCATGAAGATGGCGGCGCAGGTACGGCGTGGGGTTGAGCCGGCCCTGTCGGACCAGTTCGTCGACGCCGGCGGTCATGACCACCTGCCCGGGCGAAAAGCGTGCGTGCGACGCGAGGTTGAGGACTGCGAGTGCCATGGTGGTATCTCCTTCTGGAAGAAGGGGCCACGGCACCCCATCGGGGGCAACGTGACCCCGGTGGGTGGATGAAAGCGACGGCGAACCGTCAGGGAACAGCGATCAGCGGATGGTCAGCACTTCGCCCCACGTGGGCGAGCCCAGCGTCAAGTCCCATGCACGAATGACCGGCACGAACTTGTCGGTGAGGATGCGCGTCTCGGCCACGGAGCCGTCGTCGCGTTCGGTGTACTCCGTCTGGAGGGTCTTCTCCTTGTGGGTATCACCTTTGACGACGAGCACGCGCCCGCTCTTGGACGTCACCACGCCGGAGATCGCGCCTGCGGCCAAGGCCAGGGCGAGATGCCAGTGCGACAAGGCCCGCGCGGGCGGACGCAGCGATTGCTGCGCGGCGCCCAGGTGCGTATCGAGCGCCGGCCAGAGACCTTGTAGCCGGCCGACTTCATCGGCGAACTGCTCGGGCTCCATCGTCACGCGATAGAAGTGCTCCGGCTCGGCCGGGCTGGCAGGGACGGTGTACGGCAGGAACGGCCATTCGAGCGGCAGTTCCTCGGCTTCGGCGTCACCCTGTCCGATCTGCAGCAGCAGACCGCGGGTGGCCTTGACCGAATCCGATGCCTGGTCGCGTTGACGAATCCTGCGACCGAAGATCACCACCTGCTTGAACTGCGTTTCCACCGCACGGTAGATGCGCAGGTCGGCGAAGTGGCGCGTCAGCCATCCGACCAGCTCGGCGTCGAGCACGTAGGACGGCACGATGAAGACCAGCACGCCACCGTACTGCAGCAGCGGCAGCGCGCGCTGATAGAACAGCTTTTCCAGCCGCGCACGGCCCTGGCCTTGATAGCCGATGTTGCCGTTCACGTCCTTGCTCAGGTCGCCATACGGCGGGTTCAGCCACAGCAGCCCGAAGGACTGGCGCGAGATCAGCGTGTCCATCAGGTCGCCGTGGATGCAGCGATCGACCAGTTGCCGTGCGTGGCGGGCACGCTCGGCGTCGTACTCGACGGCGAAGGCCTTGACCTGCTCGCGCCCGAGGGCATGGGCCGCTTCCGCAATTGCCATGCCTTCGCCAGCGCAGGGATCGAGGATGGACATGGAGCCGGGAGACGGCGCCAGTGCGGACAAGGCCCGCTCCAGCGTCGGTTCGTCGGTGGGGAAGTAGCCATTACGAATGAAGTTGCGCGCCAGGCGCGGAAACATGAGTGCCATGGATCTCTCCTGGTGATGGATGAGGGAAGGCGGGCACGCGCGGCGCGCATGCCCGCCCGTTGGGATGGCTCACGCCACACGCCGAAGCGGTGCGTTCGCGGCCAGTTCGTACCGCGTGGCGCCGAGGGTGCCGTTGCGGATCAGCTCGCCCAACGCCTTCGTCAGCGCCGGGACATCGAGGGCCAGCCGATGGCCTTCCAGCGGCCCGAGGGCCAAGGGAAGACCGGTCAGCATCCGCCGTGTCTGCAACAGCGCCAGCACGGTGTCGCGCCAGTGGTCGAGCAGTGGCAGCGGGCAGGTCTCCTGCACCAGCGTCCACAGCCGGTCGAGCCGGTGCGCGGAATCCCTGGGCAGAAGCGCCAGCGCGCTGGCGTTGGCCTTGTCTGGCTTCACGCAGCGACGATCGAACAGCCACACGTTCGTCAGCGAACCGAACAGCGTTCGCCGATAGGCGCGGGTGATGCGCTTTTCCAGGTCCTCGACGTTGCCGACGAAGACCGGGATGGATGCGCCCTGCTCGGTGATGACGTGGAACTGATCCAGTCCCTGCTCATCCCGGCCGAGGGTCAGGCGGGCGAGGAACTCCTGAACAGCGGTGTCGCGCGCCCAGATCGAGAGAAAGACGAGATTGCCCTGCTCGTCACCGACGCAAGCGTCGGCCATGAGGTCGGGGCATTCGTCGATGCGGTACAACGGTTTCGCGGAAGAAGGTGCAGGCATGGTGATGTCCTCTTGGAAAAGAAGGAGCAACCACAGCCCGTGGGGCCATGCTCGCCCCGGTTGGGTGAAGGAAGATGCGTGCCGCTAGACAGCGCGCCCCGCGTGGAAGCGGTGAACCCGCTCGCGCCACTCGGGGCTTTGCACCGGCGCCATGTCGAGATAGCGCAGCGGGCACGAGTAGTAGTACGGATGCACGGACTCATCGAGTGACTTGTAGCCCCACTCAAGGCCCGCGCTTTCCAACAGATGGCAACCGATGTAGCAGACGGACTCACCGGCCGCGAGGCCCATGACGCCCGCCTGCCTGGCGGTGACGCGAACCACGGTCCACAGAACGTCGCCGTCCAGCGTGTGGTCGATGACTTCGCAGCAAGCGCGTTCGGACGCCTGCGGAGCGAGCAGCTCGCGGATCACCTGATCGCGCGTCTGACGAACGAAGGTCCAGCCCATGAAGGTCTCCTTGAAGAAATGGCCGGAGCCCTCCCCGTCGGGGGAGAACCCCGGCGGGTGGCGGAATGCCGCGCAAGGCGGTGGATGGATCAGGCAGCTTTGAGGTGCCAGTCCTGGGACAACGGAGCGAACTCGTAGCCCAGCTTGTCGAGACGGTCGCGCTGCTGACGCAGCACACGACGATCCACGGTCGCATCGAGCTTCACGGTCTCGCCCAGGGGCCACAAGGCACCGAACAGCGCCGCGTCGTCTGCCTCGGCCGAGGCCGCAGCGGACACGGGAGCCGGTTCGCTGCCGAACGGCGTGGTATCGACCAGGGGATCGCGCGGACTGCGCGGCTTCGCCTTCGGCTTGGCCGGGGGCGATGCCGGCACGGGCGCCTGCGCTTCCTCGTCGATCGGATCGACTTCCTGCGGACTCAGCCGGCGGGCCTCGTCGCGGCTCAGGGCGTCGATGTTGGACAGCGTCATCCCGCCCAGATGGGCGCGGATCTCGATGACCATGCGGCCGTTGGCGTTGTACGTGGAGGGGCGAATCTCGACGATGACGAAATCACCGTCGTACTTGCCCTCGTGGTACTGATCGAGTTCGGCGTTCTTCACGACGAACTCGCCGATCGAGGTTGCCAGGCGGCCGACGTTGAAGTCGCCGTTCCTGCCGTGGATGGTCTTGATGGCCAGTTGGCCGGGGATGGTGATCATGAAGGTCTCCTGCTGACGAAGAGAAGACAAGGCCCCGGGAATGGGGCCTTGCGGATCAGAACGACTCGGCAACGGCCAATGCGGGGGCATCGGCAGCGTCGTCGGCAGCATCGTCGGCAGCATCGGCGTCGGGCCTGGAAGGCTCCAGTGCCGAGGCCTGCTGCGCGGCGTGCGCATCGGACGTCGCAGGGACTTCCGGGTCGCGCTCGTCGGTCTCGGTCGGCTTGGGCTCGGCCTTGTAGACGAGCTTGCCGTCGACCTTGATCCAACTGACGAACAGCAGGCGGGCCTTGAGGCTCACCCCCTGCTCGCCGGCACGCTTGCCCTTGGAGTAGGTGAAGGTGTCGGTCCACAGGTCGCCCAGGCGGAAGCCGATCATCACCTTCTTCTCGGCGTCGACCGCCTGAATGCAGCGGCGCACCAGGTGCTGCGCTTCCGATCCCGATACGCGCGTGTCGAAACGCACATACGAGACGTCATCGCTGGGACCGTTCAGGGCTGCGATGTCGCAGGCCAGGAACGCATCGCCTTTCTTGGGCTTCACTTCGCGGATGCGATTGAGATACCCGAGGCCGGTGATGTGCAGATCGAAGTAGGATTTTTCATTGGAAGTGGTCATGGTGAATCTCCTGGGAACAATGAGGCGGAGACACACCCGACCCAGGCGGGGAAGGTGTGGAACCCCCGCGTGGGTTGATGGAACAGCTTGGTGGCATCGCCATCGAGAACCGATGGCCGTTCGCGCATGGATGCCGGTGCGAACTGGGGTGATCAACGCGGTCAGAACCGCGTCGCAGCCTTGAAGATCGTGGCTGCCTGGGCATGTCGCAGACGGACGTCAGCGGAACATGGCCGGAAGCGTGGCGCCGGGATGGCGCGCAGGCGAGCGGCAATCGGCACTCGCGGCTGTCCGCATTGCCGGGAAGAAAGAGGCCCCCGGAGCGGGGGGCCAGGGATGGGCGGTCAGTTACCGCTCGGCGTGGGAGGAACCGCCTGCAGCGACAGGTGTGTCGTGGTAGCGGACTCGTCGAGGTCGTCCTCGCTGCGCAGGATGCGCGCAAACACGCCCTCCTGCGGATCGAAGAACTCGCCGAAGTCATCGCCGCCGAACTCGGCACGCGCCAGTTCCCACCAGTCGTCGAAGCCATCGACATCCGGGTTGCAGCCGGCGGCATAGGCGATGGTCTTCTGGCGACCATCGGGTCGGCGCTCGCCGCGCTCGGCCAGGAAGTACACGCCCTGATCCTTGATCAGGATGACGCGGCATTGATTCGCCACTGCTTCGGCGAGCACGGGCCGCAGCTCCGTGCCTTTGAATCGAACAGTCATGGGTGTGGTCTCCAGGAAAAGGAATGAAGGGCCTCCCGCCGAGAGGACGGGAGGCCGTATGAAGGTCAGTGCCGGACGGCCTTGCGACCCGACAGGCACTGCACGCGGATGCGCCTCCAGCTCCCGTCGTCGATCAACCGTTCCAGCGTCTCGCCGAGGGTGTCGAAGAACACCTCATCGACCCGTTCGACCAACTCGCCGTCGCGGCGCAGTTCCACCGCGTAGAGGTCGAGGCCACGCTCATACAGCACGGTGACGCGACCCTGGAACTTCATCGTGGCGACGGTGAAGCCGATGGCCGGCGGCGTGCGGATGATGTCGGCGGGCAGCGGATCGACCCAGGTGATGTCCCGCGCACCGGCATCCACCAACATGTGGGTGATGCGCCGGAAACCATCGGGAGCGGGCAACTGCTCCAGTTGGTCGATCAGTTCCTGCAGCTCGGGGCAGCGCGGCTCGGGAATCGGCAGCTTCGCCGGTGCGGACCCGAGCACGAACCGCTTCACCGTGTAGGGCTGGCCGTCGCCGGTGAACTCGGTGTGCTCCTCGGGCGTGTCCGCCCGCTGACCGTCGAAGCGGCGTCTGACATAGGGTTCGACCTGCACCTTGGCGCCCTCGTCGGGCACTTCGGTCACGAGGGTGCGATCGAGCACCGCGAACTCGGCCCGTCCCGTCTTGACGACGATGGCCTCGTCGGTGGTGGCGATGACCTTGCCCTCGAAAGGCTTCGGGTCGATGTGAAAGCCCAGCGTCGAAACTTTGGGCTGGCCGTCGAAGATGTTGAACTTGAACGAACGGACGTTGGAAGGCACATGACCGACAACGAGCGTCGGCATCTGTGCGCGGATGGCTTGGGTATCCATGGGGAGACTCCTTGTGGCAACCAAGGGACTCCCGCCCGCAAGGGAGGTATGTCCCTTGAGGGTGAGGTGGATGGACGCGGTATGCGTCCGGCGAAAGAAACGACCAGCACGGCGAACCGCGCCGCAGTCTCGAAGGTCTCGACTGCCTGGGCATGCTGCCGGCAACGCCAGCGAACATGTGGCCAGCGTGCAGCACATGGCGGCGGCCGTCCGCCTGGAATCGGCAATGCGCCGGCACCGCGTTCCGCGAAAAAGAAGAGCCCCGACGTGGGGGCTCGAATGGGTTGCGGGTTACTCGTCGTCGTAGAGCGTCAGCCCGTCCAGCACTGGCGCGTCGGCATCGAACACCAACATGCGAACGTCGGCGAGCGCAGCCAGGTGCAACACTTCCACGAGGGACTCCGGCACGCCCTTGGCCCGGTGCTCCTGCCGCAGCTCTTCGGCGGTGATGCCCTCGACATGCTGCAGGTTCGCATCCGTCCAGGGCGTGGCGATCAGCTTCACGCCGACCGCCGGGCTGTAGGGAATGCGGAAGGCCACGAACAGAAAACCGCTCGGTGTGGCGATGTCCGCCAGTTCGGCGAGGAAGCGGCCGGCCTCCTCGGTGATGTGCGCCGAACTGATTTCCCAGGCACGGCTGTAGAACCCGGTCTCGAAGCGCAGGCGGCGTACCACCTCGCGCGCGGCTTCCTCGGAGTAGGTATCGCCGACGTGCAGCGGCTGGCCGGCTTCTTCGGCCATGACGGCGTAGACGAGGTTTCGGGCGATACCGTGGCTGGGGCACTGCGCGTCCAGCTCGGGCGGCACGTTCTGGCCCTCGGTGATCAGCGCGAAGTCGTCGCAGAAGACGCAGGCATGGCGCTCGACCTGGCTGTCGGGCAGATGCGACTGCGAGACGTGCAGCGGCAGGTAGCTCAGCGGGCAGTCGTCGTCGTAGGAAATCGCCAGCAGCCGCTGCACGGACAGGCCATCGTAGCCGCGGGCGAAGGGATTGTTGGAATGGGACATGGGATTCCTCCAGCAGAGGATGGCCGAGGCAATCCCCTGCCGGGGATTGAACCCCAGCGGGTGGATGAAGTGGCAGCCGGTCAGCCGGCCGCGGCGTCGGGCCACCTTGGTGGCGGGCGGCGCAGGTCAGTGGAAGATGCTGATTCGGGACATGGCCGCTCCTGCGAACGGAAGGAGGGACATGGCCCCGAACGGGGACGCATGTCCCTCGTGGGGTGGGATGAAAGGACGGTGGGTTGCCAGGCGCGGTTCACCAGCCGTTGTAGTGCAGCGTGAGGTCAGCGATGACCTGGCGCCGTTCCAGATCGAGGCCGCCGAAGTCGGACAGCCCCTCGAAGCCGCAACGCTTGAGCATCGCGCCGCCCTCGCGGGAGTTGTAGAAGCTCACCATCGCGGACAGGAACATGCGTTGACCGCTGCTCAGCACGCCCAGGGCGTCGTTGAGCATCAGCATGTTGGGCCGCAGGTCCCATTTGGTGGTGGCACGCTGCAGACCTTCGCGTGTGCCGTCGCCGAACCATTCGGCACCAGCGATGTTGACGCCGCGCTTCCACGCCTCGAAGAAGGCTTGGGGCGCGGCGGCGAAGTGCTGGTTTTCCAGTTCGATCTGATCAAGTACCTCTTGAGGCAGAGCACGGTTCATGACGGGGGCTCCTGATGATGGGATTCACGGGTGGAGGCGCTGCTGCCAGCGGCCCATTTGCAGGGCGTGCTCGGCAGCGTGGTGCGAGCGGAAGTAGCTGACCGACTCGCGCGAGACGGGACCATCCGCATCGGCGGTGCCGATGTAGTGGCCGGCTGCGCTGCACAGCACCTGCAGGGGCAGGCGCTTGCCGACGTAGGCCAGGGCCTGGTAGCCGATGGATTCGGCGCGGGCCTGTTCAGCACTCAAAGGTGCCGATGCGAACGCGAGGGACATATGGTTTCTCCTGGTGGTTGAAGACCGGGAGCACCACGCCCTGTCGGGAGCGGAGACCTCCCGAAAGGTTGAACATCGAAAGCACCCGCGTCGTGGCGACGCGCGTCCGCGGTGGTCGGTGCGAGGCGGACTGGATCGGTCAACGCGGCGAGGCGCGTTGCAGCCTTGAAGACCGGAGCTGCCAGGGCATGGTGCTGACGACCGTCAGCGACACATGCGGGAAGGATGGAAGCGCGGCGGCGCACCGTCGCCGATCAAACGGAACCGCCCGCCGTCCGGTTTGGCCCGAGCACTGCCGGCAGCAGCAGTGCACGATCCGTCCGCCCACGACAAAGGCGCCGAAGCCCCGTAAGGCTTCGGCTGGAGAAGAATCAATCCACCTATGGGCTGCAAGCAGGCCAGGCCGTCGTCAAAGCCATTCGCTGCGTCAGCAATCTCACCCGGCCCGTTTCGTGGCTGGGGCCGGCATCCTCTGGCGTGCATCCACACACAAAGGGAACCCGTTGTTCCGCCGGCGGGCACCGGCACCGAATACCGTCGACCGCAAGCGGTCTCCTGGCACCTCGCAGCTTTGCGGGCCAAGGCGTCAGGAGACCGCTCGTGGATGGACGGAAGCACTTCGATCAGCGGAATCGCGGCGAGCGCGATTCGACGAAGCAATGACCTTCTCGCCCTGCAAGCCGTGATTGGCCTGTGCAGGACGCGCACACCGTTGCAGAAGGGAACGCGCGCTGGGGAGTTCCGCGGGGCGCGGGAGGTTTGCCCCGCCGTCCGCAAGGGCCGGCGTGGCAGAGGGAGGCGTGGGCGTCAGTTCGCCTTGGGGCGCCGGCGCGGTGTCCTGGAGGTGCGACCGGATGCGCCGCGCTTGCCTGCCGGGACATCTTCGACCGGCTGCGTACCCTTGCAGTCCGGGTAGCGGCTGCACGACCAGAACGCGCCGCTCTTGCCGCTACGCTGGCGCATCGGGGCGCCGCACTGCGGGCAGTCCGGCGCGAGCGGCAGCTTGAGGTCCAGCGTGGCGCCGCGGTACTGCTGCACGAGCCGGGCGACCCAGCTCGATTGCTTGGCGATGAAGGTGTCCAGCGTCATCTGGCCGGCCTCGATCATGTCCAGTGCCTGCTCCCACACCGCCGTGGTCCCCGGGTCGGCGATGGCCGCCGGCACGGCGTCGATCAACGTGAAGGCCGCATCCGATGCACGGATGGCGCGGCCTTTCTTCAAGAGATAGCCGCGGGCCAGCAGCCCGCTGATGATGTTGGCGCGCGTCGCCTCGGTGCCGATGCCCGTGGTGTCCTTCAGCTTCTGCTTCAGGCGCGGGTCGGTCACGAGCTTGGCGACGCCCTTCATGGCCTTGACCAGCTCGCCCTGCGTGTAGGGCTTGGGCGGCAGCGTCTTCAATGCCTTCAGCTCGACCTGACCGACTTGACAGGCATCGCCAGCCTTCAACGCTGGCAATACTTGGTCGCGCCGTGCATCCTCTCCGTCCGTGTCGTCAAGGGCCGGCGCCGCCAGCATCTGGCGCCATCCGGCCACCGCGATCTGCTTGCCCACCGCCACCAGCGACTGCCCGCCGCACGTGAGCTGCGCCACCGTCCGGTCAAACTCGTGATGCGGCAGGAACTGCGCGAGGTAGTGGGCACGGATCAGCCGGTAGACGGCCAGCTCCTTGTCGGTCATCGCCGAGAGATTGGCCGGCTCCAGCGTGGGGATGATGCCGTGATGCGCCGTGACCTTGCCGTCGTTCCAGGCCCGCGAACGCTGTTGGCGATCCAGGCGCTCGATCAGCGGCCGCAGGCTGGGGTCGGTCTTGACCAGACTGTCGAGTACGGTCGGCACCTCGGCCAGCATGCTCTCGGGTAGGTAGCCCGAATCCGAGCGCGGATACGTCGTCGCCTTGTGCGTCTCGTACAGCGCCTGGGCAATGTCCAGCGTCTCCTGCACGTCGAGGCCCAACTGCTTGGAACACACTTCCTGCAAGGTGCCCAGGTCGAACGGCAGCGGCGGACCTTCGCGCATGCGCTCCGTCTCGACCGACACCACCTGGGCGCTGCCGGCGGCGCCCAGGCGGTCGGCGGCCTGCTGCGCCACTGGCTGTTGCAGGCAACGGCCCGCATCGTCGGTGCTGCCTTCGGGCGGTATCCAGTTTGCGGCGAAGGACTGGCCTGCATGCGACAGTGCGACCTCGGTCGCCCAGAACGGCACCGAGACGAAGCGCGCGATCTCGCGATCACGGTCCACGACCAGCTTGAGCGTCGGCGTCTGCACGCGCCCGACCGATAGCACGCCGTTGTAGCCGGCCTGGCGGCCCAGCAGCGTGAACAGGCGGCTCAGGTTCATCCCGATCAGCCAGTCGGCGCGCGATCGGGCGAGTGCGGAGAAATACAGCGGCAGCGTCTCGGCGGACGGCTTGAGCGCACCCAGCGCCTTGCGGATCGACGCATCGTTGAGCGCCGACAGCCACAGGCGCTGAATCGGCCCGCGGTAGCCGCATAGGTCGATGATCTCGCGGGCGATCATCTCGCCCTCGCGGTCGGCGTCGGTCGCGATCACGAGTTCGCCCGCCTTGGCGACGAGTTGCTGCACGACCTTGAACTGCGCCACAGTCGCCGCCTTGGGCTCGACACGCCAACGCTCAGGAACAATGGGTAGTTGCTCGATGGCCCAGCGCTTGTATTGCTCGCCGTAGCCTTCGGGTGGAACTGCCTCCACCAGATGACCGATGCACCAGGTCACGACGACACCCGCACCGCTGTAGCAGCCGTTGCCGCGTTGGCCAGCGCCCAGCACACGGGCGATGTCCTTGCCCTGGGACGGCTTCTCGCACAGGAACACGCGCATGAAGCCTCCTTGAAAATGTGCGGTTCATTGGATGGGCGCCAGCTTGGCAGGGCCAGGAGATGCCGGCAGCAAGGAAGCCGATTGATGCAGACGCCGCTTTGTGATCGGCAGGCGGTCCGTTGCCGCAGCGGTGCGCATAGACCGCAGGAGCTGGCACAGCAAGAGCGTCGTTTCGGGAGGGCGGCTGGAACGCCGTGGACGACCTTGGAGCTATCCCCTGGGGATAGCTCGCTGGTGCATCGCGGGCGCATGAGGGTTGCTACAGCCGCCCTCGGGGGCGGCGGCGATTGGCGAGCTACTGTCCGCCGGCTGGCTTGGGGCTGAGCGCCACCGACGCGATGCGATACAGCAGAATGCCCACGCGCCGCGCTTCGACCTTGAACGTGACGCGCTCGTTCTCGTCGGCGTCCTCCCATTCGTCGCGCACGGTGCGGCCCTCGACCAGCACCCGCATACCTTTCTGGTACAGGTCTTTCCAGTGGTCGGCGTCGCGGTGCCACAGCTCCACCGGCGCCCAGAAGCCGCCGCGATCTTCGTACTCGCCGTCCTTCTTCGGGATCGGGTTGTCGAAGTAGACGTTCAGGCGAAGCAGCCGGCGCGGCTCGTCGTTGCCGTTCGGAAATTCGCGGTAGTCCGGCGCAGAACCGATGTTGCCCTCGCCGACGAAGTGCGTGCTCATGGTGACTCCTTGGTGGTGGGTGGAACGGACGCGGTACGCCCGTGGACGCGCCGCAGGTAAGCCGCTTCGGCCTGCGCGGCCTTGTTGGCGCATTCCAGGGCTTGGCGGGCGATGCTGTGGGTCAGGCTGATCTGCATGTTCAGCACGATGCGCTGCAGTTCGATCGCGTACAGCTCGTCGATCAGCGAGCCCGGCGTCGCGGGGTTGGCCAGCAGGGCCTCCCACAACGCCACGCCCATGGAGGAACGGTCGAGGTTGCGCCAGCGCAGGAAGGTCGTCCCTGCGCCAGTGGCCTGCTGGGCCAGTTGCACGTCGAGCAGGCTGAAGGGGTAGGCGCGTGCCTGGGGCAGCACACGCCGCTGCGCCAGGCCAATTACGTCGTCGCGCAGCGCTGCGCACTGGCTGGCCCAGGTCCCCAGACTCCCCTTACCCTTAAAGGGCTGTAAAAGGCCTTTTAGGTAGCCTGCGTGTTCCAGCCGCTGGAAGTCCGCTTGTTCCAGCGCCACGAAGCGCGTGGAGTGACCGATGGGGGGCGATGCCGTCATGCGTCAGCACCCTCATTACCCGTCGCCGGATTGGCTGCGCCATCCTTGTGAGCCGGCGCATCGGGCTTGATGGCGGGCGCAGCAGGCGGCGTGCCGGGCTTGGTCGTCCGCCGCGCGATGGGTGGCGCGAAACGCGAGCGGCGCGTGCCTTCCAGCACGTCCTGCGGCAACTCGCCGAACTTCTCCAGCGCCGCTCGCGCCGCCGCGTTCTTCGCCGCGAAGTCGTCGCGCGTCGTGCCCGAGTAGCGGTACTGCTGGGCCAGCGAGAACAGGCTGCGCAGCGCGTGCGCGCCATCATTGAGCCAGCGCTCCAAGGTGCTGCGGTCGATCAGCGCCGTGTGGTGCGCCAGGATGAGTTTGCGTGCCAGGTCGTCGTAGTCGGCCAGCAGGTACACCGCCATGAAGCCGAGTTGGGCATTCACGAACAGCGGCAGCTTCACCGGCTGCACGTTCATGTTCTCGCCCAGCGACAGCGCCGGGGGTACATCAGCCAGCGCCTGGTCCACCTGCTCGCGCAGCGCCTGCAGCGTGCTCTTGGTCTGCTCCAGCTTGTCTTCGATACGCAGCATCCAGAAATCGGAGTACGGATCGTCCTGTTCGGCGCCGCGCTTCATCTTGTTCATGGCGCTGATGAAGCCGTTGAGACCGATGATGCCGGCGCGTCCCTCGGTCGGCGCACGGCCGTGCCAGATGCGCGAAGCGTGATGAGTGTGCAGCGTCAGCGACATCGCGCTGCGCAGCGACCCGAGATTCAATTGCAGGGGGTCATAGGCCATGGGTGACGACTCGCATTAACGGAACGAGTCGCCAGCATCGGCACCGACCGGAAGGCCGTCAGTCAACAAACCGCAATCGGCGTGCGCCTGGTTTGTCCGTGGCGGGAAGGCTGGCTGTCCCAGCTATCCCCTGGGGATAGCCTCGCGGCGGGTAGCGACGGCAAGCGCCGCCTGCTGTCCCAACTGTGCAATGAAACCTTCGAGTTGGCCGTCGGCGACATCGGCATGGCGGCCGGCGGCGATGTCGGCCCAGCCCATGCAAGCTGCTTCCTGCAGCGCCTTGAGTTTGGCTGCTTCAGGCTCCTTGGCATTCATGGTGAATCTCCACTGATGAAAACCGCCTTCACTCCCGTGCCGGCGGCCACTGCTGCGCGGCGTGCAACACGCGCAGGATGGACACCGCGCGGGTGTCCTCCATGTAGATCACCACGTAGTTCGCACGCACGACCATCTCCCGCGTGCCGGCCACGCGGCCAGGCCGGTAGAGCTTCGGGCGCTCCGGCAGCTTTGCGGCCTTGGCCTCGATGTCGTTCTTCAACCGCTGCGCGGCATCGGGGTTGTCGTCCGAGATGTAGTCAACAATCGCCAGCAGGTCGGCGCGGGCAGCTTGCCGCCACTCAAGTACGCGCACGCCGCTTCCTGTCGATCAGGGCCTGCGCCTCGTCCATGACCTGCTGGTGCGGCACCGGCGGCCGTGTGTCGGCCAGCGCCTCCTGGACCTTTGCCCGGAACCAGGCATCGTAGGCCTCCGGGTCGGCCGTGAGGCCAGCCGGCAGCGCACCTTCCTTGACCACACGGGTCAGCAGGATGCGCACGGCGTCCGAAACGGTGAGGCCGACCCCGGCGAGCTTCTCGGCGGCATCGGCCTTGAGCCTGTCGTCCACGCGGATGTGCAGCATCGAAGTCTGTGCGGCCATCGTTGATTCTCCTGTTATGCATTAGCCCCTATTTTGTATCTCAATTGAGACCTTGGCAAGGGTGTGGCCGGATCGACCCGCCAGAAGGCTCCCTGTCCCAGCTATCCCCTGGGGATAGCTCGGCCGGTCACGGGTCGCGCAGGGCCGCCCGCAGCCGCGCCAGGTGGGCGCGCGCCACTTCGGGGGATACCGGCGGTGCCGATGGCGCCGGTGCCGGTGCGGGTGGACGGGAAGCAGGCGACACCGTGGCGCTGTCGCCCGCCCAGGCCTTGAACTCCCCACGGATCGCCTTCTGGATGATGCCGAACAGGTAGCCAGCCGGGTTGCGCACCGTGCTGCCGCCACTGCGCGCCGCCCACTCGTCGAGCACCGCCTGGCGCTGCGCTTCGTCCACTTGCTGCAGGGCCACCAGCGCACCGGCCTGTTGCTCGTCCTTCAGGCGCAGGAAGCGCTCGGGTAGCCGCAGGTTCTGCAAGGCCCTCGCGCGCGGTACTGTACGTACTTCTTTATTTATACGATTCATACGTACTGTACGGTCCTCCTTCGGAATCCGAAGATGGCCGTCCTGCGCGGGTTCCAGCCCTGCTTCGGATTCCGAAGACGGGCGCACACCATTCCGAAGAAGGGCTTCCTGGCCTTCTTCGGATTCGTGGTCGGCACCCTCCTGTAGATAACCTGGCGTCGTCCAGCCATGCAGCGCCATGCGCTGCGCCAGCACCTGCAGGCGGGTCGGCAGCGTGCGGCCGCTGAGCAGCGGGTCTTCGGCAATCTCCTTGAGCGTGTTCATGCCCACGATCTGCACCGCCTTGGCGGCATGGGTCAGCGCCTGGCTGACCAGGCCGAGGTAGTCGGCATCGAGCTGCATCGCCTCGAAGGGCGACAGCGGTTCGTCGTGCAGCACATAGAGGTTGCCTTGGATGCGGCCGGTCTTCGGGTCGCGCCGTCGTCGCACCAGGCTCAGCCAGCGCGTCAGCCGCAGCAGCGTCAGGGCGCGCGCCACGGTCTCGTGCGATGCCTGCGCCGCGCAGGGCATCGAGGCCAGGTAGGGGCGCAATTGGTCGTAGGTGGGAAAGGCGGTCACGCCGTCGTCGCTGAGCTGCAGGCGGAACACCTGCCAGGCGTTGCGCTCCAGCGGCGTCAGGCGCCGGTCGAGGAACAGTCGGCGCGGCACGCTCTCATGGCGGTTGCCGCTGTAGAGGAAACCGTCCTGGTTCGGCGCCGTGCCCTGCGCCAGTTCCTTCGGCTCAAGGTGCCGCAGCGCCTCGTCGAACAACGCCGACAGCGCAACTGGGCCATCGCGCCGTGGTGCGCCGCACGTGGCCATGGCTACACCAGCCCCTGGTCGATCCAGTTCCGTATCGCCGACCAGATCACCGACATGGGCAGAGTCATGGCCTCGGCCAGGTCCATGGTCAGCGCCAGCATCGCCATGTCGTCGGTCAAGGCGATATGGCGCTCGGCGACGCCGGCCTTCCAGCGTTCCCACAAGGCCACGTCCTGCGCCTCGTCGAGCACCGGATGCCGGCCCTTGCGCTTGGGCAGCCCGAGGATGTCGCGGCGCAGCGCCACTTCCTGATGGGTGAGACCGTAGAACTTGCTGACCATCTCCGTGCTCGCCCCCAGGCGCAGCATGCGGTCCACCGTGGCGATCTCCCGCTCCACGTCGTGCACCTGGCTAAGCAGCCGCTTCAACACTTCCCGGTTCACCGACACCGAACACCACGACACCGTGGCATTCACCAGCATGCTCACGAGTTCGGGGTGCTTCAGCGCATCCAGTTCCTCCTCGCCGAAGCCCATGGCCTTGCAGCGGCGCAACTGGCCGTTGCGCAGGTCATGCAGGGCCTGGGCGATCACGGCCTGGTTGAGCGGGTGCGGTGCCGACATACGGGAGCCTCCTGCGCTCAGGAATCCTGGCTCGCTACGCCGGCTTCCAGATCCAGCAGCCGGCGCGCGAGGCGCAGGAGACGGAACAGCTTCACCAGCGCAGCATCGCTCAGCCGTGTGGCCGAGCCGCCGTGGCCATGCAGCAGCGCCGCCAGTTCGTCGGCCAGCAGTGCGCGGTCCAAGCCGTTCGCGGCGGGTGGCACCGAACTCAGCGCATCCAGCAGGGTCAGCACCGCCCTTGCGAATGCTGGCAGCGCCTTCGCGTGGCCCACGGCCGGCGCCGCGCAGACGAAGCCGATGCCACCGAGGCTGGCCTCGATGTGGTCGGCGACGGCCGCTTCCTCGGCGATCTCGCGCGCGAACTGCGCAATGTGCACGCGCAGGCGATCCGGCACGTCCAGCCCCGGCTCGATGTACCAGACGTCCGAGATGGGAAAGAGCCCCCCGGCCTGCACGGGGATCGCACGCAGCGCGTCGGCCTCGAAGTCGGGCAGCTTGTCGCCGAACTGATCCGCGACCATCCGTTGGATGGATTGCAGGCGCTCGGTGGTCGGCGCCGGTGTCACGATGTGCCCTTGCAGGCGCTCGTCGCGTGGTCCGCGCTGGTCCTCTGGCGCTTCGGGCGATGCAGGCGGTGTCGCTGCTGACACCGCATGCGAGACCGGCGTGGTGTCGCGCGGTACGGACGACACGGGTAGCTGCTGAGGTGCGGAGACCGGTGCGGAAGGAGCAGCAGGCACGACAGACGCCGCCGAAGGCATCGGCGCCGCCGGTTCGCTGGTCAGCGCACGCTGGCGGCTTTCGCTGTCGTTGATCTCCAGCGCCAGCGTGTCGTAGTCCGCCTCCAGCAGTTCGGCCATCTGGCCCACCAGTTCGTCCTGCACCCGCTGCGGCGAGAAGTCATCCGGCTGCGTGTCGAACTGCGCCAGCACGTCCTGAAACAAGGTGGCGAAGTCCACGGCCACGGTGCGGCCCAGCGCACGCCGCTCCCAGGTGCGCTCGCACGCCTTGCGCAGTACCGCGAGCCGGTCCACCTGATGTCGTCCCAGGCCGCCGTAGAGCAGGTTCGGTATCGCCGGCAGCAGATAGCGCACCGCATCGTTCATGCGGCTGATGTGTGACTGTGGCACCGGATAGCCGTCGGCCGTCAGCCGCCGTGCGAGTTCGCTCTGTGACAGCGCCTGGCCGCTTTCCTGCTCGTAGAACTCGCGCGCCTTCTCGATGCCCAGGGCGCGCTCGATGAAGGTCAGCCCACCGCGCAGTTCGTTCTCGGCCAGGTGCCCGGTCAACGCCACGATTTCGCCGCGCGCCGGCCACGGGCGGAACAGGCACGCGATCCGGAAGAAGCGGTCTTCCTTGGTTTCGCTCCACAGTTCGCGCAGGATGGCGAGCCGCGTATTGCCGCCGTTCCTGATGATGTAGTGCGCCTCGCCCGGCCGGCGGGTGATCGCGGGCGGGGCGTCCAGCCCGCGC
Source organism: Bordetella genomosp. 9 (assembly GCF_002119725.1). NCBI lineage: Bacteria > Pseudomonadati > Pseudomonadota > Betaproteobacteria > Burkholderiales > Alcaligenaceae > Bordetella > Bordetella genomosp. 9. The sequence continues at coordinate 445,462 of NZ_CP021109.1, forward strand.
TCGCGGATCGAGGCCTTGATTTCCTCGTAGGCCGGGTTGCGCGTCACGCGTGGGTCGTGTTCATAGGGGCGCAGCTCGTCCAGCGTCACCACCATCGGCGTGTCGGCGATGGGGTCGCTCAAGATCGCTGCCGACGGGCCGCTGCGGTCGAAGCCCTTGGTCAGCAGCTTGGCGGCCATGTCCTGAGGCGTCGGCTCAGCCATCGCTGCTCTCCCGAGATGCCGCTGGTGCCTGACGATCGGCGCGGCGAAGCTGCGCGCGAGCGTTGCGGCTCGCGCGGTGATCGCTCGCGGTCGAGCTGGTGTAGATCGCGGCGCAGCCGGGCTTGGTGAACACCAGGTGCCCGCCGCGCGTGCGTTTTACGTGCCAGCCTTCGCCCAGCGCGAACTCGATCAGGGTACGCAGCCGCGCATGGCCGCGCGCCAGTTCATGCGCGTTCGCCATGACTGGCTCCCGCTGCGTGACCTCTGCCGGTAACGCACGCAAAGCGTTCCCGCCAGGCCGGGAACAGTTCTCCCGCCAGCGCACGCATCGTCTCCAATGCCGCAGGCGCGTTGCGGCCTACTGGTTGCCGATACTCGACGCGATGCACTGGCAGCCCCCGTGTTGCGGCACGTGGGTAGGCTTCGATGGCCGGGACGTCGGTGTTCAGGACCTGTATGCCAGCGTGCGCCTGGAACACTTGTCGCAGGGCCTGCTGGATCAGTCGGGCGTTCGACGAAACCGGATGCACACGGTTGATGAGCAAGCGCAGCGGTGGCGGCTCGATGCCGAGGTGCCGATACGGAGCGATGTCCTCGATCAGTTGCAGCGTGCCGCGCCTCAGCTCACGCGCCGCCAGGATTTCCGGCGTCACAGGTGACAGCGCCAGACTGGAGGCCAGTACCGCCATCTCCAGCAGCACACTGCGCGCTCCCTGGGTATCGATCAGCAGCAGGTCGTAGTGCGGCGCCAGCGCGGGGAGCAGGTGACGCAGGCGCAGCCGGCCGTCGGGTGCGTGCAGCAGCAGTGTGTTCAGTTCGCCGCGGTGGTCATTCGACACCACTAGGTCGAGACCCGCCACAGCGGTCTGCGAAGCCAATTGCTCGATACGCTGCTCGTTGAAGGCCAGCATCTCGTAGATGCCGGCAGGCGCATGCGTGCCGAGCGTGAAGTAGCTCGACAAGGTGGGCTGTACGTCCAGGTCCAGCAGCAGCACGCGCAGCCCTGCATCGGCGATGAAGCCGCCCAGGTTCGCTGCGGTGGTCGTCTTGCCGACGCCACCCTTGGTCGAGATGATGGATACCACCTGCATGGCGCGACTCCTCGTGGAAGGGATTCCGACGGAGCGCGGGCTCACGCCCGTTCCCTGAGTCGATCGGTGATCCACTGATCGATCTCCACCGAATCCCAGCCGATGGCGCGTACCCCGAGGCGCAGGGGCTTGGGAAACTTGCCCTCCTTGATCAGGTTGTAGATGTGGGCGCGCTTGAAGCCGGTCTTGGCCTCGACTTCCGCGCGGCGCAGGATGCGGTGTTCGTTCGGCGTCGCGGTGGCGATGGTCTGGGCAGTCACGAGGGGCACTCCTTGGCGCTGTGTAGCGGCGGTGATGGACGTGCCCCGTATTCAATAGCGCGGTTCCCGCGCAGTCACCGCAAGTGCAGGCTCGGCGTCTGCACTTGCAGTCAGCGGTCCTGGGTGGCGAGATGACGCCTGGCTGCCGAAAACTTCGCCCACAGCGTTCGCTCGCTGATCCCGGACTTGTCGCCGTAATGGGCAACCAGCGCACTGATGACCGATTCCAGCGTCTCGAAGGACGAATAGGGAACGCCATTGGGCGACTTGCCCAGCAGCAGGGTCAGAAGACCGCCAACGATGTTCAAGTAGGTGGACTCACTGCGGGCGCCCGGCACCCCGGAACGCTTCTCGCGCTCCGTGCGCGCCTGGTGCTCCTGGCTGAGCGTCTGGAACTGGGCATAGAGCGCATCCCAGGCTTGCACCCTGTCGGCAAGCTGGAGCTTCAATGCCTCGCGATCCATGACCAGTGCCTGCACAGCATCGACACTGACGGCCGGATGCAGGTGACGCTCGAAGGCATCGAACAGGAAGGCCGGTCGCTGGTCGGGATAGAAGCGGATCATCCAGGCCTTCAGATCGACATGTCGGATCGTGAGGCTGGGGTCATCGAGCAAGGCGGGGTCGTTGCTCGTGATGCCGTCCTTGCCGTAGGGAAGGTCGAGATGCACCAGTGCGTCGTAGATCCGTTCCGCGTTCAGGCGAAGCTGTGGCCAGCGTGCCAGTTCGGGGTGCTCCGGCAAGCGGTTCATCCCCTTGGCGACATCGAGGATGCGACGCTCGAAACGCGACAGCCCTGCCCACTGGATGGCCGCCTCGATCGGACGGTAGAAGACCTTGGCGTGGGCGCCGGAAGAAGATGACTTGCGCATGACTGCTCCCTGGTAACCGGATTCAGGACATCTGCTTCCCTCGTTGATTGGAATCGCTGCCGGGACGCGCCTTCACGGCGCGAGACGGTGGCGGCTTGGCTTGTGGGAAAGGCCAGGATGACGGATGTTCGGCAGAGCAGCCGCTCTGTCGATATGGCGCTTGTCCACCAGCACCGAGCCTCTGCGTGGCGGTATGCTTCAAGCGGTTGACTGCACATGGCAGGATGGCTCGATACCGAGGTTTTGCTACAGACGCCATCGCGGCGAAAGACGGATTCGGTCTTCTCGCGTTCGAGCCAGGGCGTTACCGGCGTGCAAGACAGCGACGGTCCATCAGCAGACGCAGTGCGGGCGGAAACAGGTGTGGCGATGCCGCCTCGACGGGGTGCAACCAGGTTTCGGGCAAGACCCGAGGGGTCTGCCTACAGATCGACAAAGCATGACAGTCCGGTTCCGCACTCATGGGAAGGAGCGATTGGGTGGTTCCGACGACAGGACTAGCGATGACGAGGGGATTGCCTGTCGGGTCTCATTGGGCATTGGTGGCCTGATCGTCGTGCAAGATCAGGACAGCACGATGGCGTAGCGCGGTCCCCAGAACTGCAAGCAGGGTAACGGACCGAGAGCAGCCAGCCTTTTCATGGCCTACTGATTCCAAGCTTGGGCTTGTTGACCAGACCATACTTATGCATTCAAATTTGAATGCTTATTGCTGAATTAAGTTCATATCTGAGGCTTAAGCTATGTCCTCTTCCGGTCAGAAGCGCTCCGGTGCCCAGGTAGCCATGCCGCAGCCCGTCGCGCGTGCGCTGCATCGCCTGGGGCAGGACATCTCGGCGGCACGGCGCATGCGCCGCCTGAGCCAGGAAGACCTTGCTCAGCGCATCGGCACGTCCCTGAGCACCGTCAGGCGCATGGAAGACGGCTATCCCGGCACCGCGCTGCACACCTTCCTGCGCGCGCTGCACATGCTGGGCCGGCTCGATGACCTGTCAAGGGCGATGACCCTGGAGAAGGACGCCCTTGGCATGGAACTGGTGCGGGAATCGTTGCCACAGCGGGTGCGCAGCGTTTCCCGCTGGCAAGGGCAGCCGGCTGGGCGAACTTCGGGAGCCGGCGATGGTGACGCGAGCGGGAGTGTCGACGTACTGGAAGGCTTTTGACGGCGCCTTCTCCTTGGCTTGCGTCCCCCTGATCCAGCCGCATTGAGCAAGTCCCCTGGAATGGATGTCAACCATGGTGTAAACTGGCAACTGAAGTGTCAACCGAGAAGATGGAGCGGCCTGTGAGCGAACGAATGTCCAATGCGCCGGTGTACTACGCGCTGGCACAGGCGCATTTCAATCCGGTGGCGGCCATGGTCAAGTATGTCGACCAAATACAAGATCGACTGCGTCGTGAAGGGTACCCCTTGTTCGAGCCGCAGCAGGTCACTCACTTGGTCGTGTCCGGGCCAGGCCAGGCACAACAAGCCGAACCAAAGATCCAGCAAACGGTATCCTGGCTCCTGACCAGGAGCGATCGATCTGCGGGCTTTATCCTGTCCCCTTCGACAATCACGTTTCATACGACGCATTACGACACCCACAAGACATTCATTCCGGAATTACTGCGGGGGTTGGATGCCGTGCATGAAGCAGTCAGCCTTGACCATGTGGGTCGGCTTGGGTTGCGCTACCTGGATGCGGTGGTGCCGGCAGACGGGGAGTCCGTCGAACAGTACCTTGTCGGTGGCGTCCATGGGGTGGGATTCGACGCGGTTCGCCGGCACGCAATGAGCGAATCCGTATTCTCGACCGATGTTGGTCCACTCGTTCCCGGCGGAACCTTGGTTGCAAGGGTATACAGGGCAACGGCGCAGCTTGGTTTTCCTCCCGATATGTTGCCGAACGGGCTGGCACTGAATCCGCGTTTCGCCATGACCGCGCCACGCGAGCATGGTGTGCTCGATACCGACCATTTTTGCGAAGGTCGCATGCCTATCGACCTCGGCAAGCTCGAAGAACAACTGCGCTCGTTGCATGCCCCGATCAAGTCCGTGTTCAAGGCAACCATCACGGATCATGCGCGCCGGGCATGGGCGTAGCACTGGAGACCCGCATGTACACCGAGACGTTTCCAACAATCAGGACTTCGCCGTCGATCGTGCCCGTTCGGGTCGCGGCCACGGCCGCCTTCGCCCTGATGGGGATCACGCAGTTGGTTGGCGGTACTGGCAGCGTGTTCGATGTGACCCGGGCGGGGGAATGGCGCAGGCTGGTGGAGGCGCGGACTCCCATTCACGTCGAAATCGAGGTGGATGGCGAGGAGGCAGCTCGTCCCGATCTGCGAAGCGCTTCGGAGCATCTGGCCAACATCCGTGAGGTGCTCAATCCAGCAATCGCCGATCTCGCCGGGACCTTTGGCGTTTCCCGGCAAGCGATCTACAAATGGCTGGGGGGAGAGTCGACGCCAGAAGCGGACAACTTCGCTCGGATACAGGCACTCAGCCAAGTGGCCGACGCCTTTCGCGAAGCAGGCGTCAAACGGGGGCCAATGATGCTGAAGATGAAGGCGTTTGACGGCAGGTCTCTCCTGGATCTCATCGCTGCAAACCAGACTGTCATGGAGCATGTCCAAACGCTGATCTCAGAGGCTCAGGCCATGGATGCGGCATACGAAAGGTCGGGACTGGCCAAGAGCAAGGCCGCGCCAACGGATGATTGGCGTTCCGCTGCTTCCATTCCTGGCTATCCCGAGCAGTGATTCGGGGATCGCGCGATGCTGGACCGGGAGACGTCATGGCGGCAGGGAGATTTGCTGACCAGCGATGGATCGCTGCAACTGGGATTGGTCGAGTCACTGGAGGATGGCCGTTTCGCTGTCGTGATCTCCCACGACTGTGACATCCCCCACCCGCACGAACCCTGCATTGAGGTCATCGTGGCGGACTTGATCGGCGATGCCCGTGGGGATCCGCAACTGTCCCATGCCAAGAACCCCCGGCGGCTGCATCTTGCGTATGACAAGGCGGATGGAGGCTCGATGGTGCTGGAGTTGCGGCATGCAGAGAAGAGATCCATCCCGAGAGTCGAGTTTGGCCAGAGTGCGTCTCGGTTTCTTGAGGCGTCGCTTTCGGATGAATCGAAGCGCACCCTGAAGCAATGGCTGGCGGCACGCTATGGCCGGCCCGCGTTCCCCAACGCCTTCGAGAACCGGCTTGCGAAGCGTGTCGGCAAGAGAGACGTCAAGAGCCGGATCGCCCGCATCCTCGCTCCCGAAGCCCGACATCTGGTGGGATTGTTCTTCGATCTGGGTGAGCAGCGGGGCATTGAGGCTTCTGATGGTGAACCCTATGCGTTGTCCATATCGGTGGCCTATGACGCCATCGAAGGTGGGCCAGGTGCGCGTGAGTCCGCCGAGAGCGTAGTACAACAATTGCGAGAGCTTTTCATCGAAGCGTACGGCCCTCCCGATGCGGCAACGGAAATCGCCCTCGACGCCTGCGAGCCAGTCCCAGATACACACATGACCCTCGCCGACCTTCGGCGTGTGGATCAATGGCGACTTGAGTACCTCAGCCTGCATGACGATGAACATGGTGGCTTCCTGCCGGACGGCGTTGCCCCTGCGTGAGACGTGAGGTGGCTGGATGAGCCTGGGATTGGCTGGGGGCTCTTGCATTTGGCACAGGGCAGCGTCTGACGGCTCTGGGTAGGCCAATGCGGCAGTAGCGGGCACGCCGAGTTGCCGAGGGCTCGCTACAGGTACATAATCTGGCCTGAATCCGTAGCGCCAACGGAATAAACCCGTTATCAATCAACGATTTGAGTGCGGCGTGATGTTCCCATCACCCGCTCCACATCGACTTTCCACGGACTTCCACTGAACCTTAAGGGTGGGCGTGTCCTATTTCTGCTGACTCACCAGATAGCGTCGATGTGCCTGGAGAGCAGAAAAGATCGCAGGGATCAGCCGAAGGTTTGGCGGCTTCCAGGCCATAGCATCACGTCGGTTGCAGCCATCGCCACGCAAGGTTCCAAGACAACGCACCGTCCGTAGCGATCCGGGGCATGGCAATTTTCGGAGCGTTTCGATCCGGCCCAGCCTGTAAAAAGCCTATCCCAATATCGATGCCCCAGCGAGATATGAAGATAGCGGACAGGCCTGGCGCGGCGTTTCGCCGATTTGCCGTCTCGAATCTATGCGCACAGGCGGCCGAGCAGATCGGTCTAGCCACAGCGCCCATCATCGCGGTGTATTTGTTCCAGGCGACGGCGCGCGAAACCGCCATGTTGCAGATGGTGCAAAGCGCGCCCTTCCTATTGATGGCGATTCCCGCTGGGATGCTGGCGGATCGCACATCGCCTCGCGCCATGCTGATCGGCGCGGAGCTGATACGCAGCGCGAGCGTTTCGATCATCCTGTTGCTGCTCTTCTCGGATACGCTGACCCTTTCCTATCTGGCGGCACTCGGATTCCTGGGCGCGGCCGGTACCGTCGGCTATAACGTGACCGCGCCCGGCACGACGCCGATGCTGGTGGACCGCGCCGACCTGCCCGTGGCGAACAGCAGGCTGGAATTGGCGAGAAGCGTCGCCTTTACCGCCGGCCCGGGCATTGCCGGCCTGTTCTATCACGCCACCGGGGGTGCCGCGTCCTATGCGATCGCGCTGGTGTTGTCCTCGACGGCAGCTGGCATGGCCGCGACGCTGCCGCTACAGCGGCGGCCTGCGGCACAACGGCGCCATGTCCTTCACGAGCTGAGCGAAGGCTGCCGATTTACGTTTCTGAACCCGCATCTTCGTCCCGTGCTGATGACGGCCGTGGTATTCAACGTCTCCTGGTTCATCCTGCAAGCATCGTTCGTTCCCTTCGCCGCTCAGCGCTTGAATATGAATGCGGCGGACGTGGGCGCGGCCATGGCTATCTATGGGGTTGGAATGGTATGCGGCGCGCTGATAACACCCCGCCTGGCCCGTGCCCTGCCGTTCGGGATGCTGATAACCGTGGGCCCAATAGGCGGCCTCCTTGGCGCGGTGCTGATGGCGTCGGCAATCTGGCTGCCCGTCATCGCGCTGGCATGGGCGGGATTCTTTTTCTTTGGCGCCGGCCCCGTGGTCTGGGCCGCCACCACCGCGACGTTACGGCAAGCAGTAACTCCAGCGTCGTTGATGGGGCGCGTGTCGGCGGTTGTCACGACATGTACGTTCGGGGCGCGGCCCATTGGCGGGTTCGCCGCGGCCGTGATCGCGGCGGCGTACGGTCCCTCCGCGTGCATCCTGGCCGCGGCGGCGGGTTTTTTCGTGCAGGCCGCCATCATTCTGTATTCCGATATACGGCGACTGACCGCCATTCCCGCGCCAGGTACGGCCTGAAATGCGGCAAGCTCGCGACGATCCTCGGGAAAACGACGGCCCGGTACGCCTGCGCTTGCGCGAGGCTTGTCAGGACGATGAGAACGTCACCCCGCGGCAACCGGGCGAAAATGAACGGGATATTCTGCCGCCACAAGGGTCTGGTTCCATGAAAGGGACATCATTGAGTCATTCCGCCACCCCGTTTTTCGTCCATAATTGGCCAGCAGCCGCGCCGGCAGGCGTCAGCCTCCTTCCGCTCGTACGCCGGAACGCCGATACGCAGCCGGTGTACTGTAAAGGCTGCTTCTTTTGTCAATCAAGTTGGTCGCCGGTCGGCGTTCCAGCCCCGATTTCAAGTGGCCCCCTGTCGGGCATCACAGCAGTCGCCGCCGATGCGAGCGGCGATTCAGATGAGCTTTAGCGCCTTGCAGGACCAGGGAGATATTCATCCAATGCTGAGCCGCCGCGTCGCTGTTCTGTTTTTTGTTGCCATCGTTTCCGGTTGCTCGTCGACCAAGACGAGTCCCGAGGCGCCGGGCCCGCGCGCTGCCGCTTCGGTTTCGGGATCGAAGGCCGCCTCTGCCACCGGCGACCGCTGTACCTGGAACCGCAGCAAATGCATATTCGAAGGCTCGTATGAGCCTGGCGAACGCGACTATGCAGAGCAGGAAGCGAAGCGGCTCAATATGGCCGAAATCCAGCGCCTGCGCCGCAGCTTCGGAAACTGAGCGCTGACGGTAGCCGCCGTCCGGCCCGATCACTTCAAAACGAACGGCTGGCTGTCCGGCTTGCGCGACCCGTCATCCAACTGGCCGTCGTTCACCAAGGGACGCGGGATGGCGTCGTCGATGCGGTTCTGCGCCTGAACGATGGCGTTGTAGCGGCCATCGACATACGGGCGGATATCCACTTTCGTCCGGAGTGCGCCTGTCTCCACCAAGCCGTCGGCGATCTGCTGGAAGACCTCGGTCAGCTCGGCGTCGATGGGGTAGTAGGTGCCCATGCCTTCCTCCTTCAACAACAGCTTCCCCTGCTCGAAGGTCATGCCACGCTGCTTGACGTAGTTGGCGGTGATCCAATCGTCGGGGTGCTTCGCCTGCCAGTTGTACATGGCGACGGCGCGGCGCAGGAAGTCCGCAATGGCGGCGGATTTGGCGGGGTCATCCAAAGCGGACTTGCGCGCGACGATGGGGTTCAGGCCCCAGTTGTGGCCGGCGCCATTGGCGAGGACGGGCGGCGATCCCAGGCGGAAGTATTGGTGGCCAAGTACGATGGCCGCGTCCACCGCGCGTGACGAGAAGGTTGGCGCCACTTCGGATCCGGCCACCTGTACGCCTTTGACGTCCTTGCGCAAATCCAGGCCGTGATCGTGCAGGATGCTCGCCAGGATCATGTGGCGGCCGGTGCCGGCCGGATAGGCCACGGTGCGGCCGCGCAGGTCTTCGACCTTGCGGATGCCGCTCTCCGGCTGGATCACCAGATATGTGTTGGCGGGGCTGCCCGGGTTGGCCGTGATGGCGATGGCGACCAGGTCCTTCACACCCGCGCCGACGGCGATGGGCAAGGGCGCCTCGCCGATGTAGCCGACATCGACAGCGCCGGACACCAGCGCCTCCAGGACGGCGGGACCGCCGTTGAAGGTGGCGAAGGTGACGGCGTAAGGCGCGTCGGCGCCCACGCCGGACAACTTCCAGGGCACCGATCCTTCGCCGGCCTGTTCGGCGACGATCAGGCGGGTGCCGCGCGGCACGGCCCGCGCCAGCCTGGCGGCGAGCGTGCTGTCGTCGGCGCCGGACGTGGCGGGGACGTCAGCCGCTCGCGCCGCGCATGGCGCGATGGCCTGGGCAAACACCAGACCGATCGCGGCCAGCGTCGCGAGTCCTCGCCCGCGACGCTTCGGGATACGGCGGGCCGGCCAACCTGCCGGGCCGCAAAAAGACAAAGACGTCAAAAGCCAACGCATCCATCACTCCATCGAATAAAAAAAGACGCCCGGGCTGGACTGCCCTAGTCGGCTTCCACGTCCAGCGCTCGCAACAGCCGTTCGCGCAGGGCGGCGAAGCGCGGATCGGCGTGGTGACGCGGCGCTGGAATCGCGACCGAGGCATCGAACGCAATCCGCCCATCGCTCAGGACCAGCACACGGTCGGCAAGTGCGATGGCTTCGTCAACGTCATGCGTGACGAGCAGCACCGCGGGGCGATGGCGGCGGTGCAGATCCTGCAGCAGACGATGCATGCGGATGCGCGTTAACGCATCGAGGGCGCCAAAAGGTTCATCCAGCAGCAGGAGCTGCGGCTGGCGTACGAGTGCGCGGGCCAGCGCGGCGCGCTGCGCTTCGCCGCCGGAGAGCGTGCGGGGCCAGGCGTCCACACGGTGCGACAGACCCACCTCGTTCAGCGCGGCCAACGCCATCGCGCGGGTGCGAACGTCGCGCGGCAGGCCGACCAGGACGTTGCGCAGGACGCGCTGCCAGGGAAACAGCCGGGGGTCCTGGAATACGACGGCGCGCCGCGCCGGCACACGCAGTTCCCCCGACACGTCGCCGTCCAGTGCGCCCAGCACACGCAGAAAGGTGCTTTTGCCTGAACCGCTGCGGCCCAGCAGCGCCACGAATTCGCCTTGGGCGATGTCCATGGACAAATCGCGCAGCACCGCATGCGGGCCGAAACGCTTGTTCAGTCCGCGCGCGATGACGGCGGGAGGATCGGCAAGCAGGCCATCACGCGCCATCGAAAGCCCTCCGCCACACGAGCAGGCGCGCTTCCAGATAACGCACGAACGCCAGCGACGCCAGGCCGAGCAGGGCGTAGACGGCCAGCAGCACGAAGATCACGTCCACGCGGAAGTACTCGCGAGCGTCGCTCATCATGCGGCCCAGGCCGACGGGCGCGTTGATCGTTTCCGCGAAGATCAGCGACAGCCACGCGCCGGTCAGGGCCATGCGCAGGCCGACGAGGAAGCCGGGCAGGGCACCCGGCAGGATGACGGCGGCGATCAGTTCGCGTTGGCCGACGCCGAAGGTGCGAGCCGCCTCGATCAGGCCCGCGTCCACGTTGCGTATGGCGCTGTAGGTGTTGATGTAGACGCACACCACGACGTGCAGCGCGATCAGCAGCACTTTGGAGACATCGTCGATGCCGAACCATGCGATGAGAATCGGCAGCAGCGCAAAGTTCGGCACCGCGCGCAGCACTTCCATGTTCGCGTCGATGATGTTTTCACCGGCGCGCGACAGGCCCGATGCGACGGCGGCCGCCAGGCCGAGCGACAGGCCCAGCGCCAGTCCCTTGACCACCAATTGCAGCGAAGCGGCCAGGTTGTCCAGCAGCGCACCGCTGGCGGCGAGCTCGGCGGCCGTGCGCAATACGGTCAGCGGCGCGGGCGTCGTGCGCGGGTCGAAGACCTGGGCCAGGGTCAGCAGCTGCCATGCGGCCAGCAGCAGCGCCGGCCCCAGAAGCCGTTGCAGCCAGCGCGGCAGGGCCCCGGCGCCCGCCGGGCGGACGGCATATGCGCGGGGGTCGACCAGCCCCACGGTCCCGTCGTCGGCCGGACGCTGTCTGCCGACGGCGGCCGCATCGATCGCGCCGTCCATGGTCATGCTCCGCGGAACGGTTCGCCCGCCAGGGACTCGGACGGCCGGCCGTCCACTCCTACCGGCACGTCGCCTTCCAGCGTGATGCGATGCAGGACCCGGTCGAAGTCCAGGTGCTCGAAGTCGCGCGGCGCCAGGTGCAGCACGGCGCGGTTGTCCCAGAAGGCGATGCTGCCGGGCTTCCAGCGGAAGCGGTCGGTGTATTCCGGCCGCTGTATCTGGTCGAAGAGCAGGTCCAGGATATAGCGGCTTTCGCGAGGCGACACCCCGACGATCTGCTTGGTGAAGCTGGGGTTCACGTAGATGACGCGTTCGCCGGACTCGGGGTGCACGCGCACGACAGGGTGAATCGACGCCAGCGGTTTGGTGCGCACCCATTCGCCGATGCGCTCGTCGCTGCGTTCGGCGTTGTAGTTGGATCCGAAGCGATGCTCCGCGCGCAGGCCGTCGATGAGCTTGCGTATGGGCTCGGACAGCCCCTGGTAAGCGGCGGCGACGTTGGTGAATTGCGTGTCGCCGCTGTAGGGCGGCACGACGTCCGCGCGCAGGATCGAGTACGCCGGCGGGTTGATCAAAGGAGTGACGTCCGCATGCCAGCCGGGACCGTTGGCGCTGAGCTTGCGCGTGTAGTTCTTGCCGTAGCGCTTTTCGTAGGCGCGCGGGGAGACCGTATGGATTTCCGGAAAGCCGGCGGGCGCGACGTCTCCCTCGTAGGGATGGCCGGGCGTGACTTTGCCGAATTGCCGGCCGAAGGCGATCTGCTGCGCATGGTCCAGGAACTGGTCGCGGAAATAGACGACCTTCCATTTGCGGAGCGCGTCCTTGATGACGTCGATATGCTCGGGGGGAAGGGGCTCGCGCAAATCCACGCCGACGATCTCGGCGCCGGTCCACCCGGACTGCGGCAGTACTTCGATGCGGTTCAATACGGCACTCATCTGGGCCTCGCATGGTTGGAAGAGGGAGGGGCCAATGGTGAAGGGACACGGCCGCAGGCGGAACGAATAACTGCCTATTTGTTAATCCGGCATATGCGAATGACCGCGGGCGCATGATGCCCAATGGATGGAGGTCCTGCCCTGCATAGGGATGAAGGCGTCGTCCCCGCGCCCAAAAGCCGCTATCCTTTTCCGTACCTTGCGAGCAATTCGAGAAGGAGCACCATGATGGCCGACCCGTCCCCCGCTTCCCCGCTATGCAGGACCCGCCTCGCGTGCGTAGCCGTTGGCATGGCGTTGGCCGCGCTGGCAAGCGCGCCCGCGTCCGCGCAGGAGGGGAAGCCGTACGTGCCCATGGTGGGCCAGGAAGGCAAGGACGTCGTATGGGTGCCGACGCCCCAGCCGGTGGTGGACCGCATGCTGGACCTGGCGAAGGTGACGCCGCAGGATCGTCTGCTCGATCTGGGGTCGGGCGACGGCAGGACGGTGATCACTGCGGCCAGGCGGGGCCTGCGCGCCCAAGGCATCGAATACAACCCGAAAATGGTAGAGCTGGCGAGGCGCAACGCACAGGAGGCGGGTGTCGCCGACCGCGCCACCTTCATCACAGGGGATCTGTTCAAGGCCAACCTGACCGATGCGACGGTCATTACGATGTTCCTGCTGCCATCGATCAATGAGCAGCTTCGTCCCCGGCTGCTGCAATTGCGGCCCGGGACGCGCATCGTTTCCAACAGCTTCGGCATGGGGGACTGGCAACCGGACCAGTCCACGTCGGTACAGGGCGGCTGCGAACACTATTGCACCGCGCTGCTGTGGATCGTGCCGGCAAGGGTAGGGGGGAACTGGCGCATGGGGCAGCAGGAGCTGCGGCTGACGCAGAAATACCAGATGCTGAGCGGCACGCTGGATGCGGCGCCCATCGTCAACGGGCGGCTCGATGGAAGGCGGATTTCGTTTACGGCGAATGGCGTGCGCTACAGCGGCACCATCGAGGGGACGACGATGCAAGGCACGACCAGCGGCGGCGCGGACTGGAGCGCGACGAAACTTTGAACGGCCATGGGCCCTTGCGGGACGGGCGCCTGGGGAATGGCCGCGAGAATCAGCGGCTTGGCGGGCCGGCATCCGCCGCTGCGCCGCGAGTGAGGTGCTCGACGAACAATTTCGCGGCGGTGGGCAGGGTGTGAAAATCCCGCACACAGATTCGCAATTCCCGCTGCGCCCAAGGTTCGTCGATCGGCAGGATGCCGATGTCGAAGATGCGGGAATAGCGTTGGGCGATATCCATGGGCAGCACCCCCAGCCCCAGCCCCGCCTCAACCATTAGGCAAAGGGTATCGAAGCCGGTTACCTGCACCTTGACGCGCAGCGGATGGTCGAGCCTGTCGGCCGCGTTGGCGACGATCTGGTTGATGGCGCTGCCGGTATGCAGCCCCACGAATTCGTAGGCCAGGGCGTCGGCGAAGCGAAAGCCGGGCTTTTGCGTCAGCGGGTGGCTGGCGGGCGCGATCAGCACCAGGGTGTCGCGCCGGTAGGGCAGCACCTCCACGTCGCGTGCGGGGATCATCCCGGAGAAGATGCCGATATCGGCGGCGTTCTCCTGCACGGCCTTCAGGATGACGGGCGTGATTTTTTCTTCGAGCTGGAGCTGGATATTGGGGTAGGCGCTGGCGAAGGACTGGATGTCCCGCGGCAGGAATTGCGTCAGCGCCGAAATATTGGCGTAGACACGAATAAATCCACGCGCGCCGCTGGCGTACTCCCGCATCGAGACGGCGATGTCGTCCAGCTCGCGCAGCGCGCGGCGCGCCATGGCGGCCAGCGCCATGCCGGCGTTGGTCGGCTGGATCCCCTTGTTGGTGCGTACCAGAAGCTGGCTCTGCAGCTGGTCTTCCAGTTCGCTCATGCGCTTGCTCACCGCGGCCGCCGCGATGTGCTCGCGTTCGGCCGCGCCCGTGATCGTCTTTTCCTCGATCACGCTGATGAACAGGCGCAGGGATGTCGGGTCCAGGTGCATGCGGCGCAGTATATAAGTAAGGCCGCCGGCCCCCGGGGCGGGCGCGTCGCCGCTGGGCCGGCGAGGCCCCGCGCGCCGGTGCGGCATTCCGGGGCCGCGCCATCGCGGTTCGCGATGGCGCCATCGTAAAACGACGATTCTTCCGTATGCGCGGCATTGCTAGACTGCCGGTCCAGGAAGGAGGCAAATCATGAGCAGGCCCAGACTGTACATCCAGGAAGTTGCGCCGCGGGACGGTCTTCAGAACGAAGCCCGCTTCGTCGAAACCCAGGACAAGATCCGCTTCATCGACGCGCTGTCGGCGTGCGGTTACGCCAAGATCGAGGCGACGTCCTTTACTTCGCCCAAGGCCATTCCCGCCCTGCGCGATGCCGAAATCGTCATGCATGAGATCGCGCGCCGGCCCGGTGTGGTCTATACGGCGTTGGTGCCGAACGTCCGGGGCGCCGAGCGCGCACTGTCGTGCGGCGTGGATGAGGTCAACCTGGTCATGTCGGTCAGCGAGACGCATAACCGCGCCAATCTGCGGATGTCCCGCGAAGAGTCCTTTGCCCAGCTGTCGGACATCGTTGGCGCCGTGCGCGCAAGCGGCAGCGCGGTGGCGGTGAACGTGTCGCTGTCCACGGTGTTCGGCTGCCCGATGGAGGGGGATATCGACCGCTACGAAGTGTTCGAGCTGATGGACCGTTTCGCCCAGCGCGGCGTGGACGGCATCACGCTTTGCGATACCACCGGCATGGCGTATCCGGTGCAGGTGGGCGAGATTGCGGCGCAGGCCAGATCGCTCTTTCCCGGCCTGACGCTGACGCTGCATTTCCACAATACGCGAGGCATGGCGCTGGCCAACACACTGGCCGCGCTGGATGCCGGAGTGGACCGCTTCGATGCGTCGCTGGGCGGCATCGGCGGGTGCCCCTACGCGCCGGGCGCCAGCGGCAATGTGTGCACCGAGGAGTTGGTGCACATGCTGGAGCTGCAGGGGTACGACACGGGCGTGAACCTGGCGGGCATCCTGGCCGTGGCCGAGACGCTGCCTGGCCTGATAGGCCATGACGTGCCGAGCCAGATCCTGAAGGCCGGGACGCGCGAGCGCCGCCACCCTGCACCATGCGCGTGATCCCGCCAGGGCGATACCTGCGCACCGTGGGGCGGGCAGGGCAGCCCTGAAATGCGCGCGGCGCCCGCTCCCCGGGGCACGGCCCGTTCATTCCTGCGGCCCGATCTCCTGCAGAAGCCAGCCGCGGAACGCCGTCAACGCGGGCAAGGCCGCGTTGCGCGGCGGGTAGACCAGGTAATAGTTGCGGCGGCTGGCCACCGCATCGCCCGCCGTGGCGAGTTGTCCCAGCCGCAGTTCTTCTTCCACCAGCACGCGGGGCACCAGGCCGATGCCGATGCCCGCCATGACGGCCTGGATCAGATGCGAGGTCAGTTCGAAGCTCGGGCCCATGCGCATTCCGCGATGGGTCAGCCCATGATGCCGCAGCCACTCGCTCCAGCCCTGCGGATGCGTCGCGACGCTAAGCAACAGGTGCTCGCCCAGGCCCTTCTGCGTCAGTCTGAACTTCGGCGTGACAATGTCCGGGCTGCCGATCAGCACGTGGTGTTCGGTATGCAGGCGGTGTGCGGCCAGGTCCGGCCAGTCGCCGCTGCCGACGGCGATGGCGGCGTCGATGTCCGAGGTATTGAAATCGAAGGGGCGGATGCGCGAGTGCAGGTGAATGAGCGTGCCGGGATGCGCTGCATAGAAGCGGTGCAGCCGCGGCAACAGCCATTTGGAGCCGAACGTGGGCAGCGTGGCTAGCCTGAGCGTGCCGTGTCCGGACTGGAAGGCCAGCGCCTGCAGCGTCGCGCCGCGTATCCGCTCCAGGGCGGGCGCCAGCTCGCGCAGATACAGCCGCCCGACGTCGGTCAGCGCGACCTCCCGCCCCGAGCGCTGGAACAGGCGCGCGCCCAGCGTGGCTTCCAGGGCCTGTACCTGCCGGCTGACCGCCCCCTGCGTCAGCGAAAGTTCGGTGGCGGCGCGCGTATAGCTTTCGTGCCGGGCGGCCGCCTCGAAGGCAACCAGCTGCGACATGGACGGCAAAAGCTGACGGGGATTCATTACAAAACCTCATGAATAGCGCGCGGAATTTTCGCTTGTCCGGCGCGAATCGCCGGATGGAAAATCGCCGTAGAGCAGTTTACCGCCGCCCCGAATTCAGAAAAGGCCGCCGCCCCGTGGGACGCAGATTCCGCCGGCCAGCGGACCGCCCTTTGCATCCATGCAGAAAAATCACCTTTCCCGCAGTGCTGTGGCAATCGCCCGCCTTCCCCTCCACTCGACGATCCAGCCGCCGTACCGCGCTTTCCTCGACGATCTGGCGGCCAGCGGCTTTCGGGGCGAAATCGACGCGCGCGAGAGCTTGCGCACGGTTCTGTCGACCGACAACTCGATCTACCAGCGCGAGCCGCAGGCGGCCGTTTTCCCGAGGGATGAGGAAGACGTGCAGCGGGTCGCACGGCTATTGGCGCAGCCACGCCACCGGGCCGTGGCGGCGGCCCCGCGCGGGGGCGGCACGGGGACCAACGGGCAGTCGCTGACCGAAGGCATCGTGGTCGACCTGTCGCGGCATATGAACCGCATCCTGGAAATCGATCCCGCGGCGCGCCGCGTCCGGGTGCAGGCCGGGGTCGTGAAGGACCAGCTGAACGCCGCGCTGAAGCCGCACGGGTTGTTTTTCGCACCGGAACTGTCGACCTCGAATCGCGCCACCATCGGCGGCATGGTCAGCACCGACGCCAGCGGACAGGGCAGCTGTACCTACGGCAAGACCAGGCATCACGTCCTGGCCCTGGACACGGTTTTCCTGGGCGGCGAACGGCATGTGAGCGAAGCGGTGGACGATGCGCGGCTCGATGCGCTGTGCGCGCGCGACGATCGCGTCGGCGCGGCCTACCGATACGCGCGGCGGATTCCAATCGAGCATGGGGACGCCATTGCCCGGGTGTTTCCCCCGCTGAACCGCAGCCTGACGGGCTACGACCTGGCGCATCTGCGCGAAGCCGATGGACGCTTCAATCTGAACAGCGTGCTGTGCGGCGCGGAAGGTTCGCTTGCTTTCGTGGTGGGCGCCACCCTGAACGTCCTGCCGATACCGAAGCATTCGGTGCTGGTGAACGTGCGCTACGCGAGTTTCATGGATGCCCTGCGCGACGCCAAGGCGCTGATGGCGATGCGTCCGTTGTCCATCGAAACGGTGGACTCAAAAGTGCTGGCGCTGGCCATGAAGGACATCGTGTGGCGCGGCGTGGCCGACTTCTTCCCGGAAGACGGCGCGGCGCCGACGCGCGGCATCAACCTGGTGGAATTCTCCGGCGACGACCCCGCGGACCTGCGCGCGCGCGTCGCCGCCTTCCTCGAACATCTGCGGGCCGACCGCGGCGTCCAGCGGCTGGGCCATACGCTTGCCGAGGGCCATGCGGCGGTGGAGCGCGTTTACGGCATGCGCAAGCGCGCCGTAGGCCTGCTCGGCAACGTCGCGGGAGAAAGCCGTCCCCAGCCCTTCGTGGAAGACACCGCGGTGCCGCCGGAACACCTGGCCGACTACATCGCCGAATTCCGCGCCTTGCTGGACGGTCATGGGTTGGAGTACGGCATGTTCGGCCATGTGGACGCCGGCGTGCTGCACGTCCGTCCCGCACTGGACATGAAGGACCCGGCGCAGGCAGCCCTGGTCCGTCCCATTTCCGACGCCGTGGCGGCGTTGACTCAGAAGTACGGCGGACTGCTCTGGGGCGAACATGGCAAGGGCGTGCGATCGGAATACGTGCCGGCGTTCTTCGGGCCCTTGTATCCGGTGCTGCAGCAGCTGAAGGCGGCATTCGATCCGTACAACCAGTTGAACCCCGGAAAGATCGCCACGCCGGCGGAAAGCGAGGCGGTGCTGCTGAAGGTCGACCAGGTGCCCAGGCGCGGCGACCGCGACAGCCAGATCGACGAACGGGTATGGCAAAGCTACGGAGCGGCCATGCATTGCAACGGCAACGGCGCCTGCTACAACTACGACCCGGACGATGCCATGTGTCCGTCCTGGAAGGCGACGCGCGACCGCGTGCATTCGCCCAAGGGGCGCGCCTCGCTGATACGCGAATGGCTGCGGCGGCAGCAGGTCGAAGGCGTGGACGTGCTGGCGGCCGCGGCGTCGGCGCCATCGTTCCTGCGCGGCCTGCCGGCCCGCTGGCGCAACGACCGCGCCCGGCGCCGCGGCGAAGCGGACTTTTCGCACCAGGTCTACGACGCCATGGCTGGCTGTCTGGCGTGCAAATCCTGTGCGGGCCAGTGTCCGGTCAAGGTCAATGTGCCGGCGTTTCGCGCGCGCTTCCTGCAGCTTTATCACACGCGCTATGGCCGGCCGCTGCGGGACTACCTGATCGGGTCGCTGGAGTACCTGCTGCCGCTGCTGGCAAGGCTGCCAGGGCTCTACAACGCCACGATGCGCGCGCCTGCGGTTCGCGCGCTCATGGCCCGCGGCGCCGGCATGGCGGACAGTCCCCTGCTTAGCCGCTATGACTGGACGCGCCGCATGAAGGCGCTGGGCGCCCGCGACGCGCGGCCCGCGGACCTCCAGGCCTTGACGGAAGACCAGCGTGCCCGCAGCGTCATCTTCGTGCAGGACGCGTTCACGCGCTATTTCGATACGCCCGTTGCAGCGGCCTTCGTCGAGCTGGCCGTGCGCATCGGCTGCACGGTCTATATCGCGCCGTTCCTGCCAAACGGCAAACCGCTGCACGTTCATGGGTTCCTGCGCGCGTTCAATCGCGCCGCGCGCCGCAACGCGGCGCGATTGAAGGAACTGGCGGCAAGCGGCGTCCCGCTGGTCGGGCTGGATCCCGCAATGACGCTGACGTACCGGCAGGAGTATCGCGAGGCATTGGGCGACGACGGGTGTCCGCCCGTGGCGCTGCCGCAGGAATGGCTGGCGCGCGTTTTGCCCGCCCTGCCGGGCGACGGCACGTGCTACCGCCTGCTGGCGCATTGCACGGAAAAAACCAATGCGCCGGACAGCGCGGCGCAATGGAAGACCCTGTTCGCCCGCGCTGGACTGGCCCTGCACGCGCAAGCCAGCGGATGCTGCGGGATGTCGGGCACCTACGGCCACGAGACGCGCAACGTGGAGACGTCGCGCCGCATCTTCGAGCAGTCCTGGGCGCCCATTGTGGATGCCCAGGACGATCAGGGCGAATGCCTGGCGACGGGCTACTCCTGCCGCAGTCAGATGCACCGCATGCGCGCACGCACGCTGCGCCATCCGGTGCAGGTGCTGCTGGAGCGTTATTCCGCCTTGATGCCCAGTCCGTTGATGATGTCGGCGAAGCGCTTGATCTCCGACTGATAGAACGTGCGGAGCTGATCCGGCGTCATGTACTCGGGGTCGGCGCCCTGGGTCGCCAGGCTTTTCTTGACGTCGTCCTTCCCGAGCACCGTCCGGGTCGCCTGGTTCAGCTTGTCGATGACGGGCTGCGGCGTGCCTGCGCGCGCGAACAACGCGTACCACTGCGCGAACTGCAGGTCTTTGTATCCCGCTTCCGCGAAGGTGGGAACCTTGGGCAGGGAGCCCGACCGGTGCGTGCTCGCCACGCCCAGAATCTTGATCTTGCCCGACGCCACCAGCGGCGCGGCCGACGCCACGCCGACGAACGCCATGGATACCTGTCCGCCCATGGCGTCCGCCACGGCGGGGGCGTCACCCTTGTAGGGAACGTGCACCATGTCCAGGCCGGTCGCGGCCTTGAACGCCTCGCCGCACAGGTGCCCGGTGCCGCCCACGCCGCTGCTGCCGAATGCCAGCTTGCCGGGGTGCGACTTGCCGTAGGCGATCAGTTCCGCCACGCTGTTCACGCCAAGGTTGCTATTGACGGCCAGCACGATGGGCACGGACGCGACCATGCCGACCGGGGCGAAGTCCGCGTTCGGATCGTAGGACAGCGGCTTGTACAAAGTGGGGTTGGTGCCGTGGGTTGCGCTGTTGCCCATCAGCAGTGTGTATCCATCGGGCGCGGATTTGGCGACGTAGCCCGCTCCCACGATGCCGTTGGCGCCGGCGCGGTTCTCGACCACGATCTTGGCGTCCATCACGCCGGCCATCTGTTGCGCCATCAGGCGCGTCAGGAAGTCGTTGGCGCCGCCGGCCGCATAAGGCGAGACAGCCTGGATCGGCCGATCGGGGTAGTCCGCGTGGGCGATGCCGGCGCACAGCGCGAGCGTCAGGCCGCCGGCCAGGCGGCCCAGGCGATGGGAAAGCAGTCGTCTCATGATCATCCTCCGCCGCCATCGGTGGCGACTTTTCTTTTGAACACACGTATGCGCGCTGTCCGCGTGGCGCCGCGCATGGAAGAAAAGTCTACGGAGTTGCGCGCGCCGTACACGGCCTGAGGACGACGGGAATGGAATTTCAAGTCCACAACATGGACTTTCCGGTTTTGATTGCGAAATGGCGGGGGCCAACGAATGCGGCAGCGGGCGACGCTCCCTTCAGCGGCAAGGCTCCTGCCGTTGTCGACAAAGCTCAGACGTCGCTCCCGCGTTCGATGTGCTTGCGCAGCTCGGCTTCGATCGATTCCACCGCGTCGCCGAGGCACCGGACGACCATCTCCAGTCTGTCCTTGCCCAGACGGGACGCAAGGGTGGATACGCTGATGCCCGCGGCGGGCGAACCGTCCGGATAGCGGACTACGAGTCCCACCGAATGCACCGGCGGATCGTCCATGACCTTGTTGGTCGCATAACCGCGCCGCCGGGTGGCAGCGATGCTCGCGCGCAGCTGCGCCTCGGTGAAGCGCGGATTCTTGCGCCGCGTGCGCTCGACGTTGATGCGGCAAATGCGCTGCACGTCTTCGTCGGGCAGGGCGCTGAGCACCGCCAGGCCGCCGGCGCCGACGTTCAAGGGCCGATGCCGGCCGACGTCATGGACGAACATCTTGATCGGAAAGGAGCCATCGGCGCGCGCCACGCACACGCCGTCGAAACCCGAACGGACGGTCATGAAAACCGTGTCGCCTGTGTGTTCGGCGATCGCTTCCAGGTAGGGGTGGCAGATATCGCGCAACGCCAGCTTGGGCGCGGCGGCCAGGCCCATTTCGTAAAGCAGCGAGCCCAGGTAATAGCGTTTCGATTTGCTGTCCTGGCGGATCAGCTGTTCGGCGATCATCCCTTGCAGGATGCGGTGCGCCGTGGGGCGTTCCAGTCCGGTGCGCCGGTACAGGTCCACCAGGCGGCTGCCCGTGCGGTTGTGCGCGGTGATCAGCCGCAGCAGCGCCACGGCGCGATGCAAAGTCTGTGTGCCCACGGCGGCGGACGTGGCGGGGGCGGGCGTGGTCGGGCTCATCTGTCTCACTCCGGCTGGCGTGGCTGGCCGGAAACGCCGCCGCGCGCTGCGCGTCCTCTCCGGGACGACGGCCACATTCTATATGTTGGACGTTCGCGCAAGGAAGGCCGGGCCAGGGCGGAATCACGCTGCCGCGCGGCGGTATCTCGATATGTGGACGTTTTATTGGACGCGCGGCCTGCCGCCGGCCAGGGTCTTCACCTAGCATATAAAAAAGCACGCACAGGAAGGAGACATCGTGACCCAAAGCGGACGCTCGGGATCGTCATCGGCCGACCCGGTCAATGCGGCAGGCGACGCCGGCCTGCGGCAGACCCGGCATGGCGGTGTGTTGGTCTTGACCCTTGACCGTCCGGAGCGCCGCAATGCCTTGAGCCTGGCGCTCTACGAAGCACTGCTCGCGGCCCTGCGGGACGCCGGCACCGATGATTCGATCGGCGCAGTGGTCCTGACCGGCGCGGGGCAGGCGTTTTGCGCGGGCGGCGATGTGGCTCGAATGGCGGGGGCCGCCGATGCGCCGCCGCCGGCCTTCGAGAACAAGATGCGCGGCCTGCGTCGCCGCGCCACGATCAGCGAACTGCTGCACACCATGCCCAAGCCCACCATCGCGATGATGCGTGGACCGGCCGTGGGCGCGGGCCTGAGCCTGGCGCTGGCCTGCGACCTGCGCTATGCGGACACGTCGGCGCGTCTGCGCACCGGTTTTGTCAACGTCGGCCTGCCCGGCGACTTCGGCGGCCATTACTTCCTGCCGCGGTTGGTGGGCATGGCCAAGGCGCGTGAACTGTACCTGACGTCGCCCATGCTGGACGCCGCCGCCGCGCTGTCGATCGGACTGGTCAACGCGGTGCTGGCGCCGGACGCGCTGGAGCCGGCGGTGCTGGAAATCGCGAGCCGTCTGGCCGATGGACCGCGCACCGCCATCGCGCACATCAAAGGCAATCTCAACGATGGATTGCATCTCGGTTTGAGCGAGATGCTGGATCGCGAGTGCTGGCGGCATGTCCGCTGCCAGGAGACCGAGGATCACCGCGAAGCGGCCCGCGCCTTCGTGGAGAAGCGGGCGCCCCGTTTCGGCAAGGCGGGCGCTTGACCGCCGGGGCGGCGCGAGCGTGCACCGCCGGATGGAATTTTCAGGAGGATGGCATGAGCAAGTTATGTGAGGGGCGCGTGGTCATCGTGACCGGCGCGGCACGCGGCATCGGCCGCGAGTATGCGCTGCAGCTGGCTGCGCACGGGGCCAAGGTGGTCGTGAACGATCTTGGCGTGTCGCGGGACGGCATCGGCCAGGACCTGAGCGCCGCGCAGGCCGTCGTCGATGAAATCCGCGCCGCGGGCGGGGAGGCCATCGCCAACGGCGACGACGTCTCGGATTGGGAAGGCGCCCGTCACATGATCGAAAGCACCGTGGCGCACTACGGCGACCTGCACGCACTCGTGAACAACGCCGGCATCCTGCGAGACCGGATGATGGTGAATATGGAAGAGGGCGAGTGGGACGCCGTCATCCGCGTGCATCTGAAGGGCACGTTTGCGCCGTCGCACCACGCGGCGGTGCATTGGCGGGCGAAACAGAAGGCGACGGGCGAACCGGTCGATGCCCGCATCATCAATACGTCGTCCTCGTCCGGCCTGTACGGCAACGTCGGGCAGTCCAACTACGGCGCGGCCAAGGCGGGGGTTGCAGCCATGACGATCATCGGCGCCCGCGAACTCAAACGCTATGGCGTAACCGTGAACGCGATTTCGCCGCATGCGCAGACGCGCATGACCGAAGGACTGCGCGAGCGCACGCCGGAAGAGATCGAAGCCCGGCATCCGCGCTGGATCGCGCCCGTGGTGGTATGGCTGGCCAGCCGGGAAAGCAGCGACGTGACGGGGCGCGTCTTTGAAGTGGGCGGCGGTTTCCTGTCCGCCATGGAAGGCTGGCATCGCGGGCCGGAAGCCGAGCCGATCGACGACGCCACGCGCATCGGTCCGGTGCTGCAGGACCTCGCGCGCCGGGCGCGCCGCAACGCCGATATGAAGGGCAAGGATCTGGATTGAGCAATGATCGATAAACGCGTCAAACACATCGCGGACGCCGTCGCGGGCATCAAGGACGGCGACGTGCTGCTGGTGGGCGGCTTCGGCTCCTCGGGCCGGCCCGCCGAACTCATGCAAGGCGTGCTGGAGCTGGGCGTGCGCGACCTGACCATCGTCGCGAACAACGCCACGATCGGCCCGGACATCATGGGCGAACTGATGCGGGCCGGCCGTATACGAAAAATGGTGTGCTCGTTCCCGCGCGGCCTGCAGGGCAAGACCATCTTCGACGAGCTGTATGCCGCGGGCAAGATCGAGCTGGAACTGGTGCCGCAAGGAACCCTGGCCGAACGCATCCGTGCCGGCGCCGCGGGCATCGCCGGATTCTTCACTCGGACGGCGGCCGGAACGCGGCTGGCCGAAGGCAAGGAGACCCGCATCATCGACGGCCAGGAATACGTACTGGAAGCGCCCTTGCGCGGCGACGTCGCCCTGATCAAGGCATTGCGCGGCGACCGCTGGGGCAACCTGGTCTATCACCGCGGCGCCCGCATCAACAACCCCGTGATGGCCGGCGCGGCGAGACTCGCCGTCGCGCAGGTCAGCGAAATCGTCGAGCTGGGCGCCCTGGACCCGGAGCACATCGTTACGCCCGCCAATTTCATCGACCGGCTCGTGGAGGTCCCGCAATGATCAAAGGACTTAGCCGCCAGGAAATGGCGCGTGTCGCGGCGCAGGACATTCCGGAAGGCAGCTGCGTCAACCTGGGCATCGGCGTGCCCACGCTGATCGCCGACTACGTGCCGGCCGGACGCGAGCTGCTGCTGCACAGCGAGCAGGGCCTGCTGGGTCTGGGACCGGCGGCCGCGCCGGGCGAGGAGGATCCCGATGTGCTGAACGCCGGCAAGCAATTCGTGACGCTGCTGCCGGGCGCTTCGGTATTCAGTCACAGCGATTCCTTCCTGATGGTGCGCGGCGGCCATATCGACATTGCCTGCCTGGGCGCCTTCCAGGTTGCCGCGAACGGAGACCTGGCCAACTGGAGCACCGATGCGCCGGGGCAGATACCCGGGGTGGGCGGCGCGATGGACCTGGCCGCCGGCGCGGCGCAGGTGTGGGTGCTGATGGAGCATTGCCAGAAGTCGGGCGAGCCCCGCATCCTGGAGCGATGCACCTATCCGCTGACCGCGGCCGGCTGCGTCGACCGCGTGTACACGGACCTGGCCATGATCGAGGTTACGCCCGCCGGACTGGTGGTTGCGCGCATCGCCGACGGCCTCGATTTTTCAACCCTGCAATCGCTGACCGCCGCGCCGCTGACGCTCAGCCCCGATTGCCAGCCTTATCGTCCGGCCATGGACGAACCGGCCGCGGCCCGCGCGGCGCCAAAAGGAGTTTGACGGTGCAAACCGCTATCACCCGACTGTTCGGCATCGAGCACCCCATCGTTCAGGGCGGCATGCAATGGGTCGCCCGCGCCGAGCTGGTGGCCGCCGTATCGAATGCCGGCGCGCTGGGCGTGCTGACGGCCTTGACTCAACCCAGCCCCCAGGCGTTGCGCGAAGAAATTGCACGCGTGCGCTCGCTGACGGACCGCCCCTTCGCCGTGAACCTGACCTTCCTTCCCACGCTGAAGCCGGTGCCGTACGAGGCTTACCGCGACGCCATCATCGAAAGCGGCGTCAAGATCGTGGAGACGGCGGGCAACAACCCGGCCGCCCACATGCCGGCCTTCAAGGCTGCGGGCGTCAAGGTCATCCATAAATGCACCACGCCGCGCCATGCGCAGAAGGCCGAGCAGATCGGCGTGGACGCCGTCAGCATCGACGGCTTCGAATGCGCGGGCCACGTGGGAGAGGACGACATTCCGGGCCTGATCCTGATCCCCGCCACGGTGGCGAAGGTCGGCATTCCGGTCATTGCGTCCGGCGGCTTCGGCGACGCGCGCGGCCTGGTGGCCGCCCTCGCGCTGGGCGCGGAAGGCATCAACATGGGCACGCGGTTCATGTGCACGCGCGAATCGCCGGTGCACGAGAACATCAAGCGAACCATCGTCGCGAACACTGAGGCCGATACCTGCCTGATTCTGCGCAGTTTGCGCAACAGCAGCCGCGTCGCGCGCACGGCGCTTGCCCGCAGCGTGATTGAAATGGAAAAGGCGGGCGCGGGCATCGAGCAGATCGGTCCCAAGGTCGCCGGCGGCAAGGGCCGGCGGGTCTACGAGGAAGGCGATGTGGAAGAAGGTATCTGGACGGTCGGCATGGTGCAGGGCCTGATCCATGACATCCCGAGCTGCGACGAACTGGTGCGGCGCATCGTCGGGGAAGCCGAAACCCTCGTGCGCGGGCGGCTCGAAAACCTGCTCGCGACGGCGTGAACGAAGGAGAATCGAAATGCTGGAAGTGAATACCCCTTATGACCTGGAGCCCTATGTGGGCAAGCTGCTGGGCACCAGCGACTGGCTGGAGATAGATCAGGCCCGCATCGACGCCTTTGCCCAGGTCTCCGGCGACGACAATTGGATTCACGTCGACGTGGAGCGTGCGCGCCGCGAGTTGCCGGGCGGCAAGACCATCGCGCACGGCATGCTGACGCTGTCGCTGGTGACCTATCTGGGCGCGGATATCTGCCGCGTCCGTGAGCGCGCGCGGGGCATCAACTACGGCTCGAACAAGGTGCGCTTCACAGCGCCGGTGCAATGCGGGGCGCGCATCCGCCTGCACCGGACACTGGAGCGCTACGAACCCGTCGAAGGCGGCGTGCGGCTGACTTTCGGCAATCGCATGGAAATCGAGGGCGTCGAGCGGCCGGCCATGGTGGCCGAGACGATCTCGCTCATGTACGCGAAGGGACACTGACGATGAATGCCCAAACTGCGGCCGCGGGGGCGGCGCGATCGCCCTACGCCGTCTACCTGGAGCACCTGAAGGCGGGGCGGCTGGCTTACCAGTACAGCACCGTCGCCGGCAGGCCGGTCTTTTTCCCCCGGGTCCTGTGCCCCTACACCGGGTTGGATTGCCTGGAATGGCGGACCAGCGGCGGCATGGGCACCGTCTACAGCACTTCGGTCGTTTACCCGCGCAAGGGCGATCCCTACAACGTCGCCCTGATCGACTGCGATGAGGGCTTTCGCCTGATGAGCCGGGTCGAAGGCGTCGCGCCGCTGGACGTGGCCATCGGCATGCGCGTGCGATTCGAGACGCACGCGGCGGAATCGGACGATGACGATCCCTATCCCATCTTCAGACCGCTGCAGGCGGCCGGTGGTGCCAGCAATGACTGACTTGAATCCCATTCTGCATCGAGGACGCGCCGCCATCGTGGGCGCCGCGGAATCCGACCTGGGCGAGGTCGGGCCGGGCTTCTCCGCGCTGGACCTGATGGCGCAGGGCGTGCAGCGCGCGCTCGCCGACAGCGGCCTGGGCCTGCGCGACGTCGACGGCCTGTTCTGCGCGACGACGCAGAGCCGCATGGCCGGCCTGGCGCTGGCCGAGTACCTGAACCTGCCTGAGGCCTATATCGATTCCACCTCCACCGGCGGCTCTTCCTTCATGGGGCATCTGGCGCGCGCCGTGCAGGCGGTGGAGGCCGGGATTTGCAAGGTGGCCGTGGTGGCATACGGCAGCACGCAGCGGTCGCTCGGCCGCAAGAACACCAGTCCGCCGGAACGCAATCCTTACGAAGCGCCTTTCAAGCCTTTTCTGCCGCCCACCGCTTATGCGCTGGCGGCGGCCCGGCACATGCACGAATTCGGCACGACCCGCGAACAGCTTGCCGAGGTCGCGGTCGCGGCGCGGCAGTGGGCGCTGCGCAATCCCGTTGCGTGGGAAAAGGAACCGCTGACAGTGGAGCAGGTGTTGGCATCGCGCATGGTCAGCCACCCGTTGACGATACGCGATTGCTGCCTGGTGTCCGATGGCGGCGGCGCCATCGTCGTGACGTCGGCCGAGCGCGCGCGCAGGTTGCCCAAGCCGCCCGTGCATCTGCTGGGCGCGGGCCATGTCACGACGCACCTGACCATCTCCAATATGCCGAACCTGGTCGAGACGGGCGCGCGGCGCGCCGGCGAAATCGCGTACGCGCAAGCGGGCGTCGGACCGCGGGACATCGACGTCGTGGGCGTGTACGACGCGTTCACCATCAATACCATCCTCTTCCTGGAAGACCTGGGCTTCTGCGCCAAGGGCGAGGGCGGCGCTTTCGTCAGCGGGGGCAATATCGCGCCCGGGGGCAGCCTGCCCGTAAACACCAATGGCGGCGGGCTGTCGTACTGCCATCCCGGCATGTACGGCCTGTTTCTGTTGATCGAAGCCGTCCGGCAACTGCGCGGCGAATGCGGGGACCGGCAGGTGCCCGGCGCGGAAATCGCGCTGGCGCACGGCAATGGCGCGGTGCTGTCGTCCCAGTACACGGTCATCCTGGGCGGCGCGGAAACGGCATAGCGCGCGTCCGCCCGCCATCTTGCTGGCGGGCGGACAGCGGCCGGGACCGGCGGCCGGGCCGGCGCCAACCGAGCCCCTCAGAAGTCGATCTGCGCCGACAGCAGCACCGTGCGGGGTGCGGCGGGCGTCACGTAGCTGCCGCTGACCAGCCAGTAGTCCTTGCCGAACAGGTTCTCGATGTTGGCGCGCAATATCACAGACTTGCCCATGACCTCGGTCATGTACCGCGCGCCCACGTCGTAGCGCGTCCACGAGGGCACCTTCACGGTGTTGGCGGCGTCGTAGTAGGTCGAGGACGTATGGATGACGCGCGCATTCAGGCTAAGGCCGTCCACCCAGGGCGTGTCCCAGTCCACTCCCAGGTTCCAGGTGTTGTCCGGCACCCCGTTGGCATCGTTGCCGTCATTCATGCCGCCCGCCGTATGGGTCAGCTTGGCGTCGAAAAACGTCGTGCTGGCCATCACGCGCAGACCGCGCACCACTTCCCCGTAGGCGGACAGTTCCAGGCCGCGATTGCGCTGCTCGCCGCCGTAGCTGAAGACGTTCGTGACCGGGTCTGTCTGGGAATTCGGCTTCTTGATCTGGAACACCGATGCGGTGGTGACGACGCTGCCCCAATCCACCTTGACGCCGGCCTCGTACTGCTTGGATTTGTACGGCGCGAACGCCTGGCCGGCGTTTGCCGTGCCGATCGGCGCAACGTCGCCCCGCGTCAGCCCCGAGGTGAAGTTGCCGTACAGCGATACGTTGGACCAGGGCTTGAAGACGATGCCGGCCAGGGGCGACACCGCGTCTTCGTCATAGGACGAGGTGCGGGCGCCTGTCAGCGTGTCATAGTTGTCGAGCTCGACCCGCTGGTGGCGCAGGCCGCCGGTGATCAACAGGCGGTCGTTGGCGAAGGACAACGTATCGGCCAGCGCGATGCTCGACAGCGTGGTTTCCGAGGCCTTGCTGGGCGAAATCCGTTCAGCGGTGACCGGCGGCAGCGGCGACGGATGGTAGATGTTGGACGGGACGGTGGTATCCGAGGTGATGTAGGCGTTGCCCTGTTCCTGATGCAGCCGGTTGGCGGCCAGGCTCACGGTATGGCCGACCCCGAACGTGTCGAAGCGCGCCCGCGCGCCGATCTCGCCCGTGGAGGTCTTGCTGTACGAGTCGTAGTAGGCATTGAGGACATCGAAGTTGCCGCGTTCGTCCGCACTGGCCCACGGGAAGGTCTGGTCCGCCGATCCATAGCGATACCCCGCGGCGCCATAAACGGTGATGTGCTCGTTGACGTCGTATTCCAGCCGCGTCATCGCAGCCGAATCCTGCAGCTTCAGCTTCGTGCCCGGGAAGAAATTGCGGTGGCCCGACGGCGCGGACGGCAAGGATCCGATGCCAGGCTGGAAGCCGATCTGCGGGCGGAAATTGTCGATATCCTCGCGCGTGTCATAGGCATCCAGCGACCAGCGCAGCGCCTTGCCGCGATAGTCCAGACCGACGGCGCCGACCGTTTGCTGGTTGTTGCCTTTGTCGATGGCGGTCGCGCCGTCGCGGTAGACGCCGTTGACGCGGATGCCCCAGGCGTTGTCCTCGCCGAAGCGCCGGCCCACGTCGAACTGGCCGCCGAGCCTGCCCTTGCTTTCGTAGGTGGTGGTCAGGCGCGTCAGGGGATCGTCGCCGGCGCGCTTGGTCACGATATTGATGCCCCCGCCGATGCTGCCGTTCGGCGGAATGCCGTACATCAGCGTGCCCGGTCCTTTCAAAACTTCCACGCGTTCCATGATGGCTGCGGGCATCCGGCTGGACGAGGTCAGGCCGTACAAGCCGTTCAAGCCGATATCGCTGCTGCTCACGGTGAAGCCGCGGATCTGGAAGTCCTCGCCGAAGCCGCCGCTGGATGTCAGCGTCCGTACCGAGGACTCGTTGACGACCACGTCGGCGAGCGTGCGGGCCTGGATGTCTTCCAGCGCCTGTTCGGTGTAGTTGGTGGTGCTGAAGGGCACATCCATCGCGTCGGATGTGCCGAGCAGGCCCAGACCGCCGCCGGTCGCCACCTGGCCGCCCGCGTAGGGCGCGGGCAGGGCCGGATCCGCCGCGGCGCTGACGGTCACGGTGGGCAGTTGCACGGCCGAGGCCGCCGCAGCCGCGCCGGCGTCCGCCGGCGCGTTCAAAACATAGCCGCCGTTCGATTGCTCGATGGCCTGGATCCCCGTGCCCGCGAGCAGTGCGTCCAGGCCGCCCTGCACGGTAAAGCCGCCCTGCAGGCCGGCGCTTTGCCGGCCCTGCGCGATCTCCGGCCGGAAGGACAGCATGATTCCCGATTCGCGGCCGAAGCGGTTCAGCGCATCTTCCAGCGTGCCCGGGGGGATGTCGTAGTGGCGTGTAGCCGCGCCCTGGGCATGGGCAGCCGGCGCAAGGGCCGCGCCAACCGGAACCGCGAGGGCGCCAAGGCAGATGCGCCCCGCCACCCATGCGGAGGCGGTGCGGCGAAATAGGGCGCGCGGGTGGCGCGCGGGCGCAAAAACGTGATTCATAAGTGGCCTTTCGTGCGGATTGTGGAGTGACGCTTTCAATCCCATGACACGCGAAAAACCAAAAGGGATCAGTCCGCAGCAAATAATTCCGGCCGGCCGCTCCGGCGGCCATCGTACGGCTGGGCTCAGATGCGCTGCGCAGCGGGAACCGGGGTCAGGCGGACAGCCTTGCCACCCCAGAAACGGGAACGGATTTCGATGCGCACGCCCAGCGTCGTTCCGACATTGCGCAGCACCTTATCGATACTGGCGATCGGAAACGAACCGGATACCCGAACGCCGGCGATGGCCGGGTCGCAGGAAAGGGCGTCGGATGTGTAGCGGCCCAGTTCGGCCAGGAAATCGTCCAGCCGCATGCCGCGCGCCACGATGAAGCCGTCCCGCCATGCAATCACGGATTCGTCGGCCCTGGATGGCGGGTCCACGGTCCGCGAGCTGTAGCGCGTGCCGAACCCCGCCCGCACGACAAGGCTTGCACCCGGGTTGTCCCGGGGCCGCACTTCGACCGCGCCTTCGAAGACATCGAGCGCCGTGCCGCCATCGAACCGCCTGACCCGGTAGACGGTGCCCAACGCCCGCGCCATGCCTTCTGCCGTCTCCACCAGGAAAGGCCGGGCGTTGGGCGAGGAGTCCGCCGCCGTGGCGATGACGATTTCGCCTGCGAGCAATGCCACTCGGCGTTGTGCCGCATCGAAGCGGACGTCGATGGCGCTATCGGTGTTGAGCAGCACGCGCGTGCCGTCTTCCAGGACCCATGTGCGGCGCTCGCCGACGCCCGTGCGATAGTCGGAGGCCCACTGGCGCCAGGGCGCGAAGGCTTCCACGCCCCACGCCGCGGCGCCGCCCGCGATCATCACCGCCATCGCCTTGACCGCGCGGCGGCGATGCGGAGCGGGCGGGGGCGCCAGTGTCGCCTGTGCCACCGCGGCGTTGAAGGGCGACGCCAGCGGCTCCAGGCGGCAGCGTACCGATTCGATGCGCTGCCAGGCCCGCTCATGGTCGGGATGCTCTGTGCGCCAGCGTTGCCATGCTTCCTTGATGGCGGGACAGCCGCCGTCGTCCTGCAATGCCAGCAGCCATTCCAGCGCGCGTTCGGCCACCTCCGGAGGCACTTGCGCGGCGTCCGGCGTGGCGCGGTACCACGGCGAGGCGGGCGGGAAGGAGGTCATCCCGCAAACGACGTGAAGGAAAGATCGGCGAAATAGCAGCGCTGCAAGGCCTTGACGATGTAGCGCTTGACCGTCGGGATGGAAACGCCCAGCGCGCCAGCTACCTGGGCATGGGTCCGGCCGTCCAGCTGCGAAAGCAGAAAAGCATGCCGCACGATGGCGGGCAGGCCGTCCAGCAGCCGGTCGAGCTCGATCAGCGTTTCGAGCAGGATGGCGCGTGTTTCCGGCGACATCGCCATTTCTATTGGCGCCTGGGCCAGCGCTTCCAGGTAGGCCCGCTCCAGCTTTTCACGGCGCCAGTGGTTGGAGACCAGGCGCTGAGCCACGGTGGTCAGGAAGGCGCGCGGCTCCTCCAGCCCGGCCGGCACACGGTCGCTGGTCAGCAGGCGGATGAAGGTGTCGTGCGCCAGGTCGGCCGCCTGTTCCGCATTGCCAAGGCGGCGATGCAGCCAGCTCCTGAGCCAGGAGTGGTGATCGCTGTAAAGCGATTCGACATTGGAAGGGATAAGTAGTCCCGGGGTCCGCAAGATCGCGCCTTTCGATCGGGCCGCCGCCGGACGCCGGGTTTGACGCCAGTCAGGTCGACACGGCTTACTACAAATAATAATCGTTATTATTTAACGTGCGCGCGGGCGCCTTGTCAACCCTGCCAGAGGGCAAATTCCCGTTAACATGCCACGGGCTCGCCATGGCGCATGGCCCGGATCCAGCAATCCGCGGACCGCTCTGCCGATCCCTCGCCGCGGCGCGGACATGCCGCCTGTCCTCTATAGGTATCGCCGATCATGAAGTTCTACTTCTCGCCTGGATCCTGTGCGCTTGCCGTGCATATCGCGCTGGAGGAAGCGGGCGCAAACTACGAAGCGCAACGCGTGCACTTCGACCGCGACGAGCAGCGTTCGCCGGAATATCTGCGGATCAATCCGCTGGGCAGGGTCCCGGTGCTGGAAACGCCGCGCGGCGTGCTGACGGAAGTGCCGGCCATACTCGGTTATATCGCCGCGTCATACCCGGAAGCCGCCCTGGCGCCCGCCGATGCCTTCGATCTGGCCAGGATGCAATCGTTCAATGCTTTCCTGTCGTCCAGCGTGCACGTCGCCTATGCGCATCATTCGCGTCCTTACCGCTGGTCTGACGACGAGGCCTGCCGTGCGAGCATGGCGGCCAAGGCCGTCGGCAATCTGGCCGATCTGTTCGGCATCATCGAACGCCATCGCCTGGCGGGTCCGTGGGTCATGGGGGATCAGTACACCGTCGCCGACCCTTATCTTTACATCATGACGCGTTGGCTGGCGAAGCTTGCGGGCGGGCTGGCGCGTTTTCCGGACGTGGCGGCGCACCACGCCCGCATGAATACGCGCCCCGCGGTGCAGCGCGCGCTGCAATTGCAGGGGTTGGAAGCGGTCGCCGGCTGAAGCGTCCGCCAGCGTGGGCGGCATTGCAGCTCGCGCCAATCACGGCTCGCACTCAATGCAAGTTGAACACCCAGCAGCGCAAACTTTTCTGCGAGATCCGGCTGTTCACGACACGCACACCGAGGAAATGCGGATAGCGGCTTTTTTTCAGCTCTTCGCGCAGCTCCGGCGTCAATTGCACGGCGTCGTGCCTATCGGACAGCACGGTGGCCAGATGGCGGAAATTCAAGGCCAGGAAGCGCTCCTTGCGCCGGGCGTGGTTGACTTCGGTCACGCGGTCCAGGATGGTGTTCCAGAACCGCTCCAGACGGGGCGACGCGGCAACGCGGACCCCGATGGGAAATCGGCAAAGCTCGCCCAGTTGCGCGCGCAGGATTTCCTTTTCGATCTCGCTGCCCTCGCTGCGCAACGCATCGGACAGATAGGCTATCTGCGTTTCCAGGCGGCGGAACTGCCGCTTGAGCGAGGCGGCGTCCGTGTCGTCGCGCGAGCTTGCCACGCGCTCGCCCCAGTATTCGAGCAATGTCGGGAAGCCTTCGTGGCGCAGCACCGCGATCCGGCGGCGCAGCGCGGGATCGGCATGACGGTCCGCAAGCCGATCCAGCCAAAGCAGCAGGCCGGCTACGGGCATCAAAGGCGCGCTGGCATAAAGCCCGACTTTGGGATCGCGCTTCAAAAGTTCGCGCAGGTCCGGGTCGTTCGAGATATGGCGCAGCTCGTTCCAGCTGTCCAGCTCCATGGCTTGCAGCAGACCGGGCATCGCCGCCAGGACCGTTGTGCCGTCGTGAATGCAAGGGATAGTGATGTCGGCGAAAGGGGTATCGACGTATTGATGGGACATCGCACGCTCCATTTGGGACGATGGCGTTCCGATGGACGCTCATTCGGTCTGCCGGCGCAGCGGCTTTGCCGTGCCTTGCGGCGATAATCTGCGGCCAGGCTTGAAGCAATGCTAGTGAGCGGGCAGGTCCCTCTGCCTTTAGCTTTGCGTTGAAGCGTTTTGATATATGGAGCGATGTCGCCGTGGAGGCTCGCATTGGATAAAGCGTTTGCATTGACGTTCCGGCCCGCAACGCCGGCCGACGTTCCCGCGCTGCTGGCGCTGCGGCGCGCCACCATGGGCGCGCACCTGGAGCGCGCGAATGCGCCGCGCGATGAAGCCGCGCTGCTCGCGCGCGTGAACTACCGCCTGGAAGACGCGCTGCTGGTGTACGAGGGTGAGGAACTGGCGGGCCTGTTCAAGGTGTCGCGAACGCCCGGTGAATGGAAGCTGATCCAAGTGCAGATCGCGCCGCACCGGCAGGGGCAGGGCCTGGGCGGGCACCTGGTGCGCGGCCTGCAGGCGGAAGCCGCCGCGGCCGGCTGCGCGATCGTGCTGGACGTGTTGAAGGACAATCCGGCGCGGCGGTTGTACGAACGCTGCGGTTTCGTCGTGGTGGGCGAGACCGAGCTGGAGTACGAGATGCGTTGGAGACCTCGAGGCGCCGAAGCCACGAAGCCCTGAGGCCCGAGTTCTTTCGCTTATCAGTGGCCCGGCACGGTCCAGAAATAGATCATGCGCCCATCGACGGTGAGCGTTTTCTCGGGCGCCCAATCGCCCATATCGAAGGCGTGCGACACGATGCGTGTGCCCGGCTTCAACTTCAGCAGCATGGGCTTCAGCTTCAGATTCAGCGACGGCAGCAGGTACAGGCTGATCACCGTTGCCTGGGAAAGATCCTGCTGGAAAAGGTCGGCTTGCTCGAACCGCACCTTGTCCGTGACGCCTGCCTTTTGCGCGTTCGCGCGCGCCTCCTGGATGCGCTGAGGATCGATATCGATGCCGACGCCGCGAGTGCCGAATCGTTTTGCCGCGGTGATCGGGATGCGGCCGTCGCCCGATCCAAGGTCGTAGAGCACGTCTTTCGGCCCGACCTTGGCGACGTCCAGCATGGCGTCGACCACGTTCTGCGGCGTCGGCACGAATATGACGTCCGGCGCCCGGGCTGGGCGCGACGCCGTTTCCGCCGATTGCGCGGACGGCATCGCCGCGTGCGTCAGCAGGACGAAGCCCAGCAATGCGGCTGTCCACGATCGTCTGGCTATGCGCATGATGCAGCTCCTCGAAGAAACCGGGGTTGGGAATGGGGCGCGCCGGCAGCCGCTGTGTGTGGCGGCGTGCGCGCTGCGAGACGCTCGAGTGCGTCAGGCATGGCGCGCCCCGGGCGATGCGTTACGCGATCTCCACGCCAGCACCAGCGCGCCGAGCGCCAGGACCGCCAGCCCGGCGGCGGCGCCGATTCCCGTGTGGCGCACGCTGGCATACAGGAGATAGCCGCTGGTGATGCAGAAAAGCAGGGGCGTGAGAGGATAAAGCGGCACGCTGAAGGGACGTGGCGCCGCCGGGGCGCGCCGCCGCAGCACGAACAGCGCGATGCCCGTGAGCACGAAGAACAGCCAGAACACCGGCGCGGTGTACTCCACCATGGTGGCGAAGCCGCTGCGTGTCGCTGCGCCCAGGCCGACCAGGGCCAGCGCTATGGCGCCCTGGACCAGCAAGGCATGGGTCGGCGTATGGTGGCGCATGTCCCAGCGGCCGAGATAGGCGAACATCGGTTCGTCGCGCCCGAAGGCGTAGGTGGTTCGCGCGCCGGTCAATATGGTGGCGTTGGCCGAAGTCAGCGCCGACACCGCGATCAGCGCGCTGATGATCCGTGCGCCGTTTTCGCCGAGCACCGCGCGCAGCGCGTCGGCCGCCACGGCGTTCGAACCCGCCATGCCCGCCACGCCCAGGACTTTCGCGTATGCCAGGTTCACCAGCAGATACACCGCCGTGACCAGCGCCAGGCTCCAGAACAGCGCTCGCGGCAGGCTGCGGCGCGGTCCCACGACTTCGGCGGACACGTAAGCCGCCTCGTTCCAGCCGCCGTAGGTCAGCATCACGAAGATCAGCACCAGTCCCCAGTTGGTGGCGGACGCCGTGCCGGGCTGCGCGATGTTGCCCTCCGTCGATGGTCCCCCGAGCAGCAGCCCCGCCACGATGATGAAGACCACGCCCCCGACCTCGAACAGCGTCAGGACATTCTGCGTCCATTTGCCAGCCCGCAATCCAACGACGTTCAGCAGCGTCAGGACGACCACTGTCAGCGCGGCGTAGATTGCCGGGGAATAGGGACCGAGGCGAAAAATCTGCGTGGCATAGTCGCCGAACACGTAGCCCAGCAGCGCAATGGAACCGGTGGGAATGACCGTCAGGCGCGCCCATGCGAACAGGAAGCCGACTTTGTCGCCGAACGCCTTGCGCAGATAGTGATAGTCGCCGCCCGCGTCGGGATACGAGGTGGCCAGTTCGGCATAGCACATCGCTCCAGCCAGCGAGATCAGGCCGCCCACAGCCCAGGCGATCAGGATGTGGTTGAGGCTGGCCGCGTTTGCTGCGATCAGGGCGGGCGCGCTGAAAATCCCCGCGCCGATGACGATGCCGACCACAAGCGCCATGACGTCAAGGGTGGAAAGCAGGGGCAGTGGCCTGTCGGCCGGAAGGGAAGCAGCGGAATCAGCGGACGAGGAAGAGGAAGACGCGTCGCGCACGTAAGCCATCCATGACCGTAAGAGGAACGGGCAAGGCCTGTATAAGACGACGCCTTACCACATCGCTAGGCATGGTAGCACCGCATGCTCGAAATTTAAGCCTTTCGTCAGAAACAAAACGTGAGCCCGACTTCTTTCCCAAGGTAGACCGCGCCGGTGAATCCCATGCGGGCGGATCCGATGGCGACGTCGCGGCGCTTCCGGCTAGAAGCGTATGCCGAGGCCCAGATACAGGCCAGCCGTCTTCATGTTGTACAGGAAGTCGTTCGTCTCGTACTTCATGCTGATGATGCGATAGCCGAACTTGCCGACCATGGATTTACTGAAGTCGTAGTTCGTGCCTGCGATCAACTGCCAGGAATAGTCACTGCCGCCGGTGCCGGCGTCGGCATAGCCGATGAGCCGCCATCTGTCCGTCAGCGCATACGACGCCCGTACGCCGATGAAGCCGTCGGTCCAGTCTGTGCTCCGGCTGCGGTTGGCGCCTGCCGGCAGGATTCGGCTGTCGGGGAAGTCGAGGTCGCCTTTCAGGTACACATATCGGATGCCCGCGAGGACATCCACGGGCGTCCTCTCGTTGTCCACGACGCGGTAGGCGCCGGCGGTCTGCAAGATGGTTTGCTGCAGCGTCGCGTCCACCGATCCCCCAAGGCCGCGGGCCAGCGGGCGGGAGCGTTGGCTTACCTTCACGTACATCGCGTCGAACAGGATGCCCCATCGGCCTTTGCGGGCTTCGAAGGTGCCCATCGCGCCGAAGTCCAGATCGTCCCAGATCTCGGAGAAATCGGTGTCTATGCGGACCGTCGGGGTGCGGGCGCCGACGCGCCCCCATCCGTTCATGCCAGCCGCCCAGAAATACGGCGTCAGCTCGAACTGCCAGTCATTGCGATTCGCGGCGTCCTGCGCGGTGGCGGGCATCGCCGCGGCAAGCGCGGCAATTGCGCCCAATAGCCTCGGCACGGTATGCCGCGCGTACGACTTCTCCATGGCCAGCCTCCTGGTAGTGAACCGGGGGGCGGACCGCAACACGGATGGCCCGCCTGGAATGCTTTGCGCAGTGTAGGAGGCCGGCCCAGCCTGGGTCAGCCGTGATTTACCCGACCTTAGGCCTTATGGGGGAAAGTCCGTCGTTGCCCGGTCGTGGCCCATCGTCGTAGCGCCGCCGCTGGGAAGGCCGCGGGACTATGGCTGTTTGCGTATTGGCGCCGCAGGCGCGGGGGAATATCCTCCGAACATCCGAACATGACGGTCGCTCGTCGCACTTCGCGCGCATGCCGCCGGGTGTGGCGCACCGCCCCGTCGGCCATACCTGTCTGAGAAAGCGGGCAGACCGGAACGTGGCTCTTTCCGCCATTGGCTGTTGCAACCAGCGTTGTTATCAAACGGGAGAATGCCATGCACCTGCAAAGCAGAGTTCGGAGTCCGCATGCACGGGCGAAACGGGGTATCGCCGTTCTTTTCGCGTCGGCCGCCGCGGCGGTTTCCATGGCGGTACACGCCGACAAGCTTTCGCAAGAGGAAGCAAGCGCGATCGCCGTCGACGCGTACGTCTATTTTTATCCGCTCGTCTCGATGGACCTTACGCGCAGGCAGTCCACCAATGTCGCCGCGGCCGGTGAAAAGCCCGGATTCGCGCCGCCGAATGCCGTTTCCAACTGGCCGGAATTTCCGCCCGCCCATCTGAAGCTTGTCGTCCGGCCCAACTTCGATACCTTGTACTCCTCGGCCTTTCTGGATCTGAGCAAAGAGCCGGTTGTCATATCGGTTCCCGACACCGGCGGCCGCTACTATCTGCTGCCCATGCTCGACATGTGGACTGACGTCTTCGCCTCGCCGGGCTGGCGTACGACGGGTACGCAAGCGGGTCATTTCCTGATCGCGCAGCCGAACTGGCGGCCCGATCTTCGCGAAAAGTTCGAAGAATTCAAACTGCCCGCGGGAACCACCCGTATCGATGCGCCGACGCCCTATGTGTTGATGATCGGCCGCACCAAGACCGATGGTCCCGAAGACTACGCCGCCGTACACAGAATTCAGGCGGGCTACAAGATCACGCCGCTTTCCAAATGGGGCGGAACGGACCAGGTCGTGGCGGGCGAGGTCGATCCGGACGTGGATATGAAGACCCCGCCGAAGGTGCAAGTGGATACGATGTCCGCCGAAAAGTACTTCGCATACGCGGCGGAATTGATGAAAGTTCATCCGCCGCACATGACCGACCAGCCCATCGTCGCCCGCATGCGGCGCATCGGCATCGATGCCGGCGAAAGCCTGGATTTCGAATCATTGGACCCTGTGGCGCGCAACGCCCTGATGGCGGCGCCCGAAGCCGCACAGCGCCTGATGGCCTGGAAGATGTCCAGCCTGGCGCCCGTGGTCAACGGCTGGCTCATGAACACCACCACGATGGGAGTCTATGGCGACTACTACCTGAAGCGCGCGATCATCGCGCAGCAGGGCTTGGGCGCCAATCTGGTGGAAGACGCCATTTATCCCCTGAATATCGCCGATAAGGAAGGCAGGCCGCTCGATGGCGCGAACCGGTACGTGATCCGTTTCACGCGCGCGGACCTGCCCCCGGCGAACGCCTTCTGGTCGATCACGCTTTACGACGCCGAAGGCTTCCAGGTGGAGAACCGGCTGAACCGCTTTGCGGTCAGCAGCTGGATGCCCTTCAAATACGATGCGGACGGCGGGCTGGAGCTGTATTTCCAGAACGACAGTCCAGGCAAAGACAAGGAAGCGAACTGGCTGCCCGCGCCCAAGGGCCCCTTCAACCTCACCATGCGGCTTTACGCGCCGAAACCGGAAGCCCTGAACGGGAAATGGGCGCCGCCTGTCGTCACCCGGGCCGATGAGCCGATGCCGGTGACCGCCCAGTAGACGGCGCATCCGGCGGCGTGCCCGGCGGTTGGCGTCAGCCGATATTCGCGGCGTACGTATGTTCGACCACCGGCGGCGATGCGAAGTGAGGACCGACCAGTTCGCGCCATTTCGCGAAATCCTCGGAGCCGCGGAAATCCACCATGTGGTTTTCCACGGTCTCCCATTCGACGAACAGACGATAGCGGTTGGGAAACTCGACGGACCGCTGCAGCGTCACGCCGTGACAGCCCTTGGCGCGAAGAAAAAGCGGCTTGGCCTGGGCCACGCCGGCTTCGAAGGCGGCGTTCGCGCCTTCCTTGATTTCGATCTGGGCGATTTCGAAAAACATGCGTGCTCCTTTGTCGTTCCGCGCACCCGGCGCGGCGATTCAGCGCTTGATATGTTCGAGGGCGACCGGATTCGTCACGCCCGATTCCGTCAACGTCCGCGTTGCATGGATGGATGCATAGATCCACAGGATTTTCATCGGCTGGGTGTCCGACAGATTCCGGAAGCGATGCGGGACGTTGGGTGGAATCCAGGTCGTGTCCATGGGCTTGAGCCGATGCGATTCGCCGTCGATGTCGAGCATGGCGTCGCCTTCCAGCAGCATGACGCTTTCTTCGCAATTGTGGCTGTGAAACGGTATGGCGGTGCCGGGTGCGAATTCGGTGATGCCATTGATGAAAGCGGTCGCGCCGGCGCCCGCGGTGACGAGCGGGATGGTCCGGGCGCCGCCGCCGCGTTCGTAGGCCTGCAGTTCGTCCGGCCGGAAGATGCCTGGCCGCGGGCCGGTTCTGCCATCCGGCGCGGCTGTCGTATTCGATGTGGTCATGAGGTGCTCCTTCAACAACGCCGGCCCCGCCCTAGCGTGCCGGGCCGGTCCACACGGATTTGATATTCGTGAATTCCTTCAGGCCGTAGCTGCTCAGCTCGCGGCCGTATCCCGACTGCTTGATGCCGCCGAACGGCAGGCGCGGATCCGATGCCACCGTGCCATTCACGAATACGGCGCCGGCCTCGATGTCGCGGGCCAGCCGCTGGCCACGCCCGACGTCGCCCGTCCAGATCGCCGCGCCCAGGCCGAAGACCGTATCGTTGGCGATGCGGATGGCGTCGTCCGCATCCCGGCAGCGGATGATGGCCGCCGCCGGGCCGAAGGTTTCATCGCGGCCGGCAGCCATCTGCGGCGTCACGCGGTCCAGGACGGTGGGCCCATAGAAGTAGCCCTTGCCTTCGCCGGGCGCCCCTCCCAGCCGCAGCCGCGCGCCCGCGTCCACCGAAGCGTGCACCTGCGCGTGCAGCTCCATGCGCAGATTGTTGCGCGCCATCGGCCCCACATCGACCGCCGTATCGCGCGGGTCGCCCATCTTCAGCGCCCGGGTGTGGGTGACGAAGGCCTCCACGAAAGCGTCCGCGACGCCCTCTTCGACGATGAAGCGCTTGGCGGAGATGCAGCTCTGCCCGGCATTGTGAAAGCGCGCCTTGACCGCCGTGCGCGCCGCCAGATCGATGTCGGCGTCCGCAAGCACGATGAAGGGATCGG
The DNA here is from genome assembly GCF_002119725.1 of Bordetella genomosp. 9. Classification (NCBI taxonomy): domain Bacteria; kingdom Pseudomonadati; phylum Pseudomonadota; class Betaproteobacteria; order Burkholderiales; family Alcaligenaceae; genus Bordetella; species Bordetella genomosp. 9. Next base: position 486,695 of record NZ_CP021109.1, read on the forward strand.
ACCCGCCCAGCTCAAGGACTTGCTTCTTCAACGCGGCGCCGGCCTGCGCCGCAATGGTGCGGCCCACCGGGGTGGAGCCGGTGAAGGTGACGGCGGCGATGCGGTCGTCCGCGATCAGCCTCTGTACGCGGGATGCATTGACAAGCAGGGTCGAGAACAAGCCGGCCGGCGCGTCCGCGCGCTCGAACAACTTGGCCAGCGCCAATGCGCACTGCGGGACATTGTTGGCATGTTTGAGCACCGCGGTGTTGCCGGCCAGCAGCGCCGGCGCGGCAAAGCGCATCACCTGCCAGAACGGATAGTTCCAGGGCATGACCGCCAGCACGGTGCCCAGCGGGTCGAAGACGACCTCGCTGTGCGTGGCGTTGCTCGCAATGACTTCGGGGGCGAGCAGGCGCTCGGCTTCAGTGGCGTAGTAATCGCAGTTGACCGCGCATTTTTCCACTTCGGCCATGGCCTCGGTCACCGGCTTGCCCATTTCCGCCGTGATGAGCGACGCGTATTCCTGCTTGCCAGCGCGCAGCGTCGAGGCCAGGCGCCGAAGCAGCGCCTGGCGCTCCGTCAGGGACGTGCGGCGCCATTCGCGCTGGGCGGTGCGGGCCCGCGTCAGCGTGGCGTCGACGGCGGCGTCGTCGTGCTCCTGGAACGTTTCCAGGACGGTTTCATCGTAGGGGTTGATCGACTGGATCATGACTGCCTGCATGGCACGGACGTGCCGTTACTCCGCCTGAATGTTGTTGTCCCGGATCAGCTTGCCGTACACGGCATAGCCTTCCTTCGTCCGCTGCCCCAGCTCCTGCGGCGTGGAGCCGATGGGATTGGCGCCTTGCGCGGCCAGCTTGGCCTTGACCTCCGGGTTCTGCAGGACCTGTTTGACGGCGGCATTGAGCTTTTCGATCACCGCGGGGGGCGTCTTGGAGGGAGCGACCAGGACGAACCAGGACGAGAACGTGTACCCCGGGGATCCGGAATCCGCGATGGTCGGCACGCCGGGCATCTCGGCCAGCGGTTTTTCGGATGCGATGCCGAGCAGGTCCACGCGCTTGCCATCGACCAGACTCTTCGCCGTGGCCAGCGCCTGGAAGGCCACCTTGGCTTCTCCCTGCGCCACGCCCAGCGCGGCCGGCGTCGCGCCGCGATACGGCACATGCACCATATCGAGTTTGTTTTTGGAGGCAAACAAAGCCATGGCGATATGCTGTGGGCTGCCGATGCCGCCGGAGGCGTATTCGATGCGTCCGGGCGCGGCCTTGGCGGCGGAGATCAGGTCGCCGGCGTTCTTGTACAGGCCCGGCGTCGCAATCAGTCCCCATTCAAAGGTGGTCACCAGCGAAATCGGCGCGAAGTCCTTCAGCGGGTCCCACGGCGTCTTCGACAGGTTGGGGACCATCGTGAGGATGCTGTCATTGAATGCCCCGATGGTGTAGCCGTCGGGCGCCGCGGTGGCGACGCGGTTCGCGCCGATCGCGCCCGCCGCGCCGGGCTGGTTTTCCACGACGATGGATTGATTGAGGATCTTTCCCATCTCCTGCGCGACGAGCCGCGCCACGTTGTCCACGGCGCTGGCCGTGGCCAGGGGGATGATCATCGTGATGGGGCGGTCGGGGTATTCCGCGCGCGCCTGCGGCGCCACACCGGCCGCCATGCTCAGGGTTGCGGCGATTGTCATGAGTGCCCGACATTTGTTCCATGCCTTCACAGCGTTCTCCTCATTGGGTTGCGTAACCTCGCGGCGACACTCTAGGGACCGGTCCCCTGCGTGTCCAATGGCGATTTTCTATTCCTTGCATCGAAACAGGCCATAATTCGTTACGCTCTCGATTCGCCTGACAGGCGGGGCCGGGGCGCACCAAGGGGAGGCACGATGAGGCCGTTGGACACATGAACAACAAATCCGGAATCAAGCTGCGCCAGCTCGAATATTTCCTGGCCATCGCGGAGACGCTGCATTTTTCAAAAGCGGCGGAAAAGCTCTACGTGACGCAGCCGACGCTGTCCCATCAGCTGGCCGAACTGGAGGCCCATCTGGGCAAGGCCCTGTTCGACCGCTCCGGCAAGCACATACGGTTGACTCAGGTGGGCGAGGTTTTTCACGCTTATGCGAAGCGCACCGTAGACGAGCTGGCCGCCGGACTCGCGGCACTGGACGAACTGGACGCCCTGCGGCGCGGACAACTGAACATTGGCGTCAGCCAATCGTTCATGCGCAAGCTGCTGCCGCCGGTGGTGGCCGAGTTCATGCGGGCTTATCCCGCGATCCGCCTGAACGTTACGGAAATGATGGCGCCGCGCATCGAGGCGCAGCTTGCCGCGGGCGAGCTGCATCTTGGCATCGCCTTCGTGCCCCCGCGTCTGGAAGACACTGAAGTGCAAGCCCTGTTCAAGGAGCGCCTGATGCTCGTCGTCGGCAAGGATCATCGTCTGGCCGCACGCAAGCGCGTGCGGCTGGCGGATCTGGCGCGCGAACCGCTGGTGCTGATGAGCCGGGACTACTACACACGGGCGCTGGTCGAGCAATATTTCGAACAGCGGGGCCTGGTGCCGAATATCGCTTGCGAGACCAACGCGCTGAGTTTGATGATGGATCTGGCGGGCGCGGGAGCCGGGGTGGCGACGCTGCTGCCCGAAAGCGCCATCGACGGGACCGCCGATGTGGCGGTGGTGCCGGTGTACGAACCCGTACCGACCCGGGTAACGGCGCTGCTGTGGTCAAGGCGGCATCACCGCACCGCTGCCGCCACCGCCTTCGCGAGCTTGCTGCGCGCGCGCTTCCAGCCGTTCGAGGCGCCCCGGCGCCGCCGCCCGGCCGGGGCCGCCGGTCCGCTGCCGGGCGGCCGGCGCGCGACGGGTGTGCATACGCGGCCGTCCGCCGGCCCGGTAACGTCGTGAAGCATCCTTTATACGCATGGGCGCGCGCCTGCCTAAAATACGGGTTTTGCCCAGCCAGGAGCTACCCGATGCCGTTTCTTTCCTTGTCGCGCTGCTTGGTCCTTTCCCTTGCCGCCGCCGGCCTGGCCGGCTGTTCGACAACAACGGGGCAGGCGCAGGCGCAAGGACCCGGCGCCCGGCAGGCCGCCACGACCCCGGACTCCCTGGCCCAAACCCAATGGCGCCTGGTGCGCTGGCAGTCCCCGGACGGGTCGGACTACCCCATGCCCTTGGACCGCATCTACCCGCCGATGAGCATCGCCTTCACCGCCAAGAACCGCGACTACCGGGTAACCGGGTATTCCGGCTGCAATGAATTCAACGGGACGTATGCGCTGGAGAAAGGCAAGCTGATCATCACGCTGCCCAGCACCCGGGCGCTTACGTGCGCCACGCCCGATCTGCGCGAGGCCGAGCGCGCCTACCTGTCGGCCATCGCCCATATCTCCACATTCACCTTGGATAGCGGCGGCTCGCCGCATCGCATGACCTTCAACGTCCGCAACGGCGACGTCCTGACTTTCACGCGGGACCGCGACGTCTCCGCGCGTTGAACGGAGAGTTCTTCATGTCCTTGCCCCTCTTCCTGCGGCGCTGCGCCGTCATCGCGGCCGCCGCCTCCATGCTGGGCGCGTGCGCGTCCCCGATGCAGCCGGATCTGGCCGCGGCCCGGTACCAGCCGGCCTATGCCTCCGATTTTCTGGCTCAGACCAGCTGGGTGCTGGCGCGCTGGACGCGCGCGGGCGGAACGCTGCGTCCGGTCCCACGCAACGACGGCCGTGAGCGGCCCGTTACCATCAGCTTTTCGCACGAAGGCACGCAATTGCGGGTGGGCGGCTTTTCCGGCTGCAACAACTACGGCACCACCTATACCGTCGCCAACGGCAACCTGATCATCACCGCCAATCCTGTCATGGCGACGCGCATGGCTTGCGCCTCGTCCGAAAGCGCTGCCCTGGAACGCGAGTATCTGGCGGCGCTGCCGCGCATCCGGTCGACCTCGGTGGACGACATGAACAACCCGCGACGGCTATCCCTGTCGCTGGACAATGGCGAAGTGCTGGACTTCGCGCGTGTCGGAATGGCGCAGTGAGCATCAGGCATGGCCCAGATCACCAATATTGCCGCCTATAAATTCGTCACCATCGAAGACCCCCACGCGTTGCGGCCGGTGCTGCTGGAACGAGCCTCCGGCGACGGCTTGAAGGGCACCATCCTGCTTGCCACCGAAGGCATCAATCTGTTTTTGGCTGGATCGGCGGCGGGTATCGAGACCTTCCTTGCCGCGCTGCGCCAGGACGCGCGATTCGCCGACTTGGAAGTGAAATTCAGCTATTCCGGCGTCGTGCCGTTCCGCAAGCTGCGGGTCAAGGTCAAGCGCGAAATCATCCGGATGGATCATCCCTCCATCCGGCCCGAATCCGGACGCGCTCCCAGCGTGGACGCCGCCACGCTGTCGCGCTGGCTTGCGCGCGGCTGCGACGATGCTGGCCGTCCGCTTGTGCTGCTCGATACGCGCAATGCTTTCGAAGTCGACGCAGGCACGTTCGAAGGCGCGCTGGACTGGCGGATCGCCCGGTTCACGCAATTCCCGGCGGCATTGCAGGCGCACCGCGAGCAGTTGGAAGGCAAGACGGTGGTCAGCTTCTGCACCGGCGGCATCCGGTGCGAGAAGGCCGCGCTCTACATGGCCGAGCAGGGCATCGATCACGTGTACCAGCTGGAAGGCGGCATCCTGAAGTATTTCGAGGAAACCGGCGGCGCCGGTTTCAAGGGCAGCTGTTTCGTCTTTGACGAACGGGAGTGCCTGGGCACCGATCTGGCGCCCGCGCAGGCCTGACGCGAGAAGGCAAATGGTAAAAAAACCGTTGGGTATCATGGCCGCGCTCCACGACGAAATCGCGGGGTTGCTGGCCGTCATGGGGCCCGATGCGGAATGCCGCCGCATCGGCATGCGCGACTACTACGTGGGCGATCTGTATGGCCAGCGTTGCGTGGTGGTGCTGGCGCGGCTGGGCAAGGTCGCTGCCGCCGCCACCACGGTTACGCTGCTGCGCGAGTTCGACGTGCGGGCGGTGGTCTTCGCCGGCCTGGCGGGCGGGCTGGCGCAAGGCGTTCATATCGGCGACGTCGTCGTCGCCGATGCGCTCGTCCAGCACGACCTGGATGCCCGTCCGCTGTTTCCCCGCTTCGAAGTGCCGCTGCTGGGCCTGAGCCGATTCCCGACGGATCTTCGGATGAGCGGCGTGCTCGCGCAAGCCGCCGCGGATTACATGGTGTTGGGATTGTCGCGCGACATCGACGCAGAGACCCGCGATCTGTTCGCGATAGGCGCGCCCATGCTGCATCGCGGCCCCATCGCCAGCGGCGATCGATTCGTCGGCGACGCCGGCCTGGCTGCCGCGCTGCTATCGGATCTGCCCGGGACGCTCTGCGTGGAGATGGAGGGCGCCGCCGTCGCACAGATCTGTTATGAGTATGGCGTGCCCTGTGCGGTGCTGCGGACCATTTCGGACCGCGCCGATGCGTCCGCCCCTGTGGATTTCGCCGCCTTCCTGCACCGCGTGGCGAGCCGCTATGCCAGCGGCATCCTGCAGCGCTTCATCGAAAACTATACCGATTAGCGCACGCGCATCCCGGGTTGCGCGCCGCTGCCCGGCTCCAGCACGTAAATGCCGGGATGAGCCGCCTCGTCGCCGTGGCTGGCCGCCAGCACCATGCCTTCGGACACGCCGAACTTCATCTTGCGCGGCGCCAGGTTGGCGACCATGACGGTCAGCTTGCCGATCAGGTCTTGCGGCTTGTATGCCGACTTGATGCCGGAAAACACGTTTCGGTGGCGCCCTTCGCCGACGTCCAGCGTCAGGCGCAGCAGCTTGCTCGATCCTTCGACTTCCTCGCAATTCACGATGCGGGCCACGCGCAGGTCGATCTTGGCGAAGTCGTCGATGGTGATCGTATCGGCGATGGGCTCGCCGCCCGGCACCGTTGCGTCTGCCTCGGTGGCGGCCGGCTCGGGCGCAGCCGCCGGGGCCGGCGCTTCCACCAGCGCGTCCAGCATCTTCGGGTCGACCCGTTGCATCAAGTGTTTGAAGGGGGCGACGCGGGTGGGCAGCACGGCGGCGTCGCTCCATACGAAGCCGCTGTCCTGTCCGAACAGCTCGCGCGCGACCCGATCGGCCAGCGCCGGCAGCACCGGCGCCAGCATCACCGACAGCGCCTTGAAACCGGCCAGGGCACGTGAACAGATATCCTGCAGCGCGGCTTTCTGATCGTCGCCTGCCGTGGCCAGGCCCTTGGCCAGGACCCAGGGCTGGGCCGCGTCGAATGCCTGGTTGATGCGGTCCGCGTACGCCATGATTTCGCGGATGGCGCGGCCGTATTCCCGCGCCTCCAGCGACTCGCGCGCCGCTTCGGCCTGTTCGGCCAGTTCGCGCGACAGCGCCTGCTTGTCCCCCGCGTACGCCAGCACGCCGTCGAAGTGGCGCGTGATGAAGTTCGCTGCACGGCTGGCGATGTTGACGTACTTGCCGATCAGGTCGCTATTGACCCGCACGATGAAATCTTCCGCGGTGAAATCGACGTCTTCCACCTTGGCGTTCAGTTTGGCCGCGATGTAATACCGCAGCCATTCCGGATCCATGCCGACGTCCAGGTAACGCAAGGGCGAAATGCCGGTGCCGCGGCTTTTGGACATTTTCTCGCCGCTGACAGTGATGAAGCCATGCACGTTCAGCGCGTCCGGCGTCTTGCGGCCGGCGAACTTCAGCATGGCCGGCCAGAACAGGGCATGGAAGTAGATGATGTCCTTGCCGATGAAGTGCACCTGTTCCGTCGAGCCGGCCGGATCGAGCAGCGCGTCGAAGTCCAGGCCCTGCTTGTCGCAATAGGCTTTCAGGGAAGCCAGGTAGCCGACCGGCGCATCGAGCCATACGTAGAAGTATTTGCCCGGCGCGTCCGGGATTTCGATGCCGAAGTACGGGGCTTCGCGGGATATGTCCCAATCGCCCAGTTTCGCTTCGCCATCATCGGCGCCCAGCCATTCCCGCGTTTTCGCCAGGACCTCCGGCTGCAGGTGGCGGCCGCCGGCGGCATTCGTGCCCGCCGTCCACTCACGCAGAAACGCCACGCAGCGCGGATCCGAAAGCTTGAAGAAGAAGTGTTCCGAGCTTTTCAGGACCGGCGTCGCCTTGGTCAGGGTGGAGTACGGCGAGATCAGGTCCGTGGGCGCGTAGACGGCGCCGCACACTTCGCACGAATCGCCATACTGGTCCTTGGAATGGCAGACCGGGCATTCGCCCTTGATGTAGCGGTCGGCCAGGAACATGCCCTTGACCGGGTCGTAGAACTGCTCGATGGTCCGCGTTTCGATCAGACCCTGCGCTTTCAACGCCCGGTAAATGTCTTGCGACAGCGCCACGTTTTCCGGCGAATCGGTGGAATGCCAGTGGTCGAAACGGATGTGGAAACCGTTCAGGTATTTCGGCCGCTCGGCGGCGTAGCGCGCGACGAGTTCGCGCGGCGTAATCCCTTCGCTCTCCGCCTTGAGCATGATGGGCGCGCCATGCGCATCGTCCGCCCCCACGAAATGCACGGTATGCCCGGCCATGCGCATGGCGCGCACCCAGATATCGGCCTGGATGTATTCCATGATGTGGCCGATGTGAAAGGAGCCGTTGGCGTAGGGCAGGGCGGTGGTGACGAATAGGGTGCGTGACATGGCCGAAGGGCAGAGTGGAAAACCGGACCCGGCATTTTAGAGCCTGTTGCGGGGACGGAGCGAAAGCGGGGACGGGCGCCACGGCCGACGCGGCACGGCGCCGGATGCGGCGCATGGAACCAAAGGGCGATCGAGGGGACTGCCGTGGCAGCACTGGCATGCGCGCGGCGGCGCGATGCCGGGGCCCCGGTGGCGGCCTGGGCGTCCGAGCGGCAGCGCCCGGTCAGGCGCTTAGCGGACTTCGCGTACTTCGACGTCGATGACGTCCGGACGCACGGTTTGGAAAGGGCCGGCGCCGGGGGCGCCACGGGTGGCATTGCGCTGGTGCCAGTAGGCACGCACGCCAAAGGGGCGGCCACGAACCTTCGCGATCACGTACAGGATGCCGACCGCGATCGCGGTGGACACCATGAACACGATTGCCATGGCGCCGCCGACCAGAGCCAGTGCCGTGAAAGCGAGGGCGCGAACGAAGCGGGTGAGAGCGTTGTTCATGCTAATGAGGATAGGAAACGCGGCGAAAAGTTCCTGCAGATTCCGCTATCCTTGCAAGTCATAGAAGGCCGCACGGTGCTGAAAAAGCCAGGCTGTGAACCGGGGTAGCCGCGCCAAAGCCCGGGGTGCCTGTAGGAATATAGTGACATGAGTTTGACGATCCAACAAATAAAGGCCGTTGTCGAAGGTGTAACGGACCCGCAGACCGGCGCCAGCATCGGAAAATATGTAAAAGACCGCGACATCCGCATTGATGGGGACGCCGTCACGGTCGCGATCGAACTGGGCTACCCGGCGCGCACGCAGCAGCAGGCTTTGCGGCAGTCCGTCATTGATGCCCTGGCCGCGGCTGGCGCGCCCCAGGCGGAGGTATCCGTCACCTGGAAGATCGCCGCCCATGCCGTGCAGCGGGGCCTCAAGCCGCTGCCCAACGTCGCGAATATCATCGCCGTCGCCTCCGGCAAGGGCGGCGTCGGAAAAAGCACGACCGCTGTCAATCTGGCGCTGGCGCTGGCCGCCGAAGGCGCTCAGGTGGGCGTGCTGGACGCCGATATCTATGGTCCCAGCGTGCCGACCATGCTGGGCATTTCGGGGCGCCCGGTCAGCCACGACAACAAAACCATGGAACCCTTGATGGGGCATGGCCTGCAGGCCAATTCCATCGGCTTTCTCATCGACGCGGATTCGCCCGCCATCTGGCGCGGCCCCATGGTCACACAGGCGCTGGAGCAGCTGCTGCGCCAGACCAATTGGCGCGCGCTGGATTACCTGATCGTCGATATGCCGCCGGGCACGGGCGATATCGCCTTGACGCTGGCGCAGAAGGTGCCGGTCGTCGGCGCGGTCATCGTTACCACGCCGCAGGACATCGCACTGCTCGACGCCCGCAAGGGCCTGCGAATGTTCGAAAAGGTTGAAGTGCCCATCCTCGGCGTGGTCGAAAACATGTCCGTTCATATCTGCAGCCACTGCGGGCACGCCGAGCCGATTTTCGGCGAAGGCGGTGGCAAGCGCATGGCCGAGCAATATGGCGTTGCGTGGCTGGGCGGCCTGCCGCTGACCATCAACATCCGCGAACAGACGGATGCGGGCAATCCGACCGTGGTCGCCGACCCTGCCAGCGAAGCGGCCGCGCTTTACCGCGACATCGCGCGCCGCGTGGCGGTCGCGGTGGCAGAGCTGCCGCGCGACATGGCGGGCCGGATTCCGAACGTCGTCGTGCAGCCGACCTGACCCATGCGGCGGGTCCAGGGCCTTCTGCTATGCGCGCTGCTGGCTTTGGTCCAGATCGCGTATGCCAAGCCCCAGATCGTCATCGAACCCGGCGGCGCCGATCCCGCAACGGTCAAGGCCGTCAATGACGCTGTCGAAGTCATTTCCAGGCTGGCGGCGGATCAGGACGGCGGCGAAGCGGATCGCCTGCGCCGGCGCGCGCGCGACGCGGCGCTGGCGGCCCTTGCCACCCACGGTTACTTCGCGGCGCACGTCAATTTGAGTACCGGGCAGGATCTGGACGCCGGCACGTGGCATATCGCGATCGATCCGGGCCAGCGCGCCAAGGTGGTGGCGGTGGATATCGCGTTCACGGGCCGGATCGCGCAACCGCAATATGCGGCGCGGGTTGCGGCGCTGCGCAAAAACTGGTTGCTGCCTGCCGGCCGGCCCTTCATCAACGACGATTGGAACAAGGCCAAATCCGCGCTGCTGGATGGCGTGAGCCAGCGCGACTTCCTGCTGGCGCGCATTGCCTCGTCCTCGGCGGACGTGCAGGCCGACCAGGGGCAGGTGCGCCTGAAGGTGGTGATCGACAGCGGTCCGGCCGTGCGCATGGGCGCGTTGCAGATCGAAGGATTGAACCGCGTGCCGGCATCGCTGGTGCGGCGCTATGTGCGGTACACGCCGGGCGATGCCTACGATCAGGACAGGCTGAATCAATGGCAGCAGGCGCTGCAGGGCACCTCTTTCTTCCGCGGCGCCTTCGTGTCGATGCAGCAGCCGGGCGGCTCCGCGGCCGAGACGCCGCCGTCGCGCGACCCCGGCGCGTCCACGCCCGAAGGCGATCCGCGCGTATCGGCGGGCGCCCAGCCCGCTGCGCCCGTGGACAGCAATGCCGAGATAACGCTGCCCTTGCAGGTGCGGGTGGTGGAAGGGCCGCCCAAGCGCTTTTCCTCTTCCGTGGGCGTGGACAGCGACGTGGGCGTCGGCGCGGAAGCGATCTACCGGCAGCAGGTGGTGTTCGGCCAGCCTTTGACGATGGAATCCGGCGTGGGCGTGAACCGTCTGCGCCAACGGGTCTATACGGACTTTTATCTGCCGCCGGACGACCGCGGCAACAAGGACAGCGTCGGCCTGCTGGTGGAGCATTCGGACATCGAGGGACTGGAGCGCACGCGTTTTGCCGTCGGTGCGAGCCGGCTGCAGGAGCGCCATGGCGGCCCCGATGGGCGCGTGGACTACGAGACGCGGTGGGGCCTGCTGGCCGCGCACGACAACGTCCGGATCTCCGGCGATGACGCCTACAGCTTCCCAACCCTGACGGGCACCGTGGAATGGCTGCGCCGCGACGTGGACAGCAAGTACAACCCGCGGGAAGGGAATTTGATCTCGCTGGGGGGCGGCGTGGGCGTCAATCTGCAAAACGGACGTCCCTATACCCGGGCCCGCGTCCGCGGCCAGCGGTGGTGGCCCGTCGCGCAACGCGACGTCTTCACATTGCGGGCCGACGTCGGCAGGGTCTGGGCCGACAGCGATACCCTGGTGCCCGACGATTTCGGTTTCCGCACCGGCGGCGCGCGCAGCATACGCGGCTATCGCTACCTGAGCATCGGGCAGGACCGCGGCGATGCGGTGGTGGGGGCCCGCACGCTGCTGGACGGCAGCGTGGAATACGACCATTATTTCAACGACCGCTGGGGCATGGGCGTTTTCGTGGACGCGGGCGACGCGGCGGCGTCGTTCGGCGATATGCGTATGGCGTTGGGCTATGGCGTGGGCGCGCGTGTGCGAACGCCAGCCGGACCGCTGTTCCTGGACGTGGCCTACGGACAGCGCGACCATTCGCTGCGCCTGGCGTTTTCGCTGGGGATCGCGTTTTGAAAAGTCTGGTCCGGCTGCTACGGCATCTGCTCGTGTGGTGGTTGCCGACGCTTTTGCTGTTTCTGTCCGCCATCGCGGCCGGCACGGCGTGGCTGCTCGGTACGCAGACCGGTACGCAATGGCTGCTGCGCAACGCCGGACCGCAGTTCGGGGTCGTCGCTGAAAACGTCACTGGATCGGTTTGGCGCGGCGTGCGAATCGGCCATCTGCGGTACGACTCGGACGGGATCACGCTGCAGGCGCGCGATGTGGCGGCGCAGGTCGTGTGGGCGGAGCTGCTGCAGCGGCGGCTGCGCGTACAAGAGCTGGCGGCGGGCCAACTGGACGTCGGCATCTCTTCTGCGGCTGCGCCGCAATCCGACGAACAGGCAGCGGCGCCGTCGCAGCCGCCTTCTCTGCCGGTCGAGTTGGTCGTGGACCGGCTGGCGCTGGGTCGATTTTCCCTGCTCCAGGATGGCCGGCCATTGCCGGTCGAACCGGCCGGTTTGCTGGCGTCGTTGCAGGTCGGCGCAGAGGGGGCGAGCGCGCGCGTCGATGCTTTGCGTTTGTCGCACCCCATGGGGCAGGCTGACGTGACAGGGCTTGCCACGCTGACGCGGCTTGCAGCGCCGTGGCCGCTGGCGGCGAAACTGCATGTGACGACACGCGGGGCCGCATCGGACTCGCCCTGGTGTGTCGGGAGGTTCGTGCAGGAACTGGCGGCCCGCAAACCGGGCGCGAATGCCAAACCCATCGACGCGTGCCTGGTCAACACCGATATCGAACTGCAGGGATCGCTCGATGGCATGGAGGCCATGATCGCCGCGCAGGGCGGCGGCGCCGCATTGTTCGCCCAGGCAGAGCTGGCGCCCGATGAAGCGCTGCCGGTCCGGTACGCGACGGTGGCGGTGGAGATGCCCGACGGGACGTCCGCGGTTGCGGCCCTGCAGATCGAGTCCGACAAGGCGGCCGCGACGTATCGCGCCCAAGGCAACATCACGGCGGACCGCCTCGATCTGCGGCATTTGTCCGCGGATGCGATCCCTCCGGCGCTGCTGAGCGCACACGGCGCATTCAAAGCCGAATTCACTGAATCCTTCGTGCTGCGCAAAGGCAGCTTCGATCTGACCGTGGACAAAGGCAGCAGCTGGAACCGGCAAGCGCTGGAGGGCACGGCGCGGGCCACCGTGCTGACCGGGCAGCCTTTCGCGCCGGGTGCGGACACCGCCCATGCGGGCACCGCCCGGTCGCCATCGGCTGCGCCCGCGCAGTCCGGGCAGCCGGCGCAGACCTCAACGGCCGTCCAGGCGGCGGACGATTGGGCCGCCGCGCTGGCGGGATTGCGCGTGGAGAATCTGGCCATCGATCTGCGTCTGGGGCGCAACCGCCTGCGTGCCGCCGGCGGCATCGGCGCGGGCAACGGCGCATTGACGCTGGATGCGGCCGCCCCGCAACTGGCCGCATTCTGGCCCGGCCTGGAAGGCGCCGCCACCTTGAAGGCCGATCTGGCCGGCGCGATTGCCCGGCACCGGTTGTCCCTTCGCGGCACCTACACGCCGGCCGCGTCGCGCCCCGGCATGCTGGGGCGCGCGCCAATGCGGGTGTCCGTGGAGGCCGAAGGCGGCTATGGCGCCGGCAAGGGCGATGACGCCGCCGCACTGCAGACGGGTTGGCGCGGGACGGTATCGGCGCTGTCGTTTTCCCACGCGGGTTTCGATGTGGCGGTTCCTCGTCCGGTGGCGGTTACGTGGCTGCCGCATGCGCCCGCGCCGCTGTGGCAATGGCAGCTTGGGGCCGCGCGGGTGGAGCTGGGGCTGCCGGGCGGGGATCGGGTCGTGTTGGACCACGGCGGATCGCGCGGCGGTCCGGGGCGTTGGGAAACAGCCGGGCGCATCGACAATCTGGTGCTCACGCCGGCGCTGGTGCGGCGGGTGCGCCGCGCCATCGACCCGGAGGCGGCCGCAGATGCACCGGCGCGTGCCGATCGCGTCAATGGCAGGCTGCCGGCGAGTCAGCGCCGCATCGCCCTGGAGCTGTCCTGGGACTTGCGTTACGCGGGCGCGCTTTCCGGACGCGCGCGCATCGCCCGTACGTCCGGCGATCTGGTCATTCCCGGCGATCCGCCGATTCCGCTCGGGTTGCGCACGCTGGTCGCGAATCTTTCCGCCACGCCGGTTTCCGCCCGTGGCAGCCGTGTCGATGCGGACCTGCAGGTGGACACCGCGGCGATGGGTTCGCTGCGCGGCTCGGCCACCGCGATGGTGGAAGCCAGGCCGGATGGCGTCATCGCGCTCGCGGCCCGTCAGCCGCTGCGTGCGTCCCTCAACGCCGATATCGCGAACTTGCAGTGGTTGGAACTGTTCACCGGCGACAGCACCGAAGTCGGCGGGGCGCTCAAGGCCAACGTCCAGGCCCAGGGCACGCCGGGCGGCGTGTGGTCGGTAAATGGAACGTTGCGGGGAGAACGCCTGCGTTTCGTGCGCATCGACGATGGCGTGCGTTTGGTGGACGGCACGCTGGCGGCGCGCTTGCAGGAAGACCGGCTGATCCTCGATTCACTGCGTTTTCCCGCCACGCTGCGCGTCCTGCCGCGAGAGACACGCACGCGCGATTGGGTCACGCGGGATCCGGAGGCCAAGAACGGGTATGTCGACGCCAGCGGCGTCTGGCGCCTGGCGGATTCGGCCGGGCAGGTTCGCGTCGTACTGCGCCGTTTTCCAGTGCTGCAGCGCGCGGACCGCTTCGCCATGGTGTCTGGCAGTATCGACATCGATGCGGCGCTCCCGCGCATTTCGATCCATGGCGATGTCAAGGCGGATGCCGGCTGGGCCAGCATCGAAGTCCTGAGCGAGGTGCCTTCGCTGGATGGCGACGTGGTGGTGCACCGCCCTGGCGAGGAAGACGCGGCGCCCTCCACGCCTTTGCAGACCGACATGGATCTGAACGTGGACCTTGGCTCGCGCTTTTATCTGACCGGCATGGGCCTGGACACCACGCTGGCCGGATCGATGCGGATCCGCTACGCGGGCAACCGGCTGACCGGCATGGGGGCGCTGCACACTCGCGCCGGGCGCATCGACGCCTATGGCCAGCGGCTGCAGCTCAGGCGAGGCACCGTCACGTTCCAGGGTCCGCTGGACAACCCGCTGCTCGATATCGAGGCGCTGCGCACCGGCGAGCAGGTGGAAGCCGGGGTGCGCGTAAGCGGCACTGCGCAGCGGCCGCGCATCGACCTGATTTCCTATCCGGACGTTTCCGATGAAGAAAAGCTGTCTTGGCTGGTGCTCGGACGCGGGCCGGACGCCAGCGGCAACGACACGGCCTTGCTCGTGTCCGCAGGCACCGCGCTTTTGGGCAATGGGGAACCTTTCTACAAGCAATTCGGCCTGGACGACGTGACGATACGCAATGGCACGCTGGGCAGTTCCAACAGCTTGCTGCCCGACCAGACCGTGGCGGGCAGGGTGAACCAGGACGCGAGCGAAACACTGGGTACGCAGTTCATCGTCGCCAGCAAGAATTTTGCGGACGGTGTCACGCTCAGCGTCGAGCAGGCGCTGGCTGGTTCGGAAACAGTGGGCCGCCTCAGCTACCGCCTGTCGCGCCGATGGTCGGTCGACCTGAAGGGCGGTTCGGTCAACGGCCTGGAGCTGGTTTATCGGACCTTCCTGGGAGACTGACGCCGCGGGCTGGCCGCCGGGTGGAGGCTAAAATACCGCCCACTTCAACCCCTAGGTTCCCTTCCCATGAGTATCAAGAGCGACCTCTGGATTCGTCGCGCCGCGGCCAATGGCATGATCGAGCCCTTCGAACCCGGGCAGGTGCGCGCGTCCAACGGCGGCCGGATCGTGAGCTACGGCACCAGCAGCTACGGCTACGACGTACGTTGCGCCAACGAGTTCAAGATATTCACGAATATCAATTCGACGATCGTCGATCCCAAGAACTTCGACGAAAAGTCCTTTGTCGACTTCGTGGGCGATGTCTGCATCATTCCCCCCAATTCCTTCGCGCTGGCCCGCACGGTCGAATACTTCCGCATACCGCGCAACGTATTGACGATCTGCCTGGGCAAAAGCACGTATGCGCGCTGCGGCATCATCGTCAACGTCACGCCGCTGGAACCCGAATGGGAAGGCCATGTGACGCTGGAGTTTTCCAACACCACGCCGCTGCCCGCGAAGATCTACGCCGGCGAAGGCTGCGCGCAGATGCTGTTCCTGGAAAGCGACGAAGTCTGCGAAACCTCGTACCGGGATCGCGGCGGCAAGTATCAGGGCCAGCAGGGCGTCACGCTGCCGAAGACCTGACAGGTTCGCTGCCGGATTGGCTGCGGCGGCTACTTCGCCGGCGGGCGCTCATAGTGGATATCCCAGGCGTCTTCGCCGATCTGTACGAATCCGTGCCGCTGATAAAAGCGGTTGGACGCGCTGTCGCGCAACGCGCCCAGCCGCACGGGCAAGCCAACCGCGTCGGCCTGTTCGAAAACGCGCCGCAGCACTGCGGCGCCCAAGCCTTGGCCCTGGAAGCCTGGTAGGACGTACAGATGATCAAGTTTCAGCGCGTCCTTTTCACGCCGCACGGTATAGAAACCGACTCGGACGCCGTCCAGCAAAATCGATCGCGTGTCCGCCGGCGAGTACGTCGCCCGCAGCCGCTGCCGCGCACGGTCCGGGTCAAAGCGCCCAAGGCGTTCCAGGCTTTCCCGCATGGCTGCAATGCGCAGCTCGGCCAGCGCGTCGAAGTCGGCCTCTGCGGCGCCCGCGTACTCGATACGCGAAGGAGTCGAGGCGCCCGGCCGGGCCGGATGCGGCATCGGTGGGGTAGCGCCTGCTGCCGCGAGATCGTGGCTGGACATGAGGGCATGCTTCCTGGAGACGGTGCTCAACTGTAACGCAGCCCGGGTATGGCTTATGCGGGCCGGGCCGCTTTGCCGGCCACGCGGCGGCGCAACGCCGGTGTCGTCCGTCCGCAGTACACTCGCGTCGGCTTTTGGCCTTACCCCGCAGGAGTCCCGCGCATGAAATTCCGCTTTCCCATTGTCATCATCGACGAAGATTACCGTTCCGAGAACGCATCGGGGCTGGGCATCCGTGCGCTCGCGGCGGCCATCGAGGCCGAGGGCGTCGAGGTGCTGGGTGTGACCAGCTACGGCGACCTGAGCTCGTTCGCGCAGCAGCAGAGCCGGGCCAGCGCGTTCATCCTGTCGATCGACGATGAGGAATTCGACGTCGATTCGCCGGAAGACGTGGCAAGCGCGATCAAGAACCTGCGGACCTTCATCGGCGAGCTGCGTTTCCGCAATGCCGATATTCCCATCTATCTGTACGGCGAAACCCGCACGTCGCAGCACATCCCCAACGATATCCTGCGCGAGCTGCACGGCTTCATTCACATGTTCGAGGACACGCCGGAGTTCGTGGCCCGGCACATCATCCGCGAGGCGCGCGCCTATGTGGACAGCCTGCCTCCGCCGTTCTTCCGTGAACTGGTGAAGTACGCGCAGGATGGCTCGTATTCCTGGCACTGCCCGGGCCATTCGGGCGGCGTCGCGTTTCTGAAGAGTCCCGTCGGGCAGATGTTCCACCAGTTCTTCGGCGAAAACATGCTGCGCGCCGACGTCTGCAACGCCGTGGACGAACTGGGCCAGCTGCTGGATCACACCGGCCCGGTGGCGGAATCGGAGCTGAACGCCGCGCGCATCTTCCACGCCGACCACTGCTATTTCGTCACCAACGGCACATCGACCTCGAACAAGGTCGTGTGGCATGCCAACGTGGCGGCCGGCGACGTGGTGGTGGTCGATCGCAACTGCCACAAGTCCATTCTGCACGCCATCACCATGACTGGCGCGATCCCGGTGTTCCTGCGTCCCACGCGCAATCACCTGGGCATCATCGGGCCCATTCCCATCGAGGAATTCGAGCCCGAGAACATCATGAAGAAGATCGAGGCCAACCCCTTCGCTCGCGAAGCGAAGAACAAGAAGCCGCGCATCCTGACGCTGACCCAGAGCACCTACGACGGCGTCATCTACAACGTCGAGATGATCAAGGAAAAACTGGGCAACTACATCGACACGCTGCACTTCGACGAGGCCTGGCTGCCGCACGCGGCGTTCCACGAGTTCTACCAGGACATGCATGCCATCGGCCAGGGGCGCCCGCGCAGCGAGTCGGCGATGGTGTTCGCCACGCACTCCACGCACAAGCTGCTGGCCGGCATTTCGCAGGCGTCGCAGATCATCGTGCAGGAGTCCAAGACCCGCAAGCTGGACCGCAACGTATTCAACGAGGCGTACCTGATGCACACCTCCACCTCGCCGCAGTACGCGATCATCGCGTCCTGCGACGTGGCCGCGGCCATGATGGAGCCGCCCGGCGGCACCGCCCTGGTGGAAGAGAGCATCCGCGAAGCCATGGACTTCCGCCGCGCCATGCGAAAGGTGGAATCGGAATTCGGCCGCAACGACTGGTGGTTCAAGGTGTGGGGGCCCAATCGGCTGGTGGCCGAAGGCATCGGCAATCGCGACGAATGGCTGCTGGAATCCGGCGATCATTGGCACGGCTTCGGCGACATCGCCGGCGGCTTCAACATGCTCGATCCCATCAAGG
The DNA here is from genome assembly GCF_002119725.1 of Bordetella genomosp. 9. NCBI lineage: Bacteria > Pseudomonadati > Pseudomonadota > Betaproteobacteria > Burkholderiales > Alcaligenaceae > Bordetella > Bordetella genomosp. 9. The sequence continues at coordinate 504,527 of NZ_CP021109.1, forward strand.
CCACCATCATCACCCCCGGGCTGGATATTTCGGGCAGCTTCGGCGAGACGGGTATCCCCGCGGCGCTGGTGTCGCGCTATCTGACCGAACACGGCGTGGTGGTGGAAAAGACCGGCCTGTATTCGTTCTTCATCCTGTTCACCATCGGCATCACCAAAGGCCGCTGGAATACGCTGCTGACCGCCCTGCAGCAATTCAAGGACGACTACGACCGCAACCAGCCGATGTGGCGCATCCTTCCGGAGTTCTGCCGGGATCATCGCCAGTACGAGCGCATCGGCCTGCGCGACCTGTGCCAGCAGATCCACGAGGCGTACAAGGAAAGCGACGTGGCGCGCCTGACCACGGAGATGTACCTGAGCGATATGGTGCCGGCGTTGAAACCGTCGGACGCCTTCGCCCGCATGGCGCACCGCGAAGTCGAGCGCGTGGCCATCGAGGACCTGGAAGGGCGCGTCACCGGCGTGCTGCTGACGCCGTACCCGCCCGGGATCCCGCTGTTGATTCCCGGCGAGCGCTTCAATCGCACCATCGTGCAGTATCTGCAGTTCGCGCGGGCGTTCAACGCCCGTTTCCCGGGCTTCGAGACGGATATCCACGGCCTGGCCGAGGACATCGACGAGCGCGGCGAGGTGCGCTACTACGTCGATTGCCTTAAGGAAGACTGAGGCGGGCTTGCCGGAACGGATGTTCGACGTCGCCATCATCGGCGCCGGCGCCGCGGGCATGATGTGCGCCGCGGTGGCCGGCCAGCGCGGCCTGCGGGTCGTGCTGGTTGACCACGCCAAGCGCCTGGCCGAAAAGATCCGCATCTCGGGAGGCGGGCGCTGCAATTTCACCAATACCGGCACGGGGCCGGGTAATTTCCTATCCGAAAACCCGCACTTCTGCAGATCCGCCCTGGCCGGCTACGGTCCTCGGGACTTCCTGGACCTGTTGCGCCGGCATCGTGTTTCCTGGCACGAGAAGCATCGCGGTCAATTGTTCTGCGACGATTCCAGCGAGTCCGTCATACGCGTACTGCGCGCCGAATGCGATGCCGGCGGCGTTCAATGGCGCATGCCTTGCAGCGTGGCGGAAATCGCGCCGGCCGCCGGCCAGGGTTTCGAGTTGCGCACGACCTCGCATGGTGTCCTGCGGGCCGCCAAGGTGGTCATGGCGACCGGCGGCATGGCGATTCCCCAGCTGGGCGCCACCGATTACGCGTTGAAAGTGGCGCGCCAGTTCGGCCTGAAGGTCGTGGAGCCGCGGCCGGCGCTGGTGCCCCTGACCTTCGACGCGGCCCACTGGGCGCCTTTCGCGGCCCTGTCCGGCGTGGCGCTGGAAGCGGGCGTGCGCAGCGGCGCAGGCGAGTTTCTGGAAGATATCCTGTTCACCCATCGCGGCTTGTCGGGACCCGGCATTCTGCAGATTTCCAGTTTCTGGAATCCCGGCCAGCCCGTCGTGCTCGACCTGGCCAGCGGCCTGGACCTGGCGCAGGCGCTGATCGAAGCCAAGCGCGGCGGACGTCAGCAGCTGGAGACGGCGCTGGCGGCGCGCTGGCCCCGGCGGCTGGCGGAACAATGGCTGCGCGGCCTGGATGACGGGCGCGGGCAGCCGCTCGCTACGGCGCGGTTGGCCGACATTCCGGACAAGACGCTGCGCGCCTTGGCGCAGGACATCCATGCCTGGACGCTGACGCCCAGCGGAACGGCCGGCTACAAGAAGGCCGAGGTGATGCGGGGCGGTGTGGACACGCGAGGCCTGGACCAGAAAAGCATGCAGGCGCGCGCGGTGCCCGGTCTGTATTTCATCGGGGAAGCCGTGGACGTGACGGGATGGCTGGGCGGTTACAACTTCCAGTGGGCCTGGGCATCCGCCGTGGCCTGCGGCAAGGCGCTCTGACGGTCCCGCGGCAGCGGTTTTCCGGGGTCTGCATCGGTACCCCATCCATCCAGTCACGCGGCCGGCCCGGGGCGGGTCCTCCGGTCGGCGTCGCGGCGCCCGCTGTGCAACGTTCGCCGCCGGTGGGACACTGATGTGTCCGCGCGGCGGCGCGCTTCTTGCTATGGCCTGCGCACACGGGAAAGGGGACGCCTTTATGAACACCGACATTCGATCGCTGGCCGTCGCCAGCGCCGGCAAAGCCACCGCCGTCGTTGCGGTGGTGCTGCTTGCGCTGGGGGCCTGGGGCCTTTGGCTGATCCTTCGCGATCCCTATCCGCAGGTCGCGAACGCATGGCTCGGCGGCCTGGTGGCGGCAGGCGCGACGGCGGCCGGAACTTTGCCGGTCGTGTTCTCGCAGCGTCTGTCGGACAAGGTTCAGGACACCATGTTCGGTTTTGGCGCGGGCGTCATGCTCGCGGCCAGCGCGTTTTCCCTGGTGGTTCCGGGTATCGAGGCGGCCAGGGAACTGGGGCGCGGCCCGTGGGGCGCCGGCTTGACCGTGGGCGCCGCCATCCTGCTGGGCGCGGCGGCGCTGCTGTGGCTCGAGCGCACGGTGCCGCACGAACACTTCATCAAGGGCAAGGAGGGGCACGACGCCCGCAAGCTGAAGCGGACCTGGCTTTTCGTCTTCGCCGTCATGCTGCACAACCTGCCGGAAGGCCTGGCCATCGGCGTCGGGTACGGCGGAACGGACGCCGTGCGGGGCAGCGCCCTGGCCACGGGCATCGCCATCCAGGACATCCCGGAAGGCCTGGTGGTGGCGGTGGCTTTGCTGGCGGCCGGATACGGACGCACCTTCTCCGTGGCGCTGGGCATGACGTCCGGCCTGATCGAGCCGGTGGGCGCGCTGGGCGGCGCCGCCGTGATGGCCTGGTCGTCGATGCTGCTGCCCTGGGGCCTGGGTTTCGCCGCCGGCGCGATGCTCTTCGTCATCAGCCACGAAATCATCCCGGAGTCGCATCGCAAGGGGCATGAAGTCTTCGCCACCGGCGGTTTGATGATCGGTTTCGTGCTGATGATGCTGCTGGACACGGCCCTGGCCTGACGCCGGCGGCGCAGCGGGCCGGCCCCGGCCGGCGCGTTGGGGCATCTCCCCGTGCGCGTCGCCTTTCTCGGCGGCCCGATTCGTTGTATCCTTCGCCTCGCTGTCACGCATCGTGCGGGAGAGAGCGGCCGCCGCGCGGCGAGCCGCCGCCGAAGGCGCAATTCGCCCGGAATCGCTCAGGCAACCGATACCGCACCTGCCTTGCTCCATCGCGCCGTTCAATGGCGGTGGGGCGAACACAGCGCTCTGGAGAGGGCCGGCCATCCGCATCGCGGTGCGCCCGGACGCCGAAGGTGCAAACCCGCGCAGCGGGGCAACTCTCAGGCAAAAGGACAGAGGGGCGGAAACATCGCCGGTTCCCGGAAGCGTTCCGCATCCAGGCCGGTATTCCGTTACCCGCAGCCCTGTCCGGAGCCCTCCATGTCGCATTCCCTGAAGAACACCCCCCTGGCCGACGAGCACATCGCCGCGGGCGCCCGCATGGTCGATTTCGGCGGCTGGAACATGCCTTTGGCCTATGGGTCCCAGCTGGACGAACATCATGCCGTCCGCCGCGACGCCGGCATGTTCGACGTTTCGCACATGCTCAACGTCGACGTCACCGGCGCGGACGCCATGGCCTTCCTGCGCCGCCTGATCGCCAACGACGTCAGCAAGATCACCGCCACGCCGGGCAAGGCGCTGTACAGCTGCATGCTGAATCCGGAAGGCGGCGTGATCGACGACCTGATCGTCTACTTTTTCGCGCCGGACCGCTGGCGTGTCGTGGTGAACGCCGCCACGGCGGACAAGGACGTCGCCTGGATGAGGCGCGTCGCGCAGGCCGAATCCGTTTCCGTCGCCATCGAGCCGCGGCGCGACCTGGCCATGGTTGCGGTTCAGGGACCGAACGCCCGCGCCAAGGTATGGGCGGCGCGCCCGGCGTGGCAGCCGGACACCGAGGGCCTGACGGCGTTCACGGCCGCGCGGTTCGGCGCCGATACGCTGGTGGCGCGCACGGGTTATACCGGCGAGGACGGCTTCGAAATCGTGCTGCCCGCGGCGGACGTGGCCGCGCTGTGGCGCGACCTGGCCGCCCAGGGCGTGCGGCCCTGCGGCCTTGGCGCGCGTGACACGCTCCGCCTGGAGGCGGGCATGAATCTGTATGGCCAGGATATGGACGAACTGACCCAGCCCGGGCAGGCAGGGCTCAGCTGGACCGTTTCGCTGAAAGACGCCGAACGCGATTTCATCGGCCGTGCGGCCATCGAAAAATTCGCCACCCCCTGCGCCTTTTTCGGCCTGAAGCTGTCCGAACGCGGCGTGATGCGCGCCCATATGGCGGTGCGCACGCCGCTGGGCCAGGGCGAGACCACCAGCGGGACGATGTCTCCGACGCTGGGCGTTTCCATCGCCTTCGCCCGTATGCCGTCGGGCGTGAAGCCCGGCGACACCGTGGAGGTGGACATCCGCGGCAAATGGGTCCCGGCGACCGTGTGCAAATTGCCCTTCGTCCGTCACGGAAAAGCGGTCGAACACCCGTAAACTGACGCTGTCCGCCCAGGCCAAGCCGGAGCGGACGGGGCGCGCATTTCTCATTCTTCATTCATCGGTTCTCGAATTCCCAGGAGTCGCTTTCATGAGCCTGCCTACCGACCGCAAGTACACCGAATCCCATGAATGGGTGAAAGCCGAAGGCGACGTGTTCGTCGTCGGCATCACCGACCAGGCCCAGGAACAGCTGGGCGATCTCGTCTTCGTCGGCGACGTCAAGACCGGCGCGAAGCTGGCCAAGGGCGATACCGCCGGCGTCGTCGAGTCGGTCAAGGCCGCTTCGGACATCTACGCGCCCGTGGCCGGCGAAATCGTCGCGTTCAACGACGAGCTGGAAGCCAACCCCGCGCTGATCAACGAATCGGCCTATACCGCCTGGATCTTCAAGATCAAGCCCGACAATCCCGCCGACCTGGACGGCCTGCTGGACGCCGCCGGCTACGAAGCCCTGTAAGGCCCCCACCTCAAGAGACATCATGTCGCGCCCCCTCGACACGCATACCGATTTCATCCCCCGCCATATTGGTCCCTCGGACGCCGATCAGGCCGCGATGCTGCGCGTGCTCGGCGTATCCACCCTGGACGCGCTGATCGACGAGGTCGTGCCGCCGCGCATCCGCGTCGATGCGCCGCTGGCGCTGCCCGCCGCCCGCAGCGAGCCGGACGTGCTGGCCGAATTGCGCGAGATCGCGCGCGGCAATGAGGTCTACCGGCATTACATCGGCCAGGGTTACTACGGCACGCACACGCCCAATGTGATCCTGCGCAACATCCTGGAGAATCCCGCCTGGTACACGGCATACACGCCCTATCAGCCGGAAATCTCCCAGGGACGGCTGGAAGCGCTGCTCAATTACCAGACCATGGTCGCCGACCTGACCGGCCTGGATATCGCCAATGCGTCGCTGCTGGACGAAGGCACGGCCGCCGCCGAAGCCATGACGCTCGCACGCCGCGGTTCGAGCTCGCGCAGCAACGTGTTCTTCGTATCGCAACACTGCCATCCCCAGACGATAGAAGTGGTGCGCACGCGCGCCGACGGCCTGGACATCGAGGTCGTGGTGGGCGACGAGGCGAAGGACTTGCCCGACTGCTTCGGCGTCCTGCTGCAATACCCGCACAGCCTTGGCGCGGTCGCCGACTATCGTGCGATCGCCGAAGCCGCGCATGCGCGCGGCGCGGTGGTGGCCTGCGCCACGGATCTTCTGGCGCTGGCCCTGCTGACGCCTCCAGGCGAGTGGGGCGCGGACATCGCGGTCGGATCGGCGCAGCGTTTCGGCGTGCCCTTCGGCTTCGGCGGCCCGCACGCCGGTTTCATGGCCTGCAAGGATGCGTTCAAGCGCAATATGCCCGGCCGGCTGGTCGGCGTGTCGAAGGACGCACAGGGCGGCAATGCGCTGCGCCTGGCTCTGCAGACGCGCGAGCAGCACATCCGCCGCGAAAAAGCCACGTCGAATATCTGCACCGCGCAGGTGTTGCTCGCCGTGATGGCAGGCATGTATGCGGTGTGGCATGGACCCGCGGGAATACGCCGCATCGCCCGGCGTGTGCAGCGCGCCACTGCCATGCTGCGCACGGCGCTGTTGGACATGGGCGCCCAGGTGGTCAACGACACCTTCTTCGATACGCTGCTGGTGCGGACCGGCGCGGCAACCACAGCCGTGCGCGACGCGGCCGCCGCAGCGCGCATCAATCTGCGCGAGGTCGATGCGGCACATCTGGCCATTTCGCTGGACGAGACGGTGACGCCCGCCGACCTGACGCAATTGATTGAAGTCTTCGGGCGCGGCCTCGGCAAGGGTACGGAAGCTGTCGATCTGGAAGCGCTGGATGGGCGCGCGCAGGGCGGCATCCCGGCGTCCGTCGCGCGCCAGGGCGAGATCCTGTCGCATCCGATCTTCTCCAGCGTGCAATCCGAGACCGACATGCTGCGCTACCTGCGCAAGCTGGCCGACAAGGACCTGGCCCTGGACCGCAGCATGATCCCGCTGGGCTCCTGCACGATGAAGCTGAACGCCACGGCCGAGATGATTCCCATCACCTGGCCCGAGTTCGCGCAGATCCATCCCTTCGCGCCGGCCTCGCAGACCGGGGGTTACCGCACGCTCATCGAGAAACTGTCGAAGGCCTTGTGCGAAATCACCGGCTACGACGCGATCAGCCTGCAGCCGAATTCGGGCGCGCAAGGCGAATACGCCGGCCTGCTGGCGATCCGCGCCTACCATGAGGCCAACGGCCAGCATCAGCGCGACGTCTGCCTGATCCCGTCGTCGGCGCACGGGACGAATCCCGCATCCGCCCAGCTGGCCGGCATGCAAGTGGTGGTGGTTGCGTCCGACGCCAACGGCAACGTGGACGTGGCGGACCTGCGCGAGAAGATCGCCAAGGTGGGCGACCGGCTGGCGGCCCTGATGATCACGTATCCGTCCACGCACGGCGTGTTCGAGGAAGCCGTCACGGAAATCTGCGACATCGTCCACGAAGCCGGCGGCCAGGTCTACATGGACGGCGCCAACATGAACGCCATGGTGGGGCTGGCCAAGCCGGGCAAGTTCGGCTCGGACGTCTCGCACCTGAACCTGCACAAGACCTTTTGCATTCCGCACGGCGGCGGCGGCCCCGGCGTGGGCCCCGTTGCGGTGCGCGCGCATCTGGCGCCTTATCTGCCCGGCGTGGTGGACGCCAACGGCAAGCTGCCCGAAGGCGCCAAGGTGGGCCCGGTATCGGCCGCCCCCTTCGGTTCTGCCGGCATCCTGCCCATTCCGTACATCTATATCGCGCTGATGGGGGCCGAGGGGCTGCTGCGCGCCACCGAAGTGGCGATCCTGAATGCCAACTACATCGCCGCGCGGCTGCGCGACCACTACCCGGTGCTGTATTGCGGCCGCAACGGCCGTGTGGCGCACGAGTGCATTCTGGACGTGCGTCCGCTGAAGGAAACCAGCGGCGTGACGGCCGAGGACATCGCCAAGCGCCTGATCGACTACGGTTTCCACGCGCCGACGATGAGTTTCCCGGTCGCGGGCACGCTCATGGTCGAGCCCACCGAATCGGAAAGCCTGGCCGAGCTGGACCGCTTCATCGACGCCATGATCGCCATCCGCGGCGAAATCGCGCAAATCGAGCGCGGCGAGCGCGACCGTGACGACAACGTGCTGAAGAACGCGCCGCATACCGCGGCCATGCTGATGGCCGACGAATGGCATCACGACTACACCCGCCGCGAAGCGGCCTATCCGCTGGCCTCTCTGCAGGACGGCAAATACTGGCCGCCGGTGGCGCGGGTGGACAATGCCTACGGCGACCGCAACCTGGTCTGCGCCTGCCTGCCCGTGGAGGCCTATGCCTGAGTCCGTGAGCGTTCCCCGCTGCGCGGGAACGCGCGGAATCGGCGCTCGCTGACCGTCAGCGGCCGCGGCCAATCACGGGAAGCGTCCCGCGACGGCGGGCCGCACGCCCCAAAAGGTGGACCGAAGCCCGCCTTTTGGGGTTTTTTTGCGCCCATTGGCGTTGCATTGGCGCCCGGATTTCCTTTTGGACCTCGGCCAAGGCATACGTGGCGCCCGGATTTCCCTCCCGGACCCCCGCCTGGGTATACGACGCCCGGGGTTTTTCCCATGCCCGATCTCCGTTATTCCTGCACCGGGCTACCGCGCCGGGTAGCGACGCGGAGATTTTTCCTGCCCGCATGACAGGGCATCTGCCGGATCGTTCCAGGGTCGTTGCGCCCACGTATGGCTATCCCGCGATCGTGCAAATGGCGGCGGCCGTCGCCGCGGCGATCGCGGCAGAAGGAGGAACCATGCGTAGTGTCACGACCGGCGGCTTGCCGCCATCCTGCACGGACGTACCGCCGTACGGCGATCCGAAAAGTCGCTGGCGCAAGTTCGCCGTCCGGCTCTCATTGGGTCCCAGGCAGAAGACAGTGAGCGGAAAACCTTGCACGCGGGCCGCCGCCAACGCTGAGCCAAGGCCGTTCTCGCCGCAGAACACCGGCAGCGCGCTGCGCGCCAGACGAGCGATCGAACCGCTCGCCGAGCCCGGCAACGTCTTGACGTGCTCGCACACGGCGCCTGGCGTGGGGGCGCGCGCGGACAAGCCGAAAAGCCGGGTGAGATCGGTGCGCAAGGGATTGATGAACCGCCTTGGCCTGAGACAGAAGGGGGCAGGGCACAGCCAGGATGCCGCGCCGGCGGCAAGCGGCGATCTGGCGGAGGCCGCGGCGACCACGGCCGCGCCGAAGCACAAGCGCGCCGGCGATAACGCCTTGAGCAGGGAAATGGACCGGCAATGCGCGGCTGCCATGCGCGCCCTGCTTGCCGAAGCGGCGGCGTTCGGCGATCGATCGGACGCGTTCACCATCCGCCGGGATCTGAATCACCCCTTGGCCGCGGCGGCCGCGGAGGTGGTCAATTGCTGGCAGCTCGCCGCCGAGGCCAGGCGCGACAGCGACGATGCTGCAGACCGACGCTTGCGCGCCATCGTGGCAGCCGCGCTGGGCGAGATGGACGTACAAACGATCGCGCGCGCGCAGGCGGGGCTGAACTGCGCGCAGGATTTCATGATGAGCAGCTCGCCCGCGGAGCGGGCGCTCGAAGCGATCAGCGACCTGTGGGATCCGGAAGCGATACGGAGCATATGGGCGAAGCATCTCAAAGCAGGATTCGAGACCGGCTCAAAGCTCGACGTCACCGCGGCCGCCCGCGATTTGCGGCAAGCCGGGAAAGGGCCGTTCATCGACGATTCGAATTCCCGGCAGCTCGCGGGGCACCTTCCCGCGGTCATGCTCCATCGGTATGGGCCGGCGATGCTTGCGACGCTACGTGTGGTCTCCAGTGACTGGCTGGCGGTTCATGCGGCCTCGATAAATACATTGCATGAGGCATTCACGGGCAGGCAGGACCCGGCGACGGCCGGCGCCCTGTTGGCGCAAGCGCTGCGGACGATGCTGGACGAGTATCCGGATGCCCGTGCGGACGCGAACTGCGATATCAGATTGACGCAGGCGTTGATGGAGCTGCACGACGACGCCTTGGCCCATGCCGCGCAGCTGCTGCTGGGCAGCGGCCCCGAATACCGCCGGCGAATGGCGGAACTCAGATCTTGCATCGAAGAGGCCGAAACCGAGGAGGCGGACAGGGCCGTCCGGTCACGCCAGTTCGATGCGCTCAGGCAGAACCTGCAGAGGGTCGTCGAAGCCCGTGGCGTCCAAGAGGCCGGGTTGGATCAAACCGAGTGGCGCTGGATGCCGCCTCTGTCGCGGCATGATGCGCCGCCGGTGCGACGCAGTTTGATATCGCGAATCTTCAGACCCGTGGGGCGCCTTCTGCGGCGGGCAACGGCCTTTACCCGGTCCCGCTACGAACGGACTCTGCTCAACGATGCGCGCGAAGACTGCGCGGCCGCGGCGTGGAAACTGGTTTCCGCTGTGTGCGAGCCCGCCGGTGCGCAATCCGCCCGCCTGGAGGGCAGATGGTCGCGCTTCCTTGCGAAAGCCGGAAAGCTGTATGAGCTGGAAACCGGTACGGGGACGTTTCAGGACGCCGCATTCGCCCGCACCGAGTCCGGCGAACAATGCAAGGCTCTGTTCGGGGCGTATATCTTCCAGGCGCTCGCCCGCGTGCCGGGCGCGCATATCGACGCAATCGGCCGGCGGCTGGATGCGCATCCCTGGCTGTCGATGCGTTGCGATCATGCCGGAAAGAACCTTTTCAAGGCATGCCTGCGTGAGGCGCTCCTCAATGAGCCAGCTGTACGCGCCGCCACGGAAATGCTGCGCGAAGTGCCGCCGGCCCTGGATGCGGCGCGGCAGCAGGACAGGCCTGCGCCGGCAGCCGCGCCCGAAGTGCTGATGACCGTGCTGGAGCAGCGTTTCCGTCCACGGGATCTGACGCTGGAGCCTTTCCTGTTGCGCGGGCTGCGCCGGCTCGGGCAGGACGAAAAAGCGCGGCTGTACAAGGCAGTGCGAAGCCGGCCGGACCTGCCCCAGGGCCTGTTGCAGGAAACCTGCGAAATCGTATCGAGCTGGGCGCAGTCTCCCGACATGTAGTCCAGCCGGCATGGCGCTGCGCTGGCCGGAACCTCCGGCGCCGGCCAGCGCCGGCCGCGCCTACTTCGCCACCGGCATGGTGAACTCCGCGCCCTTGGCGATGCTGTCGGGCCAGCGTTGCATCACGCTCTTGTAGCGGGTGTAGAAGCGCACCCCTTCTTCGCCGTAGGCGTGGTGGTCGCCGAACAGGGAACGCTTCCATCCGCCGAACGAATGCCAGGCCATCGGAACGGGAATCGGCACGTTGATGCCGACCATGCCTACCTGAATCTGCCGTGCGAAGGCGCGCGCGACGCCGCCGTCGGACGTGAAGCAGGAAACGCCGTTGGCGAATTCATGCTCGTTGATCAGCTTCACGGCCGCGGCGAAATCGGGCACGCGCACAATGCACAGCACGGGTCCGAAGATTTCTTCGCGGTAGATGTTCATGGCCGGCTTGACGTTGTCGAACAGCGTGCCGCCCAGGAAAAAGCCTTTGTCCCGGCCTGGCACGGTCAGTTCGCGGCCGTCCACGACGAGTGTGGCGCCCGCCGCAATGCCGTCCTCGATATAGCCGCGCACCTTGTTGCGGTGCTGCGCCGTAACCAGCGGGCCCATTTCGGCTTCGGCATCCATGCCATCGCGCACCTTCAGCGCCCGCACCCTGGGCGTCAGGCGCTCGACCAGCTTGTCGGCCACGCTGCCCACGGCCACGGCCACCGAAATCGCCATGCACCGCTCACCCGCCGATCCATACGCCGCGCCCATCAGCGCGTCCGTGACCTGGTCCAGGTCCGCGTCCGGCATCACCACCAGATGGTTTTTCGCGCCGCCCAATGCCTGCACGCGTTTGCCGCGCGCCGTGCCCTGGGCATAAATCGTCTGCGCGATCGGGGTGGAACCCACGAAGGACAACGCCTGTACGTCGGGATGGGCGATCAGCGCGTCCACCGCCTGTTTGTCGCCATGGACGACGTTGAACACGCCGGGCGGCAGGCCGGCTTCGAGCAGAAGCTCCGCCAGGCGCACCGAGGCCGAGGGGTCGCGCTCCGAGGGCTTGAGCACAAAGGTGTTGCCGCATGCGATCGCCACGGGGAACATCCAGCACGGCACCATCATGGGGAAGTTGAACGGCGTGATGCCGGCCACCACGCCCAGCGGCTGACGCATGCTCCAGTTGTCGATGCCGCCGCCGATCTGTTCCGTGTACTGTCCCTTCAGAAGATGCGGAATGCCGCAGGCGAACTCGACGACTTCAATGCCGCGCGTGACTTCCCCCTTGGCGTCGGAGAACACCTTGCCGTGTTCACGGGTGATGAGCTCGGCCAGTTCGTCCTGATGTTTGTCCAACAGCGCCTTGAAGTTGAACAGCACCCGCGCGCGCTTGAGCGGAGCCGTCTCGGACCATGCCGGAAAAGCGGCCCGGGCCGCGGCGACGGCCTGGTCGACCTCGTCGGGGCTCGCCAGCGGCACATGCGAAACGATTTCGCCGCGCGACGGATCGAAGCCGTCGCTGTAGCGGTTGCTGCGGCCTTCGTAATGCTGGCCGTTGATGAAATGCGGAATGGTCTTCATGAAATCAATAACTCCATGGTGCGGCGGCTGCCGCCGTACCGGAACGTTGTAGCCCGTGCCTACGCCACTTCCTTAAGGACGGCGGCAATCGTGTGGAAGATCTCGTCGATCTGACTGTTTTCGATGATGAGCGGGGGCGAGATTGCCAGGATGTCGCCGGTGTAGCGGACCAGCAGGCCGGTGTCGAAGCAGCGCTGGAAGGCTTCGGCGGCACGCGCGCCTGGTGCGCCCGGACGGGGCGCCAGCTCGATACCGGCGACCAGCCCGATGTTGCGCACATCGATCACATGCGCGGCGCCGCGCAATCCGTGCGCGGCCTGTTCGAAGGCGGGCGCGAGTTCGCGCGCACGGGCGAACAGATTCTCACGCCGGTAGATATCCAGCGTCGCGAGCACTGCGGCGGCGGCCAGCGGGTGGGCCGAGTACGTGTAGCCGTGGAAGAACTCGATGCCGCCCGGGCCGCTTTCCACGATGGCATCGTGCACCTCGCGGCGGACGGCGACCGCGCCGCAGGGCACGGCCGCATTGCTGATGCCCTTGGCCATGGTGATCAGATCCGGCGTGACGCCGAAGGCCTCCGCCGCCGTAGCGGCGCCCACGCGCCCGTATGCCGTGATGACTTCGTCGAAAATCAGCAGGATGCCGTGCCGGCTCGTGATCTCGCGCAGGCGCTCCAGGTAGCCCTTGGGCGGCACCAGCACGCCCGTCGAGCCCGCCATGGGTTCGACGATCACCGCCGCGATCGTGCTGGGATCGTGCAGCGCCAGGATGCGTTCGAGTTCATCGGCGAGCTCCGCGCCCCAGGCCGGCTGCCCCTTCGAGAACGCGTTGCGCTCCAGGTTATGGGTGTGCGGCAGGTGGTCGACCGCCGGCAGCAGGGCGCCCGAAAACGCCTTGCGGTTGGCGGGAATGCCCCCTACGGAAATGCCGCCGAAGCCCACGCCGTGATAGCCGCGCTCGCGGCCGATCAGCCGGGTACGCTGCCCCTCGCCGCGCGCCCGGTGATAAGCCAGGGCGATCTTCAGCGCGGTGTCCACCGACTCGGACCCGGAGTTGGTGAAGAAGATGCGGTCCAGGCCGGCGGGCATCAGCCCCGCCACGGCGCTCGCCGCCTGGAAGGCCAGGGGATGGCCAAGCTGGAAGCCCGGCGCGTAGTCCATGGCGCCGGCCTGCTGCGAAATGGCCTGCGTGATCTCGTCGCGGCAGTGGCCGGCGTTCACGCACCACAACCCCGCCGTGCCGTCCAGCAGCGTGCGGCCGTCGAACGAGGTGTAGTACATGCCTTTGGCGGCGACGAGCATGCGGGGATTCGCCTTGAACTGCCGGTTGGCGGTGAAAGGCATCCACAGGTGGGAAAGATCGGGAGACGTCGAAGGCGCGTTCATGGTGGCTCCGGGAAAGGAAGCCCGCGCCGCATGCGCGCCGCCGGCCGCGGTGGGGACGGCGCACGGCGATGCCACGATGGCGCGGGAGGACCGGAGGATTGTGCGGCGGCCAGCGCCGGGTGGAAATATACAATCCGTGCAAAAATGCCAAACCGTACAGTGGATTTCTGGACAACTGTACAGTTTATGTATGGCAGATCCGCTTTTTCCCGATTTCCGTCCCGTCCGCGACCGCGCCAATGCCGCGACGCTCGTACAGCAGTTGGTGGATGCGGTCGCCCGGGCCATCGATACCCAGGCATTGGGCCCGGGCATGCCCTTGCCCTCGGTGCGCGAATTCGCGCGCGCGCATGACGTCAGCACTTTCACCGTGGCCAGCGCCTATGCCCGGCTGGTGGCCCAGGGATGGCTGCAGGCCCGGCCCGGCTCGGGGTATCGGGTGGCGGCGCGCATGCCGGCGTCCGCCGCCGCGCCGGCGCCGCGCGCGTGGGAGCCGCCCACCCCCGGCGCCGAATGGCTGCTGTCCGACGTGTTCGCCGATCATTCGATACCGGTGAAGTCCGGTTGCGGCTGGCTGCCGGGGGAGTGGCTGAACGAAGCCGGCCTGCATGCCGGCCTGCGGCATGTGGCCAGGCTTCCCGGCGGGCAGATCGCGGGCTATGGGCATCCCTACGGTTACGCGCCCTTGCGGGAAAGCGTGGCCGGCCATGTCGCCACGCTGGGCATGGTGGCCGACCCCGGCCAAGTGCTGCTGACCCAGGGTGTGACGCATGGCCTGGACATCGCCATCCGGACGCTGCTGCGGCCGGGCGATACGGTGTTGGTCGAACAGCCGTGCTACGCCAACCTGCTTGCGCTGGTGCGGCTGGCCGGGCTGCGTGTCGTGGCGGTGCCGCGCACGCCGGAAGGACTGGAACTGACGCGCCTGGAGCAGGCGGTCCAGACGCACCGTCCACGCGCCATGATCGTCAATACCGTCCTGCAGAACCCCACCGGCGCCAGCTTGACCATGGCCAACGCCTATCAGGTGCTGCGCATCGCCGAACAGAACGACTGCTGGATCATCGAGGACGACATCTCACGCGAATTGCTGCCCGGCGTCGCGCCTGTGCTGGCCGCGATGGACGGCCTGCGGCGCGTGATTTACCTGAGCGGCTATACCAAGGTCATCAGCCCCTCCGTACGCGTCGGGTACGCCGTCGCGCATCCGGACGTGGTGCGCGACATGGCGCGCACGAAGATGGCCGTCGGCCTGACGTCGCCGGAAATCATGGAACGGGTGGTGCACGAGGCCTTGCGCGAGGGCCGCTATCGCGCGCACGTCGCCGGCTTGCGAGAACGGCTGGCCGTGGCTCATGCGCGCGTCGAGCAGCGCCTGGCAGCACTGGACATGCCGGTGCACGTGACGCCGCGCGCGGGCTTGTTCCTGTGGGCGGGCCTGCCGCCGGCGTGCGCCGGCACCAGCGCGGACGCGCTCGCCGAACGCGCGCTGCGCGACGGTATCTGGCTGGCGCCGGGATCGTACTTCGACGCCGCCCAGGACGATTTGCCGCGCATCCGCCTGAATGTCGCATATTCCGACGACGACCGGCTATGGCGTTTCCTGCGCCATGCCGCGCAGAAGAGCGACGCCCGGCGCGGATGAGGAACGGCGTTTGCTATCGCGCCGCGGTTTCCCTTCCGGAGTTCACATGTCCGCGTCCAACGTTTCCGTTCCTTCCGCCGTTCAACCGTTCTTCGCCGACCGCGAGGCCGCCCAGCAGGCGCTGCAGCTCGTCATGCCCATGATCGACGCGGCCATGTCCAACCGCGAAGTCGGCGAAAGCGGCTTTCTGTATATCGTCATCATGAACCCCGCCGTGCGCCCGTGGGAAGCCAGCTTCGAAGAGGCCATCCTGCTGGAGCACTCGGTGGGCGACCGCGACAAGTGGGACGCGGATTACGCGGCGTACGCACGCGCCAAGGCCCGCACCACCTGGATGGCGCAGCGCGATACCCATGGCATGGCATCGGCGTCGCCGCATCTGCTGCGCGCCGGCGACGCGGGCGTATGGGGCAGCGCGGTGGTGGATGGCATCGTGGTCGCCACCAGCGGCGTCAACGCCTGGTATGACGAAGCGTTTTCCGGCGCCATTGCGTACGCGCTGCGGGCCGTGGCCAAGGGCAGGGCGCAGCAACACGCGCCCTGCATGCGTCTGGGCGAATAGCGGCCGCGGCAGGGGCGCTATCCGGACTGGCGGACCCGCTCGTACGTGACGAAGTCGTAGGCGTAGCCGTTTTCCGCCGGCTGCGGCGCGCGCGAGGTCTCGCGCCACTGGAAGGACGGCAGATAGGGGAAGAACGCATCGCCGTCCACGTCCGCCTGCACTTCGGTGGCGACGATGCGGTCGGCGCGGTCGACCACCGCGGCATAGATCTGCGCGCCGCCGATGACGAAGATCTCGTCCGTGCCGGCGCAGGCACGCAGCGCGGCGTCGATGTCCGGCACCACGGTGGCGCCGGCGGCAGCATAGCCGGCATTGCGGGTAACGACGATGTTGGTCCGTCCCGGCAGCGGCCGTCCCAGAGACTCCCAGGTCTTGCGGCCCATCACGATGGGGCGCCCGAGCGTCGTCCGCTTGAAATGCGCCAGATCGCCCGGCAATTTCCACGGCAGGCCGTTGTCCCGGCCGATGACGCGATTGCGGGCGTACGCCACCACCAGCGTCAGCCGCGGCGCGGCTCCAAATGAAGACTGCGCGTTTGTCGCTTGTCCGGCCGGGTGGGCCCGCGCCTGGTCCGCGTCTGTGTCAGCGCCCGGCTGCGTGTGTCCGCCCTGCTGCGTCATACCGCCACCGGCGCCTTGATGTGCGGATGGCACTGATAGTCCGCGACTTCGAAATCTTCGTACTCATAGTCGAAGATGGACGCGGGCTTGCGCTTGATCCGCAGCTTGGGATAAGGGTAGGGTTCGCGCGAAAGCTGCAGCTCGACCTGCTCGAAATGATTGCTATAGATGTGGCAATCGCCACCGGTCCACACGAAGTCGCCCACGTCCAGATCGCATTGCTGCGCGATCATGTGCGTCAGCAAGGCGTAGCTGGCGATGTTGAAGGGCACGCCCAGGAAAATATCCGCGCTGCGCTGGTACAGCTGGCAGGACAGCTTGCCGTCCGCCACGTAGAACTGCATGAAGGCATGGCATGGCGGCAGCGCCATATTGGGGATGTCCGCGACGTTCCAGGCCGACACGATCAGGCGGCGGGAATCGGGCGTGCGGCGGATCTGCTCGATCAATTGGGATATCTGGTCGATGTGTCCGCCGTCCGGCGTGGGCCAGGAGCGCCACTGGACGCCGTACACCGGACCCAGGTCGCCTTGCGCATCGGCCCATTCGTCCCAGATGGTGACGCCGCGCTCCTGCAGCCACCGGACGTTGCTGTCGCCGCGCAGGAACCACAGCAGCTCTATGAAGATGCTTTTGGTGTGCAGCTTCTTCGTCGTGACCAGGGGAAAGCCCTGCGACAGGTCGAACCGCATCTGGTAGCCGAATACGGACCGCGTGCCGGTGCCCGTTCGGTCCGTTTTGGTGACGCCATGCTCGTAGACATGGCGCATGAAATCTTCGTATTGGCGCATGGGAAATCCAAACGGCGATCAGGAAGCGCCGGCAGCCGAGTCCGCCGGCGCGCCGGCTTCCACGACGTCCACGGAAAACGTCAATTCTGCCGTCTTCGCGAGCATGGCCGAGGCCGAGCAGTACTTCTCATGGGACAGTTGTACGGCCCGCTCCACCGCTGCGCGTGGCAGTTTGTGGCCCGTCACAGTAAAGGCGAAATGGATGCGGGTGAACACCTTGGGGTCGGTGGCGGCCCGCTCAGCCTGGAGTTTCACGCTGCAGCCTGTGACGGCATGGCGGCCGCGCTTGAGGATGAGCACAACGTCGTAGGCGGTGCAGCCGCCCGTGCCCGCCAGAACCATTTCCATCGGCCGGAAAGCCAGATCATGGCCCCCGCCATCCACAGCGCCGTCCATGACGGCGACATGCCCGCTGCCGGACGTGGCCACGAACAGCATGCCCGAAGGGCCGCCCCAATCGATGGTGCATTCCATGTCGATATCCCGAATCGCGTAAAAAAAAGACTATAGCCGAGTGGAAGTCCACCCCCGAAGCGCTGGCGCGCTTCCCCTCGAGACGGCGCCCCGGCTGACCGGCGGAGTTGATCCGCGGCGCTCCGATGGGCTGTCTTTCTTATGAGGAGGGAAGGGGCCACGCCAATGCGTTGGCGCGCTTCCCTTTTATCGGGACGACGAGGGCATGCCGGCGCGTGCGGTCGGCGGCTGCACGGGTGGCGTGCTCTGCAATGGAGGCTGGCGCGGCGCGTCACTAAAATGGGGGGATCGAGCCGATGCCCTTGCAGGGCCGGTCGTTTACCGAAGGAGTTTTTCCGATGCCATCGCCGCAGTCGTCGCTCGCCAAATACCCGCAGCTGGTTCGCCGTGCGGGGCCGCTGGACGCTTTGTTGGGAGAGGCCGATCGCGCCCTGCGGGTGCTGGCGGGGGGATCGTCGGCGGGGCGGCCCTATCCGGCGGGGGCTGAAGTGCCGGAGAACCTGAGCCCGCCGGAGCGGCGGCATGCGGCCGGGCTGATGCGGGTCAATCACGTGGGCGAGGTATGCGCCCAGGCGCTGTACCGCGGGCAGGCATTGGGATGCGCCGACGAAGCGGCCAAACGGATGTTTCACGAGGCCGCTGCCGAGGAAGTGGACCACCTGGCGTGGTGCGAGCAGCGCCTGCGGGAGCTGCAAAGCCGTCCCAGCCTGTTGAATCCCTTCTGGTACGCGGGTTCCTTCGGGCTTGGTCTGCTGGCGAGCCGGGCCGGGGTGCGGCGCAACCTCGGATTCATGGCCGAGACGGAGAGGCAGGTGGAAGCGCACCTGGACAGCCACCTGAAGCGCTTGCCGGCGGGCGACGCCCGCTCCAGGCAGGTGGTGGATCAGATGAAGCAGGACGAGATCGGCCACCGGGTCAGCGCCGAGCGCGCCGGCGCGGCGTCGTTGCCCTTGCCGGTGCGCGGCGCCATGCGTTTGCTGTCCCGTGTAATGACCGGCACCGCTTACTGGCTGTGAGCCCATGCAGGGTTAACCCGCTCGTCCGGCGCGACGGCGGGACCGGAATGTGGCACAATGACTGAACCGGTTTCGCTGGTGGCACAGAGCCCTGGCGGCGTCGGGCGGGGCGGGATGGCCGCGACGCTCATCCATAATGCGATGCACCAAAACAACAGTCAGCCCCCTGTTGAGCGCGGAGAAAAATTCTTCTTGCATCGCACAAAAAGTTTGGCTATGATTCGTACATCGGATGTCGAAACGCAGTCGGCGCGGTGAAGAACCCCGGCAGCGGCAGGGTACCAGGGAGGGTACCCCAGGGTTAACCCTCTGCGACATGCCAAGGTTGTCTCCTCCACCCTCCTCCTTTGGTGGATTTAGCCCGAGATCGTCAGATCTCGGGCTTTTTTTTCGCCGTTTCTCCCCCGCCTGACTTGCGGGAAAACCGCGGGCCGTTATTTCCGGCACGGTGGTGGGCGGGGGCCTTCGCGACCCGGTTGCCGGCGGGTCCATCCTCTAAAATCCCTGGATCGTCAGCCGTAGGAAACCCGTCATGTTGCGCATTCAGGATGTCCAGCTCGCCGTCGTCGGGCTGGGGTATGTGGGGCTGCCCCTGGCCGTGGAGTTCGGCAAGAAGCGTCCCGTCCTGGGATTCGACATCAACGCGCACCGCATCGAAGAACTGAAGCGCGGACAGGACCACACGCTGGAGGTGGAGGCCGCCGAACTGGCCGCGGCCACCCATCTGAGCTACACCAACGACGCCGCGGCGCTGGCCGCCGCGAACGTCTACATCGTGACGGTGCCTACCCCCATCGATGCCTACAAGCAGCCGGACCTGACGCCGCTGCGCAAGGCCAGCGAGACCATCGGGCGCGTCCTGAAGCGAGGCGACATCGTCATCTACGAGTCCACGGTCTATCCGGGCGCAACCGAAGAAGAATGCGTGCCCGTGCTGGAACGCGTGTCGGGCCTCGCCTTCAACCGGGATTTCTTCGCGGGCTACAGCCCCGAACGCATCAATCCCGGAGACAAATCGCACCGGGTCAGCACGATCAAGAAGGTCACATCGGGATCGACGCCGGAAGTGGCCGACCTGGTCGATGCGCTATATGCGGAAATCGTGACGGCCGGCACGCACAAAGCCGCGTCGATCCGCGTGGCGGAGGCCGCCAAGGTCATCGAGAACACGCAGCGCGACGTCAATATCGCCCTGATCAACGAACTGGCGTTGATCTTCAACAAAATGGGCATCGACACCGAAGCCGTGTTGCAGGCGGCCGGCACGAAGTGGAACTTTCTGCCTTTCCGCCCCGGGCTGGTGGGCGGACACTGCATCGGCGTGGATCCGTACTACCTGACGCACAAGGCGCAGAGCCTGGGCTATCACCCGGAGATCATCCTGGCCGGGCGCCGTTTGAACGACGCCATGGGCAGCTATGTGGTGTCGCAGCTGGTGAAGGCGATGACCAAGCGCCGCATCCATGTGCAGGGCGCGCGCGTGCTGGTCATGGGCCTGACTTTCAAGGAAAACTGCCCCGACCTGCGCAACACGCGCGTCGTCGATATCCTGCGCGAGCTGCGCGAATACGGCGTGGAGGCGGACGTTCACGATCCCTGGGTGGATCCGGCCGAGGCGCAAGCGGAATACGGCGTCACCCCTGTGGCCGACCCCGAGCGCGGGCGCTACGATGGCATCGTTCTTGCGGTAGCGCATCGGCAGTTCGCCGAGATGGGGGCGGCGCGGATCCGCGCCTTCGGGAAGCCGCAGCATGTGCTGTACGACCTGAAATACGTGCTTGCTCCCGAGGAATCCGACCTGCGCCTTTGATTGTGACGTTTTCGAAAGGGCCAAGCATGACGCACCGCTATCAACAAATCACCGAAGACCTGCGCCGATCGCCGCGTACGTGGCTGGTGACCGGCTGCGCCGGTTTCATCGGTTCGAACCTCCTGGAAACGTTGCTGAAACTGGACCAGACCGTTGTCGGCCTGGACAATTTCGCCACCGGTTACCAGCACAATCTCGACGAAGTGATGGAGCTGGTGTCGGCGGAACAATGGGGCCGCTTTACCTTCGTCGAGGGCGACATCCGGGACCTCGATACCTGCCGGCGCGCTGTCACGGGCGTGGATTTCGTGCTGCATCAGGCCGCTCTCGGCTCGGTGCCGCGCTCCTTGAAGGACCCGATCACCACCAATGCCGTCAATGTCGATGGCTTCCTCAACATGCTGGTGGCCGCGCGCGATGCACGGGTGCACGGCTTTGTCTATGCCGCATCCAGTTCGACCTACGGCGACCATCCGGCGCTGCCCAAGGTCGAATCCAACATCGGGAACCCGTTGTCGCCCTACGCGGTCACCAAGTACGTGAACGAGCTGTATGCGGACGTCTTCGCCCGTTCGTACGGCTTCGGCAGCATCGGCCTGCGGTATTTCAACGTATTCGGCAAGCGGCAGGACCCCAACGGCGCCTATGCGGCGGTCATTCCCAAATGGATAGGGGCGATGATCCGCGGCGAGGACGTGGTCATCAACGGCGACGGCGAAACCAGCCGGGACTTCTGCTTTGTGGAAAATGCGGTCCAGGCCAACCTGCTGGCCGCGCTGGCCCAGCCCGAAGGCGTGAATCAGGTCTATAACGTGGCCTGCAATGCACGAACCAGCTTGAACCAGCTTTTCGAGCATCTGAGAAACCAGTTGGCCAAGCACGGCGTGAACTACGACAAGCCGCCGGTCTATGGCGATTTCCGCCCGGGCGACGTGCGCCATTCGCAGGCCGACATCGGCAAGGCGAACGACCTGCTGGGATACAAGCCCATGCACGACATCATCGAGGGCCTGGAAGTGGCGATGCCCTGGTATACGCAGTTCCTGCGCTAGGATCGACCGCCAGAAAGCAAGCGCCCGCCATTGCGGCGGGCGTTTTTTTCGTCGATTTCACCGGCCGATGGGCCGTGTCGACCGAGCCGGGGTCCGGCTCGCTTTCGCGCACGGCCTAGAACGGCAGCTTGACGTCGGGCTTCAGCGCCTGCAACTGCTTGCGGAAGTCCTCCTGGATGCGCGCCAGGGCGGCTTCATTGTCGGCTTCGAAACGCAGCACGACGACCGGCGTCGTGTTCGACGGCCGGGCCAGGCCGAAGCCGTCCGGATACTCCGCGCGTACGCCGTCGATGGTCACCACCTGGGTTGCGCCTTCGAACTGGCCTTTCTCCTGCAGGGCCTTGATCAGCGCGAAAGGCTCGCCTTCCTGCATTTCCAGTTTCAGTTCGGGCGTGGACATGGCTTGCGGCAGGGCTTCGAGGACCACCGACGGGTCCGCTTCGCGAGAAAGGATTTCGAGCAGCCGCGCGCCGGTATAAAGGCCGTCGTCGAAGCCGTACCAGCGCTCCTTGAAGAAGATGTGCCCGCTCATCTCACCGGCCAGCGGCGCGCCCATTTCGGCCAGCTTGGCCTTGACCAGCGAATGGCCCGTCTGCCACATCAGGGGCTGGCCGCCGGCCTCTTTCACCGCCAGGCCCACGTGCCGGCTGCACTTCACGTCATAGATGATGGTGGCGCCGGGATTGCGCGCCAGCACGTCGCGCGCGTAGAGGATCAGCTGGCGGTCCGGCCAGATGATCTGGCCCGACTTGGTAACCACGCCGAGCCGGTCGCCGTCGCCGTCGAAGGCCAGCCCCAATTCGCAATCCGTCGTCTTCAGGCACTGGATCAGGTCTTCCAGATTGTGCGGATCGGCCGGATCGGGATGGTGATTCGGGAAGTTGCCGTCAACGTCGCAGAACAGCTCGGTGACTTCGCACCCCATTTCGCGAAACAGGCGCGGCGCCACAGCTCCGGCCACGCCGTTGCCGCAGTCGATCGCGATCTTCATGGGCCGGGCAAGCTTGACGTCGCCCAGGATGCGCTCGAGATACCGCGGCACGATGTCCAGCGTGCGGCGTTTGCCGGGCGTGACGCCGGCAGGCGGCTGGCCGCCCGCGGCTTCCATGGCTTCGCGCAGCTTCTGGATGTCGGCGCCATACAGGGCGGCGCCGCCCAGCATCATCTTGAAGCCGTTGTACTTGGGCGGGTTGTGGCTGCCCGTGACCGCCACGCCCGAGCCGGTTTTTTCGGTGAAGGCGCCGAAATAGACGAGCGGCGTGGGAACCTGGCCGATGTCCAGCGTGTCCACGCCGCCCGCGTTCAGCCCCTCCTGCAGGGCCAGCGACAGTTCTTCGCTGCTCAGGCGGCCGTCGCGGCCGATCACGAGTTCGGAAATGCCTTTTTCCCGCGCGCGCGCCGCCAGCGCCAATCCAAGTTCCCGCGCGAAACGGGCGTTGAGCAAATCGGGCACGGTGCCGCGTATGTCGTACGCCTTGAAAATCGAGGCCGGAAAAGACGACGCATTAGCCACGGTGGTTCCTTTTGTGTCGGAGGATTCAGAACAGGAAGGGCGATTATCCCCGATAAGCGGGGGCGCTCCGCAGCAAGGCGCATGGCCTAGTGCGTTCGGCCGGCGAGGGCGACGGGGTAATCGGCTTCCGCCTGGCATGCCGGCGGCGGCGCGGCGTGCGGCCCGGACGATTCCGGGGCGCCGCGCCGGGGCGGGCGTATGCCGTCGTGGATTGTGGCACGCACGCCGGCCAGCGCGGTGTGTCGGAAATCGACAATTCTGACGGCGTGTTGCCGCCCTACAATAGGCCTTTCTTCCTTGCGCGGGATCCACGCCCGCACCGTGCCGATGACTTTTCTAGCCGAACTTCAAGCCCTGCTTGGCGCCGGGAATGTGCTGACCGGCGACGACGCCGACCCGTATGTCGTTGACTGGCGCAAGCGCTACCGCGGCCGCGCGCTGGCCGTGGCGCGGCCGGACTCCACGGACAGCGTCGCTGCCGTCATCCGCCTGTGCGCCCGGCACGGCGTGCCGGTGGTGCCCCAGGGGGGCAATACCGGCCTGTGCGGCGGCGCCACCCCCTTTGACGACGGCAAGGCGCTGGTGCTGTCCCTGGCGCGGCTCAACCGGGTGCGCGCCATCGACAACGACAACGACACCATCACCGTGGAAGCCGGATGCGTGCTGCAGGCGGTGCAGCAGGCCGCCGAAGCAGCGGGCCGTCTTTTTCCGCTGAGCCTTGCCGCCGAAGGCAGCTGCACCATCGGCGGCAACCTGGCGACCAACGCCGGCGGCACGCAGGTGCTGCGGTACGGCAATACGCGCGACCTGACGCTGGGCCTGGAAGTCGTCACGGCGGACGGCGAGATCTGGCATGGGCTGCGGGGGCTGCGCAAGGACAACACCGGTTATGACCTGCGCGACCTTTACATCGGCAGCGAAGGCACCCTGGGCGTCATCACCGCGGCGACCTTGAAGCTCTTCCCGCTGCCGGTGGCGCGCTGCACGGCCTTGCTGGCCGTGCCCAGCGTGGAGGCGGGGGTCCAGCTGCTGGGGCGGGCGCGCAACGGCTTCGGCGCGGCGCTCACCGGCTTCGAACTGATGGCTGGCAACTGCCTGCAGGCGGTGGTGCGGCTGTTCCCGCAACAGCGGCTGCCGTTCAGCGGCGAGGCGGCGCAGTCGCCCTGGTTCGCGCTGCTGGAGCTGTCCGACAGCGAAAGCGAAAGCCATGCGCGCGAGCGCTTCGAGGCCGTGCTGGGCGAGGCCATCGAAGCCGGCCTGGCCTCGGACGCCGCCATCGCGGAAAACGTCGCGCAAAGCCGCGCCCTGTGGCATTTGCGCGAAAGCATCCCACTGGCGGAAGCGGAGCTGGGCAAATCCATCAAGCACGACGTTTCCGTTCCCATTTCGCGCATCGCGGATTTCGTACGCACGACCAACGGCCTGCTCCAGGCCCGCTTCCCCGGTGTCGGCCATGTGATCTTCGGCCATCTGGGAGACGGCAATCTGCATTACAACGTCACGCGCGCCCCGGATCAGGACGAAACGGCGCTGCTTGCGCTGCAGCCGCAGGTCTATCAGGTGGTGCACGACAGCGTGCACGCGCATGGCGGGTCGATCAGCGCCGAGCACGGCGTGGGACAACTGAAGGTGGACGAGCTGCCGCGCTACAAGGACCCGGTCGAGCTGGCGCTGATGCGGCGGTTGAAGCAGGCGCTGGATCCCGCCGGCATCATGAACCCCGGCAAGGTGGTTCGGGTTTGAGCCGATCATGAGTCCCACGACGCCGCCCGCCGGGCATTACCGCGTTTTGATCGTGGAGGACGACGCCACGATCGCGGGCAACCTCTACAGCTTCCTGGAAACGCGCGGCTTCGTGCCGGACGCCGCCTATGACGGCCGGGCGGCGCTGGCGATGCTCACGTCCCAGCATTTCGATGCGGTGGTGCTCGACGTCGGCCTGCCGGGCATGGACGGCTATGGCGTGCTGCGGGCGCTGCGCACGGAGCATATGCTGCCGGTTCCCGTGCTGGTGCTGACCGCGCGCGACGAACTGGAAGACAAGCTCGCCGGGTTCTCGCACGGCGCCGACGATTACCTGACCAAGCCGTTCGCGCTTGCCGAGGTCGAAGCGCGCCTGCATGCGCTGATCCATCGGGCCAGCGGCACGGTGGGCAACCCGGTGCGCCGCTGGGGGCCGCTCAGCTACGACAGCCGCACGCGCATGGTGTCCGTGAACGGCAAGCCGGTGCATCTGCCGCGCAAGTCCTGCGTCATCATCGACGCCCTGTTGCGCGATCCCGGCCGCGTGGTGCCGCGCTCTGAGCTGGAAAGCCTGCTCTGGGGAAACGAGCCGCCTTCCTCCGACGCCCTGCGCAGCCAGGTGCACCTGTTGCGCAAGGCGCTGTCCGATGCCGGCTTCGACGGCATCGAAACCGTGCATGGCACCGGCTGGCGGTTGGTCGCCGATGTCGACGGCGCAGCGTCATGAGGGCCGGCGGCGGTACGCTGACCCAGCGGGTCGTCTGGGCCCTGACCGGCACGGTTTCCATCTTCGTTTCGTTGCTGGTCGTCCTGGCCTATCTGACCTTCGACCAGATGGAAGACGACCTGGTCAACGATATTCTGACCACTGAAACCAATCGCCTGATCCGGCGCGTCGAGAGCGGGGAAGAGGCGCTGCCGTCGCGCGGCACGCACGAACTGGGCGGCGCGATGCGGGCGTGGATGGAAGCGCCAGGGGCGCCCAATCCGGATATGCCTTCGGAAATCCGCGATCTGAACGACGGCCTGCATCTGGTCGAGCCGGGCACCGACACCTGGCACATACTGGTCGCGGACCTTCCCGCCGGCAAACGGTTGTACGTGATGTACGACGCGACGGACAACGAAGACCGTGTGTTCGACTTCGGCCTTATCGTGCTCGGATTGGGCGTGATCTGCATCGTGGTCGCCTATGGCGTCGCCCGCAAGGTGGCGTATCTGGCGGTGGGGCCGATGTTGGCGCTGACCGATCGCCTGACGACGTGGGCGCCGGGGTCCCCCGACCTGGCCGTCGAACGCGACGACGAGGCAGGACGGCTGATCGAGGCATTCAACCGGGTGCAGAATCAGGTGGACCGGTCGCTGGCGCGTGAGCGCGAATTCGCGGCCAACCTAAGCCACGAAGTGCGCACGCCGCTGGCCGCCATCCGCAGCGATGGCGAGTTGATGCTGATGTCGGACGGGCTGAGCCCCGACCAGCAGACCCGCTTGACCCGCATCGTGAAGAACGTCGACAGCGTCGCCGGCGCCCTGGAAAGCGCCCGCGCCATGGCCCGCGACGAGCGCCGCAAGCCGGAACCGGTGGATCTGGCGGAATGCCTGGACGGCGCGTGGCAAGGCCTGGAGGCGTATGCGGAGCAGGCCGACCTGCGCCTGGTCCACCAGGTGCCTCGCGGCATGGTGCGCGATCTTGACCGCTATGCCGTGCAGACCGTCCTGCGCAACCTCATCCGCAATGCCATCGAACATGCGGCGCCGGCTGTCCTGAGTGTACGGGCCGTCGAGGACGGTCTGGAGCTGCGCGACAACGGCAAGGGCATACGGCCGGAAGACCTGCCATTCGTCTTCGAACGCTATTACAGCGTGCGGCGCCGGGACGTCAGACAGGACGCGGATGCGGCACAGGCAGCGCAGGCGCTGGAGCGGGGCCTGGGCCTGGCCATCGCCAAACGGGTCTGCGACATGCAGGGATGGAGCCTGGACGTCGCTTCCCAGGTGGATGGGCCCGAGCACGGCACCACCTTCACGCTGCGTTTCAGCGGCGCGGCGGCGGACGATGCGGCCGACGGCCAGCCGGCGGCCGCGGCCATTTGACGATTTCTCGATGAGCGGGCGGGTACGGTTCCAGGGTTTCACGCCCTGGCCGCCTCATGCATACCGCCGTCTCCGCACGCCAAAGAACCGCAGTCCGCTCCGATACCTACCTGCTGACCCACGTCCTGGGCGTCACGCTGCTGTTGGCGCTGCTCGCGGAGGCCTCGCGCCTGTCCGGTCTGGACATGGCGATCGCGCGGATGTTCTTCGACGGGCAGGCGAACGCCTTCCCCTGGCGCGACTCGCGTCTGCTCGAGCTGATCGCGCACCGCATCGTGCTGGTCCTGCCCGTGGGCTTGGCGGTGGGCGCCCTGGCCGCCGCCGTCGCCAGTCATTGGTTCCACGTGCTGCGCCCATGGCGGGGAGCCCTGTGGGCCATCGTGCTGACCTGCGCGCTGGGCCAGGTCGTCATTTCGCAGCTCAAGCATTACACGGCCTTGCCGCGCCCCTACAACCTGGACGTGTTCGGCGGCTATGCCCATTACCCGCAGCACTTCTGGGCGGTCAACCGCAAGGAGGCCGGCGGCGCCCTGCCCAGCAATCACGCGGGCGCCGGCTATGCCATGTTGGCGCTGTATTTCGCGGGCTGGGCGCTGGGGAGCAGGACGTGGCGGTGGGCCGGGCTGGCGGCCGGGATTGCGGCGGGACTGCTGTTCTCGCTGGTGCGCATCGTGCAGGGCGCGCACTTTTTCAGTCAGACGCTATGGGCGGCCTGCGTCATGTGGGGGCTGGCCAGCATCCTGTTCTATTTGCCCATCGTCCGGGCCGCGCCCGCCGGGCAGGGCGGGCCGGACGGCGCATGGTCAACCGGCGCCGAGCAGGACGCGCGGCAGCCATAGCGAGAACGCGGGCACGTAGGTGACCAGCGCCAGCGCGGCCAGCAGGGCGCCGTAAAAAGGCCAGATGGTCCGCATGACCGTGCCCACGGAGACCTCGCCGATGGCGCAGCCGACGAACTGCGTGGTGCCGACCGGAGGGGTGTTCAGTCCCAGCGCGCAATTCAGCAGCATGACCATGCCGAACTGGACCGGTCCCATGCCGTACTGCATGCAGATCGGCAGGAAGATGGGCGTGCAGATCAGGATCGTGGCCGCCATGTCGAGGAAGGTCCCGAGCAGGAACAGCACGATGTTGACCATCAAAAAGATGGCCCATGGGCTGGTGGAGATCGAAGCCAGCAGCTCGCCGGTTTTCTCCGCCACGCCGTAGAAGCTGATCAGGTAGCCGAAGGTGGCCGAGATGCCGATCAGCAGCAGTACCACGCCCGTCGTCTTCACGGCCTTGGCCGCCGCCCTGACGAACTGCTGCCAGGTCAGGCTGCGATACACCAGCACCGTCAGCGCGAGGGCATAGATCACCGCCACGGCCGCCGATTCGGTGGCCGTGAAGACGCCGCTAAGTATGCCGGCGATGATGACCACCACGACGAACAGTCCGGGGAGGGCCGCCGCAAGCGAGCGCAGGACGATGCCCCATCCGGGGAAGGTGCCGGCGGTGTAGCCGCGATGGCGCGCGACGAAGTAGGCCGCCGCAAGATTGCAGATGGTCAGGATCAGGGCCGGCAGCAGTCCGGCGGCGATCAGCGCGGCGATGGACACTTTGCCGCCTGCGGCCAGCGTGTAGATGATGATGTTGTGGCTGGTCGGCATCAGCGCGCCGACCAGCGCGGCATGCGTCGTCACGTTGACGGCGTAGTCGGCGTGATAGCCCTCCCGCTTCATCATCGGGATCATGACGGAGCCCATGGCCGATACATCGGCCACCGGCGACCCGGAAACCCCGCCGAACAGCGTGCAGGCGACGACGTTCGACATGCCCAGCCCTCCGCGCACATGTCCCACCAGCGCACGGGCGAAGTTGACGATACGGTCGGCGATGCCGCCGTACAGCATCAGTTCGCCGGTGAAAATGAAGAAGGGAATGGCCAGGAAGGAAAAGGCGTTCATCCCAGAGGTCATCTGCTGGAACGCGACCGCGATCGGCAGGTCCTCGTAAAGGATCGCGGAAATGGACGCCAGACCGATGGCGAACGCGACCGGCACGCCGATGACCAGAAAGCCGAGGAAGGTAACGGAAAGCAGTGTCAGCGCCATGCTGGTACGACCTCCTGACGACGCAGCAGCGCCACGATGTGCTCTATTGAGAACAGCGCGATCAGGCCGCCTGACAAAGTTGCGGGTATGTATTTCCAGCCTTCCGAAATGCCCAGGTTGGGAATCAGGTAGTCGGAGACAGACTCGGCCAGAATGGCGCAGTTCCACGCCATCATCACCCCGAAGAGGAAGACCAGCGCATGAATCAGGATCTGCATGCGCCGCTTCGCGCCGTCCGGAAGAAGTTCCAGCAGCGACTCGAAGCCGATGTGCCCCGCGTCACGCACGCCGACCGCGGCGCCCAGCATGGTCACGTACAGCACCAAAAGCATCGCGATGCTTTCGGCCCACGTAGGCGTGCGGTTCAGCACATGGCGTCCGAAGATCTGGAAACCCACCGCCGCGATCAGGCACGCCAGGCCGGCCACGCTGATCCACATGCAGGCCCGGGCGATCCACCTGCACCCATGGGTGTAGGCGTCCAGCACGCGCGAGGCGCCGTCCCGGCGAGCCGCCGGGACAGTTTGTTCCTGCGAGCTCGCCAGCATGGTGTCACTCCATTGTCTGGATGCGCTGCACCAGCTCTTTCATCTCCGGCGTGGTCACGAACTTCGCGTACACCGGAGCCATGGCCTGCTGGAACGAGGCCTTGTCGACCTGCACGATCTGCGCGCCGCCCTTTTCGACGACCTGCCGGGACTTATCCTCGCGTTCCGCCCACAGCTTGCGCATGTAAGGCACCGATTCCTTCGCCGCGTCGCGCAGGATTTTCTGGTCCTGCGGCGACAGCTTGTCCCACTGGCGCTTGGAGAAGATCAGGATCTCCGGCGTCATGGTGTGCTCGGTCAGGGAAAAGTACTTCGCGACTTCGTAGTGATGGGCGCTTTCGTAGCTGGGGAAGTTGTTCTCCGCCGCGTCCACCAGGCCCGTCTTCAACGATGTGTAGACCTCGCCCATGGACATCGGCGTGGCGTTCGCACCCATTGCTTCCACCATGGCGACGGACAGGTCGGACTGCTGCACCCGGATCTTCAGGCCCTTGGCGTCGGCCAGCGTCTTGATGGGTTTGTTGCGGGTGTACATCGAGCGCGAGCCGCTGTCGTACCACGCCAGGCCGACGAAGCCGGCTTTCTCGCAGGACTTCAGCAGTTGCTCGCCGATGTCGCTGTCCAGCACCTTGTGCAGATGGTCGGTGGAGCGGAACAGGAAGGGCAGCGAAGGCACCCGCGTGTTCTGGCAGATGTTGTGCATGGCCGCGCTGCTCACGCGCGCCATCGTCAGCGCGCCCAGCTTCACCTGCTCGATGGAGTCGTTCTCCGACCCAAGCTTGGATCCGGAGAAGACCGTAATGGTCATTTTGCCGTTGGAGCGCTGCTTGACCAGATCGGCCATGTAGCGCACGGCCTGCACGGTGGGGTAGTCGTCCGGGTGGATATCCGCGGAGCGGAATTCCGCGGCCTGGGCGGACAGGGGCAGGGCGCCCATCGCGGCCAAGGCCAGGCACGCGCTGACGGCGGCTCTCGCGACGCTCTTCCCGCGTGGGGAAGCGGAAGGGCTCTGGCGGCCGCGGGGGCGGCCGCCGGCGACATCGTGGACGGTGTCTTGCAGCGTCTTGTGCAGCATCATTTGTCTACCTCCGTAGTGTTGCCGTCCGCCGTGCTTGTGGCGCGGAGGCGCGGCGAGCCTGTCCGTCAGGCTTCTGTCGCTTGCGGGTACGAAAAAATCGATTGCCTCGCCGGCGGGGAGAACCTTCCCAGTGCGCGCCGGTCAGAAGGGCCCGGCCTTGGTGAAGGCGCCGCCCTGGTAGCGTGCCTCCGGATCGTCGGCAGGCAGCGGCGGCCGCGATTCGACCTTGGCCCGGAACTGCTCCGAAGAATCCTTGGGGTGAAAACCAAGATGCGCCGCCCGCCAGTTGTCCCACCAGCTTTCGCGATTGGCCGAGGCGCCGTATACGATGGTGTGGCCGACGTGGGGCACGAAAAGCGACTGCGCGATCAGATGCGTCAGGTCGTCGTAGCTGAGCCACGTGACCAGCATGCGCCGGTCTTTCGCTTCGGGAAAGGACGAGCCGATGCGCAGGCACACCGTTTCGATGCCGTAGCGGTCGAAGTAGAAGCGCGACAGGTTTTCGCCAAAGGCCTTGCTGATGCCGTAATAGCCATCCGGGCGGACAGGCGCGTCGGCGTCGATGACCTGTCCCTGCCGGTAGAAGCCGATGACGTGGTTGGAGCTGGCGAAGACGATCCGCCTGACGCCGTGCTTGCGCGCGGCTTCGTAAAGGTTGTAGACGCCCTGGATGTTGGCGGGCAGGATCTCGTCGAAGGGGCGTTCGACCGAAACGCCGCCCATGTGGACGATGGCGTCGGCGCCGCGCACCATTGCGTCCACCGTGTCGGCATCGGCCAGGTTGCCCAGCATGATTTCTTCGCCGGGCTGGGCGGGGCCGAGGTCCGCGATGTCCGAAAGGCGCAGCGTCCCGGCATAGGGCTTCAGCCGCTCACGCAGGACTTTGCCCAGGTTGCCGCCGGCCCCCGTGAGCAGGAGCGTGCCGACCCGTGGCGGCTGCGGTGCGGGAAAGGTGCCCGGAAGGCTCACGACTTTGTCTCCGTTCTGCCCGCCCGGCGCCGCTATTTACACCGCACCGGTTTGGGTGTTCAATCGGTTTGCTTATAAGTCATCGTACAACGCCGAGCCAGTATAATGAGGGCCTCAAACGCCCGTCAAGCGGGGCGGGCGCTCCGGAATATCCCTTATGACGACGACATCCATGTCCGCCGAACTTCCCGCGCGCCGCCGCCCACGCAGCCTCGCGCAGGAACTGGTCGAAAGCCTGTCCAACCGGATACGCGCCGGCGAGATCCGGCCCGGCGACAAGCTGCCGACAGAATCCGAAATCATGCGCACGTTCGGCGTCAGCCGTACGGTCGTGCGCGAGGCGCTGTCGCGTCTGCAGGCGTCCGGTCTGGTGGAAACGCACCACGGCGTGGGCACTTATGCGCTCAAGCCGAACAATGGGGGGGATTTCCGCGTGGACCCGGCGGACATCGCCACCGTGCGCGACATACTGGTCATTCTGGAGTTGCGCATCTGCCTGGAAACGGAGGCGGCGGGCCTGGCCGCGGCGCGGCGCACCGAGGAACAGCTGGCGCAGATGCGCGAAGCGCTGGACGAGTTCCGCGCCGCGCTGGTGCCGGGAGGCGATACCGTCACCCCCGATTTCCGGTTTCATTTGCTGATTTCGCAGGCGACCGGCAACAAGTATTTCGCCGACCTGCTGTCGCATCTGGGCGCGGCCATCATTCCGCGCACCCGCATCAATTCCGCCAAGCTGGGCGACGAAGAACGCGAACCTTATCTGGAGCGGGTCAACCGCGAACACGAGGACATTTTCGAGGCTATCCGCAGGCAGGATCCCGAATCCGCCCGTGCCGCCATGCGCACGCATCTGGGCAACAGCCGCGAACGCCTGCGCCGGGCGCAGGAACGATAGCAAGGGCAGGCGTGCCGGGTCTATCAAGTCGTCATACGATGTATGACGACCATCAGGTTGCTGTCAGCGTGGTGGCTCAGGTCAGCGCGGGCAGCACGCGACCGACCGATGCGCCGAAAGACAGGCGCGGATAGTTCGGCTTTACGCATTCGGCGCTAAGCGTCACTTCGTCGCCATCCTCCAGGAAGGTGCGGGATTCGCCCCAAGGCAGCGACAGGGGCGCTTTGCCGCCTTGCGTCAGTTCCAGCAGGGATCCCGCTTCGGATACGTCGGGGCCGGACAAGGTGCCCGTGCCGAGCAGGTCTCCGGGTTGGAGATTGCAGCCGTTCACCGTGTGGTGCGCCAGCAGTTGCGCAACGGTCCAGTACGCGTGCCGGAAGTTGCTGCGCGACAGCGTTGCGGCCGGAGCGCCTTGTTCGCGTGAGCGGCCGGTGCTCAAGGACACCTGCAATCGGATGTCGAAGGCGCCCGCCGCCGTGTTGCGGGACGAAGCCAGATAGGGCAAGGGCTGCGGGTCGCCAGCCGCCCGCTGGAACGGCAGCCGGAAAGGCGCAAGCGCTTCCAGCGTGACGATCCAGGGCGAAATCGTGCTGGCGAAGTTCTTCGACAGAAAGGGGCCCAGCGGCTGGTATTCCCAGGCCTGCAGATCCCGCGCCGACCAGTCGTTCAACAGCGTCAGGCCGAACACATGCGATTCCGCCTCTTCCATCGCGATGCGGCGGCCCAGGGGGTTGCCCGTTCCGACGAATACGCCCAGCTCCAGCTCATAGTCCAGGCGCGCGCACGGCCCGAATGCGGGCGCGCCGCCTTCCTGGGACGGGCGCGTCTGGCCCACGGGCCGCGGGAAATGCTGCTGCACGCCGATGCTGGAGGCCCGCCCGTGATAGCCGATGGGCACCCACTTGTAATTGGGCAGCAGTGGGTTGTCGGGGCGGAACTGCCTGCCTACCGCCGTGGCGTGGTGTACGGAGATATAGAAATCCGTGTAATCGCCGATACGGGCCGGGACCGCAAACTCGGCTTCGGACTGCGGGACCAGCAAGGGTTCCAGCGTGTCGCGCAGCGCCGAGCCTTGCCGTAGCGCGCGCGACAGCGCCAGGCGCAGCGCCGACCACGCCGCCGTTCCAAGCGCCATCAAGGCGTTGAGTTCGGGGCCCTGGCAGGCCGCCAGGGCGCGCGCCGCGTCGCCGGTGAAAGGCTGCGCCTTGGCGAGCGCGTCCAGGTCCAGGATGCGGTCGCCGATGCCGACGCCGGGGCGGAAGTCGCCGGCGCCCGCGCGCCGGAACACGCAATAGGGCAGGTTCTGCACCGGAAAGCCGTTGGCCTCGTCGTTGGCGCTTTCCACCCAGCTGCGCAGCGAGGGGTCATGGGTTTCGTTCAGTTCGGTCATGGTTTCCATCTGTATTGCAGGGGTTGGCGGCTTTACGGGCGCGTCGGATCGAAATGCTTGCGCAAGTCCTTCCAGCATGCGTCGTAGTCGGTCTGCAGCTCCGGCCAGGACAGCGCGGCTTCCGTCGGGCGGATCACGCGCCGCGTTTCGAACATAAAGGCCATCGTGTCGCGGATGTAATGAGGCTTCGAGGTATCGGCATTGGACGCCTTTTCGAAGGTTTCGGCGTCCGGGCCGTGCGCGCTCATGCAATTGTGCAAACTCGCCCCGCCCGGCACGAAACCTTCGGCCTTGGCATCGTAGACCCCCTGGATCAAGCCCATGAATTCGCTCGCCACGTTGCGGTGGAACCAGGGCGGCCGGAACGTGTTTTCCATGACCAGGATGCGCGGCGGAAAGATGGCGAAGTCCATGTTCGCGGTGCCCGGCGTATCCGATGGCGACGTCAGCACCGTGAAGATCGACGGGTCCGGATGATCGTAGGTGATCGAACCCACCGCATTGAAGCGGCGCAGGTCGTACTTGTACGGCGCGTGGTTGCCATGCCAGGCGACCACGTCCAACGGCGAATGGTCGAGGCGGGTGCGCCAGAATCCGCCTTCAAACTTCGCCATCAGTTCGAAGTCGCCTTCCAGGTCTTCGTACCAGGCCACCGGCGTTTCGAAGTCGCGCGCGTTGGCGAGGCTGTTGGACCCGATGGGGCCGCGCTCCGGCGGACGCAGCGGCGCGCCGAAGTTTTCGAGCAGATAGCCGCGCGCCGTGCCATCGGGCAACACGACGCGAAACCGCGTGCCGCGCGGGATCACCGCGATTTCCAGGGGCGCGACGTCCATGCGGCCGAGTTCTGTGTCCACGCGCAGGCGCCCGGCCTGCGGGACGATCAGCAGCTCGCCATCGGCGTTATAAAAATAACGTCTCCGCATCGACGCGTTGGCGGCGTAAAGGTGTATGCCGACGCCGCCGTGCTCGTCGGGACTGCCGTTGCCGCCCACCGTGGCGATGCCATCGATGAAATCGGTGGGGGCGTCCGGCATCGGCCGGGGATTCCAGCGCAGGCGGTTCGGCGTGACGGGCTGCGCGCCGAACCGGCTGACCCAGCCGCCGGCCTGCGCGCAGGGCGCGTAGCGCGCATGCTGCGCGGCGGGACGGATGCGGTACAGCCAGGAGCGCCGGTTCTCCGCGCGTGGCGCGGTGAAGGCGGTTCCGGAAAGCTGTTCGGCGTACAGCCCATAGGGGCAGCGCGCGGGGGAATTGCGGCCCACGGGCAGGGCGCCGGGCAGGGCTTCGGTGGCGAAGCTATTGCCGAAACCCGTCTGGTATTG
This sequence comes from Bordetella genomosp. 9, assembly GCF_002119725.1. NCBI lineage: Bacteria > Pseudomonadati > Pseudomonadota > Betaproteobacteria > Burkholderiales > Alcaligenaceae > Bordetella > Bordetella genomosp. 9. The sequence goes on from NZ_CP021109.1 coordinate 539,634, forward strand.
CAGGGTCTCGGCCTCCACGGGCAGGGATGTCGATGTCATGGCTGTCTCCGTTCTACCGGTTTCAACGGACGCGCGGGCTGGCGGCCAAACGAAACCTGGCTTGTGCGATCGCCATCGATTGTCTCCGGGTCCGCGCAGCGGCGCTAGATGAATGAGAAAATATGCGCCATAAATTTCGTGAATGTCCCCCATGCCCGACCTGCGCGCCCTGGATCTGAATCTTCTGGTCGTCTTCCAATATCTGGTGGAAGACCGCAACCTTTCCGCCGTTGCGCGTCGCATGGGCGTGACGCAGCCGGCCGCGAGCAATGCGCTGCGCCGTTTGCGCGAGGCTTTCAACGATCCGCTCTTCGTGCGGACGCCGCAAGGCATGCTGCCTACGCCCTATGCCCAGCATCTGTCCGGCTCGGTGGCGGAAGCGCTGAGCCTGCTGACGCATGCGCTGGAGGCGCCGCCCGGCTTCGATCCCGCGCACAGCACGCGCCGGTTTCGCGTGGCGATGACCGATGTCGGCGAAATCCACTTCATGCCCGAATTGATGGAGCGCTGTGCCAGGGATGCGCCGGGCGTGCGCGTCGAATCCGTGCGGCTGCAAGGCGCCGACCTGCAGCGCGAACTCGACGCCGGCCATGTGGACCTGGCGTTGGGCGCCTTTCAAGAGCTGGCCGGCGGCCTGCTGCAACGTATGCTGTTCCGGCAGGGGTATGCCACGCTATTCCGGCGCGGCCATCCCACCGCGCATGAAGGCATGGGGCTGAAGGCGTTCCGCGCCGAGCGGCATCTGATGGTTTCGCATGCGGCGCCGTACGGCCAGATCAATCAGGCGCTGGAAAAGGCCGGGGTCAGCCTGGCGGCGCATTTCTCGGTGCCGCACTTCGCGGCGGTGCCTTATATCGTCAGCGCCACGAATCTCCTTGCCACCGTGCCCCGCAAGCTGGCCGAAAGCGCGGCCTCGCGCTTCGGCCTGGGCATTCTGGCGCCGCCCGTCCGCGTCCCCGCGCTGCAGAGCAACGTTTACTGGCACCGGCGCTTCCACCGCGACGGCGGCAATCAATGGCTGCGGAACTTGATCGTCGATACGTTTGCGGAGCGTTGAAGGTGCGCCGCGTTCACGCCCGTTGGCATTTGACGCAGTAATAGGTCGCGCGCTGGCCCTGGACGATGCGGCGGATCGGCGTCGCACATACGCGGCAGGGCTGTCCCGCGCGTTCGTAAACCGCCGCATGGATCGTGAAGTAGCTGCCGGGTTCGCCGCCCGCGCCCACATAGTCGCGCAGGGTGCTGCCGCCGGAGGCCAGCGCGTCTTCCAGGGTTTGCCGGATTGCCGCGGCCAGCCGCTCGCAGCGGGCAAGCGAAAGGCGGCGTGCCGGTGTACGCGGGTGGATGCCGGCGCGGAACAGGCTTTCGGACGCGTAGATGTTTCCGACGCCCACGACTGCCTCGCCGGCCAGCAAAACCTGCTTGATCGGCGCGGAGCGGCCCTGGAAGCGGTCGCGCAGCCATTGGCCGCCAAACCGCGGATCGAAGGGCTCGATGCCCAGATTCGCAAGGAGCGGGTGGGATTCGATCGGGCCGGCATCGGCCGGGTGCCACAGCACGGCGCCAAAACGCCTTGGGTCGTGCAGCCGCAGCGTGGCGTGATCGAACACCCATTCAACGTGATCGTGGCGGCGGGGAGGTTCGCCTTCCGGCACCCGGCGCAGCGATCCGGACATGCCCAGATGCACGATCTGCGTGCCGTGGTCGAATCGCAGCAGCAGATACTTTCCGCGCCGCCCGCATTCCAGCACGGTGCGGCCGGAAAGCGTCTGCGCCAGGTCGGCGGGGACGGGCCAGCGCAGTCTCGGTTCTCTTACGATAAGCTGGACAAGCGGACGCCCTGTCATGACGGTCGCAATCCCGCGCCGCGTGGTTTCCACTTCAGGCAGTTCAGGCATTACCCAGTGTAAGATGATCAGTTGCGTGTACAGATTGTGCCATTTACCGGACGGGTCGCGTGAAGTCGTCGCATATGCATAACAGTTATCCATGGCGCAGCGCGCCGCCCGCGTCGAATGAAGCTGGCGTGGCCCTGACGGGGACGCCGCGAAGCCGGCTTGGCGCGTCCGCCTGCGTCGCCCCCTTCAGACGGAAGCGCGCAGCCCGGGGGCTGGCTTCATTCAAGTACGGGTTCGCGGCCCTGATGCTCGCGCTTGCCGGCGCCCACGCCACGCCGGCGCAGGCCGCCGAAAGGCACACCGCCGACGCCATCGCCCCCCGTGCGCCGCGCGCCCCTCAACCGGAAACGGATGTCATTCAGTTGCGCGAAGGCAAACCGCCTTATGTGCGATTGACGTCCAGCATCCTGTACCGGATTCTCGTGTCCGAAATCGCCGCACAGCGCGGGATGTATGGCACCGCGGCGTCCACGATGCTGGCCCTGGCCAAGGACGTCAACGATCCGCGCGTGGCGCGGCGCGCGCTCGAATTCTATCTGGCGGGCGGCAATCTGCGCGGGGCGCTTGACGCCGCGCGCGTCTGGTCGCGCCTGGCTCCTTCCGATACCGAAGCCAGCGCGACGGAACTGGCGCTGGCCGCCGCCAACGGCCAGACTGCCGGGCTGGCGCCCGCCCTGCGCAAGCGCATCGACGAAGCCAAGGATAAGCCCACCGCGATCGCGCAGACGCTGGCGGTGCTGGGCCGCATCAACGACCGCAGAACGGCCTTGTCCATTCTGGATGAGGCGCTTAGTCCGTCGGTCCGCAAGCTGCCGGCCGCGCGTTTGGCCCTGGCCGACGTCGCCAATGCCGCAGGCGATCGTCAGCGTGCGCTGCAGGAAGCCCGCGCGGCCCTGCAGGCCGACCCGAAATCCGAAGCGGCGGCCCAGCGCGTGCTCGACTATGGCATGAAGGTGGACCCGAAGCAGGCCGCCGCGGACGCCCGGGCTTTCATCGCCCGCCATCCCGATGCCCGGCGCCTGCGGCTGATGCTGGCCGCCCAACTGTCGGAGACGGGCGACTACGAAGGCGCCCTGAACGAACTGCGCGCCATGTCGCGCCGCTCGCCGGAGGACTTCGACCTGCTTTTCATGCAGGCCCAGCTCGCCTACCGGGCCGGCCGTCTGGACGACGCGCGCGGCTTCCTGCAGCAGTATCTGGATGTGCAGAACCAGCGGCAGAATGCGCTGGTGCCCGGCACCTCCGACGCCCCGGCCGCGGCCGCGGACGCGCACATCCTGCTGGCGCGCATCGCCGAGGACCAGGGCCGCTACAACGAAGCCATCGCGGAGCTTGGCCGCATCGACGATCCCGCCATGCGCTTCCAGGCCCGCATGCGCCAGGCGACGCTGCGCGCGAAGCAGGGCCAGGTGGATGCCGCCCTGGACATGGTGGATCAGGCGCAGCCGCAGGACGAGGAAGAACGCGTCCTGGGCGTGTTGACCAAGGCGCAGATCCTGCGCGACGCGGGCCGTACCGACCAGGCGGTGGCTTTGCTGGCCGGTGCGGACAAGGCGCTGCCGGACACCGTGGAGATCAAGTACGAACTGGCGATGCTGTACGAACGCCAGGACAAGATCGCCGACCTGGAACGCCTGTTGAGGCAGGTGATCGCGCTCGATCCCGATCATGCGCACGCGTACAACGCCCTGGGCTATACGCTTGCCGACCACAATATCCGTTTGCGCGAAGCGCTGGAGCTGATTACGCAGGCGCTGGACCTGTCGCCCGACGATCCGTATATCCTCGATAGCATGGGCTGGGTCAAATACCGCATGGGCGACAACGAGGCCGCCCTGACGTATCTGCAGCGCGCGTATTCCCGCCGGCCGGAACCGGAGATCGGCACCCATCTGGGCGAGGTTCTGTGGGTGCAGGGACGGCGCGATGAAGCGCGGGCGATTTTCAGCGCCGCCGCGCGCAAGGACCCCGGCAATAAAACGCTGCGCGACGCCTTGAAGCGCCTGGGGGTTTCGCTGTGATGTTTCGCGGTTGGCGCGCCGCCATGACGGCGGCGCTTTGCATGGTGCTGGCGGCGTGTGCCACGCCGGACCGGATCGCCGGCAGCGGCGCCGCGGGCGAGTTTTCCCGCGTCGGCCGGTTCGCGCTGACGGTCACCGCCGACGATGGCAAGCAGGACGCGGTTCAAGGCGGCTTCTCCTGGCTGGATGACGGACGCCGCTATGTCCTCGATCTGACCAATCCGCTGGGCGCCACGCAGGCGCGGGTGGAAGGACGTCCCGGCATGGCCGTGTTGAACAAATCCGATGGCACCCGGCTGCAGGCGCAGGACCCCGACGGGCTCGTGGAGGACGCCATCGGCAGCCGCGTGCCGGTTTCCGGCCTGCGCGATTGGCTGCGCGGGCGCCTGGCGCCGACGCCGCCCGCCACCCACGTGGAGCGCGATACCGAGCGGCGGCCGGTATCCTTCGACCAGGGCGGCTGGCAGGCCCGGTTGTCCCGCTACGACGCGCTGGGGCCCCAGGTGCTGGTGCTGGAACGCAAGGAACCGGACCGGCGCATTCTGCTGCGCCTGGTCGTGAATCCCTCCTGAACCGTGAACCTGTACGACGTTCCGGCTCCCGCCAAAATCAATCTGTTTCTTCACGTCGTCGGCCGCCGCGCCGACGGCTATCACCTGCTGCAAACGGTTTTCCGCTTCATCGGGCTGGCTGATACGCTGCATTTCGAATCCCGGGCCGACGGCGCCATCGTCCGGGAAGAGCCGTTGCCCGGCGTGCCGCCGGAAAACGACCTGACGGTGCGCGCCGCGCGCGCCTTGCAGGCAGCCGCCGGCGTGCGCCAGGGGGTATCGATCCGAGTGGAAAAACGCATTCCCATGGGTGGCGGGCTGGGCGGCGGCTCAAGCGATGCGGCCAGCACACTGATCGCATTGAACCGTTTATGGAACACGGGTTTGTCCCGCGCCGAGCTGATGCGGCTGGCCTTGCCGTTGGGCGCCGACGTGCCAGTGTTCGTTTTCGGCCAGCCCGCATTCGCCGAAGGGGTGGGCGAAGTTTTGACTGCCGTCCCGCTGCCGGAACGCGCGTATCTGATCGCGCAGCCGGACGCCACCGTGCCGACGCCGGCCGTGTTCGCGGATCCCGATTTGACAAGGGATACGCCATGTATCACAATAGCGGACTTTCTTGCTTCGTCGCGTTTCGAAGCCAGCGCAGGCAGCGATCCGGTTGACCGATCCTTTTCTGCATTTGGCCGAAACGACCTCGAGCCGGTTGTCTTCAAGCGTTATCCTGAAGTCCTTCGGGCGGCGCGCTGGCTGGCAGACCAGGGTCTTGGTATCGATGTGCGCATGTCCGGGTCCGGCGCCTGTCTTTTCGCCGAATTTCCGGATTTGTCCTCAGCGATTTTGGCGGAGCGCGAAATAGCCGCTACAATGCGCGTCGCCGGTAAAATGGCGGAGACGTCGCAGGCAATGCAAGAGCCGCCAGTGCGGTTCCGGTTGGTGCAGGCAAGCCCTGGGTTGATCGAGCATCCGTTGCGGCACTGGATTGCTAGCTAGTTGGGGAGTCGCCAAGTTGGTTAAGGCACCGGATTTTGATTCCGGCATGCGAAGGTTCGAATCCTTCCTCCCCAGCCCAACGATTTAGAAAAAGCTGTTGAACGCGCCTATTCCTTTTCGGCACAAGTTCAGCAGCTTTTTTGTTTTGCGATCGAAACGACCATAGCGTCTGCATCATGACAAAAGATAGTTTCATGATTTTCACCGGCACGGCCAACACCCGTCTGGCCGTCGACGTTGCCAATCATCTGGACATGTCATTGGGCAAGATGACCGTCGGTCGTTTTTCCGATGGCGAAGTCATGGTGGAAATCAACGAAAACGTCCGCGGCAAGGACGTGTTCGTGCTGCAGCCAACCTGTGCGCCCACCAACGACAACCTGATGGAAATCATGGTCATGGTGGATGCGCTGCGCCGGGCGTCCGCCGGCCGCATTACCGCCGCCATTCCGTATTTCGGCTACGCCCGCCAGGACCGCCGCCCGCGTTCGGCGCGCGTCGCCATCTCGGCCAAGGTCGTGGCGAACATGCTGCAGGTCGCGGGCGTGGACCGCGTGCTGACGATGGACCTGCATGCCGACCAGATCCAGGGGTTCTTCGATATTCCGGTGGACAACATTTACGCCGGTCCGATCCTGCTGGGCGATATCTGGCGCCGCAATTTCTCGAACCTGGTGGTGGTGTCGCCCGATATCGGCGGCGTGGTGCGCGCCCGCGCGCTGGCCAAGCAGCTCGAAGCGGACCTTGCCATCATCGACAAGCGGCGGCCGCGCGCCAACGTGTCGGAAGTGATGAACATCATTGGCGAAGTCGATGGCCGTACCTGCATCATCATGGACGACATGGTGGACACTGCCGGCACGCTGTGCAAGGCCGCGCAGGCGCTGAAAGAGCGGGGCGCAGGCGCTGTCTATGCCTATTGCACGCACCCCGTGCTGTCGGGCGGGGCGGTGGACCGTATCGAAGGCTCGGAGCTGGACGAACTGGTCGTCACCGACACCATCCCGCTGTCCGAGCGCGCGCGGCAGGTGGGCAAGATCCGCCAACTGTCCTGCGCCGGTCTGCTCGGCGAAACCATATTGCGTATTTCCAACGCGGAATCGGTCAGCTCGCTTTTCGCCGACTGAACCGAATCGCGTTTTTCCTTCTCGCTTTCACGCTGGTCGCGGCGCGGAAGCGGAACGCACGGTCCGCATGGTGCGGTCGTGTTTTTACCGGGGCGCGTGCGCGCCCCTCTGTCTGGAGTCATCCATGAAATTCAACGCCACTGCGCGTAGCGTTCAGGGTTCGAGTGCGAGCCGCCGCCTGCGCCGCGCGGGCCGGGTCCCCGCCATTGTGTACGGCGCGGGCAGCGAGCCCCTGAACATCGAACTCGACCACAACGAGATCTACCACGCCCTGCGCAAGGAAGAGTTCCACTCCTCCATCCTCGACATGCAGATCGAGGGCGGCAAGAGCGAACAGGTGCTGCTGCGCGCCGTTCAATGGCACGCCTACAAGCCGCAAGTCCTGCACGTCGACTTCCAGCGTGTGGACAGCAGCAAGATCCTGCACACCAAAGTGCCGCTGCACTTCATCAATGCCGAGATCTCGCCGGCCGTCAAGTTGAGCAGCGCCATCATCACCCACGTGATGAACGAACTGGAAGTCGCCTGCCTGCCGGGCGATCTGCCGCAGTTCATCGAAGTGGACCTGAGCAAGCTGATCGGCGGCGCTTCGGTGCACCTGTCCGACATTCAGCTGCCCAAGGGCGTGACGTACCTGGCCCATGGTGGCGATGCCAACCCGGTGCTGGCGTCCGCGCTGGTCAAGGGCGGCGCCGCGGAAGCCGGGGAAGGCGGCGAAGCGGGCGAGGGCGCTCCGGCGGCCTGATCGTCCTGATCCCGTGGCGGCGGGCCTGTCTGGCCGCCGCCTATCCTGCGAACCCTGCGTGTGGAATACCATACGCAGGGTTTTTCACATCTACGCCAGTCATGTCCGTACCGATACGCCTGATCGTCGGCCTGGGGAATCCCGGGCCGGAATACGAAACCACCCGCCACAACGCGGGCTTCTGGTTGGCCGATCACGTCGCCGACGATATGCGCGCCAGCTTCGCGATGGAAAAGGGCTTTTCCGGCTTCGTCGCCAAGGCGCGGCATGCGGGCGACAACGTGGTGTTGCTGAAACCGACCACGTATATGAACCGCTCCGGCCAGTCCGTGGGCGCGCTGGCGCGTTTCTACAAATTCACGCCGGAGCAGATCCTGGTTCTGCACGATGAACTGGACCTGATGCCGGGCCAGGTCAAGCTGAAACAAGGCGGCGGCCATGCGGGTCACAATGGCCTGCGTGATATCCAGGCTGCCTTGGGCAGCCCGGCATTCTGGCGGCTGCGGATCGGCATCGGCCATCCCAGGACGCTCGGCCTGGCGCAGCAGGTGGCCGACTTCGTGCTGCATGCGCCCCGGCGCGACGAGATGACCGGCATCGAGGCCGTGATCCATCGCTGCCGCGCCGTCATGCCGCTGCTGCTCGATGGCGAATTCACGCGGGCCACGCAGCAATTGCATCGAGAAAACGAGGGCTGACGATGCCGCCGAACCGACGGGGCGCCCTGCCGCGATTGCGCGCCGATATCGCCGACTTCTGGCGCTTCGTGCGCCGCCCCACGCTGCGCCGCTTGCCCCCGCGGCGGCAGGGCGCGAGCCTGGGCACGGATTGGAAGCCCCCCGTGCCCGCGCGCCGGCTGCTCGCCTGGGTCGCCTTGCTGTGGGGTATCAACCTGTTCGCCTTGGGGCCGCTGGCGGTGGCGGTCGCGGCGTTGGGCGGCGCCCATCACAAGCTGGAAATGGGCGCCATTCCCTGGTTCACCGCCATCGTATGGGCGCCGGTCGTGGAAGAGATGCTCTTTCGCTACGGTCTGCGCCGGCCGGCGCAGGCGTTGTGGGCGGTTCCTCTGATGATCTGGCCATTGCTGCACGGACCAGGGCCGCTTACCGCCACGGTGGTTGTCGGGGTGCTGGCCCTGGTGCTGGTTGCCCAGCGGCGAAGCATGGTGTCGCGCCGGCAATGGCACTGGGCTTGGCGCCGGCGCTATGTGCGGCATTTTCCCTGGGTGCTGCATGGAGCGGCGCTGGTGTTCGCCGGCATGCACCTGGGCAACTTCTACCTGAACCACACGCCGTTGTGGCTGATGCCGGTACTCGTCCTGCCGCAATGGCTGACCGGCCTGGTGCTCAGCTGGATGCGCACCCGGCGCGGGATCGGCGCCTCGATGGCCATGCACGCCATGTTCAACGCGGGGCCGGTGCTGGTCGTGCTCGCGTTGCTCAAGTGGGCGCCGCAGCTGGTGACGTAGGACAGGCCGCCGCGGCGCGTGGCTGATCCAGCTCCCCGGCGGCACCTCTTGCGGGCCGGGAACGCTTTTCCTTTTTGAAAGCCGAGCCGGCATCGGCGAGATTCTTGTCGCGTCGTCCGCGGTCGGTAAGCACAAGTCAACTCGACTCCAGGCTCGGACCGCGCTTCAAGGTGCCTAATGTGACTCCATCCTTGTTCTTCCATTCGGTCCAGCCGTTAGCGGCTGAGCCACAGACCACGGCTGCCGCAGCGCTAGGAGATTCGAAAAGAACGTTCTCTTTGAAGACTAGAAAGCCGTCATCAATTGCCGCTTTCCCTTGGTCGATGAGACTTTGTCTGAGGTTGAAATAATGATGCGATGTGAAGGAGGCAGTCGGCGTGCCTTTCCCTTTGGCGCCTTTGAGCACAACAAATCCTTCGGACGTATATTCGCCCAAGGCTGCGTTGCCTGCGCGCGGACAGAAGAACAGCTCTTGGTGCTCCGATTCCTGCGAAACCAACGGTTCAAAAATGCGATGGCCTAATGCGGCCGTCAGGATCCGCGTGGTTTCTAACATTTCTAGACATTCCGCCTCTAGTGGAGGCGGCGTATATGGTTTGCTGCCATCATTCCCGTTGATAGTGGCACACCTGCCTACATTCTTTGCTTCCTGGATGCACAACCATTCCAGAAAAAGGGCATGCGTTTGCGTTAGATTGTTCGTCTTGGAGATGAAGATCAACGCTCGTTGCCAGAAATCCAGCTTAGCGTTGTGCTGATCCAGCCGTTTCCCAATTTCACCGGACTGCCCGATATATATCGATAATCCGCCTTCTTCGCTGGCTCCCATCAACACATACACCCCAACGCGCTCGCTTTCTTTGGAAACCCGAAAGTCCTGAAGCAGTGTTCGGGGCACCTCTATTGCCTGGATAATGCGCGTCGTCAATTCAGCAATGCGAATCCCCGTTGGATCACCGCCAGGGAGGAAAATCTGGATGGTTTTGGCCAGGTCTTTCTTGTACATAGTCGTTTCGCTACGGGCTGTCTCGGTTACGACAGTTTAGGGCGAATCCTATGCCGCACGGCTGCGATGCGCAGCGGCCATGGTTTTTGTATGAAGCTGACTCGGCTTCTACATGGCAAAGGCAATAACGCTATGGGTCCAAGTGGTGACGTTGGCGATCATCCCAGGGGGCGGGACGGCATGGGATGCCTACTAAAAACGTCCGGCACTTCGCCCGCCGAAATCGACTTCCTTCCCGGCGCGTCCTTTGTGGTCCTTGCACCGGGCGTTTGGCGGCTACAATCGCTTTATGTGGAAAATAGGGCACATCAGGGCGGAACGGCGTCCAGTCGCAGCAGATCGCATGTCTAGACGATCGCTACGATGGCACGGTTTGCCGCGTTCTATGGCGGCTCCGCCGTGCTGCTCAATGTGCTGACTCATCAAGGATTTTCATGGCTCTGCAATGCGGCATCGTCGGCCTGCCCAACGTTGGCAAATCGACGCTTTTCAACGCCCTGACGAAGGCCGGTATCCCGGCGGAAAACTATCCCTTCTGCACGATCGAGCCCAATGTGGGGGTCGTGGAAGTGCCCGATCCGCGCCTGCAGAAGCTGGCCGAAATCGTTTCGCCCGAGCGCATCGTGCCGGCGACCGTGGAGTTCGTGGACATTGCCGGTCTGGTGGCGGGCGCCAGCCAGGGCGAGGGCCTGGGCAATCAGTTTCTGTCGCACATCCGCGAAACCGACGCCATCGTGAACGTGGTCCGCTGCTTCGAGAACCCGAATGTGGTGCATGTGGCCGGCAAGGTGGATCCCATTGCCGACATCGAAGTGATCGAGACCGAACTGGCGCTGGCCGACCTGCAGACCGCTGAAAAGGCGATGCATCGCCATACCAAGACTGCACGTTCCGGCGACAAGGAGGCCCAGCGTCTGGTCGCGGCCTTGGAAAAGTGCGTGGCGCAATTGAACGAAGCCAAACCCATCCGGACGCTGGACCTGACGGACGAAGAGCGCGCGCTGATCGCGCCCCTGTGCTTCATCACCTCCAAGCCGGCCATGTATGTCGGCAACGTCAACGACGACGGCTTCACCGACAATCCGCTGCTGGATCGCCTGACGGAATTCGCCAAATCGCGCAACGCGCCGGTCGTGGCGATCTGCGCGGCCATCGAATCGGAGATCGTCGATCTGCCGGAAGAAGACCGCGCCGCCTTCCTGGCCGACATGGGCATGGAAGAGCCGGGCCTGAACCGGCTGATCCGCGCGGCGTTCAAACTGCTGGGCCTGCAGACCTACTTCACCGCGGGCGTGAAGGAAGTGCGCGCCTGGACGGTGCGTATCGGCGCCACTGCGCCGCAGGCGGCGGGCGTCATCCATACCGATTTCGAGCGCGGCTTCATTCGCGCGCAGACCATTTCATACGACGACTTCATCGCCTACAAGGGCGAGCAGGGCGCGAAGGAAGCGGGCAAGATGCGGGCGGAAGGCAAGGACTATGTCGTCCAGGACGGGGATGTGATGAACTTCCTGTTCAACGTGTGATGAAGGGAGCCCCCTGGGCCGCCCGGCTCTGACATAAACCCGCCTGCTGGCGGGTTTATCGTTCCGGCAGCCTTGCGCCTACGCCTACACCTGCACCGCCCGGCCTCGCACCGAAGACCGCCGTCCTGCCGCCAGCGCCACCATCGCGATGACGATGGGCGGGAAGGCGATCCAGCAGACGACGTCCCAGCCGTAATTCGTCAGCACGCCGCCGGACGAGAACGAGCCCAGGACCATGGTGCCGAAGACCAGGAAATCGTTGAACGCCTGCACCTTGTTCTTCTCTTCGGGCCGATGGCATTCCAGCACCAGCGCCGATGCGCCGACGAAGCCGAAGTTCCAGCCCAGTCCGAGCAGCGTCAGCGATGCCCAGAAGTGATGGACGGTAAGTCCGCTCAGTCCGGCAGCGGCGGCGGCCGCGGTCAGCAGCAGGCCGGCCATCACGACGCGGGAAGCGCCGAAGCGCGAAATCAGGCGTCCGGTGAAGAAGCTGGGGCCGTACATGGCGATGACGTGCCATTGCAGTCCCAGGTTGGACGCTTCCTGCGGCAGGCCGCATAGCCGCATCGCCAGGGGCGCGGAGGTCATCAGGAAGTTCATCAGGGTGTAGCTGATGACGCCGCAGATGGCGGCGACGATGAAGGCGGGCTGGCGGATGATTTCGGACAGCGGGCGGCCGGCGGCGTTTTCCGCGGCGGTCGGCACGGGAAGCTTGACGCCCATCAGGATGCCGGCGCTGAGCAACGCCACGGCGGCCTGCGCGAAGTAGGTGACGGCGAACATGTGGGGCGGCCACAGATTCATGGTGTAGGTGACCAGCTGCGGTCCCAGCACCCCGGCCAGGATGCCGGCCGCCATGACGGTGGATAGCGCCCGGGCGCGATTCGCCGGCGGCACGCCGTCGGCGGCGGCGAAGCGGAAGGTCAGCACCACGGCGGCGTAGGCGCCGCCGAACAGCATGGCGGCGTTGAAGAGCCAGAAGTTTCCGGCCAGGATGGCCAGCGCCGATAGCAGGCCGACCAGCACGCCGCACGCGGTGCCGAGCAGGAAGGCGGCCCGCCTGCCGTAGCGTTGGGCGATGGCGCCGGCGGGCAGGGTGGACAGCGCCATGCCGACGACGAAGATCGAGATCGGCATGGTGGCGAGCGATTTGTCCGGCGCCAGCGTGTCGCCGATGATGGCCGCCGTGGCGTAGACGACGGTGGTGTTCGCGCCGGCGAGCGCTTGCGCGGCGGCCAATCGCGCCACGTTGCCTTGAAGAATTGCGGTGCCCAAAGCGTTGTCCCTGTTTTCACGCCGGGCGGCGCCCGGGCGTGGGTGCGGTGCGGTGTCGGCCGCCTGGCCTGCCGCCGGCGCGCGCCGCTCCTCCGTTCTTTCCCAAGCGGGACGATAGCTTATTTCTAAAAATTATTTGCTTATGACCATTTCGGCGGCGGGGGGAAGCCGATTGTCCTGGGCCTGCTCCGAGGCGGGCGGCTGCAGCGCCTGCGGGTCGCCGCCTCCCACGGCTTTGTAGACGGCGATCAGGCGCTGAAATACGCGGTGGTTGCTGTCCGCCAGGTCCCGGCGCGCCTGCAGCCATGTGCGTTCGGCGTCCAGCTGCACCAGGAAGTCGGTCAGGCCGCCGGCATAGCGCGCCTTCGCCAGCTCGTAGGCCTGACCGCTGGCCCGGGCTTTGGTGCGCAGTTCGCTGTTGCGGGTTCGCTCCGCGGCGTAGCCGGTGAGCGCGTCGTCGACCTCCTGCCAGGCCTTGAGCACGGTCTGCTGGTAGGCGACCGCAGCCTCCTGCTGCTGCAGCGAGCGCAGTTCGATGACGGCGCGCCTGCGTCCCTGGTCGAACAGCGGCAGGGACAGCGACGGGCCGATGCTCCACGTCCGCGTGCCCCATTCGCCGAAGCGGGAGCCCTTGAAGGATTCGTAGCCGAAGCTGGCGCCCAGCGTGATGCGCGGATAGAGGTCCGCCACGGCGACGCCGATGTCCGCGGTGGCGGCATGCAGCCGCGCTTCGGCGGCGCGGATGTCGGGACGGCGGCGGGCCGCTTCAGACGGCAGCCCCAGCGCCAGATCGGGCAGATGGGCGGGCAAGGCTTCCAGCGATGAATCGGCGCGCGCGGCAAGCAGGCTGTCCAAGTCTCCGGGCCGGGCATCGACGAGCAGGCCGATCTGATTCATCAACGCCGCCTCGCTGGCTTGCAGAGCGGGCGCACGGGCCTGCAGGTCCGCCAGCAGCGATTGCTGGCGGGCCACGTCAAGATCGTCGATGAGGCCGCCGCGCGCCCTGGCGCGCAGCAAGTCGAGGCCGTCACGCGCGGCCGCGATGTCCTGGCGGGTCAGCGCGCGCTGCTGCTGCGTCAGCCGCAATTCGAAATAGTCGCGCGCCAGTTCGCTCGCCACGGCCAGCCGCGTCTGGTCGAACAGTGCTCCCGCGTCGTCGACACTGGCGTCGGCGGACTCGATGGACCGGCGCACGCGGCCCCACAGGTCCGGCTCCCAGGAGGCGTCGAATCCGCCCTGGTACAGGTTGAAGGGTTCGCTGAGTACGGAGATCAGCGCTTCGCGGTTGGCGGGCGCGACGGCATCGGCCAGGCGCGTGCCGGCCGCATATTCGCTTTGCCGTTGGCGGTTGATGGCGCCCGTGGCGTCCAGCGTGGGGCCGCGCTGGGCGGCCACCGTCATGCGCTGCATCCGGGCTTGTGCGAAGCGCAGGGCGGCGGTGCGCAGGTCCGGGCTGCCCTGTGCCGCGCGGTCCTGCAGGTCGTTCAGGACGGGGTCGTCGAACGAGGTCCACCAGCGATCGGACAGCGGGCGGCTCGCCGTGGCGCCAACTGCGCCGGCGCGTCCGCCATCGCCGCTGCGCCATTCCTCCCATCCGGATGGCGCCGCGGTGGCGGGCGGCTGGTAGTCCGGTCCGACGGCGGCGCAGCCGGCCAGCACCGCGACGAGCAGCGGCAGCGCAAAGCCTGCCGCGCGACGGTGACGCCGGGATGCGAAGAAGGAAGCGGTAGTGATCGGCACGTCGGAATCCTCACGCGAGACGATGACGAAACAGCCAGGCCGCGAGCGGCAGGGTGATGGCGGCGATGCACGCGAAGGGCACCAGGTCGCTCCAGATGTCGGCAAGGCCGGCGCCTTCCAGATAGACGCTGCGCACCAGGTCCACGGCGAAGCGCAATGGGTTGGCATACGTGGCAAGCTGGAACGCGAAGGGCATGTTCCGCACGGGCGTTGCCAATCCGGACAGCAGCACCAGCGGCATGAGCAGCACGAAGGTGTAAAGCATGGCTTGCTGCATCGTCGCCGACAGGGCCGAGATGGAAAGCCCAAGTCCCACGATCGCGATGGTGAAGAGCAGCAGGCCGGCGAACAGCACCAGGACGCCGCCCATCATGGGGATCCGGAACCAGAACAGCGCGACGATCAGGATCAGGCCGGATTGCAGCAGGCCGATGACGATGGATGGCAAGGCTTTGCCGAGCAGGATCGCGCCGGGCCGGTAGGGCGTTACCAGCAGTTGGTCGAAAGTGCCTTGTTCGCGCTCGCGCGCGACGGACAGCGCAGCCAGTGTCATGGTTTGGATCATGCTCAGCGTGGCGATGAGCCCCGGCATGATGCTCCAGCGCGTTTCCAGGTTGGGGTTGTACCAGGCGCGCATTTCCACGGCGACCGGCGGCGGCGTGGCGCCGGGGAGCGTGGCGTTATAGGCGCCGACAATGTCGCGGATCTGGCCGGCCGCGGTGCCGGCCGTGGTGGAGTTGCGGCCGTCCAGAATCAATTGCAGCGGCGCGGCCTGGCCGGCGGACAGGGCGCGTTCGAAGTCGCCGTCGAAATGCAGCACCAGCAAGGCTTCGCCGGCATCGATCACGCGCGGAATCTCATCCACGCCGCGCAGCGTGGCGACCCGTTCGAATACCCCGGTGCCGTCCAGGCGCGCGAGCAGTTGTGTCGATGCCGCGCCGCCGCTCTGGTCCAGCACCGCGTACGGGACGTGCGTCAGGTCGTACGTGGCCGCATAGCCGAACAGCAGGCTTTGCAGGATTGCCGGCACGATAAGGATGACGCGGCTGGCCGGGTCCTTCAGAACGGCCAGGAATTCCTTCAGGCATAGATTTCCCAGCGGCCGCAGGAGGGCGGCTATGCGATCCATCGGGTGTCGTAAGGGCATGGCGGGTTCTCCGTGGCGCGTCCGGATCGGGCGGCGTCAGTCCAGCGTCTTGCGCGTCAGGCGGCCGACGGCAAGCAGCAGCGCCACGGCATAGCCGGCCAGGATGGCGCAGTCCTTCGCGATCAGGGGCCAGTAGTCCCCTGCCAGGAATACCGTCCGGACCAGCTCCATGAAATAGGTCGCGGGCAAGGCATGGCCGATGATGCTTACGATGGCGGGCACGTTGCGCAGGTCGAAGACGAAGCCCGACAGCATCATCGCGGGCATGAAGCTGGCCAGAATGGCAATCTGGCTCGCCAGGAACTGGTTGCGGGTGACGGCCGATATCAGCAGGCCGATGCCCAGGGCCACGAGCATGTAAAGCATGGCGCCGGCCAGCAGCGCGGCGAAAGAGCCTTGCAGGGGGACGTCAAACAGCAGCAGCGCTGCCGCCAGGCAAAGCGCCAGGCCCAGCAGCCCCACGCAGAAGTAAGGAATGATCTTGGCGAGCAGGATTTCGGCGGGCCGCACGGGCGTGACGAACAGCGCCTCCAGCGTGCCGCGCTCCCATTCGCGGGCCATGACGAGCGCGGTCAGGAAGGTGCCGATCAGCGTCATGATCAGGACAATCAACCCAGGCACCAGATACCACGTGCTGTCGTTTGCCGCGTTGAACCAGAGCCGGTCGACGACGATCACGCCGGCCGGTGCGGTGGACGCCGCGCGCTCGGCCTGCTTCTGCAGCCAGAGATTGACGGCGGCTTGCACGTATCCCCCCACGGCCAAGGCCCGCGTCGGGTCGCTGCCCTGCACGAGCGTCTGCACGCGCGCGTCCCCCGACTGCAGGCGGCGCGGAAAATCGGCGGGAATGCGCAGCACGGCGTCGGCTTCGTGCGCGTTCATCCGGCGGCGGGCCTCGGCGAACGAAGCCACCGGCTCGCAGGTCAGGTAGGGGGAGAGCGACAGGCTTGCGAGAAGATCATGCGCCTGTGGCGTCGGATCGTCCATTACGACCAGCACGCGCGCGTTCTTGACGTCGAGCGAGAGCCCGTAGCCGAAGATCAGGATCAGCGCGATCGGCAGCGCCAGGCCGATCAGCATATTGGCGCGGTCGCGCAAAAGCTGGCGCACCTCCTTGCGCGTCAGGGACACCAGCCGGCGCCAGAAATCCGCTGCGGGACGACCGCGATGCGTGGCGTTCATGGGGACGTCTCCGCGGCCGGCCGCATCGCGCCCGCCTGTCCGGATGGCGCCGCGTTGCCCGCCTGGCCGTTCATGCGGCTGCGTCCGTGTTCGACGATGCCGATGAAGGCCTCTTCCATCGTCATGCGGCGCTCGGGCGTGGCGCCGGCCTGCGCGCGCACCGCCGCGGGAGTTCCCAGCGCCAGCAGCTGGCCCGCATCCTGGATGACGATGCGGTCGCAGTACTCGGCTTCCTCCATGAAATGCGTGGTGATCACGATGGTGGTGCCCGTATCGGCCAGCGCGGTGATGCGGCGCCAGAAGGCCCGCCGCGCCAGGGGATCCGCCCCGCTGGTCGGCTCGTCCAGGAACAGGATCTCGGGCTCGTGCAGCAGCCCCACCGCCATGGCAAGCCGTTGCTTGATGCCGCCGGCCAGGCGTCCGGCGGCCTGGTCCAGTTGGCCGCGCAGCGCGAACTGCTCGGTGACCGCGTCGATACGCGTGCGCAGGCGCGCGCCGTACAGCCCGTAGGCGCCGCCGAAGAAACGCAGGTTTTCCAGCGCGGTCAGGTCGCCGTACAGGGCGAAGGCCTGCGAGACATAGCCGATGCGCGCGCGCGCCTGCGCCCGCGCGGTGCGCAGATCCATGCCGGCAACGCGGGCGCTGCCTCCGCTGGCGGGCAGCAGACCGCACAGCATGCGGAAAGTGGTCGTCTTGCCCGCGCCATTGGGCCCCAGCAGGCCGAAGATTTCGCCGCGGGACACGCTGAAAGTGGTGCGGTCCACCGCGGTGAAGTCGCCGAACTTGCGCACCAGATCCTTGACTTCAATGACGGGCGATGCGGGATCCTGGCCGCCGTTGCGGCCGGCGGTAGAAGCCGAAGCCAGCGCCGCGTTCGCGGTCTGCGTGGCGGACGCATGCCGCATGGCACTGTCATCCAGTGCATCTGCCGCCATTTCCCGATCTTCGTGGCCGTGAGGCGACGCCTCGTGCCCGCGCTGTGCATCCGCAGCCCGCATGCGCAGCAGCATCATGAAACCATCTTCCAGCCGCGCCGGCGACGGCTCCGCGTTGGCGGCATCCTCGCCCAACGCCGCGATATCGGCGCCGGGACGCAGAATGAAACGCACGTCGCCGCCCCGCGGCACGGCATCGACGACGAGGTCCGCGCGGTCCAACAGGCGTGCCTGACGGCGGCGCGGCGCCTCATCGGGCGCGGGCGCGACGACATAGCAGAGCCCCTGGGCATGCGCCGAGATCTCGGCCGGCGTGCCTTGCGCGAGCAGTCTGCCTTCATGCAGTACGTGCACCTGCGCGCAACGCTCCGCTTCATCCAGGTAGGCGGTCGCCACAAGCACGGTCAGGGTCTCGTCCCGCACCATGCGGTCGATGATCTCCCACAATTCCCGGCGCGAAAGCGGGTCCACGCCCACCGTCGGCTCGTCCAGCAGCAGCAGATCGGGCGATCGCACCAGCGTGCAGGCCAGTCCCAGCTTCTGTTTCATCCCGCCGGAAAGCTTGCCGGCCAGGCGCCCGGTGAAGCGGGTCAGGTCGGTCATCTCCAGCAAGCGCGCATACCGTTCGCGGCGCCCGTCCATCGGCACGCCATGCAGGTCGGCGTACAGGTCCAGGTTTTCGTGCACGCTCAGGTCGGCGTACAGACCGAAGCGCTGCGGCATGTAACTGATGCGGTTTTGCACGGCCTGGGGGTCGCGGCCGGCGTCATGGCCCAGCACCTGTAGATCCCCTTCGTCGGCCCGCATGAGTCCCGCGATCAGGCGAAGAAACGTCGTCTTGCCCGCGCCGTCCGGCCCCACCAGCGCCGTGACGGTTCCGCGTCCCGCCTGCAGCGTGACGCCGCGCAGGGCCTGCACGATCCGCTTGGGCGCCTTGACTTGAAAGCGCTTGCCGACGTCGCGCGCCATGACGGCCACGCCGCTGTCCCGGTCCATCACGCGGGGGCGCGCCCGGATGGCGGCAGCTCGATGCGCACCGTGGCCGGCATGCCAAGGCGCAGCCGGTCCTGCGGATCGTCGACCAGCACGCGGATCTCATAGACGAGGCTTGTGCGCAGCGTCTCCGTCTGCACGCTCTTGGGCGTGAATTCCGCAACGGACGAGATATAGCCAACCTTGCCATCGATCGGCTCGTCAGGATGGCTGTCGGTGTAGACGCGCGCGGCCATGCCCATGCGGATGCGGCCCAGGTCGGGCTCGTCGATATAGGCGCGGACCCACTTGGGATCGCGGATCGCCAGCGTGTACACCGGCCGCTGGGGCGACGCCATGTCGCCCGGTTCCAGCAGCCTGGCCCGCACGACCGCGTCGCGCGGCGCCCTGAGTTCGGCCAGATCCAGCCGGTGCTGCAGCAGCGCCGCCTGCGAACGCGCCGCTTCGAGCGCAGCCGCGGCTTCGGCAATGTCCTCCTTCCTTGGCCCCACGCGCGCCAGACGCAGTTCCTGTTGACGGCTTTCCAGTTGCGCCTGGGCGACCCGCAAACGCGCGGCCGCGCTGTCCAGATCTTCCTGGCTGACGGCGCGTCCCGCCGTGCCGCCCGCAACCGCGCGCAGGCGCTTCAATTGCCGGGCAGCCAGGTCGGCGTCCGCCTGGGCCGCGGCCACCTGCGCCTGCGCCTGCTGGATTTCCTCGGGCCGCGTGCCGTTGCGCAGGCGCAGCAGCGACTGCTCGCGCATGTCGACATCGGCCCGGGCTTGCGCCAGTTGCAGCGCCAGCGTCCGGGTGTCGAGCCGCGCCAGCACCTGGCCGGCGCGCACGGCGTCGCCTTCTTCGACACGCATTTCGGCGATGCGGTCGCTGCCGTCGAAGGCCAGGGAGATCTGACGGATGTCCACGTTGCCGTATAGCGTCAACCGGTTCGGGTCCGTGCTGGGACGATGCAGTATCCAGCCCGTCAAAGCGATGGCGGCCACAACCACGGCCACGACAAGGATTTTCTTCTTCATGGTGGAAGGCGGAAAAAGCCGCTCCAGCGCCATCTTGGCGGCGGATGGGGCCGTTGAAACGGGAACCGCATGCAAAGGCGGTTTTACTATAAATCAAATTTGAATTTGAATTAAACTGAGCGGGTTTTCACATGTTTCATCGCGGACACGGCCGCGTGGCGCACGCTTGCAGGCGCCGGCTGGGCCGCGTTGCCGCCGCCGCCATGCCGCCCCGGACGCCCGCCCATGCCTCGATACCCCTACGCGCCCGCGCGGACGGCGAAGCCACGCGCGCCAGCATCATCGAGGCCGCCGGCCAGTTGTTCGCCGAGCGCGGCTATGCCGATACCACCAGCAAAGCCATCTGCGAACGCGCGCGCACCAACATCGCGGCCGTGAACTATCACTTCGGCAGCCGCGACGACCTGTACCTGGCGTTGCTGCGCGAAGTCCACACGCATGTGATGGGCATGCCCTTCCTGCGCGAAATCGCAGCCAGCCGGCGTCCGGCGGAAGAAAAACTGCGGCTGTTCCTGCAGGGGCTGGTCGAGGCGATCGTGGACAGCGGCAGCTGGCACACCCGCTTGTGGGCGCGCGAGATCCTGTCGCCTTCGCCGCTGCTGTCGCGGGTCATGCGGGAGGAGGCGCTGCCGAAATTCCAGGTGCTGAGCGGCATCGTCTCGCAAATCACCGGCCTGGCGCCCGGCACGCCCGCGCTGACCTGTTGCTCGCTCAGCGTGCTCGCGCCCTGTCTGGTGCTGCTTGTGCTGGACCGGCGGATCGAATCGCCCGTGCAGGCGCTTTTTCAGCAGCCCGCCGCCGAGCTGGCGGCGCAGATGCACGCGCTGGCCCTGCATGGATTGAAGGCAGTCGCGCGTCCGCGCCGTCAGGGCGGCGCACGGCCAGCACGGTCTGCGCACGCGCAGCGTTAGCATCGCACCCCCTTTGTTACCATTGCGGTTTAGGCGCTGGCGCGCCCGCGGCACCCTTGCCGCGATCGCGGCCACCGCCTCAGGACATGGCAGGAGTACGACGCTCCGTATCGCGGGACACCCATGAAGACGTGGATCAAGCGCATATCGATAGGCTTGGCGGTGGCGCTCGCCGTCGTCATTGCGGGGCTGATCGTTTTTGTTCTTACGTTCGACCCCAACACCTACAAGGACAGGTTGCAAACCTGGGTACAGCAGCGCTACCACCGCACGCTGACCATCGACGGCGAGATCGAGGCCACGCTCTTTCCCCGGCTGGGCGTGACGCTGCAGGGCGTATCGCTTTCCGAGCCGGACAGCACGGAAACCTTCGCCGCGGTCGATAGCGCTCGCATGGCGGTGGCCATCTGGCCCCTGTTGTCCCGCAACGTGGTCGTCGACCACGCAACGTTCAGCGGGGTGCGGGCGCGTTTGGTGCGCGACAGGCAGGGGCGCCTGAACTTCCAGGATTTGCTGGGCGGACCTGCCGGGGAAAAGCAGGCGCCCGCGCAGCCCGGGCGCGAAACGGAAGGGCGCTCCGGCGCCTTCGGCATCGATATCGCCGGACTGAACATCAACGACGGCGAAATCCAGCTGCGCGACGATGCGACGGGGCAGGCGCTGACGGTGTCGCAACTGAACGCCAAGACCGGCCGCATGCGTGCCTCCGAACCCTTCGACGTGAGCCTGTCCGCCCACGTCGAAGGCGACAAACCTCGCCTGAACGCCGATCTATCGGCCCAGGGCGTCGCCATGCTCGATCCCGATGCCCGCCGCTATGCCGTGCGCAAGCTGGATCTCAAGGCCACGGGTCTGCTGCCGCGCGCCAACGCCCGCAATGTGTCCCTGCGTGGGGATCTCCACTATGACGAGCGGGCGCGTGCGGTCGAGGCCAGCACGCTGGAATTCGTCTTCCAGGGCGACGTCGAAGACGTGCAGGGCGGCACTGCCAGTGTGGACGCCAGTTTGGCGGCCGAGCATCTGCGCGTGGACCCGCAGCAGCAAACCGTGCAGGCCGCGAAGGCCGCGCTGCGGGCCAAGGGCACGCTGCCTAAAGGTCCGTTCGAGTTTGCGGCGGATGCGCCGGCCCTGGATATTTCGCCCGCAGCCGCGACAGGCAGCGGGCTGGCCGCACGATTGCGGCTGTCCGGCAATGAAGGGCTGGACATCCGGCTCGCCCTCAACGACCTTTCGGGCAACAGCGCCAATCTTGCCGTCGCCGACGCCAGGTTGTCGGCCGAATTGAAGCGCGGCGAGCGCAGCTGGATGTTCGATCTGGCTTCGCCGCTTGCCGTCGACACGGCGAAGCGCAGCGCGACGCTGGCGGCCGTGAACGGACAAGCGCTTATTGCCGGACCCGGTTTGCCGGCCGGCGGGCTGCGCATTCCCTACACCGGCGCCGCCGGCGTGGATATGGCCCGTGAGGCGGCCGACCTGAAACTGAATGCCCAGACGGAAGGCGGCAAGCTCGCCGTCACGGCCAGTGCGGCACAGCTGAAGAAGAAGCCGTCGCTGCGCTTCACGTTGGACGCCGACGCGGTGGACCTGGACAAGCTGATTCCGCCCGCACAGGCCGCCGCCAAACCGGCGAAGGATGCGGGCACGCCCCCGCCCGCGGCGGAAAAGCCGCAGGCTCCCGCCACGCAATCGAGCAACGCGGGCGCGGATGCAAACGCAGGCTCGAAGGCCGGCGCAGACAAAACGTCCCACGCCGCCGACGCGCCCGCGAAGGGCGAGGGGGGCGGCGCGCCGAAGGCCGCCCCGGGCAGCGACGCCGATCTGTCCGCGCTGGTCGGCCCCACGGCCCACGGCACGATCAAGGTCGGACGCCTGACCGGCCGCGGCGTGGCGGTGGAGAACTTGTCGGCCACCCTGCAGCTCGCGCAGGGCAGGCTGGAGATCTCGCCGCTGAACGCGGTGCTGTACGGCGGCAAGCTGGCGGGCGGGGCATCGCTGGACGCGGCGCATGGCAATGCCGTCGCCACGCGGTTCACCCTGGATGGCGTTTCGATCGGCCCGCTGCTGACGGCCATCACCAAACGCTCGTCCCTGACCGGGGTGGGCAGCGTCGCGGCAAACCTGACCACGCGCGGCGTGCACGGCGAGACGATGCGGGACAACCTGGGCGGCACGCTGCAACTGCGCTTGCGCGATGGGGCAATCAAGGGCTTCGACGCGGCCGGCGCGTTGCGCGATCTGAAGCAGGCGCTTTTGGGCGGCCGGCAGGACGGTCCCGCCGATGTTCCCGCCGACGCCGGCCGCGAAACCGTCTTCAGCCGCATGGACGCCGATTTCGCGTTGGCCGCTGGCGTCGCCACCATCAAACGGCTGGATGTGGTCTCGCCGGTGCTGCGGGTCAGCCAGGGCGAACCCGCCGTCATCGATTTGCCGAAAGGCCGGATCGATGTGGTCGCCAATGTGAAAATCGCCGATTCCCCGCCGCCCTATGCAGACGTCAAGGAACTGCGCGGAGTGGTGGTGCCGGTGCGCGTGGCAGGCCCTTATGACGCCTTGCGATATCGCGTCGATTGGCGCGCGGTGGCCGGCGGCGCGCTGTCGCAGGCCCTGCAGCGCGCCTTGGGCGGAAAATCCGAAGAGCGTCAGCGTGACGACTCGCGCCAGGACACCATCAGGGACCTGGGCAGAATCTTGAAGGGGATAACAGGAAAATGAGCGCCATTTACCATCCGGTTGCGCAGTGCGGCGGCCTGGACGATCCGCGTGCGGCGGACTACGACCGCCGCTGGCTGCTGGTCAATTCGGGCGGCCAGTGGGTCACGCGCCAGGCGTGTCCGGCCATCGCGGATATCGCGGTGGAATTGCGTTTTGGCTATCTGGTGCTGCGCGCGCCGGGCATGCTGCGCATCGACGTCCCGCTGGATGTGATCGAAGACGACGACAGCGTGCGCACCGCCGTGCTCGTGGGCGAGCAGGCCGTTGACGTGGTGGATGAAGGCGAATTGGCGGCGGCCTGGGTATCGAACTACACCGGGATCCCGTGCCGGCTGATGAAAGTGCATCCGGACATGGGCCCGGTGCATTGGCCTGAATAACCGGCCTTCAGCGCGCGCGCCGCGCCGTCATGATCGCGTGCGCGATCAGGCCAGCGGCCAGCCCCCAGAAGGCGGATCCCACGCCCAGGAAGGACATGCCCGACGCCGTGGCGAGCAGGGTGATCAGGGCCGCTTCGCGGCCTTCTTCGTCCCGCATCGCGGCCGCCATGCCGCCCATGATGGGCGCCAGCAAGGCCAATCCCGCCAATGCCGCGATGAGCGCGGGCGGCAGGGCCTGGAAAAACACGGCCACGGCGCCCGCGGCAGCGCCAAGCATCACGTACAGCACGCCATAGGTGACCGCAGCCACGTAGCGCCGGCTCGGATCGGGATGGGATTCCTTGCCGGCGCAGACGGCCGCGATGATCGCGGCCAGCGTGACGCTATGTGCGCCGAAGGGCGCCGCGATCAGCCCCACGCCGCCGCTGACTGCGATGATGCGCGATGCCGGCACGTCGCCGTAACCCGCCGCTTGCAGCACGGCCAGGCCGGGCAGGTTCTGCGACGCCATGCCGACCACGAACAGCGGGATCGCCAGACTGACGATGCCGCGCCAGGTGAGGACGGGCGTGGTCCAAACGAATTCGGTAAGGCGCCAATCCGCGCTGTCGAAACGCAGCAACCCCTGGGTTGCCGCAACGGCCAGGCCCATGGCGAGCACTGCCAGGATCGCGTAGCGCGCGGCGTAGCGCTTGAAAAGCAGATAAGTCAGCGCCATCGGCAGCACCAGCACCGCATGCTTGCTCATCGCCGAGAAAACGCCGATGCCGAAATTCAGCAGCACGCCGGCCAGCATGGCGGAGGCGATCTGCGGCGGTATGCGGCGCGCGATCGGGTCGATCCACCCCAACATGCCGCACACGAGCGCGAGCGCCGCGGCCACCGCGAATGCGCCGACCGCTTCGCCAAAGGGGATGCCGGGCAGGGCGGTGATCAGCAGGGCCGCCCCTGGGGTCGACCATGCCAGCACGATGGGCAGCCGCGTGCGCAGGCTCAGGTAGACACCGCCCAATCCCAGCGCAAGGCAAATCGCGCCAAGCCAGGAGCCGATCCGCGCCGCGTCCAGTCCGGCCGCATGCCCGGCCTGCACCATCAGCACAGCGGTGCCGCCGAAGCTGACCAGCACCGCCACCACGCCGGCGACCACGGCGGACAATGAGGTATCGCCGCGCAGCGTCAAGCCGCCGCTGGCGGCGCGATGGCCGGCTGTCGTGGCGTCGGTATTCGTGGAGGGGTCTGGCATGGGCGGAGGGAGTCGTCCGGCGCCTCAGGCGCGCCCGGTCAGCCTGCGGTACTTGGCCATCAACTGTTCCTGCCCTTCATGCCATTGCGGATGGATTTCGATGCATTCCACCGGGCAAACCACCTTGCACTGCGGCTCGTCGTAATGGCCCACGCATTCCGTGCATTTGTCAGGGTCGATGACGTAGTAGTCCTCGCCCATCGAAATCGCTTCGTTGGGACACTGCGGCTCGCAAACGTCGCAGTTGATGCATTCTTCGGTGATCTTCAGGGCCATGGAGGACAGCGGCGGGACGCCGGTCGGGCTTGCGCAACAGACGCGCGAACCCGGCCATTGTAATCCCGCCGTTCAATGCCGGCCGCCATTACCCGATGCGCTATGAAGGTCGCGTGCAACCGCTGCCACCCGATCCGGGACGCCGCGGATCCGGCTCCGCCGGTCCGCCAGCGTCGCCCCCTCGAGGGGGAAGCGCGCAGCGCTTCGGGGGTGGGCTCTCCCTCTCAGCGCGGCCAGCTCTGTTCGCGATGCTGGCGGGCTTTCTCGTGGAGCCAGCGTTCCACCGAGGGGAATACGAATTTGCTGACGTCGCCGCCCAGTTGAGCGATCTCCCGCACGATGGTGCCCGAGATGAACTGGTACTGGTCGGACGGCGTCATGAACAGTGTCTCGACGTCCGGCAGCAGATGCCGGTTCATGCCGGCCATCTGGAATTCGTATTCGAAGTCCGATACCGCGCGCAAGCCCCGTACGATGACGCGCCCGTTCTGCTCTCGCACGAAGTCCTTCAGCAGGCCGCCGAAGCTTTCGACGCGGACGTTGGGGTAATGGCCCAGGACTTCGCGTGCGATGGCGACGCGTTCGTCGATAGTGAAGAAGGGCTTTTTGTTCCGGCTGTGCGCCACGCCGACCACCACTTCATCGAAAAGCGCCGCGGCACGGCGCACCAGGTCTTCGTGGCCGCGCGTCAACGGGTCGAATGTGCCCGGGTAAACAGCGATGATCATGCGCCCTCCCTTGATTTATAGGTGTGTCACCTCTCCGAACCGGGGATTATTGATCGTTTTCTGCATCGCAGCAAACCGCAGTAGCGCATAGTGGACAGCGCCTGCGCGATCCTTGCGCAGTATTTCGAATTGTTCCGCCGGTTCGAGTTCGGATTCGCTTTCAGCGTAGATCAAAGCGTCCTCGTTCAGGATGCCCGGCAGCAGTGGCCAGAGGCGGGGCAGCCAGCCCTGACCGAATGGCGGGTCGAGCAGCACCAGGTCGTAGCGCGACGCGTCCATGCGGCGCAGCGTTTCCAGCGCGTCTCCGGCATGGATGCGCACCTGGGTGGCGCCCAGCTTGTCGCGCAGGGCGCGCAGCGCCGCCAGCGCCTGCCTGTCGCGTTCGACCATTTGCACATGCGCCACGCCGCGGGAAGCGGCCTCGAATCCCAGGGCGCCGCTGCCGGCGAACAGGTCCAGCACCGACTTGCCGCCGAACTCGCCCCCCCACAAATGGCTGAGCCAGTTGTAGAGCGTTTCGCGGACCCGGTCGGGCGTGGGCCGCAGGCCGGGCGCATCGACCACGGCGATGGGTGTACGCCGGTATTGGCCGCCAACGATGCGAATATACTTGTTCGTCATGCTGAATTTCTTCAAGAAAAGATTCCGTTCATCCACCGCCGAACCCGCTCAGGCTCCTGCGCCTGACGAGGCGTCGGCGCGCGCGGATGACGATTCCGGCCCCTCGGCCGATGTCCCCGCCGCGCCGCCGGCGACGGCCGATCAACCCACGCCTGCCGAACCGGCGCCCGCGCGCGAATCCGAGGCGGTGTCCGCGCCCGCCGCTCCGTCCACGGCCGCCGCTGATTCCGCGGCGCCCTCGGCGACCCAGTATGCACCCGAGCGCGCGGGCGCGCCGATGAACCCGCCTGCCTTGGCTCCTGCGGCGGCGCCCGACGCCTCGCCAGCGCCGGGGCCCGCGACGCAGGCCGCGCCGGACGCATCGGCGCCATCGGCGCCCCCCGCCGCCGAGCCTGCGCAGGCGCCGTGGCCTGCTGCCCGGCCCGAGCCGGTGGACCTGGCGGCCGCCGCCACCCGGGTGCCGGGTGAACCGGTCTTGCCCACGCCGCCGGAACCCGCAGCCGATGCCGCACCCGCAGGCCCCGCGCCCGAGGCGGAGCCCGCAACCGGCAAGCGTTCGTGGCTGCAAAGACTCAAGCAAGGCCTGTCGCGCACCGGCCAGAGCCTTGGCGGCCTGTTCGTGGGCGTCAAGGTCGACGAGAACCTGTTCGAGGAACTCGAAACGGCGCTCATTATGGCCGATGCCGGCATGGAGGCCACCGAGTCCCTGCTGACGGCGCTGCGCGCGCGCGTCAAGAAGGAACGCATAGAGGATGCGGGCAAGGTGCGCGAAGCGCTGCGGCAGATCCTGGCCGATCATCTTCGGCCCCTGGAGCGCCGCTTCGACGTGCACCGCGCCAAGCCCCTGGTGATCATGATCGCGGGCGTCAACGGCGCCGGCAAAACCACGTCCATCGGCAAGCTCGCCAATACCTTCCAGCGGCAAGGCGCCAGCGTTCTGCTCGCCGCCGGCGACACCTTCCGCGCAGCGGCGCGCCAGCAACTGATGGAATGGGGCGCGCGGAACAACGTTACGGTGATTGCGCAGGAAGGCGGCGACCCGGCTGCCGTGGCTTTCGATGCGGTCAATGCCGGCCGGGCGCGGGGCACGGGTGTGGTCATGGTGGATACGGCCGGACGCCTGCCGACCCAGCTTCATCTCATGGAAGAGCTGAAGAAGATCCGGCGCGTCATCGGGAAGGCAGACCCGGCGGCCCCGCATGAAGTCCTGCTGGTCGTGGACGGCAACACCGGGCAGAACGTGCTGGCCCAGATCCGCGCTTTCGATGCGGCGATCAACCTGACGGGCCTGGTGGTCACCAAGCTCGACGGCACGGCGAAGGGCGGCACGCTGGCCGCCGTGGCGGCCGGCACGCAAGGCGTGCGGCCCGTGCCGGTGTACTGGATCGGCGTCGGCGAAGGGCTGGAAGATTTGCAGCCCTTCGTGGCCGACGAGTTCGCCGCCGCGCTGCTGGGTATGGGGTAGGTCCACCCCGAAGCGCTGGCCGACCGGGAGGGGAGGCCCACCCCCGAAGCGCTCCGCGCTTCCCCCTCAAGGGGGCGACGCTGGCGGACCGGGAGGGAAAGGCCCACCCCCGAAGCGCTGACGCGCTTCCCCCTCAAGGGGGCGACGCTGGCGGACCGGCAAAGCCGGATCCGCGCGTCCCGGATCGGGGCGCAACCCCGTTTTGCCTTGTTTCGGTGCAGGATCACGCCCCTGGCGATGAGCGCTGATTATGAATTCCGTCCGCTTGAACCGTGTGGTGCGCGGCGATGCCGCGGAGCTGATTGCCGCGAATGCGGCGAGCCGCGGGTATCACCTGCCTTGGGTGCGTCCGTTTACCGATATGGCGGGGTTCGATAGCTGGTTCCAGCGCAGCCTGACGGGACCGAACGTCAGTCTGGTGGCGCGGGAAGCGGCGTCCAGCCGGATCGTGGGCGTGATCAATTTGAACGAGATCGTCGGGGGCGGCTTCCAGAGCGCGTATCTGGGGTACTACGGGATGGTGGAATTCCGCCGCAAGGGCCTGATGACGCAGGCCCTGCGCGAGGCAATCCGCTTCGCTTTCGTGGACCTGGGCCTGCACCGGCTGGAGGCCAATATCCAGCCGGCCAACGCCGCTTCACTGGCGCTGGTCAAGCGGCTCGGCTTCCAGAAAGAAGGGTTTTCGCCGCAATACCTGTTCATCGAGGGCGCATGGCGCGACCATGAACGGTGGGCCTTGCGCGCCGATATGCCGTATTGACGGCGAGGCTGCGCCGCCGTCGCAGCCGCTATTTCCAGAACTTCTTCGCCTGGCCGAGTTTGGCGAACGCATGCTCGGCTTCCGCGATCAGCTTTTCCTGGCGGGCGCTGATCCATCCCAACGCGAACCATGCCTGCGGATGACGGCTGCTCCATTGGCGATACAAGTCGTGCGCCACGGCCAGGTCGTTGATTTCACCCAGTACGTCCTGCACCGCCGCCAGCCGCCGG
The DNA here is from genome assembly GCF_002119725.1 of Bordetella genomosp. 9. NCBI lineage: Bacteria > Pseudomonadati > Pseudomonadota > Betaproteobacteria > Burkholderiales > Alcaligenaceae > Bordetella > Bordetella genomosp. 9. The sequence continues at coordinate 568,616 of NZ_CP021109.1, forward strand.
CGATAGTCGCGCGTTTTGTGTGGCGGCAGCAGCGATTCCGCGAAGCTCAGCCCATAACGCAGCCGCTTGGCGCGCTTTCGCAGGTCATGGCGCGATGGGATGTCCAACTCGGCGAAGCGCCGGCCTTCGCGCAATACGTGGGCGTGCCACTTCCGCAGGCGACGGGCCAGGAGCATGGCCACCGTGCGGGGCGCGCGCGGCGGCTGCAGCGGGATGATGGTCGGCTGAATGGCGCCGGAGGCGGCCATGCTTGCGTCCCGCGAGGCCCCATCGGCGCCGTTTGATGCCTTCGTGGTGTGCGCCGCCCACGCGCCCCGGGGGCCGTTGGCGCCGCTCTGGCCGTTCCCGTTTGCCGGCGCGGCGCTGTCGCCGTTCTTGCCAGATGCGTCATCGCCGCCGGTCGCGGCAGCGGTTTCGCACATCGAAGACGTGCCGGCAAGCGCCGCTTCCGGCGTCCCGATGGACAACGGCTCCCCGCCATCATCGCGATGGCCTCGGACGGGGACGACGACGTGGCCCGCCGCGGGCCGTGCCGATGCGGCGATGGAGGCGCTGGCGGCGTCGATCGGCGGCCGGGCGGTTTCGTCGGCGGGCCCGACGTCCAGGCTCCATTCCAGCGCGCGCAGCAGCCAGCCCTGGAAAGCGGCGCCCGATGCGGTTTCGCGCGCGGCAACGGGCGGGGCTTCCTCGTCGGGCATGTCGAAGGTCGGCATGCCGGCCTTTTCCAGCGCGGGGATGATGGATTCCTTCAATACATCCTGGTCGCGGTTGGCGCCGAAGGCGCTGAAATAGTCGCGCACCTCCGCCTGAATGTCGGCGGGCGGCAACTGCGCCCAACCCCGAAACAGGCGCCATGCCGAGCGCAGCCGGCGTATCCCCACGCGCAGTTGATGCACGTGTTCGGGCTGGCCCGCGCCGTAGACGTCCAGCGTATCGACTTCGGCGAGCATGGCGGCATTGCGGGCGATCTGGTCCAGGCACTCGGCTGCGACGGCGGCCAGACCCTGCGGCGCCGTCATCTCGGGTGTGAGCCGTATCGGCCTGGCGGGGCGCGGGCCCCAGAACTGCGCGATGGCGGCTGACCGCGATGCTTCGGTCAGGCCAGGCTGGGCCAGGGTCTGGGACAGTCGCGCCAGCGCGTCTCCGCGTTCGGATTTGCTGCGCGGGTCCAGCACCAGGCCGTATCGCGCCAACCAGTTCCGGGCCACGCCGAAGATCGCTGCCGCGCGGCCCGAGACGAGCTCGAACTCAACTTCTCGGATCGGCAGTTCCAGGTCGCCGGCGCGCAATACGCCGACGTCGTAGGCAATCTCCACTGTGCCCTGCCGAGTGCGGGTCTTGCGCACCAGCCGCGTGACGTCGGTTTCGTAGCGCAGGCCAAGCGGGCCCTTCAGATCCGCCAGCGCTTCGTGCACTTCCGTGCCGGCGTAGACGGACAGGTCCAGAATGGGGCCCGGTCGCGCATGGTTCATCTCGACGCGCGTAATGGCGTTGGAACCGGGGGTTTTCAGCGTCTGCACCCAGTTGCGACCTTCGCGGCGCAGGCGGATCGCGATGCGGGCGCGCGCGAGTTCGCGATCCGGCGTGTCGAAGTACATGGCGTGCAAGGGCAGCCGTTCCGCGCCGGCCTGCCTGAGTTCGCGCTCCACGCCGGCGCGCGACGCCTCGGGCACGTGCAGCTTGAGTTCCTGTTCCGACATGGCATTCCGCAAAAATCAAAGCCGCGATGTTACCCAGGGGCAGGGGCGAGATTGATGACGTGTAATAAAACTGAAAGAGGAGGAAGGCCCACCCCCGAAGCGCTTAGGCGCTTCCCCCTCAAGGGGGCGCGCCTGCGGACCGGCGGAGCCGGATCCCCGGCGCCCCGATTGTGGGGCGTCTGTTGCTGGCGATGGTGTTGCCGCTGGGCGAGTATGGCGTGCCTTTCGGACAGGGCGGGGTTATGGCTTTGGACTGGTGGCAGCGGTAAAGATTCTTGCGGCGGTGCCGGTCCGGCGGGGCGATACGCAATCCGCGGGTGTGCTTGCCGGCTGGGCGCTAAAATGTCCTGCTTTTTTCCCCTCCGCATATCCCGCCATGTCCGCCCACCCGTCCCCCGTTGCCCTCGCGCCCGACGCCGAGTCGTTCGGCATCTCGCCGGTTACCGAGATCATTGCCGAATTGCGCGCGGGACGCATCGTTATCCTGGTGGACGAGGAAGATCGGGAAAACGAGGGCGATCTGGTGATGGCGGCGGAGTTCGTGACGCCGGAAGCCATCAATTTCATGGTTACGCATGGCCGCGGCCTGGTGTGCCTGACCCTGACGGAGGAGCGCTGCCGGCAGCTCGATCTGCCGCTGATGGCCTCCCGTAACGGGACGCGCTTTGGCACAAATTTCACTGTCTCGATCGAAGCGGCGGAAGGCGTGGAGACCGGGATTTCGGCGGCGGACCGCGCGCGGACGATCCGCGCCGCCGTCGCGCGCGACGCCAAGCCCAGCGACCTCGTGCAGCCGGGCCACATCTTTCCCGTGCGGGCAGTGCCTGGCGGCGTGCTCGTGCGCGCCGGCCATACCGAGGCCGGCTGCGATCTGACCGCGATGGCAGGTCTGACGCCCGCGGCCGTGATCTGCGAAATCCTGAAACCGGATGGCACCATGGCGCGGCTGCCCGACCTGGTCGAGTTCGCAAAGGTCCATGGCTTGAAGATCGGGACCATCGCGGACCTGATCCAATACCGCAGCGAACACGAGTCCATCGTGCAGCGCCTGGGCGCGCGCGCCATGCGGACGCCGTGGGGCGAATTCCAGGCGGTGGCCTACCGCGACACCGCCACCCAGTCCATCCATCTGGCGCTGGTCCACGGGGCGATCGATCCCCAGCGCGAAACGCTGGTCCGGGTGCATGAGCCGGCGTCGGTGCTGGATGTGCTCGATATCGGCGCCAGCCAGCACAGCTGGGGCGTGGCGCAGGCGCTGCAGGCGATCGCCGCCGCGCCTGCCGGCGTGCTGGTGCTGATGAATTGCCAGGGCGAGGGCGAGCATCTGGCATCGCAGATCGCGGCATGGACGGCGCCGGCGGACGACGCGCGCGGCGCCACGCAATCCGGCGACCGCCTGGGCCTGCGCACCTATGGCATCGGCGCGCAGATTCTGCGCGACCTCAACGTTGGGCAGATGAAGCTGCTGGCCCGCCCGCGCAAGATGCCCAGCATGGCCGGCTTTTCGCTTTCCATTACAGGTTACGATTGCGACCCCCCGGCGTCCCCGGTACGCTAGCGCCAAGAGGCCTAGGATCCGAGACGTTCCCGCAACCCATAAGGCAGTCATCGATGAATCCCTACACCTTAACCCCCGACTTGAACGGCGAGGGCCTGCATATCGGCATCGTCCGCGCGCGCTTCAACGAGGAGATCGGCCAGGCCGAACTGGACGCCTGCCTCCAGGAACTGGAAAAGCTTGGCGTCGACGAACGGGACGTCATGGTGGTCACCGTGCCCGGCGCGCTCGAATTGGGCGTGACGCTGGCGCGCATGGCCGAAACCTATGAGTTCGACGCGCTGATCGCGCTCGGCGCGGTGATCCGCGGCGAAACCTACCATTTCGAGATCGTCAGCAACGAAATGGCCGCGGCGATCACGCGCATTACCGTGGAAACCGGCATTCCCATCGCCAATGGCGTGCTGACCACCGATACCGACGAGCAGGCCGAAGCCCGCGCCCCCGGAAAGGGCCGCGATTGCGCGCAGGTCGCCGTCGAAATGGCCAACCTGATCGCCGCCCTCGAACCCGAACCCGACGATGAAGACGAGGAAGAGGACGAGGACGACGAAGATTACGAAGACGAAGAAGACGATGACGACCGCCGCTGATCACGCCGCGCAGACGCGCGCCAATGCCCGCAGCGCTCGCCGCCGCGCGCGCGAGTTCGCCCTGCAGGGCGTGTACGCGTGGCTGCTGCGGGGTGGCGAAGGCACGCAGGACGCAGGTGAAATCGACGCCCACCTGCGCGACGCCGACGACTTCTCCGAGGCCGATGCGCAGTGGTTCAAGACGCTGCTGCACGGGGTGCTGCGCGAGGCGCCGCAGCTGCGCGAACAGTTCACCCCCTTCATCGACCGCCCCCTGAACGAACTGTCGCCTGTGGAGCACGGCATCCTGCTGATCGGCAGCTACGAGCTGATGCATCACGTCGAAGTGCCGTACAAGGTCGCCATCAACGAGGCCGTCGAACTGGCCAAATCCTTCGGCGGCACCGACGGCTTCAAGTTCGTCAACGGGGTCCTGGACAAGCTGGCGGCGGTGGTGCGGGAACAGGAAGTTCGCGCGGCCGCGCGCCGTTGATGCCGATGCCCGCCCGGGCGGCCGCTGTGCAGGAGCGCGCGTGGCTTCCGAATTCGACCTGATCGATCGTTATTTCAAGCGCCGCACGCCCGATGGCATGTTGGGTGTCGGCGACGATTGCGCGCTGTTCGGCGTGCCGGCCGGCATGAAGGTGGCCACCAGCACCGATCTGCTGATCGAAGGCCGCCACTTCTTTCCCGATGTCGATCCGCGTGCCCTAGGGCATAAATCGCTGGCGGTCAATGTATCCGACCTGGCCGCCATGGGCGCCCGTCCCATCGGCTGCCTGCTCGGACTCGCCTTGCCGCAGCCTCGCGAAGACTGGCTGTCCGCCTTTGCCGAAGGGTTTCATGGCATGGCCGATGCGGCCGGTTGTCCGCTGATCGGCGGCGACACCACGGGCAACCCGGGCGCCCTGGCCATCAGCGTGACCGTGTTCGGCGCGGTGCGTGCGGAAGCGGCCTTGCGGCGCGATGCGGCTCGCGTGGGTGACGATATCTGGGTGTCCGGCACGCTCGGCGAGGCGGACATCGCCTATCGCCTGATGAGCGGGCAGATGCCCCCGGATGACGGTTTGCTTGCCTGCGTGCGGCAAGCCCTGGAATGGCCGCAACCCCGCTTCGCATTGGGGCAGGCGCTGGCTGGCATCGCGCACGCCGCCATCGACATCTCCGATGGCCTGTTGCAGGACCTGGGCCATATTCTGAAGGCCAGCAGGGTCGGCGCGCGCCTGCGCATGGCCGACATGCCCGTCTCCCCCGCGTTGGCCGGCGTGCCGGCCGCGCGTCTGAGGCATGCCGTTTTGGCCGGCGGCGATGCGTACGAGCTGTGCTTCACAGCGCCCGGCGACCGCGCGGATGCCGTGCGCGCCGCGGCGGCCCGCGCCGGCGTGGCGGTCACCCGCATCGGATCGGTCGAGGCCGGAACCGGCGTCACCGTGCTCGATGCGCAAGGCATTCCGATGACTGACCTGCCCGCCGGCTTCGACCATTTCCGCTCCCCATGAACCACACACCGCCCAACTCCGAATCGATTTCCATGCGCGACAGGTCGCGCGTCGCCTATCCGGCTTTTTCCTGGATTTGCGGCTCGGCCAACCGCTTCATCGCCTTCGGACTGGGATCGGGCTTGTTACGGCCGGCATCGGGCACCTGGGGCACCTTGCTGGCCTGGCTGCTGTGGCTGCCGGCGGCGCGCTGGCTGAGCGATCCGGCGCTGGGCCTGCTTATTGCTCTGTCGCTGGCCTACGGCTGCTGGGCTTGCCATCGGGTGGGCCGGGAATTGGGCCAGCCCGATCATGTCGGGATGGTCTGGGACGAAATGGCCGCGTTCTGGCTCGTGTTGTGGTTGACGCCAAACGGGTGGCTGGCGCAAGCATGTGCTTTCGTCCTTTTCCGGGCCTTCGACATCGGCAAGCCGCCGCCTATCCGATACTTTGACGCGCGCATGAAGAACGGTATCGGCGTGATGTGGGATGATCTGCTGGCGGCGGCCTATACGCTGCTGGTGATGGCAATCGCGGTGCGTATGGGAGCGTTTCGATGACGAGTTTCGATAGTCACGTGTTGAGCCTCGCTTCGGCGCTGGGTAAGGAATTGTCCCGGCGCGGCTGGATGATGGGGACGGCGGAATCCTGCACGGGCGGCCTGGTGGCCGGGGCGGTCACCGCCATCGCGGGCTCGAGCGGTTGGTTTGACCGCGGCTTTGTCACCTACAGCAACGAAGCGAAGGCCGTGGACCTGCAGGTGTCTCCCGATACGCTCAATCTGTACGGCGCGGTCAGCGAACCCGTGGCCCAGGAAATGGCCAGCGGCGTCCTGCTGGCATCCACCACCGCGCGCGTGGCGGTATCGACTACGGGCATCGCAGGCCCGGAAGGCGGCACGCCCGGCAAGCCGGTCGGCATGGTTTGTTTCGGTTTCGCGATCCGCGCCGGCGACGGCATCACGACCCGCGCGGCGACCCAGGTCTTCCAGGGCGACCGCACCCAGGTGCGCGAACACGCCGTGGCCTTCGCACTCCTGGGCCTGCTTGAAACCATCGGCGCAAAATTGGAACAGCCGGCCCCCACACTCGCCTGAAGCGGTAATCGAAGCCAGTGCCCTCGAGGAGGAAGCGCGGTAGCGCTGCGGGGGTGGACCGCCGCGGGGATCCGGCTTTGCCGGTCGCCGCGTCGCCCCCTAGAGGGGGAAGCGCGGTAGCGCTGCGGGGGTGGGACCGTATCACGCTCTCACGGCGTTGATCTCGTCGCGCAGACGCTTCGCGGCCTGCGCGGCGGCTTCTCGCCAGTCGTCGCCGTTCGATGCGTAAAGAATTGCGCGCGACGAATTTATCAGGATTCCCGTGCCTTGCGCGTTGCGTGCATTGTTCACCGTAGCGTTCACATCGCCGCCTTGCGCGCCGATGCCGGGCACCAGCAGCGGGACGTCGTCGCCCACCCGTGCGCGGACCGCGGCGAGTTCGGCCGGGTAGGTCGCGCCGACTACCAGGCCGCACTGGCCGTGAGCGTTCCACTTGTCCGCCACCAGCCCGGCGACGTGCAGGTAAAGCGGATCGCCGCCTTCCGTTTTCAGGAATTGCAGATCGGACCCGCCGGGGTTGGACGTGCGGCAAAGCACGAAGACCCCGCGGTCGCGCCAGCGCAGGTACGGCTCCACCGAATCCAGTCCCATATACGGACTCACTGTGACGCAATCGGCCCGGTAGCGTTCGAACGCCTCGCGGGCGTATTGCTCGGCGGTGGAGCCGATGTCGCCCCGCTTGGCGTCCAGGACGATGGGCAGACCGGGGTGCCGCTCGCGGATGTGCGCGCACAGCGCTTCCAATTGATCTTCCGCGCGGTTGGCCGCGAAATAGGCAATCTGGGGCTTGAAGCTGCAGGCGAAGGGCGCCGTCGCATCGACGATATCGCGGCAGAAACGCAAGATGGCGTCCGGCTGGCCCGCCAGCTCGCGCGGCAGGCGGTTGACGTCCGGGTCCAGGCCCACTGTCAGCAGCGAGCCGGAAACCTGCCACGCGCGATCGAGTTTTTCCTTGAAATTCATTGTCCGTAATCCATTACGCAGCCCCCTTCCGCATCACACCACCGATCCCGACCGCGCGGATCGGACTCCGCCGGGCCGCCGCCTCGCCCCTTAAGGTGCGCAGCGCGCCAGCGCTTCGGGGGTGGGCACCCCCACCGCTCCCTAGAAGCACGCCCCATCGGGGCGCCGGGGATCCGGCTCCGCCGGTCCGCAGGCGCGCCCCCTTGAGGGGGAGGCGCGCCAGCGCTTCGGGGGTGGGCTCCCACCACGCCCCATCGGGGCGCCGCGGATCCGGCTCCGCCGGTCCGCAGGCGCGCCCCCTTGAGGGGGAAGCGCGCCAGCGCTTCGGGGGTGGGCTCACTTCGGGGGTGGGCTCATCTAGTGCAGCTTTACGCGCGGCCTTGTCCGCCGCAGCAGGACGCGGCCCAATGCCAGACATGCGGTGCGCCACAGTCCCAGCAGGGCACGGTGGTGCATCAGGTGCAGGCTCATATACATGAAGCGCGCCAGTGTACCGCTAACGAAAAGCCCGCGGCCGGCCAGCTTGCCCATCAGGCTGCCGACGCCGGCGCCCTGGCCCAGCGACACCAGCGACCCGTAGTCCTTGTAGACATAGCCCGTAGCCGGCTCGGGCTGCTGGCGGATGCGCGCGCCGATTTTGCGAGCCAGATACGCGGCCTGCTGGTGCGCGGCCTGGGCCCGTGCCGGCACGGTGCCGTGCCCGGTCCATGGCGCAGCGGCGCAATCGCCGAAGGCAAGAATGCGGGGATCCTGGGTTTCCAGGCGATCGTTGACTTCCAGCTGCCCGATGCGGTTCATGGGCAACTGCAGCCCGCGCAGGATGGGCGGGCCCTGTATGCCCGCCGCCCAAAGGCAGAGATGCGCATCGAATACCGCGCCGTCGTCCGTTTTGACGCTGTTCGCGGTGACTTCGGCGACGCGTCGGCCGGTATGAACCTTGATGCCGAGTTCCGCCAGCCGCTGCGCCGCGGCCCGGGACAGGCGCTCCGGCAACGGCGCCAGGATGCGGGAGGCGCCTTCGATCAGCGTGATGGTCAGGTCACGCTCCGGCTGGAAACTGGGCAAGCCGTAGGCGCCAACTACGTGGCTGGCCTCGTGCAGCTCCACGGCCAGTTCCACGCCGGTGGCGCCGCCGCCGACGATCACAATGTTCAATCGCGCGGTGGGGTCGTGAACCTTGGCCTGGTCCACCTGCACCATCGCCTTGAGCAGCGTCAGCCGGAACTCCTCCGCGTTGTCGGTCGAATCCAGGGTGATGGCGTGTTCCGCTGCGCCGGGCGTGTTGTAGAAATTGGCGACGCTGCCCACCGCGAGCACCAGCGTGTCGTAGGGCAGGGCGCGTTCGGGGATGATGGCCTTGCCGGAGGCGTCCACAACGGGCTGCACGCCGACCATGCGGTTGGCGCGGTCCACCCGCTGCATCCGGCCCAGCACAAAGGAAAAATGGCACAGATGCGCCAGCATCAGATAGGACAGCCCTTCCTGGTGGATGTCCAGCGTGCCGGCCGCGGCTTCGTGCAGCGAGGGTTTCCAGATGTGGAAGGGGCGCTCGTCGACCAGGGTGACGTGGGCGGGTCCGTGCGCGCGGCCGAGGCGCGCCGCCAGCTCCAATCCGCCGGCGCCGCCACCCACGATGACGACGCGATGGGCCGGTGTGGATGAGGAGCGCGCGGACATGCGCGAAGTATACGGCGTTAGAGCAGGAAACGGCCGATCGCCACGGCCACCCAGACCGCCACGGTGAATATCAGCAACAGGAGCACCGCGGCGCTGCCCAGGTCCTTGGCCCGCCCGAGCAACGGGTGCATTTCCACCGACAGCGCATCGGCCAGCGCTTCGACAGCGGAATTCAGAAGCTCGGCCACCAGCACCAGCACGACCGACATGATCAAGATGAAGACTTCCAGCACCGAACGGCCCAGCCAGAAGGCCGCCGGAATCAGCAGGATGGCCAGGACCAGCTCCTGACGGAAGGCTGCCTCGTAGCGGATGGCGGCACGCAGGCCCTGCATGGAGTAGCGCAACGCATTGAAAATGCGGCGCACGCCGCCGGTGCTTTTGTAGGGCGAATGCTGCGGTGTAGGCGTCATGGCGGATAGGCTGGCTGACTGGGACGGCGATGATAGGCGATAGCGCGGGCGCGGGCGGGGCGGCGGTGAGGGCTGCGCCCTGGCCCGCCGCAATGATAAGCAGAAACCCTAATTGTTTCATGGCGGGTATCGCGCGCAGTATGCGGTCAACTGGTAAGGCCACTTGACCGCATCCGAATGCCTTTTCAAGCCATCGAACCACGCCGCCTGTATCGGCAGATCGCCGATCAGTTGCGCGCCCTGATCGAAAGCGGGGAGTTCCCCGTGGGCACGCGCCTGCCGCCGGAGCGGGACCTGGCGCTGAAGATGGGGGTGTCGCGGCCGTCGGTGCGCGAAGCGCTGATTGCCCTGGAAGTGGAAGGGCTGGTCGAAGTCCGCATGGGCTCGGGCATCTATGTACGGGCGCGCGGCGAGGACGGGCAGGGGAGCGTGATCGCGGAGAGTCCGCTGGACACCATCCTGGCCCGGCAGCTGATCGAAGGCGAACTGGCGGCGCAGGCGGCGCAAACGATGCGGGCCCGTGACGTGGTTGGCTTGCGCGAAGCGCTGGACGTGATGCGCGAGGAAGCGGCGTCCGGCAATATCCCGGCGCGGGGCGACCGGCTGTTTCACGTCCGCATCGCGCAGGCTTCCGACAATTCGGTGCTTTTGCGGCTGGTGGGGGAGCTCTATGACGAGCGCCACAATCCGCTTGCGGTGCAATTGGGCAATTATTTTGAAAACGCCGACAGCTGGGCGGCCGCCATTGCGGAGCATGAACGCGTGGTGGACGCGATCCAGGCCGGTGACTCGAACGGGGCGCGCGCCGCCATGCGTGAGCATCTGGCGAAATCGCACGACCGCCTGACCGCCAATTGGTCGCCGCCGCGCGGCGACAGGAGGGTGCTGCAGTGAGCCTTGCCTGCAAGATACATGGCGCCCGCGATCTGCGCCTGGAGCCGGATCTTCCCGCTGCCCTCGGGCCGCACGACGTGGAAGTGCGGCTGGGCGCCGCGGGCATCTGCGGCTCGGACCTGCATTACTTCCTGCACGGCCGCGTCGGCGCTTTTGTCATCCGGGAACCGCTGATCCCGGGACACGAGGCGTCCGGCGTCGTCCTGCGCGTGGGCGATGCGGTCACGCGAGTGTCGCCCGGCATGAAGGTGGCCATCAATCCCTCGCATCCCTGCGGCCGCTGCGATTACTGCCGGGCCGGCCGCGACAATCTGTGCAGCAATATGCGTTTTCTGGGCAGCGCCAGCGTCTATCCGCACGTGCAGGGGATGTTCCGCGAACGCTTCGTCATGGGTGAGCGGCAGCTGACGCCGGTGGACGAAGACATTTCGCTCGGCGAACTGGCCTGCGCGGAGCCCTTGTCCATCGGCCTGCATGGCGTGCGCCGCGCCGGTGAAATGATGGGCAGGACCGTGCTGGTCACCGGCGGCGGCACCATCGGCTGCATGACCGTGCTGGCCGCACGGCTGGCGGGCGCGGCGCGCATCATCGTCTGCGATATCGCAGACCGTCCGCTGGAGATGGCCCGCACGGTGGGCGCGGACGAGACCGTGCGGTCCGATCGTGCCGGCGCCGGCGAACTGGCCGACGCGGCCGATATCGCCATCGAAGCCGCCGGCAGCCCCGCGGCGCTCGCCACCTGCCTGACGGCGACGCGGCGGGGCGGGCGCATCGTGCAGGTTGGCACGCTGCCCGGCGAAGGCCTGCACTTTCCCGCCAACGCCATCATGGCGCGCGAGCTCGACTATGTGGGCGCATTCCGCGCCGGCCCCGAGTTCGACTGGGCCGTGACCTATCTCCGTACGCGCAAGGTGGACGTCCGTCCCCTCATGAGCGCGCAACTCCCGCTGGATCAGGCCGCGGCGGCCTTCGAGCTGGCGGCCGACCGATCCCGCAGTACCAAGGTGCAACTCGTATGTGATTGAAGTCCCACGGACGGCGCCGGAGAGCGCATCGACGTCCTGACAGAAGAGAGAGGAGACACACATGAAGCAAGGCCAGGCAGTCAAAATGCTGTTCGCCGCCCTGGCGTTCGCCGTTTCGGCGGGCGCGACGGCGCAGACCAAGCTGAAATGGGCGCACGTCTACGAGACGTCGGAGCCTTTCCATACGCAGTCCGTCTGGGCGGCGCAGGAAATCGAAAAGCGAACCAACGGGCGCTACCACATCGATGTCTATCCCGCCTCGCAGCTGGGCAAGGAAAACGACATCAACCAGGGACTGACCCTGGGCACGGTGGACATGATCATCTCCGGCTCCAGTTTCGCGGCGAAGAGCTTCCCGCGCATCGGCGTCACCTACTACCCGTACACCTTCCGCGATCCGCAGCACCTGCTGGCCTACACCAAGAGCGCCATCTACCGCGAGCTGGCCGAAGGCTACGAGAAGAAGAGCGGCAACCATATCGTCGCCACCACCTATTACGGCACCCGGCAGACCACGTCGAACCGGCGCGTGCAGAAGTGCTCGGACATGCAGGGGCTGAAGATGCGAGTGCCCGACGTGCCGGCCTATCTGGCGATGCCGCGCGCCTGCGGCGCCAACACGTCGCCGATCGCATTCGCCGAGGTCTACCTGGCGCTGCAGAACGGCACGGTGGAGGCGCAGGAGAACCCGCTGACCACCATCGAGGCCAAGAAGTTCTACGAGGTGCAGAAGTACATCGCGCTGACGGCCCACATCGTCGATCACCTGAACACCATCATTTCGGGCCAGCTCTGGAAGAAGCTGTCGCCGGAGGACCGGAAGATATTCGCCGAGGTCTCGCAGGAAGCCGCCGAGCGCGCCTCCAAGGAGATCATCGCGCGCGAGCAGCAGCTGGTCGAGGAATTCAAGAAGAAGGGCCTGACCGTGGACACGGTCGACGTGGCGGACTTCCGCAAGACCGTGCTCGAAAAGGTGCCGTTCAAGCAATACGGCTACGAGAAATCCGACTGGGAAAAGATCCAGGCGGTGCAGTGACGGAGGAGTTTTCATGGCGACCGATGCACATGTGCGCGAGGCAGGCGTATCGGAACCCCGGACGGCGCAGCATGCGTCGTCCGTGGAGTCCATCGTCTCCAGTTTCGAAGAGGCCGATCACCAGGAGGTGGACCTGTCCGGTCATACCTTCGAGGACTGGATCTGCCTGGCCCTGTTCTGGGTGATGGCCCTGCTGGTGTTTCTGCAGTTCTTCACGCGCTACGTGTTGAACGACTCCTTCGCCTGGACGGAGGAGCTAGCCACATACAGCCTGATCGGCGTGGTCTTTATCGGCGCCGCCATGTGCGTGCGGCTGTGCCGCCACATCCAGGTCGACCTGCTGTACCGCTACCTGCCGCGGCCCGTGGGCCGGCTCTTTTCCACGGTCATCGACATCGCGCGCACCGTGTTCTTCGGCTACGTGGCATGGCTGGTCTGGCGCTACATCCAGCTGGTCGGCGACGAACCGATGACCACCATCGAATGGAACAAGGCCTATGTCTACTGGCTGGCCCTGTTCGGATTCGTGCTGATGTTCGGGCGTTCGCTGCAGGTCACGATGACGAACTGGCGGCAAGGCTACTCCAACCTGGAGCGCCCCGAAGCCTACGACAAAGCGGATTGAAGCAAGAAAACAGTAGCTGGCGCATAAGGGGCGTGGCATGTGGATTCTGATCTGTTCTTTCCTGTTGATGATGATCGTCGGCGTGCCGGTCGCCGTTTCGATGGCCGGCGCGTCGCTGCTTTACCTGCTCGTATCCGGCGACGTGCCGGACGTCGTGGTCGCGCAGCGCATGATCGCCGGCGTGGAGTCGTTTCCCTTGCTGGCGGTGCCGTTCTTCATCCTGGCGGGGAATTTGATGAACGTGGCCGGCATCACCGGCCGCATCTATAACTTCGCCGTCGCGCTGGTGGGCTGGATGCGCGGCGGACTGGGGCATGTGAACATCGTCGGTTCGGTCGTCTTCGCGGGCATGTCCGGCACCGCCATCGCCGACGCCGCCGGCCTGGGCACCATCGAAATCAAGGCCATGAAGGATCATGGCTACAACACCGAATTCGCGGTGGGCGTCACGGCGGCGTCGGCCACGCTGGGGCCCATCATCCCGCCGTCGCTGCCGTTCGTGATCTACGGCATGATGGCGAACGTGTCGATCGGCTCGCTGTTCCTGGCCGGCGTCATCCCCGGCGCGGTGCTCACGCTGCTGATGATGTTCACGGTGGCGTATTACGCGCGCAAGAACAACTGGGGCGGCGACGTCGGCTTCGACCTGCGGCGCCTGGGCGAGGCGACGCTGGAGGTCGTCATCGTGCTGGCCTTCCCGTTCTCGATCTGGGTGATGACGCAGGCGGGCGTGTCCACCAACTGGGCCGCCATCATTGCCTTTGCCGTGCTGCTGGTGCTGGACTGGCGCTTCAATTTCTCGGCGGTCATGGCGCTGATGGCGCCGGTTATCCTGATCGGCGGCATGACGCTGGGCTGGTTCACGCCCACCGAGGCCGCGGTGGCCGCCGTGATGTGGGCACTGTTCCTGGGGCTGGTGCGCTACCGCACCATGACGCTGCGCACGCTCGCCAAGGCGACCTTCGACACCATCGAAACCACGGCGTCGGTGCTCTTCATCGTGACGGCGGCCTCGGTGTTCGCCTGGCTGTTGACGACGACGCAGGCGGCGCAGGCACTGACCGACGCCATCCTGAGCGTGACCCACAACAAATGGGTCTTCCTGATGCTGGCCAACGTGCTGATCCTGATCGTCGGCTGCTTCATCGACACGATCGCCGCCATCACCATCCTGGTGCCGATCCTGCTGCCCATCGTGCTCAAGCTGGGGATCGACCCGATCCATTTCGGTTTGATCATGACGTTGAACCTGATGATCGGCCTGCTGCACCCGCCCCTGGGCATGGTGCTGTTCGTGCTGGCGCGTGTGGCCAAGCTTTCGGTCGAACGCACAACCGTGGCGATCCTGCCATGGCTGGCGCCGCTGTTCCTGGCCCTGATCGCCATTACCTACGTGCCCGAGATCACGCTGTGGCTGCCGCGCGCGCTGGGCATGGGCAATTGAGGATGACCGGCATTTCGAAAGAGGAGACGGAACGACATGGGTCAGCGATTGGCAGGTAAATCGGCTTTCGTCACGGCGGCGGGGCAGGGCATCGGCAGGGCGACGGCGGAGGCCTTCCTGCGCGAAGGCGCCCGCGTCATTGCCGCGGACATCAATCCGACCGGACTGAGCGCCCTGGCCGAACTGCCGCACTGCACGGTGTGCGAACTCGATATCACCGATGCGGCCGCGGTACGGGACGCCGTCAAGGCAGCCGGCGCGGTGGACGTGCTGTTCAACGGCGCGGGCTATGTCCACGCAGGCACCATCCTGGAGAGCACCGAAGACGAGCTCACCTTCGCCGTGGACCTGAACGTGCGCGCCATGATGCGGCTGATCCAGGGCTTCCTGCCCGGGATGGCGGCCAGGGGCCGCGGTTCCATCATCAACATGGCCTCGGTGGCGGGCAGCGTCAAGGCGGTGCCGAACCGCTTCGTTTACAGCACCACCAAGGCCGCCGTGGTCGGCCTGACCAAATCGGTGGCCATCGACTTCGTCGGCAAGGGCGTGCGTTGCAACGCCATCTGCCCGGGTACGGTAGAGTCGCCGTCGTTGCGCGACCGCATCGCGGCGCAGGCCCGGCAGACCGGGTTGACGCCGCAGGAAGTCGAAGCGTCCTTCGTGGCGCGGCAACCCATGGGCCGCCTGGGCCGTCCCGAGGAAATCGCGGCGCTGGCGGTGTATCTGGCCAGCGATGAATCGGCCTTTACCACGGGCACGGTGCAGGTGATCGACGGCGGCTGGTCCAACTGAATCCTTATCCATCAACGCAGAAGGAAGCACGATGAAACTCATGCGCTATGGCGCCAAAGGCGCCGAAAAGCCCGCCATGCTGGATCGCGATGGCAAGGTGCGAGACCTGTCCGGCGTGGTCCCGGACATCACCGCGGACTTGTTGACGCCGCAGGGCCTGGCGCCGCTGGCCAAGGTCGACCCGTCCAGTCTTCCGCTGGTGTCCGAACCTGGCCGCATCGCGCCGCCGTGGCGCGGCATGGGCAAGTTCATCTGCATCGGCCTGAACTATGCGGACCACGCGGCTGAGTCCGGTCTGCCGATTCCCGCCGAGCCGGTGATTTTCATGAAGACCACGAGCTGCGTGGTCGGGTGCAACGACCCGGTCGTGCTGCCGCAGGATTCCGTCAAGACCGACTGGGAGGTCGAGCTTGGTGTGGTCATCGGCGCGACGGCCCGCTATGTGTCCGAGGCGGACGCCCTCAAGCACGTGGCCGGGTACTGCGTCGTCAACGACGTGTCCGAGCGCGAATACCAGATCGAGCGCGGCGGCACCTGGGACAAGGGCAAGGGGTGCGATACGTTCGGCCCGGTCGGTCCCTGGCTGGTCACGGCCGATGAAGTGCCCGATGTCCAGAACCTCGGCATGTGGCTGGAGGTCAATGGCAAACGCATGCAGAACGGCAACACGCGCACCATGATCTTCAACGTGGCGCAGGTGGTCAGCTATGTCAGCCGGTTCATGACGCTGTATCCGGGCGACCTGATCAGCACCGGCACCCCGCCGGGCGTGGGGCTGGGCATGAAGCCGCCCGTATATCTGAAGGACGGCGACGAAATGCGCCTGGGCATCGAAGGCCTGGGTGAGCAGCGCCAACGCGTCCACGCCTGGAATCCCGAATTGATCGACGGCTGAGCCGTTTCCCCTCCCGCCGCCGCGCCTTGCGGCGGCATTGAAGCGAAATGCGAGCCATGAGCGCCATCGATAATCCCGTCATCCGGATCCACCCCGCCGACAACGTCGTCATCGCCCGGCGCCAGCTCCTGGGCGGCACCCGCCTGCCATCGGAAAACGTCACGGTGATGGGGCTGATACCGCCGGGACACAAGATCGCCGTGCGCGACATCGCGGCGGGTTCGCCGGTGCGGCGCTACAACCAGATCATCGGCATCGCCCGGCAGGACATCGCCGCGGGGCAGCATGTGCACAGCCACAACCTGGAGTTCAGCGAATTCCAGCGCGATTATGCGGTGGGCCGGGACGCACATCCGACCGACTACGTCGCCGAACCCGCGACCTTCCAGGGTATCGTCCGTCCCGATGGCCGGGTCGCCACGCGCAACTACATCGGCATCCTGACGTCGGTGAATTGTTCGGCCACCGTGGCGCGCGCCATCGCAGACCATTTCCGCCGCGACGTTCATCCGCAGGCGCTGGCGGCCTACCCCAATGTCGATGGCGTGGTGGCGCTGACCCATGGCGCAGGCTGTGCGACGGCAAGCGACGGCGAGCCTCTCAAGGTGCTGCGCCGGACGCTGGGCGGCTACGCCCGCCACGTCAACTTCGCCGGCCTGATGGTGGTCGGCCTGGGCTGCGAGACCAACCAGATCGGCGGCCTCATGGAGCAGGAGGGCCTGCACGAAGGCCGGCAGCTGCAGACCTTCAATATCCAGGACACCGGCGGCACGCGCAAAACCGTGGCGCGCGGCATCGAGCTGGTGGAATGGATGCTGGAAGAAGCCAACCGCGTGCAACGCACGCCGGTGCCGGCGAGTCACATAACGGTCGGCCTGCAATGCGGCGGCTCGGACGGCTATTCCGGCATCAGCGCCAACCCGGCGCTGGGCGCCGCGGTGGACCTGCTGGTGCGCCATGGCGGCACCGCCATCCTTTCCGAAACGCCGGAGATCTACGGCGGCGAGCACCTGCTGACGCGGCGCGCGGTGTCCCCCGAAGTGGCCGACAAGCTGCTGGCGCGCCTGCGCTGGTGGGAAGACTATTGCCGCCGCAACGATGCGGAAATGGACAACAACCCTTCCGCCGGCAACAAAGCGGGCGGGCTGACCACGATCCTGGAGAAGTCGCTGGGCGCCATCGCGAAAAGCGGCACTACCAATCTGGTCGATGTCTACGAGTACGCCGAGCCGGTCACGGCGAAGGGGCTGGTCTTCATGGACACGCCGGGATATGACCCGGTATCGGCCACCGGGCAGGTGGCAGGCGGCGCGAACCTGATCTGTTTCACCACCGGCCGGGGCTCGGCCTATGGCTGTGCGCCGGCGCCCTCGCTGAAGCTGTCCACCAATACCGCGCTGTGGCAGCGGCAGGAAGACGACATCGACATCGACTGCGGCGCCATCGTGGAAGGCGGCGCGACCGTGCAGGAAATGGGCGAGCGCATCTTCCAGCTGATGCTCGACACGGCGTCGGGCCGCACCACCAAAAGCGAGGCGCACGGCTACGGCCAGAACGAGTTCGTGCCCTGGCAGCTGGGGGCGGTGATGTAGGCGGGCCGGCTGGCGCAAGGCTATTCCGAGCGCCGACAGTAACCCGCGACTTGAACAGGCCCTGATCCATGACTCCCATAAAAATCACCAACGCGCGCGTCATTGTCTGCAGTCCCGGACGCAACTTCGTCACGCTGAAAATCGAAACCGACCAGGGCCTGACCGGCCTGGGCGACGCCACGCTGAACGGCCGCGAACTGGCTGTGGCGAGCTATTTGAACGATCACGTGCTGCCGTGCCTGATCGGCCGGGACGCGCATCAGATCGAGGACATCTGGCAGTTCCTGTACCGCGGCGCGTACTGGCGGCGCGGTCCGGTGACAATGACCGCGATAGCCGCGGTCGATACGGCCTTGTGGGACATCAAGGCCAAGGCCGCCGGATTGCCGCTGTACCAGCTGCTGGGCGGCAAGAGCCGCACTGGCGTGATGGTCTACGGCCACGCCAACGGGCGCGATATCGACGAAACCGTCGACGAAGTCCTGCGCTATCGGGAAATGGGCTATCGCGCGATCCGTGCGCAAAGCGGCGTGCCGGGCCTGCAGTCCGTGTATGGCGTGGGGCGGGGGCGCATGTTCTACGAACCGGCCGACGCGTCGCTTCCGTCCGAGCATGACTGGTCCACCGAGAAATACCTGGACCATACCCCGCGCCTGTTCGCGCGCGTGCGCGAGGCCGTGGGTTGGGACGTCCATCTGCTGCACGACGTGCACCACCGGCTGACGCCCATCGAAGCGGCGCGCCTGGGCAAATCGCTGGAGCCGTACCGCCTGTTCTGGATCGAAGACCCCACCCCGGCCGAGAACCAGGACGCCTTCCGCCTGATACGCCAGCACACCGTCACGCCGCTGGCGGTGGGCGAAATCTTCAACACGCTGTGGGACTGCAAGGACCTGATCCAGAACCAGCTGATCGATTACATACGGGCGACGGTCGTGCATGCGGGCGGCATCACGCATCTGCGGCGCATCGCCGACCTGGCGGCGATGTACCAGGTGCGCACGGGCTGCCACGGCGCCACGGATCTATCGCCGGTATGCATGGGCGCCGCGCTGCATTTCGATATCTGGGCGCCGAATTTCGGCGTGCAGGAATACATGCGGCACACCGAGGAAACGGACGCCGTCTTTCCCCATGCCTACCGCTTCGAAGACGGCATGATGGTGCCCGGCGACGTGCCCGGACACGGGGTGGAGATCGACGAGACCCTGGCGGCGAAGTTCCCCTACAAGCGCGCCTACCTGCCGGTGAACCGGCTCGCGCATGACGGGACGTTGTGGAACTGGTAAGGAGGACACCGAATGGAAAAGCCTGCTGCCGGCCAGACCCTGCGCCATTGCCACGCCGACGCGCTGGCCCAGTGGGGCGCCGCCTGCCTGCGTGCTCATGATGTGCCCGAGGATGACGCGCGTCTGTTGGCGCACAGCCTGGCGCAGACCAGCCTGTGGGGCATCGATTCGCACGGCATCGCGCGGCTGCCGCATTATTTGAACCGGCTCGCGCATGGGTCGATACTCGCGCGGCCGTCGATCGTTGTCGAGCGCACCGGCGTGGCGACGGCGCACGTGCGCGGCGGCCAGGGACTGGGAATCGTCGTGGCGCATCGCGCCAATCGCGCCGCCATGGAGATCGCGGCCGAATCGGGCGTGGCGGCGGTCGGCGTATCCGACTCGTCGCACTGCGGCGCGATCGGCCTCTATACCCGCGAGGCTGCCCGGGCCGGCATGGTGGGGCTGGCCTTCACGCATTCGGATTCCATCGCGGCGCCTTACGGCGGCCACGTGCCGTTCCTGGGCACCAACCCCATCTCCATCGCCTTTCCCCGCGAGGGTCGCGAGCCGGTGTGCCTGGACATGGCCACCACGTCGATCCCCTGGAACCGGGTGATGAACGCCCGGCGGGAGGGGCGGCCGCTGCCCGCGGGCGTGGCCTTGGACGCCGAGGGCCGGGACGCGATGGACGCCCAGGCGGCGCGGGCGCTGCGCCCGCTGGGCGGGCCGGAGTACGGCCACAAGGGCTATGCGCTGGCGTTGATGATCGAATTGCTGTGCGGCCCGCTGAACGGCAACCCTTTCGGGCCGCACATCTCGCCCATGTACGAAAAGCTCGAGCTCCCGCGCAGGCTGGGGGCCTTCTTCATCGTCGTCGATCCGCGCCGCTTCCCGGGGGGGCAGACCCTGGCCGCGACGGTCGAGCAGATGGCGCGGGAGCTGGCCGCCCAGCCCGGGCAGCCCCGCATGCCGGGCGATCCGGAGCAAGCATCCGCCGCACTGCGGGACAAAGAAGGGATTCCGATCGAGCCCGGACTGTGGGCGGAAATGGAAAGCTGGAGCCGGCAACTGCGCGTGCCCTTGCCCGCGGTGCGCGGCGCGGGCGCCTGAACGGCTCGCTGCGGGTCGCCGCGCGGCGGCGGCATCTGCGCCGGCTTTCGCGGGTCAGACTTGGCGCTGCCGCAGCGCCATCAGCAGCCCGCGAAGGCGATCGACCTGTCCCATCGCCTGCCGCATCAGCCAATACGGGCCTTGAAGCGCCTCCGGCAAGGGCGGCGCGCCGGCGTCCGGCAAGGATTGCGGCAACAGGTCGCCCGCCGCATAGGACTGGAGCTTCCTCGTGTTTCCCGCGCGCAGCGCACGCGCCATGGTCAGCAGCATGGCGCGCATGGTGCGGCCCTCGCGCCGGAATGCCTGAAGCACCGCCTGATGCGAGCCATCCGCCGATCCCAGCGGCACATTCGAGATCAGCTCCAACGTCGCAAGGAAAGATCGGTGCTGCGTCTGGATGGCTTCCAGCATGCCCAGCGGCACCTGCATTTCCTTGGCGACCGAAGGCATCAGATTGCGCAGGCTGATGGAACGGCGCGTCAGGTCCGCGAAGGCCGCATCGCGTGCTTCCGCCGTGAGCGTTTCGCCCGACAGCAGGCGGTCGATCAGCGCGCCCGCCCGGCGCAGGTTCAGCGCCATGCCGTAGCGCCAGGAAAAGCTCGCCAGCAGGGGCAGCGCAAAGGAAAACACCAACGCCACGACGATGCCGATGAACACGTTCAGCGTGCGCCACATGCCGGTTTCGATCGAATTGTCGCCATGGCCGGCGACGATGATCAGCGTGATGGCGGTAAGCAGCGCGATATAGCCGCCCCGTCCGATCGCGTAATAGCCGCAGATGCCCGCCATCAGCGAAAGCAGCGCGTAGGTGGCGGCGGGCGCCCCGAACAGGTCGTGCACCACGATCAGCAGCAATCCGGCGGCTGCCCCCAGCATGGTGCCGAGCCCGCGCTCCACGGCTTTCTTGCGGATATTGCCATGGTGCTGAATGCCGCCGATCACCACGAGCATGGACACCGACGCCCAATCGCCGTGCGGCACATCGAGCCCGCTGGTGATCAGAATGGTGGTCAGCATCGCGAGTGCGACCCGGATCGCGTGCAGCCCCTGCGCATGGCGGTAGCGCTGGTACGGCGACGCAAGATGCTGCAGCGACAGCGCCATGCGTCGCAGCGGGTCGTGCAGCCGGGAAAGGGTGGTGGATATCGACATGCAATGGCGAGGCGATCAGGACCGCGGCACGGTCGCGTACTGGCCTTCGCGGCTCAGGTACAAGGCATACTGGCGCGTGAACACCGCGCCGAAGAAGAAGATCTGCGCGGAATAGTAGATCCACAGCAGCAGCGCCACGACCGAGCCCGCGGCGCCATAGGCGGACGCCACCGCCCCGTGCCCGAGATACAGCCCGATGCCCCATTTGCCCAGCAGGAACAGCGCGGCGGTGACGATGGCGCCCGGCATGACGTGACGCCACGGAATGACGGCGTTTGGCAGCAGCTTGTAGATCACTGCGAATAGCGCGGCCACCACCGCGAAGGAAAACACGCCCGACAGGACCTCGGCCGCCATGGCGAAAACGGAATTGGCCCATAGCGCGCCGTAGTACTCATGCGCCGCCGACAAGGCGGCGTTCACCGTCAGCGAAACCAGCAGGAACAGGGCCAGCACCAGCACCAAACCGAAGGAAAGCAGCCGGCTGCGGACCAGCTTGTGCACGCCGCTGCTTGCCTTGCCGCGAACTTCCCACAGTTCGTCCAGGCTTTCCTTCAGCTCGGCGAAGGCGGTGGTCGCGCTGAATATCAGAACGCAGACGGAGATCACGGTCGCGATGACGCCGCTGCCGGACTCATGCGCGCTGGCGAGCACGATCTGGATGACTTCCGCCCCGCGGTCGCCCATCAGGTTGCGCAATTGGCCCACCAGTTCGGAACGCACCGCCTGTTCGCCGAAAAAGGCGCCTGCCACGGCGATGACCAATATCAGCATGGGCGCCAGGGAGAAGATCGCGTACAGCGCGAGCGCGGCGCCCTTGCTCGAGGCGCGGTGGTCGGACCACTGTTTGGCCGATGCGACCAGCAGCCGCCACAGTGTGGACGGCTGGGCGCGGAGACGGGAAAGATAGGACATATGCGGACTCGCCATCTTCAAGCGTTGACAACTTTGCGACGTGCCTCATCCGCGATGCGGCACCGGGGGCAGCAAGGTATGTTCCTGCCGGCGGCGCGGAAACGGGCGCGTCCAGTCCAGACCTTAACAGTTGGGCATCCATCGTTCCAATGCGTCCGGCACGCCGGCCGGTGCGCTGGCCATTTTGCCCCGGGACGCCGCCGTCAGCCATTGCCGGTCTTGCCACTGCTTGCAGCGGTTGAAAGATCGGCGCGCCAGAAACAGCAGAGGATGCGTTTCCTGATGCGCCATGCAGACAGGTCCAGTACGTTTGCGGCCTCGCCCTTGGATGCCCGCCGGCCACAACTGTCGCTACCGTGCCGGATACCGCTTGCCGATGGCTGGAGCTGGCTACGCGTTGCGTACGGGCCCGCTACTGGCCAGAAAGTTCTTATTCTGGCGAACAAAAAAATACTGCAGAATCGCCTGGCCTATTCATCCCTCAGTGAAAGCCGCGTCCGCCGTACACGGCGTGCTTGCAACGGGATACCGTTCGTCCGGCGATGCCTGATCACGTACCGGTTTCAAAATAGCGGCCAGAGAAGAGCTATGAGCATCCGTAAAAAGCAGTTCTACGACAAATCGTGCGGTGCAGCCGCCTTGCTCTGCGCCGCGAAAGAGTTGGGTATTCGCCACCTCCCGACAATTCCCGGCACGGCGATGCAAGGGCAAGAATTGCAGGCCGACAATTTCTGCGAATCTGCCCTTTACTATCTCACCAGTGGATCCAGTCTTGGGGCACGCCCAGTCGGAATGGATCTGAATAAAGGCGGCTATTCACTTCCGCATAACCTTGTGTTGGCGGCCCGCCTGATAGGATTGGACGCCCAGATCTACATGGCATCCACCTACCCCACCAAATTGGTGTCCATGCGTTATCCCCAGTGCGAGTCGCTTTGCGAGCAGTCGGGAGTTTCGGTCTTTCACAGGGAACCGCCGCCCTTGAGCCACGCTGAAAGGCTGCTGAAGATCATGGGCGTTATGAAAATGCTGGGCCTCCATTATGTTATGCAGCGGCCGGATTACACCTATATGGATCCCGCCGATGGCCAGGACTATTACTCTTTCCGCGAGCTGAACAACAGCTGGTTGAAGTGCTACATGGACATCGGCATTTCGATTCTTTTGAAAAAATCATAAACGGCCAGCGAAGTTTCCCGACGGAGTGCAATCAGCCTGGGGCATCCCTTGGCTGAAACGTCAATCTCCGGGCGGAGAGGCTACGTATATTTCGCCCGAGACCATCTATCGATCGCTGGTTGTTCAAGCACCGTGGCATGGGGAAACGGACACGATCCGTATGCCTGCTTGAGCTCCCCGCACTCCGAGTTGCGACAGTAGCCTCCGCGCCGAGGCAACAATAAAAAAGCCCCGGGGTCTCCCCCGGGGCCGTTTGCAGTCGGGCCCCGGTCACCCCGGGGCTTCGTACGGCAATACTTCTTAGAAGTCCATGCCGCCCATGCCGCCCATGCCGCCAGGCATGCCGGCCGGCGCAGCGGGCTTCTCTTCGACCAGCTCGACCACGGCGGCCTCGGCCGTCAGCAGCAGGCTGGCGACGGACGCGGCGTTCTGCAGGGCGGTGCGGGTAACCTTGGTCGGATCCAGCACGCCTTGCTCAACCAGGTCGGCGTACTCGCCGGTCGCGGCGTTGTAGCCGTAGTTGCCCTTGCCGCTCAGCACGGCGTTGACCACCACGCTCGACTCTTCACCGGCGTTCGACACGATCGTGCGCAGCGGCTCTTCGACGGCGCGCAGGATCAGCTTGATACCGGCGTTCTGGTCGGGCGTGTCGCCCTTCAGGTCGGCGATGGCTTGCTTGGCGCGCAGCAGGGCCACGCCGCCACCGGCCACCACGCCTTCTTCCACCGCCGCACGCGTGGCGTGCAGGGCGTCTTCGACGCGGGCCTTCTTTTCCTTCATTTCGACTTCGGTCGCGGCGCCCACACGGATCACCGCCACGCCGCCGGCCAGCTTGGCCACGCGCTCTTGCAGCTTCTCACGGTCGTAGTCCGAGGTGGCTTCCTCGATCTGGACGCGGATTTGCTTGACGCGGGCTTCGATCGACTTGGTGTCGCCGGCGCCGTCGATGATGGTGGTGTTTTCCTTGCCCACTTCGATGCGCTTGGCCTGGCCCAGGTCCTGCAGGGTGGCCTTTTCCAGCGACATGCCGGTTTCTTCGGAGATGACCACGCCGCCCGTCAGGATGGCGATGTCTTCCAGCATGGCCTTGCGGCGATCGCCGAAGCCGGGCGCCTTGACGGCGGTGGTCTTCAGGATGCCACGGATGTTGTTCACCACCAGGGTGGCCAGCGCTTCGCCTTCGACGTCTTCAGCGATGATCAGCAGCGGACGGCTCGACTTGGCGACTTGCTCCAGCACGGGCAGCAGGTCGCGGATGTTGCTGATCTTCTTGTCGTAGATCAGGACGAAGGGATCGTCCAGCGCGGCGACTTGCTTGTCGGGGTTGTTGATGAAGTAGGGCGACAGGTAGCCGCGGTCGAACTGCATGCCTTCGACCACGTCCAGCTCGTTTTCCAGCGACTTGCCGTCTTCGACGGTGATGACGCCTTCCTTGCCGACCTTGTCCATCGCGTCGGCGATGATCTGGCCGATCGACTGGTCGCTGTTGGCCGAGATCGAGCCCACCTGGGCGATTTCCTTGCTGGTCGTGAC
This sequence comes from Bordetella genomosp. 9, assembly GCF_002119725.1. Taxonomy (NCBI): domain Bacteria; kingdom Pseudomonadati; phylum Pseudomonadota; class Betaproteobacteria; order Burkholderiales; family Alcaligenaceae; genus Bordetella; species Bordetella genomosp. 9. Next base: position 593,536 of record NZ_CP021109.1, read on the forward strand.
CGGCTTGCTCAGCTTCTTCAGCTCTTCCACGGCAGCGGCGACAGCCTTGTCAATACCGCGCTTCAGGTCGATGGGGTTGAAGCCGGCGGCAACGTACTTCAGGCCTTCCTGAACGATGGCCTGGGCCAGCACGGTCGCGGTCGTGGTGCCGTCACCGGCGTTGTCGGAGGTCTTGGAGGCAACGTCCTTGACCAGTTGCGCGCCGATGTTCTCGAACTTGTCCTTCAGTTCGATTTCCTTGGCGACGGACACGCCGTCCTTGGTCACGGTCGGGGCGCCGAAGGAGCGCTCGAGCACGACGTTGCGGCCCTTGGGGCCGAGGGTGGTTTTCACAGCGTTGGCGAGGACGTTCACGCCGCGGACGATACGCACGCGGGCGTCATCGCTGAACAGGACTTGCTTGGCAGCCATAGTAGTTCCTTACTGGAATTCGGTACGGTGTCGGGGAATTACTGGATCACGGCGAGGATTTCTTCCTCGCGGATGACGAGCAGCTCTTCGCCATCGACCTTCACGGTCTGGCCGGAGTATTTACCGAAGAGCACCTTGTCGCCAGCCTTCAGGTCAACGGGCAGAACCTTGCCGTCTTCCGTGCGCTTGCCGGGACCGACAGCGATCACTTCGCCCTGGTCGGGTTTTTCGGCCGCGCTGTCGGGGATGACGATGCCCGAGGCGGTTTTGCGCTCGTTGTCCAGACGCTTGATGATCACGCGATCATTCAGAGGACGCAGGGCCATGAAGAACTCCTGTAGTTCGATACGGTAGAGGGTTGTCTCACAGAACCGCCCGGGGGAGGGGTGTTAGCACTCGCCGGCGGTGAGTGCTAATTATAGGGGCGGTTGGGCGGGGTTCAAGGGGGAGGGGTGGGGCTGTTACAAGTCTGGGGGAGGATTGGCGCGATGTTGCCCCGTGTTCTCGGAATTCCGGTACGTGGGGCGGTCTGCGGCGATGATCTTGACATTTATGCTGGCGTTCGGCACAGTTGTCCCTTGTCCTAGGAACGGGGACAGCCGACCGCGAACGAAAATGAAAAGTCAAGACGTTTTGCTGCTCCTGAAGTTGGTGAGCTTGTCCAAAAGCGATCGCACCGGCGACAAATATTTGGACAGCCGCTGGCAAGATTGGGAAACCGAGGAGACTGCGCCGACGTTGGAGGTTGCCGCCAGCGGGTTGGAGGATCTGGACCACCTGCATCTACGTCCATTGGCGACACATGAGCACTCGAGCGCGGCTCAGTACGGCATACGACCGTTAGCGGAGATGACTGGAATCAGCAAGTCCCAGGTGAGCCTCTCGCTCGCTCGTTGCTATAAAAGCGGCTTGGCCAAGCCCGACCGCTTGACTGGTCTGCCCAAAGCCAACACGACAGCGTTGGCGGAATTCCTCGTATATGGCTTGAGATACGTGTTTCCGGCTTCCATTGGGCCGTTGACTCGTGGCATTGCCACCGCCTGGGCGGCGCCTGTGTTGGCCGAGACAGTGTTGTCTGGTGGTGAGATGCCACTAGTCTGGCCGGATCCTCGCGGCAAGACAAAAGGGCAGGCGTTGGAGCCTATATATAAAACTGTGCCGTTGGCCGTAAAGAAGGACTCCATGCTTTACAGTCTGTTGGCCCTCACGGATGCGATTCGAATTGGGCAAGCCCGCGAGAGAAGTATCGCAATCGATGTTCTAAACCGTATGTTGGAGCCACCGCGTGTCTGAGGCCGAGGTACATAAACGCATGATTCGGCATGTGGCCGGAGCATTGGGACCGGAACTTCTAGGCAAAGTGGCGTTTGTGGGTGGCTGCACGACCGGCCTGTTGATCACGGACGATTTTTCTCGCGAGCAGGTGCGCCATACCAAGGATGTCGATCTCATTATCCATGTCGTAGGCTACGCCGAGTGGGCAGAAGTGCAGAACCAACTGCGCTCTAAAGGTTTCAAGGACATACTATCCGGCGATGCTCCTATTTGCGCATTGCAACTCGGCGAGCTGCGCGTTGATTTCATGCCAGACGATGCTCGATTGCTCGGATTCTCCAATCGCTGGTATTCGCAAGCGCTGTCGACGGCGGAGCCCTATGCCATCGGCGACGACATAGTGATCCGGCTCGTAACGCCACCATACTTCGTTGCCACCAAGTTGGAGGCCTACAGCGGTCGCGGCAACAATGACCCATTGGGCAGCCAGGACGTTGAGGACATTCTCAATTTGTGCGATGGGCGCGAAGCGTTGGTTAACGAAATGGCGCAAGCGCCAGCGGATTTGAGGAACTACGTGTCCAGTGCCTTACGCCGCTTGCTGGAGCATCCCAGTATGGATCACGCAATCCAGAGCTGCGCTCGTGGAAACGTCGAACAAGAAAAGTACTTATATGGCGTGATCGATTCAATTGTGGCACTGGGTGCTTGATGTGGCAGATCCCAAACCTTGGCATAAACGAGTGGCGAACTAGACGAGGACGGGGCCGGCCCGAGAATCGAGACGCGGGCGGGGTGTACGTCAGCACAGATAAGGTCGTCGCCATAATTGTTGACGGCACGGTAAGCGGCTCCCACGGGGGTGCCTACGCGAACCATTGGGTGGCCAAAGTTATAACGATTGCGCATCAGCTTGACTCACTTGCCCCCAACGACTTTATCGCAGCCATGCGGTTAGCTCATAAAGAGCTTCACAATGGAGTCTACGTCCTTGAAACAGCCGCATATGCTGTCCTGGCCCTGAATAGGGCCGCTTGTAGTGCGTGGGCCATCAATTGCGGCGACTGCCGTGTCGGACAAATAACTGCGACGAACGAAGGGCGCTGGCTTACCCCTGTCCATACCGCCGCGAATGCTTTGGGGGAGTGCTTCAGTAGGGAGCATGCCGTCATGGATGCTCGCCACATTCTAACGCGCCGCCTACGCGCGCAGCGCTTCGATATACCGGAAGTGACATGGCTGGATTGGAACGATGCCGGCCCGTGGGTACTGGCGACCGATGGCTATTGGATAGACCATCTCCTACTGAATCGGCAACTTGACGACTTGGAAGACGATGCCAGCGTCCTTTCCCTTGGTTTGCCGTTGACCCACATCACTCAACACACTGACTGTTCAAATTTCCTTACTACGTTCGTGTAGTAAGCGCGCGTTTGGGCTGCCTTCTTTCTCCGCTCCCGCACCAGATTCTCGACTCCTGAGATCGAGTGCTTCATTAAATCCGGCGTTCTAGATTCGCTCGTCAAACACGAAAATCAACGTAAGCGGCCGGTAATCACGCCTTGACGACGGTTAATCAGGTAGCCGGTGTCCACCGATGCGGCAGCAGTTCGGCGATCCGATGGTTCTTGTGCGTCGGCAGCCGCGTGAGCACGTCTTTTAAGTAGGCATACGGGTCGTGGCCGTTCAGGCGTGCCGACTGAATCAGGCTCATGATGGCCGGCTGCACGCTGCCCACCGCGCAGCGACCCAGCGAACAACCAGTTTGCACGCCCGACCGCCCAGGGACGGATCTGGTTCTCGACCCAATTGTTGTCGATCGGGGCGTGCCCGTCGTTTTCGCATGCAGGTCATGGAACTTGCGCCGGGCGTGTGCCATACAGCCCAGTTCCGTGATGCCGGCCGCGAACCCGGCCTTGTAGCCCACATAATCGTCAGTCACCAGCTTGCCGCGCCAGTCGTCGAGGAACGTGCGGCAGTGCCCACCGGCGCGGCTGGGCGTGAAGTCATAGACCACTGCGCGCAGGCTGTCATAAGAGGTCGGCGTGTACGCCCACAGATAAGCCTTATGCGCCTTACCCGCCCCGGGTTTGAGCATCTGTACCGGCGTCTCGTCCGCATGCAACACGGCTTTGTCCAGGACTTCGGCCTTCAGCGCATCGACCAAGGGCTGCAACCGCAGCCCGCACACACCAACCCATTCGCCCAGCGTCGAGCGCGGCAGCGCCAGGCCGGCGCGTGCAAAGATGCTTTCCTAGCGATACAGCGGCAGGTGATCGGCGAACTTCGCCACCAGCACTTGCGCGAGCAGCCCCGCCGTCGCAATGCCTTTGTCAATGACCTGAGCCGGCACGGGCGCCTGGATGAGCGTCTCGCACTTGTCGCAGACCCATTTGCCGCGGATATGCCGCTGGACCGTAAAGGCGCCGGGCAGGTAATCCAGTTTCTCGCTGACGTCCTCACCGATGCGCTTCAGGCCGCAGCCGCAGGCGCAAGTCGTGGATGCCGGTTCGTGATGGATGTCGGTGCGCGGCAGTTCGGCTGGCAGCTTCATGCGTCGCGGCACCTGCGGCTGCGCAGGCTTGGGCCCGATCGTCTCGCGCAGCGCGTTCACTTCGTCTTCGATGGCCGCCATGTCGGCATCCATCGTCTCTTCCAACAGGCTTGCCTGCGCCGGGTTCAGTTGCTCGCTGCGCTTGCCGTAGCGTCACCGCTTGTACAGCGCCAGTTCCTGCGTGAGGTGATCGATGTGCGTCTGTTTGAAGAGCAGCACGCGGTCGCGCTCGGCGATCACCGCGTCGTGCGCCGCGATCTGGGCGTCACGCGTGGCCACCTCGCCCATCAGGCGTTCGGCCAATGCGCGCAGTTGCTGCGCGTCCAGGTGGTCCAAAGATGCGGTACTCATGGCCGCCAGTATGCCGCAGCGCTCGCGGTGGCGGTATTGGCGTCTTGCCGGATTGCCGGACGCTACAGCACCGAGATCGCACCTGCGGCGCCGACGTGCTGCCAAGGTAGGCCCAGCACCAGCGCCTGCCATTGTTCGGTGTCCAGCGCCATATGCGGACCGCGGGTCGCCTCGGCCCACGTGAACTTGCCGCCATTGAGCCGGCGCGCGGCCAGCCACACGCCGATCCCGTCGTGCACCAGCACCTTCATGCGGTTGGCGCGCCGGTTCGCGAAACAATAGGCGTGGTGCGGGGGTGCAATACCGAACACCGCCACCACCCGCGCCAGCGCCGTCTCGGTGCCAGCGCGCATGTCCAGTGGCTCGGTCGCCAGCCAGATCGCATCGACCCGGATCACCGTAGCCACTCCCGCAGCCACGCCACGCAGGCGCCGGCCTCGCTGACTGGCCATTGCACCGTCGCTTGTACCGGGCCGCGCGACAGCCGGATTTCAATATGCCGGCCCGGTGCCGGCAACGCCGGCGCGACCACAGGCACAAACGCGGCCGTGCCCGCGGGCGCACGGCTGGCGAGTCGGATCCATTTATGCACCAGATTCGCGTTCACGCCGTGCGACAGCGCGACGCTGGCAATCGATGCCCCAGGATGATTGCACTGCGCCACGATGCGCCTTCAACGTCTTCGGGTAAGACCGGCGCTTACGCAGCGGCGCTAATTCTGTCTTCGCCATGGTGCCCACCAAAAAATGGTGGAGACTAAATGAGGACAACGCCGTGGCTCAAGATGGGATCACCGGGCCCTTAAGCTGCTGCTCGGGCATACGAAGCTAGAAGCACAGTTCGCTACCTTGGCATCGACGTCGACGACACTCTTGAGATGGCTGAACAAAGAGAGGTTTGATGCATCCCGGCCGGCGAGCGGTCGCTTGCCGGCCGAAGCTGCTACTCGACCACGGAAGGTGGATCTACGAAAATCCCGCCTGGCCGGCCCGTAGGCCGGGGCCCACTGGACCTTGTCGACGAAAGGGCGAACTCAATGAGTATCGGCAACCCCAACTCCCCCGCTTATCCGCTCTTCAAGAGAGCCGTCCGTAGTGCCACGGAAAATGATTTGTCTATCCTGACTACCATCAGGAATGACGCGACGGCCTACAAGTTGAGTCGGAAAGATTTGGCCTGGGGCGGGAACGAGTGGACGCTAGAGGCGGCACGGCAGGCATTGGAGCAAGGTGGCTTACACGTCATCGAACAGAACGGAATGCCAGCCGGTATGCTGTCGTTGTCGTGGCAAGACGATGAGCACTGGGGACCGCAAGCTCCAAACGCCGGATATGTCCATGGGCTTTCCATAAGAGACGGCTTTCGTGGTCTTGGGCTTGGCGTATACGCCATCAACTGGTGTGCCGATGTCGTGCGCGCCAATGATCGTCAACGTCTAAGGCTCGATTGCGAAGTGACAAATACCAGTCTATGCAACTACTACGAGTCGCTTGGTTTTGCACGTGTGGGCACAAAACCTTTTCCCAGCGGCTATGTTGCATCACTCTATGAGTTGACCATCTACTAGGCTGATGAATCTGGGTGCCATCACGAGCGTTTCAGAAAGTGCGACGCAGATCGCCGTCCGTTGCGGGGCGTCCTCGGGCTTTCGACAATGACGGCTCGTGGCCACAAGCGCCCACCCACGACTGACAGTTTGCGGCGGCTCAGATCAATGTCGGCTCAAGCGATTGATCGAGCTGCCAGCAATGGACCCTGGATCGCACCCTGTGTAGGCGGTCGACAAGGTTCAGGCGGGGTCCATCGCAGTCCTTGCTAGCGGAATTGGCTAAAGGTCTTCAAAAGCTTCATGGTCGACTCGTAGTCGAGCTTGTCGCCCTCGTACTCGCATCGATACAGCCCCTGAAGGTTCGAGGGCAAGTTCACCCCCTTCTCGACCAGGAGGACCATCCTCTTGCCGTATAGCGCCATTGCGGCGCCAATCTCGATAAGCACGTTGTCGTTCAGCTTCGCATGCTGGTTGCCATCTTTGTCGAGATAGTGCCCCTCAGCGCCGACATGAAGCACCCCTGCGCCACACGAACGCATGTCCTCGAACACCTTCTCCGGCACCGCTATTGCGGTTGATTCGCGCTCAATCGAGACGATGGGTTCGAAATTACCGAAGAGGAGAAGTTCTTTGATCTGGCCAACGATCGCGCGCTGTTTGCCGTGCGTAATGAAAACGCGGTTTGCCTTCGAGTCCATCTCCCTAATAGGGGCAGCAGATGCAATAACGGTAGTGACAGGCTGTGCAACTCGTTCAGCGATGGAGCGCAGGCCCTCATCGAGGTTGGCGGGATCTGCTACGTCGTTGTCTTGAACGTCGGCAGTCGCCGCTGCGACGGGAACACTAGGGGAATCCAAGCTAACAAAGGGGCCGGTGGGAGTTGATTTGATGATCCCAGCGTATGCGCCATTCGCCTTGATGATCTCCAGCGCATTAGCCGTGCGGTCAGCCGGTAACCCTAGCGACTTCAACACATTTCCCGCTATGACATCGTTCGGAAGCTTCGCGCGCCGATATTTTTCAAAGAACTCGCGAAGTAGGCGAGGCTGCAATATGGCTTCGCGGCGCGCGACGATGTCCTCGCCCTCGGCCTCTGGCGCGACAAGCCGACGTCCGAGCGCGGTTAGTTTGATTACATTAGCGTTAATTCCGCCTTCAGAAAGGCCGTATGCGATGGACGCGCCAGTCAACGTTTGCCACGCACTACTCGTCGGGCTGATTCCGAGGGCGAGCGCTACGTCAGGCGGCGGCGCAGAGTCTCCTGCGAAGTTGTCTACCAATGCAGAAGCAATTTTTTGTGCATGCTGCAATGTGGCCAGCGGAAATTCCGACTGCTTGAAGTAGACTCGTTCGGACTTCTTCGGTGCAGTCGTCTTAGATCCGACCTTCTTGGCCGAGCCAGCGACAGTTTTCTTCGCCCCGCCTATCTTCTTACGCATTGCAGCCATTCCCACCCCCTTGATTGACCATTAATGATTGTAACGAATGACCCGCTGCGAGTTTCCGCTGCGGCTCGGAAGCAGGCATCAGTGATAGTTCGCTTCCGGCCAGGAACGGACATAAGCCAATAGCGAAACGGCGCTGCGCGAAAACGTTCTCAGGCAAGGGTAGCCACAGCCGCGTCAGGGTTTACCGGCCGACAGATCGATTACTACGACGTCACACGGGGCCAATATGGGTCGCAGGCGTTCGAGTCTTCTATGCCTACGCTTAAGGAATGAGCTGGCCGGTCTCGCGGGAAGGCAAGCCGAGACGGCGTCGCACGATCGAGTCGTTGCCTTGGTATCCCTTGGCTTGCTCCATTGCTGTGATCTCTTCTGCGGAATAAATCCGGATCGCACTGCCGGTGGAACTCGATGTGGCAGGCGGGACTTGAGACATCGTGATATGCGGCTGTACGACAACGCCCGCGGCCGGATTGTGGTACTCGACCGGCCCCAATGTCAGATCGGGCGCGCGCTGAACCTCGCGGTTCGAAGGTGCGAGCGGTGTCATCGGGCTGGTCGGCGTCGGCCGCGTTGGGGTCGCGAGCCCTGACGGTGTCTTTGCATCCCGACTCGGGGATGAAACTGATTTCTCTCCGCCCGAGAAAATTACAAATCCACCGATCACTAGTGCGCCAAGACCCAGTTGTCCGAATAGCCCCATGCCCGCATATCCAACATCCGTTCCTCCACACCCCGGACACTTGAGCGACAAGTTCTTTCCCTTCGGATACCACGTGTACTTGCAGTTTCGACACTTGTTCTGGGATCGCTTGGTCGCCATTTTTTTGTTCCGCAGACATATTTAGTAACTTTGTATACGTTACTGCATCTTTGGGCGCGCAGCAACTAGCGAGGGGCGCGGCCAATCAGCCAATGGTCAGCGCCCATTCAAACTTCTGCTTCGGAGTGCGGAATCGATGGACGGCTTCGGGTCGCGTGCTGTCGGCCCTGCCGTGTCGCCGCGACTCACGCGCTATGCAAAAATGGATTGGAGGGCATGCGGCTAGTACCTGCTGGCCGACGACGCGCTTGGACCGCCGTTCAAACGTCCGCCTTTCTCAACGTAGTGGCCCAGCACCTATCCTAGCAATCCGTCCAAGCGCGCTTCCAAGGTGGTCCCGTCAGATGCTTTGAAGATGCCGGGCTCGGTCTCGTAGATCACGTAGATGCCTAGCTCGTTGAAGAAATCTATCGTGTCGTTTGCGGTGCCATCCACTTCCCCGGGCAGCGTAAGCACGAGATGAGTATCCGGAGTACCACGCTTGCGCCGGTAGTGCAGCAACTGCCCGATCGCCTTGTACAACTCCCCGCCGAGAGATCCAGAAGTCTTTACCTCAAAGATAACCCGAGCCCGCATGTCGTGGCCGACAATCGCGCTATCGATGTTCACTGTGCGGCGAGCGATAAGTGGTTCCCGGCGGGTCCTGAGCTTAATCCAGTCCTCCAGCGCGCTCTTGAGCCGGTTACAAAGCGGTCCATGGCGATATTCGTAGGTTACGCCGTCTCGATTGCCGGCGGTCTTCATGCCTTCGAATTCGTCGCCGTCATTCCATCGCCACGGGTCTTCGTTTTTCGGGGCTTCTGCGGCTTTGTCTTCGTCTCGTTTGGCTTTCTCCGTAAGTTCGCCTCCCGTTTTGAACTGATCTTTGAGATCGAGGACGCGCAAGACGAACGCTTCGATATCTGCGACGAAGGTCGATGAGCCAAGTGCGACTACAGGAATAACTTCACGCTGCCGCTCACCATCTACGACAGAAACTACGAAGTCACGGAAAAAAGTTAGCGACTTTTCGCGCGCAATTTTTGTGCGAAATGCGTTAAACATCGCGCTGTGGCATAACCATGTGTCGCTGCCGTCAGCTGCCAGCATGCCGGCAACGCCTCGTTTTCCCAACAGGGAGACATTCACCTCGGCATTGGGGTAGAACGCATCCGTTGGGTCGCTCCCATGATCGACGAGCTTGAAAATATGGGAGACGACATTAGGTCGTAGCACACCGAATCCGACGTAGATATCGTTTCTTATTCCGCGCAAGATGCAGCTATCGAGTGTTTGGCGGTCGCCGTTGGGAAAACCCCAAGTCACCTTTAGCTCTCGATATGAGTGGCTCTCGATTTCGGCGCGCAGTTGTGCCGCCGCGCGGCGGATGTCCCCTTCGTTGCTAAGCGCACGCATCATACTGTTGAAAGCCCCGTTTTCGCATGGAGTCGCTATTCTAACGATTGTAAGTACGGGCTAATGTGCCGCACTTCGTCCACTTCCACCGGGTGACCGATTGGCCCCAAAAGCCGCCCCTTGCGGCGCTATACGTGAAGGGCTGCTCCGGGTCGGAACCGGACATCGGCCAGAGCCCCCTTCCCGTCAATTGCGGCCTTCGGGTTTAGCCGGTCAAGCAGTGGCTTGCGCCCCGGTATCCATCGCGGAGGCGATTGCGCTGCTCACAACGGATGTTGGGCACGTCCGAGAACGTCGCACGATGACCGTGGTGGCCATACTGCCATACTGTATAGTCACTTTCGCTCGGCTTTTCCGCCCCGTCTCGGCCACCGAATCGATTCAAAAATCTCCCGGCTGTACACATGCGTTCCCAACTTGCTCCATACGGTGCAGTACTTCTGCTGATTGACTTGCAGTGGGCGATTGACCATCCCGGTTGGGGCGAGCGAAATAACCCTGATGCCGAGCGGCAAGTCAGTCGACTCCTCGCCCATTGGCGAACCCAGGGGTGGCCTGTTTGGCACGTTCGGCATGACTCCACAGACTCCACGTCTCACTACAGACCGGGCCAGCCCGGACATGAATTCAAGCCGGAGACAGCGCCCATAACTGGAGAATCGGTCATTCCGAAGCAGACGAACAGTGCGTTCATCGGCACCGACCTGGAAAAAAGGCTTCGAGCCAATGACTTTCACACATTGGTCGTGGCGGGAGTCATCACGAACAATTCAGTCGAGGCAACCGTCCGGATGGCCGGGAACCTTGGTTTCCAGACGTGGCTTGTGGCTGACGGGTGTTTCACATTCGCTCAGACAGACTGGAATGGGTCACCGCGAAGCGCCGAAGATGTTCACGCCATGTCGCTCGCCAACTTGGACAACGAATATTGCACCGTCGTTACCGCAGATGCGCTGTTAAGCGCTCTCAGCTGAAACGAGCGTCCATTTGTTGCCCCTCACAACCATAATGCCGATTCTCCGCGGCTGGCCGATCTAGAGGCAAAGCATGCATTCCTGGCTGCTGGCTTTGGATGGGGCCCATATGCTGTCGCCATGGTTCAGGACCATCTGGATTCCGGCAAGCTCGCGCTCCTGCGGCTCGGAGCGCGAGCTTGGAACCGGTGTTCATTGCTTGGGCTTCCCGCCGGGAAACCGGCGCAGGGGCTGATCAACATTTTGGCGGCGACGGGATGCACTTATGTGGTGTCCTCTTCAACCCAGGATGGCGATAGTTAACGCTAGACCAGAGGCGTAGACACATGCGAGCATTTCCCGTATATCGAGCGCGACTGGGCTTCTATGCCGGGCTGGTTCTATTGCTGGCCGCGATACCCTTGTCGCCGCTCGGAAGGTCTTATTTCATGTGGCTTGTAGTCGCGCCTTCCATTGTGGTTTTCCTCGGTACATCGCTTTTCTTCATTCTGCTTACATATATACAGCCGTCATTCCGCAACCCTGGCGAGTACGAACATCTGCTGGGGATCCGAGCGACAAGGCTCTGGTGGGGTCTTTGTGCGCTGAGTGCAGCTATGACATGTACATTCCCGTGGGCAATGGATAATCCCCCAAGCATTCCCCTCTGGGTGTCCCAGGCAGGATTGGTCGTTTTCCAGGGAACTATCCAGCTTGCCTTGTTGCGGCGCGAGGCGAGGCTTTATGAGCGCATGCGGCAAAACCGAATGTCGTGAGATGGGCGCAAGACCAAGTCAGAAACTCATCAAGCCTTGGATCGGCCGCGTTGTTGACGCGTTCTCGCGCCCGACGCTGGCGCTGCGCACGTTGCCACTCAAGTGTGACGCAGCCCGGTGCAAGCGACGGTGCAACGGCCAGTCGACCTATATGACCCGAAATCCCGAGTCGGATGAAAACGGCAACGGGCAATGCGCGCGCTCATTCCCCACCTGTCGCCGCCGCGACTCCATCCAGCGCCCGCATGGCTTCATCCGGCAGACGAAGCCGTGCGGCATCCAGGTTCTCCTGCAAGTGGGCAACGGAAGAGGTGCCGGGGATCAGCAAAATGTTCGGCGAGCGCCTGAGCAGCCAGGCCAGGGCGACTTGCAGAGGCGTGGCGTCCAGCTCTCGCGCGACATCCGACAGGATGGACGATTGCAGCTTACTGAAGCCGCCCAACGGGAAGAACGGCACGTAAGCGATGCCCGCACGCGCGAGGTCGTCGATCAGCGCATCGTCGTTCCGGTGCGCCACGTTGTACAGGTTCTGCACGCAAACGATGTCGCAGATACCGCGCGCCTCGGCGACCTGCGCCGGCGTGACGTTGCTCAAGCCGATGTGGCGCACCAGGCCGCGGCGCTGCAGTTCAGCGAGCGCGCTGAGCGGCGCCTCGATGGATCCTTCCGCCGGCCCGTGCACGTCGAACATGATGCGCAGATTGACGGCATGCAGCACGTCCAGGCCCAGGTTGCGCAAGTTGTCCTCCACCGCCTGCGTCAGATCCGAGGCGGAAAATGCGGGTAACCACGAGCCATCCGCGCCGCGGCGCGCGCCGATTTTGGTGACGATGGCCAGATCCGCGGGATAGGGCGCCAGCGCCTCCCGGATCAATTGGTTGGTAATGTGCGGCCCATAGAAATCGCTGGTGTCGATGTGGTTCACCCCGGACTCCACGGCCTTGCGCAGGACCGCCAGGGCCGCGGCCTTGTCCTTGGGCGGCCCGAAAACACCGGGTCCGGCCAGCTGCATGGCGCCGTACCCCAGGCGTTTGACGTTGAGGCTGCCCAGGGCATAGGTGCCAGCCTGATCGATTGTCGACATGGTGCGTTCCTTATGAAGGATGGATAAGGCACCAAGATAGCCACCCCGGCACGCCGCGATAAGCCCATACAATCCGTACGGGCTGTGCGAAAAGGCGAACAATCTCATGAAAGTCGATCTGAACGATTTGAACGCCTTCGTGGCGGTGGCCCGCGCAGGCGGTTTCCGCGATGCCGCGCGCTTGAGCGGCGTCAGCGCATCGGGGCTGAGTGAAGCCGTGCGGCGCCTGGAGGCGCAGGTGGGCGTAAGGCTGTTGAATCGAACCACCCGCAGTGTCGCGCCGACGGAAGCCGGAACGGGTCTGCTGACGCGGTTGGCGCCTGCCTTGACCGAGATGCAGGCCGCGTTGGATTCGGTGAACAGTTTCCGCGACCGGCCCGCGGGCACGCTGCGCCTGAATGTGCCGGTCAGCGTGGCGCGGCTGGTCCTGCCCGCGATCGTGCCTGCATTCCTGGCCGCATATCCGGACATCGTGCTGGACGTGGTCGCCGAGGAAAACTTCGTCGACTTGCTGGCGGAAGGATGCGACGCCGGCATCCGTTATGAAGAGCGCTTGGAACTGGACATGATCGCGGTGCCTATCGGGCCTCGCGTCCAGCGCTTCGCGGCGGCTGCGTCGCCACAGTACCTGGAGCGCCATGGCGTGCCGCGGCATCCGCGCGAACTGGTGCATCATGCCTGCATCCGTGGCCGCTTTCCGAGCGGCGCGATGCCCGCATGGGAGTTCGAGCGGGACGGGGAGGTGGTGCGCGTGGATCCAACGGGACCGATCATCGTCCGCATCGGCGGCGCCGTGGACCTGATGGTCGACGCTGCGGTCGCCGGGACCGGCATCGTTTATCTGTTCGAGGACTGGCTGCGGCCGCACCTGGATAGCGGCGCGCTGCGGCCCGTGCTGTCGCCGTGGTGGCCCAGGTTTCCCGGGCCGTATCTGTATTACCCGGGCCGGCGCCTCACGCCCGCGCCGCTGAAAGCCTTCGTGGACTTCATCAAGGCCGGATAAGGCTGCGCGCGGTCACGCGTTGCCGGGAAAGGTCTGCCGCCATGGTCCACATGGCGGCCCATGCGCTGGCAATGCAGGCGCTGGGAATGCAGGCGCTGGTGAAGCACGTGCCGGCAATGCCGGCGCGATGCGGTCGATTCAATCCAGCTTCAGATTCGCTTCCTGCGCCACCTTCTGCCACTTGGCGATTTCGGCCCGGCGGAACTGTTCGAGTTCGGCTGGGGTGGATCCGATCGGCTCGGCGCCAATGCCATCAAGCACGGTCTTCACGCCGGGATCTTTCAGCACCTCGGCCAGGGCCTTGGAGACCTGTTCAATGATGGGGGCGGGCGTGCCCGCCGGCGCGAAGACCGCATTCCATTCGTAGGACTGGTAACCCGGCACGCCGGACTCCGCGATGGTGGGCAGATCAGGGGCTGCAAGCGAACGGGTGTCCCCGCCCACGGCGATGGCGCGCAGCTTGCCATTCTTGACGTGCGTCCACGACGAGCCCATGGAGGCAAACATTACCGGCACCTGGCCCGACATTACGTCGATCATGGCGGGGCCGCCGCCTTTGTACGCCACATGGACGAGATGCGTGCCAGCCAGCAGATTGAACAGTTCGCCGCCCAGGTGCTGGGCCGAGCCGGGGCCGGCCGAGGCGAAATAGACGGGCGGGCCATCCTTGGCCTTGCCGGCCTTGATCAAATCGGCGACGGTGCGCAACGGCGAGCTGGGCGTGACGACCAGCACATTGGGCACGCGCAACAACAGCGAAACGGGCGCGAAATCCTTGAGCGTGTCGAACTGCATTTTGCTGTGCAGCGCCGGATTCTGCGCGTGATTGGAGGCGTCCAGCATCAGGGTGTAGCCGTCGGGCTGGGCCTTGGCGGCCGCGGCGCCGCCGATCATGCCGCCGGCCCCGCCGCGGTTTTCCACGACCACGGGTTGACCCAGCTTCTCGGCCAGCTTGGGGGCGATCAGCCGGGCGACGGCGTCAACCGTGCCGCCGGGCGGGTAGGTGACGATCATGGTGATGGGGCGTTCCGGATAGGCGGCCGTGGCGCTCGCGGCGGCCAGCAGGCTGGCTCCGACGGCAACCATGGCGCGGCGCGCCAGCGTGTTCAATCTAGTCATGGCTTGTCTCCTCGATGCCAAATAACGCCGACGGCGTGTCGGCCAGAATGATGCGGCGCGCCCGGTCGTCTTCGACCCAGGCGGCCAGTCCGCGCCAGGCCGACGCGTAGTCGGCGTGATACTGGTTTTCGGTGTGCGGCCAGTCGCTGCCCCAAAGCAGACGCTCCGGCCCGTAAGCAGCCAGCAGCCGGGTGGCGGCCTGGCGAGCCTGGGCATCGCGGCCGTCCTGCGGCCAGATCCGGTAGGCGGCCGAGAGCTTGACCCAGATGCGGCCGGAGCTGGCCTGCTGAAGCAAGTAATGGAAGCCCGCGTCCTCCACGCCATCGGGGCGGCCGAAATGGTCCACAACGACCCGGCAGCCGCTTGGGATCAGCACGTCGAGGGATTCGCGCAGGCGACCGGCGGGAGCGTGTACTTCGACATGCCAATCCAGGGCCCGCAACGCTGTCAGCAGGCTTTGCCATTCGGCGCCCGCGAGCTCGGGCGTCGGCAGGCCAAACAGATTCAACCGTATGCCGCGCACGCCGGCTTGATGAAGGCGGCGAAGTTCCTCCGGGCTTATGCCGGGCTCGATCACGACGACACCACGCAGCCGGCCGCGGGCCTGAGCCAGCGCTTGCAGCAAAAAGCGATTGTCGGTGCCGAGAAAACTTGGCTGCACCAGCACGCCGTGCGTGAGCCCATGCCGATCGAGATGGCCGAGATAGTCGTCCAGCGTCGCATCGTGGTCCGGGGTATAGCGCCGGCGGTCTTGCATGGGCAGCCCGCGCAAGAACACATGGGCGTGGGTGTCTACGGCGAGGGGAATGCGGGGCGGCAAGCCGGGTCTCCGTCGTTCTGATTTGTATCGGGCGGGATTCTAGGCAGCCGGGATATATTGATCTATAGAGAAAAACCGTTTTTTCAATATCGGATCAATATGGAAACCCGGCATCTGCGCCATTTTCTGGCGGTGATAGATCAAGGCAGTGTCAGCCGCGCCGCCAATTGGCTGGGCATTGCGCAGCCGGCCTTGTCGCAATCGTTGCAGCGCATGGAGAAGGATCTTGGCGTGCGCCTGTTCGAGCGCGGCCGGCAGGGCGCGCATCCCACGCCCGCTGCCCTGGCGATTCTTGAAGACGTACGGGTCAGCGTGGCGCGCATCGATGCGGCAGCCAAGCGCGCGCGGGATATCGCGGCAGGCAGCGCAGGCCAATTGACCGTCGGTCTGGTGTCATCGGCCTTGTTCGATACCCTGCCGCGCGCCTTGAGGGCGCTGCGTCGTCAGGCGCCGGGCGTGAGGGTCGTGCTGCGGGAAATGAGCAATGCCGAGCAGGCCGAGGCGCTGGCCCAGGGTGAAATCGATATTGGCCTGATGCATACACCGGTTGCCGTGGCGGGCCGGATGCGCGAACGCCTGTTGTTGCGCGACCGGCTGGTGGCGGCCGTGCCCGATGAATTCGAGGTCCAGGCCGATGGCACGGTTTCGCTGGCCCAGATCGCGCAGGCCGGTCTGGTGCTGTATCCGCAAACCCAGTTGCCAGTGCTTTATGCCGGCATCCTGGACGCGATGCGCAAGTCCGGGCTCGCGCCCGTGGTGTCCCAGGAAGCCAACCGCACGCTTACCGTGCTGTCCTGCGTGGCGGGCGGGTGCGGCGTGGCCCTGCTGCCAAGCTGGATACGCAGTCTGGATTTTCGCGGCGTGCGTTTCTGCGAGGTCAGCGACGGTCAGGCCTTGCCCAGCTTCGACTTGAGCGCCATATGGCCGGCGCGTTCGGTCCCGACACTGGCCGACGTGTTTGCGAATCTGGATCTGCAGGCTTGAGCTGCGCCGGTGAGCATGGGCTAAGCGTTGGCGTGGTTGTCGGGACCGGAGCCAACTTCATCGCGCATGGCCTGTATGAAATCCACCAGCGCCGAATGGCTATCTTCCTTGCGCCAGACCGTCCCCACCGGCCCGAAGCTGAAGCTGAGCGGCAACCTTTGTACGGCGCCAAGATCTTGCAGCCGCGTCGCCATGGTTCCCGAACACACCGAGACGTAGTCCGTGCTGCGCAGGACGATCAGGGCCGTCATCACCGATGCGGTTTCCACCGCGGGCCGCAGCCCCGCGCCTCCCTGTTCCAATAGCTTGGCGTCCAACTGCATGCGCATCAAGGTGTTCGGTGGCGGCATGATCCACGCGTATTCCAGCAGGTCGGACCACGTTATTCCGGATTGCCCGGCAAGCGGATGCCCAGGGCCTGTAATCACCGCCACGTCGTCATCGAACAGAATCTCGTGAACGAGGTCCGGGCGGTACGTGCGCGCGTCGATGGAGCCGACGATCAGGTCCAGCTCGCGCTTTTCCAGGCCTTCCAGCAAGTCGTCCAGCTTGCCCTCGGACATCCGTATCGAGACGTTGGGGTTGCGGATCTGAAAGGCGCAGATCGCGGCCGGCACCAGGTGAGCGACGCCGGCGGTGACGCTGCCGATGTGCAGCCTGGCCGACGCGCCTTGCTGTATGGAACTGAATTCGTCGTGGGTGCGGTTCAGGTCTCCCAACACCCGGATGGCGAGCCGGCGCAAGGCCTCGCCCGCGGCGGTGAGCTGCAGCTGACGGCCACGCACGACGAGCCGGGTGCCCGCGATGCCTTCCAGATCGGTCAGCCAATGCGAGACCGCGGATTGCGTCATGTGCATGCGGGCCGCGGCCTCGGACAACGTGCGCGAGCTGTTCAGAATCAGGAATCCTTCCAGGTGCCGCATCTTGAGCCGGCGGATCCAGCTCCGTACCGCTGCAGCTTCAGTCATGAATATTTCCTCATACAAGCGTGTCCGGATTTCACTAGCCAGCACACGGCCGATTTCCCAATAATCCCCTGCCGATCGGCATAGAACAGTTGGATGGTACTTCCAGGCAGGGGAACTCAAGAATGAAGATTTATTCAAAGATCAGCGCCCTGATCGGCGCCGCGGCCTTGGCCACGGCGACGCTGGCGCATGCGGACAACTGGCCGGCGCGGCCGCTGAAGCTGATCGTGTCGCAGGGCGCGGGCGGCAGCACGGACACGATCGCCCGGACTTGGGCCGAACACGTGGGACGGACCATCGGCCAGCCCATCGTGGTGGAAAACCGGCCGGGCGCGGGCGGCATCATCGCCGCGCAGGCGACGCTGGCCCAGCCCGCCGACGGCTATACGCTCTTCATGGCGGGCGTATCGCAAATGGTGTTGAACAAGTTCGTCTACAAACCGTTGGCGTACGACCCGGACAAGGATTTCGTCGGGGTCGCGACGCTCAGCGTCGTGCCTTTCGTGCTGGTCGCCAATCCCGCGACGGGTTTCAAGTCGTTCGACGATCTGAAGAAGGCGGCGTTGGCCCGGCCGGATCATTTGAACTTCGCGTCATCGGGCCGGGGCAACTCCACGCACCTGGTTGTGGAGCTGCTGCAGAAGCAGACCGGCATACGCATGTCGCATATTCCCTACCGCGGCGAGACGGATGGGGTGGTGGCGACGGCGTCGGGAAGCACCGACGTCATGGCGCCGACGCTGAGCACGGCGCTGCCTTTGATCAAGAGCGGCAAGCTCGTGCCCCTGCTGCTGCTTTCCAAGCAACGCAATCCGGATCTGCCGGACGTGCCGACGGCGAAGGAGCTCGGCATGGACGGTTTCGACGATATCGGCTGGGCGGGCATCGCCGCCAAGACCGGGACGCCGCCCGAAGTGCTGGAAAAGCTGCATGCCGCGACCAACGCCTTTCTGGACGACCCTGCCACGGCGGCGAAATTCCAATCCATGCAGACCCAGATCCTGAAGACCGGTCAGGAAGCGCTCATGCGCTACACCGCCCGCGACACAATCAAGTGGCGCGATGCCATCGGCAACCTGGAATTGAGCCCGAACTGATATGAGCCGAAAAGCAATGGTGGTGTGCCCGCAGCCGGAGGCGGCCGAGTCGGGCATCGAGATCCTGCAGGCGGGCGGCAATGCCGTCGATGCCGCCGTGGCTTGCGCGCTGGCGCAGACGGTGGTGGACCCCTTGATGTGCGGCATCGCGGGATTCGGCACGGGCGCCGTTTACATGGCGGGCAAGGGCGTTCATGAATACATCGACTTTCATGCCCCGGCGCCCGCCGCGGCAAAGCCCGATATGTGGGCACACCTGCTGGAGGGCGAGGCGCGCGACGGCTTCGGCTTCAGTATCAAGGGCCGCCTGAACGACATCGGCCCGCAATCGATTGCGGTGCCTGGCACGCTGCGCGGACTGGAAGCCATGCATCGGGCCCACGGCCGGCTGCCCTGGCGCGATGTGGTGGAGCCGGCCATCGCCTGGGCTCGCGACGGTTTTTTCGTGCGCCCGGCAATGTATGCGTTCTGGATCGACGAGCCGCACATGGGCCGCGCCAGCAACCGCGAACGCCTGGCGTGGTGCGAGGATGGCCGCCGCCTGTACTGCCGTGCGGACGGCTCCCCGAAGACGATCGGAACGCCGCTGACCAATCCGGATTACGCCGAAACGCTGCGCATGATCGCGGCGGAAGGCGCGGACGCGTTTTATGTCGGCGCCCTGGCGGACCGGATGCTCGAGTTTCTGTCGGCCCAGGGCGCGCTGATCTCGCGCGAGGACCTGGCCGCATACCAGCCCGCGCGCAATGCGCCGCTGTCCGGGACGTATCGGGACCGGCGCATCACCACCAACCAGCCGCCCGGCGGCGGCGCAATGCTTATCGAAATGCTCAACATCCTGGAGCATTTCGATCTGGCCGGTCTGGGACACAACAGTCCTGAATACATCCGGGTGGTGTGCGAAGCCATGAAGCGCGCGACCGCCGACAAGGATCGCTATATCGGCGATCCGAAGTTCGTCGATGTCCCGCTGGACCGCTTGCTTTCCAAGGACTATGCGAGCCAGGCCGCCGCGGCCATCCGCGCGGGCGAAAAGGTGCGGATCGAACGCGTCGATAGCGCCGTAGTCGTTCCTCGCGATACGACGCATCTGTCGGTGGTGGACGGCGATGGCAATTGCGTGTCGCTGACCCATTCGCTGGCCATGCCATCCGGCGTTATCGCGCCCGGATTGGGGTTCATGTTCAATGGCTGCATGGGAGTCTTCGACCCTCGTCCGGGGCGGGCAGGGAGCATCGCGCCGGGCAAAAGCCGGTTCACGTCATCGTGTCCGACCATCGTTTTCCGCAACGGCGAACCGGAGATCGTACTGGGAGCGCCGGGCGGCACGCAGATCGCCATGGGCGTGCTGCAGAGCCTGTTGAATGTCATCGATTTCGGCCACCCGATGCAGACGGCCGTGTCCTTGCCGCGGTTCTCGGCCACCAGCAATGCGATCGATATCTGCAATCGCATTCCGCGCGCGGTGGAGCGCGCGCTGGCGGGACAGGGGTATGAGGTCATCCGCAATCCCTTTGGCTACACCATCGCGTGGGTGCACGCGATACGGATGGCCGATGGGCAGTTGCAAGGCGGCGCGGATCCGGGGCGGGATGGCGTTGCCTACGAGACTGTGGTGGCCGGATAAGCCGCTGCGAGCGGCTGCGGCATGGCGCGGGGAAATGCACGCATGGCCCTAGCGCGCTTGCCCTTGCCGCATTCCGATCATCGCGCGTGACAGGCGGCTTGCGGCAGCCAGGATATGTTCCTTGTGCCCCAGCAGCACTTCTTCGTTCAGGCGCGATAAAGGGCCGGAAATACACACCGCGCCGACCAGGCTCCAATTGATTCCGTAGACGGGCGCGGAGATGCTCGATACCTCTGCGTCGCGCTCGCCCAGCGAGATCATGTAGCCGGCGCGGCGTATCGACTCGTACGGTTCGTCGGGTTCGCCGGAGAAGGCAAGCAGCACGCGTCCCGGGCTGCCCAGGTTCAGCGGCAGCGCCGCGCCGACCCGGACATGATGGCGTATGGACCGGGGCCCTTCCACCCGCGCAACGCAGATCCGCTGATTGCCTTCGCGGACATAGAACGTGGCGCTTTCGCCGGTGACCTCGGATAGTTCGCGCAGCACCGGCTGCACGACTTCGACCACATTGAACGTGGCCTGATAACAGGCGCCCAGCCAGCCGGCCGCGCGGGCCAGCCGCCACGTGCCATCCGGCCGCTGCGCGAGGTAATCGTCCATCGCCAGTGTGCGCGCCAGGCGCAGCACCGTGGACCGATGGCATCCGGTGCGGCGGCTCAATTCCGCCAGCGAAAGATACGCGTCCTCCACGCCAAAGGCCTCAAGGATCCGCATGGCGCGCCGGACGGCTACGACGCCTTCTTCGCCCGCCGTATCGTCCCCGCTTTCTCCGGCCGATTGCTTCATTGTGCGATACATGTCTCGTTGTACGAAATGCCATTGTAATAGGCGGAACACCTGCCCACAATGCGCATCTCATAAAAAACATCGGAGACAGTCATGCGATTCCTGCGCCATGCGTTCGCCGCCCTCCTTGCCGGCGTCTGCGCCCTGCAAGCCGCCGCGGCCCACGCCTATCCCGACAAGCCCATTCGCCTGATCGTGCCGTTTCCGCCCGGTGGCGGGACCGATGCGCTGGCCCGGCAGGTGGCCAACGAGATGGCGGCCAGGAATGGATGGACGTTCGTCATCGAGAACCGCCCGGGCGCGGGCGGGAACCTGGGCGTGGACCAGGCGGCCAAGGCAAAGCCGGACGGCTACACGCTGGTGATCGGGCAGACGAGCAACCTGGCGATCAACCCGACCCTCTACGCCAAACTGCCCTACGACCCCGAAAAAGACCTGACGCCTATCGGCATGGTGGCGGAGGCGCCGCTGGTACTGGCAGTGGCGGCAAACGCGCCGTACAAAACGCTGGCCGACGTCGTCGCGGCATCCAAGGCCAAACCCGGCTCCATCGACGTCGCGACGTCGGGCAACGGCACGGTGGCCCACCTGGCGACGGAGATGTTCCAGAAGGCTGCCGGTATCCGGTTGACCCACGTTCCCTACAAGGGCGCGGCGCAGGGCGCTACCGACCTGATCGGCGGCCAGATCGACATGTACATGTCTTCCGTGCCGACGCTCATCGGTCATATCCGCAATGGGGCGATGCGGGCGCTGGCAGTTACCTCGCTCAAGCGCAGCGAGGACCTGCCTGACGTGCCGACCTTCGCGGAATCCGGCTTCAAGGATTTCGATGCCGTGACGTGGTTCGGATTGGCGGGGCCCTCGGGCCTGCCGGCGGACGTGGTGCGCACGCTCAACCACGCGCTGACCGCAGCCCTGGACGCGCCCTCCACCCGCAAGCTTTTCCAGGCGCAGGGCGCCGAGGTCCGCAGCAGCACCCCCGAAGCGTTCGCGAAGCTGATCCATGACGATCGCGTCCGCTGGGGCGAGATCGTCAAGGCTTCCGGCGCGCGCATCGATTGATGCGGATGGCCCGCGGCCCGCAGCGTATTTCCAAGCGCGTCACGGCGGCCCATCGCGCCGCCCCGCACGTTTTTCCGCAAACAAGGAACACCATGAGCAGCTCAGATATCGTCAAGGACTTTCCCCGCGTGTCTCCGCAGGTCGTCGCGCAGGCCGCACGTTTCCAGCCCGCCATCCTGGCCGACGTGGCCGGGCGCCGCGGCGCGATGCACGGCCGCATCCGGCCGTTGCATGCCTCGATGAAGCTGGCGGGTCCCGCGTTCACCGTGGAAGTCCGCCCCGGCGACAACCTGATGATCCATGCGGCCATCTCGCTTGCGCGCCCTGGCGATGTGTTGATCATCGACGGCAAAGGCGATCTCAGTTCGGCGCTGATGGGCACCATCATGATGACGGCGTGCAAACAACTGGGCCTGGCGGGCGTCGTCATTGACGGCGCGGCGCGGGACAGCCTTGAGATCATGGAAATGGACTATCCGGTGTTCGCGGCCGGGACCAACCCCAACGGTCCGACCAAAAACATTGGCGGGCGTATCGGCCATCCGATCACGGTCGGGGGCATAACGGTGCATCCCGGCGACTTCGTGATTGGGGACAACGACGGCGTGGTCGTCGTCGAGCGCGACAAGATCGAAGGCCTGCTGCCCGCCGCCGAGAAAAAGGTCAAGGACGAAGCAGCGCGCATTGCCGCCATCAAAAGCGGCGATACCGCGGCAAAGTGGCTCGTGTCG
Source organism: Bordetella genomosp. 9 (assembly GCF_002119725.1). Lineage (NCBI taxonomy): Bacteria > Pseudomonadati > Pseudomonadota > Betaproteobacteria > Burkholderiales > Alcaligenaceae > Bordetella > Bordetella genomosp. 9. The sequence goes on from NZ_CP021109.1 coordinate 616,352, forward strand.
GCCCTGCGCACGGCCGGCGTCCTGAAAGAAGGGGAGTCGCTTTGAACGCGCCAGCCCATACGCGCAGCGGCCGCCCGGCGGTGCTTGTGACGGCCGCCGACCTGGCGCCGCAGGCGCTGGCCCTGCTCGCCGACTATGACGTCGTGTACGCCGGCAAAACCCCGGCCGAGGAAGACATCGTTGCGCTGTGCCGCGCGCACGATCCGGTCGCCATCATCGTGCGCTACAGCAAGGTAGGGGCGGCGGCCATGGACGCCGCGCCGTCTCTCAAAGTGATCTCCAAGCATGGCAGCGGCACGGATACCATCGACAAGCAGGCCGCGCAGGCGCGCGGCATCGCGGTGGTGGCGGCCGCCGGGGCCAATGCGGCGGCGGTGGCCGAGCAGGCCATGGCGCTGCTGCTGGCCTGCGCCAAATCGGTGGTGGCGCTGGATGCAAGAATGCATGCCGGCCATTGGGACAAGGCGACGCACAAGAGCGCCGAGCTCGCCGGCAAGACGCTCGGTCTGATCGGCCTGGGCGCCATCGGCCGCCGGATGGCCCGGATCGCGGCCAGCATGGAGATGCGCGTTATCGGTTTCGACCCCTATGCGCGCGAGCTGCCGGAGACCATCGAAAGCGTGGACCTGGACGCGATCTGGCGCGAGTCCGACGCGATATCTCTGCATTGCCCGCTGACCACGGACAACCGGGGCCTGTTGAATCGCGACACGCTGGCGCGATGCAGGCGCGGCGTCATTGTGGTGAACACGGCGCGTGGCGGACTGATCGACGAAGATGCGCTGCTGCAGGCCGTGCGCGACGGCCAGGTGGGCGCGGCAGGACTGGACAGTTTTGCCGTGGAGCCGATGCGCGCCGGCCATCCGTTCCAGTCGCAGCCCAACATCATCCTGAGCCCGCACATCGGGGGCGTTACGCGCGAGGCGTACGTCAAGATGGGCGTGGCCGCCGCGGAGAACGCCCTGGCGGTGCTGCGGCAGGCCGCGGTTCATCCGTGATGGCGGAGTAAACACATGGCGAAACGATGGAAGCACGCGCCGCCCGGCAGCTCCTGGGGCGAGTTCGGCGATGACGACCAGCGCGGCCGCATGAACCTGGTCGATCGGGCCAAGGTCCTGCAGGGGATGGCGGAGGTGCGCGAAGGACGGACGTTCTGCCTGTCCCTGCCGCTGGACCTGCCGGGCGGCATGGCCCTGAACCCCCGGCGCCTGCCGCCGCGGCGCTATGCGACGCTGCGCGACGGCAAGAGCGCGGGCGTGCAAGGCTATTGCTGGTCTTATGCCAGCGAGGACCCGGCGCTCACGGATGTGGTTTGCGATGACGTTCTCTTGATGAACACGCAGTATTCCACCCAGTGGGACAGCCTGGCCCACATGGGTAGCCGTTTCGATGCGGACGGCGACGGCGTGGCGGAAGCGGTGTTCTACAACGGCTTTCGCGCGGGCGAGCATATGCGGGCGGCCGCGGAGGATCCGCGGGCCAGCGAGGACTGGGCGCGTTTTCCGGACCCGCGCGCCGGCGCGCTGGGTATCGAGAATCTTGCGGAACATGGCGTACAGGGTCGCGCAGTGCTTATCGACCTGGAGCACCACCTGGGACGAAAACGCCAGGCCGTCGGTTATGACGCCCTGATGCGCATGCTCGACGCCGACGGCATCGTGGTGGAACCGGGCGATATGGTGTGTCTGCATACCGGCTTCGGCGACACCTTGGTATCCATGCGCGGCAAGCCCGACGTGGCGCATCTGCATGCCACCGGTAGCGGCCTGGACGGCCACGATTCGCGGCTGCTGCAGTGGATTGTCGATACGCGGCTGGCCTGCCTGATTGCGGACAATCCCGCCGTGGAGCTGGTCCAGCCGGTGAAGTTCGGCGAAGCAGGTCAGCCGATGCGAGGTCCGCGTTTGCCTTTGCACGAACACTGCCTGTTCAAGAACGGCATCCATCTGGGCGAGTTGTGGTGGCTGACGCCGCTGGCGCGCTGGCTTCGCGCGCACGGACGCAGCCGTTTTCTGCTGACCGCGCCCCCGCTGCGCCTGCCAGGCGCCGTCGGATCGCCCGTTACCCCTATCGCCACCGTTTGACAAAACACTCTGGTCCTATCCGGAGGAGACGACATGAAACTCTACCGTGCCTTTCTGGCCGCGGCCCTGGCGTTCGCGGCCACGGCCGCATGCGCGCAGTATCCCGACCATCCGATCAAAATGGTCGTGCCTTACTCCGCCGGCGGCGCCGCGGATGCGCAGTCGCGCATCGTCGCCGTCAAATTGAGCGCCCGCCTGGGCCAGCAGGTGATCGTGGAAAACCGGCCCGGCGCCAGCGGCACCATCGGCGCTGCCGCCGTGGCGCGCGCGCCCGCCGACGGCTATACCTTGCTGTACGACGCCACCGCACACGCGGTGAACCCCGTGCTTTACAAAACACTCGGTTATGACAGCAAGCGCGACTTCCTGCCCATCTCGCTGGTGAGCCTGACGCCCAATCTGCTGGTCGTGCGGACCGAGTCTCCGTACCGCACGATCGCCGACCTGACGGCGGCGGCCCGCCAGAAGCCCGGACACATCACCTTCGCCACGCCCGGGCAGGGCACCGCCCAGCACATCGCCGCGGCGCTGTACGCGCAAGGCAACGGGCTGCAGCTCACTCATATCCCATACAAGGGCGGCGCCCCCGCGCTGACGGACCTGATGGGCGGGCAGGTCGACATGATGTTCAGCAACATGGCTGCTTCTTCGCCGCTGGTCAAAAGCGGCAAGCTGCGCGCGCTGGCGGTGAGCGCCCGCGAACGCGTGGCCGGGTTCCCGCAGGTGCCCACGGTTGCGGAGTCCGGTGTGCGCGACTACGCGGTGTACGAATGGAACGGCGTGTTCGCGCCGGCGGGCACGCCGAAGGATGTCGCCGTCCGCCTGGAGACGGAAATGCGGGCGGTGCTGCAGGATCCGGAGGTGCGCCGCAGGCTGGAAGAACTCGGCGCGCAACCCATCGGGTCTTCCTCGCAGGATTTTGCGCGTTTCGTGGACGAGGAAATGCAGCGCGCCGAGCAGGTGCTATCCGCCTCGGGCATCAAGCAGGAATAGCCGGCGCGCATCGCGCCGTGAATCGGTATCCGCATCCAACACGCTGCCCGCAGCGGCAGCGGATCGGCCTTCCTGGGCCGGATGGCGCGCGAGATAAGCAAATACGGCAACCTGGGCCGGCGATCCGGGCCGAAGGCCGAACAGCCCCAAAGGGGCATATGCAAAGGAGGACAGGCGATGTTCCTGCTGAACCCACCCCGCGTGGTGGACTTCGACGTCTGGACGGCGATGCCGGACGCCTATCGAAAACCGCAACGCAGTGCCTGGGCGGATGCCAACCGAGGCGGCGCGCCGGCGGATTCCTTTCTTGAAGGACCGGTGTTCGACGCCCAGGGAAATCTGTACGTGACCGATATACCGTGGGGGCGCGTGTTCCGCATCGACCCTGCCGGCAATTGGATGCTGGTGGCCGAATACGACGGCGAGCCCAACGGCATGAAGTTTTTGGACAACGACCGGCTGCTGATCACCGATTACAAGAACGGCTTGATGTTGCTTGATGTCGCCTCGGGCGTGGTCACGCCTTATCTCGAGCGCCGCAACAGCGAGCGGTTCCGGGGCGTGAACGACCTGGTATTCGATCGCCAGGGGAACCTGTATTTCACGGACCAGGGGCAGAGCGGCTTGCACGATCCGACAGGGCGGCTATACCGCTTGCGCCCCAACGGGCAGCTCGACCTGCTGCTGGCCAACATCCCCAGTCCCAATGGCGTCGCGCTGGCGCCGGACGAACGCGTGCTCTATCTGGCCGTGACGCGCGGCAACTGCGTGTGGCGGGTTCCCCTGATGGCCGACGGCAGTGTGAGCAAGGTCAGCCAGTTCTTCACATCGTACGGACCCAGCGGTCCCGATGGGCTCGCTGTCGACTGCGAGGGCAACCTGCTCGTTTGCAATCCGGGCCTGGGCTACGTATGGCTTTTGAACGCGCGCGCGGAGCCTGTCGCGGTCTTTCGGAGCACGCGCGGCATGTCGACGACGAACCTGGCCTTCGGCGGGCCGGACCGGCGCACCGTGTTCTGCACGGAGTCGGTGTCCGGCAGCATCCTGAAGGCGGTCGCGCCGCACCCGGGGTTGCCGCTGGCGAGTCGGAGCGGAAAGCCCGCTTGACCGCGGCAGATCGCGGCATGCGCATCCCGTAGCTTGTTTTCATCCATCACAGGAGACTGCAATGTCCAATTTCAAAGGCGCAAAGCCTTCGTTCATGCTGCGCGCGGCGCGTGCGATCGCAGCCGCGGCGGCACTGGCCATCGCGGCGGGCGCGCATGCGGGCTATCCGGAACGGCCCATTACGCTGGTCGTTCCGTACGCGCCGGGCGGCGCCGCCGATGCGCTGGCCCGCCTGCTTGCCCAGCACATGGGGACCCGGCTGAACGCCAGCATCGTCGTGGAGAACCGCCCCGGCGCCAGCGGCACCATCGGCGAAAGCTATGTGGCCAAGGCGGCGCCCGATGGATACACCATGCTTTACGACGCCACGCCGTACTCCATCAACCCGCATCTGTTCGCAGAAATGCCCTACAAGCGCACCGCGCTGCAGCCGCTGTCGCTGGTGTCGCTGGCGCCCAATATCCTGATCGTCAAGGCGGACTCGCCGTACAAAGACGTGCAGGCGCTGATCGCACAAGCCAAAGCCCATCCCGGCAAAATCAACTTCGCCTCAGGCGGCAGCGGTACGGTTCAGCGCCTGGCTTCCGAGCTGTTCCGCCAGAAGTTGAGCCTGGATATGGTCCATGTGCCTTACAAAAGTGGCGGGCCGGCCATTACCGACGTGATGACCGGTCAGGTCGATTTCATGTTCAGTACCGTCGCGGCGTCATCGCCGCTGGTCGACGCCGGGCGTCTGCGCGCCCTGGCGATCTCCTCGCCGCAACGCGCGCCGCGCTTGCCCGACGTGCCCACGGTGGCGGAGACGGTGATCCCGGGCTACGAAGTGTACGAATGGAATGGCGTTTTCCTGCCCACGGGCGTGCCCGACGTGGTGGCGAAGAAGCTGCACGATGCGCTGGTGCAGGTGTTGCAGCAGGATGATGTGCGCAAGCGGTTCAACGACCTGGGCGCCGAGCCGGTGGGCTCCACTGCCGAAGCGTTCGCCGAATATTTGAAGAAGGAAGACGCCAAGTGGGCGGAGGTGGTCCAGCGCGGCAATATCCGCCTGGACTGAGGCGCCGCCTTCCTGTCAGATATCGGCCGTGCCGTTGGGCGCTAAGCCGCGCTGATGGTGGGCGCGGCGGCGCCCGATGAAGGTCCCGGCTGCACCGCCCGCAGGCTTTATGGCCTCATGCTTTATGGCCTATTCGACGCTGACCTTGGCCTGGTTGACGACATCCGCCCAGATCTTGTGTTCCTGCACGATCGCCTGGCCGAATTCGGCCGCGGGCGTGTACGAAAGCTCGGCCCCTTGCGCCGACACGGCGGCCTTCAGGTCCGGCATTGCCAACACCTTCTGCAGCGCCTGCGCGATCGTGTCGATGTTGGCCTGCGGTGTGCCCTTGGGCGCGACGAAGCCGAACAGGTTGTCCGCCTGCACGCCTTCGATGCCGGCTTCCTTCAAGGTGGGCACGTCGGGCAGCAGGCTGGAGCGGGTGCCGGATGCAACGGCCAGCACGCGCAGCTTGCCGGCCTGGATCAGCGGCATCGAGCCCGGGATACTGTCGAACATGAACGTGGACGAGCCGCTGACCAGTTCGGGCAAGGCCTGCGAGCTGCCCTTGTAGGGAATGTGGGTGACTTTGACGCCGGTCTTCAGCGCCAGCAGTTCCGATTCCAGATGGGACAGCGTGCCCGTGCCCTGGGATGCGAAGTTGTACTGGCCGGGCTGGGCCTTCAAATACGCGATCAGCTCGCCGACGTTCTGTATGGGCAGCGAAGCCGGCACTTCCAGGATGTGCGGCGAAATGCCCACGCCGGCGATCGGCACGAAGTTGTCGATCAGGCTGGCGGGCTGCTTTTTATAGATGGACGCGGCGATGGCCTGATTGGTGACGGCGGCCAGGTAAAGGGTATAGCCGTCGGCGGGCGCCTTGGCCGCGGCGGCGAGGCCGATGGCGCCGCCGGCGCCCGGCCGGTTCTCCACGATGACCGACTGCTTGAGTTCGATGGCCAGCTTCTGGCTGATTGCGCGCGCCAGGATATCCGTGGCGCCGGCAGGCGGGAAGGAGATGATCACCTGGATCGGGCGCTCGGGATAGGCGGCGAGCGCCGGCGCGGACGGCGCGGCAGCCAAGCCCAGCGCCAGGGCGGTTGCGCCCAGCGCGGCGCCGAGCCGGCGGAAGGAGGAGACGGGAAAATAACGAGCAGACATGCGGGATCCTTGTTTTGCTGGGAAAGCGGCGACGCGCTGGCGGTGGCCGCCCGACCGGAACCGTGGGGTATGCAATATGTATGCCAACTGGCATGACGGCCTGCCTCCCCTATACGTTAAGTAGCGCGGCGCCGGCCGGGCCCGTCGTGCACCGCCGCGGGGCAGGATGGGCGCAAGCTGGTGCGACGAGTTGCCCCCCGCCGACAGGCTTTCACCATAACCGGCAACGGCAGGCCGGCCTGTGTGAGGCGGTCATGGACCTGTCCGTGCAGAGTCCGCATCGCGCGTGCGGGGCCGATCGAACAGCCCCCGCAACAGATCGATCGGAACCGGGAACACGATCGTGGACGCGCGATCGTTGGCGATGTCGTACAGCGTGGACAGGTATCGCAGCTGCATGGCTTCGGGAAGCGCCGCTAGCGTACGGGCCGCTTCGACCAGGCGCTCCGCTGCCTGATGTTCGCCTTCCGCGTTGATGATGCGCGCGCGCCGGTTGCGCTCCGCCTCGGCCTGGCGCGCGATGGCCCGCACCATGCTTTCGTTCAGGTCAACGTGCTTGATTTCGACGTTGGCGATCTTGATGCCCCAGTTGTCGGTCTGGCGATCCAGGATCTGTTGCAGGTCGGCATTCAGCTTGTCCCGTTCGGACAGCATTTCGTCCAGGTCGTGCTTGCCCAGCACCGAGCGCAGCGTCGTCTGCGCCAGCTGGCTGGTGGCCTGCATATAGTGCTCGACCTGGATGATCGCCTTGTTCGGATCGATGACCCGGAAGTACACGACGGCATTGACTTTCACCGATACGTTGTCGTGGGAAATGATGTCCTGGCTCGGCACGTCCAGTACCACGGTGCGCAGATCCACCCGGACCATCTGCTGGATGAAGGGCACCAGGATAATCAGGCCCGGACCTTTTACGCCGGTGTACCGGCCCAGGGTGAAGACCACGCCGCGCTCGTATTCGCGCAGCACCCGCACGGACGTGAGCACGAGCAGCACAACCAGGATGGCAATGGCGATATAGGGGATAAGGGTCAGGATCACGGTGCGTCCTCCCGTTGCGCGGCGTCGGTGGCATCGACGGACAGGGTCAGGCCATCGCGCGCGATGACGACCACGTGGTCGCCTGGATGGAACGGCCGCCGCGCGCGGGCGTCCCAGGTTTCGTCGCCCAGCCGCACGCGCCCTTGCGCGCCGGACCAGAACAGCACTTCCGCGCGATGCCCGACCAAGGTGCTGTCGCCCGCGGGGCTGGACCGGCGATGCGCGCGCACGGCGACGGTGACCACGATGGCCAGCAGCAGGGCGACGACGGCGGTGGCGGTTGCCACGACCGGCACGGAAAGCGAAAAGGCGGCCTGGGCGCTATCGAACATGAACAGCGACCCCAGCGCGAAGATGGCCACGCCCACGACGCCGAGAAAGCCGGAGGCGCCCGTGAAGCCTTCCGCGGCCATCAAGCCGATACCGAGCAACACCAGCCCCACGCCGGCGTAGTTCACCGGCAGCAGGTTCAGCGCAAAGAGCCCGGTCACCAGCGATACCGCGCCCAGGACGCCCGGCAGCACCACGCCGGGCGTCATCAGTTCGAAGATGATGCCGTACACGCCGAGCAGCATCAGGATATAGGCGATGTCCGGGTTGGTGATGACGCCCAGGAAGCGCGTGCGCCAATCGGGCTCCAGGGTCGTCACGGCGGCATCGCGGGTAGCCAGCGTGACCTGTCTGCCCTGTACGTTGACGACGCGTCCATCGGCCTGGGCCAGCACGTCGCGCAGGTCCGGCGCAACGATCTCCACCACCTTGTCTCGCAGCGCTTCCTGCGCCGGAATGCTCACGCCATCGCGCACCGCTTTCTCGGCCCATTCGGCATTGCGGCCATGCAGGTCGGCCAGGCTGCGGATGAAGGCCGCAGCGTCGTTGATCGCCTTGCGCATGGAAGCGTCTTCGGAAGCCGGGTGGCCCGGCGCTTCATCCGCAGGCGGCTCGGCAGGCTTGCCGCTGTCCGGGCGGGCAGGCTCGCGCCGTTCTCCCGGTTGTTTCGGCGCGGGCGACCTGTCCCTTCCCGAGCCGGGAGGCGCTCCCATGCTGACCACGGTGGCCGCGCCAATGTTCGTCCCCGGCGCCATCGCGGCCAATTGGCAGGCGTAGACGATATAGGTGCCGGCGCTGGCGGCCCGGGCGCCGCCCGGCGCCACATAGGCGATGACGGGAACGGGCGAGGCCAGAATGGCCTGGATGATGTCGCGCGTGGATGAAACCAGGCCGCCGGGCGTGTCGATACGGATGACGACGGCGTCGGCATTGCGCGCCGCCGCGGCTTCCAGCCCATGCCCCAGATACTCCGTGGTGGCGGGGCCGATGGCGTCTTTTACGTCAAGGACGAGGACCGTGTGGGCGGCCGCCGAGCCAGTGGCTTGCGCCCAGGCCGCGGGAGCGAGGGCAAAGTTCGCCACGGCTGCCGCCAGCAGACAGAGCGACGGCAGGATGTGCAAAAGACTCCCCCACGCGGGGCCGAGCCGGGAATCGTGCTGTGCCGACATCGCGCCTCCTTGCCGGAGGTATGGCCTGGCGGATCGCGCCATGGCGACTGTACGGCCACGTTACTCTGATTTCCCAGGGCCGGCCAGCAGGCGCATGGGCTGCGCACCATGCGGCGCGAGCCCCCGCCGCGATGACGATATGGGCGTTCCATGTGACTGGTACGTCCGGTCATTCCATGGGAAAATGACCACCCTATCTGACCAGGGTGGCCGCCATGGATTGCCCGCACCACATCTCCAAGACTGAATTCAAAGCGCGTGCGTTGGAGCTGTTTCGGCAGATCGAAGCGACCGGCGAAACGATCATCGTCACCGACCACGGCAAGCCGTCTGTCGAAATCCGTCCTTATCGGGCCGAAGAGGCGCACCCGTTGACGCGGCTGCGCGGATCCGTCGTGCATTTCGCCGAGCCTTTTGCGCCTATCGGCGACGACACCTGGGAAGCTGCCCAATGATCGTGCTGGACACCCATGCCCTGGTGTGGTGGGCATCAGGCGATGCGCAACTGAGCGACCCCGCTCGCGAAGCGATCGAGGCCCAGCAGGAAAGCGGAACTATCCTGGTGTCGGCGATCAGCGCATGGGAAATCGCCATGTTGGTGAAAGCCGGACGGCTGGCCCTGACCATGGATGTGCAAGCGTGGCTGGAAACGCTTTCTGAAGTTCCGGGGGTACGCTTCGCGCCCGTGGGCGTGAGGGAGTCGGTGTTGTCGGTCAATCTTCCTGGCGAGTTCCATAAGGACCCGGCCGACCGGCTGATCGTGGCAACGGCGAGGCAACATGGCGCACCGCTGGTGACCGCGGATCTGAAGATCCGTAACTATCCGCATGTGCAAACAGTGTGGTGACTACACTGATGCCTGAGCGCGCCGCGTTCGATTGCGTCCCTATCCGTCCCTGAACAGCACGGGGTTTCAGCCTTGATTACCAACGTCAGCATTCTCGTCCGCGATCGTTCGGGCCGCACGCTTCTGCAGATGCGCGACAGCAACGCCAGGATCGGCCCGCTGGCATGGAGCTTCTGGGGCGGGGCCGTGGAGCGTGGCGACGCCGACCATACGCACACGGCGTCGCGGGAACTGGAGGAGGAGTTGGGCGTCGCCGCGCATCCCGCCGAGTTCATCGAGATAGGACGGCGCGTTGGCAGCGATGGGCAGGAGGCGCCCTTGATGTTGCTGACCCGCCCGGTCGAATGGGGTGAATTCCGGGTGATGGAAGGGGCGGGCGCTGGGTATTTCCGTGCCGGCGAGATACGGCAATTGCCGGTGACCCGCTCCGTGGCCTGGTATCTCGCCAATAAACCCGGCGTGTTCGATCTTGGCTGAGCGGCCGGCCAGGGCCGGCGCCGCGCCGTTGGGTTAGCATCAGCGCCCATGCGCCAGCCCACGACGCCCGATTCCAATGCAGGCACGCCATCCGCCATGCCCGAGGCGCTGCGGCGGGCCTATGCGCACTGGGATGCCGGACAGGCCCGGCAGGCCGAGATCCTGTGCAGGCAAATCCTGGCCGCCTCGCCGGGGCAGGCCGATGCTTCGCACCTTCTGGGCTTGATCGCGCACGCCTACGGCCGGCGCGAGCTTGCGCTGGAGCTGGTGCGGCAGGCCTGCCGCGCGCAGGACGTTCCTGGCTTGTACTTCAGCAACCTGGCGGAGATGTGCCGCTTGCAAGGCATGCTGGCCGAGGCCGAGGCGGCGGCGCGCCGGGCCGTCGACATCGCGCCGGACCTGGCGGGCGCATGGAACAACCTGGGCATCATCCAGCAGGAAAGCGGCCTTTACGCGGAAAGCGCCGCCAGCCTCGAACGCGTGGCCGCGATCCAGCCCGACAGCCCGGAGGCGCACAACAATCTCGGCAATACGTACGCGCGCGTCGGGCGTCTGCAGGATGCCCGGCGCGCGTACGGCAAGGCGCTGGCCTTGCGCGAGGATTACGCCGAAGCGCATAGCAATCTGGCCTTCGTGCTGGGCGAGCTGGGCTTGTACGACGAAGCGGCCAGCGCGGCGCAACGCGCCATCGAATGCAATCCGCGTCTGGCCGATGCCTATATCAACCTGGCCGGCATCGAGAACGCGCGTTCCGGCCCGGCGCGTGCGCTGCCATGGATAGAGGCGCTTCTGGCCTTCGCGCCCACGCATGCGGCCGCATTGGCGGCGCGCGCCCGATTGCAGGCGCAGCGCGGCGCGGCGCCTGCAACGCAAAACGAGGCCGGCGGCCCGAAGCCGGCAGGTCCGGGGGCGCGTCCGGCGGCGGGTGAGGATGCGGGTGCGGATGCGGGCGACGCCGCCCAACTCGCCCGGCAAGCCATGGCACTGCTGAACCAAAGACAGTACGCGCAGGCCGAAAGCCTGCTGCGCGCCGGTATCGACCCGCGCGGCTCGGCGTCCGCGCTGTGGCGGCTATTGGGGCTTGCCCTCAAGTTCCAGGATCGCGTCGAGGAAGCCTTGCAAATCCAGGAGATGCTGGTGCGGGCGATGCCGGGCGATATGTCCGCGCGTTTCGACCTTGCCGAGACGCTGCTGCTGCAGGGCGACTTCGCACGCGGGTGGCGGGAGTATCGCTGGCGCTACAGCCTTTCCCACACCGTCGAGATGGAGCGCAAGGTGCAGCGGCCCCGCTGGGATGGAAGCCATATCCCCGGCCGGACCCTGCTCATCCATGACGAGCAGGGCTATGGCGATACGCTGCAATTCATCTGGCTGGTTGAAGCGGCGAAGGCGCGCAGCGGGGCCCATGTCGTGCTGCAGGTGCATGGCGACCTGCTGCCGCTTGCGCGGCGCGTGACGGGCGCGGACGCGGTGATCGCGCGCGGTCGGATCCCGCCGTCCTTCGACGTGCACTGCGAATTGATGTCGCTGCCGATGGCGCTGGGATTGCGGCTGGACGACCTGCCGGTCCGGGCCGGCTATCTATCGGCGGATGCCGGGCGCATGGACAAGTGGCGGCAGCGGCTTGCCGCCTTGCCGCGGCCGTGGGTGGCGCTGGTGTGGGCGGGCCGGCCCACGCATACCAATGACGCCAACCGTTCCATGTCGCTTGCCGACCTCGCCCCGCTGGCCAGGCCGGGGGTTTCGTATCTTGCCTTGCAGAAAGGCCCCGCTGCCGCCCAGGCGGCCTCGCCCCCCGCGGGCATGCGCATCGTGCCGCTGGATGCGGAAATCCAGGATTTCGAGGATACGGCGGCCATCCTGGCCTTGGCCGATCTGCTGATTTCCGTCGACTCCGCCCCGGTGCATCTGGCTGGCGGCCTTGGCCGCCCCGCATGGGTCATGCTGCCTTTCGCGCCCGATTGGCGCTGGCTGCGCCAGCGTACCGACACGCCGTGGTATCCCTCGTTGCGGCTGTTCCGGCAACCCGCCCCAGGCGACTGGAACGCGGTGGTCAAGGACATCGCGCAAGCCCTCGCCCGGGAAATAGCGCCCTAATGCGGCATTGATGGCCCGATTGGATTCCGGCTGTCCACGTTAACGTCCCGCCGTGATCATGCAAGAAGTACGTGCGATGTAGCCGGCCCGCCCGTCACCGCGACTGCAACTTGTCTTCCTCACATCCCAGAACTGGCCGCGGAGCAGCCCCCCCGGGGCTGCGCCAGCATTGTCGCCACACCACGAAGGCAGGAGCAATTGCAGTGAAGCAGAAGCACCGGAAGAAGCGCGTCTACGAATCCCACAAAACCACTGCAATGGCCGGCCTGGAGGCACGTCCCCCGCGGATGCAGTTGCTGACCGGGGCCTCCCTGCTGGCCGCCAGCCTGCTTCCGGGCCTGGCGCACGCGGCGTGCGTATCGGCCGCGGGCCCCACCGACGCGCGGGTTTCGGACACTCAGACCTGCTATGTCTGGACCGCCGAGAATTTCGAAGTCACCCATAGCGGCACCATCGCGGGTGGCGACATCGGCGTCCAAGCCTCAGTCAGCGGGTTCGACGGCACGCTGGAGAACTTCGGAACCATCGTCGGTACGCTGGCCGGCATACAGAACGAAGGCAACCTGAGCGAGATATCCAATAGCGGCTTCATCGCGGCCACCGGCACCGGCGTCAACGTGGCCGGTATCCTGAACACGCCCACGGGCGATATCACCAGTATCGTCAATACAAACGGCAACTCCATCACGGGCGACCGCGCGGGCGTTTTCAATCAGGGCAAGATCACCCTGGTGAGCAATCTGGGGATGATCAGCAGCAGCAGCAACACACTGGGCGGCACGGTTGCGGGCGTCTGGAACGACGGCGGAACGATCGGCAATCTGGTCAACAGCGGCACTCTTCGAGGAGCGACGCGATCCGGACAACAGAACGGATTCGGCGTCGTTACGCAAAACGGCGGCGTCATCGATGCGCTGGACAACAGCGGAACCAGCACCGGCCTGGGCGGCGTTCTGGTGCAGGGAAACGGCGTCCTGGGCGCCTTGACCAATACCGGCACCATTTCGGGCGGCGCGGGCGGCATATTCCTGGAAGGCGGCACGATCGGGACCATCGACAATCGCGGCCTGATCGCCAGCATCCCGGTTCCCACAATCGGCGTGACGCCGACGTCCGACTTGTACAACGGCATCTTCGCCATGAACGGATCCAGCGTGGGTCCGGTCAGCAACACGGGGACCATCACTGGGCCCGGCGCGATCAACGTCGATGCGACGAGCTCGATCGGCGCCATCGCCAATAGCGGCCTGATCGCCGGCGATATCACGTCCGCCAGCACCGGCGACCTGGTGATCGCGGGCGGCAGCGGCAATACGGTGGGCACGCTGACGGGAACCAGCGGCGGCGTGGGCGTGGCGGACAAGGGTTTCATCAAGGTCAGCGCGGCCAACCTGGTGTTTTCCGGCGGCAACCTGCTGCTGAATGACGACATCAATGTCGTCGGCCATGCCGTCATCAACAATGGCGCGACGCTGCAGATGCCAAACCCGGTCCAGATCAAGGGCAACTACACCCAGGCCGGCGGCGGCCTGCAGTTCACCGCCGCCAGCCAGAGCGACTATAGCTACCTGGATGTACGGGGCGCGGCCGCCATCAGCAACGCCACCATCAGTCTGAAGGGGGCGGACCTGGCCTATGGCCAGACCTACGACGTGGTGCGCTCCACCGATGGCGCCACGTACAGCAACAACACGGCATTCGTCTCCAGCAACAACGGCCTTCTGGCGAAGCTCGCCAACGTGAACGGCAACCTGGTGGTGGTCCTGGCGCCCGACGCGCAGCACCATTACTGGGATGGCGCCAACACGACGGCCGACGGCGCCATCGCGGGCGGTTCCGGCACCTGGACGGCAACCGGGGCCAACTGGACGAGCACGGACGGCGCCAGCAACGGCAAGCTCGACGATGCCGACGTGCGGCCGGTCTTCGGCGGCGCCGCCGGCACGGTCACCGTGGATAACGGCCAGGGACCCATCAACGTCAGCGGCATGCAGTTCTCCACCGATGGCTACCGGGTGACGGGCGGCGCCATCGGCCTGGCCGCGGCCGCCTCCAACATCGAGGTCGACGACAACGCCACGGCGACCATCGATTCCGTGCTGGCCGGCCCGGGCGGCCTGGCGAAGACCGGCAACGGCATGCTGATTTTGAACGGCGTGAATACCTATGCCGGCGGAACGGCCGTGAACGGCGGCACGCTGGAAATCGGCGATGCCAGCCACCCGGGCGCGAGCATCCTGGGCGATGTCGCGGTGGCGGCGGCCGGCACCCTGCGCGGACACGGTACGGTCCTCGGCAATGTGACCAACGACGGCATCGTCCGTCCGGGCGGCTCCATCGGCACGCTGACCATCACCGGCGACTACACGCAATCGCCCGGCGGCACGCTGTTTGTCGACGTCAGCCCCACCAGCGCCTCGCAATTGAAGGTGGGCGGCAACGCTACCCTGGGCGGCACGCTGAACGTGCTGTACGGCCCGGGCACCTATAGCGCGGCCTCGTATCGCATCGTCGACGCGGCCAGCGTGAGCGGCCGATTCTCCAGCGTCACGAGCAACGCGCCCGCCGAACTGGCGCAGAGCGTGCAGAACCTGGCGGACGGCAGCACCCTGACGCTGGCGGCGCCGGCCGGCGGCGATAGCACCGACACCCCCGTCGATCCGGGCGCGGGCGCGGACCCCGGCCCCGGCGTCGTCGTCATCGCGCCGACCAATGCCACCATCTTCGGCGCCATCGCCTCGGCGGCGATCCGCGAAGGCCAGCGCGTGAACGACACGTTGCTCTCGCGCCTGGGGCAAGCCTGCGCCGACGCCGCATCGGCGGCCGACTGCGCCCGCCCCGGTCAACAGGCCTGGGCCCAGGTGGTCTCCAACACCGTGCACGTGCGCGGCAACAGCGACGCGTCCAGCTATAAGGACAGCCACTACGGCTTCCTGGCCGGCCTGGACCGTCAGGTCGGGGCGTGGACGGTCGGTGTCGCGGGCGGCTACAGCCACGTCGATGTCTCCGAGGACGAGGCAAGCGGCAAGATCGACTCGCTGCGCGTGGCCGGTTACGGCAGCCGCCGCGTCGGTCCCGTCGACATCGCCGCCACGGTGGGCGCGGCCTACGATTTCCTGCAGTCGCGCCGGTCCTTCGCCGGTGTGGGTACGGCTCGCGGCGATACGGACGGACAGGAGATCACCGCCGGCCTGCAGGCCAGCCTGCCCCTGGCCGCCGGCCCCGTGACCGTTACGCCGCGTGTGGGCTTGCGCTATCAGTATTTCCACGCCGACGGTTTCAATGAGACCGGCTCCACCAGCCAGAACCTGGATGTCGACGGCGAAAGCTTCAACAGCCTGCAGCCCTACGCGCAACTGGCGTTCGGCATTCCCTTCAGCACCAGCGCCAGCAAGCCGGCGCTGGTCGAAGCGCGGGTGAGCTATGCCTACGAGACCCTGGATACCCAGCGCGCTTTCAATGTGACCTCCGGCGACGGCACGCGCTTTACGCTGCCCGGTGTGGCGCCCTCGCGCGGCATGCTGTCGGCGGGCCTGGGACTGACGCTGCCCATCGGCAAGGCCCTGGATCTGACCGCCAGCTACGACCGTCTGTTCTCCACCGGCAATGTGTCGGCGCAGACGTTCCAATTGCAGGCCAGCTACCGGTTCTGATCCTGACGCCAGCCCTTGGGCCAGCCGATGGCCCCGGGGCTGGGCCGGCCGGCGCGGCGGCCGGCAAACGTTCAGACGCCGTCCGGCACGCCGTTGAACAGCCGGTACTTCCCGGTACCGGGCTCCCAATCCAGCAAATGCCCGCTGCCCGGTTCGCCCAGCCACGCCAGCACGTGGCCGGCGCGGATGGACGCCCACGTCCCGCTGCGCAACACCGTATTGAACGATTGCCCCGCCGGCGCCGCACGGTCGTAGCGCCGCACGGCCCAGCGGCCGCTGCCGGCATGCCAGAACAGCACTTCGCTGTCGCTGATGGAAAGAATCTGCGTGGCGGTGCCGATCTCGGCGTCGGGGAACGCGCCTTCGGCCAGCGGCGGTTCGCTCACGGTTCCATCGGGTTGTGGAACCGGAACGCCCATCAGGGGATCGGCACGGGCGCCGCGCCGATCCAGCGCCCATATGCGATACGTACGGGTCTGCGGGACCCAGTCCAGTACATGGTCGCCGCCCAGGTAGGCCAGCCTGTGCTCGCGCGCGACGCCGCCGGCCACTTCGTCGCGGATGGTGTACCAGCGTCCTTTGGCGCGCGGCGGGCCGGGCAGGAAGTCGGCCGCGCCCCAGTCCGCCGGGAACAGGCGGTAATCGCCCGTGGCGGGCACGTAGTCCATGACCAGGTCCCCGCCCATGTAGACCAGCACGTGGCCCGCGCCGATGGTCCGCCAGGTGCCCGATCTGACGGCGGGCGAGGGCAGCGGATCGCCGGCAATGGCCAGCGGTTCGAAGGGCCAGACGCGCCACGCTTTCGTGGCCGGCTCCCAGTCCAGGACCAGCCGTCGTCCCAGGTATAGCAGTTCGTGCCCCGTGCGGACGGTGTTCCATTGGCCGGACGGTACCGGGCCGCGGCCCCGCAGCGTGTTGAGCAGATCCGCGATGCGGCGCAGGTTCGGCATGACGCCGATGCGGTCGTTCTGCGGCGATGCCGAAGGCGTGTTCAACGTCCGGTCGCTCAGCACGGCGCGCATTTCGAACGGCGTCAGCCGGCGGCCAAGCGCATGGATCGCCATGCCCTGTACCGAAAGCGCCGCCCCTGCGATCAACGCCGTGGCGCTGGACGTGCCCCTGAAAGCCCAGGTGTACGGCATGCCGGCGAAGGGATTGGGCACGATGGGTCCGCCCGGCCCCGCGCGTAGCGACAGCGGCTGCACCGCCGAGCTGCTCAGGACGTGCTCGCCGTAGGCGAAGCAGTCGATGCGCGCGCCGCGCGGCGTGTATCGGGTGGGCGCGCGGGCCTGGGTGTTCGGGACAAAACCGGAACGGCACGCCGCCACGAGGATGGCGCCGGAGTCCAGGCCCGCGGGCCGGCGCAGGGTGCGCAAGCCGGTGGCCGGCACCTTGTAGCTGTCCAGATCGTAGAAGCGTCCCAAGGTGCCGTTGCCCGGGCCATTGCCGCCGGGCTCGACGACGATGATGCCGCGCGCGACGGCCGCGGCGATCGCGGCGAATACGGCGGGATCGTTTTCCACGGGCGAATAGTCCGCGTCCTGCAGTTCGATCAAAAGGATGTCGCCCGCCGACAGCGCCGCGCTGGCGATCACGATGGCGTTGGGCACGTCGAACAGCACCGTTCCATCCGCCTGGGTGCGAAAGCCCGACGCAACCCGCATGGCAGCGCGCGGGACGATGCCGACACCGCCGGTGGCGTTGTCGCGCATCAGCATGACGCCCAGCGACTCCGTGCCGTGATCGCGCAGGTCGCCCACCGCCTCCAGGGGCACCGCATCCGCATCCGTCAGAAACGTGATGCCCGCGTCGAGCAGGTCTTCGTGCTCCAGGTTCCAGTTGTATTCGACGTCCACCCCGCGCACGCCCTGGCCGTCGCCGCCCGGCTGCGTCCAGGCGAACTTGGCATCGAAGCCGTCCGGCGCGGGCTCCAGGTAGAACTGGCTGCCGACCAGCGGATCATCGGCGAAGTTGACCGCCGACATGGGCGGCAGGGTCTCGACGTAGACGCGGGCGAACAGGGTGTCCAGCGCCGACAGCGCGTCGGCCAGGGGCTGCGGGTCGATGCCGGGCGGGCAAACGACGGTGAAGAAGGCCTGCATCGGCGGGGTGCGCGGCTCCAGATCGCGCGCCTGGGCATTGAACACCGTATCGAGCTGATCGGCATCCACCGCATCGAACAGACGGTCCAGGCGCAGGTCCGGGAACAGGGCCAGCGCCTGGTCCCAAACCTCGCCCAGCAATTCGCGCAGCGCGACCTGGGCGTTATCGGCGTAGGGAATGGCGACGTCGTCGCGCAACTGCACGATCACGCGGCGCGCCAGGGTGCCGGGATCGAACCCGGGTTCGGCGCCGGGCTCGGAGCCGGGCTCGGGATCTTCTTCGCCTTCGCCGGCGCCATCCCCGCCGGCAGGCGGGCTTTCGGTGGGCGCGGGACCGCCGCCGTGCGGCGCAGGCGCGAGCGTCAGCACGTCGTCCAGCAGCACGATTTCCGCATAGACGATGCGGCCCGGCGCCGACGCGCCGGCGCCGGGGGCGGCGCCGCCGAGCATGCCTGTGGCGACATGGTCCGCGGCCACGTACTCGCGTTCCTCGATCACCAGCCGAAAGGCGCCGGACGCGGGCGCCTGCTGGAAGCGCACCGTGCCCTGCCAAAGCACGCCGTCGGCAACCTGGGCGAGCGGGTCGGCTTGCATGGTGGCCACCTCTTCGCCGACGTCGCGCCAGCCCAACTCGCCCAGGCCCGGCGTGGCCTGTTGCACGCGCACGCGGACCGCCGTCGGGGTGGGCGGCGCCGCGCCGGGCCCGGCGGGCGGCGGTCCGGCAGGCGCGGCGCCGCTGACCGTGACGCGCAACAGCGCGGGCCGGTAAGGGTCGGCGCTGATGGTGGCCGCGCGGTCGGGCGCCAGTTGCACGAAGTCGGAAAGGACGACGTTCGAAAGCTTGGCGTCGGCCAGCGCATTGGGCTGGTAGCGCGCCAGCGCCAGCCGTACGAAAGGCATGTAGCCCGGCGCGTCCAGCGCGATATCGGCAAACCACAGGCCGCGGCCGGCGTCGAAAAACACTTCATGGCCCGCGACGCCGACGCGGCCCGGCTGGCCGTCGTTGCCCGCGGGAACCGTCATGCCCAGCGTCAGGTCGTGCTCCAGCGCCACGGCCAGCGGAAAGTCGGATGGGCCGGGCGCGGAAGGCAGGGCGTCCGTCTGCCATATCGGGTCGCGTCCCCATTGCGTGACGAACGGCTTCCACGCATCGCGCAGCGCGGGCGTCGGCGCGCCCGCCTGCCAAAGCACCACGCCCAGCAGTTCGCCATCGCCGGATGCATACCAGGGCCGCTCCAGGTACACGCGTACGCCGCCGCCATAGCGCACGCTGCGAACCAGATTGGAGCCGGCCTGCCGCTCCCAGCCGAAGGCCGGAATCGCATATCGCAAGGCCGGCAGCGGCGGACGCGCCGATGCGGGAATGTTGACCTTGATGGGGTCGCTTTGGCGGGTGACGATGGCGTCTTCGGGAAAGTACTCGCGATAGCGCGAGGTCGCCGTCGCGGTGTAGCGCACGCGCCGGTGCCGCGTATCGCCGAAGTGATGGCGCGGCGCGGCCTCGTCTTCGGTCGGCATGCGGGCGTCGCGCCCCGGAATGTCGCCGCCCGTGGTGAAGAGGATCAGGTCCTGGACCGGGTCGTACAGTCCCACGGCGTGCGTGCCGCCGGGCGCGCGCAGGATGCGGTCGTTGACGGGATCATGCAGCGCGATGGCGTCGGCCGCGCCGGACCGCTGCTGGCGCGACGGCGGGGCGGGCGGCTGGCGGTCCGGTTCGTCGATCCATTCTTCCCATTCCCCGGCCAGGTCGATCTTTGCGGTCGAGGCGCCGTGCACGCGCAAGGCGCCGATCAGGCTGGCATGCAGGGCGCCGGGCTCGCGCCAGCCGGTGATGGCGTCGAGCTGTTCGGCAAGCGGGTCGTAGCGCTGTCCGCCGGCGAATCCGTAGCGCGTGTGCAGCGCCAGGGGTTGCAGGCGCGTCTGCGGCGTCGGGCGCTGTACCGCCAGGGCCTCGAACCGCGGGCGGCCGATCGGTTGCTGGACCGCGCTGACCAGCGTCAGCAGCGTGGGCGGCGTGAGCATCCACATCCCGCCTTCGAGCACGCGCTGCGCCAGCGTAGCCAGGGTTTCGCGCGCGCCGTCGCGGCGGTAGCTTTCGGGCATGGCCGCCGAGCGGTCCGCCAGGTATTCGCGCAGCCACTGCCACTGGCCCATCAGCTTGAGGTCGTCCGGAAGCAACGCACTGCTCAACGTGACGATGGCCGTCGCGCCTTTGGGCAGATGGACCGTCAGCACGCCCGAGGCGGCATCCCAATGCGGCGGATCCTCGCCATCGGCCAGCGCCAGCCGCAGCCCCTTGGCTTGCAGCAGGCCGGGCGCCGTTTCGAACGGGATCAGCGTGACGGAGCCGGCGCGCGGATTGGGGTCGTCCAGCGGCCGATAATGCAGCCCGCCCCCATCCGCCATGCCCACCGTATGCGCCGGGGCGCCGGGCAGGTCGCGGAAGGCGGCGATCCGCGCCAGCGGGTCGGGCAGATAGGGCAGGGACTCGATGCGATCGTGCGTCACGATGGGCAGCGCTTCCCGCTGCCCGGGGACCGGCGCACGCGGAAATTGCGCACCCTGTTCGTCGTCGCGTTCGCGCAAGGCCTGGTAGGTGGCGGCGTCGCCCTTGAGGCGGCCGCTGGCGTCGTCGAGCAGACCATGGCGCTCCAGCATCTCGACACTGGTGCGCGGCGGGGCCACGTGGCGCTGCGCGCCGCCGGTATCCGCGGCGACGCCGTCCTTCGACGGGTCGTCGTTGCCGGTGCGTATCACCAGCCGGTCCAGCGCCGATCCGCGGCCCGCGATGGCGGCATCGTCGCGCCGCACCAGCACCGGGCTGGGCACCGGCTCGTAGCGCAGATAGGCGAAGCCGGCCTCGTCGCGCGGAATGGCGAAAACCCGCGCCAGCGTCTGCCCCAGCGGGTCATCCACCGGCAGGCTGTTGCCGGCCAGATCGACCGCCCGCGCACGCAGGCGATAGCGGTGGCCGAAGCGCAGCTTGGGCAGGCTGTGCGGCACGACGCGGAAGCTGGCCGTCAGGTCGAACGGCGTCACGGCCTCGTTCTGCCGGTCGTCCGGCGCGCGCTGCGCGGGGTCGTCGGGCGGGACGGCCTGCGCCGGATCGCCGCTGCGCCCCAGCGCCTTGCCCGGCGGCGGCACGCTCAGGCTCCAGCCGTTCCAGCGCGCCAGGGCCTCGTGCAGGTAAAGGTCGGTTTCCGGCGCGCGCGCCGGATCGGGCGCGGCCTGCGTGGCCGCCAGCTGCATGAAGCCTTCCTCGTCCTGGGTGTCGAAGGCGGCGCCGGAAAAGGCATAGCGGCCCTGGCGCCGGTGCAGCGATCGCCAGGCGCCGTCGTCGGCGTCCCACACATCCACGCGCAGGCCGCGCAACAGGTCCTCCGCGAAAAAAGGCGTGTCGTCGGCCACGATGCCGGCCAGGCGGTCGTTGTGGCGCCGGGACTGCGCAAAGCCCGCCAGCAACGCGCGCCCGCGTTCGTCCTGCACCAGCGACAGGCCCGCGGATCGCAACGCAGGCACCGTATTGGCGTCATCGAACACCGCGGGGTGCAGCGAGCGGTTGAGCCGGCTGCCCTCCGCGGTCACGCCGCCGGCCAGCGACATCAGCTTGTGCATGGCGCCATCCACGTCGAACTGCGCCAGGCAGAATCGGTCCGGGTCCAGGGCCAGCAGGCCCATGACCGCCGCGCGGTCGCCTTGCGGACCGGGCGCCGTCATCCAATAGCGCTGGCCGTCCTCGCTCCGCAGATATTGATAGGCCGTCGCGCCCGCCGGGCCCGCGGACGTCTCCACGCGGAAGGCGTCCCAGCCGGGCTCCGCGGCCGCGACCGACAAGCGCCCGTAAGCGCCGCCGGCGGTTTCCGGGACGGCATCGGCCGGCAGGTCCAGGTCGAACACCAGGCCGAAGGCGCGCAGCAGCGCGGGGTAGGCATTCAGCGCCGCGATCACGCGATGGAAGTCCAGCACGGTCGCCATGTCCGGCTTGGCGATGGGTGCGCCCTGCGGCATGCGCGAGTACAGCGCGAATGCCGCCGTGACCTGGCGTTTCAGCGCTTGCAGGTCATCCGGGAAGCGCTCCAGTTGCGCGGCGCCGGGCAAGCCGTCCGCGCCGGCGGGCGCCGCCGCGCGCGGCCGGCGCGCGGGCCGCTGCCCGTCGAGCCGAAGGCCATGGACGGCGCGCAGCCGCTGCCGCTGCGTCTCGCTCCAGGCCTCCAATTGAAAACCTTCCACCAGATCCGCCAGCACGCGATCGCGGCGCGCCTGGGCTTCGCGGTCGGCGGAGTCCAGGGGCAGTCCCAGTTCGCGGCCTGCCTGCTGATACACCGACTTGACGGCGAGCATGGCGTCGCGCACCGGGTAGGAGAGCACCGTGCGGTCCGTGTAGTCTTCAAAGACATGATCGTCCACCCGCGTGTCTTCGCGAAACAAGGCGGTCCACAGGTCGGGCCGCAAGGGCGTGGTGTCGATGCGCGCCTCCAACGTCTTGCCCGCCGCGTCCAGGCGCAACAGCAAGCCGTCCTGGCGCAGCCGCTGCGCCCAATGCAGCCAATCGGGAAAGTCGCCCAAAGCGGGGGCGCCGGTCAGGCGTGGCGACACCAGGACCGAAACCGGAAGGGTGTCGCGCACGACGCTGACCGCGCGCGGAAAGACGGTGAACAGCAACGACTGCCGTGCCATGGTTGCCTTGCCTCCCTGCGCTATGCGAACGCGTCGGCGTACTCGCCCCACACATCCGGGGTGTGGATCAGATCGCCGAAGCTGGGGTCGCCGCCGTCGCGCCCGAAACTGCGTTCCACCGTCAGCTCCACGGATTTGCTGAAGAAGGCCACTTCCACGCTCACCATCAGCGTGGCGCGGCCCGTGACCTTGGTTTTGACCGAGTCGTAGGTGAAGCTCAGGTTGAACTCCACGCACACGGTGATCAGGCCCAGCACGGACAGCGCGCCGCCCATGCGCAGATAGCCGGACAGGACAACCTGGTCTTTGCTGTCGCGGATTTCCAGCTTGAAATAGATGCCGGCCAGGATATGCACGTTGCCGGACGCCACGCCGATATCCAGTTCGACCGCCGCGCCGAACTCCAGCGCGGCCTCGACGATGCGGATCCCCGTGGTGTCCAGCTGCAGATGAAAAAAACCGCCGCCGCCCAAGAGGGAAACGGTCAGCAGGAACGGCTTTTCGCGGCGCGAGAAGCCAAAGTCCAGCACCGGGCGGCCGTCGGCAAAGGGCAGTTGCAGGCCGGCATTCAACCCCAGGTTTTTCAGCGCGAACACGCCCACCGACAGCGGCGGCAACCCGATGTCGAAAGCCAGCGCGATGCGGTCCGGGCGCAGGTCCAGGCTGGGGCCATCGCCGAAGACGCCGGGCGGAATCAGGTCGGCCAACTGGCGCACGAAGTCCAGATCGCCGTCGAAAATGATCGGATGGTCCGGGTCCAGCGACACGGCCACGTCCATTTTTTGTCCGGCAACGCTGGCGAAGCGGAATGCGGCGAAGCGCACGGCCACCGCGCCGTCGAACAGCGCGATGCGAAAGGCCGTCAGTTCGCCCCGCATGGACGCTTTGGGCGGCGCGCCGGTCAGGGCCGTCTCCACCCGGGCTTCGATGGCCAGCCGCGCATTGTCATCCGGGTCGAAGGCCGCCACGCCGCCCGGCGCGGTCCAATCCTTGGGCGCGGTCTGCCAGGTGTAACGCGTCACCGCCGTCCCGCTTTCGATGGCCTTGACGATCTTCGGCGCGTTGGCCATCGAAGTGCCGGTGTGCAGGATGTCGGCCAGCGAAAACGCGCCGAACAGCAGCGGTTCGCGGCCTGCGGCCAGGCCGCCGAAAAACGCCTTGGGATCGAAGCGGTCCAGCACCGCTTCGGCCAGATTGCCGGCGATGGGCCCCTGCAGGCTGGTCAGGCCGGTCAGGTTGGCATTGGGCGTGGCGATGCCGCCCGCCTGCTCCGCGGCGAACATCAGGCCCAGCGCGCCATCGGCCAGATCGGCGCCCGCGTCTTTCTGGATGCGTGCGAAGAGGCCCACAGCGTCGTCCAGTCCGTTGGCCAGATAGCCGGGATCGAAGGCGATGGTGGTCCCCGCGCCGCCGCCCACCAGTTGCTCCACGCCGGACAGCGTCACGTCGGCCTTGGCGATCACGGGCATGAAGCCGCCGCAGGCGCCATCGCCGGCCACATCGAAGTACAGCGCGCGGACCGGCAGCACCGCGTTGTCGTCGCCGCCCGGCGCGAAGCGCAGCGGAAACCCGTCCACCGCCGCGCGCCGGCGTAAGGGCCGTCCGGCGAGGCGCGGCGCGCGGCGCCATTCGTCGCGCACCAAATCCATGCGTTCCGGCCCGCGCCGCACGAAAATAAGCGGCATGGCGAAGGGCACGGCGCGGCCGTCCGCATCGAAGCCCGCCACCGCGAAAGGCACGTCGCGCGCGGTCAGGCTGTCCATGATCCAGAACGCATAGTTCGCGCCGTCGATGGCCGCCGGCGCATCGGTGGGCTTGAACAGATGCGGCGTGACGCGCGTGCGTATCTCGATGCGGGTGAACGGCATCTCGCGTCCGTCGCCGGGATAGGCGCCGCGCGGATACGTGCGCACCGGTTCGCGCACCACGACATAGGCGTACTGGCGCAGCAAGGCGACCGGGCCGGGCCCGTTGTCCTCGAAGCGCCGTTCGGTCACCTTGACCAGCGAGGCGCGATGGCCCAGGGGGAACAGGCAGCCGTCGTAGACGATGCGCACGTAATGATCGCGTCCCTGGGCGGCGACGTGGACCCATTCGGTCATGTCCAGGTCGTCCACCGGTCCCCGCGCAAAGATCCCGTCCATGTCCAGCACGTCCTTCAGGCCAGGCGCGTAGGGAATGGCGCGCGCGACCGGCAGGCGCAGCTCGCGGCCGGGCGTGAAGGGCTGGATGCGATGCGGGTCGTGCGGCCCCGGCTGCGGCAGGTCCCAGTGCCCGCGCGAGCGCAGCCACCCGCCCAGGGCGGACAGCATCAACTGCTCGGCCTCCACCGGCGCGGGCGCAATGGGCGGGACGCGCCAGCGCCTGAAGTTGGCATAGTCGCTGGTCAGCGCGACGATCTGGTGGCGGTCGTTGGGATTCATGGCGGCCGTGCCAAGGTCCGGGTCGTCCGCCTTCTTGTCGGGCGCGCCGCCCGGCACATGGTCCGGCGACCAGATCGCCCGCAGCGGCACCGTCGCGCCGGGACCGGCCTCGCGCACGCCGCCTTGCGCATCGCGCAGCGCCACGCGGGTGTGCCACAGCTCGGTGCGGCCGCCATGACTGACCGGTTCGCGGCTATGCGTCCAGCATGCATCGCCGTTGGGCGACAGCAGCAGCCGGTAGGGCAGTTCGATGGCGGTATGCAGCGGCTCCGGCGGTGCGATCGCCGGCGCGCCATCCATCTGCGTGGCATCCGGTGTGCGCGGCAGGGCCGCGAGCGGGGCCAGCACCGGTTGCAGCGCGTCCCAGTCCAGCAAGCCTTCCACGGTCAATGGCAGCCAAGCCCGGTCCACCCGGAACACCAGGCGCGAGGGCCCGGCGATGCGAGCCTTGGCAACGCCGTGGGGCGGCAGGGTATCGGCGGGTTGGGACAGGTCGTCCTGCTCCGGCTGGCCTGGGGCGGGCGCCTGCCGCACCGGCGAAGGTTCGTAGTACGCCTGTTCCCCAATGGCCTGCGGCGGCAGTTCGAAGGCCAGCAGGCTGACGGCGTCGGGATTCAGGCGCGCCAGCCGCGGTCCCGAAGGGTGGGTTTGCGGCCGCAGGTTGTAGGCATGAACGACCAGATGCAGCAGGTCGCCGGGGCGAAGGATTTCGCCGACCCAGTCGGCGGCGGGCAGGGCGGGCGGCTGGTAGCGCGCATCGTGCGGCAGGTGGAGCTCGAATCCGGCCTCCAGCAGCTTCGCCCAGCCGACAGCGTCTCGCAGGTCTGGCATCGCATGCCCCCGGACGCGCGCCACGCGCACGCGTCGATCAAGGAAAGGACAGCGCTCGTCTGACACCGACCAGCGAGTGGCCAGCCATCGCGTGCCGGCGGCGTCAGCGGCCTCGGGGCCTGGGATCCGGCAGCGGCGAGAATTCCAGGAGTCTATGGGGCCTCGGCAGGGGCGGGCAATACGCCATGTGGACGAGCCCGCCCGGCTGAACCGAACCGGCTGTCGGGCAGGATTCGCGCCCCGGTGCGAACGGCTTCGCTGCAGGACAGCGCGCAGCGCGGCCGCCTGGTATCGGCCAGCGTGGACAACCTGAAACGTCAAGGGTCGGCTACCATAAGCCCCCGTATCGCGGCCGCGATCCGCGGCCGCATCGGCAAAACCGTACGCGAAGGCTCGCCGGCGACATCATGACCATCCGCTCACGCCGCCCGTTAGCCGCATGGCTGGCCCTGGCCGCCATGTGGCTGATCGTGTTCGCGCCGCTCGTGAGCCAGTTGATCGAGGCATATCGGCCCATCGACCCGGCCAGCGAAATCTGCTCGGTCTCGCGGCCGCATGGAGGCTCGCACCACGAGTCTCCCGATAATCCGCTGGCGGCCTGCGGCTATTGCGGCTTCCTATCGGGCCATCCCACGGTGCCCACGGCGCCAGCGGCCTTGCTGCCTTTGCTGATCGTGGCCGCCGGCGTGCCTGACGCGCCTCGTATCCGCCTTTTCGTGCCGCTTGGCACCTTTCCATCCGGCCGGCCAAGGGATCCGCCCCGCCACGGTTGATTTTCCTTTCTCCATGCCCTGCTGAAACGACGGCGCGGCGCTGATCGCTGAGCGCGATCGTCGCCGGCTGCCGCGCTTCGGCGGCCATCCGCCATGCCCGGCCGATACGTATCGGCCGGCGCCCGTGCACCCAGGAAACTCATGAAACCGTCTGCCTACCCTGCCGGCGCGTCCCGTCGCGCCCCGCAATTTGCCCCGCCGGTGTTTTTCCCGTTTTTGATCGCTGTTTGCTCGTTCCCCGTTCAAGCGGCCGGCACGGTCGCCGACCTGCCCGCGATATCCGTCACCGCGGACAGCCCTTCGGCGCTGACCGAGGCGGTATCGACCGGCTCTTATCTGGATATCACCCCCATGCAGACGCCGGCCAGCGTTGACACGATCACCCGCGAACAGTTGGACGAACGAGGCGACGCGAGCCTGGTCGATGCCATCACGCGCGCGCCGGGTTTCAGCAACATCGCGCATCCCGGCAACGGCGGCTCAGGACTTTCCGTCCGGGGCTTTACCGACGCGGCGTCCGTCATGCAGCTGTACGACGGCGTACGGCAATACGGCGGCATCGGCATCACCTTCCCTTTCGACACGTGGTCCGTGGACCATATCGAGGTGTTGCGCGGGCCGGCGTCCGTCGTCTATGGCGAAGGCGCGATCGGCGGGGTCGTGAATGTGATCCCGAAAAAACCGGCGCGCGGCCCGATCGAGAACGAAATGCAGGCCACCGCCGGTACGCACGACACGCAGCGCCTGGCGTTCGGCAGCGGCGGCGCCATCGATGACAAGCTGTCCTATCGCTTCGACATCAGCGGCAACCATTCCGGGAACTGGGTCGATATGGGCGATTCGCGCAATGCCGCCGTCTCGGGCGCGCTGCAGTTGGACGTATCGCCGGCGTTGTGGGTAAGGCTCAGCTACGCCCAGGGCTGGCAGCAGCCGATGCGTTACTTCGGAACACCGCTGGTGGACGGCAAGCTGGACGATGCCCTGCGAAGAAAGAACTACAACGTGGGCGACGCGATGATCAGGTATGACGACCGCTGGTGGGAGCTGGCGGCGCAATGGACGCCGAATGCCAATACCACCGTGCGCAGCCGGCTATACCAGGTGGACAGCCATCGCCACTGGCGCGATGCCGAGTAC
The DNA here is from genome assembly GCF_002119725.1 of Bordetella genomosp. 9. Classification (NCBI taxonomy): domain Bacteria; kingdom Pseudomonadati; phylum Pseudomonadota; class Betaproteobacteria; order Burkholderiales; family Alcaligenaceae; genus Bordetella; species Bordetella genomosp. 9. The sequence goes on from NZ_CP021109.1 coordinate 644,287, forward strand.
TACGATTACCTGCCGTCCAGCGGACTGGTGCAGCGGTCTTCCTACACGGAGATCCTGCATGACCAGACCCAGATCGGCAATATCAGCGACGCCACTTTCAAGGGCCGCGTGCTGGGCCTGGACAATCAGATCGCAATCGGGTTCGACGTCAGCCATAGCGCCTTCAAGCACACGAACAACTCGCCGTATTCCGGCACGTCGCTGGTGGACCCTTATGACGTCGCGCATGGCAGCTTCATCAACGTGGCCGGGACGACGCCGCGCTACAGGAACAAGGCGTCCCAATACGCGTTCTTCGGCGAAGACCGCCTTGCGCTGACGGACCAATGGTCCATCGTGGCAGGCGTTCGTTACGACCACGCCGACATCTCGCGGCAGGACCTGGTCCTGGACCGGAAGGCGTACGACAAAACCTTCGCCAATGTGGGCTGGCGGGTCGGCACGGTGTACGACATCCGGCCGGATCTGGCCGTTTACGGGCAGTACTCGGAAGCAGCGGACCCGGTAAGCGCGCTGCTGATGATGAGCCCCTCCAACAGCGGCTTCAAGCTGGCGACGGGCAGGCAGGTGGAGATCGGCGTCAAGCAAAGCTTCTGGGATGGCGGGGGAGACTTCACCCTGGCCGCGTATCGCATCGTCAAAAAGAACCTGCTGACCGCCGACGTGACGGACCCATCGGTCAGCGTCCAGGTGGGCCAGCAGTCGTCGCGCGGCATCGAGGCTACCCTGCGTCTGGACCTCGCCAGCAACTGGAGCCTGGACGCCAACGCGGCCATCCTGCGGGCTCGCTACGACGATTTCACCGAATCGGCGGGCGGCGCCGCGGTATCGCGCGACGGCAATGTGCCCGTCAACGTTCCCGAGCGCCTGGCGAATCTCTGGTTGAGCTGGCGCTTCCTGCCGGATTGGACGGCCATCGGCGGACTGCGCTATGTCGGGCGGCGCTACGCAGACCGTGCGAACACGCTCGAACTGCCGTCCTACACCACCATCGACCTGGCCCTGCAGTGGCAGGCGCGGCGTGACACGGCGTTCACATTGCGGGGCTTCAATGTATTCGACCGGCACTACGCCACGACCGCCTACTACAACCAGACGCAGTGGCTGGTCGACGATGGCCGGCGGGTGGAGCTGACGATGAACCATAAGTTCTAGCGGAGCATCGGGGGCTGGTGGGCGAGCGCTGCGCTCGGCTATCCTGAGACCACGTAATCGTCGCGGAGGACGCGATGCCGCCCAGATCTTCCATCGACGCCGACAGCGGCCCGCCGGACGGCGCGCCGCCCTTGGACAGCGTGCGTTTCGCGGCGAACCTCGTCAGCGCGGCGCTGATCATCGCCGGCTTGTACTACGGCCGCGACGTTCTCATCCCGCTGGCCTTCGCCTTCCTCATCAGCTTCGCCCTGAGTCCGCTGGTGGGCTGGCTGGGGCGGCTTCGCCTGCCGCGCAGCCTCAGCGTCATCCTGGTGATGGCCGTGGTGGCCGTGATGCTGGGCGGCCTGGGGCTATTGCTGGGCACCCAGGTGCGGTCCCTGGGCCAGCAGCTGCCAACGTACCAATCGACCATGCAGGCCAAGGTCGAGGAGCTCCGGTCGAGCCTGAAGACGCCCGGCGTATTCGATCGCGCCCTGGACACGATCACCTCGGTCCGCAAGCAGGTGGAAAGCGCGCCGCCGCCAGCGCCGGACGGCGCCCAGCCCGTGGTCGTCGAGCCAAGGGCGGCGTCCCCGCTGGATACTGCCCGCGCCTGGCTCGCGCCGGCGCTCGAACCGTTGGCCACCTTGGGCATCGTCCTGGTCTTCGTCTTTATCTCCCTGTATGACCGCGGCGACCTGCGCGACCGGGCGCTCAGGATATTCGGCGGCAACCTGCATCGGTCCACCGACGCCCTGGAGGAGGCCGGCACGCGCATCGGCAGGTATCTGCGCATGCAGCTGCTGGTCAACCTGAGCTATGGGGTGCCGATGGCGCTGGGCCTGTGGCTGATCGGCGTGCCGGGGGCGCTGCTGTGGGGCACCGTGGCGGCGGTCATGCGCTTCGTGCCGTACGTCGGCCCGATGATATCCGCGATATTTCCCATCGGCCTGGCCTTCGCCGTCGACCCGGGCTGGCACATGCTGCTGTGGACAATCGGCCTGATCGTCGTGCTGGAGCTGATCAGCAACAACGTGGTGGAGCCTTTGCTGTACGGCACCAGCACCGGCCTGTCGGCGATGTCGCTGATCGCCGCCGCAACCTTCTGGACGGTGCTGTGGGGGCCCGTGGGGCTGATCCTGTCGACGCCCCTGACGGTGTGCATCCTGGTGATCGGCCGTTATCTGCCGCACCTGCAGTTCTTCGAAACCCTGCTCGGCGCCGCGCCGGCGCTGGATACGCCCACGCGCCTGTATCAGCGCCTGATCGCCGACGACGCGGACGAGGCGATCGACATCGCCAGCGGCGAAGTCAGGAAGTCCTCGGTGAAGGACTTCTACCACGACGTCGGCATCGAAGTGCTCCGGCTCGCCAGCCGGGAACACCTGCGCAGCGCCACTGCCGAGCATCGCTGGCGGGTGTCCAACGGCATGGAGCGATTGCTGGACGATTTGCGCGAGGAATATCCGCCGGAAGTGCAAAGCCGCAACGCGATGACCGTCGTCTGCATGGGCGGCAAATGGGAGCTGGACAATCTGGCGTCGGAGATGCTGGCGCACGCGCTGCTGATGCAGGGCATCCGGGCGGAGTCGCGCCGGCTTCCGGCGGTGACGGCCAGGGCGATCGACAACCTGGCGCTGGACGGCGCGGAGCTGGTCTGCCTGAGCTATTTCACCGCCAATCCCGCCGCGCCGGCGCGTCATTTCTGCCGGCGCCTGCGCCATCGATGGCCCAGGCTGCGCATCGTACTCGCGCTGTGGAACGCGCCGGCCGAATTGCTGGAGCACGACGCGCACAAGGCGCTTGGGGCCGACGAGGTGGTCACGACCGTGAACGAAGCCGTCCTGCGCATAGAAGCCATGGTTGCGCCCGCGGCGGATCGCGAAGAGCCGCGGGGCGAGGCCAAAGACGAAAGCGCCGCAGCGCCGGCGCTGGACGCGACGGGGCTGCTCGACGGCCAGACGCGCGAAGAGCTCGATGGACTGGCCCAGCGCGCGGCGGACGTATTCGACGTCGGCTTCGCGGTTATCGTCGTGATCAGCGGCGATCGGGAACTCGTTGTGGGCCAGAACCGTCCATTGACAGGCGCCTTGCCGCGCGATGAGCGGGACATCGTGACGATGCCCCGCGACGAGGCAATCGGCAGGCCCGTCGTCGCGGGCGATACGACGCTCGTCGTGCCGGACACGGAACGGGACCCGCGGTTCGTCGATCATCCCGCCGTGCGGTTATGGAGCGTCCGGTTTTTTGCGGGCGCGCCACTGCGCAGCAAGGATAACGGCGTGTTCGGCGCGCTGTGCGTGTTCGACCGGGAACCGCGGACGCTGGACGACACGGCCATCGAGGTGCTGGACAGCATGGCGCAGGAGTTCGCCGCGGTGATCGCCGCGGCGCTGGACGAGCCCGGCGCGGCCGCCGCGCAGGACGAACCGCCGTCGGCCACGCTGGCGCAGCGGGTGCCTGAATAAGGGCCCCCGAAGAAAGCAGGAAAAGAGGCAGCAAATGAAACGCATACGGCAACTGTTGGCGCTGGCATTGCTGGCGTGCGCCGCCGTGCAGGCCGGCGCAAACCCCGTGGAAGGCGAAACGATGACGAAGCCATGGCAGTACCAGATCCGCATGAACGTCTCCCAGGAACTGGCGGACGCGTATCGCGAAGGCCGCGACACGCCGGCCTTGGTCCGGCTGCGCGACGCGCTGGGCCGCCACCATGCGGCCATCACCTCGCAGTACGACGCCTTCGCGCGCTACGTGGCGGAAGCGGAGCGCGAAGGCGTCCAGAACTATCCGCTGTACCAATGGACGCTGGACACGATCCGCGATCCGGACAAGCGGGCCAAGTACCAGCGCGTCTTCACCGTCTACGTGCAAGACCAGGAGGTGTACGACGAGGATGTCGCCAACGCCTTGCAGGCCGAGCTGTCCGCTTTGGGGCAGGCCAGCGGAATATTGCGCATCGACAAGTTCGATACCAACCCCGCACACAATCCCCAGCCGCCGCGCAAGAGCTGAACGCCGCCACGGAGGCCGACGGCCACTCCAAGGTAAACGCCTGCGAGGCTCGGCTACAATCCCCGCTTCAACCGCCCCGCATGGCGCCTTTCGTGCCTTGCCGCGGGCAGCAGGAGGACGACCTCCCCCGTCATGGGCATTCAATCCGGGACGACCCGGCTCTTGTGAGAGGAGAGCCGTCATGGCCTGGATCACACTGGTTTTCGCTGGACTTTTCGAGGTCGTCTGGGCTTACTCGATGAAGCTTTCGGACGGTTTTTCGCGTCTGGGGCCCTCTTTGGCGACGCTGGCGACGATGACCGCCAGCTTCCTGCTTCTCGCCTATTCCATGCGTACGCTGCCGCTCGGTACCGCCTATACGATGTGGACCGGCATCGGCGCGATCGGCGCCTTCGTCGTGGGCATCCTGGTCTTCGGCGAACAGCTCAGCGTCATGCGCGCGGTAGCTGCCGTACTGATCGTATCCGGCCTGTTGCTGATGAAGCTCAGCGCGCACTGAGCCGTCAGGCGTCGATCACCTTGCGGGTGAACGCCTCCAGATAATCCATCAGTGCGTTTGCGCCCCCGATGGCGGTCTTCTCGTCTCCCGTGGCGATGCCCTCGGCCATTACCATATGGCCGCGCGCGCCTTCGGCGACGTCGCCTTCGTGCTGGTAGGCATACCAGAAGCGGCGGCATTGGATGATCAGCGGCTCGACGGCATTGACCGCCGACACATTGCGGCAGGCCTCGTGGCACACGTAATCCAGCAACTGGTCGGCGTGCATGTAGTCGTCCAGATCGCCGCCTTCCGCCGCGCGCACCATTTGCGCGGCGCATTCGACGATGCGCTTGCGCTGCGCCGGCGTGGCGCGGCGCGCGGCGCTTGAAGCGATCAGCTGCTCCAGCGCCCGGCGCGTCTGGATCAGGTCCAGGTGATCGGCCAGCTGGATGGTGGACACGCGCAGGCCGCGCCGCGGTTCCTGGATGATCAGGCCGGCGGACACCATGCGCAACAGCGCCTCGCGCAGCGGCGTGCGGCCCAGGCCGGTCATCTGCACCAGTTCCGCTTCGACCACCGCGCTGCCCGGCTCGAGCTGCAGCGTGGCGATCATGCTTTCGATGCGGTCGTAGGCGACATCCGCCGCCCGCCGCTTGGGTTGTACTGCTGTCATCAGCGATTGCTTTCCTTGATTCTGCGCCATTGGACGTGCGCCAGCCATTCGCCGACGAAGCCGCGCCGGAAGAACGATACGCACAGCACGAAGATCAGGCCGATCACGATGGTCACGACGTCGCCCAGCGTGGCCAGGTAGTTCTGCAGGCTGACGACCAGCGCGGCGCCCACCACCGGCCCCCATACCGTGCCGATGCCGCCCAGCAGCGTCATCAGCAGCACCTCGGTGGACGTGGTCAGCGAGACGTCGTTCAGCGCCACCAGCTGGAGCACCAGCGCCTTGAGCGCGCCGGCCAGGCCCGCCACGGCGGCGGACAGCACGAAGGCCAGCAGCTTGCACCGGTCGGTGTCGTAGCCCAGCGATACGGCGCGCGGGGCGTTGTCGCGGATGGTCTTCAGCACCTGCCCGAACGGCGAGTGGATGACGCGGTACACGAACAGGAAACCCAGCACGAACACCGCCAGCGTGAAGTAGTACATGTGGGTGTCCACGCTCAGGTCCAGCAGTCCCAGGAACTTGCCGCGCGGAATGCCCTGCATGCCGTCTTCGCCGCGCGTCCAGCCGATCTGCACCGCCATGAAATAGGCGACCTGCGACAGCGCGAGCGTGATCATAGCGAAATAGATGCCGGTGCGACGGATGGCGAGCCAGCCGATCGCATAGCCGACCGCCGCCGCCAGCGCGACGCCGCAGGCGATGGCCGCCTCGGGCGGCAAGCCGCGCGCGGCGTACAGGATCATCATCTCGCCGGCGGCATAGGCGCCCCAGCCGAAGAAGGCGGCGTGGCCGAACGACACCAGCCCCGTGAAGCCGGTCAGCAGGTTGAACGCCAGCGCGAACAGCGCAAAGCACAACACCTTCATGATGAAGATGGGGTAGACCACCTGCGGGAACAGCGGCACGAGCAGCGCGGGAATCAGCAGCAGGACCAGTATGCGTATGGAAAGGGGGAACCGGGACACGGCTATTTCTCCTTGCCGAACAGGCCGGCGGGACGCGCCAGCAGCACCAGGGCCATCACCACGAACACCACCACGGTCGATGCCTCGGGGTAGAACACCTTGGTCAGGCCCTCCAGCAGGCCCAGCGCCAGGCCGGTCACGATGGCGCCCATGATGGAACCGAGCCCGCCGATCACCACTACGGCGAACACGATATTCAGCAGGTTGGCGCCCATCAGGGGATTGACCTGCATCACGGGCGCGGCCAGCACGCCGGCCACCCCGGCCAGCGCCACGCCGAAGCCATAGGTCAGGGTGATCATCACCGGCACGTTCACGCCAAACGCCTGCAGCAGCCGCGGGTTTTCCGTGCCGGCCCGAAGCAGGGCGCCCAGGCGCGTCTTCTCGAACAGATACCAGGTCATCAGGCACAGCGCCAGCGAGGCTGCCACCACGAAGCCCCGGTACGCCGGCAGGAACATGAACCCCAGGTCGAAGCCGCCCTGCAGGCTTTCCGGCGGTTCATACCCCACGCCCGAGATGCCGTAGAAATAGCGGAAGCCGCCTTCCATCATCAGCGCGATGCCGAAGGTCAGCAGCAGGCCGTAGAGGTGGTCCAGGTGGTAAAGGCGCTTCAACAGCGTCTTTTCGATGACGATGCCCAGCGCGCCGACGATCAGCGGCGCCAGCACGAGCGCGGCCCAGAAGTTGATCTGTACGCCCAGCACCTGGGGCAGCTGCGTGAACCCGATCCAGGCAAGAAAGGCGGCCATCATGAACTGCGCGCCATGCGTGAAGTTCACGATATTGAGCAGCCCGAAAATAATGGCCAGACCCATGCTCAGGATCGCGTAGAAGCAGCCGTTGATCAGCCCGACCAGCAATTGGGCGAGCATGGCGGGAAGAGAGATGTCGAACATAAGGGCGCGGCAGCCTATGGTTCCGGGATTCGGCGCGGCCGGCGCTCGTCGCGGCGGCCGCGCGGGCGATGCGCCGGACACGGGAAGGGGCCCGCGTCCGCCGCACCGGCCATCACAGCTTGTTCAGCGGGCAGGCGGCCGACGGTTTCGGGAAAACGTCCTCGCCCTTGAGCACCGCCTTCACGTTGTAGTAGTCCCAGGGCGCCTTCGACTGGGCCGGCGTCTTCACCTGCAGCAGCAGCATGTCGTGCACCAGCGCGCCGTCGGCGCGCAGCTTGCCGTTGCGGATGACCGCATCGTTGATCGTCATCTCGCGCAGCTTCGTCATGACGGCCGGCGCGTCATCGGTGCCGGCGGCTTCGATCGCCTTCAGGTAGCTCAGCGTAGCGGAGTACACGCCGGCTTGCGCGGCCGTGGGCATTCTCTTGGCCTGCTCATAGAACTTCTTGGCCCAGGCGCGCGAGGCATCGTCGTAGTCCCAGTAGAACGCTTCCGTCAGGTACATGCCCTGCGCCTTCGCCAGCCCCATGCTGTGCACGTCGGAGATATAGGTCAGCAGGGGCGCCACGATCTGTTTCTTGGTGATGCCGAATTCGTTGGCCTGCTTGACCGCGTTCACCGTGTCGTTGCCGGCGTTCGCCAGCGCGATGACGTCGGCCTTGGACGCCTGCGCCTTCAACAGGAAGGACGAGAAGTCATTGCCGGGGAAGGGGTGGCGCGAGGTCCCGACCACCTGCCCGCCGCTGGCCTTGATGATCTCCGTTGCGTCCTGCTCGAGGGAATGGCCGAAGGTGTAGTCGGCCGTGATGAAGTACCAGGACTTTTTTCCATCCTGCACCAGTGCGCGGGCGGTGCCCGCGCCCAGGGCAAAGGTGTTGGTGGTCCATTGCGCGTTCAGCGGCGAGCATTTTTCGCCCAGGATCGAGGTCGCCACGCCGGCCGACGGCATGGTCACCTTGCTTTTCTGCCGGGCGATCTCCATCACGGCCAGCGCGGTGGAGGTCGTCGGAAAGTCGGTGATCATGTCGACCTTGCCCTGATCGAACCATTCCCGCGCCAGATTGGCGGCCACGTCAGGCTTGTTCTGGTGATCGGCCGCCACCACTTCCACCGGCTTGCCCAGCACTTTGCCGCCCATCTCGGCCGCGGCAAGGCGCGCCGCGATCACGGAACCGTTGCCGGCCAGGTCCGAGTACACCCCGGACAGATCGGTCAGGACGCCGATCTTGACCACATCGTCGCTGACGCCGGCGGCGTGAGCGCTGCCCAGCAGGCCCAGGGCGGCCAGCGTACTTGCTGCGATAGTTTTGCGTTTCATCACTGCGCTCCATATTGAAGTGTGGGTACTGCCCGCGCCGCGTCGCGGCGGCTGTCGCTGCGAAACACTGTTGGTTGCCGGGTGCGCCTTGGCGCCGTCAGACGCCCAGCAATGCGTTGAGGCGTTCCTGCGAACCGGCCACCTCGCTCTTGTCGATGACGGCAACGACTTTGCCGTGCTCGATGACGTAATGCCGGTCGGCCAGATGCTGGGCGAAGCGGAAGTTCTGTTCGACCAGCACCGTGGTGTACCCACGCTCCTTCAGTTGCCGGATCACGCGGCCCAATGCCTGCACGATGACCGGCGCCAGGCCCTCCGTGATTTCGTCGAGCAGCAGCAGCCGCGCGCCGGTGCGCAGGATGCGCGCCATCGCCAGCATCTGCTGTTCGCCGCCGGACAGGCGCGTGCCCTGGCTGCGCGCCCGTTCCTTCAGATTGGGGAACATCTGGTAGATCTCGTCCAGCGACATGCCGTCCGGTCCCACGGTGGGCAGCAGCAGCAGGTTTTCCTCGGCGGTCAACGACGCATAGATACCGCGCTCTTCGGGGCAGTAGCCCACGCCCCGCCGCGCCACCTGATGCGGCGGCAGCTTCGAGATTTCTTCGCCGGCGAGCTTGATCGAGCCGCTGCGCCGGCCCACCAGGCCCAATATGGATTTCAGCGTCGAGCTGCGTCCGGCCCCGTTGCGGCCCAGCAGCGTCACGCATTCGCCGGCCCGCACCTCCAGGTCGATGCCGTGCAGCACATGCGACTCGCCATACCAGGCGTTGAGCCCGCGCACTTCGAGCATGGCGCCCTCACTCATCTTCCACCCCCATATAGGCCTCGCGCACGGCGGGGTTGGCGGAGACTTCGGCGTAGGGCCCTTCGGCCAGGATCTCGCCACGCTGCAACACCGTAATGGTGTCGCTGATGTCGGCCACCACGTTCATGTTGTGTTCCACCATCAGGATGCTGCGGCCCGCCGACACCTGCTTGATCAGATGCTTGACACGATCCACGTCCTCATGGCCCATGCCTTGGGTCGGCTCATCCAGCAGCAGCAGCTCGGGCTCCAGCGCCAGCGTGGTCGCGATTTCCAGCGTGCGTTTGCGTCCGTAGGGCAGGTCGCCGGCGGGAATGTCCAGATGCGAGCGCAGCCCCACCTGGTCCAGCAACGTTTCCACCCTGGCATGCAGGGCCTCGAGCGTGCGTTCCGATCGCCAGAAGCAGTAGTCCACGCCCAGCTTGCGTTGCAGGGCCACGCGCACGTTTTCCCGCACCGACAGCTGACCGAAGACCGCCGATATCTGGAACGAGCGAACGATGCCGCGCCGCGCGGTCTGCGCCGGACGTTCCTGCGTGATGTCGATGCCGTTGTACAGAATCTGCCCGCGCGTGGGGATGTGAAACTTCGTCAGCAGGTTGAAGACGGTGGTCTTGCCCGCGCCGTTCGGTCCGATCAGCGCATGGATGGCGCCGCGCCGCACCGCCAGATCGACGTCCCGCACCGCGACGAAGCCGCGGAATTCCTTGGTCAGACCACGGGTCTGGAGAATGATGTCGTCTTGCATCGCGGCTGGCCTCGGTAAGGGGGGCTTGCGGCGGTCAGGCAGGACGGCCCGGCACGCCGGCAGTGGCCGGCGCGCGCGTGGGGCTCCCGCACGATCGGTTTACTTGGACTGGTACTGCTTCGGGCGCTTGGACAAGGCTTCTTCGATGATGGCCGCGCAGCGGGCCCGCTCATCGCCGGACAGCGGCATGCGGGGCCGGCGCACGTTCTCATTGCCCACGCCGGCCAGCGTTTCGGCCAGCTTGATGTTCTGCACCAGCTTGGTCGACACGTCCAGATGCAGCAGCGGCGTGAACCACTGATACAGCTTCAGCGCCTGCGCCCATTCGCCGGCCTTCATCAGTTCGTAGAGGGCCACGGTTTCGCGGGGGAAGGCGGTGACCAGGCCGGCGAGCAGACCGTCGGCGCCCAGCGCCAGCGCTTCGAAGGACAGATCGTCCACGCCGATGAACAACTGATAGCGCGTGCCCAGCGCATTGCGCAGATCGGTGATGCGGCGGATGTTGTCCGTGCTTTCCTTGATGGCGACCAGCCACTCGCAATCCGCAAGCTGCGCCATGTGCTCGGGCCGCAGATCGACCCGGTAGGCGACCGGGTTGTTGTAGATCATGCAGGGCTTCCTGGCGGCTTCGGCGATCGTGCGCACGTTCTGCATGGCTTCTTGCGGATCGGCCACGTAGATCACCGAGGGCATCACCATGAAGCCATCCACGCCCAGGTCCACGGCGGCCTTCACGTAGCGCAGCGCTTCCCGCGTGCTCGTTTCCGACACGTTGGCAAGCACCGGGATGCGGCCGTTGCTGACTTCCACAGCGGTCTTCGCCACGGCCAGCTTTTCTTCCAGCGACAGCGTGCTGGCCTCGCCGAGCGAGCCGCAGGTGACCAGGCCATGCACGCCGTTGTCGATCAGGAAATTGAAATGCCGGCGCATTTCCTCGTGATCGAGCGATTCGTCCGCATGGAATTTTGTGGTGACGGCGGGGAATACCCCTTGCCAACGCGGGTTGCTCACCTGGAAGTCTCCTCGGTTAGACGCCGTCCCGATGGGGAGGCGATGCAGGCGAGAAGTCTAATATCCCGTAAATATATTTAGAAGATATTTTTGACTAGGGGTTTCACTAGGGGTTTTCCGCGCGCCGCATGAAGACGTCTCCTTCATGCTCGAGCCATGCGCAGAACAGGCCAACGATGTCGTCGCCGCGCTTTTCGTCGGCGACATACGCGCAGTAGCTGCGCGACGGCAGCCGCGGCCCGGCGAACGGCGCGACCAGCCGGCCCGTGGCCAGATCGGCGGATACGAGCGCGGTTGGCCCCATCGCGACACCGATGCCGTCGACGGCCGCCTGCAAGGTCAGATAGAAGTGATCGAAAGTCAATGTGCCGGCCGGCCGCAAACCCGGAATTCCGGCGCTCGCCAGCCAGTCCGGCCACAGGCGCGGCAGGCTGGAAGTGTGCAGCAGGGTGTGCCGCGTCAGATCGTCCGGCGATCGCAGCGGCGCTTCGCGCAGCAGCGCGGGGCTGCACACGGGAAGCCTTTGCTCGGTCAGGAACGGCCGCATCGAATAGCCGTAGAACGTGTCCGGACCGCCGCGGATGATTACGTCGTAGCTTTCCTGCAGGCTTTCGAGCGGCAGGTTCGACGTTTCCACCTGGACTTCCACGTCGGCATGCGCGGCGCGGAATTCCGCCAGCCGCGGCACCAGCCAACGCAGGGTGAAGGTGGCGGGCGCGTTCACCAGCAGCGTGCGGCAGACGGTTTCCGGCACCCCGTATCGCGCGGTGGCGTACGAGAGCCGGTCGAACAGCGGGCCGATCTCCTTCAGATAAGCATGCGCCGCCGGCGTCAGTTTGACGCGCCGGTTATGACGCTCGAACAAGGGCGCGTCCAGCCAGTCTTCGAGCAGACGCACCTGCTGGCTCACCGCGCCGTGCGTCACGTGCAGTTCCGCAGCGGCTTCCTTGAAGCTGCCGAGCCGGCCGGCGGCCTCGAAAGCGCGCAATGCGTTGAGCGGGGGCAGTAGACGTTTCATTTGCGAATTTTTCTAACGCGAACCGGCAATTTATTTGGTTTGATGCGGCTACACAAGATAGATATTCTTCTTTGTCGCTGGCCTTCCGGCCGGCGCCTCGTCCTTCACCTCCCCAACATGCTCAGTTATACCGGCGGTATCGTCCTCCTTGCCGCCATGCTCCACGCCAGCTGGAACGCGATGCTGCATGGCAATCGCGACCGCTTCCTATCCATGACCTGGATGAGCGTCGCCATCGCGGCGGTCGCCACCTTCGTCGTTCTCTCCGTACCCGCCCCGCCGCGCGCCGCCTGGCCCTGCATCGCCGCATCGGGGCTTGTCCACTGCATCTACAACGTGAGCCTGGTGCGGTCATATCGGCGCGGCGACCTGGCGCTGGCGTATCCCATCGCGCGCGGCTCGTCGCCGCTGCTCGTCACGATCGGCGCGGCGATCTTCACGCACGAAACCATCGGCCCATTGCGCGCGGCGGGCATCGCGATGATCTCCGGCGGCATCGTCGCGATCGCGCTGGAAGGCCGCCGGGTGTCGCGGACGGGCGCGCTGGCGGCGCTGTTCACGGGGGCGACCATCGCCGTCTATACGGTGATCGATGGCATCGGCGTCCGCGCGTCCAATGGACAGGCGCTCGCCTATACCGCCTGGATGTTCCTGTTCTATTGGCTGATGCCCCTGCTGTTCGTGGCGGTGCGCGGCGTCGCGCCGTTGTGGCAGCCCCTGCGGGCGGAGCCCTTGTCCGTCATGACGTCGCTCGCCGGCGGACTGGTCTCGATCGCCGCCTACGGCATCGTTATCTGGGCGCTGCAATCGGACGCCATGGGCGCCGTGTCCGCGTTGCGCGAGACCAGCGTGGTCTTCGCGGTGCTGATCGGACGCATGTTCCTGCGCGAGACCGTCAGCGCGATGCGCTGGCTCGCATGCGTCGTCGTCGCGGCAGGCGCCGTTTGCCTGGGGCTGTGAAGCATCGCCGGCGAGCTTGCCGGTTTTTCCATGGAGAACATCGTCAATGAACAACGTATCGCAGGCGCCGGTGATTCTGATAACGGGCGGAAGCCGGGGCATGGGCGCGGCCACCGCGCGGCTGGCCGCCGGGCAGGGCTACGATGTCGCCTTCAGCTTCGTTTCCAACGAAACCGCCGCGCTCGCGGTCGCGTCCGAGATCCAAGCCTTGGGGCGCAGGGCCTTGCCGGTGCGCGCCGACAGCGCGGATCCGCAACAAGTCGCGCAGCTCTTCGCCGCGATCGATGAGACGTTCGGCCGCATCGACGTCCTGGTGAACAACGCCGCGATTCTCGCGCGGCAGTCCCGCCTGGAAGACCTGGCGTTCGAAAGAATGCAGCGCATCTTCGCCGTCAACGCCATCGGCCCGATTCTGTGCGCGCAGCAGGCCGCGAAGCGCATGGCCTATCGCCACAACGGACGCGGCGGCGTCGTGATTAACGTGTCGTCCGCGTCGGCGCGGCTCGGCAGCCCCAACGAATACGTGGACTACGCCGCATCGAAAGGCGCGGTTGAAACCTTCACCACCGGTTTCGCCAAGGAAGTCGCGCGGGATGGGATACGCGTCAATTGCGTGCGGCCCGGACACATCTACACCGACATGCACGCCAGCGGCGGCGAGCCGGGACGGGTGGATCGTGTCAAGGACACCATCCCGATGGGAAGAGGCGGCCAGCCGGAAGAGGTCGCGCGCGCCATCCTGTGGCTGGCGAGCGCCGAAGCTTCGTTCGTGACCGGCACCTTCCTGGACGTGACGGGCGGCAAGTAGAAGGCGGCGAGCAGAGACCTCGCTTCGCCAACCCGTCAGTCGTCGAGGCCCAGCAAGGCCGGAAGCTTCGCCATATCGGCGAACACGGCGATCGCGCCGCTGCCCAGCAGGGCTTCCGCCGGACTGTGGGCCGGCCCCCCGGGGCTATAGCCCAGCACCGTCGCGCCCGCCGCCACGCCTGCCGTCACGCCCGTTACACTGTCCTCGATCACGACACATGCGCCGGGCTCGGTCTTCAGCGCGGCCGCGGCAGCCAAATACACCTCTGGACTGGGCTTGGACTGCGCCATCTCATAGCCGCTGAACGTCCGGCCCTGGAAATAGGGCATCAGGCCGGTCTTGGTCAGCTGCAGTTCCAGTTTCACGCGATCCGCACCGGACGCGCAGGCAATGCGGCCATCCAGCCGCCGGTGCAGCAGTTCGACGGTCTCCAGCACATTGGGAATGGCCTGCACCTGCTTGCTCAGCGCCTCGTTGCGACGGCGCCAGAATTCCGACAGCCACTCCGGCCCGACGGCCCGCCCGGATGCTTCGCTGATCCAGGCCAACTCGTCTTTCATCGTCTTGCCGACGAAGCGGCGCAGCACCGCTTCATGCGTCATCACCACGCCCAGCTCCTGCAGCATGTCGCGCAGAACGCCGGTGGAGATGTGCTCGCTGTCCACAAGCACGCCGTCGCAATCGAAGATCACTGCCTGGAATTTCAAGCGTCCCCCAACTTGTCGGAATGCGGCGGCTCGATGCCGGCCGCGATGGATATCGATGTTACCTGCTTCGGCTGTTGTGCTGATTCCGTGGTGCTGATTCTGTTGTGCCGATCTCGTTGCAGATCTGTTGTGCAGATCCTGTTGTGCCGATCCTGGTGCTGATCCCGTTGCTGATCCCGTTGCCGATCCCGTTGGCGATCCTGTTATGCCGATCCGTTTCGCAGGCGACGCGTATCGCCTTGCATTGCCGTGATCGCGCGCGCCGCTACTTCAACTACCCAGGTGGGACAGCACGTTGAGCACCTTGCCGGCTGGATCGCGCACGTAAAAGCGCCGCACGCCCCAGGGCTCGTCGGTCAAGCCGTAGACGATCTCCGCGCCATGCGAGACGGCCCGCTGATGGACCTGATCGACGTCGCTGACCTCGATGGAGATGTCGGGTACCGGCGTGCCCGAACCGCCTTCCGTCGCCATGCTGATCTGCGCGGCAGCCGTGGTGCCGGAGGACAGTGTGACGATCCACCCGTGGTCCATGACGACGTCCATATCGAACAGATCGTCGTAAAAGCGCTTCGTCTCTTCGAGAGAAACGGAGGCGATATTCGGCACGATGCGCAGCACCGTCATCTTTGTCTCCTTGAATATGACCGTTGTCAGGCTCGATGCCGCGAAGATTCGCGGCATCGTCTGCGCCGCAATTCTATTCTTCAGGCGGGGAGGGCCGCTCGCTCAGCAGAGCCGCGCATGCGGCTGCGAGATCGTCGAAATGATGCAGCAGGATGTCCGGAGCCAGTTCGGCAGCCGGGATTTCGCTGTAGCCGAAGTCGACCAGTATCAAGGGCGTGCCTGCGGCCCTGGCCGCGCCGGCGTCGGTGTCCGCATCGCCCACCATCACCGTGCGGCGCACATCGCCCCCCACCGCTTCCACTGCTTCGATAAGGTGAGCCGGATGCGGTTTGGCCGCGGTGACGGCATCTATGCCGACCACTCCATCGAACAGATCGGCCATGCCGAGCTGGGTTAATAAGCTGCGCGACAAGTCCGTGGGTTTGTTGGTGCAGACGACCAGCTTGGCGCCCGCCTTTCTTATTGTTTTCAGGGCGTCGATCACGCCGGGGAAGGGCAGGGTTTCATCAGCGATATGCTCGGTGTAGTGGCTGATAAAACGGCCGAAAAGCGCCGCTGTCCGACCGGCGGGATCTTGCTCGCCGGCATTTTCAAGGCCCAATTGAAGCAACCATCGCGCGCCGCGGCTGATATAGGGGCGGCCTTCTTCGTAGGTCAGGGGTTTCAGGTTTTCCGCGAGCAGGACTGCGTTCACCGCCGCGATGAGATCAGGCGCGGATTCAACCAGAGTGCCGTCGAGATCGAAGGCGATGGTTGCGTTGTTCAGGGTGGTGAGGTTAATCACGGTGACGGGATGTGCTTGGGATCGCTTGGTGGGGTAGACAAGTAGTTGCCGGAGCGTGGTTGTAGTGTGGGCGGGGCAATGAGGGCCTGAAGTTCTAGGAGCGCAAATTCATCGGCTGCTTTTGGCTCTGGCCCAGAGCGGAAGCTCCGATGTGCGCCTATGGACCGCTCTTACCAGGCCCGGTGCAGTGAAAGGTCGACGGGAAACCAACGATACCGATGTCGAAGTACCTTTTGTCGAAACACGGCACTGCTGAATCAGCTTGACGCCGACGCACATTCGGAAGCTGGCGGCAGCGCAGCCAGCGCCTCCTGCGTGAAGATTGCGCTCCGCGGCAGGATCCCGCTCGCCACGACGTTTTCTACGGTGGCCGCCGGGTCGGCAACAAAGAATGCCAGCACCAGCCCCCGCTTGGCACGGGTACAGCAAACGTACAGCAATCTCAGTGTTCGGCTCCAGGTGTTCTCATCACCGTCCTGTGCTCGTGCACGATCTGCCGCACGGGCGTCAGCGCTCGCGAAGACCCGCTCATAGTTGTACGTGCGGTAGTCGCTCTCCTCCTCGTCCATCACCACAACGACGCGGTCGAACTGAGCGCCCTTTACTCCATGCTGCGTGGCATAGGGAGAACCTTCAGAGACATATCGTTCGTATGGCCGAAGCTCTTGTGCGGCGCACTGGAAGAATTTGAGCATTGCGGCGTCCGAGGATTGCCCTTCGGCAGGAGCGACGTCAGCCGCTTCAGCCTCTTGAGCAACGTCGCCAATGTCTCCGACGAACCCTAGTACTCGCTCATAGCGCTCGTCGAACTCAAATAAACCGGAGTCGCGGAGATGGATGGCTATGTCGCCAACAGTGGTGTCCGCCTTGTCCAGCATGGCGACGAGCTTCAAAACGGCTGCGTGGAGCTCACGCAGTACGCTCGCGGCACGGCGGCCTGCTAAGGCGGCGGGCGCCAGGCGTGGGCTGAACTCCCGGAGCAGGTTCATCACTGCGAACTCGTTGCCCGCGTTCATCGCCGCAACGATCGGCAGCGTGAAACTTAGGAAGGGTCGGACTGGCCAGCCAGTACCGTCCTGCATCCCCTGCTTCATGGCGTCCGACGTCTTGTCGTTCAGCGCCGAGTAGATGCCGCCGAATCCGAGCCGATTTGCGGCCATGCGATGCACGATGACAAGAATTTTTACCGCAAGGTCCGGGATAGTCCAACGTTCGTCGTTGTTCGCTGCCGCGCTCCATGCTCGAACCCTTGCCAGGGCCTCGGTTCGGTTCAATGTGTTCGGTAGGACAAACATCCGAGCCGAGCCCTCCACGAGCTTGAGCTCACCGTCGACCCTCTCGTGCAGCCCGCGAATTTGCTCCATGCCGTCGCCCTGCGCACGCACGGCGTTGGCGACGTCTAGGATTTGCTTGGCGCAGCGAAAGTTCTCCGGCTTCGTGATGGATCGCCAATGGTCTTCGAGGTGGATGTCCCCCACCCCTCTCATGAAGATCGACTGCATCGGGTCGCCAAAAAAACCAAGACAGAACTTACCCCGCATTTGGGTTTCAACTTCCTTGAAGGACTTAACCACGCCTGCGAACGTGTCCTGACTCTCGTCAATGAACACGAACGGATAGTTCAGCGCTACGACCCGTCGGAACAGGGGGCGGTTTTGTAGCAGGAAGTCAGCGAGCTGGAGGATGTCCTCGTGACCAAGGATGCCTTTTGCGTAGTCACTGCCTTTGCCATAAGTGAACGTTCTGACGTGGTCGAGAGCCTCCAGATTTTTGGCGTGGCGCTCCTGATCGGCCTTGTTCCTGTCGCGCGTATTTTGCTGAACACGCGAACCGTAGTTCATGAACTCTTTTTCCAGTTTGGAGATCCGCCTGCGAATGTCGTTCTGCAGCCAGATTTTGATGTCGGCTTGAAATGTCTTGGTAATGCCCCAGTAGAAGCTGTGAATCGTCGAAACATGAACCAGCGGATTGGCGTTGACGTCCGCCAAAATTTCATTGGCCGCGAGATCCGTATAGGTGATGCAGGCGACCCTCTGCTTCCTCGCCCGCATGCTGGCGCCGTGCACCAAAATCACCCAGTCCAGCGCCTTGATAAGGGAGGTGGTCTTCCCGGAACCTGCGCCGGCACGAACCACAAAGGGCTGCGGGGGAGTTGCGGTAATGCACGCGTAGATCTCGCGATCCGCATCTGTGTCCGGGCTATCGACTCGCCTACTCATCACGTCCGCTCCGCGCCAGCAATGACCGCAATAGCAGCGGGCGCAGTTGGCTCAATCGTCGAGAGCCCGGTGGCGATGGCTGCGTCCGCCTCAACTTCGTGGGCCACTTTCGCTTCTAGCCAAGCCAACCCTTCGGCGATGTACGTGGGAACCTTCCATCCATTGACCGGCCCACTTGCGAGGACCTCTAGAGCGAAGCGGGTCTTGTCAAAGTTCTTGCCGATCACCCTATCATGCAACTTTTTAGCCAGTTCCTCGGGGCTACCGGGCGCGCGTCTCAGCTTGAGACCGATCGCTCGATTGGCCTCAGCTTGGCACCAGTCGGCATTCTCAATGCCAAAGGCCTCCTCAAAAGTGCGGCCGCATAGCTGCGCGGTCGCCGAACCGACTGTCACGGAGACTTTTGTTTGATATGCGACTCGGACTGCTGCGCCGGAGCCTTCGGCTAGCGACAGCGTCTTCTGCTCCGGCGTAACTTCCCAGAGTTCGGCCACCGAGCGCTTCTTTGGAATCCAGCTGATGAGCGTTTGGTTGGAAGTGACGGCCCCTTCCACGTGCGCATGGCATGTGCTGCCGCGTTTCTTGGACTTCTTCCTGCCGCTTGGTTGTGTCGCGTCGTCTTCTTCGAGTTCGAAGGGCTTTAGCTCGTCATCTTCGTCATCATCGTCCAGAACGCCGCCAGCACTGGCCGCTTGCGAGGCGGCCTTCTCGTCATCCGACTTGACCGTCACACTGTCAAGGTCCGTAATGACGAGCGTCGTCAGGCCGATGAAGCTGATGAGGTCTTGGAAGCGATGGGCAAACGCTCCACCAACTTCAAGAATGGTCAGGGCGGATGAACGAAGGCGCCTAGCAGCCGACTCGATCATAGCTGGCAGGAGCAGGCGCTCGACGTTGCCCTCTACCAAAATGACCGCGTCCGAAAAAAAGAGGTCGCAATGAGTCAGCTTCAGATATCGCTGAAGGAACTCACGCGCGGAAGCGTCGGCCTCGCCGATCTTGAAGCGGGACAGATTCCGCACGTCCGTGTGATGGTCTAGTTGGTCGCTGACGCGGCGGAAGTACCGGATGGGAGAAAATCCGCGCTCATAGAGGATGTGCGGGGAATGGGTAGTGATGACGAGCTGCGTGTGAAAAAACGTCGCGTGGTCATTGGTATCTTCAAGAAGGCGCAGAACGTTCCTGATAAATACCTGCTGGATCTGCGCATGCAGATGAGCCTCAGGCTCTTCAATGAAGACCAAATGCAGCGGCGGCCGCTTGTCTTCCTCAGCTTTCCACTGCTCGTGTAGATCGAGCAGTTCCACCACCATGTAGACCAGGTTCTTGAACCCCAGGCCGTTGTAGCTGTCGGGCAGTTGAGCGGTGGCTGCGCCCGGAATCACGTAGTGGACCTTGGCGTCTTGCCCCAGGACGGTCGTTGGGTCCAAAGCCGCCCGAATGACGATTTCGGGATTGTTCACACCTGGATAGCCGAGCTTGGCAAGGCGCTTGAGGGTTTCACTGAAGACCTCCTCTAGGTGGAAGTTCAGTTCTTTCTCAGAGGTATCAAGTGCTTTGAGAGCCGCGTGGTCGTCGCCACGCTTCTCCAGGTTGCGGTGGTAGAAGCGGCTGAGGCGTCGCGAAAGGCTTTCGGCGCGATCAGAGCTCGCAGCATCCGGGTCATCGAGGTGCCGCTGCGCGCGCAAGAAGTCCACCCTCACCAGCGACTTGAGAATGGTCGCGCCACCCGGCTCCTTGCCTAGCGGCTGCGGCTCGTAGTCGGCCGCCGCCTGATAGTTGACAAAGACCCTCTCATCGAGCACGTAGTAGCGGAAGGTATATTCCTTGCTCAGTTCCTTGGTGAGGTACTTCGTCAAGCTTTGTGGCCAGGGTTTGTACTCGTCAGCGTCGGCTCCGGTTTCCACCTCGGCAGCAGGTTCACTGGTTGCTTTGCGCTGTGCCGCTAGCGCAATCGCCGCGCTGTTGGCCTTCTCATGCAGGTCATGGAACCGTTGGACGAGTTCGTAGGCATCGCGAGGCTCAAATGCCACACGGATCCCCACGCACTTTCCATCCCACTCAGTGCTCGGAAGCAGCGACATCGCGGTAGCGAGGTCATCTTCGCCTACACGGAACCAGAGATCCAAGAGGATGGACGGCAATCTCTTGGGCGCATTCTCATCCCCTGGATCCGATTTTCCGATGGCATCGATTTCGGCCCATAGCGCTGCGCTGAAGTCAAAGAGCTCAAACTTCTTCGTATCGCCCCGGAGCATGGAATACAGCCCTTGGACTGCGGACGTCTTCCCGCTGTTGTTGGCGCCGACGAAGATAGAAATTTCGTTATCGAGTTCGATGACAACGTCGCGCAATCGGCGGTAGTTCTGCAGCCGATAAGCCTGTAGCTTCATGGTGACCTACCTTAAGGATGGGCGGGAGGCTTGGTGTTGGGCGCGGGGCTGGCAGCACTCCTCACTGCGTTCGCACTCGCCTCGTTGCTGTATTCGATGGTATTTTGCTACAAACTGGTACATCTTGCAGCCTAACCAGATTGTGTAGGCACGCGTGCGGATTCGCCGACAACTATGGAATCCGCACGACTTCAACGGCTCAAGGACCCTGGCGAAGCAGGCGATACGGAATAACCCGGCAGCGAAGCGCCAGTTTTCGCAGTCCAGGCATCGGCAAGGCGCTGTGGGCATACCCCTCCTGTACCGCAAGGTATTTGGTTAGCGGCTGCTTTGCAAAGCTTGGGGCTACGCATCGATGGCATCGCCAGTCTGCCAAGCCTCCGGCGCTCGGAAACAGCTCAGACATGCCCTGCTAAAGGCGGGCAGCGACATCCGGACCGTGCCTCATCTCCTGGTCACGCGAATGTGGAGTACGACCACATCCGCACGCGCGTGTTGTGGATGTAGCGCGGGGCAGAACTTAACGCCTTGAACTTGCTAACTCGCACAGAGGTGCCAAATCGGTCGTTCGTGAAGTTTCTTTATCCAGCCTTCGACGGAAATTCACGTTAATCGAGCGAATATCCGCGTCTGGTCGGACGCGGACGTCGCCCTGGCCCCGGCGACGTCCATTTCGATGGAAGGGTTGGACGGCATAGCTACGGCCTAGCCTTTTCCCCTGCTTTGATCTGTGACGGATATTCTCGGTAGCCTGCTGCCAGCTTCTTGAGATTAAGACGTTCTTCAGCAGTCGTGGAGCATTTGGGGATAGAGATACAACGGCGAGTTCTGCGGATCTAGGCGGTTGTTCCCCTTCACCGTGATCCATTTCCGAACGCTGAAACACGCCTTATGCCCTCAACAGGAAAGCAGGGCGAAGCCGCATGGTGAAAATTGCGGGCTGTGTGCCCGCCCTTGACGAAAGTGTCCAGGGGAAAGTGTTTTTCTTTTTCTCCCTAAAAAACAAAGTCGCGAGTGAACATCCGCGCCCATTCAGATGGGCCGGATGCGCTCACGAGAAGGGATTCAATACTCGGCTTCCAGTACCTACGAAATCATCAATGTTCCGGGACACCACGGTAAGGTCGTGGATCAGCGCCGTCGCCGCGATGAGCTTGTCCAGGGCGTGTTCCGGACGCGGCACTCGGAGACGCCCCCATACCTCGGCGATCTCGGCGCCGATTGGCAAGATGTTGGACCCGTATTCACGCAGAACGATTTGAAGCCAAGCTTCCAATGACTTCGCCTGCGCGATATCGCCACGATGGCGAATCAGTGTGACGCTTCTGCGCAGCTCTCCCACTGTTACGGCGGAAAGGTATACCTCTCGGTCCTCGGCCACCGCATTGCGGAAGAATTGAATTACACCGGCATTGGCGCGACTTCCCTTCCTCACCTCGCTAATGACGTTCGTATCAACCAAGTACACCGGGGCCCTCTGCAGCGTCGTTTACGCGCTGGAAGTCGGCGTCCTTACCAACATCCGGAATGCTCATCAGTACTTCGGCAAGGCTTTTTCGGATCGGCCGTCGGAGCGCGCGGGCAAGGATCTCGCGGTGTTCCGCTTCCGCGCTCCGGCCGTGTGCGGCCGCCACCTCGCGTAAGGTTTGGACAAGAGCTTCATCCACTCCCCGGACCAATAGACTGGCCATGGCGATCTCCCGTTTGGCAATGATATCAATGATATCATGCCCGTTCTTTGCCCGTCCTTCGCCCGTCTTTGGCGCGTCGCTCCCTTCCCGCGGCTGTACAAGCGCGGGCACGAAAGGCATGACCATTCAATCGTCAACGCGCGGATTTATCCTTGCGCAGCATGATTCGATCTGCGAAATGATTCCGCGATCCTTGGAATAAAGGCGTTTGAATGCCGGGCGCGAAGGCTTTACCGCAACATACCCACAGCCAAATCCACAAACGCCCGGACCTTCGCGGGCGCTTGCCGCCCTTCGGTATAAAGCACATGAATCGGCAGCGGCGGCTCTTCATATTCCTCCAGCACAGTCTGGAGCTTTCCCTCACGCAGCGCCGGTTCGATCTGGTAGTGAAGCACCCGCGTCAGTGCCAATCCAGCGATCGCAGTGGCAATCGCCGCTTCATTTGTATTGGACTGCAGCCAGTTCTGAATCGTCACTCGCTGATCACGGGCGAACCGCCATTCGGGCGATACCCACGCCCCGGTCGATGCGGCGATGCGGTGGTTCCTGAGGTCCGCAGGCAGCAGGCGTTTTCGGAACACCGTGCTGCTGAAAATACGCCGGCGACCCGCATACCACCCGTCGCACGGTGCCCACCTGAACCGCCGAAAAGCCTGAATCCTGCAGGCGTCCGATGCGCACGGCAACGTCAATGCCTTCGTCTATCAAATTCACTTGCCGGTCCACGAACAGCACGCGCCCATTAACGGCCGGATAGCGTTTGAGGTATTCGTGCATGATCGGCAAGACGTACATCTGGCCGAAGAGGACCGATGCCGTGACGGATAGCGTGCCGGACGGGGCGGCATAGGAACCGGCTGCCGCGGCTTCGGCTTCTGCGATGTCCGCCAAAATGCGCTTGCAGTCCTGCAGGTAGCGCTTGCCGGGTTCGGTCAGTTTGACCGAGCGGGTGGTGCGGATAAAAAGGCGGGCGCCGATGATGTCTTCCAGCGCCGCGATGCTTCGCGTGACGGCGGAGGCACTCATATGAAGCTGGCGGCCGGCGGCCGCGAAGCTTTCGGTGTCCGCGACCTTGACGAATATCCGCATTGCCTGCCAGCGATCCACCTTGACGCTCCCCTGGTTGTATCGGGCCCCTATATTACGATCCGGCTGGGCGCGATGGCCGGCGGCTCAAAGAAGCGATCTGGAGACCCGGCCGAGACCGCCGGTCTAAAAACCGAAATGACTCAACCCGGGATGATCGTCGGGCCGGCGTCCCAGCGGCCAATGGAATTTCCGGTCCGCCTCGGCGATGGGGTGCTCATTGATACTGGAATGCCGCACGCGCACCACGCCGTTTTCGGCAAGACGGACTTTCTCGATGGCGGTCTGTTGGGTGAAGGCCGGCAGAGGCGGACGGGACATTGGGGTCTCCTGGACTTGGAACAGCGATGGATGGGTCAGCCGAAGATACCGCCATGGCGGACCTTAGAGCGCGAGATGGATGGGCGTTTCCTCGCCCGTATCTTGCCGTGCCGGCACGGCGCAGCAAATCAGCACTTCGTCGTCGGCCACATCGGCCGTCGGCATCCTGACGTAGGCGACGGATCCTTTGAGCAGCTTGGTGCGGCACGTTCCGCAACTTCCCGTACGGCAACCGAATTCCGGCTGAAGGCCGCGCGCTTCGGCAAGTTCCAGCAGGGTGCCGGCCCGCGGCGTCCAGCGCGCTTCCTTCAGCGAGCGCAGGAAGGCGACTGGCACCGGGGTGGTGGCAGCCGGCCGCGGGGGTGGGGCGGCGAGGCCGGTGTCCGCCGTACGCGCCAGGGAAGAGGGGCCGAACGATTCGGCATGGATGCGCCCATCGGCGACGCCGTAGCTTCTCAGGCCGTCGTACAGCGCCTGGGAGAAAGCGGGTGGTCCGCACAGATAGAAGTCGTAGTCGTTGAACGACAGGAAGCGGGTCAACAGCGTCATATCGATGCGGCCCGCGGCATCGTAGTCCCGGCCTTCTTCGGCGCCCGTGGTGTCGCTGAGTACGCGCACGATCCGGACCGCGCCCTTCGCCGCCGCCACAAGTTCCGACAGCTCGGCGTCGAACGCGCGGTCGGCCTTGCTGCGTGCGGCTTGGAACAGGATGGCGGGCCGCACGCGGTGTTTGCGCAGTCCCTCATAAACAATGTGTCGCAGCATAGCGAGCATTGGGGTGATGCCGACGCCGCCGGCCAGCAGCACCGCCGGGCGGTTCTGGCGCGCGTCGATGGTGAACGTGCCGGCCGGCGCCCGTGCTTCGATGACGTCGCCGGCCCGGACATGGTCGTGCAGGTGCCGCGATACCGCGCCGTCGCGCTTCACGCTGATGCGATAGATGTGGTCCGAAGGAGCGACCGAGAGTGTGTAGGTGCGTACGGCCGGCGTGGCGGCGCCCGGCAGGGTGACGCGTATCGGCAAGTGTTGGCCGGCCTGATGGGGCAGCACCCCGAGTCCATCGGCCGGCTCCAGGTGAAACGATCGGATGGACCGGCTTTCGTCGACGATCCGGGCGACGGTGAAAGGCCGCCATTGCGCGGCCAGCTCGCTGGCGCGCAAGCGCTCCGCGGCTTGCCGCCAGTCTCCGGTCATCAGTGAATTCGGTGACCAGCCGTCCTGCTGGAATGTCCAGCGCAGCGCCAGCGCGCCACGGCGGCGCACGATGCGGCGCGGACGAAACGTCCAGAGCCGCTCGGCCCCCTGAAAGGCTGCGATTTCAGGCGAGTCCAGGATGACTTCGGCGTCGCCGGTCATTTGCAGGACGTCGCCGCGTTCGTAGTCCACAAAGAGAAGGCCCGCCTTGCCATTGAGGACGATGTTGCCCAGCGTGGCGAAGAACAGATTGCCGTCGAAGTCCGGGACAGTGAGCACGCCGTCGTCGGCGACGCGCACGAATCCGGCCTTGCCGCCTCGGTGCGACACATCGACCTGGCGTCGATCCTCGCGGTCGGCATACGAGGCGACGAAGAATGCGTCGGCCGCCGCTATCGCCGCGCGCGCATCGGCGTCCAGCTCGGCCAGGTCCTCGCGTGGCGCGGCAAAGGCTTCGCCTGGATCGCGCGCGAAGGCGAAGTCGCGCAGCTGGATGTACCTCGGGCAGTTGCCGAAGCTTTGGTCCACCTGGACACGCAGGCCGTCCGTGACCCTTGCGATGATGCCGTTCATGCGGTTGCGGCGGCGCGTGTGCATTTCGATGCCGAGCAGACCGATGGGCGCCCCGGCGCCCAGGCCTTCGCCCGCGGGATCGCCGCTATCTGCCCGAGCCGAAATGTCCAGGATCGTCGGCGTGGGCGACGTCATGAATCCGGGCCGGCCCGCGAGGGTCGTGGCCCATGCGTCGCCGGCGGCATCGACGCTGCCCAGCACGATGAACGGCAACTGCGCATAGAAGTCGCGGTGCTGGTCCGGCATGTAGTCGCGCACCACGCGCTTGCCGACCACGGCCATGCGCTCGGCGACGCCCAGCTTTTCCTGTATGAAGATCTCGCCGGCGTGCCACGTCGGCAGCTTGGACGGTTTCTGTGCCATGTCGGTGTCTTGGGCGGTTGGGATGCGCGGGCGCGGCCGGCTTCGGCGCCGCGTGCGGCTTCAGGCGGCGAGCCCCGCCGGCGTCTTTGCGAACGGCACGAAGCCGGGCAGCGCTTCCATCCGGCGCAGGAACCCGTTGACCCCCGGATAGCTGGCCAGGTCGACATTGCCTTCGGGCGCGCGCGCGACGTAGCTGTAGATCGCCACATCGGCGATGGTCGGCGCGGGCCCTGCCAGCCAATCGCGATCGCTCAGGTGGTTTTCCAGTTTGGCGAGAATCGCGTGCGCCCGTGCGATGACCTCGTCGGGATTGAATTTGGCGCCGAACACCGTGACCAGCCGCGCTGCCGCCGGCCCGTACGCCACTTCGCCCGCCGCGACCGACAGCCAGCGTTGCACGGCCGCCGCGCCTTGCGGGTCTTCCGGCAACCAGTCGGTGCGGCCGGCTTTCTTCGCCAGGTAGACCAGGATGGCGTTGGAATCGGCGATCACGACGCCGTTGTCGTCCAGCACGGGTACTTGGCCGAAGGGATTGAGCTTGAGAAATTCCGGGGTTTTGTGTGCGCCGGCCTGCAAGTCGACCTCGACGAGTTCGTGCGGCAGGCCGAGCAGCGAGACGAAAAGGCGTGCGCGGTGCGCGTGTCCGGAAAGCGGGTGGTGGTAGAGCTTCATCGCGTATCTCCGAGAGGGACGGGCGGAGTGCCGTGCCGTTCTCGAAGATTAATTGCGGCTCTCGATAAGGAGAATCCGTTGAATGGGCACTTCAAAATTGCGGTCAACGCAATAATGCGGGGCCGTGCCGGCTGCCGGCGGTCGCGGCCTACCGCCACACTCACCCGTTTCGCCGCACTCGCGCCCGTGGCCCAGCCAGAACGCAGCACCGCCCAGACGGCCTACAGCAGATTCGCCCCGGACAGCGCCGGGGTTTGCGCAATGCGCTCCGTGATGGCGCGGCAGGCCTCGAGCAAGGGCGCGACATACGCTTTTTCGGGATCCGGTTTTTGCCGGAAGCGCAGCGTGCTGACGCTGATCGCCGCCACCGGCACGCCATCGCGTCCGAAGATCGGCGCGCCAAAGCAATAGATGCCGGCTTCGTTTTCCTCGGCATCGACGGCCCAGCCGCGGCGGCGGGCTTCCCCAAGCTGACGCCGCAGCGCCGCGACGTTTGCCGGCGTATTGGGCGTGTATTGCGCGAAGGGCTGCGGCAGCGCGTCCAGCGCGGCCTTCTGCGCGTCGTCGGGCAGCATGGCCAGGTAGGCCTTGCCGACGGCGGTGGAGTACATGGAGACGTTGGTGCCGATGCGGGAATTCATCTGCACGGCGCTGGGGCTTTCCAGCTTTTCGATATAGACCATGTGCGTGCCGTTCGGCACGGCCAGATGCACCGTCTCCCCGGTGACATCGCGCAGATGCTTAAGGTCCTCCACTGCGGCCAGCCGGATCTCCGACCGCCCCCAGCTGCGGCTCGCCAGCTGGATCAAACGCGGTCCCAGGGTTAGCATGCCGGTCTGCGTATGCTCGGCCAGCAACCGCTCCGCCGTCAGCGCCGCCACGATGCGATACACCGTGGCGCGCGGATATCCGCTGACCTTGCTCAGTTCGGCAACCGTCATCGGCTGCGGCGTGTCCGCCACGAGCTGCAGCAGATGCATGAACTTCGAAAAAGCCGCCGTGCCCGCAACCTGGGCGGCGGGAGGCGTGGCAACAGAGCGATTGGCTGACATGACGATCAAAAAACCGCGGCCGAGCCGGCCGCTATGAATGGATTCAGGCGCCTAGAGTATTCCACGCCGCCCAAGGAGACGCCCCATCGGGGCGCCGCGGATCCGGCTCCGCCGGTCCGCAGGCGCGCCCCCTTGAGGGGGAAGCGCGCCAGCGCTTCGGGGGTGGACCATCACCCAATCAAATATCCGCCATCCACCGGCAGGATCACGCCCGTCATAAACCCCGCCGCCGGCGTGCATAGAAACGCCACGGCATCCGCCACATCCGCCGGCGTGCCCCATCGCCCCAGCGGCGTACGCGACAGGATCGGCCCCGAGCGGGCGGGGTCATCCTGCAGCGCCTGCGTCAGCGGCGTGGCGATCCATCCTGGCGCGACGGCGTTGACGCGGATGCCGTCGGCGGCATAGGCGAGCGCCAGCGACTTGGTCAATTGCGCCACGCCGCCTTTGCTGGCCGCATAGCCTGGCACCAGCGAACCGCCGAAGAAGCTCAACATCGACGCGGTGTTCACGATGCAGCCGCGCCGGCGCGCCAGGCGTTCGCGCGCCGCGCTGCAGACGCGCATCGTGCCCGTCAGGTTGACGGCCAGCACCTGCTCGAACACCGCGGGGTCATGCTCGGCCCCGCGCCGGATGATGCCGGCGCAGTTGACCACGATATCCAGTTCGTCCAGTCCGCTGAACATGGCTTCGACATCGGCGGCATGGCTGACGTCGCCGATACGCACCTCGATGTCGCGGTTCAGGTCCGTGGCGTCCGAACGCAGGCCGGTGGCGATGGTGCGCGCGCCCAGCGACGCCAGGCGGTTCGCGACCGCCGCGCCGATGCCCTGCGTGGCGCCGGTGACCAGTGCGGTCTTGCCGGCGAATAGATCGGTTTGATACGTCATCGTCGCTCGTTCAGAAAGTGCCGGGATAGGCGCCGCCGTCGGCCAGGATGTTCTGTCCGTTGATATAGGCGGCGTGCGTGCTGCACAGGAAGGCGCAGATGGCCCCGAACTCTTCCGGGTTGCCGAAGCGGCCGGCCGGGATGCCCGCCTGCCGCGCGGCGCGCAGCGCGCCGATGTCCTTGCCCGTCTTGGCCGCCTGCGCGGCGAAGCCGGAATTCAGGCGATCGGTGTCGAAGGCGCCCGGCAGCAGGTTGTTGATCGTTACGCCGCGCGCGGCCAGCCCGGTGCGGGCCACGCCGGCGACAAAGCCCGTCAGGCCGCTGCGCGCGCCGTTGGACAGGCCCAGCACATCGATGGGCGCCTTGACCGAACTGGACGTGATGTTGACGATGCGGCCGAAGCCGCGTTCGGCCATGCCGTCTACGGTGGCCTTGATCAGCTCGATGGGCGTGAGCATGTTGGCGCGCAGCGCGGACAGCCACTGTTCTTCGTTCCAGTCGCGGAAGTCGCCCGGGGGTGGGCCGCCCGCGTTGGTGACGACGATGTCGTAGTCGCGATGCGCCGCGAAAACCGCCTGGCGGCCTTCGGCGGTCGTGATGTCGGCGGCAACTGCCTTGACGAAGCTGTCGCTGCGCGAACGCGCTTGCTCCAGCCGCTGGCGGGCGGCCTCCAGCGCATCCCCGCCGCGCGCGACGATGACCACGTTGACGCCCTCGCGAACCAGGGCCAGCGCGCAGCCGTAGCCCAGACCCTTGCTGGCGCCGCCCACCAGGGCGGTCCTTCCCGAAATACCCAGATCCATCGTTGCTCCTCGTCGCGCCCCCGGATTACGGGCGCATATTGAACTTCTCGATCAGCGCCTTGAAGGTCGCGTTGTCGCGCGCCATCAGCGCCGTGAAGGTTTGCTGGTCGGCCACCACATAGCCCAGGTTCTGTTCGGCCATGAACTTCTTCAGGCTGTTTTCCGCGGCGGCCTTGCGGAACGCATCGCCCAGCGCATCCAGCACGGGCTGCGGCGTGCCCTTGGGCGCCGCAATGCCCCGCCACGTGCCGATCGACAAGTCTATATTGCGTTCCTTCAGGGTCGGCACATTCTCCATGCCGGTCACGCGCTGGTCGGCCATCACCGCCAGCGTTTTCAGCTTGCCGGCTTTCACATACTGGATGACTTCCGCGGGGCTGACCGCCACGGCGTCGATATGCCCGCCCAGCAGTGCCAGCACGGCGGGGTTGCCGCCATTGAAGGGGATGTGGTTGAACTTCGCGCCGGTCTTGTCTTCCAGCGCGGCGGCGGCCAGGTGCCAGATGGAGCCGATGCCGGCGTTGCCCAGCTGGATCGCTTCCGGCTTGGCGCGCGCCGCTTTCAGGAAGTCTTCGATCGTGTTGTAGGGCGAGTCGGCGCGCACCGTAATGGCGGACGGGTCGGCGTTCAGCTGGATGATGGGCGTGAACTTCTCGTACGTCGTCTTGGTCAGGCCCAGGTGCGGAATGATGACCATGTCGGCGGTGACGAGCGCCAGCTTGTAGCCGTCCGGCGGCGCGTTGGCCACCTCGGTCAGGCCGATGGCGCCGGCCGCGCCGGGCTTGTTCAGGACGACCAGCGGTTGCGGCAGATGCGTGCGGGAAGCATCCGCCATGGCGCGGGCCAGGGCGTCGGTGCCGCCGCCCGCCGCGAACGGCACGACCAGTTCGATGGGCCGGGCAGGGAAGTTCTGGGCCTGCGCCGCGGGCAGGGCGGCGAGCAGGGCAGCGCTGCCAAGCAGCGCGGAAAAAAGACCGCGAGTGAACGCGCGACGTTTCATGATGTTGTCTCCGATTGCTGTTATGAGTCCGCGAGGGGTCGAAAGGCTAGTAAGTGGCGCGGCCCCCGGAAAGGTCGAACACCGCGCCGGTGTTGAAGGTGCATGAATCCGAGCAAAGCCAGGCCACGAGTTCCGCGACCTCGTCCGGCTCGCCCAGGCGCTGCATCGGGCTTTTGGCGATCATGGTCTGCACGTGTTCGGGCGCCATCTGCGCCAGCAGCGCCGTGCGGACCGCGGCGGGCGCCACCGCGTTGACGCGGATATCGGTCAACGCCAGTTCCTTGCCCAGGGATTTGGTCAAGGCGAGTACGCCGGCCTTGGCGGCGCTGTACGCCGCGGCGTTGGGCGTGCCTTCCTTGCCGGCCAGCGAGGCGATGTTGACGATGCGGCCCTTGCCGGTCTTGCGCATGTGCGGCACGACCGCGCGGCAGACGTTGAAGGTGCCGGTCAGGTTGACCTGCACGATGGCGTCCCAGGCGGCCGGGTCGTATTCATCGACGGGCAGCGTCGGGCCGGCATAACCCGCGCTGTTGATCAACATGTGGATGCCGCCGAGCCGCGTCAGCGTCTGGGCGCAGGCCGCTGCGACGCTGGCGCGGTCCGTCACGTCGACGGCAAGGGCATACGGCGCCGCCTCGCCGGGACGCAGGTCCCAGACCGCCACGGTGGCGCCATGGGCGCGCAGTTGCCGCGCGATCTCCGCGCCGATGCCGTTGGCGCCGCCCGTTACGACGGCGACGCGTCCGCTGTAGTCATACTTCGCCTTGGCTGGGCGCATGGCTTACCGGATGAATTGCTGAACGTAGTCTTCGCCCAGGCCCACGTCGGCGAAGTGCTTGCGGCACATGTCGATCTTGGTGAAGACGTCTTCGTAGCCCATGCCCTTGCCCCACGGGTCGGTGTAGTACATGACGCCGTTCACCTGGAAATAGGTGATCATCTCTTCCACGTCGGGCGGCACGTACAGCGTGTGCGTTTCACCGGGCGGCTCGAAGACGTAGCTGCCTTCCGTGGCTTCCCAATCGTGTTCCAGGTAGCGCCAGCGGCCCTTGAGCACGAAGCCGTGCACCGCCTGGGGATGGCGATGGCGGCTGAGCACGCCGGATTTGCGCACGCGCAGCAGGTTCATCCAGTAGCCCTGGCTGGCGTTCAGACAGAGCGGGCGGAACCACACGTTTTCCGCTTGCGGGACCCAGAGTCGTTCGTCGGTGGGGATGGCGTTCGGAATGACGATCTCCGGCAACGCCTCGCGCGGGTTGGGATATTGATAAGGGGTCAGCGGTTCGGCATCGGGTCGATCGATAGGCATTGTCCGTCCATCCCGTTGTCCATATTATGGGCAACATGTTTATGTTATGGACAGGCAGTATATCGGCAATGCCGCCGGGCGATAGGGCGGGTAAACCCTTGGACAGGATGCCGGGGCTTGTCAACGCTGGAAGGAGCCCCGCATGGGTACGCAAACAGGCCCTAGGCCACCTGCCGCCGCAGCGCTTCGGGCGTCCACAGCCGGCCCGGCACGGACGCCAGCAGGGCCTGGGTGTAGGGATGCGCCGGGCTGGCGAATATGCGCGCCGTATCGCCGTGCTCGACGATCTCGCCGTTTTTCATTACCGCGATTTCGTCGCAGACCTGTGCGGCCACCCGCAGGTCGTGCGTGATGAACAGGATGGAAAGATTCAGCCGGGCTTGCAGGCTCGCGAGCAGATCCAGCACCTGGGCCTGCACGGACACGTCCAGTGCCGAGACCGGCTCGTCGGCCACCAAAACCTTCGGATCCATCGCCAGCGCCCGCGCCAGGCCCACACGCTGCCTTTGCCCGCCGGAGAACTCGTGCGGATAGCGATCCAGCGCATCGGGCGACAGCCCCACGAGTTCGAACAGCTCCCGCGCCCGGCGCCACGCCGCCTGCCGCGGGACGCCATGCGCGACCGGCCCCTGGACGACGATGTCGCCCACGCGATGGCGCGGATTGAGCGAGCCGTAGGGATCCTGGAAAACCATCTGCACCAGCGACGCATGACGTCTTCGGTCGGCGGCGCGCTTGAGGCTGACGCGCTCGCCGAAGACGTGCATGTCGCCCGTTTCCGGCACGAGCAGGCCCAGTACGTTGCGGGCCAGCGTCGATTTGCCCGATCCGCTTTCGCCCACGATGCCGAGGGTGCGCCCGGCGGGCAGGGTCAATGAGACATTCTTCACCGCATGGGTGACCCGGGCCCTGCGCCGGCCCCAGCGCTGCTTGCCGTAGGTCTTGGACAGACCGGTGATCGTCAACGCGGCGGGCGCGGTTTGCGCCGCAGGAGGCACGCGGCGCGCCGCGGGTTGCAGCGGTGGAACGGCAGCGATGAGCGCGCGGGTGTAGGCGGCGCGCGGACGGTAAAGGACTTCGCCGGCGGCGCCCAGCTCCACCAGCCTGCCTTTCTGCATCACGGCGACGCGATCCGCGATCTCCGCCACGACGCCGAAGTCGTGCGTGATGAACAGCACCGCGGTGTCCTTGCGCCGCTGCAGGTCGTGTATCAGGTGCAGGATCTGCGCCTGCGTCGTCACGTCGAGGGCGGTGGTCGGCTCGTCGGCGATCAGCAGCCTGGGTTCCAGGGCCAGCGCCATCGCGATCATGGCGCGTTGCCGCTGCCCGCCTGAAAGCTGGTGCGGATACGCGCGTGCGGCCTGTGCCGGATCGGGGATGCGCACCGCGTCGAGCAGCGCCAGGGTGCGCGTGCGGATTTCCCGTGCGCCCAGCGAGGTGTGGACGCGAAAGACCTCCGCGATCTGGTCGCCGATGGTGCGCAGCGGATTCAGGGCGGTCATCGGCTCCTGGAAGATCATGCCGATTTCCTTGCCGCGCAGGCGCCGCAGGCGTTCCGCCGGCGCGGTGCGCAGATCCTCGCCCTGCCACACGATGCGCCCGCCGCTGGCGGATACGCCTTCAGGAAGCAGGCCCAGGATCGCGCCGGCGGTCAGCGATTTGCCGGAGCCGCTTTCGCCGACCACGCAAAGGATTTCGCCGGGATGCACGTCCAGGCTGACGTCTTCCAAGGCATGCGGACGGTCGCCGCCCGCGGGCAGCGCGACGGTGAGATTCTGGATGGAAAGCAGGGCGGTCATTGCGTGATTCTTCGTGGTGGGCGGGCGATGGAAGGGGCTTTCACAATCGTTGGCCGCCGCTGGCGTCGATGCGTTGGCCGGTGACCCAGCGTGCCGCGTCGCTCGCCAGAAACGCCACGATGTCCGCGACGTCGCCGGGCTGCCCGACGCGCCCCAGCGCGACGGTCCGTGCGATGCCGGCCGCCTGGGCCGGGTCGCTCGCACGCGGGTTCAGGTCCGTGGCGGTTGCGCCGGGCAGCACGGCATTGACCGTGATCCCGCGCGGGCCCAGCTCCGCAGCCAGCAGCAGGGTCAGCGCTTCCAATCCGGCTTTTGCCGGCGCGTAGACGCTCATCTCCGGGTAGGCGGCGCGGGTCCCCATGGATGACACGTTGACGATGCGCCCGCCGTCCCGCAGCACGGGAATCAGGCGCTGGATCAGGAAGAACGGCGCTTTCAGGTTCACCTGGATGACGCGATCGAAGTCCTGCGGATGAACTTGTTCGATACGCGCGCGCAGGCCGATGCCGGCATTGTTCACGAGAATATCCAGGCCATCGGCGCCGGCGCCCGGCAACGCGTTCTTCACGGCGGCCGCCAGAGCATCGGCGCCATCGGCGGTTTCCAGGTCCGCCGCCACGGTGGATGCGCGGCCGCCATCCTGCTGGAGCCGCGCGGCGAGGGCTTCGGCGGCGTCCCGCCTGTGCTTGTAATGGATGAAGACGTGCGCGCCCTGATCCGCCAGCGCCGAAGCGATCGCCCGGCCGATGCCGCGGCTCGCGCCCGTGACCAGGGCGGTCTTTCCAGTCAGGTCGAAACGGCTCATGCGGTCACCTCCTCGCCGGCGGTTTCCCAGGCCTGCCGGGCCTCCAGATCCCGGGCCAGCCGGATCAACGCGTGCCGGTCTACCTTGTTGGTGCCGGCCCAAGGCAGCTCCGCGACGAATCGCACGCGCCGGGGATGCTGATAGGCGGGGCCATGGTCCAGCGCGTGGCGTTTCAGCGTGTCGGAGTCCAGCGTGCTGCCCGCGCGCCGCACCACGAAGGCCACCGGCACGTGGCCGCGTTCCTCATCGGGCAGGGGCACGACGCAGGCCTGGCTGACGTCGGGGTGGCGCTCCAGCAGCTTTTCCACTTCCACCGGATAGATGTTCTCGCCGGCGCAGACGAACATGTCGTCGGCGCGGCCGATGAAGTAGAAGAACCCCTGCTCGTCGCGGCGCATGACGTCGCCGCTGTAGTACCAGCCGTCGCGCAGCACCTGCGTGCTTTTCTCCGGCAGGTTGTGGTAACCCTTGAGTACGGCGGGATTGCGCATCAGCAGCACGCCTTCGTTCTCGTTGGGGCCGTCGATCAGCCGCACCTGCGCCGGGTCCAGGGGATAGCCCAGCGCCAGGCCGGGCGCGGGGATGCCGTCCGGATGCGGCCCGAACACGGCAGGGCCGGCCTCGGTGGTCCCATACCCATGGGTGATCTGCGTGCCGGGAAACGCGCGGCGGATACGCTCCAGCAGGTCCAAGGTCATCGGCGCCGACCCCAGCATGACGCGCTTGAGGGACGAGAAGTCGCGGCCGCGCAGGCGCGCCGGATCCTTCACGATGCGGGCGAACATGGTCGGCACGGCGGTCAGGATCGTGATGCGATAGCGTTCCAGCGCGTCCACGTAGCTGTCGACGTCGAAGCCCGGCAGGATGACCAGCAGGCCGTGGATCGAGAACGCCCGCTTGGCCATGAACAGGCCGTTCATATGGAACAGGGGCTGTGCAAGCAGAAAGCGCTGCTGCTCGCCGCCCGCCGGCAAGGCGGTCGCCGTCAAGGCCCACAGCTGGCCGGCATGGGTCAGCGGCACGCCCTTGGGTTTGCCCGTGGAGCCGGATGTATAGAGCATCTGCGCGATATCGTCCGCGCCGGGGCGGACGCTTTCGAATTCCGCCGGGACGATGCGGGACGCGAATCCGTCCGCGCCCTCGTCATCGAAATCCAGCACCGGCACGCGGCCCGCAAAGGCGGCGCGGCGCGGGCCATCGGTAAAGGCGACCGCGATGCCCGCATCCTGCAGAACGTAGTCCAAGGTCTCCTGCGGCTGCTTGATATTGATCGGCACGGCGACATAGCCGGCGCGCATGATGCCGAAGTAGGCGATCAGGTACTCCGCCCGGTTCAGGGATGCGATCGCCACGCGCGCGCCGCGCGGCAGGCCCTGCGCCCGCAGCCAGTTCGCGACGCCGCCAGCCAGCGCGCGCACTTGGGCATGGGTGTAATGGCGCGGGTGGTCCGCCTCGCGCAGGTCCACCACGGCGGGGGCGTCCAGCGGCAGGGAAGGATCGTTCAGGTCGCCCAGGTTGTAGAGAGTGTCGGTCATGGAGAGTCTGCAATAACGCTGCGGCCGTTGCGTCAACGCTTGCGCAGCTTGGGGTTCAGGGCGTCGTTCAGGCCGTCGCCGACCAGGTTCAGGGCCAGCACGACCAGCATGATCGCGACGCCCGGCACCGCGCACAGGTACCAGGACGAGCGGATCAGGCTGCGGCCTTCGCCGACCATGCGGCCCCAGCTGGCGATGTTGGGATCGCCCAGGCCGAGAAACGAGACGACGGATTCGTACAGGATGGCGCCCGCCACGACGAGCGAGGCCATGACGATGACCGGCGGCAGCGCATTGGGCAGGATCTCGCCGAACACGATGCGCAGCGGATGCAGGGCCACGGCGCGGCACGCCTGCACGAATTCGCGTTCCTTGAAGGACAGGAACTCGGCGCGGGTCAGGCGGGCGATGGGCGGCCACGACACTAGGCCGACGGCCAGCGTGATATTGCCGATGTGCGGCCCGAGCACGGAGACCACGGTCAGCACGAACACGACGTTGGGAATGATTTGGAACAGTTCGGTCAGGCGCATCAGGGCTTCGTCGGTCCATCCGCCCGCCCATGCCGCCATCGCGCCCACCGTTACGCCGATGACGGTTGCCGTGGCGGCGGCGACGAGCCCGATCAGCAGCGTCGCCCGCGCCCCATGCGCGATCATGGCCGCAATGTCGCGCCCCATCGCATCGGTGCCCAATGGAAAGCGCCACGACGTAAAAGGCCAGGTCTCCGGCGCGGCCACGATGCGCAGCGGATTGCCGGGATAGAACCACCCCGCGCCCGCCGCCAAAATCGCCACGGCGAGCAGCAGCACGGCCCCGGCCAGCGCGCCGCGATTGCGCGCGAACCGCGCCAGGAACCCCCCAGCGCCGAAGCGCGGTCGCCTCAACGCTGGGGCCAAAGTATCCGAAATACCCATATCAAAGCTCCATCCTATTCACCCTATCCGCGGATCGAGCCGGGCGTACAGGATGTCGACGATGATGTTTGCCAGGATCACCACCGCCGAACTCAGCACCAGGATGCCCAGCACCACCGGGTAGTTGCGGCTCATGACGCTGTCGAACAGCACGCCGCCGATGCCGGGCCAGCTGAAGACGGCTTCCACGACGATGCTGCCGCCCAGCACCGCGCCCAGTTGCAGCCCCAGCAGCGTGACGACCGGCAGCATGGCGTTGCGCACGATGTGCCGCAGCACCACCGCGCCGCGCCTCATGCCCTTGGCATAGGCGGTCCGCACGTGGTCCATGCGGCTCACTTCCAGCATGGAGGCCCGCATCACGCGCGCGTAGTTGGCGCTGTAGAAAAGCCCCAGCGTCAGCGCCGGCAGCGCCAGGTGATGCAGGACATCCAGCGCCTGTGCCCAGAACCCGCCGTCCAGGCCGATGGTTTCCATGCCGCCCACCGGGAACCAGCCGAGCTTTACCGAAAAAAGAATGATCAGCATGATGCCGAGCCAGAAGCTGGGCGCGGCAAAGCACAGCACGGCGAACACGGACACCGCGGTGTCCCACCACGTGTTGACCTTGATCGCGGACAGGATGCCGGCGGCCGATCCGGCCACGACCGCGATGGCGAGCGCGCTGAGCATCAGCAGCAGGGTGGCGGGCAGGTGCGCCAGGATCACCTCGAGCACCGGCAGGTTGTGGCGATACGAGTAGCCCAGGTCCAGCCGCGCCACGGACGCCACGTATTTCGCCAGTTGCACCGATGGCGGCTGATCGAGCCCGTAGGTGGTGCGCAGGCGCTCGATCAGCGCGGGGTCGGTCACCTGCTGCTCGGCGGTCATCACGTCCAGGAAGGTGCCGGGCACCATCTGGATCAGGGTGAAGTTCAACACCACCACACCCAGCAGCAGCGGTATGGCCTGGACGATGCGGCGCAGGATGAGACCGAAAGCCATGATGCGCCTCAGGCGTCCAGCCAGACGTCGTCCAGGGATTCGCCCTGTACGTTCGCCGCCGTGGTGAAGTTGCGTACCTGCTTGCCCGCCAGCGTGAAGGACTGCATTTCCACCAAAGGCACGATGGGCACGTCGGTCGACGCCAGCCGCGCGAACTCGCCAGCAAGTTTTCTGCGGGCGGCGGGATCGGTCTCCACGGCCAGGCGGCCGACCAGGCTGTCCATCTGGGGGTTGGAGTAGCCGGTGGCGTTGCGGAAGGCCGCGCCTTTGACGATGCCGTCGGTGGTGAAGTACTGGGTGACGGTGGGCACCAGCTCCAGCGGCGCCGTCCAGTTCGAGATGGCGATGTCGTAATCGTAGTCGCCGTAAATGCGTTTCAAGGCCGTGGCGCGGTCCGCGTTATCGAGCCGGACGGCAATGCCGATGTCTTCCAGCGCCTGCTTCACGTACTGCCCCAGCTTGGCGTTTTCCTCGAACCATGCCGCGGCCAGCAGGTTGACCGTGAAACGCTTGCCGTCCTTCACGGGAAGGCCGGCCGCGTCCAGCAGAGCGGCGGCCTTTTTCGGATCGAAGTCGTAGCGGGGCACGTCCTCGGTGTAGAACAGGCTGTTGCTGCTGAACACCGGCGATATCGCGGGCTTGCCGCGACCGAAGTAGATCGTGTCCACGATAAACTTGCGGTCGATCGCATGCAGGATGGCCTGCCGGACTTCGCGGCGGTTGACGAAGTTGCGGCGCTGGTTGAATTCCAGCGTGACGGTCCATGCCGAGTTCGCGTAGCCCCGCGTGTCCACGACCACCTTGCCCGTCTTGACGAGGCGGTCGATGTCGCGCGCGGGCACGGGGTTGGAGTAGGCCAGCGCCAGTTCGCCGGTCTCCAGCGCGGCGCCGCGCGAGGCGGGGTCGGCCCACCAGCGGATGATCAGCTTGTCCACGTAGGGCCGGCCCGTCCGCCAGTAGTCGGCGTTGCGCGCGTACTGCACGTGGCTGCCGCGCACCCACTGGCCGAATTTCCACGGGCCGGTGCCGACAGGCGCGTTGTTCAGGGGATGGGTGATGATGTCCTTGCCTTCGTACAGATGGCGCGGAAGGACCAGCTGGAACTGGCCGGCCAGGATGGACTTCAGGAAGAACTCGGGCGTGGGCTGATCGAAGGTCAGCACCACGGTGTGGCTGTCCGTCGCCTCGGCCTTGTTCAGCGCCTTCAGCGCGATGCCGGCCGAGATCGGCTTCCAATGATGCTGGAAGTTGAACACCACGTCGCGCGCGTCGAAGTCGGCGCCGTCGTGCCATTTCACGCCCCGGCGCAGGGCAATGGTGTACTGCTTGAAGTCCGCCGAGGCGCTGACCGATTCCGCAAGCACCGGCTGGAACTGAAGCTTGTCGTCGAGTTTCAGCAGGCGCTCGAGGATTTTGGTGGAGGTCTGGAAGGGACTGGAGCCGCCGCCGCCCGGCACGAACAGCGCTTGCGGTTCCAGTCCGCCCCAGCTCGCGACGAGGGTGCCGCCGCGCCGCGGCGTTGCGGCCTGCGCGCGCGACGCGGGCATCCAGCCATAGCTTGCCGCAAGGCCGGCGCCGGCGGCGCCGCGAATCAGGAAATCGCGCCGCGATAGTCCTTGTTGCTTCATGATGCTTCCTTTGCGATAGGTCAGGACAGGGTGGAATAGCTGGCCCGTCCGATCGCCACCAGTACGCCCTGGTCGTTGAACAGATCGACGTCGGCGACGCCGACGGACTTTCCGGCGCGGCGCACCCGCGCTACCGCCAGCAGGCCGGTATCGATGGCCGGGCGCAGATAATCGACGCGGAAGTTGATGGTCGGAAGACCCCGGCCCAGCAGCATGCCGATCGCGAAATCGCCGACCGTATCGATGATTGCGGCCAGGGGGCCGCCATGCCACTGCCTGCTATGCGCGCCCCGCTCGAACTCGGGCCGAAACGGCGCCTGGACGGTCAGAAGGCCGTGTTCGTGATCGACGTCGCGCACCTGCAGGTGCAAAGAGGCGATGAACGGAGAGCGGTCGAAGCAGCCCTGGATGGCCGCGGCGTCCAGCTTTTCATGGTCGGAGACGGGATGGCTCATGGCGTCACCAGCACCTTGCCGAAGACCTTGCGGTCCTCCAGCGACGACAGGGCCTGCGCGCCCTGCTCGAGCGGCCACTCGCGGTCGATCAGCACCTTCAGGCGCCGCGTGCCGACCAGTTCCAGCAGGCGGTGCAGGTCCTCGCGTTCCCAGCCGTTGGAACCCAGGATCTGAAGTTCGAAAGTCCAGATGTAGCGCAGGTCTTCCTTGGGATCGAAGCCGGCGGTGGCGCCGCAGGTCAGGACGCGGCCGCCCAGGCGCAGGCAGCGCAGCGACTTGACCCAGGTATCGCCGCCCGTGAAGTTGACCACTACGTCGACGCCGCCGCCGCGGACGCTGCGGCGGCGCGCGGCCTTGCCATAGCGCTCGT
The DNA here is from genome assembly GCF_002119725.1 of Bordetella genomosp. 9. Lineage (NCBI taxonomy): Bacteria > Pseudomonadati > Pseudomonadota > Betaproteobacteria > Burkholderiales > Alcaligenaceae > Bordetella > Bordetella genomosp. 9. The sequence continues at coordinate 684,298 of NZ_CP021109.1, forward strand.
GCACGACTTTGACGAAGTCTTCCTCGGTGTACAGGATGACGTCGTCCGCGCCGAGCTCGCGCAGGCGTTCGGCTTTCTCGCGCGACCCGGCGCATGCGATGACGGTGGCGCCGGCCAGTTTGGCCAGTTGCACCGCGCATACGCCGACGCCGCCGCTGGCGCCCAGGATCAGTACCTTCTCGCCGGCCTGCACGCGGCCGATGGTCTCCATCATGCGCAGCGCGGTCCCGTAGGCGACGGGCAGGCTGGCGGCCTCGGTAAAGCTCACTTCATCGGGCAGCCGGATCAGCTGATGCGCCGCGACGCGGCAGAGTTCAGCCAGTCCGCCATGCGTGGTCTCGCCCACCAGGCCGCCGTTCACGCGGTCGATGGGATCGACAAGGACGCGATCTCCCGGCTTCCAGTCCCTGACCTCACTGCCGACTTCGGCGATTTCGCCCGCGACGTCCAGGCCGATGATCACCGGGAAGGGCAGGCGGATGCCTGGCATGCCGCGACGCGTGAACACGTCGTGATAGTTCAGCGACGACGCTTTGACGCGGATGACGACGTCGTCGGGCCCGGGCCGGGGATCGGGAAACTGGCGGTCCAGCGTCAGCTTGTCGGCGCCGCCGTGCTCATGCAAAACAATGGCTTTCATAAATGAGGGAGGATAAGGTCAATGCCAGGCGGCCAGCCCGTTCAGGGCCTGGCCGGTGATTTCGATGCCGTGGCGGATCACGGACCTGCGCCAATGGCCGGCGTACGGCACGAAGGCGTCAATCAGGTCCGCGCGCAGCTGCCGGTCGCGCGCGGGGTCGGGACGTTCGGGCGCGCGGAAACGCAGCCATTGGTCCAGACGCAGGGCCTCGCGCATGTGCAGCCCGCGCGTGCCGAACTCCACCACCGCGCCCGCGACCTTGCGGCCGGGAAGAAACGCTTCGACGCCGCGAAACACCAGGCCTTGATAGTCGGGGCGCGCCAAGCCGTGCGGCCGCTGGCCCAGGACGCGATCGCGCCCCCACCACTGTGCCGCCTGCTGCTGCGTCTCGCTGCCCTCGTCGTTGAAGCACAGGAAGAATGGCTCGCCGTACTCGCCGATGCCGGTGTGCCAATCGATGAAGGCGACGCGTTCGCTGCGCGCCAAGTGCTCGGACAGAATGCGTTCCAGCGTCAGGTTGGACCACTCCCGGCCCTGGCCGCCGTAGACGAGCCCTCGCGGGTGCCGGTACTGTCCGCTTGCCGTCGCATTGAACAGCGCGTCGTCGCCGTGCTTTGCGCGGAAGGTCTCGATGGCCTGCCGGACGCCCGCCTGCCCGGCATCGGTCCATTCCAGGGGGATCAGGTGCGGATGGAGCTCGTCATAGGCCGCGTTCACCGGGTACGGCTGCTCGTGATCGACGAAGTTGCGGTTCAGGTCGACGTTGTTCTCGGTGGTGCGCGTCTGGTACGCCCAGCCATAGGGATTGATCGCATGGACGAGCACCACGTTGGTGTCGGCGGGCAGCTGGCGCGCCGCCGGCGTCGCCATCCATGCCACCTGCGCCGCGGATCCCGCCGCGCCTTCCAGGCCATGCGTGCCGCTCACCACCAGCAGCGTGCGAGACGCATCGGCCGGCCCCAGCCGGGCCACGTCCACGCTCAGTGGCTGTCCATCCGGGCCTTGCGCCGTTGGATGGGGATAGCGCCACAGCGGCGCATCGAGGGCCCGGGCGGCCGCGATGAAACGCGCGCGGCCATCCGCGTAATCCAGCGCGAAGGCCTGCCAGCTTTCCAGGATGCCGCTCACGATGCGTCCTCCTGCACGAAAACCTGAAGGGCCCCCGCGGCATGGGCAGGATCGACGACGATCCGGTCCTGGGCGCCGTCGCGGATGGCCACGCCATTGCGGACCAGTACGTCTCGCGTCCTGGCAATGTCGCGCACGCCGATGACGGAGCCGGCCAGCCACTTGCCGTTCAGCGCGGCGGGCGGCCGGATGCCGGCATAACGCGAGGAGAAAGCGGCGGGGGTCAGGAAGCGCAGGCGCAGCGAGCCGCGCCGCAACTCCCAGCCGTCGCTGTCCGCGTTGCCAATGGAGATCGCGCCGAAGGCCTTCGCATAAGCCTCGCGCAGGCTGTCGGGCTCGGGATGAACGGCCACCAGCGCCTCGATGCGGCGGGCGGTGTTCTCGTGCGCCTGCCACTCCGGCCGGAAAACCAGATGACGCGTCAGGTGGCCGCAGGTGAAGTAGTCCGGCAGTCCGAAGACCCCATCGGGAAAGTTCAGGTTCAGCCAGGCCGCATCTTCGGTTCCGTCCGGCAGGTGCACCGGCCGCCCGCCGCTGACGGGCGCATCGGCTTGAATGCCTACCGCCGCCAGTTCCCGCTGCACGGCCGCGCTGTCCGTGGTCTGCAGCGCCACGGCTACCGGCCCTTCATAGTCGTCGGGATAGCGCCTGAAACGCGATGTGGCCCGCTGTTCCGGCGGAAAGTACAGCAGCTCCAGATAGTTCGAATCGAGTATCACGGTCTGGTTGCGGGTGCCGGTGTGATGGCGGCCTTGAGGCGCCAGCGCAAAACCGAGTTTTCTGTACAGGTCGCTGGTGGATCCCAGGTCGTTGACGCGGATGATGTAGTGATCCAGTCCGGTCACGGAGGGCAATGACATCGGTTGCTCCTTCTGAAGAGCTGGTCAGGATCGCATGCGCCAGCGGCGCCGCGAACGATCCGTTTCTTATGTCGATATGAACGCCGCGCGCGGTCGGCGCATCGCCCTGCGGAGCGCTGTCCGCATATGCGTTGTTGCGCCATACGCTTATGCGATTCGTGTCTTAACACGCGCGGGTATGGGGCGGGTATGGGCCTTGCGCCGGGCGGGCTCCGCCGCGAGGCGCAGCGCCGTGCGACGGCAAGTGGATTCGGTATGAGCAGCATTGAACGCAGGAACCTGGTGATCTGCCGCGCGGGGCGCAGATCGCTGCATACGACATGGCTGGATGACGCGGCAACACGCACCTGGGATCTTTACCTCTGCCCATATCAGGATGTCGCGCCCGGGCAGCCCGATGGGGGCGTTGTCATCGGCGACGTGATACCCGGACCGAAATGGTCAGGCTTGCGCCAGTTGATGCGCGACTGGAATGGCTGGCGCGACTACGACCGGGTCTGGCTGCCCGACGACGACCTGTTCGCGACACAGGGCACCATCGATCGCATGTTCGAGCTGGCCGACGCGCTGTCATTCGATCTGTGCGCGCCGGCCCTGCACGAGGCGTCCTATTACGCGCACTTCAGCACGATGCGCAACCGCCGCTGCGTCGCGCGCCATACGGGCTTCGTCGAGATCATGGCGCCTTGCTTCAGCAAACGCGCGCTGGATGGGTTGCTTCCTACACTCGAACTCACCACCACCGGATGGGGATGGGGCCTGGATTCGCTGTGGCCCAAGCTGCTCGACTATCGCCACGTCGGCGTCATCGATGCCGCACCGGTCCTGCATACGCGCGCCGTCGGGGCCTTTCGCGACGAAGCGCTGGGGCGGCGGGTCCACGAGGAATCCGACCGCATCATGGCGTCGCACGACTGCGGGCAGGTTCACACCACTTACGCGGCCTTCGACCGGACGCTGCGTAGCATGGACCTTTCCAGCGATGCATTGAACGTCCTGCTCGTGGATGGGTGGCGCTATCTGCTAGATGCGAATCCGCGGGCGCTGGCCTGGATCATGGCGTTCCAACAGCCGCGCGAAGGCTGGCCATCCTATCCGGTGGCCGGCACGCCGGCGGGCGGCCCGCCGATGGCTGGCGGCCGCTCATAGGGGACGCTCATGCCCACCGCCGATGTACTGCCCGATGCGGACGACCGCGCGCTTGCGCCGTCCGCGCCCACCCGCCTGTGCCTGGACACCTTGAGCGCGCTGCCGTCCGCAATAGCGCGGCCGAATTTCGATGTGCGCCGGCTGCGGCCCGGCATCCTGCATCTGGGCTGCGGCGCCTTTCATCGCGCGCACCAGGCATTGATGACGCAGCATGCCATTCATGCCGAATGTCCACGGCCCGGCATGCCGCCGCCGGCGTGGGGCATCGTCGCGGCCAGCCTGCGCAGGCGCGGCACGCTGCAGTCCCTGCGCCGGCAGGACGGCTTGTATAGCGTCATCGCACGCGGCGCCGACGCTACCGCCGTCGACGTTGTGGGTACGGTACGGGCCACGCTCTACGGCCCGGAGGACATGGCCGCGCTGCTTGCGTGGCTGGGCGACCCGGCCTTGCGCATCGTCACCTTGACCATCACGCCGGCGGGTTATTGCACCAGCGCCAAGACCGGACGCCTGGACGAGCAGCATCCGGATATCGCGCAGGATTTGCGCGACGGCAGCCATCGCACCGCGATCTCGCTGCTCGTGCGGGGACTCGCGCTGCGGCGCGCGATGGGACTGGCGCCGCCGGTCGTGCTGTCGTGCGACAACGTGCCGCGCAATGGGGGGCTGCTGCGGCAGGCCTGCATCGACTACGCGGCATTGCGCAGCGATGCCATGGCGCAATGGCTTGCACGGCAGGTGCAATTCCCTTGCACCATGGTGGATCGCATCGTGCCCGCCGCGACTGCCGGCGACGATCCCGACGCCGTGCGGCGCCTGGGCATGGCCGACGGCGCGTCGGTGTGCGCGGAGCCTTTTCTGCAATGGGTGATCGAGCGCTTCGACGGTCCGCGCCCCATGTGGGAAGCCGCGGGCGCGGAGTTCGTGCAGGACGTTTCGCCCTGGGAAGCGTCCAAGCTGCGCCTGTTGAATGGCGGCCATCTGCTGGTGGCGTATCTGGGTCTGCTGGCCGGTTACGATACCGTGCAGCGCGCCATGGCCGACCCCCTGTTGGCCAGGCTCGCGCTGCGCTTCATGCTCGAGGAGCAAATGCCCACCCTTCCGCCCAGCAATCACGACATCCGCGCTTACGCCGGCCAGCTGATCGCCCGCTGGCGCAATCCCGCCATCGCGCACCGGCTCGACAGGGTGGGCCGCGACAGCGCGGCCAAGCTTCCCGGACGGCTGGTCGCGTCGCTGCGGGACAACCTGCGCGATGGCAGGGCCGCGCCCTGCACGCTGCTGGCCATTGCCGCATGGATGCGATGCGCCGCGGGGCTGGTGCCGGCGCGATCCGGCAGTGCGCTGGCGCCGGAGCCGGGCCTCGCAGTGGCGGCGCGGACCGCCGCCGCGTCCGGTGCCGCCCAGCCCAAAACCATAGTGGACGCCTTCCTGGACCTTTCCGGCGTGTTCGACGACACGCTGCGCATGAATACGGCGCTGCGCGCCGCTTTGGTCGATGCAATGACGCGGCTGCAGCATGGCGGCGTGCGCGGCGCGATGGCGCGCTGCCTGGCGGAGGGATCGCAATGAACGCGCGCTATCCGGACTCCCGGCCCGGCGTGGACGCGGTCGTGTTCGATATGGACGGCCTCCTGCTGAACACGGAAACGCTGGCGGCGCAGGCGCTGCTGCTGGCGGGCAGGGAAGTGGGCATCGATACGCCGCAGGATTTCTGCCATTCCCTGATCGGGGTGCCCGCCGACGAGTGCCGCCGCCTGCTGTTGGACCGTTATGGCCGGAAAGCGCCCGCGGATGACTTTTTCGCGGCCGCGACGCGGCAATTGCTCGCCATGGTCGACGATGGCATGTTGGAGCTTCGTCCGGGCGCGGAAGACCTTTTGCGCTACCTGGAAGCGCGCGGCGTGCCAAGGGCTGTCGCCACGTCGTCGTCGCGCAATAAGGCGCGTCACCATCTTTCCGCCGCCGGGATCGCCGGCCGGTTCGACGCGGTCGTCACCCGCGACGACGTGGCGCGCGGCAAGCCGCATCCGGACCTCTATCTGTGCGCGGCGGCCCGTCTTGGCGCCGAGCCTTCGCGCTGCCTGGCATTCGAGGATTCCTATAACGGCGTGCGCGCGGCTCACGCGGCCGGCGTGCCGGTCATCATGGTGCCCGATCTCCTGAAGCCCACCGACGAGATGCGGCGCCTGTGTGCGGACATCCTCGAGGACCTGGGCCAGGGCATCGAATGGATCGCGGCGGCCGGATCGCCGGGCGTCGCCCTTACGGCGCGGATGACGCGGCCTGCGGGGGCCGATGCAGGGCCACGGCATGGTCGCCCTGGCGCGGATACCGGCGCATCACCGCGGGATCGTGCCCCGGAATGATGTGTTCCGGCGATTCCGCATACCGGGCCAGGATCTCGTAGCCGGCCAGCATGTCGGCCACGTTGTAAACGATGGGGAAGGGCGAGGCCTCGCGCATGTTGTCGTAGAAGTGACTGGCGTCGGAGGCCAGCACCACCCATCCGCGTTCCGTGTGCACGCGCACCGCCTGCAGCCCCTGGGTGTGTCCGCCGATGTGCAGGACCTGGATGCCGGGAGCGATTTCCTGGTGGCCGTGGCAAAAGTTCACGCGCTTGTCGTAGACGCCGCGCAATACATCCACCACGTCTTCGACCGCATAGGCATGGCGCAGCACGTCGAAGCGCATATTGCAGCCGCAGGCGTAGTGCATTTCGCTTTCCTGCAGGTGGATGCGCGCGTGCGGCAGGCGGCGCAGGTTGCCGGCATGGTCGTAATGCAGGTGCGTGACGATTACGTCGCCGATGTCCTGCGGGGCCAGCCCGAACGCCGACAGAGCGTCGATGGGACAGCGCAGGAACTGGCGGCCGCGCTCGCGCGCCGCGGCCTCGTTGAAGCCGGTGTCGATCAGGTAATGGCGCTTGCCGTCGCGCAGCAGCCAGACGTAATAGTCCATCGGCATCGGGCCGTCGTGCGCATCCGGCGGCGTAATGAAGTTCTCGCGCCGGGTGCGCTGCACGGTGGCGTAGCGGATGGCGTAGATTTCGTAGCGCGGCAGCATCATCGGGCCTCCAGGCGTTCGAGTTCGGGGCGCAGGTAGTCCAGCAGCCGCGCCGGGTTTTCGATCATGGGAAAGTGGCCCAGATCGGGCATGGTCAGATAGCGCGCGCCCGGTATCAGCGCCGCGACGCGTTGGGAGTCCTCGGGGCGTGCGGAGTAGTCATAGGCGCCCGTCATCAGACAGATGCCGAAGCGCGACGCGTCCAGGCCGGCCAGGTGCGTCGGCGCGTCGAAGTCCTCGCTGTAGAAATGCAGGTCCGACGCGTAGACGCCGAAGCCGCCCTGCGAATAGATCCAGGCGGCCTCGCGGCGCATGGCCAGCGGCGACTGCGGCGCCATCAGGCCGCGCACGTAGGCGGCGTTGTGCGCGGCCTGGTTCACCTGCGGATGGCGAAGCATCGGGGTCAGGCGTCCCGCGGCCCGCCAGGGCGCTTCCAGCGCGATGACGCCCGCGACGTCGGCCGGGCTGCGCGCGGCGGCATACAGGGCCATGGCGGCGCCCATGGAGCAGCCGAGCAGCACGGACGGCCCGCCGGCGCATTGCCGGATGACCGCCTGGCAGATGGCGAGGTAATCGTCGCGGCGCAGGTCCGGCGCCGTCCATGTCGTGCCGGGCAGCGGCGGGCTGCGGCCGTGGCCGGGCATGTCGAAGGCGATCATGCGCCATTTCGCGCGCAGCGCCGGGTCGGCCATCAGGGCATGGTATTGGCGCGCGTCCGCGCCGGCGGTGTGCAGCAGAACGAGCGGCGCCCCCTCGCCGGCTTCCTCGATATGCAGGCATGCCGTCGTGCCGCCGAAGGCGATATCGGCATAACGGCCATGAATGGCGCTGCGGTCCAGTTGGGAATGGGGCGGGCCGGCGCCGATCTGGCCGCGCAGGATTTCAAACAGGCGCTCCAGCGCATGCAGCGCCTGGGCCAGCGGCAGCTCGCCGCCTTGGATGGAGAAGCCTTGCGCGAAGCGCATGGCCGCGGTGAAGGATTGGTAGCCCGGCGGCGGGGCCGGGCGCAGCATTTTGTCCCATGTGGACGCGGGAGCGGAAAGCTGCAGGGACGTTGCCGCATCCGGCGGACCGGCGGGGTCGCCGGGCCACGCCGTCAGCTCGCCGCCGCCGTCCACCCGCAAACGGATGGCGGCGGGCAGGGCGCGCGTGGCGGCCTGGAATTCACGGTCCCGGCTCGCCTGGGCCAGCGCGGCTTGCAGCTTCTCCTCGATCGCGTTCATGGTCTTGAGTCTCCTCTTGTTGCCGCCGCAACACCTCCAGCGCGGCGCGCTCGGCGTTGACGATGTGCGCGCGCGCGGCCGCCTGCGCCCCTTCGGGATCGCGTTTGGCGATGCACGCGAAGATGCGGTCGATCTCGGCCAGGCTGCGCGGCAGGCGCTGCGGGCTGGCGAACGACGTGGCGCGCAGCAGATTGATGCGCGACAACAGGCCGGGCAGCATGTCCTTGACCAGATCGTTGTCGCAGCCGCCCAGGAGCACGTCGTAGAACTCGCGCTTGGCCGCTAGCAGGGCCGTGCGGTCGCCGTCCTTGGCGCAGCGATGCAGCGCCTTTACCGTCTGCTGCAGGCGCGCGATGTCGCTGTCCGTGGCCAGCCGGGCGAATTCGTGCGCGGCATAGCCTTCCAGCAGGGCCCGCATCGCGTACAGGTCGCGCGCCGCCTTGGCGGTCAGGCGCACCACCGTGGGGCCGCGATGCGGTTCGATGGTGATCAGACGCTCCGCTTCCAGGGTGCGCAGCGCTTCGCGCAGCGTGGGGCGGCTGATGCCCAGCTGCTCGCACAGTTCGTGCTCGCGCAGCTTGTCGCCGCCCTTCAGGCGGCCCTGCATGATGGCGGTGCGCAGATAGTCTTCGACGCGGGTTCGCAGCGTGCCGGGTTTCTCGAACACGGAATCGGGACTGGCCATGACTTCCTCGGCTGGCTTGGCGCCCCGCATGCCGTCGGGCGCGCTCATGACGCCGCCCCGGCCGCGGGCGCGAAAAGGAAAAGCCGAACTATATCCCGCCGCACGATCACATCCCCAGGTAGGCCGCCCGCACCCGCTCGTCGTTCAGCAGCGCGGCGCTGTCGCCGGACAGCACCACGCGCCCGGACTCCAGCACGTAGGCGTGGCGCGCCACGGACAACGCCAAACGGGTGTTCTGTTCCACCAGCAGGATGGTCAGGCCCTCGCGGTGGATGTCCAGCATGGCCTGGTGCAGTTCCTCCACGATTTTGGGCGCCAGGCCATGGCTGGGTTCGTCCAGCAGCAGCAGCCGGGGCTGCAGCATCAGCGCCCGCCCGAAGGCCACCATCTGCTGCTCGCCGCCGGACAGCGTGCCCGCTGCCTGCCGGCGCCGTTCGTACAGACGCGGGAACAGCGCATAGATGCGGTCGCAGGCGCGGCGCAAGGCGGCGCGATCGCGGCGGCGCGTATAGCCGCCCATCCAAAGGTTCTCCTGGACCGTCATTTCCGCGAAAACGTGGCGGCCTTCCGGGACATGCGCGATGCCCAGGGCGGGGACCTCGTGCGGCGCCAGCGCCTGGACGTCCCTGCCATCGAAGCGGATCCCGCCGCTGACCTTGGGCAAAAGGCGGGAAATGCAGCGCAGCAGCGTGCTTTTGCCGGCGGTATTCGCGCCCACGACGGCGACGAAGCCGCCGTCCGGCACGGTCAGCGACACGTCCTGCAGCACGGGATTGCGGTCGTAGCGCGCCGACAGGCCGTCGATCTGCAGCAGGCTCATGCGGGCACCTCCACCTGTTCCAGCGATTTGCCCAGATAGGCTTCGATCACCACCGGGTCCGCGGCGATTTCCGCGGGGCTGCCCTCGGCGATTTTCCTGCCGAAGGACAGCACCAGAATGCGGTTGCACAGGCGCATGATGGCGCGCATATGGTGTTCGACCACCACGAAGGTGATGCCCGATTCGTCCCGCAGCTGGCGGATGAGATCGAGCATGGCGTCCATCTCGCTATCGTTCAGCGCCGCCATGACCTCGTCCAGCAGGAAGACCCGGGGGCCCGTGCACAGTGCGCGTGCGAGTTCGACACGCGCCTGTTCGGGGAAGGACAGGTCGCGCGCCAGTTTGCCGCCGATGGCGGCCAGGCCGACGCGGGCGAGATTTTGCCGCGCCAGTTCGCGCGCATGCGCCACGTCATGGCGCAGCAGGCCGCCGACCAGGACGTTTTCCAGCACCGTCATTTCCGGGAACAGCGCCACGTTCTGGAACGTTTTGGTCATGCCGCGCGCGGCGATCCGGTGGGGCCGCCAGCCGGTCACGGCTTCGCCGTCCAGGGTGATGCGGCCGCCGTGCGGCCGGTACAGGCCGACCAGCAGGTTGAACAGCGTGGTCTTGCCGGCCCCGTTGGGGCCGATCAGGCCCAGGATGTCGCCGCGCGCCACCGAAAACGACACGTCGTCCACGGCTTTCAGGCCGCCGAACCGGCGCGACACGTTTTCCACAGTCAGGATGTGTTCAGGCATGGCGGCTCCGCAGTACGCGCAATCGTCCCCACAGCGCGGAAAGCCCGCGCGGCTCGATCAGGATGATGGCGATCAGGATCAGCCCATAGGCCAGTTGCGACACGCCCGCCGTATGCCCCGACAGCCATTCATTGAAGGTTTCCTCCAGCGGAATCATGACCAGCGCGCCGACCAGCGGCCCGGCCACCGTGCCCACCCCGCCGATGATGCAGATCAGCGCCACCTTGACCGAAATGCCGACCAGCGAGAACACCGTGTCGGGATCGAAAAAGAAAATGAACTGGGCGTACAGGGTGCCGCAGGCGCTCATGAGCGCGGCGGAGATCACCGCGGCCAGGATGCGCGTGCGCCAGGTATTCACGCCGATCACTTCCGCGGCCATGGGGTCCGCCTTCACGGCGCGCAGGCGGTATCCCAGCCGCGAACGGCTGATCGTCCAGAACACCAGCGTGCTGACCAGCACCGCGCCCAGCATCAGGTAGTAGTACGGCACGCTGGACTTGAACTGCATCAGCGCCAGGCTGCCGTCGGAATAGGGCACGGACAGGCCCACCGGTCCGCCGGTGACGGCGGACCAGGTATTGGCGATGGCGCGCATGACTTCGCCGAAAGCGAGCGTGGCCAGGGCGAAGTAATGGCCGCGCAGCCGCATGGTGGGCAGACTCAGCAGCGCGCCGGCCAGTGCGCCGACGGCCATGGCGGCCAGCATGCCGATCCACGGCGAGATGCCGAAGCGAATCAGCAGCAGCGTCGAAGTATATGCGCCCAGCCCGAAGAAGGCGGCGTGGCCCAGCGAGATCTGGTTGGCCAGGCCGCCGACGATATTCCAGGCCTGTCCCATCGCGGCGAACAGCAGCACCAGGGACAGGACGCGGATGCCGTAGCCCTGGTCTTCCAGCAGCCACGGCGCGGCCAGCGCCACGGCCAGGGGCAGCGCCCATTGCAGCGAATTGCGGATCGACGTCATCAGCTTGCCTTTTTCAATAGGCCTTCCGGGCGCCACGCCAGCACCAGGATGAACACCGCGAAAAGCACCAGGTTCTGCAGTTGCATGGGCAGCACCAGCGAGGACAGGGACTGGATCACGCCCACCGCGATGCCGCCGACGACCGCGCCCAGCACGCTGCCCAGGCCGCCCAGGACGACGGCGGTGAACATGAGCACGCTGAACTGCGCGCCCACGGTCGTGGACGCGGTCAGATAGGGCAGGATGATGCCGCCGCCCAATGCCGTCATGCCCACGCCCAGGCCGAAGGCCAGCTGGTGGATGCGGTGGGTCGAAACGCCGGACAGGCGCGCCGCCATGGGGTCCTGGGCGGTGGCGCGCACGGCCATGCCCCACCAGGTTTTCTTCAGCACCCACCACAGGGCCAGGCCCGCCGCCGCGGCGACGACGAAGGCCAGCACATACGGCGCGGACAGCAGCAGCGGGCCCACGGCGAACGCGGTCATCTGGTAGGGCGTCTGCACCGAGCGGAACTCCGATCCGAACAGGATCAGCGCGAGGTTTTCCATGACGATCAGCAGGCCCACCGTCAGGAATATCTGCGCCACCGCGGGCGCCTTCAGCACGCGGTCGATCAGGAATTTCTGCGTGAACACGCCCAGCACGAACGCCACGGCGAAAGACAGCAGCGAGCCGATCACCGGGTCCAGGCCCAGCAGCTTCCATGCGAAGTAGGCGACGAACATGCCGACCATCAGGAACTCGCCCTGGGCGAAGTTCACGATGGACACCACTCCGAACACCAGCGTGAGACCGATGGAGATGACCGCATATACGCCGCCCAGCAGGATGCCGTCCGCAAGCGCCTGCAGGAACGCCATCTCAGGCTCCCTGGGCGGCGGTGATGAGCTTGCCCTTGGCCAGTTCGCGCGGCCATACTGAGACCAGCTCGTTGTTCTGCCACTGCACCATCACCGGTTGCGCCAGCGTGTTCAAGCCTGCGGCGTCGAATTGCACGCCGCCGCCGGACATGACGCCCGCCCATCCCTGGTCGAAGCGCGGCCCGCGCAGCGCCTTCGACACGGCCTCGGGCTTGTCGGAACCGGCGGCTTCCAGGGCCTGGGCCAGCACGCCGAGGCAGACCGCATGTTCCAGCGCCTCGTGCGGCATGAAGGTGCCGTAGCGCTTGCGATAGCGTTCGGTGTGCTCAGGCTGCTGGTCGTAGTTGGCGGGCGCGATGGACAGCACGCCCTGCGCATACGGACCCAGGGCCTTGGCAAAGTCCGGAATGACATAGCCGGCGGCGCCGCCCACGACGGGCAAGGTCAGCTTCTGTTGCCGCATCACGCGGATGATCAACAGGCTGTCGTTCAGGTATGAAATGGGAAAGACCAGTTGCGCGTCGGAGCCGCGCAGTTTGCTGATGAGCGGCGTGACGTCGGTAATGCCCAGGGGATACGCCTCGTCCAGCACGATTTCGGCGCCCGCCTTCTTGGCGGCGTTGCGCACGCCCACGGCCTGCGAGCTGCCGTACGCCGTGTCCTCGTACATGAGGGCGATCTTCTTGATTTTGTCCGCGCCCGCCACCACCGCCGCCGCGTAGTCGTACTGCGCCTGGCCCAGCACCGAGCCTTTCGATACGACCTGATAGATGTTCTTGAAGCCGCGCTCGGTCAGGATGTCGGAGAAGGACATCGTCAACAGCGGAATGCCGCGCCGTTCGGTGACCTCCGAAACGGCCAGAGTCAGCGAAGAGGCATACGCGCCGATCAGGGCCGTGCAGCGGTTGCTGGTGATCAGACGCTGCGCCACGGTGGCGGCCGTGGTCGGCTGGGAGGTGGCGTCGGCGATCACCAGTTTGATTCTGGCTCCGCCCAGGGACTTGACGCCGCCCGCGGCGTTCAATTCATCGGCCACCAATTCGAGTCCCTGGCGCGAATTGATGCCGAACTGAGCGTTGGCGCCGGACAGGGGCAGGATCACGCCCACATTGATTTCCGCAGGGGCTGCCAGCAGGCGGCCCGGCATGCCGAGCGCGGCAAGGCCGGTCGCGCTGCCCGTCGCCGCCAGAAAAGACCTGCGCGAGCGCAGGTTCGCATTGCCTCGATCTTGCATCGCTGTCTCCTCGTTTTGTTTTATGGCGCCGGTCCTGGCCGGCGCTGCCATTATTGTTGTCGTCTTATTGACTGTCAATCAGATTGTCTGACAATATGGCGGCACGCCGGACGCCATCGCGCGCCGCACGCCGGCCCCCGCCGGCCGCCATCAACGAGGAGGAATCCATGGCAGACAAGCAAAACCCCGTGCAGGAACTGTTCGACCAGGGCCTGCAATTGCGCCGCGAAGTCCTGGGCGCGGAGTATGTGGACGGATCGCTGGCGCGCGCCAACGAATTCATGATGGCCTTCCAGCGCATCACCACGGAATGGTGCTGGGGCTATGCCTGGGGGCGGCCCGGCCTGGAGAAGAAGACGCGCAGCATGTTGAACCTGGCCATGCTCACCGCTTTGAACCGCCCCGCCGAAATCAAGCTGCACGTGAAGGGCGCGCTGAACAACGGCGTCACGCCGGACGAGATCAAGGAGATCCTGCTGCACGCGACCGTCTACTGCGGCATCCCGGCCGGCCTCGACGCCTTCAAGGTGGCCAACCAGGTGCTGGAGGAATCGGGCGCGTTCCAGGAGAAACAGGCATGAGCGCCCCGCGCGTAGGCTTCATCGGGGTCGGCAGCATGGGCTGGCCGATGGCGACGCGGCTGCACCAGGCCGGGTTCGGCTTGACGGTGTTCGACGCCGCGCCGGGCCACGCCGCGCGCTTTGCGGCGGAAGTGGGCGGGCAGGCCGCGGCGGACTGCAAGGCCCTGGCTGCGCAAAGCGAAATCGTCGTCACCATGCTGCCGACCAGCGCCATCGTGGAAAGCGTTCTGCAAGGGCCACAGGGCGTCCTGGCCGGCTTGCGGCCCGGCGCCGTCATCGTGGAGATGAGCTCCGGTGTGCCCGCTCACACGCAGCGCCTGGCCCAGTCCGTTACGGAAGCGGGCGGCGAGCTCGTCGATGCGCCGGTATCCGGCGGCGTGCCGCGCGCCCGCACGGGCGAGCTCGCGATCATGTTCGGTGGAAGCGCCGCCACCCTGGAACGCGTGCGGCCCGTGCTGCAGGCGATGGGCAGCTCGGTGCTGCACACCGGCGCGGTCGGCAGCGCCCACGCCATGAAGGCGCTGAACAACCTGGTGTCGGCCGGCGGCTTTCTGATCGGCGTGGAAGCGATGCTGATCGGCCAGCAGTTCGGGCTCGACCCGGAGGTGATCGTCGATGTGCTCAACGCGTCGACCGGGATGAACAACTCCACGCAGAAAAAATTCAAGCAATTCGTGCTGTCGCGGGCGTTCAACTCCGGCTTCGGCCTGGACCTGATGGTCAAGGACCTTGGCATCGCGCTGGGCATGGCCGGCGACACCGGCACGCCTACCCCGTTCGCCGCCTTGTGCCGCGAGATGTGGGCGGCGGCCGGCAAGTCGCTGGGCAAGGGGCAGGACCACACCGCGGTCGCGCGCCTGTGCGAACAGTTGGCAGGCGTCGAACTGAAGCCGCGCCGCGACGGCTGAACGAGTGCGCGGCGGGACATGCGCCCGCCGGCTTTTTCCCATACCAAGATTCACCCGCGAAGGTGAAGGGCGGCGACCGCCCGCCGAGGAGACAACACATGAAAACTTTCTGGATTGCCGCGATCTGCCTGGCCCTGACCGCGAGCCCCGCGCTGGCGGACGACTATCCCGCGCGCCCCATTTCCATGGTGGTGCCTTATGCGCCGGGCGGCTCCACCGACGGCCTGGCGCGCATCGTCGCCACCGCCATGGGAAAGAACCTGGGCCAGACCGTGGTGGTCGAGAACCTGGGCGGCGGCGGCACCATGATCGGCAATCAGCGCGTGGTGCGTTCGGAGCCCGATGGCTACACCATCACGTTCGGGAATATGGGATCGCTCGCCATCGCGCCGTCGCTGTTTCCCAAATCGAACTTCGATCCGCGCCGGGACATGGTCGGCGTCGGGCTGGTGGCCACCGTGCCGATGGTGTTGTCGGTCAGCAAGGCCAGCGGCATCACAACCCTGGGGCAGCTGCTCGAGCGCCTGCGCGCCAAGCCGAATTCCGTGAACTTCGGCAACGCCGGCTCCGGTTCCACCAGCCATATCGCGGCGGTGAATTTCCTGTACGTCACCCATACCCAGGCGATGCAGGTGCCTTACCGGGGCGCGGGCCCCGCCATCGCGGACCTGATGGCGGGAACCGTGGATGCGGTGATCGACCAGACGGTGACCATGATTCCGCTGCATACCTCGGGCAGGGTGCGCGCGCTGGCAGTGGCTTCGCAAAGCCGGCTGCAGCAGTTCCCCGACGTGCCGACGTTCGCGGAAGCCGGCGTGCCGGCCTTCGACCTGAGCGTGTGGAACGGCATCGCGGCGCCGGCCGGCACCCCGCCCGCCGTCGTGGCGCGCCTGGAGAAGGCGCTGAATGCCGCGCTGGACGATCCGGAAGTGCGGAAATCCCTGGACGGTCTGGCGGCCTTGCCGCCTGCCGCGGATCAACGCGGCTCGGCCGCGTTCCAGGCGCTGATCGCCCGCGACGTGCCGCGGTTCAAGAAGCTGATCGACGAGGCGGGCGTGACGGTGAACTGACGGGCGGCCGGGGCGTCAGGCGCCCAAGGTCGAGATGTCCATCACGAAGCGGTACTTGACGTCGCCCTTCAGCATGCGCTCGTAGGCCTCGTTGATCTCGCCGGCGCGGATCATCTCGATATCCGCGACGATTCCGTGCTCGGCGCAGAAGTCCAGCATCTCCTGGGTTTCCGGAATGCCGCCGATCATGGACCCTGCGATCGAACGCCGCTTCGTGATCAGGTTGAACACGTTGGGCGAGGGATGCGGCGTCGCAGGGGCGCCAACCAGGGTCATGGTGCCGTCGCGCTTGAGCAGCGCCAGGAAGGCATCCAGATCGTGCGGCATCGCCACGGTGTTCAGGATCAGGTCGAAGCTTTTGGCGTGCGCGGCCATTTCCTGGGCATTCCGGGAAACGACCACTTCGTCCGCCCCGAGCGCCGTTGCCGCTTCGCGCTTGGATTCGGAAGTCGTGAAGGCGACGACGTGCGCGCCCATCGCATGCGCCAGCTTGATGCCCATGTGGCCCAGGCCGCCGATGCCCACGACACCGACCTTCTTGCCGGGTCCCGCGTTCCAGTGCCGCAGCGGGGAGTAGGTCGTGATGCCCGCGCACAGCAAGGGCGCGACCGCGGCGAGCTGGGCTTCCGGGTGGCGCACGCGCAGAACGTAGCGCTCATGAACGACGATCTGCTGCGAGTAGCCGCCCAGCGTATGGCCGGGCTCGTCGGGCGTCGGCGAGTTGTAGGTGCCGATCATGCCGTCACAATAGTTCTCGAGTCCTTCCTCGCATTCGTGGCAGTGCTGGCAGCTATCGACGATGCAGCCGACGCCGACCAGGTCGCCGACGCGGTAACGGGACACGTGGGCGCCCACCGCGGCGACGCGGCCGACGATTTCGTGGCCCGGAACGCAGGGGAACAGCGTGCCGGCCCATTCGGCGCGGACTTGATGAATGTCGGAATGGCAGACGCCGCAATACGCGATGGCGATCTGGACATCGTGCGGACCGGGTTCGCGGCGGGTGATGCGCAGGGGCTCCAGGGGCTTGTCGCCCGCATGGGCGCCGTAGGCGTGGACTAGCATTGAATCTCCTATTGCAAGGGGGAGCGGACGCGGGCGCGGATGCGCGGCGCCGGCTTCCCCCGTAAACCAGGATGTTCATTTTCCGGGTCGGACCAGGGCGGCGGTAGCGCGATCCGCTCATTTTCTTGCACGATCCTATGTGATCGGCCAAATATCGGCCCGCCGCGGCCGTCGTTTCAGTAAAGTGTCAACCGGCAGGCAGCAGGCCTGCATCGCCGCTCCGTAGCCACCTCACCGCGAATCCGCCCGCATGAAATCGCAAAGCATCCCGCAAGGCGGGCCAACCGAAGAACCGATGGCCCGCATCATCGCCAAATGGGCCGGCGAACCCGGCGATCATGGGACTCCCATCGGCGCGCTCAGCTTCTTCCGCCGCGAGGCGCCTTCTCCTCCGTGCATCTGCATGATCGAGCCCAGCATCGTGCTGGTGGTGCAGGGGACCAAGCAGATGGTGGTCGGCGGCCAGGCCTATCCCTACGATGCATCGCACTTCCTGATCACCTCGCTCGATATCGCGGGCAACTCGGCGGTTATCGACGCCAGCGCGCGGCGGCCCTGCCTGGGCCTGACCTTGAAACTGGACCTGCGGACGATCACGGAGCTGATCGCGCAGGGCGGCCTGCCGCCGCCGCGCGAGCGTGCCGCCGCAAGCAGCGTGGGAATCGGAACCGTCACACCCGCCATCCTGGAGCCATTCAGGCGCCTGCTCGGTTTGCTGGAAGAGCCGGAAGCCATTCCCGTTCTCGCGCCGCTCATCCAGCGCGAGATCCACTTCCGCCTGCTGATGAGCGGCCAGGCCTCGCGCCTGCGGCAGATCGCTTCCGTGGACAGCCAGGGGCATCGCATCGCCAAGGCGATCGAATGGCTCAAGATCCATTACGCCTTGCCGCTGCGCATCGAAGAGCTGGCCGCCCGCGTGCAAATGAGCGCGCCGACGTTTCATCATCATTTCCGCCAACTGACGGCGATGAGCCCATTGCAGTACCAGAAATGGCTGCGCCTGAACGAGGCGAAGCGGCTGATGCTGAACGAACACCTGGACGCCGCCAGCGCCGCGTTCCGCGTTGGCTACGAAAGCCCGTCGCAGTTCAGCCGGGAGTACCGGCGCCTGTTCGGGGCGCCTCCCAAGCGCGACATCGCGACGCTGCGCGCGCAGGCGGATGGGGCCGCCGCCGGCCTTGCCCTATGATTGCACCCAAACAAGCCCGTCCGGGCGCAGATCATAGGAGACAAAGGTTTGCCGGCCGCCGACACCCCGTCCACCCCGGAACCGTTCCCGACCTTCGAGACTTCCGACTTCTCGGGGGCCGGCACGTTCTACTTCGACCTGGTGCGCCTGCAGGATCGCGATGACATTCCGCGCGGTTTCCTGCATCGCCACAAGTACTACCACCTGCTGTGGATGACGCAGGCGAGCGGCACGCATCTGCTGGACTTCGAGCAGTTCGAGGTGCGCGATCATTCGGTGTTCTTCCTGTCCCCGGGACAGGTGCATGCCTGGACGTCGTCGGTGCCGCCGCGCGGCTACGTGCTGAATATCAGCACGGAGTTCTTCGCCAAAATGTTCCCGCGCGCGGACGACATCGCCAGGTTCCCGTTCTTTCACCTGACTCGCGGAACGCCGGTCATCTATCTGTCGCCCGAGCAGCATGACGGCATGCTGCCGCTGCTGCAGCAAATGGAGCGCGAGACCATGGAGCGGGGCATGGGATGCTTCGATGTGGTGCGCTCCTACCTGCTGATCCTGCTGACGCAGCTGCGCCGCCTGTACCGCGAGGAAGATGCCGGCGAGGGCGCAGGGCCCAGCTTTTCCCTGACGCGGCGGCTGGGACTCCTGATCGAGGAACATTACCTGACCTTCGGCGCGATCCGGCAGTATGCCGAGGCTTTGTGCGTCAGCGAGCGCCAGCTGAACGAAGCCGTCAAGCGCACGCTCGGCCGCACCGTGAGCCAGCTGGTGCAGGAACGCATCGCGCTGGAGGCCAAACGCCTGTTGAGCAATACGGGCAAGGGAATCGCGGAAATCGCCTTCCAATTGAACTTCGAGGATCCCGCGTATTTCGCCCGCTTCTTCAAGAAGCACAGCGGCTGCACGCCGGGCGAGTTCCGCCGCCGCTATTGCCGGCCCATAGACTGAGCGAGCCGCCCGGCGCAAAAAAGTCCAACACAAACGCCGATCTGTCCTAACGCCTCCGGTCCCCGGATGCGTACAGTTCGTCGGACCCGCAACAGCCGCCATGCGGCGCGATGGATTCGATGAACGACACTCCCAAATTGATGACGGGCGGAAGGCTCGTGGTGCAGGCGCTGTTGGAGCAGGGCGTGGACACCGTCTTCTGCGTGCCGGGCGAAAGCTATCTGGACGTGCTGGACGGACTGTACGCCGAGCAGGCGCGCGTGCGCGTGGTGACGTGCCGGCACGAAGGCGCGGCCGCCTTCATGGCCGAGGCGCATGGCAAGCTGACCGGCCGGCCCGGCGTGTGCATGGTCACGCGCGGCCCCGGCGCGACGAACGCCAGCATCGGGGTGCACACCGCCTTTCAGGACTCCACGCCCATGATTCTTCTGGTGGGGCAGGTGGGCGGCGATATGGTCGAGCGCGACGCGTTCCAGGAAATCGACTATCGCCGGATGTTCGGCCCCTTCACCAAATGGGTGGCGCAGATCGATAGCGCCGACCGCGTGACGGAATACATGAATCGCGCGTTCACGGTCGCCATGTCGGGCCGGCCCGGCCCGGTGGTGCTGGCGCTGCCGGAAGACATGCTCACGCAATCGGCCTTTCCCGCGCCCCCAACGGGCCCGGTGCGGGTCCCGCGCGCGTGGCCCGCCCCTGCGGCGCTGCAAGACATGCAAGCCATGCTTTCGCGGGCCAGCCGGCCGCTGATGGTCGTGGGCGGCTCGGGGTGGACCGCCAAGGGCCTGGAACATCTGAACCGCTACGCCGCCCTGAACGGGTTGCCGGTGGCGTGCTCATTCCGGCGGCAGGATCTTTTCGACAACCGGCATGCGCAGTACGCCGGCGAGGTGGGCATCGGGATCAACCCGGAGCTGGCCCAGGCCGTGCGCGACGCCGACCTGATCCTGGCGGTGGGCGCCCGGCTCGGCGAGATGGCCACCAGCGGCTATACGCTGCTGCAGTCGCCGGTGCCCCGGCAAAACCTGGTCCACGTATTGAACGGGGCCGAGGAGCTGGGACGGGTGTATCAGCCGGCGCTGGCGATACAGGCAGACCTGAACGCCTTCGCCGAAAGCGCCGCGGCGCTGGCGCCGGTGGACGGCGGCGGGTGGCGCGGCTGGCTGACGAGCCTGCGGGAGAACTATCTTCGCTATACCGAACCGCCCGCCCCGCGCGGCCGGCTCGATCCTGCCGCCGTCATCGTCGCGTTGCGTGACCGCCTGGACGCCCGCGCGATCCTGACGAACGGGGCCGGCAACTACAGCGCCTGGGCGCACCGCTACTACCGCCACAGCCATCCGAATACGCAACTGGCGCCGACCAGCGGGGCGATGGGATACGGCGTGCCGGCCGCGATCGCGGCCAAGTTGCGCCACCCCGACCGCCAGGTGGTCTGCCTGGCGGGAGACGGCTGCTTCCTGATGACGTCCCAGGAGCTGGCCACCGTGCGCCAGCAGCGCCTGGCCATCGTCTTCATCGTCTTCAACAACGGCATGTACGGCACGATCAGAATGCATCAGGAAATGCATTACCCCGGCCGTCCCGTCGCCACCGACCTGTCGAATCCGGATTTCGTCGCCTATGCGCAGTCCTTCGGCATGGGCGCGGAGCGGGTAGAGCGCGATGCCGACTTCGGCCCGGCGTTGACACGTGCCCTGGCCAGCGGGTCCGCGTATTTGATCGAGCTGGCGCTGGATCCGGAGCTGCTTACGCCGCGCGCCACGCTGAGCGGATTGCGCGAGCGGGCGCGGCAGGCGACGGCGTAGGCGGCAGCGCCGCCCGCCCGACAGCCAATTTCATAACAACGACGACAAGCGAGACAACCATGAAAAACATCCTGAGGCCTTTCCTGCGCCTTTGCCTGGGCGCCGCCCTTGCCGCCGGCGCGGCGGCAGCCCAAGCCGACTTTCCCGATCGCCCGCTGCGCGTCATCGTGCCGTTCGCGCCGGGCGGCGCGACGGACGTGATCGCCCGCACCGTGGCGCAGGCGATGTCCACGCGCCTGGGCCAACCGGTTGTCGTGGAAAACAAGGCCGGCGCCAACGGCAATATCGGCGCCGTGATGGCGGCGCGCGCCACCCCGGACGGCTACACCCTGCTGATGGCGACGTCCAGCCACGCCATCAATGCCACGTTGTATCCCAAGCTCGATTACAGCCTGACAAACGATTTCGCGGCGCTGTCCAATCTTGCATCGGTGCCGCTGCTGCTGGTCGTCAACCCGCAGGTCCCCGTGAAAACGGCAGCCGAACTGGCCGCCTATGCGCGCGCCAACGGCAACCGCATCAACTACGCGTCCGGGGGCACCGGCACGGCCGCGCACCTGGCGGGGGCGCAGTTCAATTCGCTGGCTGGCGCGCAGATGGCGCATGTGCCTTACAAGGGCGGCGCCCAGGCCTTGAACGACCTGATGGGCGGCCAGGTGCAGATCATGTTCGCCAACCTGCCCGAGGTGTTGTCGCAGGTGCAGGCCGGCCGCCTGAAGCCGCTGGCCGTCACCGGAGACAAACGTCATCCCGCCTTGCCGGACGTGCCCGCCTTCGCCGAGACGCCGTTTCCGCAGATGACCGCACGCTCGTGGTTCGGCCTGTTCGCCCCGGCCGCAACGCCGGCTCCTGTGATCGGGAAACTCTCGGCGGCCATCACGCAAAGCGTGGCCGACCCCGCGGTGCGCGACAAGCTGCTTGCGCTGGGCGCGGACCCCATCGGCGACGATCATGCGGCTTTCCAGAATTACGTGAACCAGGACGTCGCCCGCTGGAGCGCCCTGGTCAAGCAGTCCGGCGCCACGGCGGAGTGATCCCTTTGACGGAAGCGCCGCTTCCGTCCCTTGTTGGCAGCCAAGACCGCGAGCAGCGCCATGGCAAGCCGCCCTGGCAGGGCCTGGCCCTGTCTGCCGTTTTTCCTGTTTCATCGAAGAGGCAACCGACATGCTTTACGACGTTCGCACCTATACCTGCCGCGCCGGCACCATCAGAAAGCACCTCGCGCTTTATGCCGAACACGGCTACGAGGTGCAAAGCCGGCATCTGGGCAAACCGCTGGTGTACCTGCAGACGGAAACCGGCAACGTGAACAGCTATATGCACATCTGGGCCTATCGCGACGCCGCCGATCGCGAGGCGCGCCGCCAGGCGCTGCAAAAGGATCCCGCCTGGGCGGCGTATCTGGCCAAGAGCGCCGAAGCCGGCTACCTGATCAGCCAGGAGAACCGGCTGATGACGCCCACCGCGTTCTTCCAGCCCTGATCCGCGCCGTCGGGCGCAGGCCGCCGCCGGTATCATCGGCATGCTTCCTGGACTCATGGAGTTTGCATGACCGACTACCCCCAACTCTTCAGCCTCAAGGGCCGGATCGCCGTGGTGCTGGGCGCGGCATCCGGTATCGGCCAGGCGTCCGCGCATGCGCTCGGCGCGATGGGCGCCACCGTCATGTGCGCGGACCGCGACGAGGCCGGCGCGCAGGCGACAGCCAGGCAGATTGCCGATGCCGGCGGAACGTCCGGCTGGATGCAGACCGACGCCGCCAGCGGCGCGGCCATCGCGGCGCTGGCCGAAAAGGTGCTGGCCGATCACGGACGCGTGGACGTGGCGGTAGCCACGCCCGCACTCAATATCCGGAAGCTCATCGTCGATTACACCGACGAGGAATTCGACCAGGTCGTGAATCTCAATCTGAAGGGCGCCTTCCATTTCATGCGCCATTTCGGCCGGCCCATGATGAAGCAGGGCTCGGGAAGCATGATCCTGTGTTCGTCCATGCGGGCGGTGACGATCGAGCCCGGCCTGGGCATCTACGCCGCGACCAAGGCCGGCATCGCGCAGATGGTCAAGGCCTTCGCGGCTGAAGCGGGCGGATATGGCGTGCGGGTCAACGCCGTGATGCCCAGCATCATCGAAACGCGCCTGACCGCGCCGTTGAAGGAGCGGCCGCAAATCTACGAAACCTATGCCGGACACACCGTCCTGAACCGCTGGGGACAGCCTTCGGAAGTGGGCGCGGCGGTGGCCTTTCTGGCTTCGGATGCGGCCAGCTATATCTCCGGGAGCAGCTTGTCCGTGGACGCGGGTTGGACGGCCATCGACGGGCCGCCCACCGGTTTGACGCAGACGCGGCCGTCCGAATAGGCCATCGCATCGGGGCTGGGCAAAGGCCCCCTAATTGATGGGCGCTATCAGAATTTATGATTGGACGGCGCGCCACGCGGACGTTTACCTTGCGGCTACAACACATAAAGAGGAGACAAAGATGCCGCAATTCCGTCGTCTGGCGGCCGCATTGGCGGTCGCGCTCGTCATGCCTTTGGCCGATGGCGCCGCCCGCGCGGGCACCGTCACCGTCATCACCTCCTTTCCCAAGGACCTGACCCAGGCCTACAAGACCGCCTTCGAGAAGGCCAATCCCGGCGTCACGCTGGAGATATTGAACAAGAACACGGTGGCGGGGCTGGCCTATGTGCGCGAGACCCCGGCGGGCCAGCGGCCGGACGTCTTCTGGGCCAGCGCCCCGGATGCCTTCGAGGTGCTGAACCGCGACAAGCTGCTCGCGCCTGCCAAGGACGTAATCAATCCGAAGGTGCCAGACAAGATCGGCAGTTTCCCGATCAACGACCCGGGCGGGATGTACTACGGGCAGGCGCTGGCGGGCTACGGCATCATGTACAACACCCGCTACATCAAGGCGCACAAGCTGGCGCCGCCCAAGCAATGGACGGATCTGCTGGCGCCGGAATGGTTCGGCCACGTCGGCATTACGTCGCCCTCGCGCTCCGGGACCATGCACCTGACGGTGGAGACGATTCTGCAGGGCGAGGGCTGGGATCGGGGCTGGCAGACCCTGCTGCGCATGGCGGGCAACAGCAGCGCCGTGACGGAGCGTTCGTTCGGCGTGCCGGACGGCGTCAACAACGGGCAGTTCGGCGCGGGACCGGTCATCGACTTCTTCGGCCTGTCCAGCAAGTTTTCCAAATTCCCGGTGGACTTCGTCTATCCGACGGAAACGGCCATCGTGCCGGCCAACATCGCGCTGATCGAAGGCGCGAAAAACGCGGATGAAGGCAAGGCCTTCATCAAGTTCGCGTTGAGCGCCGCCGGGCAGGAGGTGCTGCTGGAGCCGAAGATTTCGCGCCTGCCGGTGCTGCCGTACAGCGAGCTGGAAGGCAAGATCCCGGCGGGCTATCCGGACCCGCTCGAATTGGCGAAGCGCAGCACCGTGCATTTCGACGTCGACCTGTCGCAGCAGCGGTACTACCTGGTGCAGTCCCTGTTCGACCAGACCATCACCTTCCGCTTGAAGGAGCTGCAGCAGGCCACCAAGGCCATCCATGACGCCGAACGCAAGCTTGGCGACAAGGCCAAATCCGGCAAGGCCGCCGAGCTGCTCGCCCAGGCCCGCAAGCTGGCGTGGTCGCCCCTGGTCGGCCAGCAGCAAAGCGGGGAAGCGGAGTTCCTGAAACTGTTCGCCGGCGACAAGCGCGATAGCGCGGTGAACCAGAAAATCACCCAGCTCGAAGGCGACTGGAACGGCAAGGCGCGCGGCAACTATGAGGAAGCCGCGCGGCTCGCGCAGCAGGCCGCCGCGCAGTAACGCGCGCAGTAACGGATAGCGGTTTCCTGCGGAGCATCCCGTGTCTCTTAACCTTGCGTCGAGCAAAGGCCCGGCGGTGGTGGCGGCCTGCGTCATCGCCTTCCTGGCCGCCTTTCTGATCGTGCCGGTGGCGACGGTCTTCCATGCCGCCTTCGTCAACGCGGACGGCAGCATCACGGCGGGCCACTTCCGGGCTTTCTTCAACCAGCCCCTGATGCAGGAGGCGTTCTACAACAGCCTTTACGTGGCGGTGTGGTCCACGCTGATCGCCAGCGTGCTGGCCATACCGCTGGCGTACTTCACCGTGCGCTTCCAGTTCCGCGGTGCGCTGTTGATCCAGACGCTGGGCATCCTGCCGCTGATCATGCCGCCTTTCGTGGGGGCGGTCGCGATGCAGCTGATTTTCGGCCGCTCCGGCAGCGTCAACCTGTTGCTGGGCGACTGGTTCGACATCAACTTGCCGCTGATGGAAGGCTTGAACAGCGTCATCTTCGTCGAGGCGCTGCATTACTTTCCCTTCATCCTGATGAACCTGGTCGTCGCGCTGCGCAACATCGATGGCGCGATGGAGGAGGCCGCGTTCAACCTGGGGTCGCGCGGATTCCGGCTGTTCCGCCGGATCATCTTCCCGCTGGCGCTGCCGGGCTATGTGGCCGGCGCGTCGCTAGTGTTCGTGAAAGTGTTCGACGACCTGGGCACGCCGCTGGTGCTGGGCACGACCAATATGCTGGCGCCGCAGGCGTACCTGCGCATCACCCAGGTTGGCCTGGAAGACCCGCTGGGCTATGTGATCAGCGTCATCATCATCGCCTTTTCCATTGCATCCCTCTGGCTGTCCGCCCGTGTGCTGAAAGGAAAGGACTATTCCACCTTGCAGAAAGGCGGCGCCGGCATCCAGAAACGGCGGCTGCGCCGGGGCGAAGCCGTGCTGGCCTATGGCTGGATCATCCTGGTGCTGCTGCTGGTGCTCTCGCCGCACATCGGGGTGCTGCTGCTGTCCTTCGCCAGCGTCTGGAGTTTCGCGCCGCTGCCCGACGGCTACACGCTGGCCCATTACGCCACCGTGTTCCAGGACTCGGGCGGCATGATCGCAAATACCCTGCTGTATTGCGGACTCGCGGCCGGCATCGACGTGGTCCTGGGGACCGCCATCGCCTATCTGCTGCTGCGTACGCGCCTGCCGGGCCGGCACTGGCTGGACTGGCTGGCGTCGGCCGCGCTGGCGGTGCCCGGCATCGTGCTGGCCATCGGCCTGCTGCGAACCTTCCGCCACGTCGAGCTGCCTTTCATGGCCACGACCTTGACGTCGTCGTGGGTCATCATCATGATCGCGTACTCGGTGCGCCGGCTGCCGTACGCCTTGCGATCGTGCGTGGCCGCGCTGCAGCAGATCAACGTCTCGCTGGAGGAAGCCGCGCAGTCTCTGGGCGCCAATCGCTGGCGGACCGTGCGCCGGGTGGTGGTGCCGCTGATGGCGGGCGGCATGCTGGCCGGGTTCGTTACCAGCTTCATCACCGCCGCCGTGGAGCTGTCCGCCACCATCATGCTGGTCACACGGGAAAGCCAGGCGCCGATGAGTTACGGGATCTACCTTTACATGCAAAGCGCGTCGGGACGCGGCCCGGGCGCGGCGCTGGGCGTGCTGGCGGTGATTGCCGTCGCGGTGGGCACCTACGTCAGCCACGTGCTGGTTGCGCGCACCGGTGCGCGGCGGCCCGACCGCGTGGAGGAAACGCTGGCGCTGGATCCGCAGAATGCGCCGGCCACGCGCCGATTGGAGACGACATGAAAAAAGTCAGCGTGGAGTGCCGCGGCATTTCCTTGTCCTACGGCAGGACGGAGGTGCTGAAGGATCTGAATCTGCACATCGAACCCGGCGAATTCTTTGCGCTGCTCGGGCCTTCCGGATCGGGCAAGTCGACGCTGTTGCGGCTGATCGCCGGCTTCAACCAGCACTCCCAGGGGCAGTTGCTGGTCGATGGCAAGGACATGACGGGCGTGCCGCCCTGGCGGCGCAACATCGGCATGGTTTTCCAGAACTACGCGCTGTGGCCTCACATGACGGTGCGGGACAACGTCGCTTTCGGTCTGGTCGAACGTCGCGTGCCGCGTGCGGAAATCCGCGAACGCACCGATGCCGCGCTGGCGCTGGTGGGGTTGTCGCAGTACGCGGGCCGGCGGCCGAACGAGTTGTCCGGCGGTCAGCAGCAGCGCGTCGCGCTGGCCCGCACCATCGTCATCGAACCGCAGGTGCTGCTGCTGGACGAGCCGCTGTCCAATCTGGACAAGAAGCTGCGCGTGCAGATGCGGCGTGAGTTGCTGGCCCTGCAGCGCCGCCTGGGCATAACGACCATCTTCGTGACCCATGATCAGGAAGAGGCGATGACCACGGCGGACCGCATGGCGGTGCTCGACCGGGGCGTGCTGCAGCAGATCGGCGCGCCGCATACCTTGTTCGACTTCCCCGTCAACGGCTTCGTGGCGAACTTCGTCGGCACGATGAACGTGCTGGAAGGCGCGGTGAAGGAGCGCACCAGCCATAGCGTCACGCTGGCGGTCGATGGCGTGGGCGATTTGCAGATGCCCGTTCATGGCGAGGTGCCGGCCGCGGCGCGGCTGGCGGCCAGTTTCCGTCCGCACGTGGTGCAGATCGACATGGCGGGCGGCAATACCGATGCGCGTTACCTCTGGCTGCCGGGCGTGGTGCAGGCCAGCGAGTTCCAGGGCGAGTTCACGCGCTACCAGGTGCAGGTGGGTGAACGCACGATCACCGCCGACCAGTCCCATCTTGCCGGTTTGTCGATTTTCCCGGTCGGGGCGCCCGTCACGGTGGGGGTGGAGCCCGCCCAGATCCGCCTGCTGGCCGCGTGAGCGGGCCGGCGTAGCGGACGGCCGCGGCAAGATGGAGATCTATCAAATACGGGCTTTCGTCAAAGTGGCGCGGCTGGGAAACCTGACGCGGGCGGCCGAAGCGCTTTGCCTGACGCAGCCCGCGGTGACGGCGCAAATCAAGGCGCTGGAGCAAAGCCTGGGCGTGGCGCTGTTCGACCGCAACGCGGGCCGCCTGACGCTGGCCAAGGCCGGCGAAGTCCTGCTGCCTACCGCCGAGGCGTTGCTCGCGCTGGGCAATCAGCTCAGGTCGGAAGCCCGGGGGCTGCAGGGCGCGCTGCACGGTGTGCTGGATCTGGGCGTGCCCAGCGAGCAGCCCGATTTTCTGCGCCTGGGCGAACTGGCTTCGGAAGTGACCCAACGCCTGCCTCTGATCGAGCTCAAGACCCACGTGCTGCCCACCGTGCAGCTGTCGGAGCAGGTGATGGCGGGGCGGCTCACCGCGGCCCTGGCGGTGGCCGCGCGGCCGCCGCTGGGCCTGCAATGGACGCCGCTGCGCAGCGTGCATTACCGCATCGCCCTGCCGCACGAACAGGCGGAAGCGGTCAAGCGGGGCGGGTGGCGTGAGCTGGCGCAGCTGCCGTGGCTGGACGGGCCGGCGGGCAGCCACGCTCATCTGCTGCTGCGCGAGATGTTCGAACGGCACGGGCTGGCGCCGCGCGTCGTCATGCAGAACGACGACCATGCCAATCTGGACGCGCTGGTGCGTGCGGGGGCGGGCTGCGCCTTGCTGCGCGAAGAGATCGCGATGGCGGGCGCGGCGGCGGGCGATTTCGTCGTCTGGGGCAACGCCCGCGCGGCGGCGACGCTGGGCTTCGTCCTGGCGCCCGAGCGCGCCGGCGAGCCCTTGCTCGTCGCCCTGGAATCCGTGATGCAGAAGATCTGGCTGGGCGGGCCGGCGGCGTAGCGTCAGGGCCAGGCCGGCAAAACCCCGGCGCGGCCGTGGCAAACGCGGAAGGCCTTAATCCACCTTCGCGTTCGAGCGCTTGACCACTTCCTCCCAGCGCGGCACTTCGCTGGCGACGAAGGCTGCGAATTCCTCGGGGGATCCGCCGACTTTCTCGGAGCCAAGCTCGGCCAGCTTGCCCGCGACTTCCGGGTTGGCCAGGGCCTTGGCGACCGCGGCGTGAAGCTGCGTCACCAGCGCGGGCGGCGTGCCGGCGGGCGCGAAGACGCCGTACCAGTTCGTGATGACGAAGTTCTTGAAGCCGGCTTCCGTCATCGTCGGGATGTCGGTGAAGCCCGCCGCCCGCGTCGCGCCCGTGGTCGCCAGCGGCACCACGCGGCCGGCCTTGGCCTGCGGCGACAGCGCCGCCGTGGTCTCGAAGGCCATCTGCACCTGTCCGCCGACCACGTCCATCATGGCCGGTCCCTGGCCCTTGTAGGGGATGTGCAGCAGGTCCGCGCCGGTGGCGAGGCGGAACAGTTCGCCCGCCAGGTGCTGCGGGCTGCCGCTGCCGCCCGAGGCGAAGCTGTACGTGCCGCTCTTTTGCAGCAGGCCGACCAGTTCGGGCAGCGTCTTCGCCGGCACCTTCGGATTGACGTAGAGCACCAGCGGCATGGCAGCGACTTCCGCCACGGGCCGCAAGGCCTCCACCGGGTCCAGCCTTAGCTTGTACAGATTGCGGTTGATGACGATGCCGGTGTTGTTGCCCAGCAGGACCGTGCAGCCGTCCGGCTCCGCCCGCGCCACGTATTCCGTGCCGATATTGCTGCTGGCGCCGCCACGGTTTTCCACGATGACCGGCACGCCCAGGTCGCCTTGCAACGAAGGCGCGATCAGGCGGGCCAGGATGTCGGTGGTGCCGCCGGGCGGGTAGGGCGACACGATCTTCAGGTTCTGGCAGGGATAGGGCGCGGCTTGCGCGGATGGGGCAGCCGCGATCATGGCCAGGGCCAGGGGCGTCGCGGCCAGGGCGGTATGCAGGGCGTTGGACAGGCGTGGTTTCATGTTTGCTCCTCCTTTTATTTATCGGTGTGGACGGCGTCAGGCTGGGGCGCGCGCATGCGCGCGTTGGTCCAGGCTGTTCGCGACGTATCAGCGGCCGCGGCGTTGCAGCGTGTGGTACCCATGCGCCTGGCGCGCCTGCGTCAGCGACATGCCGGCGCGCACGCTGTCCACGATGGCCTGCTCGGCGTCGCGCGTGCGCAGGGCCAGCGCCAGCACTTCGTCTTCGCGCGCCTGGGGCACGACCACGACGCCGTCGCCGTCGCCCAGCAGGATGTCGCCCGGGCGGACCCGGACGTCGCCCAGGCTGACGTCGCCGTTGACCTCGTCAACCTGTACGCGGTCCTTGCCGGTGCGCATGAAACGCCCGCGGCTGAACAGGGGATAGGAAAACTGGGCCGCCGCGTCGGCGTCGCGGCAGACGCCGTTGATCACGGTGCCGGCGATGCCGCGCCGCGATGCGACTTCGGTCAGGATGCCGCCCCACACCGTGCAGTCGGTTCTGCCGCCGTTGTCCAGCACCACGACGGCGCCCGCGGGTACATCGTCGATATAGTCGCCCACCGTGCCGGGTTGAACGTCCGCCGGGGCGTAGCGCACGGTGTAGGCGCGGCCCAGCAGGCGCTGCGCGGCGCTGACTGAGGCGATACCCAGCGCGCTGCCCGGCAGTCCCAGCCGGTCCAGGGCGTCGGAGACTTCAGCCGTGGAAAGCTCGGCATAGCCGGAAGGAATGGGCCGGCTGGCGGGGATGCCGGCGGCGGGCGCGGTGGGTTGCATGGCGTGGAGTCCGTATGGGAACGCATCGGGAATGCGGCCATCCTAACCACGCGGTTCGGTGGCGTCCAAGACAAGTCGACTATCGTTTCATAGATTTTTTCTTATAGTGCGCGCACGCGGCGGGCGGCCGGCCGTCATCGGTGGCGGGCATTGCGACCGGGGCTATTGTCTGCCGGCCGGCAGCAGGACGGACAGGAAGTCCGCCAGCGCGGGCGAGTCGTCGTCCTGCCGCCACGTCGCCGTCAGCGTGGTCAGGGCGGCGGCGCTGGCCCCGGACAGCGGCAGGTACACCACATCGGCACGGCCGTGCCGCGCCACCGACTCCCCGACGAGCGTGACGCCCAGGCCCGCCGCCACCAGCGCGATCGCGGTTTGTATCTCGTAGGCCTGATGCGCCACCCGCGGCGTAAAGCCCGCGTCGCGGCACAGGCTTTCCACCAGTCGCGGAAACCGCGCATTCGGATGCTTGGGATAGAACACGAAGGGAAGCTCGGCCAGATGCTGGACGCGCAGGCGCGGCCGCTTCGCCAAGGGGTGGTCGGCCGGCAGCACCGCCATCAGCTTTTCCTGCAGCAGCACCTGTGTTGCGCAACCGGGAATCGGTTCGGCCTGGCGGCCGATGCCGATATGGATGCGATGTTCCTTCAGCGCCGCGGCGTGCTCCTCCGCAAGCATCTCGTACAGCTTCAGTTCGACACCGGGGTGGGTGCGGCTGAATTGCTTGAGGGCGGGCGGCAGCACGCTGTACATCGCCGAGCGTGTGAAGCCGATGCCCAGCCAGCCGCGCCGGCCTTCTCCGATGTCGCGCGCGGCGCTGGACGCGCGCTCGTACTGGGACAGGATCTGACGCGCTTCGGCCAGGAAGAACGTGCCGGCTTCGGTCAGGCGCAGCGGCCGTGTGCGGCGATCGATCAGCGCCGCGCCCAGGCGGTCTTCCAAGGTGCGTATCTGCTGGCTCAGCGCGGGCTGCGCCACGTGCAGGCGCTGCGCCGCCCGCGTGAAGTTGCGCGTTTCGGCCAGGACCACGAAAAACTGAAGGTGCCGAAGATTCAAGTCGGCCTCGTCCAAAAGGGATGCACGGATCCGCTAGTCTACTTTCGCGCCCCGCGCCCCGCTGGTGCTGCGCGCGCTGCCCGGGGTAACGTCCCAGCGCGTCGTGCTGGGACGGCCGGCATGAGCGCGTGCGGCCGCCGCTATCCGCGCAGGCCATTGATGCCTGCCAGGCAACACACTGATCCTCGCCGCGCGTCTACCGGCGCGCGGCGCCCGGGCCTACGATGAGAGCGTTGCCTGAGCGCATGCAGCCGATGCTGCGAGAGCGCAAAGGCCCTTCACACCGATCGAGGATCCATCATGAGTCAACGCATCAACGCCTTCGCCAAATCGCCCGAGCTGTTCAAGAAGTACATCGAGTTCAGCACGCTGGTGAAGTCCAGCGCCATCGAAGCGCCGCTGCTGCACCTGATCGACATCCGCGCTTCGCAAATGAACGGCTGCGGCTTCTGCCTGGACATGCATGTGAAGGAAGCCAAGATCCATGGCGAACGCGAGCTGCGCCTGCACCACGTCGCCATTTGGCGCGAATCCCAGCTGTTCTCGGATCGCGAACGCGCCGCGCTGGCCTGGACGGAAGTGTTGACCCGTTTGCCCGAGCACGGCGTGCCCGATGAGATCTACGAATCGGTGCGCGCGCACTTCTCCGAAAAAGAGCTTTCCGACCTGAGCTTCGCCATCATGGCCATCAACGGCTGGAACCGGCTGAACGTCGGCTTCCGCACGCCGCCGGGGTCGGCCGACAAGGCCTATGGCCTGGACAAGGCGAATCTGGAATAGGCCCGTCCGCGCTACGGCCAAGGATCGTTCCATGAATACACCGCAACCGCCGCCCGTGGAGGCCCTGGCGAAGTACCGGGGCGAAGCATTCCGGCCCCTGTACACGGGCACGGTCACGGTGTCGGGCGGCGCGGCCGCGCACGGACGGGCGTCCGGGATCGCCCGTTCGGACGACGGCGCGCTGGATGTCGCGCTGCGATTGCCGCTGGAACTCGGCGGTCCGGGCGGGGGCAGCAATCCGGAGCAATTGTTCGCGGCGGCGTTCGCGGCCTGTTTTCACGGCGGCTTGAGCCTGCTGGCCGCACGCGACGGCCTGCAGACCTGCGACGCCAGCGTCCGGGCGCGCGTGACCTTCGGCCGCGATCCGGCGGATGGCCTGTATGCCCTGACCGCCTGCATCGACATCCGCCTGCCCGGCCTGGATCGCGCAGTCGCGGACGAGCTGGTGCGCAATACCGAACGCCTGTGCCCCTATTCCAAGATGGCGCGGCAGGGCATTCATATCGTGGTCGCCTTGACTGGTTAGACGCTCTCAGCTTGCCGGCTTCAGGAAGCTTTCGGTGGTGTGCAGGTCCAGCGCGCGAATGTGCGTCGTCATGAAGTCGACGAAGACGCGGATGCGCGATGGCAGGTGCTGGCGGCTCAGATAGCAGATGTAATGGCCGCGGTCGTCCGGCGCGTATTGCGGCAGGCAGGCTGTCAACGTTCCGTCCCGCAGATGATCGCGGATCTGGTATCCGGCCATCTGCGCAATGCCTTCGCCATCCAGTACCGCCTGCAGCACCAGATCGGGGTCGTTGAAAGCGAGCATGGCCTGGGGCGCCTGCGGGGCGAACCTGCGGATATGGCCGCCTACCTTGAATTCCCACTCGTAGACCCGCCCCGAGGGCAGGCGGAAATTCACGCAGCGATGATGGGCCAGATCTTCGATGCGGTCCGGCTGGCCGTGCGCGGCGATATAAGCGGGCGACGCGCACAGCAGCATCTGCATGGGAACCAGCTGCCGGGCAATGATCTGGCTGTCTTCCATGCGGCCATTGCGGAAGGACACGTCCACGCCGTCGCTCGTGAAGTCCGTGGGCCGGTCGTCCAGCAGCAGTTCGACGGCGATGTCCGGGTAGGCCGTCCGGAAGTCCTTCAGCAGCGGCCCGACGATCTTGCGGCCGAAACCCACGGCGGCGCTCACGCGCAGCCGGCCCGATGGCGGGCCTTCGCGCAGTTCGCGCATGTCGTCCAGCGCCTGCACGATGCGCTCGACCCCCGCATGGCAGTTCGCGTAGAAGCGTTCGCCCTCGCGCGTCAGCGACGTGCTGCGCGTGGTCCGCACGAACAACCGGATGCCTAACTGGTCTTCCAGCTTTTGCACGCTGCGGCTCACCGCCGACCGTCCGATGCCGAGCCGGTCTCCCGCCTTGGCGAAGCTGCCTTCGGCCGCCACGGCGATGAACGCCACCACCCCGGCATAGCTGGTGGCAAAGCTGGCTGCCAGCGCGTCAGCGCGGGCGCCGGGCGCGACCGGGAAGGAAAGCGCACCCTGGGCCGCGATCGCGCCGGCCGGGGAGCCGGCGCCGTCCGATGAAGAGGAAATGTTGTCCATGCCCCATAAGACGTTTCAGCCGATCATTTTGTGACTGTAGGCCCCCCCCCGAAGCGCTGACGCGCTTCCCCCCCAGGGGGGCGACGCTGGCGGACCGGCGGAGCCGGATCCGCGGCGTCCCCGGTCGTGGGGCACCTGTTTTCATGGGTGAGGTCGGGCGGGGAGGCTCGTTCCCGAGGCGCTTCGCGCTTCCCTCTTAAGGGCACCACGCTGGCGGACCGGCGGGGCCGGATCCGCAGCGTCCCCGAGGGGGAGCGCCGGTGTGTGGTGTGTCGGTGGTGCTGGGGCTGAAGAGGGGGCGGAGCGTTGGGCGGCGCTTCCGTTCAGGGAGGGACGTTGACGTTGCTTACTGCACGGGAATCAGGGCGGGGGCGCCCTTGTTTTTGATCAGGAGGACGACGAACTTGGCGGGTTGGGACTGGCTGGCGTTGCGGCCGACGATATGGATGTCGTTGGGGCCTTCATAGAAAGTCTGGCCCGGCGTGAGGGTGACGGGGTCGGCGCCTTTGACCTGCATCACGATCTTGCCTTCCAGCACGTAGACAAAGGCATGCGCGTCGTGGCGGTGGATGGGGTCGACGGCGCCCGGCGGATATTCGACGGTGATCATCTCCGCTTCCTTGCCGGGGAAGTCCGGCATGTCCCGGGTCATCAGCGGCGTGACGATGGCCTGGGGGGCGGCAGGGGCGGCGCCACTGTGCGCGGCGTGCGCAGCGGCAGGCGAAGCGGCGAGTGCCTGCTGGCCCAGCAGCGCGCCCGCGGCCAAAAGGGCAAAAGTAAATCCGGCGATTTTCGGCATGACGATTCCTGGATGTTGAACTGCATGCCTATGCTAGGAACGACCCGCGCACCCCGGAAGATCTCCGCAAGGGACCGCGCTGTTGCCCGCACGGCACCAATAACGCGCGCACTCCCCCCAACGCCAAGTCAGCCCACCCTCCCAACCCAACCCTACCCATGAAAACGGGTGCCTCACGACCGGGGACGCCGCGGATCCGGCTCCGCCGGTCCGCCGGCGTCGCCCCCTTCGAGGGGGAGGCGCGTTAGCGCTTCGGGGGTGGGCTTTCCCTCCGGTCCGCCAGCGTCGCCCCCTTCGAGGGGGAAGCGCGTTAGCGCTTCCGGGGTGGGCTTTCCAATCCTCGCGAGCTTGTCGGGATTGCGCTGGACCAGCACGCGGACGATCCGCGAGCCGTCGGTTTCGTAGGTCTGCACCGATTCCAGCTCGCCCTGGATGAAGCGCAGCAGGGCCCATTGGCCGTTGACCTGCGCGACCTCGATGCGCAGGGTGTCGCCATAGCGGCGGCGGCCGGCGTAGAACAGTTGGGCCAGGCGCTTGGCGCCCACCAGGCTGGAAAAACTCGGCACCTTGCCGCCGCCGTCGCCGATCAATTCGGCGTCCTCGCGCAGCAGTGCGTGCAGGGCCTGGAAGTCGCCCTGCTGCATGGCCTGCGCGAAGCTCAGCATCAGGCGCCGGTGGGTTTCCGGCGCAACCGGGTGGCGCGGGCTTGCCTGTTGCAGCTGCTGTTTGGCGCGGCGGACCAGCTGGCGGCAGGCAGCCTCGGATTTGCCCAGGGTGTGGGCCACGTCGCGGTAGTCGGCGTCGAACACCTCGCGCATCAGGAAGGCGGCGCGCGCCTCCGGCGTCAGGCGTTCGAGCATGAACAGGAAAGCCACGGACACGTCGTCGGCCAGCGCGTGGATTTCCTCCGGCGTGGGCGGCGATTCCATCAATATCGGCTCGGGCAGCCAGACGCCAACGTAGTTTTCACGCTGCGCTTTGGCGGCCCGCAAACGGTCGATCGCAAGACGGGTGGTGACGGTGACCAGCCAGGCCTCCGGATTGTCCACGGCGGCGTGGTCGGCTTCATTCCAGCGCAACCAGGCGTCCTGCACCACGTCGTCCGCGTCGGCAACGGCGCCCAGCATGCGGTACGCGATGGCATGCAGCCGGGGGCGGATTCGGGTGAAGAGGCCGGTGGGATCGGGCATGGACGAACGCGGTACGCGCAAATGGCAGGGCAGGAGCGCCGGTATTTTGCTGTTCGCCCGACCGTTCGGCAAATCCGGCCGTCGTGCCCGGGACAGACCATTCCAATTCCCGGCGTTACCGCCGCCGCATTGTCCGTGCAGATGGAAAATTGATTTCCTTTTCCAAAGGTTTATCCCGATCCTGCAGCCGAGCAGAATGACCCCATCGAGCGAGGTATTCAGCGCTGCCGTGTCCAAGCGGCCTTCGCGGTGCACCTGCCGCTCGCACAGAGACAGAGAGGAGTACTGCAATGAAAGCCAGAAGCATCGTTTCCACCTTGGTTCTTTCCCTTGCCGCGATCGGCGCGGCGCAAGCGCAGACCACCCCGTTCCAGGGCGTGTACGGCAAGACCTACAGCAATGTGACCCGTGAGCAGGTCGTCGAAGAGCTGCGCGCCGCCCGCGCCGCCGGTTTGACCGGCAATCAGGATCCGGACAACCAGCCCTTCACTCCGCAGAAGGCGACCCCCGCAGCTAACGCGAATATCGCCGTGCAGCCGAGCCGGGACGAGCAATCCCTGGCGCAACTGAAGTTCGGCGACATCGACAACATGCCTTTCCAAGGCAGCTGATCGCATGGGCGGGAAATCCCGCCCGGCATGTGGCTCCCCATCGCGCACGGCCGCTGGCATACTGGCTTGCCGGTCCTGAAGGGCCGGCAAGCCGGGGGACGCGGCCGTGTCCGTTCATGCGAGCGGGCGCCGTCCCAGAGGATGCATTCCATATCGGGACAGGAGGAGCCATGACGACGTCGAATGAAACCGGGCGGGACGATGATCGCCCTCCCATGCAGGCCCCGCCGGTGGTGCCGCGCGAGGCGTGGGAGGCCGCGTGGGAGCAAATGCTGGCAAAGGAAAAAGCGCTGACCAGGGCGCGTGACGCCTTGGCGGCGGAACGCCGCCGCATGCCGTGGATGGCGGTGGAAAAAAGCTATGCCTTCGACGGCCCCGCGGGCCAGGCCAGCCTGCTCGATCTGTTCGACGGGCGGCGGCAACTGATCGTGTATCGGGCGTTTTTCGAGCCGGGCGTGTTCGGCTGGCCGGATCACGCCTGCCGCGGCTGCTCCATGGTGGCCGACCAGGTGGCGCACGTGTCGCACCTGAACGCGCGGGACACGACGCTGGTTTTCGTTTCCCGGGCGGGGCAGGGCGATATCGCGCGCCTGAAAGCCCGGATGGGCTGGCAGATGCCGTGGTTCACCATCACGGATGGCTTCGACGCCGATTTCGGCGTCGACGAGTGGCACGGCACCAATGTGTTCTACCGCGATGGCGATCGCGTGTACCGCACCTATTTTGTGAACAACCGCGGCGACGAGCAGATGGGCGGCACCTGGAACTATCTGGATATCACGCCGCTGGGCCGGCAGGAGACCTGGGAAGACTCGCCGCCGGGCTACCCGCAGACGCCCCCCTACAAGTGGTGGAACTGGCACGACAGCTATGTCGCCGGCGCGCCGCCCGACAAGAAGTGGGTGGAGGTCTCCGACGCAGGCGAAGCCGCGTTCCGCAAGCAGGGCGAGCGCGGCGAGCCGCCGCTTTGATCTGGGCCGGGATGCCGCTGCCGGTGAAGGGGCCGCGGCATCCCGCTCCGGGCCTCAGATCGAGCGGCCGTCGAAGTGTTTGACGGGAATCGACGCCAGGTCGAGCCCGTCGATGCAGCGCAGATTGATGGCGGCCATGGCCTCGCCCGATGGCTGCGCGCCTTCGCCATAAGGATGGATGCCGCAATTCGGGCAAAAGCGGTGTTTGATGACGTGCTTGTTGAACGTATAGGTGCCGAGATCCTGTTCCGGCGTCAGCAGCCGCATGGCACTGCGCGGCACGAACCACATCAGCGCGGCCTTGCGCTGGCACATCGAGCAGTTGCACGACATGGCCGAAGCGATGTCGCCTTCCACCTCGAACCGGACCCGGCCGCAGTGGCAGCTTCCTTCGTATTTCATGGCGAATCTTCCTTGTTCAGTGTATTTGAGCGGCCGAAAAGTCCGTGCCGTGTTTACGTGAGCGCGCCGTCGTCCTGGGCCAGTCCCACACCCAGCTTCTCGCGCAGCACCGCTGCGGCGGGTTCGGCGGCCACCAAGACCAGCTTCAACGTGGCGCGCGTGGCGCCGACGAACAGCTTGCGGATCGCCCGTTCATCCAGTTCCTGGAAATCGATCTCGGCAAAGACGACGGCCGGCACGGACTGGCCCTTGAATCGGTAGACCGATTCCGCCAGCACGTCGCCGGACGAATACACGGGCTGTCCGAACAGATCGTATTCCCCGGTGAAGCGTCGCAGCAGATGGGGCCCCAGCCGGTCCTTCGCCAGCACCTGCGACGACTTGTGGCCGTGATAACTGAGCACGGCCACGTCCTCCTGGCGAAAGCCGGCCGAATAGCATTTGCGGATGCCAAGCTTCACCGCGCGGGCCAGGCTTTCTTCGTCGTGATAGGAGATCAGTTCGACGTCGGCGTCGGTCACGGGCGCCTGGGCGTCGATGCGCACGTCGTCCGGCAGGATGGTTTGCAGGAAGCCGACCACCGGACGCGGGCTGCGGAAATTGCTCTGCGCGCGCAGCCGCACCCAGCCGGGCAGGTCCGGCGGCGTGTTGCCGTACAGATTCTGCATCGGGTCTTCCAGCCACAGCACGCGCGCATCGGGCTTGGCAAGTCTCAACACCATGTCGCGCCAGCGCGCGTCGAAGTCCTGGCCCTCGTCCACGATGACCGTGTCGAACAGGAAATCCGGCGACACGGGCAACGACTCGGCCTGGTCCACCAGGCGCCCGAAGGCATCGGGCTGCGAGAAGTCCGGCGCGCCGCCGGCGGCCCGTACCAGGCGATCGCACAGCATGTGGAACGAGCAGGCCAGGCCGCCCGCGGGCGCGATGCGATTGAAATGATCGGCCAGCGGCCGGTTGAAGCACACGTACAGCGGACGCTTGCCCTGTTCGATGGCGTCGCGGTATTCGGCCAGCGCCAGCTGGGTCTTGCCCGAGCCCGCGGTGCCGGTGACGCGCAGCCGATAGGGCTCGATGTCGAGCTGGCGCGCCCAATGCGCCAAGCCGCCCGCCAGCCGCGTCACCATCGTGCGGGCCTGTCCGATCAGGGCGCTGACGTCGATTTCCAGCCGGATGATGTCGCGCAGGAAACGATCGACGCGCACCGCGGCCGGCGCAGGATCGCCCGCCGGGAGAATCTCGCGGATCACCGCGCACAGGCGGTCGCGCCGGCCGGCATCGACGATGCGCTCGGGCGACAGGCCGGCCGTGGTGGGCGCCACCACGCGGTGGTCCGGACAGTAGAGCAGGTAGTCCAGCCGCACCTCCGCGCCGTCCAGCGTGCGCGCGAGCTTCGCGCGCAGGTTTTCGGCGGTGCGCGCCATCTGCACGGGAATCAGCTGGGTCTTGCCGCCATGGCGCTTGGCCAGTCCTTCCGGCGTTTCGTCCAGCGCGCCGGATTTCTGCTCGATGACCAGCAGTTCGCCGGCGCGGTTCACAATGACGAAGTCGATTTCGCCGTAGATGGCGTGCCGTCCTTCCACATTGGTCCAATGCACGGCGTGATAGACGGTGTAGTCGTCCGGCAGTCCCGCCTTCAGGCGGGCCAGGGTTTCCAGTTCACGTTGCGCCGGTCCGCTGCGTTGCTGGCTTTCCCAGCCGTCCGGAATGATGTGTGCCACGTCCGCTCCGCATCCGAATCACCGGCGTGAGGATAACGCACTCGTTCAGAGCCGGGCGGCGACCATGACGACGGCCAGGGCGAGCAGGGCGGCGCCCAGCGGGGCGCGGATGCGCGCGCCCCAGGACAGGTTCTTTTCGATGGCCATCGCACTGGCGAGCAGCAGCATCCAGCCCAGGCTGCCCATCCCCACGGCAAACATCAGCAGCATCAGCGCCCAGCAGCAGCCGACGCAGAACAGGCCGTGGTGCGCGCCCAGCACGAAGGCCTGGCGCGCGCCGGAGCCGCCGCGCCAATGCCGGATGACGAAACTCAGGGGCGTCCGGCAGCTATCCAGGCAGCGGTACTTGAGCCTGCTGAACTGGAAAGCGCCCGCCAGGGCGATGCATGCGACGCCGATCAGCCAGCCGTTCCACGCCAGCACCGGCGCCCGGGCAAGCAGGGCCAGAACGGCCGCGTGCAGGCCGTGCGCCAGCGCGCCGAACGCCGCCCATACCGTCATGTAGCCGAGCCCCAGCAGTACGAGCAGCCGTCCGCGATCGCGCCGCCGCGCCGTCAGCCGGCCGAAGATATCGAACAGCGGCAAGACCGTGGGCAGCATCATTGCGGCCGTCATGAGGATCCACGCCACGCCGTACAGAACGGCGGGAACGACGATATCGCCGGCGGGAATGGCGCGGCACAGATAGGCCGCCGGCCCCGTCGCCGTCCAGTCGCCGTGATCCAGATAGCGGCCATAGGGGCTGCGCGCCCAGGCCCACAGCGCGGCCCATGACAGGGCGATCAGCGCCGCGAGTATCGGCAGGAAAATGCGGCGTTGGCGCGGGCGGGACGCCGCGGCCGCGGCGCCATTCATGCGTCGAACACGAAGGTGGACTGCAGGGCGTTGTGGTCCTTGATGTCGACGTCGATGCCCAAGGCGTCATTCCGGGAACGGTAGCGGGGCGCCTTGCCGACGAAGACCGGCGCGCCGGGCACCGTGGAAAAGATGGTGTCGGTGAGCGTGGTCTGGGCGCCAGTGGCCCCGAGATACGGCTCCAGCTTCGCGTAGTAGTCATCGCCGATCTGCAGCTCGCCCTTGCCTTCGGCGACGGTGAAGCGGATAGGCGCCCGTTCCACCGATACGACCTCGCCGACCAGCTGCACGAGATCGGCAATGGGGCCGCCGGCCTGGCCGGTGTAGACCTTCAGCAGCGCGGCTTCCTGCTCGGGCGATGCCTGGTCATCGACGTAGATGGCGGCCTTCCAATTGCCCTGCAGAATGTTGCCCGGGACATGAGCCACCGCGGCGATCGTGTTGCCGCCGACATCCACGTCGTCGACCGTCCCCTTGTCGATGCGCCAGGCGACGATGGTGTCGCAGGTGCCGTTATCGGGGTCCTCGCCGATCCAGCAGGGACAGAGGACGTTGCAGTTGCAGACCTCGAGCAGACGGCCTTCCAGG
The DNA here is from genome assembly GCF_002119725.1 of Bordetella genomosp. 9. Classification (NCBI taxonomy): domain Bacteria; kingdom Pseudomonadati; phylum Pseudomonadota; class Betaproteobacteria; order Burkholderiales; family Alcaligenaceae; genus Bordetella; species Bordetella genomosp. 9. The sequence goes on from NZ_CP021109.1 coordinate 725,240, forward strand.
TGATAGCTCATACGAACCTCCCCCGCCGTGCGGTTCATGGCCGTGATGGCGGCTGGCAACCAGAAGCACGAGCCGATTCTTGTTCCCGGCCGGAAGGCAAGTCAAGGCGATTGTGGGCCCGGGCGAAGACTTCGATCTTTCGATGGTGGCGGAAGGAATGGGCCGATGAGGCGGGCCGCGGCGCGCAGGCCCGCGCCATGGCGGCGCGGGCGATCTAGGCGGCGGCTTGCCAGGCAGGCGGCTTCTGGCCCGTGGCGTGGCGCGAGCGCCCGGAACTCAGGTAGTCCGCAATGGAGTCCTGCGTGACTTCGCCGATATACGCGTTGTTCGCATCCAGCACCGGCATCCACGACGAATTGAACTGGTACATGCGCGAAAGCACGATGCGCAGGTTGTCGTCCGGACCGACCGAGGCCGAGAAGGGCCGCAAGTGTTCGCCGCAAACGCCTTGTCCGCTGCGCGCCACGCGCCGCTGCACGAAGCCCAGCGCCTGATTGTGTTCGTCCACGATGGTCAGGTGGCGATCATCGTTTTCTTCCATCATGCGATAGGCCTCGGCCAGCGGCGTATCCATGCGCGCCGTGCCGGGCTGGGTGGCGGCGTCGCCGGCCTTCACCAGAAGCAGGCGCTTGAGCGTCGCGTCCTGGCCGACGAAGGCCGCCACGAATTCGTCGTGCGGATGTGCGAGCAACGTATCGGGATGGTCGAACTGCACCAGCTTGCCGCGGCGGAACACGGCCACCTTGTCGCCCAGCTTGATCGCTTCGTCGATGTCGTGGCTGACCATGATGACGGTCTTCTTCAGGTCCCGCTGCATCTGGAAGAATTCGTTCTGGATGGATTCGCGGTTGATCGGGTCGACCGCGCCGAACGGCTCGTCCATCAGCAGCACGGGCGGGTCCGCGGCCAGGGCGCGGATCACGCCGATCCGCTGCTGCTGTCCGCCGGACAGCTCGCGCGGATAGCGCTTCATGTAGATCTTGGGGTCCAGGGCCACCATGGCCATGAGTTCGGCGGCGCGTTCGCGGCAGCGCTTCTTGTCCCAGCCCAGCAGGCGCGGCACGACCGTGATGTTTTCTTCGATCGTCATATTCGGGAAAAGGCCGATCTGCTGAATGACGTAGCCGATGTGGCGGCGCAGCTCCACCTCGTTCAGCGCCATCGTGTCCTGCCCGTTGATCAGCACGCGTCCGGACGTGGGCTGGATCAGCCGGTTGATCATCTTCAGGGTGGTGGTCTTGCCGCAGCCGGAAGGGCCCAGGAAGACGCAGATCTCGCCTTCTTCGACGTTCAGGCTGACCGCGTCCACGGCATTGAACGGCTTGCCGTCCTTCTGGATGTAGGTCTTGGTCAATCGATCCAGTTCGATCATGGCTTTTGTACCCCCTTGGAAGTCAGCAGTCGCTGCAGGCCCTGCAGCGCGAAATCCGCGACGATGGCCAGCAGGCTGACCAGCACCGCGCCCACCAGCAGCTTCATCATGTTGCTCTGGCCGATGGCGCGCAGGATCAAGGTCCCCAGGCCGCCCGCGCCGATGACGGCGGCGATGGTCATTACACCGATATTCATGACGACGGCGGTCCGCACGCCGCCCAGGATCACCGGCACCGCCAGCGGCAGATCGACCAGGCGCAGGCGCTGCCAGAACGTCATGCCGATGCCGATGCCGGCTTCCTTGATGCCGGGGCTGACGTTATGCAGCGCCAGATAGGTGTTGCGCATGATGGGCAGCAGCGAATACAGGAAAACGGCGATGACGGCGGGCACCGCGCCGATGCCGGCGCCGAAGCGCGACAGCAGCGGAATCATCAGTCCGAACAGCGCGATCGACGGCAGGGTCAGCACGACGGTCGCCACGCCGAGCAGCGGCGAGGCCAGCCATTCGTGGCGGCTGATGAAAATGCCGGCCGGCACGCCCACCAGAATGGCGAAACCGACGGCGCTGCCCACCAGCCAGATATGCTCCAGCGTCAGTTCCAGCAGTTCGGCCCAGTTCGCCGACAGGTAATCGAAAAGCGTCATGTTGGCCTCCGGGTCAAGGCAGCTTGTGGGTGCGCAGGAAATCCGCCGCCACGTCGCGCACGGACCGCCCGTCGATATCCACCTGCTTGTTCATATCCAGCATGACGTCGTTGTCGAGCACCGCGGCCAGCGCGTTCAAATGGCGGGCAAGGTCCGGATGCCTGTCCAGCACTTCCCGGCGCACCACCGGCGTCGCGTTGTAGTTGGGGAAGTAATGGCGGTCGTCTTCCAGCGCCACGATGTTGAAGCCGCGCACGCGCCCATCCGTGGTGTAGATCAGGCCCACGGTCACCTGGTTGTTGTGCAGCGCGGTGTAGACCAGACCAGGGTCCATCTGCTTGAGTTCCGAGCGGTCGAACTTCATGCCGTACAGCGCCTGCAGGGGTTTCAGACCGTCGGCGCGGTTGGCGAATTCCGCATCCATCGCGAAGATATGCTTGCGGCCATTGTCCGCCCGCAGTTTCTCTACGAGCTGGGAAATGGTCTTGACGTCCCACTCGCGCGCGATCTGCTGCGGCACGCCCAGCGCATAGGTGTTGTTGAGCCGGGCCGGATCCAGCCAGACCAGCCCGTGCGGCGCGTCGGCTTCCCTGACTTTCTCGTAGAGGGCCTGGGGGTCGAGTTTCACGGCGTCGGGAATCTTGTTGTAGACCAGCGCGGCGGTGCCGGTGTATTCCCAGACGATGTCCAGCTGGCCGTTTTCCTGCGCGCTGCGCATGAGCGTGCTGCCCAGGCCGGCGCGCACGTCGACGCTGTAGCCCTTTTGACGCAGATAGTCGGCGGTGATCTGCGCCAGCACGTACTGCTCGGTGAAGTTCTTTCCGCCCACGCGCAGGGTGTCGGCGGCGTGGGCCGCGCACAGCGGCAACAGGGCGCACATCAGGGCGCACATCAGGGTGGCGAGCAGGCGGCGCGTCCTGCCTTGGAATCGCAGCATCGTGGTGGCTTCTCCTCGTTCGTGGCCCGGCATCGGCCGGGCGGTTCTGTCGGTGCGCAACGGATACGCGATGAAGCGCCGCGCGTGCGCGGCGCCGGGCATTCAGGCCAGGCGGCCGCGCCATGCCAGCGCATACCGGCTGGCACCCGCGACGATGCCGTCCAGGATCAGCGCCAGCGCCGTGGTGGCGGCGGCGCCGATCAGCATTTGCGGCGTGTTGTTCAGGTAGATGCCCGGGAAAATCAGCGTGCCCAGGCTGTCGGCGCCGATCAGGTAGGCCAGCGGCGCGGTGCCGACGTTGATGGCGAGCGCGGTCCGCACGCCGCCGATGATGATGGGCAGCGCGTTGGGAAGTTCGACCCGCACCAGCGCCTGCCATGGTGTCATGCCGATGCCGCGGGCAGCTTCCAGCATCGCGGCGGGCACGTTCTTCACGCCTTCATAGGTGTTGCGCACGATGGGCAGCAGGGACGCCAGAAACAGGGCCGTGATGGCCGGCGGCTCGCCGATGCCGAACACGCCCAGCGCGATGGCGAGCACCGCCAGCGACGGGATGGTGTTGCCCACGTTGAACACCTGCATCAGGCGTTCGGCATAGCGCGCGGCGCAGCGCCGGCTCAGCAGCACGCCGGCGGGTATGCCGACGATGAGCGCCAGGGCCATGGAATAACCGACCAGGATCAGGTGGCGGCCGATGTAGTAGCGCAGGTCCCCGCTGTATTGCCGTAGCGCCTGCTCGCCGATGGCATGGGCGAGCAGCAGCACTGCCAGCGCGATGATGGCGGCCATGGCGGCGGACTTTGCCAGGCGTATGTTCATGCGAGGGCCTCCGTGTTGTTGTTGGACGCGGCGAAACGGCGATGCCACGCCATGCATGCACGACGAGCGATGCCGCACACAGGGGTCGGTCGGAACCGTGGAGCGTTCGGAGGAAAACGAATCGCATCGGATCGTTTCCGCGTCATCCCGGGCGCCACGTCGGGCACAGGGATCACGCAACGGCCGGACCCAGGATGGGTATCCGGCCATGGCTGTCGGGCGGACAGCCGTGAACGCGGTTTTGACGATGCGCCGCCGTGGTCGAAACGCCTCGGCGGCGCGCTGGAAAGGCCGAAAGTATACCGCCATCCGCGGCCGGCGTCCAGTCCCTGGTTGAGGAAGCCGTCAAAATGCCGCTAAATGCCAGCCAACAGCACGAAATTGACAGAGGATCGAAGCAGCGCCAAAGACCGGTACGACAACGCCCGGCGCGCGACCAAGGAAAAGATCGACAAGGTGATCCGGGTAAGGTAGGCTTCAGCACCCTTACACGCAGGTTCCACGCCATGTCCAATATGTCGATCGAAGGCACCGTCGCCGCGGCGGTCGGTCTGCAGCAGGCCAACGCCATGCAGGACGCGCAGAATGTATTGCTGCGCAAGGTGCTGGACAATCAGGCGCAGACCATCGTGAGCCTGATCGGTTCGGTTGCGCCACAGCTGGCGACGTCCGGCATGGTGGGAACCCGCATCCACGTCACCGCCTGATCGCCGATATCGCGATATCGGCGCAGTCCGGCGGCAAGGTTCATCTTCACGCAAGTTCCATGAATGCTGCCCCCTCGCGCGACGACGTGCGATTGATCGACTGCACCGAAGCCGAACACGCGTCGGCCATCCTGGAAATCCTGAACGAGGCCATCGTTCATTCGACAGCCCTGTATGACTACGTGCCGCGGCCGCCCGAGTCCATGGCGGCCTGGTTCGCGGCCAAGCGCGCCGGCGGGTTCCCGGTGGTGGGCGCGGTGGATGGCGCCGGACGTCTGCTGGGCTTTGCCAGCTGGGGCACGTTCCGGGCGTTTCCCGCCTTCAAGTACACGGTCGAACACAGCGTCTACGTCCACCATGCGCATCGCGGCCGCGGTCTGGGCCCATTGCTAATGCGCGAGCTGATCCGCCGCGCCCGGCAGGCCCAGCTGCACGTGCTCGTCGGATGCATAGACGCCAGCAATACCGGCAGCATCGCCATGCACGAAAAGCTCGGGTTCGTGCATTCCGGCACGATCCGGCACGCGGGATTCAAGTTTGGCCGCTGGCTGGACGCGGCCTTCTATCAGCTCAATCTGGATACGCCGGCGGAACCGCGCGACGGCTGATCGCAGGTCACGCGGGGGCATGGCGGGCGGGCGCCGGGCGCAACGGGCGCTGCGTGGCGCCCACCGCCACTTCCGTCCGGTCAATCGGGAATCTGCGGCTCCACCAGTTTCGCCAGTTGGGCGAGCGATTCCTGCCAGCCCAGGTAGCACATCTCCACGGGAATCAATTCAGGAATGCCTTCCTGGACGATTTGAATGTCCGTGCCGCCGGTCACCTCGCGCAGGCTGATGGTGGCCTGCATTTCGCCCGGCAGGTTCGGGTCGTCGAACCGGTCCGTGTAGCGGATTTTCTCGGAGGGCACGAGTTCCAGGTACTCGCCGCCGAAGGCGTGTTCCTTGCCCGAACCGAAGTTGCGGAAGGACATCCTGAAGGTGCCGCCGACGCGAACCTCCATGTGGTGAACCCGGCAGGTGAAGCCATAGGGCGGAAGCCATTTGGCGATGGCGTCGGCTTCCAGGAAGGCGCGGTAGACGCGTTCGGGAGTGGCGCGCAGAACGCGGTGCAGTCGGACAGTGCCAGTGGTCATGTCGGTATGCCTCGAAAAGGGTGGATGTATCGCTACGACGATGCAGCGGCATCCGTATCGACACGCCCGCGGCCAGGGAAAACCCTGGGGGCCCTTTCAGTGCCGGATCTCCGCCAGGAACTTTTGCGCGCGCGGCGATCGCGGCTGCGTGAAAAACGCTTCCGGCGCCGCCGTTTCGACGATGCGGCCCTGGTCCATGAACCAGATGGTATCGGCCACGTCGCGGGCGAATCCCATTTCGTGGGTGACGCAGATCATCGTCATGCCGTCCTTGGCCAGGCCTTTCATTACCTGCAGGACTTCGCCCACCATCTCCGGGTCCAGGGCGCTGGTGGGCTCGTCGAACAGCATGACGGGCGGCGACATTGCCAGGGCGCGCGCGATCGCCACGCGCTGCTGCTGGCCGCCCGACAGTTGCGCCGGATAGGCCTCGGCCTTGTGCGCCAGGCCGACGCGGGCGAGCAGGGCCATGGCGGTTTCGCGGGCCTCGGCCCGGCGCGCGCGCTTCAGCGACAGCGGGGCCAGCATCAGGTTTTCCAGCACGCTCAGATGCGGAAACAGGTTGAACTGCTGGAATACGAAACCGATATGGCTGCGCAGCTGGTCCACCTTGACGCCGGGGCCGTTGACGTCCTGGCCGTCGACCTCGATGCTGCCGCTCTGGATGGGCTCCAGGCGGTTGATGGTGCGGATCAGGGTCGATTTGCCCGAGCCCGAGGGCCCGCACACGACCACGACTTCGCCGCGGCGGACTTGCGCGCTGACGTCGGCCAGCGCGTGATAGTCCCCGTACCACTTGTTGACGTTGGAGAATCGGATCATACGGGTTGCACCACTTTGACCCCCAGGCCGGCGCGGCGGCGGCTGATGCGCAGCTCGGTCAATCGCACCAGTGAACTCAGGGCCAGATTCAGGAAGAAATAGGTCAGGGCCAGCAGGCCGAACACCTGGAAGGGCTTGGTCAGCAATGTGCTGTTGATCTGGTTGGCGGCGTAGGTCAGCTCCTGCACGCTGATCACATAGGCCAGCGAGGTTTCCTTCACCGTGGAAACGAACTGGCTCATCATGCTGGGCAGCATGTTGTACAGCGCCTGCGGCAGGATCACCTTGCGCATGGTCTGCAGATACGACAGCCCCAGCGCGCGGCTCGCTTCCTGCTGTCCCCGGGGCAGCGCCTCAATGCCGGCGCGGATGATTTCCGCCAGGTAGGCGCTTTCATAGCAGACCAAAGCCACGACCATCGTGGTCGTGCCGGCCACCGGACGGCCGATGATCACGGGCACGAAAAAGTAGGCCCAGAAGATGAACATCAGCAGCGGCAGGCCTCGCACCAGGTACACCACGGCGGTGGCCGGTACATAGAACACGCGCCACGGGCTGATTCGCCCCAGCGCCAGCAGCACGCCGCAGGGCAGGGCCAGCGCCAGACTGATCGCCGCCAGCCCCAGCGTGGCCGCCAGTCCGCCCAGCGGGCCATGCGGATACTGCCCCACCAGGAGCAGCAGCCAATTGTCCTTGACGATGTCCCACATATCAGCGTGCTCCCGACGGATGGAAACGGCGTTGCAGCAGCGCGCCCGCGGCCATGATCAGCAGCGACAACGCCAGATAGATCACCGTCACCACCGCGTACGCTTCGAACGTCCGGAAGGTGTTGTTCTCGATCTCGCGGCCGGCGGCGGTGAGCTCGATCACGCCGATCGCCATGGCCAGGCTCGTGTTCTTCACGAGCAGCAAGGTCTGGTTCAACAGCGGCGGTATGGCGATGCGAAAGGCCTGCGGCAGCACCACCTTGGACATGATCTGCAGATACCGCAAACCCAGGGCGCGCGCCGCTTCCACCTGGCCCTGCGGAATGGACCGCACGGCGCTGCGCAGGTCCTCGCACACGTAGGCCGACATGACCAGCCCGATGGCGATGCACGACAGGATGAACTCGCTGCCATGCCCGTTGAGCCAATCGGATACGGCCTGCGGCAGCAATGCCGGTATGCCGAAATACCAGAAAAGAATGTGGACCAGCATGGGTACATTGCGGTGGAACGCGATGTAGAGCGCGATCGCCGAATTGGCGACGCGCGATCCCGTCAGGCGGATGACCGCCAACACGCTGCCCACCACGAACGCCAGTATCCAGGCCAGCGCGGCCAGCGCCAGGGTCGTTGCCAGACCCCGGATCAGCCAGTCCGTGTATTCGCCCTGGAAGATGGCGCCGAAGTTGAAGACGTAGTGCATGAGCGCGAACTCCGGCGCGGGGCGTCAGCCCTTGATCGCCTCGATATGGAAGTCCCGCTTCATGCCGTACTGCGTGCCGGCGCCGAACCACTTATCGAACAGTTTGGTTGCCTGGCCGGAGCTTTCCAGTCCGTCCAGCACCTTGTTCACCTGCGTCAGCATGGCGGTGTCGCCCTTGCGCACGCCGATGCCCCACGGTTCGACGAACAGCGCCGGCTCCAGGATCTTCACGGGCACCGCCGAATCGGCGGCCTGCTGCTTGAGCTTGACCAGCATCAGTTCGGACGCCACGAATCCGCTCACCTTGCCTTGCTGCAAGGCAAGGAAGGCGCCGCTGGGGTCCTTGAACGGCACGGGGTCGACATTGGGGATGTACTTGCGGGCGCCTTGCTCGGACGACGAACCGCGCACCGCGCTGACCCGTTTGCCGGCCAGGTCGGCCGGCGCCTTCAGGTCCTTGTCGGACTCGCGCGCCAGCACCTTCTGCAGGCTGACGAAGTGCTGGTGCGAGTAGTCGATCTGTTCCGCGCGCTGCGGGCTCCAGCCCAGGTTGGCGGCCACCACGTCCACGCGGCCGGCAATCAGTTCGGGGATGCGCGCTTCCACGGCGATCAGCTTCAGCTCCAGCGGCACGCCGAGACTGTCGGCGATGGCCTTGCAGATGTCGACCTCGTAGCCGACGATGGCGCGCGTTTTCGGGTCCTGAAAGCTGAACGGTTCCGCGGTGCCCATGGTGCCGCAGATGAACTTGCCGCGCGATTTGATGTCGCCGATGGTGTCGGCGTGGGCGCTGCCCAGGGCCAGGGTCATGCAGCCGGCGGCGACGATGGAAAGCAGTTTCTTCATGTGTGTTCCCCTTAACGATTGCGTTGGTGCTTGGTGCTGCGGCCTCTTCATGGGGCCAAGGGTACCAGGGCCGCTGGCCGGCCCAGGGACGTCGTCAGGCCAGACGCGCGCAAGCTTCGGCGATGCGTCGGCAACCTTCTTCGATACTCTCCATGGATGTGGCGAAACTCAGGCGCAGATAGGGCGAAAGCCCATATGCGGCGCCATCCAGAACGGCGACGCCGGCCTCGTCCAGCAGATACATCACGACATCCAGGTCGCTTTCCAGCAGCTTGCCCTGCGGCGTGCGGCGCCCCAGCAGTCCCGCGACCGACGGGTATACGTAGAAGGCGCCCTGCGGGTCCCGGCACGTGATGCCGGGAATGGCGTTCAGAAGCGAAACGATGCGGTCGCGGCGGGCGTGGAAAGTGGCGGCGGCATCGGCCACGCAGCCCTGGTCGGCTTCCAGCGCATGGCGCGCGGCCGCCTGGCTGATGGCGCTGACGCAGCTGGTGCTTTGCGAGATCAGCGTGGCCATGGCTTTGATCAGCGTCTTCGGTCCGCCGGCGTAGCCCAGGCGCCAGCCGGTCATTGCGTACGCCTTCGATACGCCGTTGACCGTCAGCGTGCGTTCGGCCAGCGCGGGCGCGATCGCCGCCGGCGACACGTGTCCGGCGTCGCCATAGGCCAGGTGTTCGTAGATTTCGTCAGTCAGCACCCACACGTGCGGATGGCGTTCCAGCACCTCGGCCAGCCCGCGCAGTTCCTCTGCGCCGTACATGGCGCCGGTGGGGTTGCTGGGCGTGTTCAGCAGCAGCCACTTGGTGCGCGGCGTGATGGCGGCGGCCAGCGCGTCGGGCGTCAGCTTGAAGCCGGTGTCCTCGCCGCAAGGCACGACGACCGGCGTGCCGTCGTTGACCAGCACCATGTCCGGGTACGACACCCAGTAGGGCGCGGGAACGATCACCTCGTCGCCCGCCTGCACGGTCGCGGACAGCGCGGTGAAGATAAGCTGCTTGGCGCCGACCCCGACGATCAATTGATCCAGTCCGTAGCGCAGACCGTTCTCGCGCTCGAACTTCGCCTGCACCGCGCGCAGCAGCGCCGGCGTACCCAGGGACGACGTATATCGGATATCGCCGCCGCGCAGGGCGTCGATGCCGGCCTGCACAATGTGAGCCGGCGTGGGCAAGTCCGGCTCGCCAACGGTGAAGTCGACGATGTCGCGGCCCGCGGCGCGCAGCTGATCCACGCGCGCCTTGGCCGCCATGCTGGGCGACGGCTTGATCGCGCGCGCCCGGTCCGCCAGGAAGTCCGGTGATGTAGCGGGGATGGTTGTCGCTTGTGTCATCTCATTAGTCATGGCGCCAAGCACCATTTCCGTCACATAAAACAAATCGTCAGATCAGGGACGCCGCGGATCCGGCTCCGCCGGTCCGCCGGCGTCGCCCCCTAGAGGGGGAAGCGCGTAGCGCTTCGGGGGTGGGCCTACCCGGGACGCCGCGGATCCGGCTCCGCCGGTCCGCCAGCGTCGCCCCCTAGAGGGGGAAGCGCGAAGCGCTTCGGGGGTGGGCTTTCCCCCCGGTCCGCCAGCGTCGCCCCCTAGAGGGGGAAGCGCGTCAGCGCTTCGGGGGTGGGCCTCCCCTTACGGCAAATGCGGCCTGCATCCAGCTCTGGGTGCGCTCGCCGGTCGCGATCTCGGCCATGATCCGCGCTTCCTTTTCCGCGTGCGCGCGGGCCGCTGCGATCAGCGTCTCGGCCTGATCGGCGGGGAAGCTGACCAGTCCATCCTCGTCCCCGACGACGATGTCGCCCGGGTGGACCACCTGCCCGCCGATCGACACGGGCACGTTGACCTCGCCCGGGCCGTCCTTGTAGGGGCCGCGATGGATGTGACCGCGCGCATAGCAGGGGAAGCTGTCGGCTTCGAACGCGGCCACGTCGCGGATGGCGCCGTCGACCACCACGCCGGCGCAGCCGTGCTGCTGCAGGTAGCGCTTCATGATCTCGCCCAGCACGGCGTTGCTCAGGTCGCCGCCGGCATCGACGACCAGCACGTGACCCGGCTGTATCTGCATCATGGCGCGATAGATCATCAGGTTGTCGCCGGGACGGGTCTTCACGGTCAGCGCCGTGCCGACCAGCTTGCCGCGCCCGTTGTAGCGGCGCAGCCCGGCGATGCCTTCGCGGCGCGCCAGGTTGTCGCTCAGATGCGGCGTGACGATGCCGGCCAGCGCTTCGAGCACGGCGGCGGGAGCAACGGGAGGGGCCGGCAGTTCGCGCATGCCGGAAAGGGATGTGGCCATGGAAATCGCTGGGTTTGCTGCGGAAATTGCCCGTCGCAAGGATGGGCGGTGAAGGAAGCCTGAATAGTGCGAGCTTTTGAAGCGCTGAAAAAGCGATTAAATTTCCACGGGCGATATCGCTTTTTGGAATATACGGGTTAGCCCTTATGAGAATTTATGGAATGAACGGGCCGGCCGCATGCTGACCTTCAAGCAGATCGAAGCCCTGTATTGGACGGTCAGGCTGGGGACGTTCTCGGCCGCCGCGCAGAAACTGCACACCAGCCAGTCGGCGATCACCAAGCGCATCCAGGAACTGGAAGCCGACTTCGACATCGCGCTGTTCGACCGTTCCGGCTACCGCGCCGAGCTGACGGCCCGGGGGCACGAGGTATACGCGATGGCCGAGCAGATGCTGGCGCACCGCGACCGTCTGCTGGTGCGGCTGAAAGGCCAGCACACCCTGACGGGCACTTTCCGCTTCGGAATCACGGAAATCACGGCGATGACCTGGCTGCCTGCCTTGATCCGCCTGCTGCGCGCGCACTATCCGCGCATCACGCTGGAGCCGCATATCGATTTGGGCCGGGATCTGCAGAAGCGCCTGCATGCCGGTCAGCTCGACATGGCGTTCCTGCATGGCGAATTCGCCGACGGGGAATTGCAGGTGGTTCCGCTGCAGCGGCTGGAGTTCGCTTGGATGGGCAGTCCCGACATGATCGATCCGAGCCGGGTCTACACCCCGCGCGATATCGCGGCGCTGCCGCTGCTGCGCCAGAGCCGCGACTCGGGTCTGAACATGATCTACGACGGCTGGCTGCAGCCCTATACGCCCGCCAGCAATATGTTCACCATCAACAGCCTCATCGCCATGGCGGGATTGACGGCCGCCGGCTTCGGCGTCAGCTGCCTGCCGCGCGACTACTTCGCCGGCATGGTCAGCGCGCGCCAGCTCGTCATCGCGCGCACCAGCATCGCCCCGCCGCAATCGCTGTATTGCGCCATGTTCCGGCGCGAGGCCGACGTGGCGTTCTGCGAGAGCGTCGCGAGCCTGGCGCAAAGCTGCTGCGACTTCTCCAGTACGATGTGAGGCCGCTGTTTGCCCTGTCCGGCGCGGCGCGCCCAAGCGCTGGGGACCCTGCGCCTTCTAGGCCGGAAAGCGCGCTTTTGGGCAGGGATATGAGCAAGGAGTGTCATCGATGCCATCACGCTTTATTCCCGTTCCCCTCGAGCATGCCAGCCGGCTGCTGAATCACGGTCCCACCGTCCTGGTGACCAGCCGGCACGGCGATCGGCGCAACATCATGGCCGCCGCGTGGTCCATGCCGGTGGAGTTCACGCCGCCGCGCATCGCGGTCGTCATCGACAAGCGCACCTATACCCGCGAACTGGTCGAGGCCAGCGGCAGTTTCGCCATCTGCATACCTGGCGCGGGTTTTGTCGATCGGACCTACGCTGTGGGCAGCGTATCGGGGGCGGACGGCGACAAGTTCGCGCGCTTCGGCATCGAGCCCCTGCACGGACCCGCGCTCGGCCTGCCGGTGCTCGAAGATGGAATGGCGGCCTGGCTGGAATGCCGGCGCATTCCCGAGACCCATACCGAGGATGCGTACGACACCTGCTTCGCCGAGGTCGTCAGCGCCGCGGCGGATCCCGCCGTCTTCGTTTCCGGGCATTGGGAGTTCCGTGAGGACAACCGCGCGCTGCATACCCTGCATCATCTGGGCGCGGGCAATTTCGCGGTGGCGGGCGTGACCATCAAGGCCACGCCCCTGGCCGGCAGCTAGGGCCTGTTGACGTACCCAGGCGGGGCTCCTTCCAGCGTTCACAGGCCCTGAGCGACCCGCGTCGCCTTATTGCAGGCGGGTGCGGATTTCGTAGGCCATCTGCTTCAGCGCAGTGCGCGTGACCGCATCGTCGGCCAGGGCGTTGAGCAGGCCATAGTCGTGGATGGTGCCGTTGTAGCGCGTCACGGTGACTTCGTTGCCGGCGGCGTCCAGCTTGGCGCCGTAGGCTTCTCCTTCGTCGCGCAGCACGTCGAATTCGGCCACCTGGATCAGCGCCGGCGGCAGGCCCTTCAAATCCTGCAGCGAGGCGCGCAGGGGCGAAGCGTACTTCTCGTTGCGCTGCGCTTCGCTGCGGGTATAGGCGTCCCAGAACCAGCGCATCATCGAGCGGCTCAGGAAATAACCGTTGGCGTAGGTTTTGTACGAGCCGTTGTCGAAGGTGTGGTCGGTCACCGGCCACAACAAGCCCTGGAAGCGGATGGCCGGTCCCTGGCGGTCCTTCGCCATCAGGCTCACCACCGCCGCCATATTGCCTCCCACGCTGTTGCCCACGACGGCCAGGCGGTTGCCATCGACGCCGATCTCATTGCCATGGGCCGCGACCCATTTGGTGGCGGCGTAGGCCTGGTTGATCGCGACCGGATAGCGGGCCTCGGGCGATGGGGTGTAGTTGACGAAGACCGCGACGGCCCCGGATTGCACCACCAGGTCGCGCACCAGGCGCCGGTGCGTGGGGTAGTCGCCCAGGATCCAGCCGCCGCCGTGGAAAAACATGAAGACGGGCAGCGTGCCGCTGGCCCCGGCCGGACGCACGATGGTCAGAGGCACCGTCAGGCCGTCCTGCGTGACCGTTTTTTCCGTGGTCTCGATCCCGGACAGGTCGACTTTCACGCTTTGTTGCGCGCCGGCCAGGACCTGGCGCGCCTGTTCCGGCGGCAGGGTCTCGATGGCGGGGCCCTGGGCGCTGTTCAGGACGTGCAGGAATTGCGACACCTTGGCGTTGGGCTGCGGCGCGGCGGCGCCGCCAGCGCCGGCGGCAACGGCGGCGGTGGACAGGCCGGTGACGGCGGCGGCGAGCATCAGTTTCTTGAAGGTCTTCATGGTGATTCTCCGGTCGGTTGGAAATGCGCTGTGTCGAAAAGGCGATGAACCGTTTATTTCTATCTATCTATAGATAGACAAGTGGCGCCAAAAAAACCCCGCCGTCAGGCGAGGCCGATGCGCAGCCAGCGCATCGTCGATGATTCCTTCGCGCGTCCGTCGCCGGACCCGCGGCTATCGTGCTTGCGGTCAGCCCGCCTTGACGGCGGCGACCACGTCTTTCAACCTGGCCTTGGAGCCGAACAGGCGCCCCGCCAGCACGCTGCCCTGGAAGGCGGCGTACAAAGCCCGCGCCGCCGACGCACGATCGCCGCTGACACGCAACGTGCCGTCTTCCTGCCCGCGGGCCAGCACTTTTTCGAGCCAGCTCTCGTTGGCCTTGAAAAAGCCCTGCACCGCCGAGCGGATGTTGTCGGGCAGCGAGGCGATATCCGCCGCCAGCATGCCGCACAGACAGATGCGGTCGCCATCGTGCATCAGGACGCCGAAGGCCTTTGCGTACTGCTCCAGCTGCCGGGACGCGGGCTGCCTGTCGTCGATGGCGCGGACCTGGGCCAGCATTTCGGTGCTATAGCCGTTGACCGCCTCCAGCACCAGGTCTTCCTTGGTGGGGAAGTAGTAATGGATGCTGGACGTCTTCACACCGACGAGCGCCGCCAGGTCCCGGTAGCTGAAGCCGTTGTAGCCGCGGGTCATCAGCAGCACCCGGGCGTGATTCAGCAGTTGTTCGCGGACAGGCATCGTTTCCATGGCGAGAATTCTATCTATCAGGAGATAGATAAGTCAAGCGGTCCGGAAAAATGTTTTCGTGAGAAGGGGTACGATGCCGCCCGGCATGCAAGAGACGTACGGCGCAGCGATATGACGAGAAGCAAGGCGACCCTGATTGGACTGACTGCGGTGGTGTGTTGGAGCACGATCGTGGCGTTGATACGCGGCGTGGCCGAGGCGCTGGGACCGGCAGGCGGCGCGGCCATGATTTATACGGTGGGCTCGGCGCTGCTGGTGTGCACCGTCGGTTTGCCGCGGCCCTCCAGCTTCCCGCGCCGCTACCTGTTCGCGGGTGGCGTGCTGTTCGTCGCCTATGAGCTGTGCCTGGCGCTTTCCCTGGGGTATGCGGCCAGCGGCCGCCAGGCCATCGAAGTCAGCCTGGTCAATTACCTCTGGCCCAGCCTGACGATTCTGTTCGCGGTGGTCTTCAACGGGCATCGGTCCACGATGTGGCTCGTCCCCGGCGTGGCGTTGGCGTTTATCGGCGTGTGCTGGGCGCAGGGCGGGGCGGACGGGCTGGACCTGGCCGGGATGGCGGCCAATATCGGCAGCAATCCCTTGAGCTACGGACTGGCCTTCACGGGCGCCGTGATCTGGGCGGCGTATTGCACGGTGACGGCGCGCATGGCAAACGGCAAGAACGGCGCCGCGCTTTTCTTCATGCTGACCGCGCTGGCCTTTTGGGTGAAGTATCTGACCAGCGCCGAGCCCGCGCTGCATTTCGACTGGACCGTGGCCGCGCAGGTCGCGATGGCCGCGGCGGCGATGGGACTGGGTTATGCGGCCTGGAACGTGGGCATCATGCACGGGAATATCGCCGTGCTGGCCGTCGCGTCCTATTTCATTCCGATTTTCTCGTCGGCCCTTGCCACGGTGCTGCTGTCCGCGCCGCTGGCGGCGGGATACTGGAAGGGCGCCGCCATGGTGTGCGCGGGGTCGCTGCTGTGCTGGTGGGCGACGCGGGCGCGGTCCTGAGTCGCCGGGCCGGCGGCGGGCCGGCCCGGCCCCATCGGGTTTTCCGATGTTGCGGCATCGCCCGGCTTTGTCCCGCCCGCCGCCGTCGCGCGCGCCACTGTCCCGCGCGCCACGCAAGCCGTCTCAGGCCGCGACCGCCGGAAAATCGACGTCGGTGTCGTTGATGCGGTTGAAGACGTTGGTAAAGGTGATCACCGCTACGGCCAGCGCGATGTCGGCCAGCTGCCGTTCGTCGTAGCCGGCGGCGCGGATGGCGTCGTATTCCGCTTGCGGGATCGTGCCGGGACGGCGGATCAGCACATTCAGGAATCGCACCAAGGCGTCCTGCAGGGCATCGCCCGTGGGCTCGCCATGGCGTGCCTGCCGCATCGCTTCGGGTGCGAGGCCGGTCATCTTGCCCACCAGCGTATGTGCGGCAACGCAATAGTCGCAACCGGCGGCTTCGCTCACGACCAGCTTGATCAGCTCCTGGTCCTGCCGGCTCAACGCGCCGGACGTCAACACCGCATCGGCCTGCAGCATGACGGCCAGGGCGGCGGGGGCGTGGGTGCCCAGCGTCGCGTAGGCATTCGGCACGCGGCCCACGGATTTTTTGATTCTCTGGAACACTTCGGCGGTGGCGCCAGTGGCTTGTTCAAAGGCGACGGCGGGCAGACGGGAAGACATGGCGGAACTCCTTGGCAAGTAATGAAGGTTTTGATGTCACGGCTTCACTTTACGCAGCCTGCCTTGGGTTGATAATGTCGCGCATCCTCAAAAACATGCTTATTCGTCTCACGCCCATGGCGTGTGGCCCATTGCCATGGACTGGTTGAGCGGTTTGCTGGAATTCACGCCCATCGAGGGCCACGTCGATTTTCGCTGTCTCCTCGGCGCGCCCTGGGAGGTGCGGCATGATCGTGCGCCGGCCAGCGACATTCCGTACCACGTGCTGTTGCGCGGCAGCGCCATCCTCGAAGACGGCGAGGGTCCGCCGCAACCCTTGCGGGCCGGGGACATCGTGCTTTTTCCGCGCGGCGCGGCGCATCGCCTGCACGACGGCAGCGGCGCGCCGGCCCGGCCGCCGCGCGATCGCCAGGCTGGGGGCGTGCTTGTGAAGGACAGCACCGAAGGCGGCGAGCCCGACTTCGATATGTTGTGCGGACGTTTCGTCGTGCGGTCCGGCCATGACCGGCTGCTGCGGGATCATCTGCCCGCCACGCTGGTGGTGCGGACGCATGGGCAGGGCTCGGCCCCACGGGATGCATCCCCGCTGACAGGGCTCATCGGCCTGATGCGGGCGGCCTCGCTGGAGGAAGCGCTGGGCGGCCGCGCCTATCTGAATGCATTGTCCGCGGCGCTGTTCGCGCTGGTATTGCGCTTCGCCAGCGCCGGCGGCCAGGCCCCGCATGGCCTGCTGGCGCTGGCAAGCCAGCCGCGTCTGCGCCCCGCGTTGACGGCGATGGTGTTCGAGCCGGGAAAACCGTGGACGCTGCCGGAGCTGGCGTCGCTGTGCAATATGTCGCGGGCGACTTTCGCGCGCCAGTTCCAGGACAGCATGGGGCAGTCCGCGGCCGACATGCTTGCCGGCATTCGCATGGCGCGCGCCGCGCGGTTGTTGAGCGAGGCGGCGCTGTCGACCGGGGCGGTCGCCGACGCGGTGGGCTATCAATCCGAAGCCGCTTTCCAGCGCGCCTTCAAGCAGCGGACCGGCATGACGCCGGCGCGCTGGCGCGCCGTCCACCGGCCGGCGGCGGGCCCGGAGCCGGACGGCGCGGAACCGCTCAACCACCGATCAGCTTGACGAGTGCGGGTACGGTCAGCACCGCCGTGTAGTAGCCCATGAATTGCACGCCGGTGTTGAAGGCAAAGACGCGCGACAGCAGTCCGCCCAGCAGACCCATGGTCAGGATGACCAGCAGTCCCAGCAGTTGGCCTTCCCACACGCTGATGACGACGATCAGGCCGACGAAGGTGGCGATGATCGCCTCATGGCTCACCTTGCGGGAGACGAACAGCGCGGCGCGGCGGGCGTAGTTCATCGCGAAGGGATAGGAGACCAGGGCGGCGATCACGACAGCCAGCATGCCGTAGCCCAGGAATTCCCAATGGTTCATCAGATTGTGCAGGTTGTGCGTCTGTCCCGTCGCGCTGTCCACCGTGAAGCGCGGCGGCGCGTTGAACAGCGGCGCAGCGGGGCCGGCTGCCACCGGGCTGAGCGGCAGGCCGAAGGCGATCAGAGGGATCAGCGCTTCGGCGATATAGGTGGCTTCGGTGACGCCGTTGCGCGCGCTCAGCACGGTCGCCAGCCGATGATAGGCATGCCGCACGCGCGCGCCAACCATCTCTCCCAGCACCACCGTCATGGCCACGGGGCTGAAGACGAAGGTTGCGCTGGAGACGGCCGCCGTGGCCAGCGTCCATCGCGTCTGCGTCCGGTCCAGCACCTTGAACGGGTTGGGGAAATAACCGGACCAGCCCTTGACGTCGGGCGCCAGCGATAGCGTACGCACCTTGTCCCGCGCCATCCGCTTGCGCCCCAGCGGCGACATCACGGCAAACAGATCGGCGATCAGCGGACCGATGGCGATGCCCAGGAAATAACTGACGCTCAGCTTCACCCCGTACTTCGCGGTCAGGCTTTGCAGCGCGACGATGACGACCACGAAGGGAACCAGCAGGGCCACCGACGCCCAGCGTCCTGCGGAAAAGTAGGCAATCAGCACGGCGGCGGCCAGGAAAATCCAAGGCGCGGTACGCGTGATCGCGGGGCCGAACGGCGCCAGCAGCACGGCGAACAGCACGGCCAGCGGCACCGCGACGAAGGCGGCGATGATGGCGCCGGAGATCATCTTGCGCAGCGCGATGTGCGGCACGCCGAGCTTGCGCAGCATGTTGGCGTCCTGCAGCAGCGGCGTGGCCATGGTGTCGCCCGGAATACCCAGCAGCGCCGTCGGCACGGCGTGCGTCATGTGCTTGGCGACCGCGCCCGCCAGGAAGAACGTGAAAACGCCGGCGGGCGGCACGCCCAGCAGGGCCACCAGCAGCGTCAGCGGCGCGATGGTGGTGGTTTCGTCCGTGCCCGAGATCAGCCCGATGCCGGCGAATACCACTGCGCCCACCAGGCCCATGGCGGCGGCGACCAGGATCTGGTTCAAAAGAATGGGATCGTTCATGCCAGGGCCTCCTTCGCGGCAACCGGATGCGCATGGCTGGCGGCCGCCTGGCCGGCGAACAGCTCGTGCAGGCCGAGCTCGCGCAGCTCCTCGATCGCCGCCGGCGGCAGGTCGGCAAGCGTGCCGAGCCCGCCCGGTTCGCTTGCGAGTTCGGCCAGCACGTCTTCACGCCATGCGGGATCGGCCAACGCGGTGTCTTCCACGACCTCGCGCTTGGGCGCAAACAGGCGCGCGCAGACGATGCCCGCGACCACGCTGCCTGCCAGGCCCGCGAGCATGGCATACGCATGCGCCAGCTCGGCCGACGACGCCAGGTCGCGCAGCCAGCGCCCGGCCGCGACGAAGGCGGCGACGCTGATCGTCACGCCGATGACGATGGACCACGCCAGGTGACGCAGATCGACGGTGTCGCTCCACACTTCCGCGAGCCGCCAGGCGGGTTGACTGGGGTTCGTTCTCATGATGCTCTCCTCCAGGTTGCGGCCGGCGTACGGGAAGTTTGCGCCGGCCGTCGTTTTTGTCTTGCTAGGCCTGTCCGCGCAGGGCCTTCAGCAGCGCGACGGCGCGGTCGGCGCGCACGTCTTTTTCCTCGGCCATGCGGCGTGCAATGGTATCGACTTCATCGCCCGTGGCGCCGGCCAGCAGCGCGATGTTGCGCGCGTGCAGGGCCATGTGGCCCCGCTGTATGCCTTCGGTCGCCAGCGCCCGCAGGGCGCCCAGATTCTGCGCCAGGCCCACCGCCACGGCGATCTCCGCCAGTTCCTGCGCCGAACGCACGCCCAGGATCTTCAGGGCCAGGCGCGCCAGGGGATGGGTCTTGGTCGCGCCGCCCACGAGTCCCACGGCCATCGGCATTTCGATCGAGCCCACCAGCGCGCCCGTGGCGTCCTTTTCCCAGGCGGTGAGCGAGGTGTAGCGTCCGGACCGCGCGGCATAGGCGTGGGCGCCGGCTTCGATCGCGCGCCAGTCGTTGCCTGTGGCAACGATCACGGGGTCGATGCCGTTCATGATGCCTTTGTTGTGCGTGGCGGCGCGGTACGGATCCACCGCGGCGAAGGCCCAGGCATCGAGAACGCCTTCGATGATTTCCTCGCCGCTGCGCTCGCGCGTGGCCAGCACCTGAGGCGTCAGCCTGACCCGTGCGCGCGCCAGCCGCAGGTCGGCCAGGTTGGACAGGATGCGCAGCCGCACCGACCCGCCGGTGATTTCTTCCAGCAGCGTCGCCACCGCTTCCGCCATGGTGTTGACCGTATTGGCGCCCATGGCGTCGCGGACATCGACGATCAGGTGCACGACCAGCATCGGGCCGCGCGGCGTGTCGGGGAAGAGGTGCGCCTCGATATCGCGGCAGCCGCCGCCCAGTTCGACCAGGACCTTGTCGCGGCTGTTGGCCAGCGCGACGATGCGGTCCTTTTCGCGCAGCAGCGCCAGCCGTGCGCCCTGCGGGTCCGTCAGGCCCAGGATCTGGATCTGCGCGCGCATCAGCGGCGCGGTGCTGGACGTTTCGAAACCGCCGCATTCCCGGGCCAGCTTCGCCATATACGAAGCCGCCGCCACGACGGACGGCTCTTCCACCGCCATGGGCACGAGCACGTCGCGCCCGTTCACCTGGAAATTGGCGGCCACGCCCATGGGAAGCTCGAACGTGCCGATAACGTTCTCGATCATGCCGTCGGCGCGATCCAGCGCAAGCGCGCCGGGGCGAGCCAGCAGGGCGTGTTCCTCGCCGGTCAGGTGGACGGCGCCTGCGATGGCGTCCAGTCGTTCGGAAGGGGGCAGGGCGCGGAAATTGGGAAGGCGCGAATCGACCACGATGCAATGTCTCCGTATGCGTATCGGTAGGCCGATCCTAGGTAAACTGTACCGCCATTGACAGGTACAGTTTGGGCCGACAGTACCATCGCACTGCACCAATTTCCCGGGAGGCATCATGGCGGACCGCGAGCATGGCGGATGACGGCAAGGCGGCGCGTCCCGGCCGCCCCGCGCCCATCGCGGAAAGCCTGGCGCGCCTGATCGCGCAGCAGATCGCCGACGGGGTGTACCGCCCCGGCGACAAGCTGCCCTCGCTGCGCGAAGTGGCGCAGTTGCATCGCTACGCCAAGAACACCGTGGTGGTGGCCTTCGAGATGCTGGTGGCGCAAGGACTGGTCGAGCCGCGGCGGGGATCCGGGTTCTACGTGCTGGACAAGCACTTTGCGCGCAAGCCGGCGGAAGAGGAATCCGGCCAGTTGAGCCGCGCCATGGATATCGTGTGGCTGATGCGCGAACAGTTGAAGACGCAGCCGGATGCCGTGGCCGTCGGCGACGGCTTCCCGCCGGTCGAATGGCTGGCCGATATGCGCATGGACCGCTATCACCAGAAAGTCGTCCGCACCGGGCTGGGCAGCCTGTTCCGCTACGGCAGCCGCTTCGGCTACGCGCCGCTGCGCGAAAGCCTGGTGCGCAAGCTGGGCGACATCGGCGTCAACGCGGCGCCGTCGCAGCTGGTGCTGACCCATGGCGCCAACGAGGCCATGGATCTGTTGATCCGCTACTTCCTGGCGCCCGGTGCGGCCGTGCTGGTGGACGACCCCGGCTATTACCCCTTGTTCGGCAAGCTGAAGCTGGCCGGCGCGCGGATGCTCGGCGTGCCGCGGCTGCCGGACGGGCCGGACCTGGCGGCGCTGGAGCAATTGCTCGCGCGATTCAAGCCGCGGCTCTTTTTCACGCAATCGCTGGCGCACAACCCGACCGGATCGGACATCTCAGCGGCCAAAGCGTATCGCTTGCTGCAGCTGTGCCACAGCCATGGCGCGATGCTGGTGGAAAACGACCCGCTGGCGGACTTCAAGCCGACGTCGGCCGTGCGCTTGGCCGCGCTGGACCAGCTCGCGCGGACCATCTATATCGGCAGCTTCTCCAAGTCCTTTTCGGCGGCGCTGCGCGTGGGCTTCATCGCCTGCGATCCGGCGCTGGCGAGCGACCTCGCCGACCTGAAAGCACTGGTGCATGTGAGCAGCTCGGAATACTGCGAGCGCATGGTCGACGTGATGCTGCGCGAAGGTCACTACGAGCGGCATCTGTTCCGCCTGCGCCGCAGGCTGGAAGCGGCAACGGCGCAGGCCCTGCAGGTGTTGGACGGCCTGGGCGCCGAAGTTTTTGCCCGGCCGGCCAGTTCGCTTTATCTGTGGACCGCGTTTCCCGGCGTGGCCGACACCGTGCCGCTGGCGCGCGATCTGATTCCGGAAAAAATCCTGATGGCGCCGGGCCGGGTGTTCAGCGTCGATGCCGACAAGGCATCGCGCTGGTCCCGGTGCAACGTCGGCGCGGTGCTGGATGAACGGTTCGGCGCCGCGCTGGCGCGCCGCATCGGCGTTGCGCTCCCCGCGCCGCCGCGGGGAGCCTGACAAGGCAGGGGCACGATACCGGTTCAGGCGGTGCGCGATATCCAGTCCATATCGATTCAGGCATGCGGCGCGCATGGTGGCGGCGATGCATTACGGAACCACACCACGGCCACGCCATCCGCGACATAAAGCGTGTATGCGGCACGGCGGGAAACATAGGAAAACCGGCAGGATTCGATGGCCGCGATTTGCTCGGGAGCGGCCGCGCCGTAGGGCAGCGCCACGCCCGCGTGCTTGAACTGGTCTTCCGCCCAGCCCCATCCTTCGGTCAGATGGACCGGAACCAGGCGCGTCAGGAGAGGAAATTTGCTGGCGTTGTGCGCAACCACCGGCGGCATGCCAGCGCTGCCCTTCAACGCGAGACGCCGCACCGCGACGGTCCCGCTCGCCCTGGCCAGATCGTCCGCCACGTCGCGCGAGATGGCGAGTTCATAATCCTTTTGCAGACCCAGGGAATTTCCGTAAACCGACGCGAAGATGATCAACGGATAGGCCGCTGCCGCCAGGATGACGACGGCGAGTTTGCTCGAACCTCGGTACTTCGATATCAGCGCTGCGATGCACACATTGCAGAACACCGCGATGGCGCCCACGCCTATCTGCGTACGGGGAACCAGCACGGGCGATTGCAGCAGCAACATCGGCCCCCATGCCGCCAGGAGCAACGCTGCCGGCAGCACGACGATATTCGCCGCGAGCAAAACACGGGTCCGGTTCTGGCTTGAACGCCACCATGTTCCGGCATACAGCGCGGCGATGACCAGCGTGCCCGCAACGGCCAGCACGATTTGGATCAGGAGGACGCCACCGGCGGGGCTGCGCAGGCAGGCGACGACAAACAGCAGACCGTCATGCAAGTTGCGCCAGACGGTCTCCACGGCGCTGGAAGGTCCCGCCAGGGCGGCATGCTGGCTGGCGTAATGGCCATGAACCGTCTTTCCGGCGATGAAGGAATACACGATGGCGGCGCCGATCAGCTGCAGGATGCGCGTCGCGCCCTGTTGGAATACGGCGCGCGGCGTTTCCCGGTCCAGTTGCTTCAGGACCAAGCCCAACAACGCGAGGACGATGAATACGTTGACCGCCGCTTGGTAAAGGCACAGGCTGGCCAGGACCGCGACAGCCCCACGCGCGGCGTCGCGCCATCCTCGAAGCTCTGCGAAGCCCGCCTGTGCCGCAAGACAGGCCGCCAGCGACATCGGCAGGGCGTCGAACTTGTATGACAGATTCTCGAGAAAGAAGGGGCTGGCAAGCAGGGGAAGCAGCGCGAGCGGCGCGGCCCAGGCGCCGCTGAGCCGAAAGCGCTTTTCCAGGACGGTGGCAAGCCACGCGAACATGCCGATCGCGGCCAGTTGCGGCAGCGGAGAAAGATCCACCAGCGGCGTGCCGAGGTTCGCGAGCTCCATCACCACGTTGGCAAGCGGCCTGCCGTCCGTCCCCCAGCCCAGATAGCCCGACAGAGAGCGGCCCAGGTCGTCGATATAGAAGCGGTCGGCATGAAGGATGGGATAGAGCGCCAGGCCGTACAGCGCCAGTGCCGCCAGGAATATCTTCGTCTGCCGCTGTCGCGCCTGTTGCCGGGGCGTTGGAAAGACGTAATCCGCCAGGAAAGTATTGGTCTGAGTCACCCGCTTCTTCCGTGTCGCTCGCGCGTAGATCTTGTTGAACGGCGGCCGCTGCTTGCCGCGGCATGGCGGCGGCGATTGTGTCCGGAACCGCGTAGATTTCCCGTGAAACCGCGCAAGCGGGCCTCGTAGCGGAGCAAGGCGCCAAACGCACCGTCGCGGTGCACGCCGCGCCTGGGCGGTGCGCGCGCGCATCGCCATGGTGCGGTGCGAACCGGAAATTCCCATCCGGTGGGAATCGAGGCGGCGGCGGCGGTTTCGGGGTTTTCCCTGATAAACGCGAAATTCGGGGGATTTCCCGGCGATATCGCGGCCGATCGGAAGCTTCGTTCTTGGTGAAAACCCGGTTTCGTCCCACTCAGTGGGACTGATGACTTGGCGTGCCGCCTTCCGTGCCCGATACTCCCCGCCATGTCGTCAATGCCGCAACCTCCCGCGTCGCAAGACCGTGTCCTGCTGGTGCTCGCCACGCTGGCCCAATGGAATGGGCCCGTGACGGCTCAGGAGCTGGCCCAGGCCACGGGATTGCCGCGCAGCTCGCTGTATCGGCAGCTCGCACGCCTCAAGCACTGGGGGTTCGTGCAGGAAGAAGACGGCTGCTACGCGCCGGGCCCGATGGGTCTGCAGCTGGCGCAGGGTTTCGACGCGACGTCGCATCTCGTACACGTCGCCCGCATGGACATGCAGCGGCTGGTGGCGCAATCGCATGAAAGCGTGGGACTGATCGTCGCGGTGAACGACCGCGCCATCTGTCTGGACATGCTGGAAAGCCCGCAGGCCTTGCGCTGTTCGTTCGAGAAGGGCCGCAGCGTGCCGCTGCGCAAGGGGGCCACCGCCAAATGCCTGCTGGCGCATCTGCCCGCGGCGCGGCGCGACGCCGTGCTGGACGGGTGGGCGCAGGAGCCGCCGGATCCGCAGCGGCCCGATCGCGCGGCGCTGGCGGCCATACGCCAGGCGGGATATGCCTGCAGCCAGAGCGAGGTGGACGAAGGCGTCTGGGGCGCGAGCGCGCCGCTGTTCGGCCCCGGCCAGCGCCTGGCGGGCGCCATGACGTTGATGGCCCCCGTATCCCGCGCGTTGCCGCGCGAGGCGGAATTGATCCAGATGGTGGTGGTGGCCGCTGCGCGCGTGTCCCGCCTGCTGACTTTGACCTGACGCTTTGACCTGACGCTTTGGATTGACGCGCGTCTCCGTTGACCCGCCATCGCCGGGATTTCCGTCCCGGCCCCGACCTTCGACCACCCACGATTCCCGACCATAAAGGAGTCTCCACATGAAAGTCCTCCGTCGCCGTGTCCTGCAGGCCGCGATCGCCCTGTGTCCCATGCTGTGGGCCGCCGCCCCCGCACCCGCCCATGCCGCCCAGGACGTCATCCGCGTGGTGACGGACGCCACCTTCCCGCCCATGGAGTACGTGGAGGACGGCAAGCTCACGGGCTTCGACGTCGAGCTGGTGGAAGCGCTGGCCAAGGCGATGGGCAAGAAGGTCGAATGGACGCAGATCGATTTCAAGGGCCTCATTCCCGGCCTGGTCGCGCGCCGCTACGACATGGCGGTGTCGGCCATCTACATCACGGACGAGCGCCGCAAGGTGGTCGACTTCGGCGATTCCTACTATGCCGGCGGCCTGGTCGCGATGGTCAAGGCCGACAACAAGGCCATCCAGTCGCCCAAGGACCTGGAGGGCAAGCAGGTGACCGTTCAGGTCGGCACGAAGTCGGTGAGCTATCTGAAGGAACACTACCCCAACGTGAAGCTGGTCGAGGTCGAGAAAAACGACCAGATGTTCAACCTGGTGGCGATCGGCCGCGCCGACGCCGCCGTCACGGGACTGCCGGCCGCCTATCAGTACGTGCGCACGCGCGGCGGCCTGCGCGTGCTGCCGGAGCAACTGACCACCGAGGCCTACGGCATGGCGGTACGCAAGGATATGCCCGAGTTGACCGCCGCCCTGAACCAGGCGCTGGGCAAGATCAAGGCCGACGGCACCTACGACGCCATCGTGAAGAAGTGGTTCAGCAACGCTAACTGAGGTTCCGCATGGATCTGGATTTTTCCCCGGTCTGGGCCAATTGGCCCGACCTGGTGCGCGGCGCGCTCGTCACGGTGGAGATCGTCGCGGTCTCCCTGCTGTGCGGATGCGTGATCGGCCTGCTGGTCGGCATCGGCCGGCTCAATCCGCGCCGCCGCCTGGTCTACGGTTTCTGTTCGGCCTACGTGGCCGCCATACGCGGCACGCCGCTGCTGGTGCAGCTGTTCATTCTGTTCTTCGGCCTGCCCCAGTTCAACATCATGCTGCCTGCGTTCGTGTGCGGCACCATCGGTCTGTCGGTGTATTCGGGCGCCTACGTGTCGGAAATCGTGCGGGGAGCCATCCAGTCCATCGACCGAGGCCAGGTCGAGGCGGCGCGTTCGCTCGGCATGCCCGGCCGCATGGCGATGACCAGCGTGGTGCTGCCGCAGGCCTTCGTGCGCATGATCCCGCCGCTGGGCAACGAGTTCATCGCGCTGATCAAGAACTCGGCGCTGGTGTCGCTGCTGACGATCCATGACGTCATGCATGAAGGCCAGAAGATCATATCGGTGTCCTACCGCTCGCTGGAGGTGTATCTGGCCATCGCGGTGATCTATTTCATTTTGACCGGGGCGACGACGTTTTTGTTGCGGCGAATCGAGCTTCGTCTGCGCGCCGGAGGAATGGTCCAATGACGGTTGCTGCGATGAATAACGACGTCATGCGGAGCGCAGGCGCGCCGGCCCCCATGGTGAGCATCCGCGGGCTGACCAAGGCCTATGGCGAGAACGTGGTGCTGCGCGGCGTCGATCTGGATGTGATGCCGTCGCAGGTCGTGGTGGTGATCGGCCCCAGCGGCTCGGGCAAGAGCACGCTGCTGCGGTGCTGCAACGGACTGGAGCTGGCTCAGGCCGGCGATATCCAGGTGTGCGGCCAGCCGCTGCTGGCGGGCGGCCGCATGCTGCCGGACAGCCGTTTGAACAAGCTGCGCGAAGAAGTGGGCATGGTGTTCCAGTCCTTCAACCTGTTCGCGCATCTGAGCGTGATGGACAACATCACGCTGGGGCCGCGCAAGCTGCGCGGCGTGCCGCGCCGCCGGGCGCAGGAAGAGGCGCGCGCGCTGCTCGATAAGGTGGGGCTGGCGCACAAGGCGGACGCCATGCCGGCCAGCCTGTCCGGCGGGCAGAAGCAGCGCGTGGCCATCGCGCGCGCCCTGGCGATGCGCCCGCGCGTCATGCTGTTCGACGAACCGACTTCCGCGCTGGATCCAGAGCTGGTCGGCGAGGTCCTGAAGGTGATGAAGATGCTCGCTGCCGAAGGCATGACCATGATGGTCGTCACGCACGAGATGGGCTTCGCCCAGGAAGTGGCCGACGTCGTGGTGGTGATGGACGGCGGCGGCATCATCGAGGCGGGGCCGCCGTCGCAGATATTTTCGGCGCCCGTTCAACCTCGCACGCGCGAGTTCCTGCAGGCGGTGCTCAAACGTGGCTGATGGACGTCAAGGAAGCGCGGACGCGGCGGCGCTGCACTTTTTCGACCTGGACGAGGTGCCGGCGCAGCCGTGGAAGAACGGCGGCGGCACCACCCGCGAGATCGTCTGCTGGCCGCCTGGCGCGGGCATGGACGATTTTCTCTGGCGCATCAGCGTGGCGCGCATCGATACCGGCGGCCCGTTCTCGCGCTTCGAGGGCGTGGACCGCATCATCACGCTGCTGTCCGGATCGGGCGTGGTCCTGCAGGGCGGATTTGACGCGGGCCGGCATGCGCTGACCCAGCCGCTCGCGCCCTTCGCGTTTCCGGGCGACGTGGCGGTGGATTGCGCGCTGCAGGGGGGCGCTTGCGAGGACCTGAACGTCATGAGCCGGCGCGGCCGCGTCCGCGCGGCAGTGAGGGTGCATGACCGCGCCGGCACGCTGCCGGCGGCCAGTTGCGGCCTGCTGCTGGCGGTGGGAAGTGCGTGGCGGGTGCAAGCCGGCGACGGCGTCCCGCGCATGCTGCAGCCGTCCGGCGGCTTGTGGTGGGCGGGAATGCCGCAATGCTGGCAGGTGCGGCCCGAAGCCGTTCAGCACGATGAGGACGGCCGAAGTCATCGAGACGGCCAACGCCAGGAACGGGCCGCCGCAACGTCGGCGAGCGGCGCGGGCCTGGTGGTGGTGGTCATTGACATGCCGCCCGCGACGGGCGGTTCGCAGGAGCAGGAAGCAAAATGAGCAATGCAAACCGCCTTTGGGCGGCCGACGCGCTGCTGCCCGGCGGCTGGGCCCGCGGCGTGACGCTGGCATGGGACGAGCAGGGTCGCCTGACCGACGTGCGGGCGGGCACCGAACCGGCGCCGGGCGTCGCCACGGCCAAGGGTCCGCTGCTGCCCGGCATGCCCAATCTGCATTCGCACGCCTTCCAGCGCGGCTTCTGCGGGCTGACCGAGTATCGCGGCGAGGCGGCGGACAGCTTCTGGAGCTGGCGCGAACGGATGTACCGCTGCGCAGCCCGGCTGGATCCCGGGCAGGCGGAGACGATCGCCACCTGGCTCTACGCCGAGATGCTCGAAGCCGGCTATACGCACGTGTGCGAATTCCATTATCTGCACCACGACAAGGACGGCCGCCCCTATGCCGATGCCCCCGAGATGGCGATGGCCCTGCTGCGGGCCGCTGCGCGTGCAGGCATCGGCATGACGCTGTTGCCGGTCCTTTACCAGACCGGCAATTTCGGCGGGGCGGCGCCCCATGCCGGGCAGCGCCGCTTCCTGCACGACACGGAGGCCATGATGCGGCTCCTGGAAACCCTGAAGCCGCTTTGCGACGCCCAGGGCGCGCGGCTTGGTCTGGCGCCCCATTCGCTGCGCGCCGTACCGCCGGCGTCCCTGCGCGATGCGCTGGCGGGCCTGGATGCGCTGGACCCCACGGCGCCCGTGCATATCCACATCGCCGAACAGGTCAAGGAAGTGGAAGACTGCATTGTGTGGAGCGGCCTGCCGCCCGTGCGCTGGCTGCTGGAGAACGTTGCGGTGGGGCCGCGCTGGTGCCTGGTCCATGCCACGCACATGCGCGCGGACGAAGCGCGCGATGCGGCGCGCACCGGCGCAGTGGCCGGGCTGTGCCCCACGACGGAGGCAAACCTGGGCGACGGCTTTTTCGACATGGCGCATTGGCGGGAGGAAGGCGGGATGTGGGGCATCGGCTCGGACAGCCATTCCACCGTCAACGCGGCCGAGGAGCTGCAGTGGCTGGAGTACGGTCTGCGCCTGACCACGCGTCAGCGCAACGTGATGGCCGAGAACGCGCACCCGCACGTGGCGACCGCCATGACGCTGGCCGCCGTGGCTGGCGGGGCGCGCGCCAGCGGCAGGCCGCTGGCCGGCATGGCGCCGGGCCAGCAGGCGGACTTCGTCGAACTGGACCCCGGCCATATCGCGCTGGCGGGACTGGACGCGCGCGACATGCTTTCGGCGCACGTCTTCGGCAGCCACCGCACCTCGGCGATCCGCACCGTCTGGGTGGGCGGCGTGCCGCGCGTGCGCGACGGCCGCCACAGCCTGCGCGAGGCCGCGATGACGGCCTTCGTCCGGGTCCGGCGCGCCTTGGCCGCCGAGACCTGAGCCGCCCATTCATGGCCGCGGCGCATGGGCCGTGCAGCGGCCGATCAACCGCCCCGGCGCTTTCCGGCATCGAAGGCGCCGGCGGCGAACCCGCACGATTCATCATCCGTGGAGGTACATCCAATGTCCCAGTCCATCAAGCAGAACGCGGCCGATACGCAGGAAGGCCACCCGCTGTTCAAGTTCAGGCAAGGCACCGCTCCCTTGCTGGTCTCGATGCCGCACGTCGGCACCTATGCGCCCCCGGACATCGCCGCGCGCTGGACCGACGAAGCGCGCCATGTGCCGGATACGGATTGGCATCTGGAGCGGCTCTACGATTTCGTGGTGGAGATGGGCGCGTCGGTGCTGGTTGCCACGCATTCGCGCTACGTGGTGGACCTGAACCGTCCGCCAGATGGCAGCAGCCTTTATCCCGGGCAGAGCGTGACCGGTCTGTGCCCCGTCGACACCTTCGATGACACGCCGATCTATCGCGACCCCGGCGACCTGCCCGGCGACGCAGAGGTGGCGGCCCGGCGCGCCACGTTCTGGCAGCCCTATCACGACCAGCTCGCGAAGGAGCTGGCCCGCCTGCGCGCCGAGCACGGCCGGGTCCTGCTGTGGGACGCGCACTCCATCCGTTCCGTGCTGCCGCGCTTCTTCGAGGGAAAGCTGACCGACCTGAACCTCGGCACGGGCAAGGGTTCGAGCTGCGATGCCAATGTCGCGCAAGCCGTCCATGCGATCGCGCAGGAAGGTCTGGCGCAAGGCTATACCAGCGTGCTGAACGGACGCTTCACCGGCGGCTACATCACCCGTCACTACGGAAAGCCGGAGCAGGGCATTCATGCCATTCAGCTGGAAATGACCCAGTCCAGCTATATGCAGGAAGTCTTGCCCTTCGACTACCTGCCGGATACCGCCGCACGCATCCAGCCGCTGCTGCGGCGCATGGTGCAGACGGCCCTGGATGGCGTGATGCGGTTGGGCTAGGGGCGGCGTCCGGCGCTTGCGCGCTTCATGGTTTGCGGCGCGCTATATTGCTGCGGACATCCCTATTGAGCGCGAGCCATGAACACATCGCCCCCGGCCGGCCGCATGCCGGTCTATTTCCTTTCGCATGGCGGCGGCCCGTGGCCGTACATGGAAGGGCCGATGCGGCGGCATTTCCAGTTGCTGGAGCAGTCGCTGCAGGACATCCCCAGGCAGCTGCCCGGCCGGCCCAAGGCGGTGCTGGTGGTCTCCGGCCATTGGGAGGCGCCGGCGTTCACCGTGTCGGCCTCGCCGCAACCCGGCATGGTGTTCGACTACTACGGATTCCCGGACTACACCTACCGCATCAGTTACCCGGCGCCGGGCTCGCCGGCGTTGGCCGAGCGCGCCCGCCGTCTGCTGACGGATGCGGGCTGGGACGCGCAAAGCGATCCGGATCGCGGGTTCGACCACGGGACCTTCAGCATGTTGAAGCCCATCTACCCGGATGCGGATATGCCGGTCGTGCAGCTGTCCATGAAGGCCGATATGGATCCCGCCGAACACATCGCCGCCGGCGAGGCGCTGGCGCCGCTGCGCGACGAGGGCGTGCTGATCCTGGGCAGCGGGCTCAGCTATCACAACCTGCGTCAATGGGGCCCCGCCGCGAAGGCGCCGTCCGAGGCTTTCGACGGCTGGCTGCGGCAGGTTCTGCTGGATTCCGGTCCGCAGGCGCGGCGCGATGCGTTGCTGCATTGGGAAAGCGCGCCCGCGGCGCGTCAGGCCCATCCGCGCGAAGACCATTTGATTCCCTTGATGGTGGCGGTGGGCGCCGCGGGCAGCGATCCCGCCACCTGCGTCTATGGCGAATCGTTCATGGGCGCCATCGCGGCGGCCAGCTACCGGTTCGGCCACGACCGCACGCCCACGGCGTTTGACGTTCGCGGCCAGGCGCTGGCGGCGTAGACCCAAGCGACGGCGGAGTCCGCCCGGCGAAGGCCGACGGCGTCTGGCCGAGCGCCTTGCGGAACATGCTGGTGAATGCGCTGGGGCTGTCGTAGCCCAGTTCCAGGGCGACCCGGGTGACCGGCGCGCCGCGCGACAAGTGCGACAGGGCGGCCATCAGGCAGGCCTGTTGACGCCATGCGCCGAAGGACATTCCGGTCTGTTGACGAAAAAAGCGACTGAAGGTGCGAGGGCTTTTGTTGAGCCACGCCGCCCATTCCTGCGGTGCGACGCGGATATGGGGTTGCGCCAGGAATGCCCGGCATAGCGCCGCCAGCGCAGGCTGCGCGGGAAGCGGCGCGAACAGCGGCAAGGTCTGCGCCGATCGCACTTCGTGCAGCAGCAGAAGCGCCAGCGCGCCGTCTCGGCCCTGGGCGTCGTAGCGGGCCGGCATGTCCGCGGAAGCGAGCAGGAGTTGATGCAGCAGCGGGCTTACGAGCAGGACCTCGCAGCGCGACGTTGACCGGGGGGCGGCGGCGGGTTCGATGTACAGGCTGCGGGTGCTGACGCCGCGCATGCGCACGCGGTGGCGTTTGCCGGCGGGGATCCATACACCGGCATAGGGCGGGACGACCCAGGCGCCATCGTCCGTATCCACTTCCATCAAACCGGTCATGCCATATAGGAATTGCGCGCGCCGATGGCTGTGGAAATCGAGCAGTGTGCCGGGCGCGTAATCGGTGCCTATCGCTAGCACGGGGCGGCGGACGCGGTCGACGGTGTGCAGGGCGACATTGCGCATGGCGTTGGAGGGTTGGCCGAAATGCGATGGTTCTTGTCCGGCCATCGCGAGCCGGACAGAACGGGAAAGGCCATCATACGCCTTCGTTTTTCATTGCGGTGACGCGTCATGTATGGGCTTTTGCTGGTTTTCGGCTGTCTGGCGGGGGTGACGACCGTGCTGTTCGGTTTCGGCGGCGGGTTCGTCGTGGTGCCCTTGCTGTACGCAATGTTGGCGGCATCCCATGCGCCCGATACGGCGATCGCCCGGAACGCAATGCATATCGCGGTGGCGACGTCGACTTGCGTAATGATTTTCGGAGCGTCGATGGCAACCTGGCGCCATCATCGCGCGCGGACTTTGGCTTGGGAGCATGTGCGGCCGCTGGCGGCTTATATCGCGGCCGGTGCGGTGGCCGGCGCCGCGGCCGCGGTGTCGCTGAGCGGGGACTGGGTCCGCTGGGCCTTCGTCGCCTACCTGGCCGCAACGATCCTGGATAGCCTGCTCAGGCCGGGATTTCTTCACGACGCGTCCGAACGCATCCGGCCGATGAGCCGGTTGGCCACGGCGGCCGCCGGCATCATTATCGGGACGATAGCGGCCTTTCTGGGCGTGGGCGGCAGCGTCATGACGGTTCCCCTGATGCGCCGCCGCGGCGCCAGCATGACGGCGGCGACCGCCATGGCCAACCCCTTGTCCCTGCCGATGGCGCTGACCGGCACGGCCACCTATGTATTGATGCAAGACCAAAGTCATGCGCTTGGCGCCTGGTATGCGGGCTATGTCGATGTGCGCGCCTTCGTGGTCCTGGCCGCCGGGTCGTGGCTCGGGATCCGCGTGGCTTCGCGCTGGATCGGCCGTATCCCCGATGCGCTGCACGCGCGTATCTATCTTCTCCTGCTGACCGTCGTGCTGGCCGTCATGGTCGTGGCTTAGCGCAGTCGGCCCTGCGGGTCCGTCGTTTGCTAATGCGATGATCGGCGCCGGCCGCGATGGCCGGCATTGCCATTGGCTATTCCTTTGTCCGGCGCGCATCCCAGCGGCGCCGCTTTACGGAGAAATCGCATGACGCTTGCAAAAGCTTTGACCGGCATTGCGCGGATTGCGTCGGCCTGCCTGGCGATTGCCATCATCCAGGGTTGCGCGACGCATCAGGAATCGAACGAGGCGCTGGTGCCCATGTTCCAGGGGCAGCGGGTGTGGAATGGCGTGACGACCACGCCGGAGGGGCGCGTATTCGTCAGCTACCCGCAGGCCGATGGCGCCGGTATGCAGGTCGCCGAGCTCGATGCCCAAGGGCGGCCCTATCCTTTCCCTGACGCAACGTGGAACGCGCCGCAGGACTGGAGCGCCGGCACGGTGGGCAGCGGCTTCGTCCACGTGAACGCCTTGCGCATTGGCCCGGATGGCAATCTGTGGATCGTGGACGCGGGCGCGCCGGGACTCGGCAAGCCGGCGGTGAAGGGCGGCGCCCGACTGTTCCGCTTCGAACCGCAAAGCCGCCGTTTGATCCAGACCTTCGATCTGGCCAGCGCGGTGCACCCTTATAGCTATATCGACGACATCCGCTTCAACGGACGGTTCATCTACATCACCGACGCCGGCGCGCCCGGGCTGATCGTGCTCGACACGCAGTCCGGCACCGTGCGCCGCGTGCTGGACGGCAACCGCTCGGTGGTGGCTTCGCGTCCCCTGCGCGCCGATGGCCGCGCGGTCACCGACGCGAAGGGGCAGCCGTTGCGCGTGCACGCCGATCAGCTGGAGGTTTCGCCGGACGGGCAGTGGCTGTACTTCCAGCCGGCTTCGGGGCCCATGGCGCGTATCGCCACGCGCTGGCTGAACGACCCCACCGTGTCCGAAAAGGAAATCGAATCGCACGTCGAACTGGCCTGGGCCGATACGCCGAGCACCGGCGGCACCGCAATCGACGCGAACGGCAATCTGTACGTGACGGATACGGACAAGCGCCGCATCCTGCGCGTCTCGCCCGAGGGCAAGATCTCCACGCTGATCCAGGACGACAGGCTGATCTGGGCCGACGCGTTGTGGATCGATCGCGAAGGCTACCTGTGGATACCGGCATCGCAGCAGAACCTGACGCCTGAATTCAATGGCGGCCGCATGGCGGTGCAGTACCCGGTGTGGATCTACAGGCTGCAGATTCACGCGCAGCCCAGCCCGCGGGATCATTCGTAGGCGCGGGTCTCGCGCACGCAGGCGAAGGCCGGAAGGGGCGTCCTTCCGGCCTTCGCTTATTGTCGCCGCGCCGCGATATGATGACGCCGCGCCGCGCCCGCGGGGGGCGCGACAAAAGAATAGTGAGGAGCAGCATGAAAACACTCGCACGCGGCCTGTTCGCCGCCGGCACGCTGGCCATCGCGTCGATGGCCGCCATGGGCGCCGCGTCCGCGCAGGAAGCGGCGGGATGGCCCGCCAAGCCGATCACCATCGTCGTTCCCTACGCGCCGGGCGGTTTCGCCGATACGCGCGTGCGGTTGATCGCCAGCAAGCTCGAAGGCCGCCTTGGAAAGCCCGTGATCGTGGAGAACAAGGCCGGGGCGGGCGGGGTCGTCGGCACGACGTTCATCGCGCGCGCGAATCCGGATGGCTACACCATCGGTACGGGCAATCTGGCGCCGATGGCCGTGAATCCCACGTTGATGCAGTCCATACCCTACGATCCCGCCAAGGATCTGGCGCCGGTCATCCTGATCGAGAACAGCCCCCTGGTGTTGAGCGTGAACAATTCGGTCAAGGCGAACAGCCTGAAGGAGCTGATCGCGCTGGCGCAGGCCGAACCGGGCAAGCTGACTTTCGGGTCTTCCGGCATGGGCGGCGCGCACCATCTGTCCGGCGAGATGTTCCGGGAGCAGGCGCATATCGACATTACGCACGTGCCGTACAAGGGCGGCAACCTGGCTGCGACGGATTTGATGGGCGGCCACATCACCATGATGTTCGAAATGGGATACTCCGCGCTGCCTGCGATCCGCGGCGGCAAGGTGCGTCCCATCGCGGTCACGTCTTCGCATCGCCTGAAGGTGCTGCCTGACGTGCCGACGATGGCCGAGGCGGGCCTGCCCGGCTTCGAGTCGTACAACTGGCAGGGCATCGTCGCGCCGGCCGGCACGCCGCGCCCCATCATCGACCGCCTGAATCAGGAACTGAATGCAGTGCTGAAGGATCCCGAAGTGGCCAAGGCCATCGAAGACACCGGCAGCGAGGCCGGCGGCGGCAGCCCCGAGGACTTCGGCGCGTTCATCAAGTCCGAAACCGCCAAGTGGGCGCACGTTATCAAGCAGGCCAACATCGCTCCCCAGTAAGCGAGCGCAAGCCTGGAACGCCCCAAAACTTCATGGCGGGTTTTGGGGCGTTTTCATGATGGCGCCGCGTGCTGCGCGGCCCTACAGCGTCGCGCCGCCGTCCACGACCAGCAGCGCGCCCGTCACATACGCGGCCTCGTCCGAAGCCAGGAACAGCGCCGCCTTCGCCACGTCCCAGCAGGTGCCCTGGCGCCCCATGGGGCAGCGGGCATCGCGCTGGCGCATCGCTTCCGCAAAGCCTTCCGGGGGAAGGTCGCCGTACATCACGCGGATGTGCGGCGTGTCCATGTAGCCGGGCACCACGACGTTGCAGCGGATCTGGTCGGGCGCGTATTGGCGCGCAATGATGCGCGATACGTGGTTCAGGGCGGCCTTGGAAGAGTTGTAGGCCAGGTAGGGAATGCCGGTGTACTGCAGGCTCGCCGTGGACGATACGTTGACGATGCTGCCGCGTCCGCGCTGCTGCATGACCGGGATGGCTTCCTTGCAAGCCAGGAACACGCTCTTCAGGTTGACGTCGTGGACCCGGTCCCAGGCGGCTTCGGGCGTGTCGACCGGGCCGCCCATGTATTCGATACCGACGTTGTTGTGCAGGATGTCCAGTCCCTGCCAGCGGTCGGCGACAGCCCGCACCGTACGGGCGACGTCCTCGTGGCGGCTGACGTCGGCCTGCAGCGCGAAAGCATCGCCGCCTTCGTCTCGTATCATCGCCACGGTCGCTTCGGCCGCGTCCAGGTTCACGTCCGCCACCGCCACGCGCGCGCCTTCCCGCGCATAGGTCAGGGCCACGGCCTGCCCGTTGCTGATTCCGATTTCGGGCAGCGACGCTCCGCCGCCCATCACCAGCGCAATCTTGTCCTGCAATCGGCCTTGCATGTCTGTCTTCCTCCTGGCCCGTTATGGGCTCGTTGCTTTTCCGGATGGGCCGCGGCGGATCGGGATCGCGGCGAGGCGATAACGATGCGGGGCCGCTGCTAGTTTAGAGGCGCGGCCAGGTTCTCCCGCAGCCACGTCACGGCGCTGCGCGCGCGCGGCGACAAGGGCCATTCCGATCGGTGGATCAGCCAGAGCCGATCGACGACTGGCGTGCCGCATTCGACGATCTGGATGGCGTGCTGACGGCGGAAGGCGCGGTTGGCGTAGCGGGGCAGGACAGTGAATCCGAGCCCCCGGGCCACCGGCTCCAGGATCAGACCTACCTGATTGCTGAACCCCCGTACCGGGACGTCACGGATGCCCGGCGCGCCGGGGAAGCGCCGGCTGAGCAGCCGGCTTGCCATGGCTTGACCGTCGGGGTGGTCGATGAAGCCGAGACGAACGAGATCGTCCCATTGCTCGATGCGGGCGTCCGCGGGCGCAACCAGCTCCAAGGGTTCTTCGGCGAAGGGCTCCGCCGCCAGCCGCGGGTCGTCCGGCTTCATGGTCAGCACGCCCAGCTCGTAGCGGTTCTGCAGCACCGCTTCCAGCACTTCGACGTCGGGCGCGAAACGATGGCGTATGGCAAGACCGGGTCGCAGCTGCTGCAGGTCCAGCAGCAGGGGATACAGCGCCAGGCCGATACTCCCCGGCGTGACGATGCTGATGTCGCCGTGCGCTGCATCGGTGGAGCCCAGGCGCTGCCGCAGGTGCTGGCCGGCGCGCTCCACGTCGCGGCAGTATTGCAGCAGCGCCTCGCCTGCCGGCGTCAGTTCGATCTGGCGCGGCCGGCGTACGAGCAAGGGGCCCAGTTCCTGTTCCAGGTGGCGAACGTGCTGGCTGACGGCGGCCTGGGTCAGGCCCAGCCGGTCGGCCGTGCGGGTGAAGTGGCGCAATTCCGCCAGGACGGCGAAGGTGCGCAGCCATTGCGGCAGCAGCATAAGAAACTTTAATCAAATCTATAACGGATTGCCGGTTTTCATTATAGGGACGCCGGTCTACGCTGATACGCTGTCCGCGCGGCGCCACCTCGCGCTGCGCGCTTGCCTGGCCCGGCAGCCGCCGGGGCCGCGAAACGTTTTTCTCATGCTGTAAGCCGGGTGCGCTCGGCGAGTTGCAAACGATATGTCCACATTGTTCACACCCTTCAAGCTCAAAGACGT
This sequence comes from Bordetella genomosp. 9, assembly GCF_002119725.1. Classification (NCBI taxonomy): domain Bacteria; kingdom Pseudomonadati; phylum Pseudomonadota; class Betaproteobacteria; order Burkholderiales; family Alcaligenaceae; genus Bordetella; species Bordetella genomosp. 9. The sequence continues at coordinate 762,704 of NZ_CP021109.1, forward strand.
CACGCTCCGCAATCGCATCGCCGTTCCGCCCATGTGCCAATACAGCGCACAGGACGGCTACACCAACGAATGGCACCAGGTCCATTACCCCGGCATCGCCCGCGGCGGCGCCGGCCTGGTGATCGTCGAAGCCACCGCGGTATCGCCGGAAGGCCGCATCACGCCGAACTGCACCGGCCTTTGGGACGACCGTCAGGCCGAAGGCATGGCCCGCATCGCGGCCGGCATCAAGGCCGCCGGCGCGGTCCCCGGGATCCAGATCGGCCATGCCGGGCGCAAGGCCAGCGCCAATCGCCCCTGGGAAGGCGACGACCACATCCCCGAAACCGACCCGCGCGCATGGCAGACGATCTCGCCGTCCGCGCTGGCGTTCGGCGGCGGGCTGTCCCGCGTACCGCGCGCCATGACGCTGGCCGATATCGAGCGCGTCAAGGCGGATTTCGCCGCGGCGGCCCGCCGCGCCCGCGATGCGGGTTTCCAATGGCTCGAACTGCACTTTGCGCATGGCTACCTGGCGCAAAGCTTTTTCTCGGTCCACGCGAACCAGCGCGATGACCGCTATGGCGGCAACTTCGAGGGACGCAGCCGCTTTCTTCTGGAAACCCTGGCGGCGGTGCGCGAAGTCTGGCCGGAGAACCTGCCATTGACCGCGCGCTTCGGCGTCATCGAATACGACGGCCGCGACGAGCAGACCCTGGCCGAATCCATCGCCTTGACGCGCGCCATGCGGGCGGGCGGTCTGGACCTGTTGAACGTCAGCGTCGGCTTTTCCACGCCACAGGCCAATGTTCCGTGGGGCGTCGCATTCCTGGCGCCGGTTGCCGAGCGGGTGCGCCGCGAAGCCGAACTCCCCGTTGCGGCGGCCTGGTGCATCGATGGCGCGCAGACCGTGGAACGTGTGGTCGCACAGGGGCAGATGGATCTGGTCATGATCGGCCGCGCCCACCTGGCCAATCCGCACTACCCGTATCAGCTTGCATTGGAGCTGAAAGCGCAGCGTCCGGCGTGGACGCTGCCCGCTCCGTATGCGTACTGGCTGGAGCGCTACAAAGGTCCGGGCAAGGCTGCCGCGCAATGATCGGCCGGCGCCAGTGTGCGCCATGCGGGTGCGCCATACGGTGCGCCGCCCATCGCGGCGCTATGCGGCGGTGGGCGTTCCGCTTTCTTCCAGGCGATGCGCCGTCAGCGCGCGCCGATGGCCGTTCAAGGCATGCTGGCGCAAGGCGTTGGCCGCCGCGTCCGCGTCGCGGGCCGCCAGCGCCTGCAGGATCGCGCGGTGTTCCGCGTGCGACGCGGCGGAGCTGCCTGCCAGTGTGAAGCCGCGCCGGCGCAACAGGTGCATGCGGTTGACGACCTGCCGGTAGACGCCGAGCAGGGCCGCGTTGCCGGTCATCTCGACCATGCGGTCATGGAAGGCGACGTTCAACTCGAAATAACGGTTCACCCCTTGCCGGCCCGCATTGGTTTCCAGCTCGGTCAGCAATTCCCCGAGTTCGGCGAGTTGCGCGTCGGTGATGCGCGGGGCCAGCCGGCGTCCCACCATCTCGTCCAGTCCCGAGCGCAAATCGTAGAGTTCGGCCGCTTCTTCATCGGAAAGGTCGCGGATGAATACGCCGCGGTTCTTCTCCAAACGCACCAGACCCGCTTCTTCCAGGGCGCGGAAGGCTTCGCGCAACGGGCTGCGGCTGACGCCCAATCGCTGTGACAGCTCGCTCTCGTTCAGCCGCGAGCCTACCGTCAATTCGCCGGACTTGATGCCGCGCAGGATTTCCTCCTGCACCAGGCCCGACAGGGTCATGGAGCGCAACAGATCGAACGGCGAGTGGGAAGGGGTAGGCATGGGGTTTGGGCGGAAAGTGCGCGCGGATCCATCCCGGGTGGGTTCCGGCAGCGTTCCGAGATCTTCAGGGCCGCGTAAGGATAACAAAGGGATAACAAAGCCCCGCAACTCGGATATCGTCGGATCGTCGACAATATGTAGAATGCCCATCCACAAGGGCCGGCCACGGACGGTCGCGAAGCGCTCGGGGCCGCCAATGGGTCAAGCGCAAAACCGCGGGCAAACGCCCCGCCCCCAATGCGGCAAGGGCTGCCGCGGGATGGAATTCGAGGAGCAAGGGGCATGAATGAAGCAACGACCCGGCCGCTGATCGGCAAGGTGGCCATCGTGACCGGGGCAGCGCGCAATATCGGCCGCGCCATAGCGGTGGAGCTGGGCCGCCAGGGCGCGAGCGTGATCGTCAACGCGCACACGTCGGCCGCCGAAGCCGAGCAGACCGCCGCGCTGGCCGAACAGGCGGGCGGTCAGGCGGCGGTGCACCTGGCCGATGTGTCGCGCCCGGAAGGCGCGCAAGGCCTGATCGCTGCCGCCGTGGCGCGTTTCGGCTGCATCGACATCCTGGTCAACAATGCCGCCGTGCGGCGGGAAGTGCGCTTCGATGACTTGGGATGGGAGGAATGGCGGCGTGTCACGGGCGTGATCCTGGACGGCGCTTATCTGTGCGCGCACGCGGCGGCACCCCATCTGCGTCAATCCGCCGCGGGCGCCATCGTCAACATCGGCGGCATGTCGGCGCACAGCGGCGCGCCGGGCCGTGCGCACGTGGTGGCCGCCAAAGCGGGATTGGTTGGCTTGACCCGCGCGCTCGCGCACGATCTGAGCGACAGCGGCGTGACGGTGAACTGCGTGGTGCCGGGACTCATCGATACCGTCCGCGGCCATTCGGCGCAGGGCGCGCCCGCCCACCACGCGACGCATGCCACCTTGCTTGGCCGGCGCGGCGCCGCGCAGGAAGTGGCCGATCTGGTCGTCTTTCTCTGCGGTCCCAAGGGCCGCTATCTGACCGGACAGACGCTGCACGCCAACGGCGGCGCCTATCTGGGCTAGCTGGCATCGCGGCCTGATGCGCGACGGCCGTGGGAAGTCCGACTTCGGGCGCCAGGAACAAGCCTAGAATGAACTTTCCGTTGTCGCGGCCATCTGAACGGCATTGATCCCGGCGCCGGGACGCGACACATCCGATCATCGGCAGCCATGGTGGGAGGTCCGCTCATGCAACCCAAGACATTCGCCCGATCGCTTTTTCTTGTCGTCAGTCTGCTGATCGGTTTTGCGGCCGTGGCGGCCGATGCCACGCCCGACCAGGTCTACGAGGCCGCGCAAGCCGGCCGCTATGGCGAAGCGCAGTCCATGATGGATCAGATTCTGCGCGACCATCCCAACAGCGCCAAGGCGCATTTCGTCGAAGCGGAGCTGCTGGGCAAGCAGGGCAAGCTCGCGCAGGCGCAAGAGGAACTGAACATCGCGCTGCGCCTGGATCCCAGCCAGAACTTCGCGCGCCCGGGCGCCGTGCAAGAGCTGCAGACCCTGATTGCCGCGGGACACCCGTCCCCGGCGCGGCAAGCCATCGCCGGCATCCCGTGGGGGCTGATCATCGGCATCGTGGTCGTCGCGCTGGTCGTGCTGATGATCATGCGTGCCCGCGCCAGCGCCAACGCGCGGGCACGTGCCGGCTATGGCCCCGCGGCGGGCGGACTGAACCGTTATCCCCCGGCGGGGCCGGGCACGCCCTACGGACCGGGCGCCGGCTACGGTTCGGCGGCGGGCCCGGGCGCGCCCGGCTATGGCGGCGCGGGCGGAATGGGGTCCGGCATCATGGGCGGCCTGGCGACCGGCGCGGCGGTTGGCGCTGGCGTGGTCGCCGGCGAAGCCTTGATGAATCGCGTGCTGCACGGCGGTTCCGGGACGGCGGCGCAAGGCAACGATAGCGTGGCGTCCGCAGATTCCGCCCAGCCCCCGGATGCTTCGAACCCGGCAGAACAGACTTATGACATGGGCGGCAAAGACTTCGGCCTGCGCGACGCCAGCTCTTGGGACGATCCCGGCAACGCCGGCGGCGATCCATGGGACGATGGCGGCAACACCCGGAACGTCGCCTGGAATGACGACGGCGGATCCGGCGGCTGGGACGATGGCGGCGGCTTCACCGACGACGGCAGCAACGACGACGACTGGACGTGACGCCGGTGATTCTGCGAGCCGCCTCCGTGGCGTCTGGCCCTTACGGCGCGCGTGAGAGCAACACCTTTACGCCGGCGGCGACGAAGGCCGCGGCGAAGAGCGCCTCGAGCGGCCGCCGCAATCTCAGATAACCGCGCGTCATGGCGGCGCTGGAGAAGAGCAGCGCGTAGCCATGGAACAGCAACAGGCTTTGCGCGGCGATGGCCAGCACGATGACGGCCAGCGATTCCGGGGGCGTATGGGCCGGGACGCCGACGGCGTACAAGGAGCCGAAGAAAAGAATCGCCTTCGGATTGGTCAAATGCAGGACCAGCCCTTTCACATAGGCTTGGCGCCAGGATACATACCGTGCTTGCGCGATTGCGATGCCCTTGGGCCGCAGCGCGGACCTTATCGATTTGGCGCCCAGATACAGCAGGTAGGCGGCGCCCACATAGCGCAGCGTCTCGAATATCCACACGTTGGCCAGCATGGCGGCGCTCAGGCCGAATGCCGCGGCCACGGACCAGACCACCGACCCGCTCGTGATGCCGGAGGCCAGCGCCAGCCCGAAACGGCGGCCCGAGGTCATCGAGGTGCTGGCGATCGCCAGCGTGGCGGGACCCGGCGAGCCGGCCGCAATCAGCGCCGCGCCGAGGATGAGCGGAAGATGTATGCCGTCGAGCATGGGGTGACCTCCTGGCAGGAAACTGTAGCAAAAGCCCTCATGCCCAGGTAGAGCCGGCTGTCTTCAGCGTGCCGCGCTGCGGCCCTTGCGCGCGCCGGCCGGGCGCGGCGCGTCCTTGCCGGCGGGCATCGGCCCGCCGTGGATCTGCTCCAGCCAGGACAAGGCATCCACATAGGAAAGAAACTGCCGCAGATAGCCGGGCGACACCTCGCTCATCAGCGAAAGCGCCCGATGCACGAGCAGGCTGGAGTTCAAGGGGCCAGCGTTCTCCGGCACCTGCTCCTGCGACTGCCGCAGCCGGTGGCGCGTGCTGACCGTGGTCCACACCTCGCGGATGTCGTCCAGCAAAGGCAGCTCGGGATAGGCGCGGCGCCACGCCACGGCATCGCGCCATGCGTCGGGCAGGGCGTCGCCGGATGCATGGCGGGCCATGTCGTCGAGCAGTTCGGTCAGGGGCGTGCGGGGCCGGTGTGCCTTATTCATGCGCGGCTGCCGGCGACGACGATGGCGTGGCGGGCTGCGCCTGCCCTTGCGCCGCATTGGACGAGGATCGCGGGATCGGCGCGATTTCCACGCGCCTGTTCTTCGCGCGGCCTTCGGCATCCGCGTTGGACGCCACGGGCTGCTCCGCGCCGAAGGCCGCCGCGAAGACCGCGTTCGACGGCACGCCGGCGGCGATCAGTTCGCGCGTGACCGTGAGCGCACGCTGCGCGGACAATTCCCAATTGTCGGCGAAGCGGCGGTTGCCCTCGCGCACCTGTTGATCGTCCGTGAAGCCGCTGACCATCAGGATCTCGTCACGCGTGCGCAGGTAACCGGCCAGCGGTTGGGCAAGGCTCTTCAACACTTCCCGGCCTTCCGGCTGCAGCTGATCCGAGTTCAGCGCGAACAGCACGCTGCCGCTGATGCCGATCCGGCCGTTCACCAGCGTGACGCGGCCGGCTGCGAGCGGCGCGGCCAGCGCTTCTTCCAGCGCCTGGCGGCGCTGGGTTTCCTGCTGGCGCTGTTGCACCTCGGCCTCCAGCTTGGCGGAGAGTTCGAGCTGTACGGCAATGACGCCCACCAGGATCAGCACGAAGGCGCCCAGCAGCCCCGACATCAAGTCGCCGAAAACCGCCCAGGTCGGGACGGCGGGGTCGGGGCCTGCTTCGATGTCGTCTCTCATACCGCGTCGGCGCCGCTGTCCGCGCGCTGCGCGGTCAGATCCTGCAGCGCTTCGATGATCTGCTTCTGCGACAGCACGCTGAGGTCGACCACTTCACGGGCCTGGGCTACGTAGTAGGCCAACTGTTCGTCGCTGCGCGCGCCCGATTTTTCCAGGGCCGTCTCGATGCTTTGCAACTGCGCCGCCAATCGCTCGCTGGTCGCGCCGAAGTCGCGCACGGCCTCGCCGAAGGCTTCGCCCAGCGCCGCGATGTCGTTTGTCCCGCCGGCCACCTGTTCGGCGGCGGCCGATAGCCGGCCGGCTTCGTGGCTGGCGGTTTCGGAAAAGCGGGATCCAACGGATTCCAGCGTGCCGGCGAGTTCGGCGCCCACGGCCTGCACGGTGTCGCCGAAGCGGGTGCCCGCCGACTCGACCGCGTCCGCGAGATGCATGCCCAGGGTTTCCGTGGTATCCGCGAAGCGCGTGCCGGTCGCCTCCGTCGTGTCCGCGAACCGCGCCGCGGCGGCTTCAACGGTGTCGGTGAAGCGGGTTCCGACGCCTTCCACGGTCTCCGTGTAGCGGGAACCGACGGTTTCGACGGTTTCGGTAAGGCGAGTGCCCACACCTTCGACGGTCTCCGTCAGGCGTGCCCCCACGGTCTCCACGGTTTCCGTGAAGCGCGTGCCGGCGCCTTCGACGGTTGCCGTGAAGCGCGTTCCAACGCCCTCGACGGTTTCCGTGAACTGCGTTCCAACGCCTTCGATGGCGTCGGTGAATCGGCTCCCGGCGGTCTCCACGGTGTCCGTAAAACGCGTCGCGGCGCTTTCGACCGTGTCGGTAAAGCGTCCGCCAACGGTGTCCACCGTTTCCGTGAATCGGGAACCGACGCTTTCCAGCGTGCCGCTGAGCTGGGTCCCCACGGCCGCGACCGTGTCGTTGAAGCGGGCGCCAACGGCTTCGACGTTGTCGCTGAAGCGCATACCCACGGCCTGCACGGTGTCGGCGAATTTGGAACCGACGGCGTCCAGATTGTCGGTCAGGCGCGTGCTGACGCGCTCGACGGTGTCGCCGAACCCGGCCTCCACGTTTTCCAGTTTGTCGGAGAACGCCGTGCTGGCATTGTCCAGCTTGTCCGTGAACTGCGCCCCGACGCGTTCGAGCAGCTGCGCCGACGTCGCCACAAGTGCGTCCACGGCCTGGCGCTGCTCGTGCGCGGCATGGTTGACGGCGTCCAGCAGGGTGGAAACGGTCTCCAGCAAACGATTGCGCTCGTCCAGCATGGCGTTGTCGCGCACCATGCTGTCGGACAGTTTCTGGCGCAGTTCCGCGATGACTTCAGCGGCGGCCTTCGGCGCTTCCGACGCCACGTGCACCAGCCGGCCGATTTCGCCGATGGTCTCGCGCGCGTGGGTTTTCGTGCTGGCCGAGATTTCGTCGGCGGTGCGCGCCAGGACCTCGCAGATTTCCTGCTGCCGGCTGACGGCACCCGCGGTGGCTTCACGCCATTCGTCGCGCAGAGAGCGCGTCATTTCGCCGAAGGTGTCGCGCCATACGGCCAGCCGCGCTTCGTCGCGGGACGCCAGATCGGCGCGCAGGCCGGCGTGCGATTGGTCCAGCGCCTGCAGCAGCGAGGCCGATTGCTGTTCCAGGGCGGCCACGGCCGCGCCCAGCGCCTGGCGGTTCTCGCCCGCCAGCCGCTCGCCGGTGCGCGTCTGTTCGGACAGCGCCTGCGTCCAGGCTTGGGACAGGCGGCCGGAAACGCCGTCCAGGCGGGACGACACGCCGTCTAGCAGGGCGGCGGAGCGCTGTTCGAAGGTCCCGGAAAAGCGATCGAGGCAGGCGCGCAGGTCTTCCGTCAGCGCGGCGCCGGCCTGTTGCTGTTCGGCCAGGGCCTGCTTCCATATATCGGCCACGGCCTGGGTGGAACCTTCGAAGCGCGCCGACAGGCCGTCCAACTGCTGCGTCATCGCCTGTGCGACAGTCTCGCGCCACGCCGCTGTTTCGCGCGTGAATCCCGCCAGGGTGGCCTGCACCGCGGGCTGGATGGCGTCGCTGGCGGCGCGCGCGCTTTCCGCGACGCCGGCTTTCAGCGACTGCGCGAAAGACTCGGCCAGCCGCGCGTAGGCAGTTTCCGTTCTTTCATGGAAGGCCTCCTGGCTGGCGGCTAGTTTGGCGTGAGCCGCGTCCGTGCGGCTCTGCAGGGCATCCTGGCCCGCGGCCATTTGCTGTATCGCTGCCTGGCTTTGCCGTTCCAGGCCCGCGATCATCGCTTCCAGGCGATCCACCAGCGCCGGCATGGCTTCGGCCTGGCGCTGCAGCAGCTTCAGACTTTCCTCGCGCTGATGGGCAGGCGAGTAGACGCGCAGCGTCGTGGCGATCCGGGCATCCAGCCGTTGGCCGGCCTGTACGCGCTCGCGGCGGCAGAACGCCGACAGCAGGCCCAGCATGGCGGAGGTCGCGACGCCGGCCACCGATGTGCCGAAGGCAAAGCCCAGGCCCTTCACGGGGGCGGCAAGGGATGCGCGTATGGCCTGCAGGTCCGCGGCGCTCTCAAGCGCGATACCGGTGCCGCGCAAGGTGCCGACCATGCCGAGAAAGGTGCCCAGCATGCCGAGCAGCACCAGCAGACCGACCAGATACGGCGTGAGCGCCGGCCCGGGGAGGGCGGCCCGCTCGCCTTCCACGCGCAATCGCGTGGCCACCCGCAGGCTGGGGTGCAGCTGGTCGAGCCATTCCTCCAGCTTCGCGGGCGCCCCGGACAGATTTCCCACGGCGCGATCCAGGGTGCCGGTGGCGCCGTGATAGCGCCATAGCTCCACCGCGCCGGCAACATAGAACACGGCGATCGCGACGGTCACCGCCAGGGCGATCGGGTTGGCGGCGTAGCCCGTGCCGACCCAGGCGACGATGCCCAGGCCAACGAGGAAAACGGCGATATTCAGAATTCTGGTCATGGCGTCCTGTTAGCGGGTGCGTAGAGCGGCAAGCAGCCCATCCACCGGCTGAAAGCGTATATCCAGTTCGGCAAGCAGCACGCTGCGCATGTCGGCGCGGAAGGTTTCCAGCCATGCGCCGCGCCGGGGTTTGCGCGCCGCGCCGGCTTCCTGCGCCTGGGCCAGCGCGGCTTCTTCGGCCATGCGCAGACGCTCGAAGTGTTTTTCCAGCAGGCCGGGCACGAGCGCGAGCAGCGTACGTTCGCGCCCGCCCAGGGCCCGTTCCATGACGGCGTCCACCATGGCCAGGCGCGTCATGGCCGGCGCGCGGGCGGCCAGCGCCGCGCGCAGACGGCCGCGCAGGCTGCCGATGTCGGTTTCCATCGCGTGCTGCATGGTCATATAGCGTTGGCGGTAGATCGTGTAGTCGGCCGGTTCGTCCGCGACGTCCGCGCGGCCGTGGCGATGCGCGACCGTGCGTCTTCTGGCGGCGGCATTGGAAATGGCGGTCGTCAGCGATGCGCGCACTTGCGCGCACGCGGTTTCCTCGCCATCTTCCTTGCCATCGCGCGCGGCCGGGGGCGATGCCTCCGGCAAACGGGCGTTGAGCGCCCCGGACAGCGCGATCGCATCCGTCCATTCAAGCCACAGGCTCAAGCGGTCCGCAAGGGATTGGGCGGGTTGGGCGACATCGACGTCCGTCAACCGCACGAGCAAGCGAATGAGCGCCGGACCGCTCAGGCCCTGGCGCCGTGGGACTTGCACCATACCAGCCGATCAAAAAATCCTGCAGTTTACACGGCGCGGCAGGCCGCGGGACGGGCGCCGCCCGCGCTCGGCGGCCAAGCAAGCGGTGCTGGCAGCGCCGGCAGGGACGGCATGCCGTTTGCGTCGATTCGCGTCTCTTCCCGCCGCCGCGCCGCCATGCGACTTCATCATCTGAACTGCATTTCATCGTGTCCCCTGGGCGGCCACCTGATGGACGGCCGCACCGATTGCCTGTTCTGCCGCGGGACGCTGTGCTGCCATTGCATACTGGCCGAGACGCCGCAGGACGGCCTGGTGCTCGTGGACACGGGCTTCGGGCTGAACGATGTGCGCGACCCGCGCAGCCGGCTGAGCGCTTTCTTCCTGGCGCTGCTCAAGCCCGACTTCAAGGAGGCCATGACGGCTGTGCGGCAGGTCGAACGGCTGGGCTACAAGGCCTCCGACGTGCGGCATATCGTCCTGACGCACCTGGATTTCGACCATGCGGGCGGACTCGACGACTTTCCGCAGGCCACCGTGCATCTGCTGCGGCGCGAGCGCGAATCGGCCGCGCTGCAATCCACCTGGCTGGACAGGCAGCGCTACCGTCCGGCGCAATGGTCGTCGCTGCGCCGATGGAAGACCTATCTTCCGGGCGACGGCGATGCGTGGTTCGGCTTGCGCGGCGTGCGGCGGATCGAGGGCATACAGGCCGACATCGCGCTGGTGCCGCTTCATGGGCACACGCTGGGGCATGCCGGCGTCGCGCTGGCAGGCGAGGACAAATGGCTGCTGCAGGCCGGCGACGCATACTTCTATCATCAGGAACTGGACCTGGAGCGGCCGCGCTGCACGCCCGGCCTGCGCTTCTATCAGTGGATGATGGAAAAGGACCGCAAGGCGCGGTTCCAGAACCAGGCCCGGCTGCGCGAGCTGCGGCGCGAACATTCGGGGCAGGTGACCATCTGCTGCAGCCACGATCCGCACGAGTTCGATGCATTGAAGGCCGCGGCGGCCCCATTGCGCCCCGCAATGTCGTGACACGGCGGCGCCACGGCCGCGCCGGGACGATTCAGCCGCGGTGCTCGATCTCCGAAGCCACGGAGGCATGGTTGACCATGGCGACCAGCGACACGCCGCCGATGATGTTGCCCAGCAATGTCGGCGCGAAAAAGCGCAGCAGGAAGTCCCGCACCGGCGCATGGTGAGCCAGGACCGCGTAGGCCGCTTCCACCGAACCGGCGATGATATGCGACAGACGGCTGACCGCCACCACATAGCTGATCAGCAGAACGGTGAGCAGGCGTGCGGACCGCGCGCTTGGCAGCAGCCACACCATCAAGGCGATCAGCCATCCCGCGAACACCGCGCGCAGGGTCGTCGACCAGAAGCCGTGCGCCATGGGCTCCAGGGACAGCGTGTCCAGGGCTTTGACGACACTGGGCTGGAACACGTCCGGCACCGTGAGCAGCGCCGCGAAAGCAAACGTCCCGGCCACGTTCGCCGCCAGCACAACCGCCCATAGCCGCAACGCCGAAGCCAGGGTGGCGGCGTTCCGGTGCATCAGGACCGGAAGCACCACCGTCAGCGTGCTTTCGGTGAACAGCTGCTGTCGGCCAAGGATGACGATGACGAAGCCGGTGCAATAGCCCAGCCCGGCGACCAGATGGCGCCATTCCGTCTCCGGTAACCCGGCGGACAGCACCGCCTGGACAAGGAAGGAAAACCCCATGGAAAGGCCGGCCGCCAGTCCCGACCACGCCAGCGCCGCGGCCGGCCGCCGCAATGCCGCTTCGCCGTCCTCGCGCACGACCTCATGTATGACCAGCGCGTGCGGCGTCGAATGGTCGGCGGCCTGCTCGCGTTCGTCCTCGGAGAGATGGGGAGAATTGCCGCCGGCGGCGCTGTCGCTGGACATGATGATGGGTGCAGGTTGAGGTTGCCGATATCTCGTTGCCGATATCTCTGTCGTGGCCCTTGTCCGGCGCTCGTGTCGCGGGCCGTCGTGAAGGCAGGGCGCCCTGAGGCAAACGCCGTACCCGCGCGCCGCGCCCGGCGCACGCGTCCTGGCTGGTGCAAACCGGCGCCCCAGGATCGATCTGCCGGAGCGCGGCGATAATGCCGCGGTCCATGCCTTCTACCGGCATCTGGGATACGGCCCGGACGATGTGGCTGGCTTCGGCAAGCGCCTCGTCCCGGATCTCGCGGACGCGCCGCCGGCCGGCCTCGTCGATGCAGCGGGACGGCAGGGCGGATGAAGTCGCCGGCTGGAACGTGGATTGCGCCCCCGCGCGGATCCTGGCGGGGCGGCATCGCGCCGTTCCGTCATTGGCCATTCGAATCAGGTGAATAAGTTGTTATGTCGGAATCGCTGAAGCTGGAGCGCCGCCAGGCGGCGTTTGCAAATTCCGCCCGGGACTTGAGCCGGGCCACGCGCGCCGTGATGGCGCAGTTTTTCGTCAACGGCGCATCGTTCGCCGCCTGGGGCGTGCAGATACCCGAGATCAAGACACGCTTCGGGATATCGGATTTCGTGCTCTCGTTCGCCATGCTCGCAGTGGCGGGCGGCGCCATCGTGGCGATGGGGCCCGTGGGCCGCTGGGCCACGCGCGCGGGCAGTGCGCGTGCGCTGGTGATCAGCGGGGTGGTGTATGCCGTCGCGACCGGCCTGATCCCGTTCATGCCCAGCTATGCCGCCCTGTTGCCGCTGCTCATCGTGCTGGGCATCGGAATGGGCGGCTTCGACGTCACCATGAACGTGCAGGCCGCCGCGGTGGAGGGGCGCTCGCACAAGCCCATCATGTCGACCCTGCACGGCATGTTCAGCCTGGGCGGCATGGTCGGCGCCGGCGTGGGCGGCGCGATTGCGCTGGGCGGCTTGCCGTCCTGGGCGCATGTCGCGGGAACGGCCCTGGTGACCTTGCTCGCCATTGCCCTGGGCAGGCGGTATCTGATCGACGACACGCCGGGGGCGCAGGCCGTACGGGAGGCCCATGGCCGGCCGGACGCGAAGCGCAAACCCGGAAGCGGCGGCCGGCGCGCCGGCTCCATGCCGGCCCGCCGCAGCACGGCCCGCGCGGCGTTGTGGATACTCGGTTTTTTCGCTTTCCTCGGGCTGATCTGCGAAGGGGCGATGTATGACTGGGCCAGCGTGTACCTGCGCGACGTGGCGGGCGCGGCCGCCCAGCTGGCGGGGTATGGCTATGCGGCGTTTTCCACGGGCATGGCATGCGGACGTTTCGCCGCCGACCCGCTGCGCCGCCGGATCGGCGATGGCCGCACACTGGCGATCAGCGGGTGGCTCGGGTTCGCCGGCATCGCCCTTGCCGTCGGCATGCCGTGGCCGCTATGGACGTTGCTGGGCTTTTTCGTGATGGGCCTGGGGGTCGCGAACCTGATGCCTTTCTTCTTCCTGGCCGGCGCCCGGCTGCCCGGCATGAGCGCCGCGCAGGGGGTGGCGGCGATCGCCCGCTGCGCCTATGCGGGCATGCTGCTGGGCCCGGCGATCATCGGCGCCATCACGCACCAGGCCGGCCTGCAGGCCGCGCTGGGCGCTGTGGCCCTGATCATGGGCGCCATCGCGGCGGTCGGTACGCGCCAGGTCAGGCGGTTCGCCTGACCGTCCGCGCGGCGCTCGTCAGCAGGCGGCGCGGTCCCGCGCCCTGCTGCGCCAGGCGGTCGGCGGGATTGCGCAGGCCGCAGCCCTCCATGGACAGGCAGCCGCAGCCGATGCAGTCGTCCAGCATGTCGCGCAGGCGTTTCAACTGCGCGATGCGCGCATCCAGGTCCGCACGCCATTGCGCCGAGAATCGTTGCCAGTCCGCGCGGGTGGGCGCGCCGCCGGGCGGCAGCGTCGCCAGCGCCGCTGCGATGTCCGCGAGCGAGATGCCGACGTGCTGGGCAACGCGTATCAGCGCGACACGCCGCAGGACGCCGCGCGCATAGCGCCGCTGATTGCCGGACGTGCGCACGCTTTCGATCAGCCCTTCGCGCTCGTAGAAATGCAGCGTCGAGACCGCCACGCCGCTGCGGCGCGCCAGCTCGCCCACGGAAAGCATGGGCTTGATGCCTGCTTGATGCAGGGCGGCCTCATGGCGGGTGAGCGGACGGGGAAAGTCCCGGTTTTCTTCATTTGCGCGCGTCATCACGTCTCCTGTTCGCGGCGGCGGGGCCGCTGCAGCCGCCGTTCGTGGCGGCGGCGTCGCAGTCGCCGCTTGACCTCAAGTTTAGTTGAGGTTTTAGCCTGTGGTCTCGCAACGGACGGCCGATGCATGCCGCGCCGCAGGTTTGGACTTTTTGGCAGAAAACGCGTGGAAATAGGCATCCGGATTCAGGCCCGCCGCTTCATAATCCTTTCCGTGATCGAGGACTCCCCCCGCCTGCGCGCGTTGCCGCCGGCAAGGCCCTCGCCAAGCCTGGGGCGCGCCGCGGCGCCCACCGGAACGTCACGCCCGATCCGGCGCCTGCCGATCGGCGCGCATGCGGCAGTGCCGGCGTCTCGTCGGCCGTGCAGTCCTTCCAGCCTGTCCGGCCCCTCCATCCCGTTTGATCCGCCGGCATTGCCCGCATGTGCACACGCCCTGCGTACGCCGCGGCATCCTTGCGCGCGGGCGCCGCGCCTTCGATGTCGCATCAATCCCGCCGGCCGTGCCTGACGGCAGTCCGGTTTCGCACCCGTTGGCATCCGGTGCGTCCGGCCGCCGGGCCGGCCGGCATCGCAAAATTGGATAAGGAATAAGCCATGCATCATCCCAATACCGTTTTGCTTTTCGTCGAGGACCCCGTTGCCAGCGCGTCGTTCTACGCGTCGCTGCTCGGTTGCAAGCCGGTGGAGGCGTCTCGCACATTCGCGCGGTTTGCCTTGTCTTCGGGGATCCAGCTGGCCTTGTGGTCGCGCCGGGATGCTGCGCCATCCGTCATTGCGCGCGGGGGCGGCAGCGAATTGGGCATACCAGTGAGCGATGACGCGACCCTGGACGCCCTGTACGCCGACTGGAAAGGGCGGGGGCTGCCTATCGTGCAGCCGCTGACGGATATGGATTTCGGGCGGACCTTCGTGGCCCTGGATCCGGACGGTCACCGATTGCGCGTGATCCGGCCCGGCGTCACGGCGGATGCGCGCGCGCGGCGCGGGGAAGAAGAGGCCATCGCGGCGTAGCAGCGGGCCTGCCGTTGGATGGGTCCATGGGGATGCCGGTCCCCGGCGCCCCGGCTCGCCCGGGTAATCCCTGAAACCTCCGTCCGTCCATCTCGGCGCCGTGTTTGTATAATCGTATACGATTAGACAACCGACAAAAATAGGCGCGGAATGGACTGGCTTTCCCCTCCCGTGGGTCAGGAGACCTTCGAGGAAATCAAGAACACCTCCCTTGGCAAGCTCGTCCGCGACCAGTTGCTGAACCAGATCCTGGCCGGCGAGTTCGCGCCCGGCCAGGCGTTGCGCGAATCGGAACTGGTGGAGCGGCTGAAGGTGTCGCGCGTTCCCGTGCGCGAAGCCCTGCGTGAGCTGGAAAGCTCCGGCCTGGTGGTATCGCGCAAGCATTCAGGCGTCTACGTGCGCGAGCTGTCGGACGAGGAGGTGCGCGATCTCTATCAATTCCGGTCGCTGCTCGACAGCCATGCCGGCCGCATGGCCTCACAGCTTCCCGATGCCCGCCGCCAGGCACTGGTCGCGGCGCTGGAGCCGTGCACGCAGGCGATGGACGCGGCCATCCGCGACCAGAATCCGCAGGCCTACTACCGGGAAAACCTGCGCTTTCACTGGTTGTTCATCGAATACGCCGGGAATCGGGAGATCGCCAAGACCTATCGGGAGGTGATCCACAAGCTGCATCTTGCCCGCCTGAAGAACCTGTCCACCGCGGAACACCGCGAGCAATCGAACGCCGAGCACAAACAGATCGTCAAGGCGCTGCGCGAGTCCACGACCATCGCGCATGCCAACTATTGCGCGGAGCTGCTGGCGCATCACGTGATCAATGCGCACGACCGTCTGTCCGCGATGTAGCGGCGGGCGGCCATAGGCCGGCTGCCGCGACGGGACGACGCCGGCATGCATGACGGCCGGATCGTCAGGCGGCGCGTGGAGGAGCGCGCCCGCCGCCAGCGGACTTGCGTCGCACGAATCACCCATCCACCACAAAGAGGAGACATACATGAACCGCCGTTCCTTCCTGCTTGGCGCGGGCGCCGCCGCGATGAGCCTGCCGCATCTGTCTTTCGCGGAACCGAAGTTTCCCGATCGCCCGATCACCTACATCGTGCCCGTTGCGCCCGGCGGCGGCAGCGACTATGTGGGGCGCGCCACCACCAGCGCCTGGGGCAAGGCGCTGGACACGACTTTCGTCGTGGAAAATCAGAGCGGCGGCGGCGGCGTTATCGCCTGCCAGAAAACGATGCGGTCCAAGCCCGATGGCTACACGCTGATGCAGGGCTACGTCGCCACGCTGGGTACGAGCCCCGCCACGCGCAAGGTGCCCTACGATCCCGTGCAGGACTTCACCGCCGTCGGCATGATCGGCGGCACGCCCAATGTGCTGGTGGTGAACGCCAGGCTGCCCATCGATAACCTGAAAGCGTTCATCGCGTACGCCAAGGCGCACAACACCATGAACTACGGTTCGGCGGGCGCCGGCTCGCTGACCCACCTGCTGATGGAGCTGCTGCAGCAACAGGCGGGCACGAAAATGGTGCACATCGCCTATAAGGGCATTGCGCCGGCTTTCACGGACCTGCTGGGCCAGCAGACCCAAGCCATGTTCCCCGGGCTGGCCGCTGCCGTGCCGCATCTGCGCGCGGGGAGCGTGCGGGCCATTGCCCTGACGGGCGATCGCCGCAATCCCGGCTTTCCCGACGTGCCGACCTTCAAGGAGCTGGGCTTCGATGGCTTCGACGACGTACTGCAATGGTATGGCGTCTCGGGCCCGGCCGGCATGGACGGCGGCGTGGTGCAGATCTTGAACAGCTCGCTCAACAAGGTGCTGAAGGACCCGGCCTTGACCAAACAGTTGGACACCGAGGCCATTATCCCCATGCCCATGTCGCCCGCCGAGTTCGCCGCCTACGTCCGCAAGGACTTCGAACGCTGGTCCCAGTTGGCCAAGGCGCAGAATATCCGCCTGGACGCCTGATTGCGCGCGGGTATTGCGCCCGCTGATTTCCAACCCTTCAATGTAGAGACCCCATGGCCCTGAACACCAAGATCGAAGCCGACCGCAATGCGCCGCCGGTGACCCGCACACTTGCCGAACATGTCGTGAACCACCCCTCCCGCGGCTGGGGCGACGATGTGGAGCACGAGGCCCATCGCACTTTCATGAACTGGCTGGGCTGCGCGGTGGGCGCGTCCCGCCACGAAGCGGCCTTGGCGGCGCTGCGCGCCGTCCAGGCGCTGCAGCCCTCCGCCCAGGCGACCATCCTGGGGCGGGGCGAGCGCGTCGATATCGCCAGCGCGGCGCTGATAAACGGCATCACGTCGCACACCTTCGACTTCGACGACACGCACCTGAAGACCATCATTCATCCGGCCGGCCCGGTGTGCTCGGCGGTGCTGGCGCTGGCCGAGCTTACCGGCGCCAGCGGGCGCCAGATCATCGACGCCGTGGTGCTGGGCATCGACGTCTCGTGCCGCGTCGGCAATATGCTTTACCCGCATCACTACGACCGCGGCTGGCACATTACCGGCACCACGGGCGGCCTGGGGGCGGCGGCGGCATGCGCGCGCCTGCTCGGTCTGAGCGTGGACCAGACGCAGATGGCGCTGGGCATTGCGGCCTCGCAGCCGGTGGGCCTGCGCGAGCAGTTCGGCACCATGACCAAGCCCTTCCATCCTGGCGGCGCCGCCAAGGCCGGGCTGATGGCGGCCTTGCTGGCGCGCGAGGGCTTTACGTCGAGCAAGCGCGCCATCGAGGCGCCGCGCGGCTTCGCCCAGGTCGTATCGACCAAGTTCGACTGGAACGAGATCACGGACCAACTCGGCAAACGCTTCGAGATTTCGTTCAACGCCTACAAGCCCTTCGCCTGCGGCATCGTGATCCACCCCAGCATCGACGCGTGCGTGCAACTGCGCGCCAAGGGTGTGACGCCGGAAAACCTGGCCCGCATCGATCTGCGCGTTCACTCGCTGGTGCTGGAACTGACCGGCAAGAAAGAACCGGTGGACGGGCTGGAAGGCAAGTTCAGCGTGTACCACGGCTGCGCCGCCGGGCTCATCTTCGGCCGCGCGTCGGAAGACGAATACGCGGATGACATCGTCAACCGCCCTGACGTGGTGGACGTGCGCCGCAAAGTCGTGGCAACCGTGGACGACGCGATCGACGAGGCGAGCGTGGATGCCGTTGCCACCCTGAAGGACGGCAGCAAGGTGCACATCTTCGTGGAGCATGCCATCGGATCGCTGCAGCGGCCGATGAGCGACGCCGATCTCGAAGCCAAGTTCAGCGGCATGTCCGACCCCATCCTGGGCGCGGACCAGACCCGCAAGCTGATCGACGCCTGCTGGCAATTGGCGAAGGCGGCGGACGTGCGCGGCCTGGCCGCGCTGGCGCGCCCGGCGGCGTAAAAGCCGGCCGGCGGCGCACGCCGGGACTCCGCCGGCCAGCGCCGGCAAGCCGGGAATCACACAGGAAAGGGCCCGCCTTGCGCGGGCCCTTTTGCCGTCACGCCACGTGATCCATTTCGGCGTGCCGCCGCACCATCCATAGCGCGCGCTCCCGCATCAGCGCCACGACCTGCGGCAGCCGGCGTTCATTGAGGCGTTCCGCGATGGCGGTGATGGTGATTGCGGCAAGGGCCTGTCCGTCCACGCCGCGCACCGGAACGGCCACCGCGCTGGTGCCCGGCATCAGGCCCTGCGGCGCATGGGCAATGCCGGTCTCCCTCGCGACCTGGACCCGCCGCGAGATTTCATGGGGATTCTCCTTCAGCACTTCAATGCGGCGCGCGTTCGCGTTTATCAGCGCATCGCTTTGGTCCGGCGGCATGCAGGAGAGCATCGCGATACCGGAGACGCCGATGCCCAGCGGCCGCCGCACGCCGACTTCGATGGACAGGACTTGGATCGCGTAGTGGCCAGTCTTGCGCGCGACGCATATCGAATCCGTGCCATGGCGCACGCTCAGGAAGACCGTGTCGCCCACTTGCTGAGCAAGGTCGGTCAGATAAGGCTCCGCTTGCGGCATAAGCGGGAAGCGGTGCGAGCGGGCCAGGGCCAGCACCGGTATCTCGGGGCCGATGCGGTAATGGCGGTTCGCCGGATTCTGTTCGATGGCGCCTTCGCGCACCAGCGTCTGCAGCAGGCGGTGCACCGTCGGCTGGTTCATTCCGGTCATTGCGACGAGGTCGGTCAGCCTGACGCCGCGCTCCTGGCCGCAGGCGACCATCCGCAACAGGAGCATGGCGCGGCTGACGGTCTGGCTGCCCGCCGACGCGTTCGCGTCGTCGTCCTGGGGCGCGCCGGCATCGCGCGGACGCCGGCTCATGCTGGCCTGCCTTCGCCAAGCACCGTCTTGGGCGTCTGCGCAATCACGCGTTTGGTGATGATGGGCCCGAGCTGCGCGTAGTTGGGGCCGCCTATGCGGCAGACCGGCCGCAAGCTGGCCGTGTCGATCTTGCCGTCATGCATCAGGCCGTCGCGCACATGAAAGACCACTACCTCGCCCACGACGAACTCCGCTCCCGTATCGCCGAAGGGGATGACGCGATGCACCCGGCACTCCATGCTGATGGGAACGTCGCGCAGGCGCGGCGGCGCGATCCCGACGCTCGGTTCCACCCGCAGGCCGAGGAGATCGGTTTCGCTGACTTCGGGCGGATGTTCGACCGCGCTCAGATGAATGGCGTCCAGCATGGTCTCGTCGCCGATGTTCACGACGAACTCCCCCGACGCGTGAATGTTCCGCGCGGTGTCCTTGCGGGCGCCGGCCTTGCGGCCGATGTTGATGCCGAGCATCGGCGGCTTGTTGGAAACGAAGGTGAAGCAGCTGAAGGGCGCCAGGTTGACGACCCCGTTTTCGTTCACGGTACTGATCCAGGCGATGGGGCGGGGCACGACGATGCCGCTCATCAGTCTGTACGTCTGTTCGGGGTTCATCTCTTCCGAGCGTATCTGCATGGGCGCGCCTCTTTCGGCAGGGTGATGGAGGGGAAGGGCGCGCCGCAGGCGCGCCGACAAAAATCAAAAAAATAGTTCAATACATGGACTTTTTTGGATTCTGTCGTCGCGTCTTCGGGATAACCCTGGAACGGTAAAAACGCAAAATCGTCCGTAAACTGGGAACAATGATACTCCTGGTGTGCCGCCGCCATTATTCAAAACGGTGCTACGTGCAGTCCGACTATTGGACTTTTTACGCCGAAATTCGTTGTTGCGGGATCGCCTCGCCGCTACAGTGCGCCCACAACGTAGAACCACAACGTAGAACCATATGGAGACCGCATAACCATGAAGCGCCTGATCCCTGGATCGCTCGCGGTGCTGGCAGCCGCTGCCGCCTTGGCCGCCGCGTGCCCGGCTCCTGTCCAGGCAGCGGACTGGCCGCAAAAGCCTGTCCGCATCGTCGTTCCCTATCCCCCCGGCGGCAATGTCGATGTGGCCGCGCGCATCATCGCACCGGGTCTGCAGGCGGCGTTCGGGCAGCCCTTCATCGTGGACAACAAGGGCGGCGCCGGCGGAATGATCGCGGCGGAGGACGTCGCGCGTTCCGCGCCCGATGGCTACACCCTGTTCCTGGCCGCAAACGGGCCGCTGCTGTTCAGCCCGGTCATCTTCGGCCGCGCCTCCTATCGCTGGGACAAGGACTTCGTGCCGATCAGCTCCGTCTCCTTCACCCCGCTGGTGCTGCAGGTCAAGCCTTCGTTGCCGGTCAAGAGCGTGCAGGAGCTGCTTGCCATGGCGCGCAAGGATCCCGGCAAGCTCACCATGGCTTCGCCCGGGGCCGGAACGACGAACCATTTGGTCAGCGAGCTGCTGCAATCGTTGACCGGCGCGCATTGGACCACGGCCCATTACAAGGGCAACGCGCCGGCCACCACCGATCTGCTGGGCGGCCAGGTCGATTTCAACTTCGACCAGCTATCCGTGTCGCTGCCCTACATCAAGGACGGCAAGCTGCGTCCGCTCGCCGTAACGACGAGCGAACGCCTGCCCGCGCTGCCGGATGTGCCGACCTTCGCGCAAGCCGGCGTATCGGGCATGGAGGCATCCACATTCACCGGTTTGCTGGCCCCCAAGGGAACGCCTGACGACATCGTGAAAAGGCTCAGCCAGGCGTTGGAGAAGATTCTCAAGCAGAAGGACGTCGTCGAACGCTTCGATGCGCTGGGCGCGCAGGCGCGCGGCAGCAGCCCCCAGGCTTTTCATGACTATCTCGCCAAGGAAGACGCCCGCTGGACGCCGATCATCAAGAACGCGGGCATAACAGCCAATTGAGGACCGCTATGGCACGTGTGAGCGTCTATACCGAAGGGTTCAGCCACAAGAACCCCATTCCCGCCGCCTGTCGCATCGGCGACATGATGTACTCCGGCAGCATCCAGGGCACGGACCCTGCCACCGGCGCGTACGGAAAGACTTTGGCGGAGCAGTGCCGATTGATGTTCGACCACGTCGAACGCATCGTCACGGCGGGCGGCGGCTCGATGGAAGACATCATCAAGATAACGGTCTGGATGAAGGACCGTTCGCAGCGGGCCGCGCTGAACGAGGTGTGGCGGAAGTATTTCCCCGATTCCGCGTCCCGGCCGGCACGCCATACCATGCAGGCCGACCTGGACGGCGACAAGCTCATCGAGTGCGACTTCATCGCCGTCATCGCCTGATCACTGCCCGTACCCCGCCGGAACCACATGCCCGACTACCAGCCATTCCACCCCAATCCCACGGCGCCCGTCCGCATGCCGCCGCCGCGCAGCTGCGACAGCCAGTTCCACGTGTTCGGTCCCGTCGACAAGTACCCGGTGCGGCCCGGCGCGGCCTACCAGATGCCGACGGCCACTATCGATGTCGCGCTGCGCCTGCATCGCACGCTGGGCATCGAGCGCGGCGTGATCGTGCAGGCCACCACCTACGGCGCGGACCACGAGGTCGTGCTCGACGGGCTGGCCGCGGCCGGTCCCGGCTATCGCGGCTGCGCCAATGCGGCCGTGCTGCTGGAGCGCGACGATGCCTACATCGCGCGGCTGCATGACGCCGGGGTGCGCGGCGCGCGCTTCACGCGCCAGGCGCTGGGCATCGTCATGGGCCCCGCACAGTTCGACCGCGCCCTGGGGCGCATCCGGGAGCTGGGCTGGTACGCCAAATTCCAGCCGGAGCCCGAAGGCATCATGGAGCAGGTGGCGCAGTTCGAAAAACTGGAAATACCGGTGCTGATCGACCACATGGGCCGCGCCGATCCCGCCAGGGGCGCCGCCGACCCCACGCTGCGCAAGCTCGTCGAACTGCTCAAGCGCGGCAATTTCTGGGTGATGCTATCGCTCACCGAAAAGCTGTCTCGCCAGGGGTATCCGTGGGACGACGTGCTGCCGATCGCGCGTGCCTGCATCGAGGCCGCGCCCGACCGCGTGGTGTGGGGCAGCGACTGGCCGCATCCCGTTTCGGTGAAGCAGCCGCCGGACGAGGGCCGCCTGGTGGACCAGTTGTTCCGTTACGCCGGGGACGACGCCACGCTGCACAAGATACTGGTCGACAACCCCGCCCGACTGTTTGGATTCGACGCATGAAACTCGTCTCTTTTCGCGCCCGCGGCGGAGACCGCTTCGGCGTCGTGGCCGGCGACGGCATCGTCGATCTGTCCGGCCGTCTGGGCGAAGGCATCGCGACCTTGCGCGATGCGCTGCAGGCCGACGCTTTGCCGCGCATCCGCGCGCTGGCCGGCGCGGCGCCCGATTACGCGCTGGCGGACGTGGCCTTGCTGCCGCCCATTCCGCATCCGGAGAAAATCATCTGCGTGGGCGTGAACTACGGCAAGCGCAACGAGGAATACAAGGACGGCAGCGCGCCGCCCGCTTATCCCAGCGTGTTCCCGCGCTTTCCCGGATCGTTCGTCGGCCATGGGCAGGCGCTGGTCCGCCCGCTCGAATCCGAACAGCTGGACTACGAGGGCGAGATTGCCATTGTCATCGGCAAGGGCGGGCGGCGCATTGCCGAGGCCGATGCCGAATCGCACATCGCCGGCCTGACCTGCGCAAACGAGGGCACCGTGCGCGACTGGGTCCGCCACGGCAAATTCAACGTTACCCAGGGGAAGAACTTCGACGCGAGCGGTTCGATGGGGCCATGGCTGGTCACCGCCGATGAATTCGACGGCTATGACGCGTTGACGGTGACCACGCGCGTCAACGGCGAAGTCAGGCAGCACGATACGACGGCCAACCTGATGTTCAGCTTCCGCCACTTGATCCACTACATCTCGCTCTGGACGACGCTGCGGCCCGGCGACGTCATTTCCACCGGAACGCCGGTCGGCGCGGGCGTGCGTTTCGATCCCCCGCGCTTTCTGCGGCCGGGCGACCGCGTCGAGGTCGAAGTGCCGGGCATCGGGGTGCTGTCCAATATCGTCGCGGACGATCGGGGAGCCGCATCATGCTGACCACCGAAGCGCACAAGGCCGCAGCGC
The DNA here is from genome assembly GCF_002119725.1 of Bordetella genomosp. 9. Classification (NCBI taxonomy): domain Bacteria; kingdom Pseudomonadati; phylum Pseudomonadota; class Betaproteobacteria; order Burkholderiales; family Alcaligenaceae; genus Bordetella; species Bordetella genomosp. 9. Next base: position 785,829 of record NZ_CP021109.1, read on the forward strand.
GGCTGCTGCTCGAAGCCGAGCGCAGCGTCAAGCCCGTAACGCAGCTTGACCAGACCTTTCCCGGCCTGGAGATCGCCGACGCCTACGCTATCCAGAAAGAGGTGATCGCCGCCCGCATGGCGGCCGGCGCGCGCCTGCGCGGCCACAAGATCGGCCTGACGTCCAAGGCCATGCAAAGCACGGTCGGCATCGACGAGCCCGACTACGGCCATCTGCTGGACGACATGTTCCACAACGACGGCGACACGCTGGATGCCAGCCGCTACATCGTGCCGCGCGTGGAAGTCGAGCTGGCCTTCGTGCTGGGCCGGCCGCTGCGCGGGCCGGGCGTGACGCTGGTCGATGTGCTCAATGCCACCGATTACGTCGTACCCGCGCTGGAACTCATCGACGGCCGCAGCAAGTATCCGCGCCGGATCGTGGACAACATCGCGGACAACGCCGCCTGCGCGGGCGTCATCATGGGCGGCCGGCCGGTGCGCCCCGACGACGTGGACCTGCGATGGGTGGGGGCGCTGTTGTTCAAGAACGGCGTCATCGAAGAATCGGGCGTGTCGGCCGCGGTGCTCGGACATCCCGCCATGGGCGTTGCCTGGCTGGCCAACAAGCTGGCCGTCTTCGAAACCACGCTGGAAGCCGGGCACGTCATTCTTGCCGGCTCGTTCACGCGCACGGTAGCCGTCGCCAAGGGCGACGTCATCCACGCCGACTACGGGCCCCTGGGCAGCATCAGCGTGCGTTTCGCCTGAGGCCGCTGCCTATTCGCCGTCCCAATAGTCCAGCGTGCCGGCCTGCCGGCCGACGTAGGCGAAGCCGCCCGCCGGATCCAGCACCGAGAATTTGCCCGAGTCGGGGTAGTGGCATAGCTCGGGCGCGTTCATGGTGCTCACGGCGAGCACCCTGAGCGGCGCCTCGCCGGTGTTGACGAGCTGGTGCGCGGTTTCCGGGCCGCCCGCCGGACAGGCCACCACGTCGCCCGCGCGCACGGGATGGCGGGCGTCGCCGAAGCGCAGTTCGCCATGGCCTTCGATCACGAAGAACATTTCTTCGTTGGCACGATGGCAATGAAAAGGAAAGGCGCGCTTGCCCGGCGCGATCTCGGTCACGTTGTAGCCCAGGCGGCTCGCGCCCAGCATGCGGCCGATCGGCGCCATGCGCCCGCCATAGCGTTCCGCCGGCAGCTCGGAGCCGTATTGGCGCGACAGATCGGCCAGATCGACGTATTGCGCGTCGGCGATGTTGAGGACAGGCGGCGTGGTCATGAGCGTCTCCCCGTAGCGGTTGGATGTCGTCGCGCCACTGTACGGCATCGTGGGCGACATTTCACGGTGGTTGCCACGCCGGGCGCCCCGCCCGTGCCGCCGTCGTCGCCATCCGCGATTGCCGCATCGCAGGCATGGGCTTACCATGGCCCATGCACAGCGCGGCGGCGCACCGCCGCCGCGCCGCCAGCCACGGCACGGGAGGATCCGGCCCCATGCGCGACCAGCCCTTGTTCCTGTTCGACGTCGACAACACTCTGTTCGATAACGACCGCATGAAGGAAGACCTGGGCGAGCGCTTGCGCGATCGGCTGGGCGCCGGCGTGCGCGACCGTTACTGGGACATCTATGAACGCCGCCGCACGGCGCTGGGCTATTCCGACTATCTGGGCAGCCTGCAGGCGCTGCGCGAGCCGGGCGTCAACGACGGCGAGCTGATGGACGTGTCGAGCTTCCTGCTGGAGTACCCGTTCGCCCGCAACGTCTATCCGGGCGTGGATCAGGTGCTCGCGCGGGCGCCGGGCGCGGTCATTCTTTCCGATGGCGATGTGGTCTTCCAGCCGCACAAGATTCGCGGCGCGGGGCTATGGCGCGCCGTCGAAGGCCGCGTGCTGATCCATATCCATAAGGAAAAAATGCTGGACCAGGTCGCGCGCGCGCACCCCGCGCCACGGTATGTAATGGTCGACGACAAGCCGCGCGTGCTCGCCGCCATCAAGGCGCGATGGGGCGACCGCGTGACCACGGTCTGGGTGCGGCAGGGTCACTATGCCACGGCGCCCGGTATTCCCGCCGGGCAGCAAGCCGATATCACGCTGGACCACATCGGAGATCTCGCCGACGTCGATCCCCGCGCACGATCGGGATAGTCGTCGGACGAGCGATCATTCCCTTCAAGGAGGCCGCCATGCAAACCGGTTACGACCAAGCCTTGTATCTGCTGCCGTTCGATCACCGCAATTCGTACGTCAAAGGGATGTTCAACTTCACGCCGCCGCTGGACGCCAGCCAGCAGTCGAAGGTGGAGGACAGCAAGCAGCTGATCTACGAGGGCTTCCTGCGGGCCGCCGCCAACGGCGTGTCCAGGGAAAACGCCGGCGTGCTGGTGGACGAGGAGTTTGGCGCCGCCATCCTGCGCGACGCCCGCCGGCGGGGCTATGTCACGGCGCTGTCAGTGGAGCGCAGCGGCTCTGACGAGTTTCACTTCGAGTACGGCGACGACTATGCCCGCCATATCGAGGCCTTCGATCCGAGTTTCGCGAAGGTGCTGGTGCGCTACAACCCCGGCGACGACGACGCCATGAACGAGCGTCAGGCCGCGCGCCTGCGCGAGCTGTCGGAATACTGCCGGCGCACCGCGCGCCGCCTGATGTTCGAATTGCTCGTGCCTGCCACGGAAGGACAACTGCAGAGCGTCAACGGCGACAAGAACGAGTACGACTTGCGTCTGCGGCCGAGGTTGATGATCGAGGCCATGGACGCCCTGCAGCGCGCCGGAGTCGAACCCGATGTATGGAAGATCGAGGGCCTGGACCGCCGCGAGGACTGCGAACGGGTCGTCCAGCAGGCGCGCCGCGATGGCCGCGACCGCGTCGGCTGCATCATCCTGGGCCGCGGCGCCGACGACAGCAAGGTGCGCGGCTGGCTGGAAACCGCCGCGCAGGTGCCCGGCTTCATCGGCTTCGCAGTCGGGCGGACGAGCTTTTTCAACGCGGTGGCGGACTACGAGGCCGGCAAGGCCAGCCGCGAGGAAGCCGCACAGCGCATCGCGGCACAATACGCCGCATGGGTCGATATCTTCGAGCGGGCGCGGCAGGCGCGGGCTTGAACGGCATCGAACGGTCTGCATGCGGCGCGACGGCCGCATCACAGCGAAAATGGAGCAATCATGAAGTCCGGATATGAAAGCCGCAGCATTTGTCGTGGCGCCTGTGGGAGGGAAGGAAATGGGCAGGGCGGGGCAGGCTGGCATTTCGCGGCCCGGCGTCTGCGCGCCGCGGCGGCGGTTTGCCTGGGGTGCCTGATGATGGCGGGTTGCGCCGGCGATCCGCGCTTCGATCATCCCGGCCCGCCCCATCCGGGCGCGGCGAATCCCTGGAGCATGGGCGGCTTCAGCGATCCCGGGCCCAATTACCCTGCCACGGGACATTGAGCGGGGATACGAGGCGTTTGGATTGGCAGCGATATCCATCGTCTGGCGCCGGCCTCGCTGCGAATTCCACCTTTCGGATACGTGCCGGCGCCGCATGGCGCCGGTACCATGCAGGGCGAAAAGGGATTTATCCAATCCTTCACGGCGACTGCCCCATCCGGGCGCGCGCCGTCCTTTTCCTCGACGAGGAGCGTCCGATGATCCGATCCATGCGTTTCCCTGCCGCGGCCGTATCGGCGGGCGCGCTATGCCTTTCCGCATTGCTGCCGCTGCCGGCACGGGCGGCGCCGCCGGCGTTCTCGCTGGAGGCCAAGGGCTTGCGCGACAACGGCAACCTGAGCCGCGCGAATGCCGGCAACGGCAAGGACGGCGCGGGGGCGATGTGCGGCGGCGATAACGTCTCGCCGGAGCTGACGCTGGGCAACCCGCCCGCCGGCACCCGGAGTTTCGCCGTGACCGTGTACGACCCGGACGGCGGCAGGGGGCTGGGGTTCGTGCATTGGGTGCTTTACGACATCCCCGCCAGCACCAAATCGCTACCCCGCGGGATCGGCACCAAAGGCCCGGCGGGCGCGGTATCGGGGGTGAACGGTACGCGCGGTTCCGGATACTACGGCCCATGCCCGCCGATGGGCGACAAGCCGCACCACTATATCTTCCAGGCATACGCGCTCGATATCGAGCCCGGTACGTTGAAGGCGGGCTTGACGCGCGATGCGTTGATCGAAGAAATGCGCGGGCACGTGCTGGGGTCGGCCAGCGTGATGTTGCGGTATGGCAGGCCGGCGAAGGGGCGGTAAGGATGCGCGCCGGCCATGCCCAACGAAACTTGGACGAATAAGCAAACGATCAGCCCCGCCGCAAACGATCAGCCCCGCCGCGCCGCCGGCGGCAAGCCCAGTTCCTTCCCATCCGCAACCGCATCCAGTGCGGCGATGCAATCGCGCACGATGCGGGACGGCCGCCGGTCGGCCGGATAGAGCAGCAAGCTCCGGAAATAAACCGCGGGCGCGAAGGGCTTCAGTATCAGGCCCGACCCGATGTATGGATGCGCGGTCAGAGGATTGACCAGGCCGCATCCCAATCCCGCCAAGACCATGGCGCACACCGTCGCGGAAAACGGTGTTTCCAGTACGACCTGCGGCTCGGATTCGTGTTCGCGCAGGATCTGGTCGGCCGTGCGGCGCGTCGTGTCCTGCGGCGCCAGGGCAATGAACGGTTGGCCGTGCAGGTCGGCCGGCGTGATCCTGTCGCGCTTCTGCAGAGGGTGGCCGGGATAAAGGGCGATGTGCGCGCGGTAGGTGGCGTATTCGCGGTAATCGACGCCGGTCAGGTCCACTTCGTCGGCCGCCAGGCCCAGATCGAATTGTCCCTGCGCGACCAGGTCCCGCACTTCGGACGACATGCGGGATTGGAACGTAATGGCCACCTGCGGATGGCGCCGGTGGAAAGCGCGCAGCGCCAGCGGAACCAGCGTATTGCTCAATGAGGCGAGCGAGGCGAGCTTGAGTTCGCCGGCGCCGAAGTCGCGGATGCGCGCGGCGGCGTTGCGCAGCTGGTCCATGCCGGTGAAGCAGCGCGCCACCTCTTTGTGCAGCAGATGCGCTTCGGCGGTGGGCACCAGGCGGCTCTTGACCCGTTCGAACAGCGGGAAGCCGACCTTGCGTTCCAGTTCCTGTATGGCCTTGCTGACCGCGGGCTGCGAGATGCGCAGCACTTCGGCGGCGCGCGAGGCCGTGTGGTTGGTCATCAAAGCGTGGAAAGCCTCGATCTGCCGCAGGTTCATCAGCGAAGTCCCCCAATGTGTCCGCGAGTCCATAACCTGGAGGAATAGACTCGGCCTTTTTGAATATTAGACGGGATACCCGCCTTCAAGTAATTTTCGCGGCTTGAACAACGAATAAGAAAGGCGGCGCGAATGAACAGCGATTGGACCCAGTGCGCGATCACCCCGGCGGTCAGCCACGATGGCTTTGCCAGTCTGGGGGTGGCGGTGTACCGGGCATCGACGATTCCGTTCGAAAACGCCCATGCCTATGCGACCCGCCGCGAGCGGGGGAGCGAAGGCTATTCCTATGGCCTGTACGGCACGCCGACCACGCGCACGCTGGAGCGGAAGATCACCGAGCTGGAACAGGGCCGCCGCACCCTGCTGACGCCCTCCGGCCAGGCGGCGATTACGGCGGCGATGCTTTGCCTGCTGCAGACCGGCGACCAGGTGCTGATTCCGGACACGGTGTATCCGCCGGTGCGCGATTTCGCCGACCAGGACCTGGCGCGGCTGGGGATCGAGGCGGCCTATTACGACCCCACGGATATCGATGCGCTGGCGCGCCGCATGGGCGGCCGCGCCCGGCTCGTGTGGGTGGAATCGCCGGGGTCGACCACGATGGAGGTGCAGGACCTGCCGGCCATCGCGGCGCTGGCGCACGCGCGCGGCGCGCTGGTGGGCTGCGACAACACCTGGGCGACGCCGCTGAACTTCAAGCCGCTCGCCCATGGCGCCGACATCGTGGTGGAGGGGCTCACCAAGTACTTCTGCGGGCACTCCGACGTCATCATGGGTTCGATCACGGTACGCGATGCCGCCCTGGCGGACCGGCTGCGCAACTTCCTGGGCCGGCAGGGCACAGGAGTTTCGGCGGACGATTGCGCGCTGGTGCTGCGCGGGCTGGAGACGATGGCGCTGCGCATGTCCTATAACGCGCGAGTGGCGGCCAGCCTGATCGAGGCCATCCGCCGGCAGCCGGAGGTGGCGCGCGTGCTCTATCCGGCATTGCCTGAAACCCCCGGCCATGCGGTGTGGCGGCGCGATTTCCAAGGCGCGAGCGGGGTGTTCAGCGTGGTATTCACGCCGGACGCGGCGCCCCACGTGGCCGCGGCTCTCGATGCGCTGCGGATTTTCGTGATCGGCGCATCGTGGGGCGGCACGCGCAGCCTGGCGGCGCCGATGCCGGTGCGCGCGCACCGCACGGTGCGGGGTTGGGAAGGCGACGATCTGGTCCTGCGCCTGAGCGTAGGCATCGAAAGCGAAACCGATCTGGCCGAGGATATCGACCGGTTTTTCACCGCGCTGCGGCGCGAGATGGCGCGGGGGCAGGCGCGCTAGCGCGATCCCCGCCTGGCACTGACACTTCAAGGGGAAGTCATGATGCATCACACCAAAAAGAACTGGCTGGGCCGTTTCCTTGCATTGGGCGTGGCGGCCTGCGCCGCGGCCTTCGCGCCGGCGGCGGGGGCGGCGTCGACCAAGGACGCCATCCTGGAGTCGGGCACGTTGACCATCGGCATCCATAACCGCGCGCCCTGGGGCTTTCGCGATGCCGACGGCAAGGCGGCGGGGTTTCATGCCGACCTGGTGCGCGAAGCCTTTGCGCCTCTGGGTGTGAAGAACATCAATTTCGTCATCACGGAATTCGGTGCGCTGATCCCCGGCCTGACGGCGCGGCGCTTCGATATGGTGGCTTCGGGCCTCGCGATCACGCCGCCGCGTTGCGAGGTGGTGATCTTCAGCGAACCGGATCTGGCGGTGGGCGATGGGCTCATCGTTGCCAAGGGCAACCCCTTGAAGCTGCGCAGCTACGCCGATATCGCCGCCAACCCGAAGGTGCGGCTGGCGGGCGGACGCGGCACCCTGAACTCCAAGAACGCGCAGGATGCCGGGGTGCCGGCGAGCCAGATGGTGTTCCTTGACAGCCCTCAGTCGCAGCTGTCCGCGCTGATCGCCGGCAGGGTCGATGCGGTGACCTTGTCCGCGCCCAGCGTGGTGTCCCTGCTGCAGGACCCCAACGTCAAAGGCGTCGAGCGGGCGCGACCCTTCCAGGGCCTGATCCGCAACGGCGTGCCGGCGGCCATGTACACCGGCATCGCCTTCCGCAAGGAAGACGAAGACCTGCGCGATCTCTTCAACAAGCAGCTGGCGAAGCTGAAGGCCGACGGCACCGTGAGCAAGCTGATGGAACGCTATGGGTTCACGCCGGATGACGCGCCGCCGTCGGCCGTGACCACCGCCCGCGTCTGCGCCGGCGAATACTGAGCGCGCCGCGGCGACCGACCATGGACTTTCCCGGTATCCTGGCCGGCATCCTGCAGGGCTTGCGCGTGACCGCATTGGTGACGCTGTACGGGATGCTGTGGGCCGTGCCCTTTGCGCTGTGCTTCGGCGTGCTGCAGTACTTCACGCGCGGCTGGACGCGCGCCGCGGTAACCGCGGTCATCGAATTCTGGCGCAGTTCGCCGGTGCTGATCCTGCTGTTCATGTTGTATTACACGCTGCCGAGCTTCGGCATCACGCTCTCCAGCATGACGGTCGGCGCGATGGCGCTGGGCCTGAACATCGGCGGCTACGGCAGTCAGGCGGTGCGGGCGGCCCTGCAGGCGCTGGACCGGGGCCAGGTCGAAGCCGGCCTGGCGCTGGGCTTGCGTCGTCTGGACGTGCTGCTGACGATAGAGCTGCCGCAGGCGCTGGCGGCCATGCTGCCGACCTTCGTCAACCAGTTCATCCAGCTGGTGAAGGGCACCGCCGTGGTCTCGCTGATCACGCTGACCGATATGACGTTCCGGGCCAAGGAAATCGCCGAACTCACATACAACCCCATCGGCATCTATACGGCGCTGCTGGTGGCTTATCTGATCGTCTGCTATCCGGCGACGCTGCTGGGCCGATGGCTGGAGAACCGCGTGGGCATCGCGCAAAGGGGCAACCGTGAAATTTGACCCTGACTTCGCCTTGTCGGTGATGCCCGTCATTCTGTCGGGTCTGGGCGCGACGCTGTTCGCCGCCGTGGCGGCGAGCGTGGGCGCGGCGGCGCTGGGTTTCGTGCTGGAGATGCTGCGCCGGTCCAACCGCGTGATGCGCTACGTGCTGCGTTTCGTCATCGACGTGATCCGCTCCACGCCGGTGCTGGTGCAGCTGTACTTCATTTACTTCGTGCTGCCGGTCACGGGGCTGACGCTGCCCGCCATGACATCGGGCATCATCGGCTTGTCCATCTACTACAGCGGGTATCTGGCCGAGGTCTACAAGGGCGGCATCGACAGCATCGATACGGGGCAGTTCGAGGCCGGCAAGGCGCTGGGGCTGCGGCGCATCGACGTCATGTGGTTCGTGATTGCGCCGCAGATGCTGCGCAACGTCGCCGCGCCCATGGGGAATTACTTCATTTCGGCGCTGAAGGCCACGCCTTATCTGGCGGTGATCTCCGTGCCGGAGATGTTGGGGCTGGCCTTGGAGGTGGGATCGAATTCCTTCCGCTACGCGGAGCCGATGGTGGCGGTGGGCGCCATCTTCCTGCTGTTGGCGCTGGCGATGGGCCAGCTGGTGCGGCTGCTGGAAAACCGGCTGCTGGCGTCATCGCGGCGCTAGGGCGGCGTGCGCAGCGCCGGTGTGAGGCACGGACGTGAAGACATAATGCATACGGGCAATGAAGGGGATAGGACAGCGATGACCGCCACAGCACATAGCGAAGCCGGCCGCGGGAACGAAACGCAGCCATCGCACGGCGCCGCCCGGGCGGCGGCGGAGAGTCCGGCGGTCGCGCCCGCGGTGCAGATCACGGGCTTGAGCAAATGGTACGGCGCCTTCCAGGTGCTGCACGATATCGACCTGACCGTGCAGTCCGGCGAGAACGTGGTGATCTGCGGGCCGTCGGGATCCGGCAAGTCGACGCTGATACGCTGCATCAACCAGTTGGAAACCCATCAGGCCGGCCGCATCGTGGTCAACGGGCATGAACTGGGCCAGGGCGTGCCGAAGCTGCACGAGGTGCGCCGCGATATCGGCATGGTGTTCCAGCACTTCAATCTGTTCCCCCACATGACGGTGCTGCGCAATTGCACGCTGGCGCTGACGCGGGCGCGCGGCATGGGGCGGCGCGAAGCGGAGGACATTGCCCGGCACTATCTGGCGCGCGTGCGCATCCCGGAGCAGCAGGACAAGTTTCCCGGACAGCTTTCGGGCGGCCAGCAGCAGCGCGTGGCCATCGCGCGCGCGCTGTGCATGAATCCCAAGGTGATGCTGTTCGACGAGCCGACCTCGGCGCTGGACCCCGAGATGATCAAGGAAGTGCTGGACGTGATGGCCGATCTGGCGAGCGACGGCATGACGATGCTGTGCGTGACCCATGAAATGGGGTTCGCCCGCAGCGCCGCCGATCGCATCATCTTCATGGACCAGGGCCGCATCGTGGAAGAGGCGGATCCGCAAACCTTCTTCACCCAGCCGCGGCATCCGCGTTCGCGGCAGTTCCTGGGCCAGTTGCTCTGATGGGCGCTGTGATGCCCGCAACCCTTCAATGTGCCGGCGGCCGCGCGATGGCGGCGCAGGCGTACGGACGAATCGCATGAACAATTCCGCATCCAGTGATCGCCTTGCCAGCGTTGCCGCTGCGCCGGCCGCCAGCCGGGTCTGGACCTCGCTGGATTTCGATCGCGGCGGCAAGCAGTCGGGCTTCCTGCACGTGCCGCACTCCACCGACTTCTCGGCGTATGGCACGGTGGCGATCCCTATTGTCTGCATACGCAACGGCGATGGACCGACGGCCTTGCTGACCGCGGGCAATCATGGCGACGAGTACGAGGGGCAGGTGGCCTTGCTGCGGCTGGCGCGCGCCCTGCGGCCGGAGCAGCTGCGGGGCCGCGTCATCCTGATTCCGGCGCTGAACTTCCCGGCCGTGCATGCCGGGCGCCGCGCATCGCCGCTGGACGAAGGCAACCTGAATCGCCTGTTTCCCGGCGACCCCAATGGCGGCCCGACGGCGATGCTGGCGCACTACATCGGCAGCGTGCTGTTCGCCTTGAGCGATCTGGTCATCGACCTGCATTCCGGCGGACGTTCGCTGGACTACGCGCATTGCGCGCTGGCGCAGCACGGCCGCGATGACGTGCAGCGCGCCCAGGTCGACACCTTGCTGCAGGTGTTCGGCGCCCCATACAGCATCCTGACGTCAGGGCAGGGCGGGGGCGGGGCCACCACGCTGTATGCGGCCGCCGCGCAGCGCGGCCTGCCTGCGTTGACCACCGAACTGGGCAAGGGCGGCACGCTGGACCCCGTCGGCCTGCGCCGGGCCGAACAGGGCGTGCGGCGGGTGCTGCGCCACTACGGCATCGCGCCGGACCTGGATTGCGAAGCGGCATCGCCGACGCGGCTGTTGCGCTCCCTGGGTCCGCGTGCAGGCATCTACGCCCATTGCGACGGCTTGTTCGAGCCCTTGGCCGAGGCTGGCCAGGAAGTGCGGGCCGGCCAGTTGGCGGGCTATCTGCATCGCTACGACGATCCCCTGCGCGACGCGGAAGCCTTGTACTTCCAGGCGGACGGCGTGGTGTCGTGCCGGCGTTTCCCGGCGCTGGCGCATCGGGGCGATTGCCTGTACCACCTGGCCGCTTGACACCGCCTGACACCGCCGGGCGCTGCCCTCAAGCCGGCGCCAGCGTGATCCAGGTGGGCGCGTGGTCGCTCGGCTTGTCCCAGCCCCGCACGTCGCGGTCCACGCCGGCGTCCGCCAGGCGCGGCGCAAGCGCGCGATTGAGCAGCAGGTGGTCGATGCGCAGGCCGGCGTCGCGGCCGTAGGCGTTGCGGAAATAATCCCAATAGGTATAGATGCGCGCGTCGGGATGACGGGTGCGGATCGAGTCCGTCCAGCCCTGCTCGATCAGCTTGTGAAACGCGGCGCGCGATTCCGGACGGAACAGCGCATCGTTCACCCAGCGTTCGGGCTTGTAGACGTCGATCTCGGCAGGCATGACGTTGTAGTCGCCGGCGAGCACCGTCGGCTGCGGGCTGTCCACCAGCCCGGCCGCGTGCGCCATGAGTCGGTCGAACCACTTCAGCTTGTAGTCGAATTTGGGCCCGGGCGCGGGGTTGCCGTTGGGCAGATACAGGCATCCCACCACCACGCCCTGCACGATCGCTTCGATATAGCGGCTTTGCAGGTCCTCGTCGTCGCCCGGCAGGATGCGCCGCGACTCCTCCGGCTCGCAGCCCCGGGTCAGGATGGCGACGCCGTTGAAACTTTTCTGGCCGTGCCAGATGACGCCGTAGCCGGCATCGCGGATGGGGCCTTCGGGGAATTTTTCCTGCGGCGCCTTCAGTTCCTGCAGGCAGACGACGTCCGGTTTGCTTTGTTCGAGCCAGCGCAGCAGATTGGGCAGACGGCTGTTGATGCCGTTCACGTTGAAAGTGGCGATTTTCATCGGAAGTTCCGGACGTTTTTGGGGAATGCTCAATGATACCGGCGCGGCATCTCAGGCGGCCGGGGCGCCCAGCGAATGCGTGGTCAGCACCTCCAGCACCCGCCGTCCGGTTTCGGTGGCGACGGTCACGCGCACCACGCCAGTGGTGCGGCCGCGATGCAGCACCTCGGCACGCGCGCGCAGTTCGCTGCCTTCGCCCGGACTGACGTAGCTGGCCGTCATGCTGCTCGCCATCCATCCGGCGGGCAGCGCGGCGCGCGCGGTGGCCTGGGCGAAGCCCAGCAGGACGCCGCCCTGCACGTGGCCGACGCGATTGCCGATATGCGGGCCGTTGGCCAGCGTGCCGGTCGCGCCGTCGCGGCCGGGCTGGGTGCGATAGCCCCAGAACGATTGCGCGAAATCGCCCGCCGCGCCGCTGTCGCCCAATGCCATTTGCGCGCGTTCGTAAATGGCGCGTTCGTCCTTGCCCAGGTCGCGGTCGGGGTCGGGCAGCGGCGCATCGTCCGCGCGGGGATCGGCGGGAGAAAGAAAGGGAATGGGCGTGCCGGCCGGCAGGTTCAGCACCATGAAGGTGGCGGCGCCCAGTGCGATCTCGCGATCGCCGCTGCGCAACGTGACCCGGCTGATCGCCTGCCGGCCCGCTGCGCCATGCAGGTAGCCATGGAAACTGCTCTCGGCTTGCAGCGGGGCGTCGCAGGGCGCGCCGGTGAGTTGCAGCTGCATGTTGACCGTGGCGAGCCGCGTGTCGCTGGGCAGCGCCGCGCGTACGGACGCGGCCAGCGCCAGATCGGCCAGCACGGCCACCGCCGTGCCGTCCGCCAGTCCGTCCGGCGCGCGCCCGTCGCCCCGCAGGCTGACGATGCTGCGTTCGACGCTGACGCGATCGAAAGAGATGCCCAGGTAGTTGCCGGGAAAGTGGAAACCCTGTTCCCGGCCTCGCCGTATCGCGCGCAGCACGCGCTGCAAAATGGGGTGAAGCGGGGCAGGGCGGACGTCGGCAACTGACATGCGGGTCTTCTTGAAGGAGGCGGGCGCGGGGCCGCTGCGGCGGCCGACGGCGATGATAGCCCGGCGCGATGACCGCCGTTGTACCCGCCGTTGTACCCGCCGTTGTACCCGCCGTTGTACCGCTGGGGCGCAGCCGATTGCGCGGCAAGCCGGGCCGCGAGCGCCGGGCCGTGCGCTTCACGCGGCAACGGGCAATCGGACGGCGGCATCGCCCTCGATGTGATCGCGCATCATCGCGCCCAGACGGTCGGCAAGCGCCCGGTTCTCACCGGTCTGCTTGAGCAGCACCAGCGGCACGCTGGGCAGGACGGGCAGGCCGGCTTCGCGGGCGTCGAGCGCCCGCACGGTGGCCGGCAGGCCATACGGCGTGCGCACGTTGATGCCCAGGCCGGCGGCCGTGGCGGCCCAGAGCCCGCTCAGGCTGGGGCTGGTGAAGACCAGGCGCCACGGAATGCGCGCGCGGTCCAGCGCCGCGGCCGCGCTCTGCGTGAACAGGCAGGGACGATCGAAGGCGATCAGAGGCAAAGGCTCGTCGCGATCGGCGCGCCAGCGATTGGCGGCCGAACCCACCCAGGTCATGCGCGGGCGCGCGATGACTTCGCGCATGCCTTCCTGCGCCGCGGGATCCGCGCGGCTCCTGGATCCGTCCAGGTCCGTGGTGTCCCAGAGCAAGGCCAGGTCCAGCTGGCCGGCGTCGAAGCGTTCCTGCAATTCCGTATTGCGGGCCACCCGGGCTTCGATGCGGGCCTTGGGGTGGGCGCGGGCGAACCGGCCCAGCAACTGCGGCAGCATGGTTTCGCCAAAGTCTTCCTGCAGTCCCAGGCGGATCCAGCCCGCCATGTCCAAGCCCCGCGTGGCGACGGCGGCTTCGTCGTTCAGGCCCACCAGCCGGCGCGCGTAGTCGAGCATGACTTCGCCGGCATCGGTCAGCGCCAGGCCGCGTCCCGACTTGCGGAACAGCGGCGCGCCAGCCTGCTCTTCCAGTTTGCGGATCTGCGCGCTCACGGCGGATGTGGAACGGCCGACGCGGTCGGCCGCCTTCGCGAAGCTGCCCAGTTCCACGCCGATGACCAGGGTGCGCAAGGCGGCGATGTCGAGGTTGATCTGCATGGCGGTCATCCTGTTTTATCGAATCGATACGCAAATATTATGCGATTTTCAGAACGGTCGAAAGCCGTCAGACTGGCGCCATTCCTTCTTTCCAACAGGTGCCGCGATGATTTCCGCAATTGCAATGAAGCGCGCCATGCCCGCGACCGCGGCGGCGCGGAACGCCGCCTCATCCGCCGCCGAATGGCAGCCGGCCGGCAGGCGTCCTGCCCGGCGTCACGCCTCTCCGGCCGGGACCGCCCGTCCCGGCCCGGTGCTCGACCGCGGGCACCGCTGGAAAGTGCTGGCCGCCGGCGTGGTCGCCAATGTCAGCTTTTCCGCCGCGGCGGCGGGCATCCCCACCACGGCGATCTGGCTGCGGTCCGGCTATCGCCTGGACGACGCGGCGCTGGGCGTGGCGCTGGGCGCCGTGGGCCTGGGCGTTGCGATGACCGAGCTGCCCTGGGGCGTGGCCACCGATCGCTGGGGCGACCGTCCGGTGCTGCTCACCGGCTTGTCGATTACCGCCGCGGCGCTGCTGGCGATGGCGGTTTTCATGGTGCCGTCCGCGGCCTACGTGCCCGCCTTCCATTGGCTGCTGGCGGCGATGGCGCTGGTCGGGCTGGCGGGCGGCAGCGTGAACGGGTCGAGCGGGCGCGCCATCATGCGCTGGTTCCGGGAAGGCGAGCGCGGGCTGGCGATGAGCATCCGGCAGACGGCAGTGCCGATGGGCGGCGGGCTGGGCGCCTTGCTGCTGCCGTGGCTGGCCTCCACCGCCGGCTTCCGGGCGGTGTACGGCGTGCTGGCCGCGATGTGCGCGGTATCGCTGCTGCTGGCGTGGCGCTGGCTTTTCGACCCGGATGACGACGAAGCCGGTCAGCCGGCCGCGGCTGCGTCCGCGACGCCCGCGTCTTCGCCATCGTCCGGGCCGCTGCATGACCCGACGATCTGGCGCATGGTTCTGGCGATCGGCCTGCTGTGCGCGCCGCAGTTCGCCGTGCTGACGTTCGCCACGGTGTTTCTGCACGATTTCGCCGGCGTGGGCATCGTCGGCACCACGGTGGCGATGGCGTCGGTACAGCTGGGCGCGATGATCTTCCGCGTGTGGAGCGGCCGCTATACCGATGTGCACGGCAACCGGCGCGGCTACGTGCGGGCCGTGGTGTTGATCGCGGTGGCGGCGTTCGCCGGCCTGACGCTGGCGACGGCGTGGCAGGCGCCCGCCGTGTGGCTGATTGCCGCCATCGTCGCCGCCGGCGTTGCCGTGTCGGCCTGGCATGGCGTCGCCTATACCGAACTGGCAACCTTGGCGGGGCCCGCGCGCGCCGGCACCGCGCTGGGCATGTGCAACACGCTGGTGTACGGCAGCCTGTTCCTTGCGCCGTTGTCCATCCCGCACATCCTGGCGGCCAGCTCCTGGACCGGTGTGTGGCTGTTGGCGGGCGTGGTGTCCCTGCTGACTTGGCCCATGTTCCCCAGGGCGCGGCGCGTCCCGGCGCAGGCGGGCAAGGCCGGACGCTGACACCCGGGGGCGGCGCCGGCCCGCCGCCGCTGCCGCGCCTGAATCGCGGTCCGGCGCGCCCGGAGGGAAGGGATTCCGATACGGGAGCGCCGCTTCGCCTTACTTGTTCGCTGCCAGCCCCAGCTTGCGCACGATGTCCGCTTCCAGCGCATATTGTCTGGCGGCGTAGTCGGCGTAGTCCTTGCCGTTCATGTAGACCAGCTCCTGGCCGTATTGCGTCAGCACCTGCCTGAAGGCATCGGACTCCGCCACCTGCCTGAAGGTGTCATGCAGCCTGGCGACAACGTCAGCGGGCATGCCCTTGGGCCCGGCGATGCCGAATGGCGCGTTGGCCGGCGGGGTGCCGTCCAGCTCCTTCAGGGTGGGCGTATCGGGATATTGGGCGCTGCGATGCTCGCCCCATGTCACCAGCATGCGCATCTTGCCCGCCTGCACCAGCGGCTGCACGGTGGTGGAGCCCGCGTAGGCGGCGACCTGCTTGCCCATGACGGCGGTGAGCACGTCGGATTCGCCCTTGTAGGGGATATGCCGCCACGTCACCCCATTGCGGGCCGCGATGTCTTCCATCATCACGTTCGAGGCGCTGCCCACGCTGGCGGTGCCGTAGGTGATTTCGTTGGGATGCGCCTTGGCGTAGCCGATGAAATCGGCCCAGGTCTTGAACGGCGAATCCGCCGGCACCGCCACGCCCAGCGTGTAGCCGCTGAGCATCATGATGTAGGTGAAGTCATGGACCGGGTCGTAGCCCATGTCCTGTATGTGCGGCATGCGGAAGACCGGGCTGGGCAGGATGGCGAGCATGTAGCCGTCCGGACGGCCGGTCTTGATGGCGCGGGCGCCAAGCGTTGCGCCTGCGCCGCCGCGGTTCTCGATGACGATGGACTGCCCCAGCCTGGGCGCGGCCAGCTCGGCGAACTTGCGCACGACGATGTCGGTGGAGCCGCCGGCCTGGTACGGCACGACGATATGGATGGGGTAGGCCGGATAGGCGTCGGCGGCGCGCGAGGGCGGCGCCACGGCCGCCAGCGCGCTCAGCGCGGCAAGCAGGAGAAGACGGGAAAGTTTCATCGGCGGCTCCTGGGCTTCAGATGGCGGACCAGCTCTGCGCCAGCGCGCGCTGGAAGTTGCCGCCCAACACGCCCATGATCTGCGTATCGCCCAGGCCCGCGGCGTGCAGCGCGTGCGTGAAGGCCGGGAATTGCGCGGGCGTCGGCGTTTCGACCGGATAGCGCGCTTCCATCACGTCGCCGAAGGCGTTGGAGAAGTCGCCGCCGGACGCCGCGTATTTCGTGCGCGACATCACCATGACGTGGCGCACGGCCTCATAGGTATCGACCGACGGAAAATCGGTGCCTATGCCCACGTGCTCATAGCCGACCAATTGGCCGATGTGCCGGACGTTGGCGACGAAATCTTCCAGCAGGGGCTGGCGGCGCGGGTCGCCGCGCCAGTTCAGGTAGGCGTGGATGCTGCAGCCGATGACGCCGCCCGTTTCCGCCACCGCCTTGAGCACGGCGTCCGACTTGTTGCGGGGCCGTTGAATGACGGCATTGGCATTGGCGTGGGTCAGGAATACCGGCTTGCTGCTGTGGCGCGCGGCGTCCAGGCAGGTCTGCTCGGCGCAATGGCTCAGGTCCACTGCGATGCCGACGCGGTTCATCTCCGCGACCATGCGCACGCCCAGGTCGCTCAACCCGGCATTGCGCTTTTCCAGGCAGCCGTCGGCCAGCAGGTTGGCTTCGTTGTACGTGAGCTGGATCACGCGTATGCCCAGCGTATGGAAGAGCGCGACGCGGTCGAGCTGATCTCCCAGCGGTTTGCCGTTCTGCCACCCCATGATCAGACCGAGCTTGCCTTCGCGCTTGGCCCGCGCGATGTCATCTGCGCGCTCGACCAGCAGCCATGGCGAACCGGGCTCGGCGCAGCGCTGCCGCCATGTCATGGCGTCCTTCAGTGCCTGCTCGAAATCCGCTCCCATGTCGGTGACCGTGAGATTGATGGCGCTGACGCCGCCGGCGAGCATGTCGCGGGCGCTGCCGTCGCTGAAGAAAACCAGCCCGTCGACGATGACGGACTTGCGGTGCAGTTCGGTGATGCGATCCATCGGTTGCTACCCCTTGCCTTGACGTTGTCTGAATGCGTGGCGCCGCTATGCGGCGAAACGGTCGAAGCGGAAAGCGTGCATGTCCGCGCGCGGTGCGCGGTGCTGTATCAGCGCCGCCATGGCCTCGCCCACCGCCGGCCCGATGCCGAAGCCGTGCCCGGAAAAGCCCGACGCCAGGAACAGGCCCGGCGTGCCCGGCACTTCATCCATCACCGGCAGCGCGTCGGGCGTGACGTCGATATAGCCGGCCCACGATTGGGCAATGCTGGCGCCCTGAAAAACCGGAAAGGCCTGGACCAGGCGCTGCCAGGCCTGTTCCACGCCGCGGCGCGACGGCGAGGGATCCAGCACGCGGTGCCGCTCGAAGGGCGAGGGCCGGTCGGCGGGGAAACGGCGCGGCAGGGCCAGTTCCTGGAAGAACCGTTTGCCCAGGCGCAGCCGCACGAAGGTGTTGTTCGCCAGCCAGGGGCGCAGGAAGTGGCGCATCAGGCGGAAGCTGTCGGGCACCAGGTCGGCCATGGATGAGCCGAACTGGGACACCGTGTATCCGCCGTCGGCCCGCTTGCGGCAGGTGAAATCCTTGCCGTTGACGGTCACGTGCAGGCCGGCGTCGAACGGCGCGGTGCGCAGGACCGAGCCGCGTACTTTCAGCTGCGGGAATTCCGCGCCCAGGTTGCCGCAGAACAGGCGCGACCAGGCGCCGGCGGCAACGAGCACGGCCTGGGCTTGCACCCGCCCGCGTTCCGTTATCACCGCGGCGACACGGCCGGCCGCCCGCTCGATGCCCCGCACCGCGCAATGCTCGAAGATCTGCCCGCCTGCCGCGCGCGTCAGCGCCGCGATGCCTCGGGTGGCAAGCTGCGGCTCGGCCACGCCGTCGCTCGCGCTGAACAGGCCTCCGCTCCACGCGCGCCGGGACGCCGGGAGATACGGGAGCGCCGCCTGGCGCCCGAGCAGTTGCGCATCCACCCCATAAACCCGGGCCTTGCCAACCCAGGCCTCGTGCGCCGCGGCGTCGGCGTCGTTTTCCTGCAGGTACAGGATGCCCGTGCGCCGAAAGCCGACGTCGGTTTCGGCCTGGATCTCGCCCCACAACTGGTTGGCGCGGATGGCGAGCGGCACTTCGGGCAGGTCCCGCGTCAGCGTGCGGACCCATCCCCAGTTGCGGGACGACTGCTCGCACGCCAGCGTGCCTTTCTCGAAGACGGCGACGCGCATTCCCGCCCTGGCCAGACGCCAGGCGGTGGCCACGCCCACGATGCCGCCCCCGATGATGGCGACGTCGACGGCGGCCGGCAGGGGCAGCGCCGCGCCGGCCAAGGCAGGGGAAGGCGCGGTGGAATGAGGCAACGCGGAAGAAGACAACGACGTCTCGCTACTGTTTTTAGTGTTATCGCTATGCGATAATTAGATCCGTATAGCGATAGTTATAGCGCTGCCGCCCGCGCGCAACAACGTGCGGATTTCCCTAATCGTTCGTCCCCGGCGAAACAGGCCCGTCGCGGACCATGTGCCCGCGGCCTGCAGGAGAAGCCATGCCCGACGCGTCCGCGCTGATGATCCAGTCGCTGGAAAAGGGGCTTGCCGTGCTGGAAAGCTTTCGCGATCACGCGACCTTGAGCCTGCAGGAGATCGCGCAGGAGAACGGCATCACGATGGGATCGGCGCAGCGGGTCGCGCATACGCTGGAACAGACGGGCTACCTGCGCAAGGACCCGCGCAGCAAGCGTTACAGCGTCACGGTAAAGGCCGTGGGCCTGGGATACAGCTACCTGTATCGCCAGCCATTGTTCCAGCACGCCCATGCCGTCATGCACCAGGTCAACCAGGAGTGCGGCGAAATCGTGAACCTGTCGGTGCCGGACGCCGAGGACAACATGGTGTTCGTCATGCGCGTCGCCCCGGCCAGGCATATCCCGGTCTATATGCCGGCCGGCACCCGCATCCCGTGTTTCGCTTCCGCATCGGGACGCGCCTTGTGGACGCATCTGCCGCCGGCCGAGCTGGAGCGCAAGCTGCGTTCGGTGGCGCGGCGCAAGCACACGCCGCACACGACCACGGACGCCGAGGCCCTGCGCGCGCTCATCGAGCAGGCGCGCCGTGATCGCTATGCGTATGCGGATGAGGAGTTCTATCCGGGGGACGTGAACGTCGCCGCGACCGTGCTGGACGCGCAGGGAGAACCGGTCGCCGCCGTCAATATTTCGGTGCCCAAGCCGCGCTGGTCGCTGGCGCGCGCCCGGCAGGAGCTGGGACCGCTGGTGATCCGCGCGGCCCGCGCCATCGGCCAGCATGCATGAGGGCAGGGGCCGGCTTATCGCCCGGCCTGGGGAGCCGGGCGGCCGGAGGGCGGCCGCCCGATCCGGCGGACCGGTCTATCGCCCGCCCCCGGCGGCATGGGACACGTATTGCGCCAAGGCGCGAATGTCGGCATCGCTGAGCGTGTCGTAGGCGGGCATCCCGCCCAGGCCCTTGCGCAGGACGGCCTCCACCCGCGCGGCCGTCGGCTTGACCTCGTCCAGCGACGGACCGATCGCGCCGAACGCATCGGCATCGGCCAGGGTATGGCAGACCGCGCAGGGCGGCGTCGCGGCTTCCTTGAAGAGCAGCAGGCCGCGCGCCGTCTCCGCGCCGGTGGCGTCGGCCTGCGCCGCGACGGCGGGCAGCGCCGGCGTCACGGCAGACAGCGCAATCGCCAGCATACGCATCGGCGCACGCAACGCCGCAGGGACCGGAACGGTCATCATGCGGGTACCTTGATTTTCAGGGCGTGGTCGCGCCAGCTGTTGTTGGAATAGCCGGCCTCGTTGTCGTTGCGGTTCTCCACCTGTACCGCGCCGCGCACGTCCGTGGCGCGGCTGACGAAGGTGTAGTCGCCCGGCCGCAGATCGACCGGCAGCGCGAACTGCCGCCAGGCATAGCGTCCCAGGTCCGGTCCCACGAAAAACGCCGTCTTCCAATTCTGGCCGCCGTCGATGGACACCTCGACCAGCTTCACCGCATTCATGCCGCCGAAGGCCACGCCGCGGATCACATAGCGGCCGGCGGGCAGGGTGCCCTCGCTTTCGAATCCATTGATCCAGGACTTCGGCTCCATCTGCCACACCGCGGGCTGATCCGGCGTTTCCTTCGCCCCCACCGGCGCGATGCGGTAGCGCGTGTTCTGGATGGCCGCGGGCGTCTGTTCCGGCGTGAACGCCAGGCGCTTCAGATACTTGACGTTGTTGACGCCGGAATAGCCGGGGACGATCAGCCGCAAGGGGCCGCCGTGCGCCAGCGGAATCGGCTCGCCGTTCAGCTCCCACGCCAGCATCGCGTCCTGCATGGCCTCCAGCGGCACCGAGCGCTCCACCATCACCGTGTTGGCGTCGATGCCGGCTGGCAGCGTCTCGCCGCCGCGTCCGGTCATGTAGCGCGCGCCCGCCGCCGGCCCGCCCAGCGCATCGACCAGTTGCCGTACCGGCAGGCCGCTCCACATCACGCAGCCGGCCGCGCCCACGTTCCAGGGCGTCCCGGTGGGCTTGTGCGGAAAGAATTTGCGTCCGTTGCCGCTGCATTGCAGGACCATGGCGATGGTCGCCACGTCCATCGTCTTGAGCTCGCCCAAGGTGATGCTGCGCGGCCGCATGACGCCTTCGACGTTGACGGACCAGGCGTCGCGGTCATTCAGGATCGAAGGGTCGGGCGGCGAGATGTTGTTGCGCACGTAGAGCTGCGACGTTGGCGTGATGACCCCGTCGCCAAAGGCCGTGCGGCGGGTTTCGATCGTGTTGGGCGTGTGGACGATGAGGTCGTCGGCCTTTTTCCAGGCTGTGTAGGCGGGCAGGGGCTTGGATGGCGGCGTCGGGTTGGCGACCGCTTCCTGGGGCTTGGCGCCTGCCGCCGCGGGCGGCGCCTCCGGCGGGGACGACGGCGGCGTGTCCGCCGCGTGCGCGGCGCGTCCCATGAGTATCGAGGATGCGAGGGCGCCAGCGGCCCCGGCAGTGCCGGCAAGCAGCCGGCGACGGTTTTCGTTGAGCTGCGACGATCGGCTCATATCCGTCTCCCCCGCCGCGCGGCCGCGGGACCGTGGATCCGGCGCCGACGCGTGTATCCGTTGTCTGGCCGTCGTCGTTCCCGCAGGAAGCGTTGACGGGCGCCCGCGTTCGGGCATTGGGGGCATTGTGTGCCTTCCGGTGTGCGCTGCCTAGCGGAAAGTCGGCGCAATCCGCTCTAGACCGGACGGAGTAGGTCATCAGGACGAAGCCGCGTCCCGCGTCGCGGGAACGCCCGGCTCGCCCAGATCCCAATACAGCCCCGTCATTGCCCGCAAACCTTCGCGCAACAACGCCGGCGGCAGGTGTTCGTTGGGCGCATGCTGCGAGCAGGCGGGATACGAGTGAGGGACCCAGATGGTGCGAAGCCCGAGCACTTCCGTGAAGATGTCATTGGGCAGCGAGCCGCCCAGGTTCGGCAGGATGGCGGGCTTTTTGCCGGTCGTCTTCGCCAGCGAGGCGACGGCCCAGCGCACCCAGGGATCCGCCGGGTCCAGCCGGGTTGCCTTGAACATGGTTTCGCGTGTCAGCGACAGTTGCACCATGGGGAAACCGTGGCGGTCCAGATGGCGTCGCAGCGCGGGCAGCAATGCGTCGGGATCCACGCCCACCACGAAACGCAGCTGGCAGCGCGCCCAGGCCCGGGGCGGGATGGCGTTGACCGGCGTTTCGGGATTGCCCGTCTTGAAGGCCAGCACCTCGAAATTGCACCAGCCGTACACCTGCTCGGCCGGCGTCAGCCCCGGCTCGCCCCAGTCCGGGTCGATGGCGGGGCCGTCCGCGCCGCCGTCCACTTCGCAATCGGCCAGCACTTCCCGCACCGGGGCCGGGATCTCCTTCGGCACCCATGCGGGAATGCGGATCTGCCCGGTCGGGGAAACGATGCTGGCGATGGCGTGGGCGAGCTGGATGCCGGGGTTGGACAGCAGCCCGCCCCAGTTGCCGGAATGGTGGCCGCCTTCGCGCGCCTCGATCGTCATGTCGAAATTCAGGCCGCCGCGCGCGCCCAGAAAAATCGTCGGACGGTCCGCACGCAGACGCGGGCCGTCCGAAGCGATCAGCAGGTCGGCGGCGAACAGGCCGCGGTGCGCCTCGCACAGTTCGCGCAGGCCCGGCGAGCCGGTTTCCTCGCCCATTTCGACCAGGTACTTGGCATTGAAACCGAGCCTGCCGCGCGTCTCCAGCACCGTGCGCAGGGCCTCCATGTTCACCGTGTGCTGGCCTTTGTTGTCGGCGATGCCGCGGCCGTACCAGCGGCCTTGGGCTTCGGTCAGCCTCCATGGCGACAGCCCTTCATGCCATTCGGCGTCCAGTCCCCGGATCACGTCGCCGTGGCCGTAACCGAGCACCGTGGGCAGCGCCGGATCCTCGATCCGTTCCGCGTACAAAAAAGGCGCCCGTGCCTTGGGATGCGCCAGGATGCGGCAGGCGAATCCCATCGCTTCGAATGCCGGCTGCAATTCCGTCCCCAGGTATGCCGCCAGTTCGCCCGCGCGATCCGGATTCTGGCTTTCCGTCGGGATGGCGATGCGGCGGGCCAGCCGTTCGCGGAAGGCCCCGGATTCGAAGAAATGGTCGGCACGGGCTACTGCGTCGGCGCGCGTCATGGTGTCCCTCTCGGTCGTGGCGGAGCTGACGGTATAACACCAGCGCCGCCCGGCGCGCGACCGCCGGCTCAGGCTTCGAGCACGGTGGCGAACCCGCCGTAGATCATGCGCTTGCCGTCGAAGGGCATCGGGGCGCGATCGGGGGACAGGCGGGGGTCTTCCATCGCCGCCTTCATGCCCCGGTCGCGCACTTCGCGCGACGGCCACGCTATCCAGGCGAACACGACCGCTTCGCCCGGCTCACGCTTCACCGCCATGGGAAAGGACGTGATCTTGCCTTCCGGCACGTCGTCTTCCCAGCACTCCACCACCTTCAGCGCGCCGTGTTCCTTGAATACCGCCGCGGCCGCCTCGGCATGCCTGATATAGGCCTCGCGGTTTTCGCGCGGCACGGCGGCCACGAATCCATCTACGTAAGTCATCGTTCTATCCTCCTGTCGGGATGGCGCGGCGCGCCCCGTGCGCGCCGCCGTCCCGCCCTGTCGACGACCGGCATGCGCCAGGATCGACATGGCGCGGGCGCGCCGCCGTCATTGCGCCTTTTCATTCCGCATCGCGCAAGGGGACATTCCGCCATGGGCACACCTGCGAAGGTAGGATAGCGATGCGGCGTGCAACCGCGCCGCGGGCGGCATCGCGCATCGCGATGCCGCCCATGCCGCTTCCCGAAGGACATCCATGACCGGCAACCCATCCCCCGCGGCTGCGGCCGCACCGCTCAGCGACGCGGCCGTCGAATCCCTGCGCGCCCGCACGCCGGGTACGCGCACGACGGTCCACTTCAATCACGCGGGCGCCTCGCTGCCGTCTGCCGACACCCTGGACGCCGTGCGCGCCCACCTGCTGCTGGAGGCCGAACGCGGGCCCATCGAAGCGGCGTCGATGGCGATGGAGCAGGCGGAGCAGGCCCGTGCGCTGGGGGCCGCGCTCTTCAATGCCGAGCCGTCCGAGGTCGCGCTGACCACGGGCAATTCGGCCGGCTGGGGCAGCGCCTTTGCCGCGCTTGGCCCGTGGAAGCCGGGCGACCGCATCCTGGTGGGCCGGCACGAATGGGGCGGCAACGTGGCGGCGATGCGCTTGCTCGCCGGCGGCGCCGGCGCCAGCATCGAAGTCATCCCTTCGGACGACGCCGGCACGGTCGATCCGGACGCGCTGCAAGCCATGATCGACGACCGCGTGCGCCTGATATCGGTGACCTGGCTGCCGGCCAATGGCGGATTGATCAATCCTGCGGCCCGGGTGGGCGAGGTGGCGCGCCGCCACGGTATTCCCTACTTCATCGATGCCGCGCAGGCGGCCGGCCAATTGCCCATCGACGTGCGCGCCCTCGGCTGCGACGTGCTTGCCGCGGTGGGACGCAAGGCCTTGCGCGCACCGCGCGGCACGGGGCTGCTATACGTACGCCGGGATTTCCTGCCGCGCCTGACGCCCGCGATGCTGGACGCGCATTCCGCCCCGCTGGATGGGCGCGGCGAACCGGCCATGCTCGAGAGCGCCGCGCGCTTCGAACCGGCCGAACGTTCCTATGCCTTGCTGTGCGGTCTTGCCAGCGCGCTGCGCCAGGCCCTGGATATCGGCATCGACGCCATCCGCGCCCGCGTCGACCGCAATGCGAGCGTCTTGCGCGAGGAGCTGGCCGGCATTCCGGGCGTGCGCGTGCTGGACCAGGGACGCGAGCGGTCGGGCCTGGTGTCCTTCGCCATCGAAGGCATGGACGCCGGCGCGGTTGCCGCGGCGCTGGGGCGGCAAGGCATTTCGATCGGCAGCAACGGCGTGCGCTACACGCCGTTCGATATGCTGGCGCGCGGTCTGACGGATATCGCGCGGGCGTCGGTCAGCTACCTGACCACCGATGCGGAAATCGGCCGCCTGACCGAGGCCGTGCGGAAACTGGCCGCCGGCTACATGCCCATCGACAGGAATCCGCCGTCCACGGGCAAGGTGACGCCGGTGACGTAGCTGCCGGCGCGCGACGCCAGGTAGACTGCCGCGCCGGCCAGCTCGTCGAGTTCGCCGAAACGTCCCATGGGGATGCGCGACAAGGCCCGCGTCTTGCGGGCTTCGGTCATCGCGCCGCGGTTCAGGTCGGTCAGGAAGAAGCCCGGCGCGATCGCGTTGACGCGGACGCCGCGCGGCGCCCACTCGGCGGCCAGCGATTCGGTCATCGCGCGTACGCCGTGCTTGCTGACGCAGTAAGGGCCGTTGCGCGGAAAGCCGCGAAACGACGCCATGGACGCAATGTTGATGATGACGCCCTCGCCGCGCGCGGCCATCGGCGCGCCGAAGCGCGTGCATGCGAACCACACGCTTTTCACGTTGGTGTCCATCAGGCGGTCGTAGTCGGCTTCGTCGAAGTTTTCCGCATCGTTCAACGTCATCACGCCCTGCGCGTTGACCAGTATGTGCGGCGTATCGCCCGCCGCATCGAGTTGCGCCGCCAGGCTTTCCAGCGCGCCGATATCCGTGGCATCCAGCGCAAAGGCGCGCGACTGCCGGCCCAGCGCGCGGATGCCGTCGCCCGTTTCGTTCAGCTTGTCGCCGCGCCGTCCGGCGACGTGCACATCGGCGCCCGCCCGCGCCAGTCCCATCGCGATGGCGCGCCCGATGCCGCTGCCGCCGCCGATGACCAGCGCCTGGCGGCCCGACAGGGTGAAGAGTTCTTCATGTGTCATGCCTGCTCCTTGGTGGAAGATGAAGCGTCAGGGCGTGGCGCCCGTGTCCTGTGCGTAGCCCAGCCGCTCGGACAGTTGCCGGCTGCAGCGCTGCAGCGGCCCGCGAACGGCCTGCAGCTTCTGATGCGTCATGCGATGGCGCGGCCCGACCACGCACATGGATCCGATGACTTGGCCGCTGTAGCAGAAGACCGGCATGGCGATGCAGCGCAGCCCTTCGTGCTGCTCGGCGTCGTCGATGGCATAGCCGGCCGTACGGATGCGCCGCAGCTCCGCTTCGAAAGCCTCGCGCGTGGTGATGGTCTTGGCGGTGTGGGCGACCATCGTGGTGCGCGCCAGGACCGCGCGGATTTCCGCGTCGGGCAGCCAGGCGGCGATGGCCTTGCCCACCGCGGTGCAATAGATCGGCCGTTCGGCGCCCACGTTCTGCACCACGCGCACGGGTCCGTCCGCTTCGCGCTTCGCGGCAATGGTAACGACGCCGTCCATCCATGCCGCCACGCTGGTGCCTTCGTCGGTTTCGGCCGTCAGCGTTTCGAGGATCGGCTGCGCGATCTCGCCCAGCTGCTCGACGCTCCACTTCTGCCCCGTCATGCGGTGCAGCTTGGGCGTCAGCGCATAGCCGCGCGTGGTCCCATCCTGGCGCAGATAGCCCAGCGCGACGAGCGTGCGCAGCAGATGATGCGCGGTGCTGCGATGCAGGCCCAGGCGGCGCGCCGCATCGGCCAGCGTCATCGGACCCGTGGCCGCCGCAATCATCTCCAATGCGGCCAGGCCGCGTTCCAGGGAACGATGCGTGACATTCGCAACGGATGCGCCGGCGGCGGGGTCGTGTTTCATAGTATCGAACAGTGTTTGATGCCACGTTTCAGCGCCTAGAATGGCAGCACCAGAGACCGCGCGCAAGCGGCAGGAAGGGCACGAGAAGTCCTGGCGGCACATCGGGCACACGAGGAGACGAATGATGACGATCCGGATCAGGCGGTTCGCGCGCCGGCACGCGCGCGCCATCGGTGTCGCGCTTGGGTTGCTGGCGTTATGCGGAGCGCCGGCGGCGCAGGCGCAGAAAACCTATACGCTGCGGCTGAACCACGTACTCGGTCCCAAGGAACCTTTTCATGAGGGCTTCCTGGAATGGGCGAAAGCCGTCGAAAAGCGTACCCAGGGCGGCCTGAAAATCCAGGTCTTCCATAGCGCCCAGCTGGGCGTGGAGGAAGACATCATCGAGCAGATGCGGCAAGGCGCCGCCATCGGCCAGAACACCGATGCCGCGCGGCTGGGCAACTATGTGCCCGGCATCGCCGTCATGAACGGCCCTTATTTCGTGGAGACGCTGGACGAAGTCGCGCGCCTGCGCGAGTCGCCCACGGTCGCGAAATGGACGGACGAACTCGCGTCCCGGCATGGCCTGAAAGTGGTGTGCTTCGATTGGGTGCAGGGCTATCGGCACTTCTTCACCAACCGGCCGGTGCGCAAGCCGGCCGACCTGGAGGGCGAGCGCGTCCGCACGCCGCCGGCGCCTATCTGGCAGGAATCCATACGGTCGCTCGGCGCGTCGCCCGTGGCGCTGGCATTCGGCGAGATGTACCCCGCCCTGCAACAGAAGGCCATCGACGGCGTGGAGCTGGTCTACAACAATATTCCCGGCGGACGCTTCTACGAAGTGCTGAAGTTCGCCAATGAAACCCGGCACATCATGCTGCTGAACTTCGAGGTGGTCAGCGCCAGGTTTTTCGACAGCCTGCCCGCCGATTACCAGAAGGCGCTTGTGGAGGAATGCAGCAATGTCGGCATCCGCACGTCCAAACGCGTCCTCGAACTCGAGGATGGCGTGCGGGAGCAATTGCGCAAGCGGGGCATGACGATTGTTCAGGACGTCGATATCGCCGCCTTTCGCAAGGCGGGCGAGCAGGCCTATCGGGCCTTGAACCTGATGGACGCGCGCCGCGCCGTGTACGCGGATATCGGCAAGAACTAGGCGCGCCGGGCGGCGCCAACGGAAACGCCGCCCGCGCGGCGCCGTGGCGGCAAAGCGGACGGCGCAACCGGCGGGGGAGCACGACATGACGCGATTTCTGCTGCATCTGCGGCGCGCCGAGGCGCTGGCGGCCGCGACTTTCCTGGTGGCGATGGTGCTGCTGATTTTCGCGGGCGGCATTGCCCGCCTGATGCATCATCCCTTGAACTGGACCACCGACGTCGCAACCTGCCTGTTCGCGTGGGCCTGTTTCCTGTGCGCCGATATCGCCTGGCGCAACGACAGCCTGATGTCCATCGATCTCGTCACGCGCGCCTTGCCCACGCGCTTGCGCGCCGCCTGCGCCACGTTCAACTATGTGGTCATCGTCGCGTTCCTGGTTTATGTCGCCGCGATGGGGGGCTGGCTGTCGTGGATCAGCCGGGCGCGAAGCTTCCAGGGCATGCCAGGCGTCAGCTATTCCTGGGTCACATTGAGCATGCCGGTGGGCGCGGTGCTGCTGCTGATCACGACCTGGCAGAAAGTGCGCGCCTCGCGCGGCGCGGCCGTTGCGCCGGCACGGACGGAGGAAACGCCGTGCTGATCGTCACCATGGCCTTCCTGGTCCTGCTCGCTACCGGCATGCCCGTGGCGTTCGCCATCGGCATCGCGGGCGCCCTGTTCTTTGCCGGCAACCCCGACCTGCCGGCAACCATCCCGATCCAGCTGACGGTATCGCAGACGCAGAACTTCGCGCTGCTTGCGGTGCCGCTGTTCATCATGGCCGGCAATTTCATGAACCAGTCCGGCATTACGCGGCGCCTGCTGGCCCTGGCCGCGGTCCTGACCGGAAGGCTGCGCGGCGGGCTGGCCCAGGTGTCGGTGGTGTTGTCCGGGCTCATGGGCGGCGTGTCGGGCTCGTGCATCGCCGATGCCGCCATGCAGGCGCGCATGCTGGGCCCGGAAATGCAGGCGCGCGGCTTCTCCAAGGGCTACGCCGCCGGCATTTTCTCGTTCGGCTCGCTGCTCACCCCGATCATTCCGCCGGGCATCGGCATGATCCTGTACGGGACCGTCGGGCAGGTTTCCATCGGCCGGCTGTTCGCCGCCGGCTTCGTGCCGGCCTTCCTGCTGTGGATCGGGCTGGCGCTGACGATCTCCTTGACGGCGCGGCATCGCGGCTACGGGGCCGAACGCGCGCGCCGCGCCTCGCTGCGCGAAATTGCCGGCGCGGCTCGGGCGGGCCTGTGGGCGCTGCTTTTTCCCGTCTTTCTGCTGCTGGGATTGCGGGCCGGCGTTTTCACCCCATCCGAGATCGGCGCGTTTGCCGTGGTGTACGCCGTGATGGTGGGGGTATTCGCGTACCGCCAGCTGGGCCGGGCGGGGTTCAGGGAAGCGCTGGAGGGCAGCCTGAGCGACGTCGGGGCCGTCATGTTCCTGCTGGCGCTGTCGGGCATCTTCAGCTACGGCATCGTGTACGACCAGGTGCCGGATACGATTTCCGGCGCCATACTCGGCGCGACGCGCAACGCCGACCTGGTCATGCTGTTCATCGTGCTGTTCGTGCTGGCGGCCGGCTGCTTCATCGACGGCGCGGTGCTGATCATCATGCTCACGCCCATCTTCCTGCCGCTGGTGACCGAGCTGGGCGTGGATCCGGTGCACTTCGGCATCGTCTTCATCGTCGCGGCCACCATCGGCAATTTCACGCCGCCGGTGGGCGCGGCCATGTATGCCGTGTGCTCGATCCTGCGCTGCCCCATCGGCCTCTATACGCGCGAATCCTGGCCCTTCCTGCTGGTTGTCTGTCTGATAGCGGCGGGGCTGATCTTCATTCCCGGGCTGGTGCTGTGGCTGCCGGACCTGCTGTTCGGCCCCACGTAAAGGCCGTGGGACGCCGCCGTCCGGCGGCTCGCAGCGGCAGGCCAGGCGCGGCGGGCGGCGCCGCGGGCCGGGCCGGCGGTCTCCTTGCCATCCGTGGGGGATCGCCCTAGTATCCAGGACAGATCAACCGACGGCGCCGCGACGACGGGCCGCAATCCCACGGAGACTCACCCCATGAAACGCGACGCGCTGCTGGCCGGCGTGCTGGCATGCGGCCTGTTGGCCGCTACTCCCGCCATCACCCATGCGCAGACGGAACCCGTCTTTCCCAAGGTCATGACGATGGTCGTGCCCTTCCCGCCGGGCGGCAGCAATGACGTCTTTGCGCGCGTGCTGGCCGACAGGTTGTCGGCGCGGCTGCATAACTCCGTGATCGTGGAGAACCGCCCCGGTGCGGGCGGCGCGATCGGCGCCGACTACGTCGCCCGCGCGCCCAAGGACGGCTCCGTGCTGATGTTGACGTCCTCGACGTTCGCGACGAACGCGGCGGTGCAGCCCAAACTTCAGTACGACGTGGTCAAGGACTTCACGCCCGTGGCGATGCTGGCCTCCAGCCCCATGGCCATCACCGTGGGCAAATCGTCCCGCTACGACAGCCTGCGCACCTTGCTCGACGAGGCCGGCAGGCAGCCGGGCAAGCTGACCTATGGCAGCGCGGGCATCGGGTCGGTCAATCAGATGGCCAGCGAGATTCTGGCCGGGATGGCGAAGGTGTCTTTCACGCACGTGCCGTACAAGGGCATGTCGCCCGCCATGAACGATCTGTCGGCGGGGCGGCTGGACTTCATCGTTGCCAGCTTTGCTTCGCTTTCCTCCATGCTGAAGAGCGACCGCGTGCGCGTGCTGGCCGTGACATCGCCCGAACGATCGCCTTTCTATCCCGATCTCGCGACGGTTGGCGCCACGGTTCCCGGCTACGCGGTGGAGCTGTGGTGGGGCGTGCTCGGTCCGGCCGGCCTGCCGGACGCGATGGTGGGGAAGCTGAATGCCGAAATCCGCTCGGTCGTTGCGGAACCGAAGATGCGTGACATGTTCGCCCAGGAAAGCGCGGTGCCGGCAGACATGTCGGCGTCCCAGTTCGGCGACCTGGTCAAACGCGACGCCGCCACGTGGAAACAGGTGGCGCAGGAGCGGCATATTTCCATCGAGTAGCGGCCTCGTCTGCCGTGGCGCTGCCGCCGACATGCGGCGTGGAGGACGTGAACAGCGCCCGGCGGACGGCACGGACCTTGCGCCGCCGCGCCGAGCGCCGCGCCGGCGCCTGGCCTTGCCCGCGCCAGGCGGCGCGGCGGCAGGGGAAGTCCATGCAGATCCATGCTAAGCGCCGCCGTCCACCGTCCCGCGGGCGCGCGACCGCAATCCGATTGCCGCTGATCGGTATCGCCATGCTCTGGCTGGCGCTGGCCCTGACGGGCTGCGCCATCAGCCCGCGCATCGGATTGGACGACCGGGCGCGCATCGCCGGCAAAACCTATGTGGTGACCGGCGCGTCCAGCGGCTTCGGCCGCGGCGTCGCGCTCGAACTGGGCGGGCAGGGCGCCAACGTGGTGCTGGCCGCGCGCCGGCAGGACGTGTTGAACGAAGTGGCGGATGAGGTGCGCGCGCGCGGCGGCGCGGCCTTGGTGGTGCCCACGGATGTGGGCCGGTTCGAAGATATCGCGCATCTGGCGGACGCCGCCGTGGCGCGCTTCGGCCGCATCGATGTCTGGATCAACAACGCCGGCGTCGTGGCGCTGGGCCGCTTCGAGGATATCCCGGTGCAGGATCACGCGAGGCTGGTCCAGACCAACCTGATGGGCGTGATCTACGGCAGCCACGTGGCGATGCAGCGGTTTCGCGCACAGGGGCGCGGCACGCTGGTCAACATATCTTCGATGGAAGCCGTGGTGCCGTTGGCGTATCACGCGTCCTATGCGGCCAGCAAGGCCGCCATCTTCAGTCTCGGCCGTGCGCTGCATGAGGAACTGCGGCTGAGCGGGCAGCGGGATATCCAGGTGGCGACGGTGTTGCCGTGGGCGGCCGATACGCCGATCCTGCAGCACGCGGCCAACTATACGAACCGCGAGCCGACGCTGGTATCGATGGACGATGCCCAGGTCGTGGTCGATGCCATCGTCTGGATATCCGTGCATCCGCAGGAAACGCTGCCGGTGGGCTGGAAGGCGCGCAGCACCTATGTGATGCATCACCTGCTGCCCGGCGCCACCGAGCGCATCGCCGCGGGCATGGAACACGACAAGCAGATCGAGCGGGCGCCGCCGGCGTCCACGACGCAGGGCGCGCTCTATCGGCCGCTGCAGCAGGGCACCGGCGTCGAGAGCGGCGAACCGGCCCGCTAGAAACCCAAGGCCACGGCCAGGCCACCCGCGGCAAGGCCAATGACCACCACGCCGAAGAAGACCGTCGCCAGTTCCCGCGCGCGGAAGGCGCGCGCCAGCATGGCCAGCGAGGGCAGGCTGATGGGCGGCAGGGTCATGAGCAGCGCGGCGGCGGGCCCGGCCGCCATGCCCAGCGACAGCATGGCCTGGACGATGGGGACCTCGCCCGCCGTGGGGATGACGAACAATGCGCCGGCCACCGCCAGGGCGGCGATCCACCAAAGGTGGTTGTCCACGTCCGGGGAGACGTGCGGAAACAGCCATGCCCGGGCGGCGCCCAGCAGCAGCACCAGGACGATGTATTCCGGAATCAGCCGCAGCGTCATGCCTGCCAGGATGGCCAGCCAGCGCTTGAACGGATGGTCCGCCGCGCCCGTATCGGCGACGCCGCTCCCGCTTGCCGTCGCGGATGCAAGCGCCTGCATCGTTTCGGCGTCCACGCCGCGCCCGCCGCCGGCGCCAATGCGATTGACCAGCCATCCCAGGCCGAACACCATCACGACGCCCAACCCCAGGCGCAGCGCCGACCAGTGCCAGCCCAGCACGAAGCCCATGAAAACCAGCGTCGCCGGGTTCAGCACGGAATTCCCGAGCCAGAACGCGATCGCGCTGCCGGGCGCCGCCTGGCACTTGCGCAGGCCCGCGACGACGGGGGCGGCGCAGCAGGTGCACATCATGCCGGGCAGCGCCATCAGGCCGCCAGCCACCACGCTACCCAGTCCCGTGCCGCCCAGGGCGCGCACGATCCAGCCGCGGGGAATCAAGGCCTGGACCGCGGAGCCCAGCAGCAGACCGAGCACCATGGCTTGCCAGATGGCCTTGCCGTAGGCGATGGCGTAGCCGATCGCGGCGTCGAATGACGGCGGCGGCGCGCTATCGGCCCCGCCCATCAGGATGGACGATCCGATGGAGTGATTGGCCGCGGCGGCCCAGGCGCGGTTGTAATAGGGCAGCCATTTCACGTAGAACAGGCCGGCGATGGCGATCAGCAGAAAAACGGCGATGCCCAGCGCCGGGCTGGCGGGGCGTCGTGAAGCAAGCGCGGGTTTCATGATGCGGAGATGTGGAGTACGACGCGGCGTAGACGCCGCGGCGGCGCCATTTTACGGCGAAGGATTATGATTACTGCCGCGACCCGCAACGCCCCATGAATCTGCCGTTTCCCATCCGCGAAGAATGCCCGCCCGGCGCCTGTGTATGCGACCGCGAACGCCTGTTGAGCGATCCGCGTGCGGACGTGCGCATTCTCAAACTGACCAAGTTCGAGGAAAAGCGG
This sequence comes from Bordetella genomosp. 9, assembly GCF_002119725.1. Lineage (NCBI taxonomy): Bacteria > Pseudomonadati > Pseudomonadota > Betaproteobacteria > Burkholderiales > Alcaligenaceae > Bordetella > Bordetella genomosp. 9. The sequence goes on from NZ_CP021109.1 coordinate 818,964, forward strand.
CTGATCGCCCGCATCGAAAGCGTGCGCGACTACGCGGACCTGAAGCATGTGGAAAGCCGTCTTCACGAGCAACTGGGCATACGCCTGCATATCGTGCCCAGCGCCAACGAAGTCCGCACGGTTCGCGGGTTCAACATCCACCTTGACGCGTGCCCAGGCCTGTGCCGCCTGACGCGCAAAAGCATTCCCGCGGCAGTGCGGCGCTGCCTGGAGGCACGGCCCGACATCGCCTACGACATTTTGAACGCGCACGATCTGCTGCGCGATGCCTAGGGCCGGTCGTCACGCATTGGAGCGTTGAAAAGACCGCGCTGCAGGACTACGTCGGGCCCCGCAGGGCATCCGCAGCGATCAGGGCCGTGGGCTGGCCGCCCGGCTGGATCTCCGCAGCTCTCTTCGCGGACACCCACATCTTGCTGGAGCGGTCGCGCAGCATCTCCAGCGTTTTGTCGCGGAACGACACGGCCTTCTGCCGGGCGGCTCGGCGTTCCAGCCAGCCGAAGGTACATCGCGCCCAGTACTTGATATCGAAGTGCCGGGTGCCCAGACCGTCGATGATCACGAGATGCAGGCGCCCGTCGTCCTTGGATCGGCGGACGACGAAATTGTCGAGGCCGCGATCGGCCAGCATGACGCCGTGACGCGCCAGCCATTCCGACGTTTCGTAGATCAAACCCACGGCCTCGATTTCGCTGATCATGCCGCTGCGCACGGCCTGCGGCAGCGTCGGACAGGGCGTACCGTCCGGCTGCAGCATCAGATCGACCACCAGGCCGCGGCCGCGGTTGATCTGCACCCAGCCATGCACGCGCGGCAGGTGCGGACCGGCGATCCCCAGGCGCGCAAGATGCCGGCCGTAGTGGTAGTCGATCTCGTTCTGCGCGCGCTCCTGGTCCGGCTTGGCGACCTTGATGCCCAGCGAAGGATTCGAGGGATGGCGCCAACACTCGCGATCGTGGCCGGAACCGATTTTTTCGGATAGGACAAGGACAGCTTCAGGCGCGGGCCGGGGCCGGTCCAGCGCCCCGTCCAGCGGTAGGGTGCTCATGGTTCATGTTTTCTTGTCATCTTTGTGCAACACATTTGACGGCGATTCAACACCGCTGGCAACCGCTTGTGTCCCATCCGTCGTGCGATGGCAACGCGCGGAGGATTTTTCGTTCAGTCGGATGTCAGGAATGGTCGCGGCGCGGCATCACCTGCGCCGCGGCTTCCCAGCCAAATACGCTGCGTCCGCCGTATACGGGCGAGTCGCGGCGTTCCTGGGCGACGTAGTCGTCCAGCGCGGGGCCGCGCGCCGACCGTTCCAGCAGCCTCGCCTGGCGGTCCAGGCGGCGCAGGGCATCCAGCTTTTCTTCGTTGCCCAGTCTGGCCTGTCCGACTGCCGCTTTCATGACGGCAATGGTCTGGTCGTACACATCCAGGGGCACAGGATAGGGATGGCGGTCCTTGCCGCCGTGCGCCATGGAGAACCTGGCGGGATCCGTGAATCGGCAGGGCGCGCCATGCACGATCTCCGCAACCAGCGCGAGGGAATGCACCGTGCGCGCGCCAACGCCGGGAACCAGCAGCAATTCCGCGAAATCGCTGGGGCCGCACTCGGTAGCGGCCGCCAGTGCGGCATGCAGCCGCCGCAGATTGACGTCCTTGGCGCGTACGTCGTGATGCGCGGGCATGACGAGGTGCGGCGCGCAAGCATCGGGAGACCCTGACCCGGCGGCCAGGTCCGACGCCGCCACGTCCGTGCTGGCGGCCGGCCGCGGTGACGCCACGGCCAGCGGGGCGGGCTCGAACAGGGACAATTGCGCGGGCGCCGTTGCCACGGCACACTCGGCGGCCCGCGATGCGGCTCGTCCGGGCCGCGTCGATGCGGCCCCAGCCGATTTCGGCGATTTCGCCGATTTCGCCGAATTCGCCGAATTCGCCGATTGGGCCGTTTGCGCCGATGCGGCGGGCCGCGTCGCAGAGCTCCCGCCGGACTGCGCCGCCTGCGCGGCGCGCGCCAGCGCGGCTGCTTCCGCCACGATGAAGTCCGCCCCGCGGCCATTCAGCAGTTCCAGTTGTCCCGCACGCGAGGCCGCGGCCCGCGGGTCCGTCAGGTTGACGATCTCGCCCTGGTTCGGCCCGTCGATCGCCGTGTGCGGCGCCTCCACGAAGCTGCGCAGGTCTTCCGATAGCCAGTGATAGCGCCGCGCAAGGCGACTGGCGCCGTTCATCCCTTGCTGCACGACCGTCCATTTGCCGTCATCGGTGACGATAAAGCCGTGCAGGTACAGGTCGAAGCCATCCTGCACGGCGGCGCTGTCGACCTTCGCCACCAGCCGGCTCGCCCGCGCCAGCGCGTCGCCGTCCAGGCCCACGCGATCGCCGATGGCGAGCAGCTCCTGCGGCGTTTTGCGGGAGTGGTTGCCTCGCCCGCCGCACACATGGATGCCGAGTTCGTGCGCCATGGGGCCGAGGCCGCGCTTCAACGCGCCGATGACGCTGGTCGTGATGCCGGAGGAATGCCAATCCATTCCCATGACGGCGCCGAACGACTGGAACCAGAAAGGGTGCGCCAGCCGCCGCAGGAATTCGTCGCGGCCGTAATGGTGGACGATGGCCTGCGCGATGACGGCGCCCAGGCGCGTCATGCGCGCGCCCAGCCATGCCGGCACGCGGCCGCCGTGCAGGGGAAGATCGGCGCTGCCGGCGCGCTTCATCGCACCCGGCGCGCCGGCGCCGCCAGATTGTCGGGGAGGGGCGCCATGACGCATGGCAAAACCAGCGCGGCGAACGGCGCCGCCGCGGCGGCAATCAAGGCCTGGGAGTGAACGAGTGAGCGGCTGTTCCGCATCGTGCTGGCGGGGCCGATCAACGCGCGAAGAGGTTGCACGGGCATGGACGAAGTGGCGAGGCAGAGAGAGCTGCCGGCCCATTCTACTCGCGCGGGCCGGGGCATCCCGCCGCCGGTTTCACCGGTCTCGGGCGCCTCGGCCGGCTGATCGGCTGATCGGCGCGGCCCCGCGTATCACCACACGACGCGAATCCCCGCCGCCATCGCGCGCTGGACCGAAACGCGCTGTGCGCCGCCGGCGGGCGCCATGCCGCCCGCTTCGCCGTACAGCTCGACGTTGCGGTTCAGGCGCCAGCTCGCTCCCGCGGACAGCTCGACGGCGGTATGGCCGCGTTGCGCCGCGATGCGGGCCGAGCCCGCCGGCCCGCGCACGCGCTGGACGTCGGCGCCGTGCAGCGCGTGCCACAGATTGGCGCGGGCATAGGGCCGCAAGCCGGCGGCACCGATGTCGTCGGCCGTTACGCGCACGCCGATTCTTCCCATCACGGCGGTGCCCGGACGCTGGCGTACCGTGGCAGCGGGCAGTGCGACGTCATCGAAATGGCGGTGAATGACGACGGCCTGGATCTGCGGCTCGGCCCGCCAGCCAATGCCCACCGGCAGCGGCACGCCTGCTTCCACGGAAACCAGCGTGCTGCGCGACCGGACGTTCGCGCCCCGCGGGCCAGGCAGGCCGGCAATGCCTGGCGCTGCCGTTGCCACGCCCGCCGTCTCCGTCTTTCCGCGTTGGCGGCCGTGTTGCGCAACGACGCTCGCATACGCGCCCGCTTCGTTCGTGCGGATCCAGTACGCCCCGGCATAGTGTCCGCGGCCATGCAGCCGGCCCGCGTCGGCGCCGCGCATCCCGGACACATCGCCGTGCACATGATGCCGCCACGCCAGCGTGCCGCCATAGATCCCCATGGAAACCTGCGGGCCGGCATAGATGTCCGCGCCGGCCACCGCGCCCGTCACGGATCCACGGCTGCGTGGCGACACGGTGCCACGCTGGCGGATATGCGCGCGCTCATCGAGAACATGGGCCCACGCGCGCCGCCGCGACGCGCCGGTATCGGAATGACGCGGCGCCTCCGCATCGTCGCGGCCGCGCCGCGCCCCCGCGAGCACGGCGAGATCGGCGTGCGCGAGGACGGCCGGCAGCGCGGCGTGCAGCGCGATCTCCGGACGATAAGCGGTTCGCCCGGATCCCGCGGGAAAGCGCGGATCGGCGCGCGGCAAGGTGCTGCGCAGGTACCAGCTTTCCCCGTTGCCCTGCGCATCCCCGGGGAACAGGCGGTATTCGAATGCGCCGGCGGCGACCTGGCCTTCCGTCAGGACGAAGGCGTCGCGCGTGGTCTGGGCGGTGGTCGTCGCGCCGTTGACCGCGCGCACGACTTCGATGCCGTCGCCATCCGTGGCGGCGCCCAGGCCGTCGGCATTCGCAACCGTGATGCGGGTGTGTCCGGCCGCGCGTCCGCCGTCGATGACCAGACGATCCGTTGCGCTCCCGCTGCCGCCGAGCACCGTCGTCAGGTGCAGTTCTCCATTCAGCCCGACGTAGTCGCCTTGCACGGTCAGCGTGTTTCCCGGCTGGGTCCCCTGCAGTCGGATCGTGCCGGCGTTGACCAGTGCCGCGATGGTCTGCGGCCTGCCCCCGGTGTCCAGTACTGCGTCCTGTGCGATTCGATATTGCATGCCGGCGCCCAGGGCATCGTCCGTGCCGGCGCGCACGGCGCCTTCCATGATGGCGAGCGTGCCGGCAGCCGTGTTGCTCCCGGCCAGTTCAAGTGTGCCGGCTCCCGTCTTCGTCAACGCGCCATCGCCGGTCAGCGGTCCCGCGCCAGCGCACGATGCGCCCGCCCGTGTCGATAAGGCCGCCTTGCGCGCCGAGCCGGATGGGGCGGCCGCTGTCGACGTCGCCGGTCGTCCGAAGGGCGCCTCCGGCGAAGGTCAGCGGCGCGCGCGGCGCGCCCAGATTGCGGTCGTCGCCGATCTCCAGAATGCCTTCCTGAAGCAGAACGCCGCCGGTGTGGCGGTTGGCGCCGCCCAGTTGCAGGGTCCCGCGTCCCGTCTTCATCAATATGGCGGCACCTTCGATGGCGGCCTCGATCGTGGCGCGCATCGTCTCCGAGCCGGAGACGCCGTCGCCGACGCGCAGCGGCGTCAGCGCCGCCGTGGCCTTGAGCACACCGGGGCCGGTGAGGCGATAGCCGTCCGTTGCGAACTGCGCGCCGGAAAAGGTCACGGGGGCATCGCGGCTGGCGATTTCCACCGTGCCGGGTTGTCCATCGAATACCGCGTATGCGCCATCGGTCCATCCGCCCGCGCCGTCCGCCTGCGGATCGCGGCCTTCCCATATCAACAGCGGCCCTGCAGCCGTGTGCACCACGTCGATACGGCCGGATCGCGATGTGCGTATCGACCAGTCGTATGCCCGCGTTCCCGCGGGCACCGCGCGGATCTCCATGGTTCTGTCCGTCAATTGGCCGCGATAACGCATCAGGCGGTGGATGCCGCGCCGGTATGCGGCAGCGTCCTGCCCGGCGATGTCCAGGGCGCCGTCCAGCACGACATCGCCGTCCACGTCGATGCGCGGGGGACTTTCCGCGCCGTCATGCGCATCGCCGTCCGTGACAGGCAGGCGTACGGTGGCGCCTGGAGACAAGGTCAGCGACGGCATCGACAGCGTGCGCGTCGCATCCGGCGCGAGCAGGGCGCCGCCATCGTCGATCCGCACCGGGCCGCCCAGCGTCCCCTCGCCGCCCAGCGCCGCGCCTTTGCGCACGACGACCGCGCCCGTGGCCGCGTGTTGATCGCCATTCACGATGAGCGTGCCGCGCCGCACGTCGGTCATGCCGGAATAGGTGTTCGCGGCAAGCAGCACGGTGGTGCCGCTGCCGGCGTGCACGATGCGTCCGGGGCCGTGAATGCCGGCGCGCATCTGCACCGCGTCGCGGCGGTTGAAGATCAAGGTGTTGTGGTTATGGACGGGACCCGCGACCGAACCGGCGACGCCGCCGTTGCCCAGTTGCAGCGCGCCGTCGCCGATGGCGGTCGGGCCGGTGTAGTGCTGGTCGGCGGTCAGTGTGGTCTTGCCCGCGCCGATGAAGTACACGCCGCCGTTCCCGCTGATGCGGCCGTCGAAGACGGTGTCGGCGTCGTGATCGAACTCGACCAGGTCGTGGTTCAGGATATGCCCTGCCACGCTGCCTTGCGCGTAGCCGTCGCCGATCCGCAGGATGCCGCGTTCGACGATGGTGCCGCCGGTGTACGTATTGGCGCCAGTGAGGCGCAGCAGCCCCGGGCCTGATTTGCGCAGGCTGCCCGGGCCCGACATGTCATAAGAAATGGTCATTTGCCCGCCGGGCTGTTGCACCGGAACATCCAGGCGGCTTTTCAGAATGAACCGGCGCCGCTCGCCGTCGCGTCCGGCCTCGGCGGGCGCCGCCGCGTCCAGCATCAGCAAAGGCATGGCAAGCAGCGGCATGGTCAGAAGCGATCGCGTCGACCATTGGCGCCGGGCGCCGGCCCCCTGCGCGCCGCGCGCCTTGCCGGCGGGTTCCCGCCCCGCGCCATGGGATCCCGGTTCCCGCAGGACTGGCTGCGTCCGGGCCAACGGGCGTGGCTGCGCTCGGGCCAGGGGCGAGGGCTGCGCCGCGGCCAACGGAAGGGATGTGGGCCTGCCCAAGGGATCGCGCCGGGTTCGCGCGAGCGATTCGGGATGCGGCTGGCGCTGCGATGCGGGGCGGGCTCTCGCGAGCAATGCAGGACGGACCTTCACCATGGATCAGTCTCCGTAGACGGCGCGTGCGCGAGGCCTGGGCCGGCCGCCGTGTGGCGGTGTCCGGCATCGGGCGCGCGGAAAAGGAAAAGGCCGGCGGGGAGCCGGCGTCCGGCAATCCCGGCGGAGTCTAGGAGTCTGATACCGAGTAAGACGAAGAGAGGGGCGTAATGCGGACTGGTCCTAGGTTCAAACGACCGACATCGTCCCAAGGACCGGGAGTCGATCCGAAAAGGCGCGGTGTCGGTGCGGGGGTTTGGCTGATATCCCGATGGTGGGCCGGACCGTGTCCTAGTTCTGCTTGTCGGCGTCCAAACGTTCCGGGTCCAGCCGCATGCCGCCGCGGCGATGGGTCAGGAACGTGATGCCCCACAGGATCACCCCCAGCAGCAACAGCCACCCGGCAACGTGGTACTGGATCGGGTCGCGGCCCGTCAGCGGCGTCACCAGGAACAGGCAGGAGGCCGCCCCAAGCCATGGGACCAGCGTCACGGTGCGGAAGTGTTCGTGCTGCACCCGGTCGCGCCGCAGCACGAGCACGGCGACGTTGACGAACGCGAAGACGGCCAGGAGCAGCAGGGCGGTGGTGCCGCCCAGGGCGCGGATGGCCTGCGATTCCGCTCGCGACACCAGAATCGTCAGCGCCAGGCCGATCACCGTGGTGAACAGAATGGCCGCCCACGGGGTGCGGGTCCGCTCGTGTACCCGCGAAAGAAAGCCGGGCAGCACACCCTGATTCGCCATCCCGTACAGCAGGCGGCTGGCCATCATCATGTTGATCAGCGCCGAATTGGCCACCGCGAACATCGATATGACCGGCATGATCTGTTCGGTCGGCAGGCCGGGCGCGGCGCGTTGCACCACCAGCACCAGCGGCGTACTGCTCGCAGCCAATTCGCCGACGGGCACCAGTGCGACCGCGCAGATCGATACCAGGACGTAGATGGCCGCCGTCAGGCCCAGGCCGGTCAGCATCACTTTGGGGAAGATGCGATGCGGCGCGTGCGTTTCCTCCGCCATGTTGACGGAGTCCTCGAAACCCACCATGGCGAAGAACGCCAGCGTGGTGGCCGAGGTCACGGCCAGGAAAACGCTCTTGTCTTCCGGCGTTTCGAACGCCATGGCGCGCGAGAAATCCGCCTGTCCGCCCGCAATGGCATAGAAGCCCAGCACAATCACCATGAGAAGGCCGCTGAGCTCGATCAGCGTCAGTACGACGTTGGCCTTGACGCTGTGCGAGGCGCCGCGCAGGTTCAGGAGCATGACCACCGCCAGGAAGCCCAGCGCGCCCAGCGTGACGATATTCCCGTCCGCCTGCACGCCGAAGGCCGCGAACAGGTTGGCGGCAAAGGCGCGCGAGGCCGTGGCCGCCGAGGTCAGCCCGGAACACATGACCGTGAAAGCGACGATGAAGGTCAGGAAATGCACTCCGAAGGCCTTGTGCACGTACAGCGCCGCGCCGGCGGCCTGAGGATACTTCGTCACCAGCTCCAGGTACGACAGGGCCGTCAGCAGCGCCACCACGAAGGCCACGAGAAAGGGCAGCCATGCCGCGCCGCCGACTTCCTTGGCGACCTGTCCCGTCAGGGCATAGACACCGGTGCCTAGAATGTCTCCGACGATGAAGAGCAGCAACAGTTTGGGCCCCATGACGCGCGCGAGCGGCGTGTGATTGTCGGCCGCACGGCCGGTCGATGGCTGGGTGGCGCTGGACATGGCGTGATTCCTATGTTGGCTTTATTCGATCTGTGATGTATCCCGTGAACGCGACGCGTCAGTCATTGGCATAGCGGAATTCAGGCAGGGCCCGCAGCGAATCCTTCGTCGCGCCTTCCATGCGCAGGCGCTTGTCGACCACCTGCAGCTGCTTGAAAGGCACGGCGACCAGGCGTTTGCCCATGCCGAGGAATCCGCCAACGGACAGGATGGCGTACGGCTCCTGATCGCCCGGACTGACGATGATGTCGTCCACGGTGCCGATTTTGTTGTTGTCGTTGTTATGGATGTCCGCGCCGATCAGTTTCGACGCCCGATAGCCGGTCGCGAGCTGCACCACGTCGACGCGTTTCTGGGTAATCGATTGCGGGGCGCCCTGCGCGAGCGGCGCGCCGATCGGCAAGGTGACGGCCAGGATGCCGGCCGCCAGGGCGGCCGCGATCGGAACGGGTGTGGCGGTTCGCTTCATGATGGAAATCCTCCCAAGGTGCGGGCGGGCCGGCATGCCCGCCCTCGCGGCGAGGCTGGCCGGCGCCGGAAGCGCCGCCGGCCAGCCCATCCGTATGCGCCCGGAAGCAAGCAGCGGGCCTGACAGTACAGATGGCGGTCTTTCGCGCGCCGCTCTGTACATTGCGCCCCGCGCCCCTTTAATGCGTCCGTAAGGTGCAGGGGCTACTTTGTCGGGGAGCGGCCGGCGGCCATCTTGCCTGTCGGGATGCGTGGTCCGCTTACCAAGACAGGAATCGGCAGAATGCAGCAACCCCATACGGCGGAACGTCCTTCCGCCTTCACCCTCGCGCGCATGGTCGTGCGCGTGACGGCCGGCAACTTTCTCGAACAGTTCGACTTCTTCCTTTTCGGCTTTTATGCCACCCAGATCGCGGCGGTGTTTTTTCCCGCGAGCAGCGAGTTCGCGTCGCTGATGCAGACCTTTGCGGTGTTCGGCGCCGGCTTTTTGATGCGGCCGCTGGGCGCGGTGGTGCTGGGCGCGTATATCGACAGGGTCGGACGGCGCAAAGGCCTCATCGTCACCCTGTCGCTGATGGCGTGCGGCACGATTCTGATCGCCTTCGTCCCCGGCCATGCCTCCATCGGCCTGTTGGCGCCCCTGCTCGTGCTGCTGGGACGCCTGCTGCAGGGTTTTTCGGCGGGCGCCGAGCTGGGGGGCGTTTCCGTCTATCTTGCGGAGATGGCGACGCCCGGCCGCAAGGGTTTTTATACGGCGTGGCAATCGGGCAGCCAGCAGGTATCGATCGTCGTCGCCGCCGCCCTGGGCTTCGCGCTGAACCGATGGATGGATACCGCGACGATCGCGGCCTGGGGCTGGCGGATTCCTTTCTTCGTCGGCTGCATGATCATCCCCTTCATCTTCGTGCTGCGCCGCCGGCTGGAAGAGACGCAGGCCTTCAAGGCGCGGCAGCACCGGCCGGGCTTGCGCGAATCGGCGATTTCACTCGCGTCCAACTGGAAGCTGATGCTGGCCGGGGCGGCGATGGTGGCGATGACCACTGCCTCGTTCTACCTGATCACCGTCTATGCGCCGACCTTCGGCAAGACGGTGCTGCACCTGACCACGTCCGACAGCTTGCTCGTGACGCTGTGCGTCGGCGTCTCCAACTTCATCTGGCTGCCCGTGGGCGGCATGATCTCCGACCGGTTCGGGCGCAAGCCGGTGCTGCTTGCCATGACCGCGCTGGCGATCGTCACGGCGTATCCCGTCCTGTCCTTCCTGGCCAACGGGCCCACCTTTGCCAAAATGCTGCTGGTGCTGCTGTGGCTGTCGTTCCTGTACGCGATGTACAACGGCGCCATGATCGTGGCCTTGACCGAGGTGATGCCGGCCTCGGTGCGGGTGGCGGGCTTTTCGGTGGCGTACAGTCTGGCGACGGCCATTTTCGGGGGCTTCACGCCGGAGATATCGACGGCGCTGATCCACGTGACGGGCGACCGCGCGTCCCCGGGATACTGGATGACCTTCGCCGCGCTTTGCGCCTTTCTTGCGACGCTGGCGCTGTACCGGCGCGGCGCCACGGCCGCGCGGCTGGCGGCGCAGGCCCGCTGATATCCAATAACGATTTGTCCATCTTCATGTCGAGGAGACCATGAAAGCCCTGACGTTTCTGTCCCAACCGGCCCTGCGTGGCCTGAAAGCCAGGACCGGCCTGCTGGCGGGCTCGCTGCTGGCGGCTTCGATCGCCTTCAGCCCCGTCCAGGCGGCCGAACTGCATGTCCTCATCTCCGGCGGTTTCTCCGCCGCGTACGAGAAGCTGGGCAAGCAATTCGAGGCGCAGACCGGGAACACGCTGGTCACCGAGCACGGCCCATCGATGGGCAAGACGCCGGAAGCGATTCCAAACCGCCTGGCCCGTCATGAGCCCGCGGATGTCGTCATCATGGTGGGCTATGCGCTGGACGACCTGATCAAGAAGGGACAGGTGGACCCCGGCTCCCGCGTGGAACTGGCCGACTCCGCCATCGGCATGGTGGTCAGGCAGGGGCAGCCCAAGCCGGATATCTCCACCGAGGCCGCACTGAAGAAGACGCTGCTGGATGCGAAATCGGTGGCGTATTCGGATAGCGCCAGCGGCGTGTACATCGAAAGGGAATTGTTCAAAAAGCTGGGCATCGAAGCGCAGCTCAAGCCCAAGGCCGTCAAGGTGCCGAAGGTCCCCGTCGCCTCGCAGGTTGCCAGCGGCAAATACGAGATCGGCTTTCAGCAGGTTGCCGAACTGCTGCCGGTTCCGGGGGTAACGTTCGTCGGCCGGATCCCGGACTCCGTGCAGTCGATCACCCGCTTCGCCGGCGGCGTGCCCGTCAGCGCGTCGCATCCGAAGGAGGCGGCCGAACTGCTGAAGTTCCTGTCGTCGCCGCAGGCGCAGCCCGTGGTCAGGGAAACGGGCCTGGAATCGGTCGCGAAAAAGTAAGCGTCGGCCGCCGGGCGCAACGATCGCGGACGATCCCGGCGATCATGCTCAGGCGGCCTCGGGACAGGCGCGGCTGCCGTCCTTCAACTGCTCCAGGAACCATCGTCCCGCCGGCCCGGGAGGATGGTCGTGGCGATAGACCGCATGCACCGGGATCGGCGGGACGCGGCAGTCGGCGCTTTCGCGCGTGAGCGCGACCAATTCGCCGCTGGCGATCTGCGCCTGCACCATGGCAAGCGGCATGTGTCCCCACCCAAAGCCGGCGCACAGGAAGGCATGCTTGGCGCCCATGTCGGCGAGCCGCCAGGTCTGCTGCGAGAAAACCCCGTAGTGGTTGCCTTCGGTGAGGCGGGTGCGGTCGGTCAGCACCAGCTGCACGTGCCGGCCCAGTTCCCTGGCGGTGATTTCTCCCTGGAACGACGCCAGCGGATGCGACGGCGCCACCACTTTGACCATGGGCACGTCCAGCAGCTTCTCTGCCTGCAGGGCGTCCGGAATGGTGGGCAGGCTGCCGATCACGCCCAATGCGCAGGTGCCGTCGAGCACCGGCTTCAGGACGCCGCCCAGCGCTTCCACATACAGGCGCAGCGGCGTGTGAGGGAACGCCCCCCGGAAGCCGCCCACGGCCAGCGTCAGGGCCTGCATGGGGTACATGACGTCGATGACGGCGGTCAGCTCCGGCTCCAGCCCTTCGGCCATCGATTTCGCCTTGGCCTTGAATGCGTTCATGCCCTGCAGGACGCCGCGCGCTTCCTGCAGCAGCGCCCGGCCGGCATCGGTGAGCACCGGATAGCGGCCGCCGCGGTCGAACAGCCGCACGCCGGTCTGCGCCTCCAGGTTCGCCAGGGTATGGCTGACCACGGACTGCGCGCGCCGCAGCTGGCGCCCCGCGGCGGAAAAACTGCCCGTTTCGGCGGCGGCCACGAAGGTCCGCAGTTGGTCGATGGATATGGCGTCCAGCATGGCGTATCGGCGTGACGGATGGCGGGGTCCCAAATATACGCGCCGGCCGCATGGTTGTGCGCCGTTTCCCTGCGGCCCGGCCTTTCTACTCATCGACGACGCGCCGCCGCGGCCCGCGGCATACGGGCGGCGCACGGGCATATGGGTTGCACAGGGCAGACGCCCGACCGAAGGAGATACCCCATGGCTGAAACCACCACCGATCACGAGACCATCCGCAAATGGGCGGAAAAGCAGGGCGGCAAGCCTGCGGCGGTCGATCGCACCCACAAGGACGGCGACGTCGGCATCGTGCGCATCATGTTTCCCGAGGCGCCGCATTCGGAGCATCAGTCGCTGGTCGAGATTTCGTGGGACGAGTTCTTCGAGGAATTCGATTCCCGCAAACTGGCGCTGCTGTACGAGCCGGACGGCATGTTCAGCAAGCTGATCGGCCGCGAGACGGCCGAACGGCGTGAGCACGGAGATCACGGCGCGGCGCGCAAATGAACGCGCCGGCGCAGTGGACCCGTCCGCTGGAGCCACGCATGACGCCGGCGCGCGTGGCCGTGTTCCGCGCCTTGAACCTGGGCGACATGCTGTGCGCGGTGCCGGCGCTGCGCGCATTGCGGGCCGGACTGCCGCGCGCCGAAATTTCACTCGTCGGCCTGCCCTGGGCCCGCGCCTTCCAGGCGCGCTACGCCGCCTATGTCGACCGCTTCATCGAGTTTCCCGGGTATCCGGGATTGCCCGAAGCGACCGCGCGCCCCGATGAACTGGATGTCTTCTTCGCCGGCATGCGGAAACAGCACTTCGATCTGTGTTTGCAGATGCACGGCAGCGGCCCCACCAGCAACCGCGTGGTGGCGCAGTTCGGCGCGCACCGGGCCGTGGGTCTGGGTTCGCCGGACGACGCGGCATCCGTTCGCATCTGGCCCTATCCTTCGGACCGCCATGAGGTGCTGCGCAACCTTTATCTGGTCGAACAGTGCCTGGGCGTCGATGGCCGGGACGACGCGCTGGAATTTCCGCTTACGGCGCAGGATTGGGCGGAGCTGCGCACCCATTCCGATTTGATGGCCTGCCTGGATACGCCGTACGTCTGCCTGCAGCCGGGCGCGCGGGATCCCGCCAAGCGGTGGCCGGCGGCGGATTTCGCGCGCGTCGGCGATGCCTTGGGCGAGCGCGGCTGGCGCGTGGTATTGACCGGCTGCGGCGCCGAGCGTGCGCTGGCCGAAACCGTGGCCGCCCGCATGCGCCATCCTTGCCTGATCGCCGCGCGGGACATCTCCGTCGGCGGGCTGGCGGCGCTGCTGTCGGGCGCGAGCCTGCTCGTGTCCAACGATACCGGCGTGGCGCATCTCGCTGCCGCGCTGCGGGTGCCGAGCGTCGTCATCTTCTTTGCGACGGATCCGATGCGCTGGGGCCCGCCGATGAACGGCCCGCATCGCGTCGCGGGAGGCAATTGCATGCCGCCGGCCGATACGGTATGCGCGGCCGCGATAGGGCTGCTCGAACGCGTCCGTTCGCCGGTGAGCTGAGTCTCCACGGGGCGCTGCGCCGCGCGGCCTAGGCGGCGAATGCAGCGTCGGCGTCATACAACCGGCATGCCTGCTCGATGACCGCATCCGCCGGGACGTCGTTGACGAACGACGCGTCATGCCCGCAGCGATGGTCGATGCAGCTCAGGCCGCATACCGGGCAGTGCACGCGATACGACACCGCCAGGCCCTGGTTGCGCGCGGTCAGCGGGCCGTAGCTGTGCAGATTGCCGATCCAGTAGATCGTCACCGCGGGGCGGTTCAGGGCCCGGGCGAGATGCGCGGGGCCCGTGTCGTTGGAGACCAGCACGTGCGCGCGCTCGAGCAAGGCGCACAGCCCGCCGGGCGAAAGCCGCCCCGCCGCATCGATGGCCGGTGCGCGCATCGACCGGCAGACCGCCGCCGTGATGGGCGCTTCGCCGGCGCTGCCATTGACGATGACTTGCGCGCCGCGCGCGGCCAGCGCATCGCCCACGGCCGCGAAGCGCGCCGCGTCCCAGCGGCGGCGCGGGTCCGTCGCGCCGGGCTGCAATATTGCAAAGGGCTCGCGCAGCGAAGGCAGGCGCCGTTCACATTCCTCGCGATCGGCCGCGCGCGGATGCAGCCGCGGTTCGACCATGGCGCCGTGCGCTCCCGCCAGCGCCACGCAATCGCGCAAAAGCATCGCGCGGGGCATCAGGTCGTGCACGGCCGGAATGTAGGCATAGTCGCGGTCCAGCGGCGCGGCGTCCAGCGTGCGCATGCCGGCCGTCACCCGCGCACCGAGCGCCAGCACGAAGGGATTGCTGTAGCGGCCCCCGCCATGCAGCTGCAGCGCGATGTCGAAATTGCGCTGCCGCAGCTGATCCAGCACTTGCCGGATGGGCGCCTCCCGCACCGGTTCGCCGGCGGGCGCCGTGATGCCGGGAATGGGCGGCAGTACGACCACTTCATCGACCGGTCCTGGCCGCGCCGCCAGAAAGTCGGCGTGCCACTGGCAACCGAGCAGCGTGATGCGCGCTTCGGGATAGGTATCGCGCAACGCCTGCAGCGCCGGCAGCGCCAGGATGAAGTCGCCGATGGCGTTCGCCCGCAGCACCGCGATGCGGGCGACGCCGGACAGCGCGGCAACGGGCGGCGGGCCGCTCATGTTCCGTCCTTGAACCGCCAGCGCGGCAGGTCCACCTGCCGGTCCGGAACGGTGGTGGGCAGCTCCTGGTGATAGGCGGACGACGGCATGATGCCGCAGCCGCCATAGCGCGCCATCACGCGCATCTGCGCATAGACGTCCTCGCCGCAATGGATGGCGGGCACGTCGCGCCAGAACCCGAAGCCGCCGCAGTCGAGCAGCTTGGCGCGGTCGTAAAGCACGCACCCGCCCGTCCACGCGACCTTGTAAGCGCGCCAGCGCCGGCCGGCCGGCAGCGCGGCGCGCTGCACGTGCCACAGGTTCGCGGCATTGTGCAGGACATGGCGCGACCACGCCGGCCCGTCCGGCTCGATACGTTCGGGCCGGACGATGTCATCGTCCCAGAACTCCACCGCCTGCTGGTGCGGACGCACGTCGTCCCGATATGACAGGCCGATCACTGCGTTGCCGATGAAGCCGCAACCGATCTGGGCCATCGCGTCGGCCATGCGTTCGATGGCCTCTGGCTCCAAAATGACGTCATCGTCCAGGAACAGGACATAAGGCGCGCTGGCCTGCCGCAGAAGATAGTGCCGCTGTTGCGCGAGGCCGCGCCGCGGCAGGTTGCGGGTCAGGGAAACCCTCTTGCGGCGCGCCCGCAGCAGCCGGACGATGGAACGCGCTTCGCCCGATTCGTATCCGGGCGCGCCGTCCGATTGGTCCGCCACGTGTATGTCGAAGTCCTCGAAGCGCTGGCCCATGAGCGACGTCAGCGTGACGGCAAGCGCCGCGGGCCGGTTGCACGTGGGAATCAGGACGTCCACCGCCGTCATCGCGCATCCCGCGCCGGGGCAGCCGGCGCGGCCGCCCCATACAGGTAAGGGTTCAGCGCGGGGTCGTTGTACATCTTGAACTGCCGGTGCGCGCGATACGTGCAGCGTCCGTGCACCAGGCCGTCGAACAGCGCCTCCAGGCATGCGCGCATGTGGGCATGCTGGGCCCGCAGGGCGGCAAGCCGCGCCGCGCACCGGCGCCGGTGCGCTTCGTCGGCGTCCTGGCGCTGCGCCTGCAAGGCCATGTGATGGATTTTCAGGCGGCCGATCGACATGCGGTCGATCAGCGATCCGGCAGTCTCGCTGTTCACCCAATGCAGGCCGTGCGGCGCCCCGTCTGCGTGACCGACCGCGGCCAGGATCAGGTCGTCCATGGCTTCGATCGCGTCGTTGCGGCACTGGTTGTACCGGTCGATGGCGCGCTTGTTGGCCACGATGGCGCTGTCGGGCGCGTCGCGCCGGCGCGCCTGGTCTTCCTCGTTCCACAGCAGGCTGTTGTAGCGGTGGTTCTCCAGCGCCTGCCGCAGCAGCGGGTGTTCGGGCGGCTCGACGTTGCGCGCCGGCCAACCGGGCTCGCGCAACGCGTGCGCGTGCAGGGTGTCGATGTCCGCTGCGTCGCAAAGCGCCAATCGGGGTTGCGGGTGGTCGCGCAGTGTCATAGGTCCTCCCGTTTTCGTATCGGGTCGCGCGGACGGCGCCGGGCGTTGCGCATCAGCATGGGCGGCCTCCGCGGGCAATTCCTGCCCAGCGGTGGCCAAGGCCATGCCGCCGCGTCGCCACAGGCCCGATGCGGCATGCGCAGTCCGGCGTTGCGGCCGTCGGGGCCTCAACCGGCGCGGGTTGCGCGACGGCGCTCATGCAACCGACATGCCATCGCACACGGCACGCATCCTGCGCGCCTCTTGCGGCCAGGCGGGAAGGAGTCCGCCGCGTGCAATCCTGACCGATTCACATCTCGCGGGAGACGCTATGAAGAACAGCATGGTCGATACGATCGTCGCCGCGGCGCTGGGCGCGGCCGCGATGTATTACTTCGATCCGGAACTGGGGCGGCGCCGCCGCGCCATGCTGCGGGATCAGCTGGCCGGCCGCGGCCACGACGCCGAACGCTTCCTGCGTCGCAAGGCGCGCTACGTACGCGGTCATCTGCAAGGCATGGCGGCGCAAACGCGCTCCGCCATGTCGCCAGCCGGCGAGCCCGCCAGCGACCGGCGCATCGCCGAACGGGTACGCGCCGCCATCGGCCGGGCCGTCAGCACGCCGGGCGCGGTGGATGTCAACGTGGCAGCGGGCAACGTGCTGCTGACGGGCCACATCCTGGCCGCGGAGCGCGAAAAGCTGGTGTCGACGGTGTCGGCGGTGGAGGGCGTCGAGCGGGTGACGGACCAGATGTCCGCCTACGACGACGCTGGCAACGTGCCGGAGCTGCAGGGCGCCAGCAAGGTGTGACGCCATCCGGGCGTGCCGGCCCGCCCGCATTGCGATGGGGGCAGGGACGGCCTTAGAGCGCCTTGTAGTAGTAGGTGGTGCTGCAAGGGCTGCCGTCGGGCATCAGCGCGTAGGCCGGCACGTCGCCCACGCGCTGCCATCCTGCGCGCTGGTACACCCGTTCGGCGTCGCTGCCGGTGGCCGTGTCGAGCACGAGCACGGTCAGCCCTTCGTCACGCGCAACCTCCTCCGCCGCAGCCATCAGCCGGGCGGCCACGCCGCGCCGGCGGGCACGGCTGTGCACGAGAAGCTTCGAGATATCCGCGCGGTGCGGCTGGTTTTCGACGCCCGCGAAAACGATCTGCACCGTTCCGACCACGCGCTCGTCGTCATCCTCGGCGACGAGCAGCACCCGATTGCCGCCCTGCACGCCGCGCACGACGCCTTCCCAGAAACCGGTCGCCTTATCGCGCGTCATCGGCAGCATGAAGCTGACGGACGCGCCGTTCTCGACGCAATCGACCAATATGTCGGCCAGTTGGCCGATACAGGCTTGTGCCTGGACACCGTCCAGGCGGCGCACGCGAACCGGTGAAGTCATGGGGAGGCCTTCCTCAAGGTTGAGCAGGCCGAGTTTATCCGGAGGTTTCTTTTTCCGGACGGAGATTTTCGGTACCCCATTGACGCAAGGCTTGCAGCACCGGCTGCAGGCGCCGGCCTTTTTCGGTCAGGTGGTATTCGTGGTGGTCGTTGCGTTCCGCCGAAGGCCGGGTTTCCAGCACGCCAAGCGCGACCAGCTTGCGCAAGCGGGCGCTCAGGATGTTCCTGGCCATCCCCAGGCGTTGCTGGAAGTCGCTGAAGCGGCAGGCGCCGGCCAGCGCCTCGCGCACGATGAGCAGGCTCCACCAGTCGCCCACCGCGTCGAGCGAGCGCGCGATGGGGCAAGGATCGTCCAATAACCGTTTGCGCTGCATGGTGTCTGCCTCCCGCCTTTCTGCTTATGGTTGCAATGTTAAACCATGGTGCGTATGATCCTTATGGTTTCGAAATTAAACCCAAAGACTTTCACGCCAACCCTTCGCCGCGTCCCAGGCGCGGCCGCCGGAGTGACCGCGATGACTACGCTTTTCGATCCGCTCGACATAGGTGAATTGCGCCTGCCCAACCGCATCGTGATGGCGCCATTGACCCGGCTGCGTGCGCCGGGCGGCGTGCCGAATGCGCTGATGGCCGAATACTACGTCCAACGGGCGTCGGCCGGCCTCATCATTACGGAGGGCACGCCGGTCTGTGAAGAAGGCGTCGGTTATCCGAACGTGCCGGGCATCTGGAGCGAGGCGCAGGTGCAGGGATGGCGCATCGTGACGGATGCGGTGCACCGCGCGGGCGGGCGCATCGTCGCCCAGCTCTGGCATGTCGGCCGCATCTCCCATCCCTTGCTGCTGGGCGGGCGCCTGCCGGTGGCGCCGAGCGCGATCGCGGCGGACGGGCATGTCAGCCTGCTCCGCCCGCAGCAATCCTATGTGGTGCCGCGCGAGCTGGGCCTGGAGGAAATTCCCGGCATCGTCGCGGCCTTTCGCAAGGCGGCCCGCAATGCCAAGGCGGCCGGCTTCGATGGCGTGACCATCCACGGCGCCAACGGCTATCTGCTGGATCAGTTCCTGCAGGACGGGACCAATCGCCGCACCGACGCATACGGGGGCGCGGTGGAAAACCGCGCCCGCCTGATGGTGGAAGTGGCCGAAGCCGTGCTCGGCGAATGGGGGCCCGGACGCGTCGGCCTGCATCTGGCCCCGCGCGCGCCCTCGCATTCCATGTCCGACAGCGATCCCGCCCGCACCTTCGGCTATGTGGCCCAGGCGATGCGCCGGCTGGGAATGGGGTTCCTGTTCGTCCGCGAGACGGAGGGCGACGGCGCCTTGCTGCCGCGGCTGAAACAAGCGTTTGGCGGCGTGGTCATTGCCAACGACGGCTTCGACGCGGACTCGGCGGCCGGCGTGCTGGCGCGCGGCGATGCGGACGCCGTGTCCTTCGGCAAGGCGTACATCGCCAATCCCGACCTGGTGGAGCGGCTGCGCGCGGGCGCGCCGCTCAATGCCGTGGACACCGGGACCATCTACGACCTGGAGCATTGCAGCGGGCGCGGGTACACCGATTACCCGACGATGGAAATGGCGGCGGCCTGACGCGCCGTTGGCACAGGCGGCGCACCCGCGGCGCGCTCAAGACGCGGTCCAGAACCGGCTGATCGGCGGATTCGCGCCGGTCACCGGATCGGTGGCCGGAAAGGGCAGCGTGGCGATGCGATCCAGCATTCCTGCCGTGGGCGCCTCGCGGCAGATGTCCCACTTCTGGCCCGGCGGGTAGGCGCCTACAACCATGAAATCCGGACTGGCCGTGAGCTGACGATGACCGGTGCCGGCGGGAAGGACGACGACGTCGCCCTTGTTCACCTGGACTTCCCTCCCGTCCGGCCCGCCCAGCATGAGGCGGGCGGATCCCCGCGCGACGCCCAGCACCTCGTGCGCGGACGAATGGTAGTGGTGGTAATCGAAGATGCCGTCGCGCCATTGCGGCGGCCACCCGTTGCGTTCGAACAGCGCCTCGAAGGCGCCGGCGTCGGCCTGCGCCAGCGCTTCCTGATAGTGCAGCACCGGCAGGCGCGGGTGATTCGGCACCCAGCCGTTGCGCGCAAGCCGGAGCGTGACCGGGGTATTCATGATTCCTCCTGCTTCAATGGTTTCGCCCGGATGGTGTACGACGCGTTGCCCAGGCCGGTGCCGACCGTCAGCACGCCCCAGCGGCGCAAGTCCTCCAGATAAGGCAGCTCGGACAGACCCTGCACGACGGCGTCGTTGTGCAACTGAACCTGTGTTTCCTCGCCGCCGATGGCCGGCAGGCGCTTGCACAGCTCGGCCGGCAGGTGGAACTCCGGATTCTCCCAGTCGCCGGGCAGGTTCTGCGTGCCGCGGCTGATCGAGCCGTCCTGCCGGATGCGGCCAGGACAGGCCACGCCGACCCAGGGTGCCAGTTCGATCTTTTCCCTGGCCGCATAGTCGATCTGGGTCTGCAGCATCTCGGCGATGCCGCGCACGACGTGCTCGCGCCGGGTCGCGTCGCGATCGCGGGCATGGCTCCACTTCTCGGCGCTTACCACCTTTGCCTTGCGGGCGTCGCCGTTCTTGGGCATGCGCACGATGCCGCAACGCACGTTGGTGCCGCCCAGGTCCACCGCCAGAATGGCGCGGTAGCGCTGCGCCAGCTCTTCCGGCATCAGGTGGAGCCAGCCGATCAGTCCCCCTTCGTCGGAATGATGATGCAGCGGGTGCAGCTGTACGTGGATATCGTCATGGAACAGCTTGCGGCCGGCCATCTTCAGCGCCTTGGCGCCGATTTCGCTCTGCTTCAAGCCGCCGCCGATCATGATGCGCTTCACGCCTTTCCACGAGTCGTGCCGCAGGAAGCGCCGCACCACGCGGGCCAGCTGTTCCGAATAGTCCTCCAGCGCCGATTGAATGGCGGCGGCGGCCGGCCCTTTGCCGGCCAGCAGCTCGTCCAGCTTCTTCTTGCTGATTTCTTCCGTGGGCTTGCCGCCGAAAGGATCCTGCCCGTGCAGCGCTTCGAACAGCGTGCGCCACGCATCCAGAATCGCCTGGAAGGCGGAGCGGCTGGCGGAATCGCCCACGTAGCCATTGCCGTCGCGCAGCGCAAGGCTGTAGCTGTTGATGGTGACGTGCGGCAATTCCATCGCGCCGTGCGCGAGACGGTTGTTGCTGGTCGGCATGGACGGTCCCCTGGCCCGTGTCGTCGATCGCCGCCATGCGCCTGGGCTGTCCCGTACAGCGTCGGCCGATGCGGCGCAACGCCTGAGCAGGCGGCGTGCCCGGAACCGCCGTTACGGCGGACCGCCGGTCAGCCGGGGTTCCGCCGGCGCAGCGGTGAGCAAGGGGTAAGGATTGAGCGCGCCGCCGTGCGCGTAGATGCCATAGTGCAGATGCGGCGGCGTGCCCTGGGCGTTGGAGAGGCGGGCGGCGGACTTACAGCGTTCCCACCGTCTGCGGGGTCTCGCCCTCCAGCGGCGCGGTCAGGGCCAGGGCCTGGCGCTCGAACAGGCGGCGGTACACGCCATCGGGGCGCTGGATCAGGGCGTCGTGCGTGCCCTGTTCGATGATGCGGCCTTTCTCCATCACGATCAGGCGATCCAGCGCCCGTACGGTGGACAGGCGGTGCGCCACCACCAGGGTGGTGCGGCCCACCATCAGCCGCTCCATCGCCTGCTGGATCAGCATCTCGCTCTCGCTGTCCAGGCTGGAGGTGGCCTCGTCCAGGATCAGGATCGGCGCATCGGCCAGGAAGGCGCGCGCGATCGCCACGCGCTGGCGCTCGCCGCCCGACAGCTTGACGCCGCGCTCGCCCACCAGCGTTTCGTAGCCGCGCGGCAGCGCCATGATGAAATCGTGCGCGCTGGCGAGCCGCGCGGCATTTTCGATCTCCGCCTGCGTGGCGCCGGGCCGCGCATAAGCGATGTTCTCGGCCAGGGTGCGGTGAAACAGCACCGGCTCCTGCTGGACGATGGCGATCTGCGCGCGCAGCGAAGCCTGCTGTACCTGCGCGATGTCCTGGCCGTCGATCAGAATGGCCCCTTCGTTCACGTCGTACATGCGCTGGATCAATTTGATGAGCGTCGTCTTTCCCGATCCGGAATGACCTACCAGGCCGACGCGCTCGCCGGGCGCGATGTGCAGGGAAAAATCGCGGTACAGGGGCGTGGCGTGGCCGCCGTACTGGAACGTCACGCGGTCGAACCGGATATCGCCATTCTCGATGCGGATCGGCTTGGCGCCTGGACGGTCGGCGATTCCCAGGGGCTGGCGCTCCAGGTTGACCAGCTCTTCCATGTCGTTGACCGACCGCTGCAGGTTGCGCACGTGCATGCCGACGTCCCGCATGTAGCCTTGCAGGATGAAGAACATGGTCAGCGCGAAGGCGATGTCGCCGGCGCTGGCGCGGCCGTTGGCCCACAGCAGCAGCGCCGCGCCCACGATGGCCGTGCGCATGATGACCAGCATCACGCCCTGGAGCCCGCCGTTGAACGTGCCACGTATCCAGCCCCGGTAGGTGCGGCGGCGCCATTTGCCCACGATGCGCTGCAGCCGCGCTTCCTCGCGCGTCTCGGCGCCGAAGGCCTTTACCACCGCGTTGCAGCTGATGGCGTCGGCCAGCGCGCCGCCCAGACGGGTGTCCCAGACGTTGGCCAGGCGTGCAGCCGGCGCCACGTAACCCAGCGACAGGCTCACCGTCACGGCCAGGTAGATGACGGCGCCGACGCCGACAATGGCGCCCATGACCGGCCAGTGCGCGCCCAGCAGCGCGGTTGCGCCCACCAGCATCACCAGCGAAGGCATCAGGGCAAGCAGCAAAGTGTCGTTGAGCAGATCCAGCGCCCAGATGCCGCGCGTGATCTTGCGCACCGTGGAGCCGGCAAAGGTGTTGGCGTGCCAGTCGCTGGAAAAGCGCTGCACCCGATGGAAGGCCTCGCCGCAGATCCGGCTCATCATGCGTGTGGTCAAGGCGGAAATCACCGCGAAGGCATACTGGCGCAGCAGCATGCCCGCCAGGCCCAGCCCGATCAGCAAGGCGAAGGCCGACACGGCGGCGCGCCAGACGGCCGGGTCGCCTGGCTTGCCCGACGTCACCGCGTCGATCAGCCGGCCCGCATACATGGGGGTGACGACATCGGCCAGGGCCGAACAGAGGACCAGCGCGGCGATCAGCAGGATGCGGCTGGGCTCGTTGCGCCAATGGTGAAGGGTGAAGCCGAGGACGTCCTTGAAAACGTGGCCTCGCAGATCGATACGCTTAGGGGTCATACCAGGAAAGAGAAAAGGCGGTGCGAAGCCGCGGGCGGCGGCGCGGCTTCGAAGCATTCCATTATCGCCGCCGGCCGCCCTGCCGGACGTCCTCGCTGGCGGGCGGACGCATCGTCGATGCCGCAGCCGGCGCTTCCACACGAAGCACGGGCGATTCCTGCTACCCGGACACCGGCCTGACCTGCGCCCGCGACAGGCCGCCGCGCTGGCTGTGCGATCCGTGCTCGTTGGCGTAGACCCAGGTGAACTCGGCGCCCAGCAGAAAAACCTGCGCCGCGTAGTAAACCCAGATCAGGACCACGACCAGCGAGCCGGCCGCGGCGTACGAAGACGCGACAGACGCCTTGCCCAGGTACAGCCCGATCAGGAATTTGCCGATTTCGAACAGGACCGCCGTGACGAACGCGCCGGTCCAGACGTCGCGCCACGCCACCGATGCGCTCGGCATGAACCGGTAGATCATGCCGAACAGGGCGGTCATGATGACCAGCGCGACGACGACGTTGAGCACCTGCAGCAGGATTTCCCACGCCGGCAGCAAGCCGGCTGCCCACGCTCCGAATGCGCCCAGCACGGCGCTCACCACCAGGGACACCAGGAGCAGGAAGGCCAGCGCCAGGACGAGCCCGAAAGACAGCAGCCGCGCGCGGATCATGCCCCAGATGCCGGAAGGTTTCTGCCGCTCCGGCACCTTCCAGATGCGGTCCAGCGCGCTTTGCAGTTCCGCGAACACGGTCGTCGCGCCGATTGCCAGCACCACCAGACTGACGATGGTCGCCACGATGCCTTGCTCGGGCTCCTGCGCGCCCTGGACCACGCCTTCCACTGCCTTGGCCCCGTCCGGGCCAACCAGCCCGCCGATCTGGTCGAACAGCTGGCCCTGCACCGCTTCGCGCCCCCAGAAGAAGCCCGCGATGGCGATGACGATGAGAAGCAGCGGCGCCAATGAAAACACGGTGTAGAACGCGATGGCCGCCCCCATGCTGGCGGCGTAGTCGTCCATCCAGGCCTTGACGGCCTTCTTCACCAAGCCGAAGAAGCGCTTGATATGCATGGCGGTCCCCTTCCTGTCGTCGTGGGGCACGGGTGGAGCAAACGGTGTGCCTTTCCGATGCGGCGGTGCGCGGACGCGCCGGTCACGCGCGGCGGCGCGCCATGGTAGCGCGCCGCGAGGGAACAGGGGCCAGGCCGGGTCGGCCAGGGTCCGCGCGAGTGCGGAACCGCGCGAGTGCCGAACCGCGAGTGCCGAACCGCGAGTGCAAACCTCAACAAAATTTCGTTCTGAAGCAGGCAAAACCAAGTTTTGCCAAGGGGAACGCCATCAATAATGAAGCCGCCCGGCTTTGCAGGGGACGGGCCGGCCAGGTGCCGGCTGCCGCCCCGCTCCGGGACATGTCGCGAAGCGGCGTGCTGCCGCCCGCGCCATCGGAAAACACCATACGGAGACGACCATGCAAACCACCGAACGCTTGTCCCGACGGCGCCTGTTCGGCGCGGCGGCCGCCTGTGCGCTCGCGATCCTGGCGCCCTACGCGCCGGGCGCGCACGCCGAGTATCCGGACCGCGCGATCAAACTGATCGTGCCCTATCCTCCGGGGGGCGCCACCGACGTGGTGGGACGCGTCATCGCCATGAAGCTGTCGGAGGAGCTGAAGCAGCAGGTGGTGGTGGAAAACCGCGGCGGGGCGGGCGGCAACCTGGGCGCCGACGCGGTCGCGCGGTCCGATCCGGACGGCTACACGCTGCTGATGGGCGCCATCACCTCGCACTCCATCATGGCCACCCTGGAGAAAAAAACCATCTCCTACGATCTGATGCGGGACCTGACGCCGGTGGCCACCATTGCCGCCGTGCCGCTGGTATTCGTGGTCAATCCCAAACTGCCGATACACAACCTGCAGGAACTGATCGCCTATGCCAAGGCCAATCCCGGCAAGCTCACCTACGCCTCGTCCGGCGCGGGCGCGCCGCAACGGATGGCGGCCGAGCTCTTCAAGCGGCAGACGGGCGTGGACATGCTGCACGTGCCGTATCGCGGCAGCGGTCCCGCGATGACCGATCTGGTGGGCGGCCAGGTATTGACCATGGTGGAAACCGTGCCGGCCTCGCTGCCGTTCATCAAGAGCGGGCAATTGCGCGCCCTTGCGGTTACGATGCCGGAACGCATCTCCATGCTCCCCGATACGCCGACGGCCGCCGAGGCGGGCCTGCCCAATTTCAACGTGGCGTCGATGTTCGGCGTGCTGGTGCCCGCCCGCACGCCGGCCCCCGTGGTGGACCGGTTGAATGCGGCGCTGGGCAGGATTCTCGTGATGCCGGATACGAAGGAAAAGCTGTTGCAGCAGGGCGCCTATGCCGTGGCGCCGGCTCCCGCAAGCCAGGCCCGCCAGCGCCTGCAGGCCGAAGTGGACCAGTGGGCGCAGGTGATCCGGGATGCCAACATCACGGTGGATTAGCCGCCGGCGGCGCCATGGCGGCAGCCCCGGCCGCGCCGGTGCGGGATGCCGATGCGCTGGCGGCGACGCGGTATCGCGGCGTATGGACGGCATCCCGCCGCTGTGCGCCGGTTTCAATGAGTGAAGGAAATCCATGTCATCGAAGTCATCTCCTCCGTCTCCGTCCGACGCCCCCACGGGCATGCGCAAGGGCCTGACCAGCTACGGCGACGCCGGTTTCTCCCTGTTCCTGCGCAAGGCCTTCATCAAGGGCGCCGGGCTGACCGACGATGCGTTGAGCCGGCCCATCGTCGGCATCGCCAATACCGGCAGCGGCTTCAACCCCTGTCACGGCAACATGCCGCAATTGGTGGAGGCGGTGAAGCGCGGCGTGATGCTGGCGGGCGGACTGCCGGTGGAGTTTCCCACCGTCTCGATCCATGAAAGCTTCGCCTCGCCGACCAGCATGTTCCTGCGCAACCTCATGGCCATGGACACCGAGGAGATGATCCGCGCGCAGCCCATGGACGCCGTGGTGCTGATCGGCGGTTGCGACAAGACCGTGCCGGCGCAGCTCATGGCCGCCGCCAGCGGCAAGGTGCCCGCCATCCAGCTGGTCACCGGCTCCATGCTGACCGGTTCGCACCGCGGCGAACGGGTCGGCGCCTGCACGGATTGCCGCCGCTTCTGGGCCAAGTACCGGGCCGAGGAAATCGACGACGCCGAGATCGCGGACGTCAACAATCAGCTGGTGGCCAGCGTGGGCACCTGCTCCGTCATGGGCACCGCCAGCACCATGGCCTGCATTGCCGAGGCCCTGGGCATGGCCGTGCCGGGCAGCGCCTCCCCGCCCGCCGTCACGGCCGACCGCATCCGCGTGGCGGAGCGCACCGGCGCCGAAGCCGTGGCCCTGATCGGCCGCAAGCTGACGCCGGATCGCATCCTGACGCCCAAGGCCTTCGAGAACGCGCTGCGCGTGCTGCTGGCCATCGGCGGCTCCACCAACGGCATCGTGCACCTGACCGCCGTCGCGGGACGCCTTGGCATCCGCATGGACCTGGACGCCTTCGATCGCATCGGCAAGGAAACGCCGGTGCTGGTGGACCTGAAGCCGTCCGGCCAGCACTACATGGAAGACTTCCACAAAGCCGGCGGCCTGCGCACGCTGCTGCGCGAACTGCGGCCGCTGCTGCATCTGGACGCGATGACGGTCACCGGCCGTACGCTGGGCGAGGAACTGGACGACGCACCGCCGCCGTTCCCGCAGGAAGTCGTGCGTCCCTTCGGCGACCCGGTCTACGCGCAAGGCGGCATCGCGGTGCTGCGCGGCAACCTCGCGCCCGGCGGCGCCATCATCAAGCAGTCGGCCGCGACGCCGGCCCTGATGGAGCACGAAGGCCGCGCGGTGGTGTTCGAAGACGTCGAAGACCTGGCGAAACGGGTGGACGACGAGTCGCTCGACATCCGGGCCGACGACATCATGGTGCTGAAGAATATCGGGCCGGTGGGCGCGCCGGGCATGCCGGAGGCGGGCTATATGCCGATCCCGCGCAAGCTGGCGCGCGCCGGCGTGAAGGACATGGTGCGCATTTCCGACGGCCGCATGAGCGGCACCGCGTCCGGCTCCATCGTGCTGCATGTGACGCCGGAGTCGGCCATCGGCGGGCCGCTGGCGCTGGTGCGTACGGGAGACCGCATCCGGCTCAGCGTCAGCCGGCGCGAACTCTCCCTGCTCGTCGATGACGCGGAACTGGCCCGCCGCAAGGAAGCCTGGCGGCCGCGTCCTGCTCGCGAAGGCGACGAGCGGGGCTACCGGAAGCTTTTCCTGACCGCGGTGACGCAGGCCGACAAGGGCTGCGATTTCGACTTCCTGCGGCACCCCGGGGACAACGGCAGCACGCCGGTCGGCAAGCAGTAGGGCGCCTGGCGCGGGCGCGCCGCCGGCGTCAGTCGCCGTGCGGCGCCCGCCGCCGGGGCGGCCGCGAGAAAACGGTCCGGGCGTCTTCCAGCAGCGTTTCGGCCAGTGACGCCCGCGCGCCGGGCGATTGCCAGACGAGCCCCACGCGGCGCACCGGCGCGCGTCCAGGCAGGGGGATGCGCGTCAGGGCATAGCGGGAAGACCACAGAGAGGACCAGTCCGGCAGCAGGGCCACGCCCAGCCCCTGGTCGACGAGGGCGGCCACGCCCAGCAGGCTGTCCATTTCCAGCCGCTGGCGCGGCACGATGCGATGATCGCGCAGATAGCGGTCGGCCAGTTGTCCACCCAGTACGGACCGGTCGTAGCGGATGAAAGGTTGGGTGCGCAGCAGCTCGTGCGGGTCGCGGCCTTCCATGCCGGCGGGCGCCACCACGACCAGCGGCTCCTCCATGACGGCCTGCCACCGCACGGTCTTGCCGATCGCGAATTGCGGCTCGACGACGATGGCCGCGTCCAGTTCGCCGGCGCCCACGCGGTGGCACAGGTCCACCGAGGCGCCGGGCGTGACGAACACGGACAGGCTGGGATGGCGCTCGTAGACGCGCCTGAGCACCGGCGGCAGCACGCTGGTCATCGCCGATACGAAAACGCCTAGCCGCAGCTCGCCCATGGCGTCGTCGTTTTCCGCCAGCGCCGCCAAATCGCGCGCATCGCGCAGCAGCGCGCGGGCGCGATCCAGGATGCGCATGCCGGCCTCGGTGGGCCGCACCGAGCGCCCGGCACGCTTGATCAGCGACAGGCCCAGCGCATCTTCCAAAGCCTTGATCCGCGCCGCCACGGCGGTCGGGGTCAGGTCGAG
The DNA here is from genome assembly GCF_002119725.1 of Bordetella genomosp. 9. Classification (NCBI taxonomy): domain Bacteria; kingdom Pseudomonadati; phylum Pseudomonadota; class Betaproteobacteria; order Burkholderiales; family Alcaligenaceae; genus Bordetella; species Bordetella genomosp. 9. Next base: position 847,134 of record NZ_CP021109.1, read on the forward strand.
GCGCCGCGCCGCCTGCGCGAACGACCCGCTTTCCACCACCGTGACGAAGCTCTGCAGATATCGCGTATCCATGCGGGATGTCCGTTTGCCGCGGTTGGCTGCCGGACCGACGGCTGCGGCCGGCGCGTCTTCGCAACCCGCGAGTGCTGGAGGATCGGCCGTTTCTGTGGAATCGGGCCGCGAATCGTGAAAAATATTGCGGTCTGATAGTAACGGAAAGGCCTGTTTCTATGACAGGATGGCGTATCACCATACCAGGCATGCGCCGCGCTCGCCTTCGAGCCCGCGGCCGATAAGGAGGAGTCCCCATGTCCCTGCCCGATCGTCTGCGCGGCGTTCTGTCGCCCGTTCTCACGCCCTTCAATCCGGACCTGACGCCCAGCGCCGACGGCCTGGTCCGGCACTGCCGCGCGCTGGTGGAGCAGGGGGTGGGGCTGGCTGTGTTCGGCACCAATTCGGAAGCCGCGTCCATGACGGTGGCGGAAAAGCGCGCCCTGCTGGATGCCTTGCTGGCCGCGGAGCTGCCGCCCGATCGCATGATGCCCGGCACTGGCGCTTGCGCGATCGGCGACGCCATCGAGCTGACCCGCCATGCGGTGCGTGCGGGCTGCGCCGGCGTACTGGTGCTGCCGCCGTTCTATTACAAAGGCGTGAGCGACGAAGGTTTGTTCCGCGCCTATGCCCAGTTGATCGAAGGCGTCGCCGACGACCGCCTGCGCGTCTACCTGTATCACATCCCGCCGGTCAGCGGCGTGCCGATCACGCTGGGATTGATCGAGCGATTGCTCAAGGCCTATCCCGGCCAGGTCGCGGGGGCCAAGGACAGCTCCGGCGACTGGGACAATACGGCTGCCATGGTGCGCGAGTTCGCCGCCGGCGGCTTCGACGTCTTCCCCGGCAGCGAGGTTTTCCTGCTGCCGGGCCTGCGCGCCGGCGCGGTGGGATGCATCACCGCCACGGCCAACGTCAACGCGGGCGAAATCATGCAGTTGTACCGGCAATGGCAGACGCCGCAGGCCGACGCTCTGCACGATCGCGTCCGGCGGATTCGCGGCATCTTCCAGGCCTTGCCGATGATTTCGGCGATGAAGGAAGCGGTGGCGTGGCAGTCCGGCGATACGGCGTGGCGCGCCGTGCGTCCGCCGCTGGTCGAGCTCAAGGAATCCCAGGCGGCCGAGCTGCGCCGTCAGTTGACCGAAGCGGATTACCGCATGCCGATGGCCGAGACGCTGGCGTACGCGAAGGGCTAGCGTTGGCAGCCGCCCTGGGGGGATGCCCCGGGGCGGACCGCTACTCGGTCTGGATGCCGGCGGTCTGGATCAGTTGCCGCCACTTCGCCACTTCCGATTTCTGGAAGGCGGCGAGCTGCTGCGAATCCATGCCGCTGCCGTCGATCGCCATGTCGTCGAATTTTTTCCTGACGTCCGGCTCCTTCAGGATTTTCAGGATTTCGGCGCTGAGTCTGTCGACGATGGGACGCGGCGTGCCGGCTGGCGCGAACACCGCTTGCCAGGACACGACCTCGTAGTCCTTCAGACCCAGTTCCTGCATGGTGGGCACATCGGGAAGATGCGGGTCGCGCTTGGCCGATGTCACGGCCAGCGCGCGCAGCTTGCCGGATTGCACCAGCGGCAGGGCAGGCGGAATGTTGTCGAACGCCATGGAAAGCTGGCCGCCCAGCAGCGCCTGCAGCACAGGCGCGCTGCCCTTGAAGGGGACGTGCATGATGTCCACCTTGGCCGTCACCTTGAACAGTTCTCCGGAAAGATTTTGCGACGTGCCGTTGCCGGACGAACCGTAGCTGAGCGCGCCCGGCTTCGCCTTGGCGGCGGCCAGCACATCCGCGACGCTATGCAAGGGGCTGTCGGCCTTGACCAGCAGCACGTTGCCCAGCTTGCCGGTCAGAGCCACCGGCACGAAGTCCTTCACCGCGTCATACGGCATGTTCTTGTACAGGCTGCCGTTGATCGAGTGCGAACTGATCGTGCCGCCGACCAGCGTATAGCCATCGGGCTTGGCCTTGGCGACGAAATCGGAGCCGATATTGCCGCCGGCGCCGGGCCGGTTTTCCACCACGACGGTGGTGCCCAGCGCAGGGCCCAGCTTGCTGGCCACCAATCGCCCGATGATGTCGGTGGCGCCGCCCGGCGCGAAAGGAACGACATAGGTGATCGGTTTGCCGTGCGGCCAGGCATCGTCGGCATGCGCGCCGGCGGTCAGGCCCAGGACGCAGACGGCGGACAAGGCAAGTCGGATGGCAGCGTGCATGGATGTCTCCTCTGTGTATGGTTTTATGCCGCAGCGAAATAGCATAAACGCGCGGTCGGGAGGCGATATCCGAACAGACCCGGATGGACGGCGGCGCAAGACGGCGTTTCGCCCGCTCCGGGTTCGTTATTGCAGCAGCGTCGCGGCCAGGCCCGCGGCCGCGCAGGCGCCGATCAACGGGATCACGCCCGCCTTGAAACGGAACAGGGCGATGGCGGCCGCCAGCGCGAGCAGGGCCGAGAAGGCGTCGAAACGGCCATGGAGGCCATCCGGCCAGAAGACGTGGTAGCCGAAAAAAAACGCCAGGTTCAGGATGACGCCGACCACGGCGGCGGTGATTGCGGTCAACGGGCCGGTGAAGGCCATGTCCTTTTTCGTGGCCTCCACCAGGGGGCCGCCGGCCAGGATGAAGGCGAAGGAGGGCAGGAACGTGAACCACGTCACGACCGCGGCGCCCAGCGCGCCGCTCAGAAAGGGCAGGCCCGGCCCGAGCAGCGTGTGCGCATGCCCGGCGACGTAGCCGACGAAGGCGGTGACCATGATGAGCGGCCCCGGGGTGGTCTCGCCCAGCGCCAGCCCGTCGAGCATTTGCGTGGCGGTCAGCCAGCCATAGTGGCCCACCACGGCCTGCTGGATATACGGCAACAGGGCATAGGCCCCGCCAAAAGCCAGCAGCGCAGCCTTGGTGAAGAACCAGCCCATCTGTGTGTACGCGCCCTGCCAGCCGTACAGCGCCGCCAGCAGGCCCAGCGGCGCAGCCCACAGCGCCAGAGCGCCCGCGGCCACCAGCCACAGCCGGCGCCACCGGAACCGCGCATGGGGCGGCGTGGGCGTGTCGTCGTCGATCAGCGCCGTCGAGTCACGGGCCGCTTGCCCGTGCCCGGCGCTTCCCAATGAGAACCGCTCGGGCCATGCTTTGCCGCCCGCGAAGCCGAGTATGGCTGCGGCGGCGACGATCAGCGGGAAGGGAACGTTGAACGCGAAGATGGCGATGAAGGCCGCCGCGGCAATGGCCCACAGCGCGCCGTTCTTCAGGGCGCGGGTGCCGATGCGATGCGCCGCATGCAGCACGATCGCCGTCACGGCGGGCTTGATGCCGTAGAAGATCCCGGCGACCACGGGCAGGTGCCCGAACGCCATGTAGACCCAGGACAGCGCGATCAGGATGAACAGCGACGGCAGCACGAACAGGCCGCCGGCGACGATGCCGCCGCGCGTGCGGTGCAACAGCCATCCGATATAGGTGGCGAGTTGTTGGGCCTCGGGACCGGGCAGCACCATGCAGTAGTTCAAGGCATGCAGGAAACGGCCTTCGCTGATCCAGCGCCGGCGTTCCACCAGTTCGGTGTGCATGATGGCGATCTGCCCGGCCGGGCCGCCGAAGCTGATGAAGCCGAGTTTGAGCCAGAACCAGAACGCCTCGCGGAAGCTGACCGGCGATGGCGGCGGGTCGCGAGTGTCCGACGACGAAGGGGCGGATCGAAAGGCGGCTGTCATGGATGTGTCATGGTTCAAAAGCACCGCCGCGCGGCAGGACTTCCTGCCGCCGCATGGCGCCGGACCGCGCGGATTGTCGCAGGAATCTCATTGCAACGCGGACTGCGCCTCGGATGCAGCGGGAAAAGCAGCGGCGAAGCGGTGGCAAAGGACGGCGGCAGAAGCGGCGGCGAGCGATTGCAGCTTTATCGCGGATGAAGCAGGGCCGTAACGGCGCCAACGGGATGCCAGCAATAGATACCGTCCCCTTCCGAAGGGCGCGACGGCCAGGCTATTTCGTGCGAAGGCGTCCGATTAATGGCGAACATGGCAGTTCGCGAGGCCCAGAGCGGAACCCCTGCCATATGGCCGATACGAAGGCGGCGATCCGGTGGCGCATCGGCGCTGCCACTCATTCACCGCCTTGATGGCCTTTCGTTGATGATTCACTCCGTGCCTGCATTCCGCCGTCCCCCGACCCTTGCCGCCTGTTGGCGCGCGTCACCTCTCCCTTTCTATCGCCCGTCCTGAACGGCAACCCTGGAAGTCACCCATCCGAGGCAAGCCGTCCCCTGCTCGTCACGCGGGCGCGCGGGCCGGAGAGCTTGGCGGTCCAGCCCTCGGCTTTGCCAGCGCGGCACGGCTGCTCCCGATCGGGATTTGTTAGCCGGGGGCTCTCCACGTTCGCCGTCGCACCGCCATCGCGCCATGCTGCCGTGCGGACATGGCCGGCCCGCGGGCAGGCGCCGCTGTTTCACTCTTGACAACCCTCCACCGTATGAAGCCATCCAAGCATCCGAACAAAAACGGCGCCTTCGCTGCCGATCCCGCTCACCCCGCACAGAAAGAGAACGCGGCTCATTCGGCCGCGGACGCCCGTCCGCCCGCTGCGGCGCCGCGCTGGATCAGCCGGGCGCTGTACGGCGCCGCATCCGTCGGGTTCCTGGTATGTCCCGGCGCGGGCGTGTTTGCCGCGGACGATGCCGCGCAGACCGGGCGGGACAAAGCACGGACGCTTTTTGCACGGCAGGGAAACGCCGGCTTGGCGCAGTATGCGCCCGTCCCGCGGCATCCGGGCGCCGCGCCGCATGACAGCGCAATGCGCGATGTGTACCGCGACGAAGATGCGCCGAACAGCATTGGCGCCTTGCTCCGCGGCGAAAACCGTGATCTTTACCGCGTCGACGTGACGCTGCGCGGCGCGAACAGCACGGGGATGCGGCTGACGCCTGCGTCCCGGCTTACGGTTGATGAGACGGATATCAACGTGCACGGCCCTGACAGCACGGCGTTTTCCATGCAAGGAAGAAAACCGGCGCCGGGCGACAAGCTATGGCAACCCGGCGAGACCAGCGCCCACGTTGCCAACGGCGTTATCCGGACCACTGGCGCGCGTTCTCCCGCGATCCAGCTATCGCACTCCATGCTGACGCTGAAAGGAATCTGCGTGTCCGCGGAAGGACCCGGCGCGCGCTTTGCCGTCGGCAACGAATCCGGCGTCTTCCGGATGGAGGGCAATCGGACGCAACCGACGCTGAAAAGCACGGGCTACGCCATGGCCGCGTGGACCAGCAACACGAGCCAAAAAGCGAAGTTCCATTTGAAGCGCGTGTCCGTGACGAGCGACGTCCATGGCCTGCTGGAGGTAGGGCGCGGCGAGGGGGACGCAGGCAAGGCGCCGCCGGCAAGTGTCGACCTGATCCTGGATGAGACCAACGCGATCGGCGATGTGCGAGGCGGCACACCGCTATCGCCAAGTGCCGATATCACCTTGCTGAACCGCTCCAGTTGGCAGGGCGCTACTGACGTCGGCAGAAGAGTGGAGGTGCGCAGCGGCAGCGAGTGGAAGATCGACGATCATTCCCGTGTCGATACGCTGTTCACGGAAGCCGGCACCGCCGTCGCGTTTCAGGACAGGGCGCCCATCGCGGGCAGCCGCAAGGCGTTCTATACCCTGGAGTCGGCCCATCTCCATGGAGAGAGCGAATTCCGCATCACGACGGATATGTCAACGGTAAGCAGCGACAAGCTCGTGGTGAAAAAGACCGTGGAGGGCCGGCATGTGATCGCGCCGGGCAATGTCGGTCAAGCGCCGGAAAAGATCACCTCCGTCGATGTGGCCGACGTGCCGAAGGGCGGCGCCGCCGGATTCGCCTTGCCCGGCGGCGCGCCGACCGTCCAGCTCGCCGGCCATTCCTATACGTTGCAGAGCACACAGGAGGAAACCGGTAGGGAAACGGTTTGGCTGGTTCCGGAGGGCGCTCCCTTCATCCGGCCTTTCTGGGCCGCCAAGGATCCGTCCACGCCGCCTCGTGAAACCAAAGTGGTGGCCGAAATCTCCCGCGGTGTCGAGAACTCCCGCTACACGATGCAGGAGGATCCGCTGCGCGAGCCGAAGGTGATCGCCGAAATGCCCGCCGTCATCCATGGCGTCCCCGATCCGATACGGCCGGAAACGCCGCGCGAACCGACGGAGGTTGCGGAGACGCCGGCCGTGGTCCAACGCGTCTTCGCCACGATGCAGCTGGACCCGCCGCGCGCGACCAAGGTGGTGGCCGAGATTTCCCGCGGTGTCGAGAACTCCCGCTACACGATGCAGGAGGATCCGCTGCGCGAACCGAAGGTGATCGCCGAAATGCCCGCCGTCATCCATGGCGTCCCCGATCCGATACGGCCGGAAACGCCGCGCGAACCGACGGAAGTTGCGGAGACGCCGGCCGTGGTCCAACGCGTCTTCGCCACGATGCAGCTGGAGCCGCCGCGCGAAACCAAAGTCGTGGCCGAGATTTCCCGCGGTGTCGAGAACTCCCGCTACACGATGCAGGAGGATCCGCTGCGCGAGCCGAAGGTGATCGCTGAAATGCCCGCGGTTGTCGAAGGCACGGGTGAATCGATGGAGCTGGATCGCGCGCGGCCCAAAACAAAGGTCGTCGCCGTAGCGCCCGCTGTTACCCATGGCGAGGGTGCCGAGACGGAACCGAAGGCGCCCGTCTCTGACCAGCCGGAAGGCAACGAACCCGCGGCGCCTCGGGCCCCGGAGAACCCCAAGGTGCCGCCCCGCGACGACGGCGGCGAGTCCGGAGCGGGCGGCGATGGCGTGAACGCGGACGGTGACCCGGGCAACGATCCGGGCAACGATCCAGGCAACGATCCAGGCAACGATCCGGGCAACGCGGACGAGGACGGCAAACAGGACAAGCGGAAGGAGCGGGCAAAGCAAAAGGAGCAGGACAAGCAGCAGGAGCAGGACAAGCAAGAGGAACAGGGCGAAGCGCAGGATGGCGAGCACGCCGAAGAGACCGGGCAGGAAGAGACGGCGCAGGAAGAGACGGCGCAGGGAGAGACGGCACAGGAAGAGGCTGAGGAGGAGGCTGAGGAAGAGGAGCCCCCCGTCGAGGAAGAAGCGCCGCAGGAACAGGCCGCGGCGCAGGCGGAACCCCCGCCGCCGCCGGCTGCGCCGCCAATGTCGCCCGGCATGGCGATGGCCGTGACGAACTCCGGGCTGGCAGCGGGTCAAAGCCTGTGGAATGCGCAACTCGGCGCGGTGAACCGGCGCCTGCGTGCCGTCCGCGACGGCGGCGCTTCCACTCTGCCGACCGGCATCCACGCTGTTGACGAAACCGGGACAGGCATCTGGTTCGACGGCGTGGAAGGGCGCCAGAAAATCCGGCATCCGCTGACGGGCGAGTACAAGCAGGACATCTATGGCTTCGTGATGGGGATCGATCGCGCCATCGATGTGAAGGCCGGCCGCTGGCATCTCGGTCCGCTGGTGGGGTACCTGAATTCCAGCCGCGATTTCAAGGACGGCAAGGGCAACACCCATAGCGTTCAGTTGGGCGCCTACGCGACCTTCCTGAGTGCCGGCGGCAGCTACTTCACGGCTATTGTCTCGGCCGGACGTTATCAACATCGGATGCGCGTGGCGGATGAGCCGCGGGCGCAGACGACCACGGGATCGTTCCGCAACAAGGGCGCCGGCGTTTCGCTGGAGGCCGGCAAGCGTATGGACCTGCCAAAACGCTGGTTCGTCGAGCCGCACGCCGGTATCGATTACCTGCGTGTCGGCGGTTCGCGCTATCGCCTGAGCGACGACACGAAGGTGCGCGACCACGGCGGCCATTCGCGCCAGGTGCGCGCCGGTCTGCGCGTGGGGCGTGACGTGGAAGGAGGCAATGGCGGCATCCTGACCCCGTACGTGCGCGTCGGCATGGCGCACGAGTTTGGCAACCGCAATCGCGTCACCGCAGGCGGCACGACGACGGCTGCGGATCTGGGCGGCAACCGCCTGGAAGCCGGCCTGGGGCTGGAGGCGAAGTTCGGAAAAGGCAACAGCGCCTACGTCGACTACGGCTATGCGAAGGGCAGCCGCTTCGAGCAGCCTCGCGTGGTGACGGTCGGCTTCCAGTATCGCTGGTAATGAAGGGCGGCCTTGCCCGCATGCGGGCAAGGCCCGGCCCCATCGGCAGGTCTAGCTTGCGCCGGTGCGGTGCTTCGGCGAGAGCCAGGCCGCGCAACCGGCGGGTCCTCCCTGGCCGGCGACATACATGGCGCCGTGGCGGTAGAGGCGCCAGGCATCCAGGTCCTGCGCACCGGCCAGCACCCAGACCGCGCCGGCGCGGTCGGTCCAGGCAATCCGCGCGCCGGTGCCTTTCAGGGCGGCGAGCATCGCCGCGCCGCCCTGGCCAGGCCGCATCACGACCGTCATCGTGTCGCCGTATCCCCGCAAGGGAAACAGATTCAGCGTGCCGGCAAGCAGGCACGCGCCGGCCAGTCCCATCGCAAGTCCGCGGTGCCCGGGACTCGATCCCGCAGGACGGCGCCGCAGCCACCATCCCGCCGCCAACGGGATCAGGCCGAAGACGATCAGCCAGGCCAGATCCCACAACAGCGGATTGTCCGAGTCCATGCGGATGCGATGGATGCGCGTGATCCAGTGCGACAGGACGGCGTCCAGCACATGCCAGACGCCGAAGCCTATCCAGAAGTTGGCGAGCAATCGGCGGCCGCCGCGCGGCAGCGATAGATCGGCGCGCGCGCGATAGAGCAGGTAAAGCCCCGCCAGCCCGATGACGTACATGACCGCGTGGAAAAGGCCGTCCGCCATGACCTGTATCCGCAGGTCGGCAAAGCGCGGGGATTGCAGTCCCGACAGCAGATGGTGCCACTGCAGGATCTGGTGCAGCAGTATGCCGTCGAAGAAGCCGCTGACCGCGAAGCCGAGCGTATAGCCGGCCCAGTTGTAAGAGGGGGAATAGCGCGTTTCCGCGCGGTACATGGTATGGGCTGCATTCATGGCTGTTCCTCGCGCTGGCCGGGGCGTCCGGCGGGCGGCCGCCCTGCGGGAATCGGTCAAGCGATAAAGGCGGCGCGCCGCGGATTTCCAGAAAACGAAAACGCGGGGCAGCAGGTTTCGGACCTGCCGCGGCCGCGACCGGAGCCGACATGGAGTCCGCCTCGGCATGCGATTTGCAAAACCGCCAGGCGCAATCGCAACGTATCGCTTGCACGATCGGCGCGATACTCGCAACATCGTCGCATTCCGGCGGTCGCCGCGACGGGCCTTGCCCAGGTCCGGCCGGTCCCCGTAGCGGGAAGCTGCCGGAGCTGTACACGGAGGTTTGACGTGGACATCTTCGAAACCATCACGGCTCACCAGGAAGCGATGCGCCTGCCGCTGTACGCGGTCACCGTTACCGCCGCGGCGCGCGTCGACACGCCGGTTCTGTTGATCCTGCACTGGCACGGCTTTCGCCGCGAAACGCCACTGCGTCTGGCGGGCGGCGAACAGCCGCCGGCCCGGCCCGTCGCCGGTTCGGCGCTGCAGATCGACGACCATTGGGATTCGGTCGCGGCGCTGGACCAGGCCATGCTGGATGCGGCGTGGCGCCTGGGCGCGTGGGATGTCGAGCGCGAGACGCGGCCGCCATGGTGGCGGCTGGGCGCGCCGGCAGGAGAAGCGTTGGCCTGCCGGCGGGCGTTCGGGGAATACCCGGACGCCGATCCTGGCGAGGAGACGGTCATCGCGGAGGCGCCGGACCGTCCCGCCATGATGGAGATGGCGGCCCGCCGGGGCTATATCCGCTGGCTGTTCCGTCCGCGCAAGGCGGGGCTGTGGGCGGAACTGAACGACGAGGACAGCACCGTGGACGAAGCGGGCGGGCGGCAACCGCCTTGCCCCGTTGCGCCGCGCCCCTGGACGGGCGCGGACCGCAGCCGCACCGTTTACCGGCTCGGCCATGTCGATCGGCTCATCCTGCCTGATTCAATTTGATACAAACTCGTCGCCGCCCCGCCTCTTGAAGGCGGGCGGACAGCCCTTATCTCCCGGTCCGCGGCCGCTCCGGCCGCCTGATGCGCCCCGCCGCCGCCATTCCTGGCGCTGTCCGCGGGGCTGCATGGATTCCCTTTCTGGTGATCTGTCATCGCTTAGGAGATCAATCATGAAGATTCGTCCCCTTCACGACCGGGTTATCGTCAAGCGAATCGAAGCGCAGCGCAAGACCGCTTCCGGCATCGTGATTCCGGACACCGCCGCGGACAAGCCCGAACAGGGCGAAATCATCGCGGTTGGCAGCGGCAAGGTCCTGCAGGACGGCACGGTGCGCCCGCTGCAACTGAAAGTCGGCGACCAGGTGCTGTTCGGAAAATATTCCGGCCAGACGGTCAAGGTGGACGGCGAAGAGCTGCTGGTGATGCGCGAGGACGACATCTTCGCGGTATTCGAGCAGACCAGCGAGCTGAAAAAAGCCGCCTGATCCCCCGCATAACCACGGCTATTGCATCGGAGTAGAAAAATGAGCGCGAAAGACGTCAAGTTCCATGACACCGCCCGTGCCCGCGTGGTCAAAGGCGTCAACATCCTGGCCGACGCCGTCAAGGTGACGCTCGGCCCGAAAGGCCGCAACGTGCTGCTGGAGCGCAGCTTCGGCGCGCCCGTGATCACCAAGGACGGCGTGTCGGTGGCCAAGGAAATCGAACTGAAGGACAAGTTCGAGAACATGGGCGCCCAGATCGTCAAGCAGGTCGCGTCCAAGACCGCCGACGTGGCGGGTGACGGCACCACGACCGCCACGGTGCTGGCGCAGGCCATCGTGCAGGAAGGCATGAAGTACGTGGCCTCCGGCATGAACCCCATGGATCTGAAGCGCGGCATCGACCAGGCCGTCACGGCGGTGGTGGAAGCGCTGCGCAAGCAATCCAAGGCCATCTCGACCAGCAAGGAAATCGCCCAGGTGGCCGCGCTGTCCGCCAACGCCGACGAGGCGATCGGCAAGATCATCGCCGACGCGATGGAGAAGGTGGGCAAGGAAGGCGTGATCACCGTCGAGGACGGCAAATCGCTGGAAAACGAACTGGACGTGGTCGAGGGCATGCAGTTCGACCGCGGTTACCTGAGTCCGTACTTCATCAACGATCCGGAAAAACAGGTCGCCACGCTGGACGATCCGCTCGTGCTGCTGCATGACAAGAAGATCTCCAATGTGCGCGATCTGCTGCCCGTGCTGGAGGCTTCCGCCAAGGCCGGCAAGCCGCTGCTCATCGTGGCCGAGGACGTCGAAGGCGAAGCGCTGGCGACGCTGGTGGTCAACGCCATGCGCGGCGTGCTGAAGGTCGTGGCGGTGAAGGCGCCCGGATTCGGCGACCGCCGCAAGGCCATGCTGGAAGACATCGCCATCCTGACCGGGGCCACGGTGATCTCCGAGGAAACCGGCAAGCAGCTCGAGAAGGCCACGCTGGAAGACCTGGGCAGCGCCAAGCGCGTCGAGGTGCAGAAGGAGAACACCATCATCATCGGCGGCGCCGGCGAGCAGTCCCGCATCGATGCCCGCGTGAAATCGATCCAGAAGCAGATCGAGCAGGCCACCAGCGACTATGACCGCGAGAAGCTGCAGGAGCGCGTCGCGAAGCTGGCCGGCGGCGTGGCGGTCATCAAGGTGGGCGCCGCGACCGAAGTCGAGATGAAGGAGAAGAAGGACCGCGTCGACGATGCGCTGCACGCCACCCGCGCGGCCGTCGAGGAAGGCATCGTGCCCGGCGGCGGTATCGCGCTGCTGCGCGCGCGCGCCGCGATCGGCGAACTGAAGGGCGCGAACGCCGACCAGGACGCGGGTATCCGCATCGTCCTGCGCGCGCTGGAAGCGCCGTTGCGCGCCATCGTCGCGAATGCCGGCGAAGAGCCTTCGGTGGTCGTTGCCAAGGTGCTGGAAGGCAGCGGCAACTTCGGCTACAACGCCGCGACCGGCGAGTATGGCGATCTGCTGGAAGCCGGCGTGGTCGACCCGACCAAGGTCACCCGCACCGCGCTGCAGAACGCTTCGTCCATCGCCGGTCTGATCCTGACGACGGACGCCACCGTGGCCGAGCTGCCCAAGGAAGAAAAGGCGGCCGCGCCCGCGGCGCCCGACATGGACTACTGATCGCCTCGGACATCCTCGCCTGCATGCTTGAAAACCGCGCCGCCCCTGGTGGCGCGGTTTTTTTCTGTCGGTAGGATGCATCGATGCGTCGCATCGGCGCTGCGGAACGGGCGCTCGAAGCCGGCTTGGCGCGGGTGGAAGCGGCACGCCTGCGGACCGGCCGCGGCGGCGTCGCCCGGAAGGCGCGCCATTGCACGTAAAATCGCCGCGCCGGGGCGATGGTTCTCGCATTGCGCGGCCATCATGCACGTCGATCTCCTGACTCTATACCTGCTCGCCGCCGGCACGCTGCTCGTCAGTGCGGCAATGACCTACTGGGAGCGCCGCAGCAATCCCAAGCGCGCCGCATCCCTGCGCATTCTGGCAGCGGGGTTCGCGACTCTGGCGGCAGGCTGCGCCGCCGTGCTCTTCCGTCGCAGCCTGCCCGGCATGGCCGTTTCAGTGGTGAGCAATCTCGTCATCCTGACCGGATACCTGCTGGTCCTGCAGGGCGTGGCATCGTTGAGCGGCCGCCGCTACCGCATAAGTCCGGCCGTCCTGCTCATCGGGATGGGCGCGGTATGGGCGACGGCCGGATTGCGCTCGCAGGAAATGGTCTGGAGCTATCTGAGCTCCATCCCCATCGCCATCGCGAGCGGCATGACGGCCTGGGAACTATGGCGATGCGAGCCCATGCGGCCGCTGCCGTCCAGGCATATCGCTGTGGCCGTGACCGGCGCGCATGCGCTTGTCTATGCGGCCAGGGCATCCATCCTGCCGTGGCTGGTGTCGGCGTACGGTCCTGGCGTACAGGCCATCGCCAGCAACATCACCGTCTACGAGGGCGTGCTCTATTCGGTGATTCTGCCGATGACGCTGATCAAGCTGCTGCGTGAAGAAACGCATGGCCAGCTGCTGCGGGAGTCGCAGACCGATTACCTGACCCGGCTCGGCAATCGCCGATGGTTCTTCGAAGAGGGCGAACGCGTGATCCGCATGGAAAAAAGCGATGGCCCGTTTGCCGTGCTGGCGTTCGACCTGGACCACTTCAAGGCCATCAACGATGTCCACGGACACCAGGCGGGCGACAGGGTGTTGAAGTCTTTCGCGGAGATCGCCCGCAGCGTCTTCGGAGCGGACGCGATTCTGGCGCGTATCGGCGGTGAGGAATTCGCGGCCTTGCTGTGGGGCCGCGACGCCGTCAACGCGAGGGTGATGGGCGAGGCCGTGGCGCGCCGCTTCGCCCAGACGATTTCCGGCCGTGACGACAGCATGGCCATACCGGCGACGGTGAGCATCGGCCTGGCCCGGTACGATCGCGCCCCGCCGCCGCTGGCGGATGCCTTGGCCGCGGCCGACCGCGCCCTGTACCGCGCCAAATCGCTGGGCGGCAATCGCCTGGAGTCGGCGCAACTGGCCGCGGCCCCGGCCGCCGGATGATCCGGCGGGGCCGGCCCCGCCGGGCGGCTAACCGCGCGCCGGCGCCAGCGTAAACAGACGCACCGCTTCTTCCAGCACTGCGGCCTGCTCGCTCAGGCGCGCCGCCGTGGCGGCGCCCTGTTCCACCAGGGCTGCGTTCTGCTGCGTGGCGCCGTCCAGTTCGGCGACGGCTTCGTTGATCTGCAGGATGCCGCGCGCCTGGCTGCCGCTGGCGTCGGCCACTTCGCGGATGACGTCGGCCACCCGATGCACCGCGGCGTCGATGGCCGCCATCTGGCGCGTGGTGCGCTCCACGAGTTCGGTGCCCTCGGCGATCTGCGCCACGCTGGTCTGCACGACATCCTTGATTTCCCGCGCGGAGGCGGCGCAGCGCTGCGCCAGGTTGCGCACCTCGCCCGCCACGACGGCGAAGGACTTGCCGACTTCGCCCGCGCGGGCGGCCTCGACGGCGGCATTCAACGCCAGGATATTGGTCTGGAAGGCAATGCCGTCGATGACGCCAGTGATGTCGGCGATCCGCTGCGATGCGGCGGTGATGCCTGTCATCGTGTGTTCGACCTGCGTGGCGATGCGGCCGCCATCCTCGGCGGCCGTCAGCGCTTCCTGCACCAGGTTCAGCGCCCGCACGGCGGCGTCCGCGTTGCCCTGCACCGAACGCGTCAGTTCGTCCATCGTCGCCGCCGTCTGTTCCAGCGAGGCGGCCTGTTGCTCGGTGCGTTGCGACAGGTCCAGATTGCCGCTGGACATTTCGCGGGTCGCGTCGATGACCCCGCGAATCTGCAGGCGCACGTCCTGAACGATGGCGGTGAGATTCGCCTGCAACTGGCGCAGCGCGCGCTGGGCCTGGCCCAGGTCGTCGCGGCCATGCGATTCGATGTCGGCCGTCAGGTCCCCCGCGGCCAGGCGCGCGGCAAAGCCGGACATGTTGCGGGCGGGCGCTCCGATCTGGCGCGAAAGCAGGGCCCACGCGATACCGCTGACGACGGCCGCCGCGCCGGCGCCGATCCAGAAAGGCAGGGGCGCCACGCCGCCGAAGGCAAGGCAACCGGCCAGGGCCAATGCCGCCAGCGATGCCGCGTGGCCGATGCCCACGCGCGCGGCCATGGGCAGCCGGCCAAGCCGGCCCAGCGCGCCCGCCAGGCCTGTGCGCACGAGCGCGCCTTCCTGCAGGCGCCAGCCGCGCAGGCGGCCTTCGCGCATGCTGGCGTACAGCGCCTCCGCCTCTTCCACTTCCTCACGGCTGGGGCATACCCGCACGCTCAGGAATCCAACGGCCTCGCCATCGCGCATGACGGGCGTGACGTTGGCGCGCACCCAGTAATGGTCGCCGTTCTTGCGGCGGTTCTTCACCATGGCGGTCCAGGGACGTCCGGCCCGTATCGTGGTCCACATGTCGGCGAAGGCTTCGCGCGGCATATCGGGATGGCGGATGACGTTGTGCGGCTGCCCGACCAGTTCTTCCCTGCTGAATCCCGAGACTTCGATGAAGGCGGGATTGCAGTATGCAATGGTGCCCTTCAGGTCCGTCGCGGACACCAGCATCTCGTTCGTCGGAAACAGGTATTCCCGCTGCGTCACAGGTTCGTTGATGCGCATCTTTCCCCCTCCGGCAGGTTGGCGTGCCGGGCGCTGCAAAATCTAGAAACGTCATGTTACTAGATAACCATACACGCGTCAGGGGCAAGACCGGTGCGCGCCGGGCGTTGCGCCGCGGACAGGAGGCGGGGGGACGATGCGCCAGCCGAACGGCATGGAGGACGGCTATCCGCGGCGCGCCACGCTCAAGACACAGCCGACGGCCAGTACGGCCAGCGCGCCCATGGCGAAAGTCGCCATCGGCATGCCGCGCGCCATGTCGCGCGCGATCTGCCCGGCCTGGGGCCCAACCAGCTTCATCCGGCGCCGGGTCATCTCCGCGCCGAGCTCCTGCAGCCGCTCCATCGAGAACAGGCGCTCGGCCTCCGGCAGCAGCACCGTTTCTTCGTCCGCGACGTGGTGGATGACGTCGCGCATCAGGGCCATGACGGTTTCGTCGTAGCGCGCGTCGGTTGGCTCCATCGCGCGCAGCTCCCCGATCAGACGGCGCATCTCCATGTGCTCGGGAACGCTTTTCTGTATGACTTCGTTCTCCGTCACGGCGCGCATGGCGGGATAGAAGATTTCTTCTTCCAGCGTGGCGTGGATCTCCAGCGCGGTACAGATCACGCCAACCAGGCCGGCTTTGCGCGAAGGCGGGAGGTCGGCGTGATAGCGATGGAAGGTGGTCAATACATGGGTGTGGTCCAAACGGATCATGCTGGTGATCCGGGGAAGCAGCCGCTGATACCTGCGCGATTGGCGCTCGGGGCCGTGGCCGTATTCGAATTCGGAGGAGTCGGAAGGAAAGTCAGTGGCGCTCATGGCGGGCTCCCGGGTGGAAGGAAGGACGGCCGGGCATCGGCCGGGTCCTACGCCGCGCAAGCTCCATTCCCGTCCCGCGGGTTGAGCCCCGGCCTGAACAGCGTCTCGGACACAATGCGCACCGCGCCATGCTGCCGGAACGCGCACGGGTTCGGCGGCGATTTCACGCCTGGGACATCGCCGCGGCGCGTCACGGATCCGATCGGCGCGCCGTTCTGCGGTCCGCTGTCTTTCGGGAGGCGACCTTCCGACCGGCATCGCGGCTCAATGCGCGGCCCGTCGCGCCGTCGCGGCGCGACATCTCCGAATCCAGAATCAGGCGGCCCTGCAATTTGCCGTTCAGTTTTTTCACGAAACCGGATGCCTCGGCCATGTGTTTCGCCATCAGCTCACGCACCGTATTGGCGTCCCCCGCGCGGGCGGCGGCCAGGATGGCCTGGTGCAGGCGTACGTTGGCCTGGCCGAAACGGCGCTGCGTGCGCACCGGCGTATCGTTCTCGAACACGGTGAGCTGGCGCAGCATCGCGTTGATCAACTGGCACAGGAACCGCAGGAAGGGATTCGGGTTCGCCAGGGCCAGGATGTCGTGGAAGTTCAGGTCTTCCTTGCGCTGGGCGACCACGTCGTCGGTCTTGCCGGAGGCCGGGTCGCAGCACTCGATACTGTGCTCCAGGGCGTGGAAATCCGCGTCCGTCAGATAGGGCACGGCGCCGGCCGCGAGTTCCGGCTCGAGCAGCTTGCGCGCCGTATAGATATCGTCGATCGTCACTTCCTTGAAGAACAGATAGTTCTGCAGCAGCTGGAACGTGCGATCAAGCGTCACTTCGACGATACGTCCGCCGCCCGCGGGTCCGGTGCTGATGGTGACCAGACCCTGCACCTCCAGGGACTTCAACGCCTCGCGCATGGTGCTTTTGCTGACGGCGAACAACTGCTGCAGCTCGGTCTCGCGCGGCAGCCTGTCGCCGGGACGCAGGTTGCGTTCTGTGATCAGCCGCTTGATTTCCCCCGCGACCAGATCGGCGCGCTTGGACTTGCCCGGTCCTGCGCGCGCCGCGGCGCCGGCTTCGCGTGCCATGTCTCCCCCTCTTTGCTGAATCGCCCTAGGGTAAATACGCCCGTCATGACGGGGTCCGTCGTGTTGACGCGCCGTATTGGCACCCATATTATCAGTTCAGCCTATTTATCATGATAAATAAGGGGAACGCCTTGAACCGTCGCGATTTGCTCAAACTCGCCGCCCTGGCGGCGCTGCCCGGATCCGTCTCTTTGCGCGATGCCTATGCGCAGGCTGCACAGACGATCCAGTTCGGCTGTCCCGTTCCGATGTCCGGACCGTTCGCGGCAAACGGCAAGTACGCGGACCTCGGCATGAAGCTGGCCATCGAGCAGTATGGCAAGGTGCTCGGGATGCCGCTGGCGTACACGACGCTGGATACCGAAGGCAAGCCGGCCACCGCCGTGCGCAAGGTGCAGGAGCTTGCGCAGCAGAAGGGCGCGCGCTACTTCGCGGGCGGCATACTTTCGTCCGAAGCGCTGGCCATGGGCAAGGAAGTGCAGAAGGCCGGCGGTATCTTCATCACCACCGCGGGGGCCGATGAAATCACGGGATCGGACTGCAACAAGTCCACCTTCCGCTGGTCGGTTCCCACCTACGGCGCCATCGAGCAGACCGTCCGGCCGCTGATCGAGACGCTGCCCAAGGCCAAGCGCTGGTACACCATCACGCCGCAGTACGTGTTCGGCGACGGCCTGCTGAATGCCGCCAAGAACATCTTCAAGGAAAAGGGCATCGAGCACGTCGGCAACAGCTACCATTCGCTGACGGAAAAGGAATTCAGCGGCTATCTGACCAACGCCATGGCGGCCAAACCCGACGTCCTGCTGCTGCTGAACTTCGGTTCCCAGTCTTCCGACGCGCTGCGCCAGGCGGTCAGCTTCGGCATGAAGCAGAACACCACCATTCTGATGGCCTGGGCGTCCGGCCTGGAGCAGTTCGAGTCGCTGGGCGCGGACCTGTGCGAAGGCGTGTACTTCGGCGCGCAGTATTGGCACGGCATCGACAGCCCCGGCAACAAGGACCTGGTCAAGCGCTGCCAGGATGCCTTCAAGTCGAATCCCAATTACAGCCTGGCGGGTTCGTACATCTGCACCAGGATCCTGATCGACGCCATTGCCAAGGCGGGCAGCGCCGATCCGGCCAAGGTCATCGCGGTGCTCGAGGGCATGAAGTACGCGGGACTGACCGGCGAAGAGGAAATCCGCGCGGAAGACCACCAGGTTTTGAAGAACTACTACCTGCTGCGCGGCAAGGGCAAGAAGTCCATGAAGGACAAGGACGACTTTGCCGACATCCTGCACGCCGGCAAATCCTTCCTGCCCGTGGCGCAGACCGGCTGCAAGCTCTGACGACCGTTCGCCGATGTCCCTGGCGCTTCCATGAACGTTTACCTGCTGCAAGTCGTCAACGGCATCGGTATCGGGATGCTGTATTTCCTGCTGGCGGTCGGGCTGTCCATCATCTTCGGGCTGCTGCGCTTCGTCAATTTCGCCCATGGCGCCTTCTATCTGCTGGGCGCCTATTTCTGCTACCAGGCCGTGGCGTGGGGCCTGGACTTCTGGCTGTCCCTCGTTGCCGTACCGTTGCTGGTCGGCGTGCTGGCCTGGGCGGCGGAACGGTCCTTGTTGCGGCGCGTGTACGACCAGCCGCATGAATTCCATATCCTGATCACCGTCGGTCTGGCGCTCGTGCTGCAGGAAGCCGTGATCCTGGGCTGGGGGCCGCTGGGCGACAACGTCGCCACGCCGGACGCGCTGCAGGGCGTGGTGATGTGGGGCGGGTTCATCTACCCCAAGTACCGCCACAAAGGGCTTTGGGGATTGGGCGAGCGCCTGTGGTCCGCACGGCGCGGCGGCGCGTCGCTGCGCGCCGGGGAGAACCGGCCATGATCTCGCCGCACGATTCGCGCGCCAGGCCGGGCGATCACGCGCCCCCCATTCTGGAAGCGCAGGGCATCGTCAAGCGCTACGGCAAATTCACCGCGCTGGCCGGGGTGGACCTGCGCGTGCTGCCCGGCACCGTGCATTCGGTGATCGGGCCCAACGGCGCGGGCAAGACGACCCTGTTCCACACATTGACAGGGACCGTGCCGGTCAGCGGGGGCCGGATCGTGTTCGACGGCCATGACGTGACGCGCGAGCCCGACAACGTGCGCGTGCGCCGCGGCATCGCCCGTTCCTTCCAGGTGACGAGCCTGTTCGCCAACCTGGACGTGCGTGAGAACCTCAGGCTGGCAGCGCAGGGCGCGCATCCATCGGGCGCGTTCGACCTGTGGCACCGTCCCGGCCGCGATCCCGCGCTGAACGAGCGCGTCGATGCGCTGCTGGACCGCCTGGGGCTGCGCGCCCGGGCCGGCGTGGCGGCGGCCGCGCTGTCGCACGGCCAGCAGCGCCGGCTCGAAGTCGGCATGGCGATGGCGGCGCGCCCGCGCGCCATCTTCCTGGACGAGCCCACGTCCGGCATGGGCGTGGACGACCTGGACGAAATGAAGGCCCTGATCCGCGGACTGGCCGCCGACCACACCGTCGTGCTCATCGAGCACAACATGAACATCGTGATGGATATCTCCGATACGGTGACCGTGATGCAGCAGGGGAGGGTGCTGGTGGAGGGGCGGCCGGCGGCGATCCGCGACGACCCGCGCGTGCGCGCGGCCTATCTGGGCAACATGATCACGGGAGGCCGGGCATGAAGCTGGAATTGCGCGACGTCCATGCCTGCTATGGCAAGAGCCACATTCTGCAGGGCGTGTCGCTGTCGGTGGGCGAAGGCGAACTGGTGACGCTGCTGGGCCGCAACGGGGCGGGCAAATCCACCACGTTGAAGACCATCGCGGGCGCGCTGCATCCCGTGCGGGGCGAGATCCGGTTCGACGGGGCGTCCGTGGGCGGCCTGCCCGCGCATCGGGTCGCTGCGCGCGGCCTGTGCCTGGTGCCCGAACATCGGGGGATTTTCCGGCTGCTCACGGTGGAGGAAAATCTGCTGCTGGGCGCGCGGCGCCAATCGCCCTGGCAGCTTGCCGACATCTACCGCATATTCCCGCGGCTGAAGGAACGCCGGCGCAACGGCGGCGCGCAATTGTCCGGCGGCGAACAGCAGATGCTGGCGATCGGGCGAGCCCTGATGAATCATCCCCGCCTGCTGATGCTGGATGAGCCCGTCGAAGGGTTGGCGCCGGTGATCGTCGAGGAGATCGTGGCGCAGTTGAAGTCCATCCGCGAGCAGGGGGTGCCGATACTGCTGGTGGAGCAGAACCTGGAGGTCTGCACGCAGTTGGCCGACCGCCACTACATCATCGAACAGGGCGCCATCGTGTACGAAGGCACGAACGCCGAATTCGCCGCCGACGAGGCGGTAAAGGACCGATATCTGGGCGTGGGCGTCTGAAGGCCCGCATCGGCGGCAGCGGCCGCGCCGCGGCGCCTTCCCGCTGCCGCGCCGCCCCGCCAACACAGCCGTCGCCCCTGGCGGCGGCGTTCATGGGAAACCGACATGTCCGACTCTTCCGCAATCGCTTCCACCCATCGCCCCGTCATGGGCGCCTTGAATTCCGCCGCGGATGCGGCCGGCTCTTCCTTTCTGCCGGAGACGGCGGCCGCCCTGCGGGTTGACGGCGCACGGCTCTGGGATGCGCTGATGACGCTGGCGCGTATCGGCGCCACCGACAAGGGCGGCGTGCGCCGCCTGGCGCTGACCGAGCTGGACGGCCAGGGCCGCGAGCTCGTCATGCAGTGGGCCCGCGCGATCGGCTGCAGCGTACGGATCGACGCCATCGGCAACATCTTCATGCGCCGCGCGGGGCTCCGCGACGATCTGCCTCCCGTGATGACGGGCAGCCATATCGATACCCAGCCCACCGGCGGAAAATTCGACGGCAATTACGGCGTGCTCGCCGGGATCGAAGTCCTGCGCACCTTGCACGACCATGGCGTCCGGACGCAGGCGCCGGTGGAAGTGGCGGTGTGGACCAACGAGGAAGGTTCGCGTTTCGTGCCCGTGATGATGGGCTCGGGCGTGTTCGCGGGCGCCTTCACGCTGGAGCACGCGCTGGCGCAGCGCGACCGCGATGGCATCAGCGTGGCCCAGGCGCTGAAGGCGATCGGGCACGATGGCGCCGAGCCGGTCGGCGGACGTCCCGTCGCCGCGTATTTCGAGGCCCACATCGAACAGGGTCCGATCCTGGAGGCCAACGACACCGTGATCGGGCTGGTCAGCGGCGCCCTGGGCCAGCGCTGGTTCGATGTGACCGTTACGGGGATGGAAGCGCATGCGGGCCCCACGCCCATGGAATTGCGCCACGACGCCCTGCTGGCGGCCGCGGACATCGTGCGCCAGGTCAATCGCATCGCGCTGGATCATGCGCCGCATGCGCGCGGGACGGTGGGCTGCCTGGACACCTATCCGAATTCGCGCAACGTCATTCCGGGCCGCGTGCAAATGACCGTGGACCTGCGCGCCGCCGACGATGCGACGCTGAGCGCCATGGCGAAGGCGCTGCATGCGTACTGCGCCGGGCGCCCGGGCGTCGCGGTGGACGTGCGGGAAGTGGTGTATTTCCCGCCGCAGCCCTTCGACCGGACGCTGATCGGCGCGCTGGCCGAGGGCGCCCGCGCACTGGGGCTGTCCGCCATGGAAGTGGTCAGCGGCGCGGGGCACGATGCCGTCTACCTGGCGCGCGTGGCCCCCACGGCGATGATTTTCGTGCCATGCAAGGACGGCATCAGCCACAACGAAATCGAAGACGCCCGGCCCGAGCATCTGGAAGCCGGCTGCAACGTGCTGCTGCAGGCGGTGCTGCGCACGGCGGGCGTGGCGCTCACGGGGGAGGCCGCGGCATGAAAGTCCTGATCGCGCGCATGAATCACGAAACGAATACGTTCTCGCCCGTTCCAACGCCGCTGTCCGCCTTCGGGCGCGGCGGTCCCGCCTACGGCGACGACGCGCGCCGAGAGAACGAGGGCGCGCGCACGGCGATGGGCGCCTTCATCGACCTGGCGAAGGCGCGCGGCGCCGGCATCGTGACGCCGCTGTCGGCCTGGGCGTATCCCAGCGGGCCCGTGCATGCGGATGCCTACGATGCCATGTGCGCGCGCATCCTGGACGCCGTGCCCGGATGCGAGGCGATATTCCTGGACCTGCACGGCGCCATGGTGGCGCAGAACAGCGACGACGGCGAAGGCGATCTGCTCGCGCGCGTGCGGGCGGCCGCGCCGGGCGTGCCGATCGCGGTGGCGCTGGACCTGCACGGCAACGTGACCGCGCGCATGGTGGAGAACGCGGACGTCATCGTCAGCTTCAAGACCTATCCCCATGTGGACATGTACGAAACGGGCGAGCACGCGGGACGGCTGCTGTGGGAGACGATCGATGGGCGCTTCCGCCCCGTCATGGCATGGCGCCGGCCGCCGCTGATGACCCACACGCTGCGATCGGCCACCGACGCGGGCGCGATGCGCGATGCGGTGCAGGCCGCCCGCGAAGCCGAAACCAGCGGGGTGGCCGCGGCCTCCGTGCTGGCGGGCTTCGGGCTGGCCGATATTCCGCATCCCTGCATCAGCGTCGTCGTGGTGGCGGACGGCGACCGCGCCCTGGCCGAAAGCGTCGCCGAACGCATCGCCGCGCAGATATGGAGGCAGCGCGATGGCTTCGTCTATCGCAGCGAGCCGCTGGCGGATTCGCTTGCCAGGGCGCAGGCCATGGCGGTCGATGCCCGGCGGCCCATCCTGCTGCTCGACCATGGCGACAATTGCAATTCCGGCGGCACCTGCGATACCACCGCCGTGCTGGAAGCGGCCCTGGCGCGCGGCATGAAGGACATCCTGGCCGGTGTGATCTGCGACCCGGAAGCGGTCGCCCACATGATCGAGGCCGGCGTGGGCGCCCACGTCACGCTGCCGCTGGGCAACAAGCGCTCGCTCGCCTTCCTGGGCATCGACGCCAGGCCCATGCAGGCCAGCGGCGTCGTGCGCGCGATCACCGACGGCGAGTACGTGATCACCGGCCCCACCTACACCGGCATGCGCGTGAGCATGGGGCGCACGGCGGTGCTGGATCTGGGCGACGCCCGCGTGGTCGTCTCGGAGCAGACGCACGAACCGTGGGACCTTGCCGTGTTCGAAAGCGTCGGCGAGGATCCGCGCCGCGCCCGCTTTCTGTTGCTGAAGTCGCGCATGTATTGCCGGCCGGTGTTCGTGCCGATCTCGGACGGGCTGGTGGAGTGCGACAGCCCGGGCGTGACGACTTCCGATTACGGCATCTTTCCGTACGCCAAACGGGCGCGTCCGCTTTACCCGCTGGAAGACGCCACGTTCGATCCCGCGCAGCCCTGCGGCTGATGCCGGCGCGGGGCGCGACGCCACGCCGGACGCGCCGCGCTATTCCACGCCCACGAAGCCTTCGGTCTGGCGCCGCCACAGGCGCGCATAGACGCCGTCGCGCGCCAGCAGTTCGGCATGGGTGCCCATCTCGACGATGCTGCCGTGGTCCATCACGACGAGCCGGTCCATGCGCGCGATCGTGGACAGCCGGTGGGCGATCGCGATCACGGTCTTGCCGCGCATCAGCGTTTCCAGGTTTTCCTGGATGGCGGCCTCGACGTCGGAATCCAGGGCCGACGTGGCTTCGTCCAGCACCAGGATGGGCGCATCCTTCAGCAGCACGCGCGCAATGGCGATGCGCTGCCGCTGCCCGCCGGACAGCTTGACGCCGCGTTCGCCCACGTGGGCATCCAGACCGCGGTTGCCCTGCGCGTCGCTCAGGCCAAAGATGAACTCGTCGGCGCGGGCCTGGCGGATGGCGTGCATCAGCGCCTCCTCGCTGGCGTCCGGCCGTCCATACAGCAGGTTCTCGCGCAGCGACCGGTGCAGCAGCGAGGTGTCCTGCGTCACCACGCCGATCTGCGACCGCAGGCTTTCCTGCGTGACCTTGGTGATGTCCTGCCCATCGATCAGGATGCGTCCGGACTCGATGTCGTACAGCCGGAGCAGGATGCTGACCAGCGTGGACTTGCCTGCCCCCGAGGGACCGATCAGGCCGATCTTTTCGCCGGGGGCCACATCCAGGTTCAGCCCGGAGAACACCAGCCCGCCCTTGCCGTAGCCGAAGCCCACGTTCTCGAAGGTCACGCGTCCGCGCCGCACCCGCAGGGGCTGCGCATCCGGGCTGTCGTCCACCACGCGCGGGCGCGCAATGGTCTGCATGCCGTCCTGGACGGTCCCGACGTTTTCGAAGATGCCGTTGACCACCCACATGATCCAGCCCGACATGTCGCTGATCCGCATGGCGAGCCCGGTGGCCAGCGCGATGTCGCCCACCGACATGCGGCCCTGGCTCCAGAGCCACAGCGCGAGCCCGGGCGTGCCGGCGATCAGGATGCCGTTCAGGATGGCGATGGTGAAGCCCATCTTCGTGATCAGCCGAGCGGCGAGCTGGGCCTGGCCGGTCTGTTCCGCCATGGCCTGCCGCGCGTAGTGTTCCTCGCGCTGGCTATGCGCGAACAGCTTGAGCGTGCCGATATTGGTGTAGCCGTCCACGATGCGGCCCATCAGCTTGGAGCTGGCCTCGGAAGCCGCGGCCGACCGCGTCTTCACGCGCGGCACGAAGCGCACCAGCGTGATGACGTAGCCAACGATCCATACGACCAGGGGCAGGGTCAGGCGCCAGTCGGCATCGAAGAACAGGATCAGCGCGCTGCCGGAATAGATCAGCACATGCCACACCGCATCCACCGCCTGCAGGGTGGATTCGCGCAGCGCCACGCCGGTCTGCAGGATGCGGTTGGCGATGCGTCCGGCAAAGTCGTTGTGGAAAAAACCCAGGCCCTGCTTGAGCACGTAGCGGTGGTTCTGCCAGCGCACCAGCGTGGTCAGGCCCGGCGCCAGCGTCTGGTGCACCAGCATGTCGTGCAGCGCCGTAATCGCCGGCCGCAATGCCAGCACCACCAGCGCCATGCCGATCAGCGTCTTGCCGTGTTCGGCGAAGAACGCCATGCTGGGCGTTTCCCGCACCAGGTCGACGATGCGGCCCAGGAAGCGGAACATGGTTACGTCCACCAGCGCGCCGGCCAGTCCGACGCACAGCAGAAACAGGAGCGCGAAGCGCACCTGCTTCAGATAGTGCCGGTAGAAGCGCACGATGTCGTCCGGCGGCGGTTCGTCCCGCGCGGGCCGGAAGGGGTCGATCAGGGTTTCGAAGCGTCGGAATATCGGATGGTGTCGCGTGGATGACATGGTGGAGGGGATGGGGAGTCGGGATGCTGCTGCGGCGTCGTGCGGCCGGAAGCGGGCAAAGGAAGGCGCGGCCGCGCCGTATGTTATCGGCCGATGCGGCGGCTGTCTGCCGCCGAGCGGATTTGTTTCATCGGCGGGCGATAGCGGGTTGAAGGGGCGGCGGATGGGCAGGCGCGCCCGGCGGGTCTGCGGGCGGCAAGCGGAGGGGGAGAACGGAGGGACGGCAGGGATGGGCGGCGCTGCGGCGCCGCCCGCCCGGCATCCGTCAGACGCGGCTTCCGGAACCGGCTTTGATGGCGTAGTAAATGAGATAAAGCGCCGCCAGTCCCACGATGATGTAGATCAGGCGCGAGATCGCCGAGCCGGCGCCGAAGATGGCGGCGACCAGGTCGAAGTTGAACGCGCCCACCAATCCCCAATTCAAGCCGCCGATGATGGCCAGTATCAGGGCAATCCAGTCCAGGGGGTTGAGAGTACGGACGGCCGTGCTGCCGGTGGTGGTGGGTTGGGTCGTGTTCAGTGCCATGGCTCACTATCCTCCCGTCGCAAGGACGCAGGTGCGCGGCATCGTCGGCTTCAGAAGGAAAGCCGGCCGCGAGAGGCCTCGCAGCAACGCACATGCCCGCGTTTGACAGCGCCGCGCCCGGCGCAGTACACCCTTACCGGTTTTGCTCCGCTGATCCCGGCGGCAGGGCTTGCGGCGGAATGGGTCCGCGCCGGCCTGCCGCGTTCCCCTTGCCTTCGGTGTCGGATGCTTCTTTCCTTCGCGCTTCAACAACCCTATCCGGTCGGCGCGGGCATGCCCGCGAATCAGCGCTGGCTCGCCATGCTGGCCATTCTTCTCGGGGTGTGCATGGCGAGCCTGGACACCGCCATCGCCAACACCGCCTTGCCGGCGATCGCGCAGGATCTGAATGCCTCGGAGGCGCATTCCATCTGGGTCATCAGCGCCTATCAGCTATCGATGGTCGCCGGTCTGCTGCCGGCGGCCACGCTCGGCGAGATCGTCGGGCACCGCCGCGTGATGCTGTTCGGCCTGGTGGTGTTCACGCTGGCCTCGCTGGCCTGCGGCGTGGCGCCTTCGCTGGGCTGGCTGGTTGCCGGCCGTCTGGTGCAAGGACTCGGCGCCGCGGCGACGATGGCGGTGAACGGCGCCATGCTTCGCTTCATCTACCCCGACGAGATGCTGGGCCGCGGCGTCGGCCTGAATTCGCTGATGGTGGCGCTGGCCTTTGCGGCGGGGCCGACTGTGGCGTCGCTGGTGCTGACAGTCGCCACCTGGCACTGGCTGTTCCTGATCAACGTGCCCGTTGGCGTGCTGGCCATCGTCTTCAGCTTGCGCGCCATGCCGCCGACACTGCGCAGCAAGCGCCGTTTCGACACCCTGGGCGCCTTCCTGTGCGCGGGCTTCCTGGCCCTGCTGGTGTTCACGTTGAACGAGGGCGCACAACTCGCAAGCTGGCAGGCGATTGCCGCTGCCGCGGCGCTCTGCCTGGTCTGCCTGCTGCTTCTGATGCGGCGGCAGGCTGGCCATCCCGCGCCTTTTCTGGCGGTGGATCTGCTGCGGCGGCCCCTGTTCGCCTTGTCGGCGGCGACCAGCGTCTGCAGCTTCGCCACCCAGTCGCTGGCTTTCGTGTCGCTGCCTTTCCTGCTGCAGAACGCATTGGGCTACACGCAGGTCGAAACGGGTTTCCTGATTACGCCGTGGCCCGCCCTGGTGGCCATCATGGCGCCCATCGCCGGCCGGCTGTCCGACCGCTTCCATGTGGGCGCGCTTGCCGGCGTGGGCCTGGCGATGCTGGCCGCCGGCATGGCGCTGCTGGCCACCATGCCGGCGGAGCCCTCCGTTTTCGGGCTGTGCTGGCGCCTGGCGATCTGCGGGGCGGGCTTCGGGTTTTTCCAGTCGCCCAATGTGCGCGCGCTGATGACGTCGGCGCCGGCCGAACGCGCCGGCGGCGCCAGCGGGATGGTGGGAACGGTGCGCCTGCTGGGCCAGTCGGTGGGCGCGGCGCTGGTCGCCGCCTGCTTTCACGCTTATGGCGGCGGCGGCGCGGTGGTTGCGCTGTGGCTCGGCGTACTGTTCGCTGGGCTGGCCGGCGTGGCGAGCGTCATGCGGTTGCGGTACCGGCCGGGGCCGGGCTGACGCCGGCGGACGGGGCCCGCTGCCGGCGCCAGGCGGCGAGATCGCGGGCCGGCATGGGCCGCGCGAACAGATAGCCCTGCGCCAGGTGCACGCCTTTCTGCATGAGATAGGCGCGTTGCGTTTCGGTTTCGATGCCTTCGGCGATCATCGCCAGTCCCAGCTGGCGCGCCAGACCGATGATGGCGTCCAGCACCACGTTGCCCACCGCTTCGGTGCCGGCGGCGCTGACGAAGGCGCGGTCGATTTTCAGGCAGTAGGGGTCCAGCTTTTCCAGGTAGGCCAGGGAGCTATGCCCGGTGCCGAAGTCGTCCAGCGCCCAGCGCACGCCCAGATCGCGCAACGAGGCCATGTTCTCGCGCAGCGCTGCCGTATCGGGCAAAGGGTGACGTTCGGTCACTTCCAGCACCAGCACGATGTCGCCATGGGCGCGCACCCGCGCCAGCAGCAACTCCACATCCGCCACGAAACGGGTCTCGGCCATATGCTGCCCGCACACGTTCAGCCCCAGGTGGCTGCCGGGCGGCAGATCGAGCGCTTCCAGATCGCCGGCGACCAGGCCGAACATATGGCGCGTCAGGTCGCCGATGATGCCGTGTTCTTCGGCAGCCGCAATGAACAGGTCGGGCCGCACGTTGCCCAGGCGCGGATGGCGCCAGCGCAATAGCGCTTCGACGCCGGACGGCCGACCCGTGCGCAGGTCGATCACCGGCTGGTACGCCACGTGGAACTGGCGCTGGCGCATGCCTTTCCGGATCTCGCCGGGAATCGAAACCCGCCATCCGTAGAGCCGGTAGGCGGCGTAGCCGCACAGCAGGCCGGCCAGGACCAGGAAGGCCGCATAGTGCCGCCACACATGGGCGCGGGCCGCGTCGCGTTCGGTGATCAAGGGCGTGACGCGCACCTCCACGGGGAAAGGCGCCGAGGCCGAGACTTGCGTGTCGGCCGCAACCGGATACGCCGGGCGCTGCCGTTCCCCCGCGTCCAGCAACGGCAGCTGGCGCGGTCCCAGGGTGATGTCGACGTCGTATTTGCCGCCTCGCGCGGCCGCCGTCTTCAGGTCGTAAAGATGCTGGGCGTCCAGGAAGGCCACCACGCCGTCGCCGTCGCGGGGCGCCTGCGCCACCATCACGGCGGGCCGGTCCGGCACGAGCAGGGTGCCGGCCACCGGCGCGATATGCATACCCCGGGGCACGTGCTCCTGCGGCGATATCGCGATCAGCGGCGTGCGCTGCGGCCCGTAATCGGTGGAGCAATAGGCTTCGTCGTTGCGCACCAGCAACAGCGACCGGATGTAGGGCTGCAGCGCCGCCGTTTGCTGGAGCAGCGGCAGCACTTCCTCACAGGGCCGGTTCAGCACCGCCGCCAGGCGCTGGGTGGCGTCGGCCGCGCGCAGCAGGATGTTGTCGATCTGGCGCCGGATGACCGTGGCGGTGACTTCGGCTTCGCCGTCGATTTGCCGCTCGCTTTCATGAAGCACGACAGGCAGGACGAGGAGAAAGGGCAGCGCGGCGGCCAGCGTCGCCACGGCGATGGCGGCGAGCCTGCGGCGAACGGATAAGCGGGTGGGCACGCGCTGCCTCCTTCCAGGGCCCCGGGGCGCCGCTCCGGGCGCGGAGCGGGTGCTGGTATGTCAGCAGAACTCCGACAAAATGTAAATGGCCGTGCCGCCACCATGCCGGTCGGACATTTCCGATGCAGCCGCCGGGATCCCCTACTGGCCGCGATTCCCTACTTGCCGCCAGACACGTCCAGGAACGCCCCCGTGGAATAGGCGGCTTCGGGCGAGAAGAACCACATGATGGCGCCGGCCACTTCTTCCGCCTTGCCGCCGCGGCCCAGCGGGACGCTGTGCTTGACCCGCTCCACCCGGCCCGGCTCGCCACCGCTGGCGTGGATCTCCGTGTCGATCACGCCCGGACGCACGGCGTTCACGCGGATGCCTTCCGCGGCGACTTCGCGGGCCAGCCCGACGGTCAGGGTATCGAGCGCCCCCTTGGATGCGGCGTAATCGATGTATTCCCCGGCCGAGCCCAGGCGGGCCGCCATCGACGACACGTTGACGATGACGCCGCCCTGTCCGCCGTCGCGCGTGGACATGCGCCGCACGGCTTCGCGGCAGCAGGTGAAGGGCGCCACGACGTTCACTTCCAGGATCCGCCGCAGACGCGCCGAATCGATATCGCGCAAGGTGGCCTGCCGCTCCAGGATGCCGGCATTGTTGACCAGGCCGTCGAGCCGGCCGAAGCGCTCGTCCACCGCGGCGAACAGCGCCAGGATGTCGGATTCGACAGCCATATCGGCCCGCACCGCGATGGCCTGGCCGCCCCCCGATTCGATCTGCGCGACCACGTCCTGGGCCGCCTGCGCATTCTGTTTGTAGTTGACGCAGACGGCGTAGCCGCGCTGCGCGGCGAGCAGGGCGGTAGCGGCGCCGATGCCGCGGCTGGCGCCCGTGACGATCATGACTTTTTCCATGCGCGAGTCCCCCGTGGTGAATGACGCCGCCATGCTGACGCGTCGCGCAGGAATTGGCAACGACGGCGTGCGGCGTTACAGGGCGAAGGGGAAGGTGTCCGGCACGCCGCCGTGCGGTTCGCGCGCCAGCGGGGTGACGGCGGCGGTCTGGTCGAACCACACGTAGGCATCGTATTGGTCGGCCAGCGTGGCCTCGGCATAGTGACTGTAGAGTTCCGTATCCGGCCTGTAGATCACGCCGATATAGCGTTCGAGCCGGGGCTGTTTCAGCAGGGCGCGCAAGCCGTCATGCACCCCTTCGCGCAGATCGAGCAGGAAGCGCGGCTGCCCGGCCTGGTGCATCAGGTATTCATAGCTGTCCGGACGGGCCGGCCGCACGCGCATCAGCCGCATGGGGCCGTCCCAATCGTCGGCGGCGGCGACGGTGCCGGCATAGGTGCCGAAGCCGATCAGGGCCGCGTCGTCGCCATAGCGCTGGCGGCAAAGCTGGCCGATATTGATTTCGTCGCGCACCCGGCCCATCTCGGTGGCGGACGCATCGCCGATGTGCGAGTTATGGGCCCACACGACCGCGCGCGATTGCGGCCCTTTCGCTTCCAGCAGGTGATTCAGCGTGTCGAACATGTGCGTGTCGCGCAGATTCCAGCTTTGCGCGGGGCCCATGTACAGCGTGCGGTAATAGCGCTCCGCCGCGGCCACCAGACGGGCGTTCTGCGCCGCGTCCAGAAAGCTTTCGCCGTCCCGGCCCGCGTACTCCAGCCGCTTGTCCAACAGGTCGCGCAGTTGTTTGAGCACCGCCTCCTCGCATTGGCGGAAGCCCTGGCTTGCCATTGCCCGGGCGTAGACCGTGGGGTCCTTTTGCCAGGGCGTCAGGCAGCCGTAGCGTTCGCGCGCGATGCGCGCCGCATCCGGGTCGGTGCGGTCCAGGTAATCCAGCACGGCGCCCATCGACGCGGACATGCTGTACAGGTCCAGTCCATAGAATGCGGCCCGCTCCTGCGGTGCCAGCACGCCGTTGTAGGCGTGCAGCCATTCGACGAAGGCGGCCACGTCCGTGTTGCGCCACATCCATGTCGGAAAGCGCTGAAAGGGCGGTTCGGCGGCGCCTGTCTCCGGGCGATGGCGCACATAGCGGTCGATCGCCGCGGCGTCCGGCCAATCGGCTTCCACGGCGATGATGTCGAAGCCATGCGCCTCGACCAGCCTGCGCGTGATGGCGGCGCGCGCCCGGTAGAAGTCCGCGGTGCCATGGCTGGCCTCGCCCAGCAGGACGATGCGCTTGCCGGCGAAGCGGTCGAAGAGCGGGGCGAACAAGGGGTCGTCGATGTCGGGCAGGGCTTCGGCGGACTCCCAGATGCCTTCGGTGACGCCTTCCGGGACGGGGCCCTGCCACGAGGGCACACCGATCACCGTGGCGGGCCGGCCGCTGCCGGCGGGCGCCGGAACGCGGGCGGTTTCGCCGTCATTCGACCGCTCGGGCCGCTCGTCGGGCCAGCCCTGCTCGCCGACCAGGGGCACGAAGGCCACCGCGCCCAGGTCTTCTTCGTCGTACCTGTCCCGGTTCACCCGGGTGATCCGCACCAGCCGCTGGCGGCGCCGATCATCGGCCACCGGCATGACGATGCGTCCGCCCACGGCAAGCTGCTCGCGCCAGGCTTGCGGCACTTCGGGCCCGGCGGCGGCAGCCAGGATCGCGTCGAAAGGGGCCTCGGCCGGCAGCCCCAGCGTGCCGTCGGCCGTGTGGACGCGCACGCGTTCGTAACCTTGCGCCTGCAAGGTGGCGCGCGCCTGCGCGGCCAGTTCCGGCAGGCGTTCCACGGAATCGACGCGGTCGGCAAGCTCGGCGAGTATCGCCGCCGCATAGCCGGAACCGGTTCCGATCTCCAGTACCCGGTCCGACCGGTCCAGCCGCGCGGCCTGGGCCATCAGCGCCACGATATAGGGTTGCGAGATCGTCTGGCCGGCGTCGAGGGGCAGCGGCGCGTCGTCGTAGGCGAATTCCGCCAGCGATGCCGGCACGAAGGCGTGCCGCGGCACCCGTTCCATCGCGGCCAGCACCCTCTCGTCGTGAATCCCACGCGCGCGCACCTGGCGTTCGACCATTTTGCGGCGCTTCGTCGTCGTTTCGTCCATGCACATCCTCCGGTGGGGGCGGTGCGGGCGAGCCGCCGCCGACGGCCGCCTGCGCGCCCGGCGACAGGCCGCCCCATGCGCCGCAACGTGCGTGCCGCGCCGACGTTCCTTCGCGATGTCCTCATGCTTGTTCCGGGATGCAACGGGAAGACTCTGCCGCGCACGGATCGCCTTCGCCCTTGACACAAACGGCTACAAGGACGGCATGCGTGCTCGGTTCAACGGTGTCAGTCTGACGGCGTGCGGGTTTACCCGAGGGCATGCTGTACCCTTACGGGTTTTTTTCATAGGACCTGCTGACACTGGCATGACGACACCGACTTCTCCCTGCCTGCCCCGGTCCCCGCTGACTGCCGCCGCCGGCACGGCCGCCGCCGGCCGTTCCCGCCTGTGGGAGCTCGACGCGCTGCGCGGCCTGATGCTGGTCTTGATGCTCTCGACCCATCTGCCGACGAACTTCGGCATCCCGACGAGCCAGCCCCTGGGCTTCGTGTCGGCCGCGGAAGGCTTCGTGATGTTGTCGGCGTACATGGCCGGACTGGTCTATACCCAGCGCTATCTGCGCCATGGGCTGTGCGCCATGCAGCAGTCCTTCCTGAAGCGGGCGCTGGTGGTCTACGGCTGCCAGGCGGCGTCGCTGCTGTTCCTGTTCACCGTCATTGCCGGCCTGGGTGTGAAGCTGTCCCAGCCCGCGGTGCAGAACCTCATCTGGTTTTACCTGCAGCAGCCCGTGACGGCGTTTTTCTCGGCGCTGGGCCTGATCTATAACCCGCCGCTGCTCGACATTCTTCCGGTGTACGTCCTGTTCATGCTGGCCAGCCCGTGGGTGCTCACCTATGGCCTGCGGCATGGCTGGCGAGCCATCCTGATCCTGAGCGGCGTGCTCTGGTTCGCCACCCAGTTCGAGCTCTCGCGCTTCCTGTACGGCGGCGTGGTGGCGCTGACAGGCCTGCCCGTGCCCTTCAGGGAAACGGGCGCTTTCGAAACCTTCGGCTGGCAGTTCCTGTGGGTCTTCGGCCTGTGGCTGGGATCCACCCACGCGCGCGTCCCGCCGGCCGAACGCCGCCCCTTGCCGGCATGGCTGGCGGCCGGCGCGACGGTCGTCGGCGTGACCTTCCTGATCTGGCGCCACATTGCGGGTCTCGGCGCCTTCCCGGAGGGCAATCCCTTCAACTTCCTGTTCGACAAGTGGCACCTGGGCCCCCTGCGCCTGCTGAACTTCTTCTCGCTGGTCGTGCTGGTGATGGTGTCCGGCCCGTGGCTGAGACGGCATCTGCCGCGCGTCGGCTTGCTGGAAACCCTGGGCCGGGCGTCGCTGTCGGTCTTCTGCGCCCATCTGGTCATCGTCCTGATGGTGCTTTGCGTTATCGGCGAACCGGGGCCGGATCGCGCGCTCTGGAAAGATCTGGCCCTGTTCGCCGGCAGCGTGGGGACGCTGTACGTGGTGGCGCGCCTGGTGGGCGACAACAAAAGCCGGCGGCCGCCGCCGCGGACCGCCTCAGTTCAGATGCGCGGAAATGACCCGCTTCCATAAGTCATAGCCCGCCGCGTTCAGATGCAGCGCGTCCTCGCGGAACAGTTCCGGGCGCGGGCGTCCCTGCGTATCCAGCATGGGCGTATACACGTCGATGAAATCCGTGTTGCGGGTCTGCAGCGTGTAGGCCCGGATCAGATCGTTGGTCTCGCGGATGCTCGGCATCAACGCGGCGCGCGCGGGACTGGGCTTGATGGAAATGTAGGCGATGCGTGTGGCCGGCAGGCTCTGCCGGACGCCTTCGACGAAGGCGGCGAAGGATTGCAGCACCTGGCGCGGCGTGCGGCCTTCGGCCAGGTCGTTGTCGCCCGCGTAGACCAGCACCAGGCGCGGACGATAGGGCTCAACCAATTGGCGCAGATGCCGCGTGCAGTCCAGCATGCGCGATCCTCCGAAGCCGCGCTTGACCACCACCGGCAGCGAGCGGAATTCGGTCTCCAGGCCGTTCCACAGCCGGATCGATGAGCTTCCGACGAAAAGGACGCCGCCGGGCGCCGGCGGATTCGCCCTGTCGGCCGCCGCGAAGGCCGCCAGGCTTTCGTCCCAGCGGTGATCCGCCGCGAGCGCTGCGGCGGTAGGTTCACGCGTCGTGGGGGAGGTGATTGCCTGGGGAGCGGCCAGGCTGGCGGCATCCGCGGCCTGCGCCCGCACGGCGGCGGGCAGGGCGGCGGCCAGCAGCGGCGCGGCCGCGAGGGCCGCGCAAAGGGAGAAAAAAGGGCGCTGGGAATTCATCCGCGAGGTTCCGCCTTGCCTGGCTGGGGCGACAGTCCGAGCGCCATCATGCGGGCAATCTCGTGGAAGAAATATTAGCGCTTGCCCTGACCCCGCTTTCCTCGCGCCGCAGCGGCCGCTATTGCCCGGCCGGACCGGCGTCCGGATGCAACGGCAGCGGCGCGCCCGCTCCGACGCGGTCCACGATCAGGCGGTAATGCCGCGGGCTGCGGTGCTTGGCGAAGTTGAAAACGTGCTGGCGGAAGGTCGTGCCGAGATCCAGATCCACCTGGGCAGCGATCACTTCGTCTTCCTCGCCGCTGGCGCGGGCGACGATTTCCCCGGAGGGAGCCACGATCATGGAGCTGCCGATCATGTGGAAGCCGTCCTCGGCGCCGCACTTGGCGGCGGCGCCCACCCACACCGCGTTCTGGTACGCGCTGGCCTGCAGCACGATCTCGTGATGGAAAGTCCGCAGGTGCACGGGCTCGTTCCAATGGATGTTCACCGACGGGGTGTTGTAGCCCAGCACGATCAGTTCGGCGCTTTGCAGCGACATGGAGCGCCAGGTTTCGGGCCAGCGGCGGTCGTTGCACAGGCACATCCCGACATTGACGTCCTGCGTATTCCACACCGGGAAACCCAGGTCGCCCACCTGGAAGAACTTCTTTTCCAGGTGCTGGAAGGGCGCGTCGGGCTTGTGGTCGTCGTGGCCCGGCAAGTGGATCTTGCGGTACTTGCCCACGATCTTCGCCGAGCGGTCCACCAGCACCGCCGTGTTGAAGCGGCGGCCGTCCGGCGTCAGTTCCGCATAGCCCAGGTAGAAGCCCACGCCAAGCTCGCGGGCGGCGTCGAACAGCGGCTGCACGTCGGCGTTCGGCATGGACCGTTCGAAGAAGCGTTCCACCGCTTCCTCTTCCGTCATCCAGTAGCGCGGGAAAAACGTGGTCAGCGCCAGTTCGGGAAAGACCACCATGGTGCACTGGCGCGCGGCGGCCTCGCGCAGCATGGCGACCAGCCGTTTGACGACGGCTTGCCGGGAGTCGGCCAGATGGACCGGGCCCATCTGGGCGACGGCCAATCCGAATTTGCGGGCGCGGGAAGTCTGGGTCATGACGGCTCTCCGGGAAGGACGGCGGAAGCGCAAGCCCGCACGGGACCGTGCGGGGGCGTTCCGCGAATGAAATGTGCCGCATGATGCGCGATGCCGGCGCGCCGCGAAACCGGCCGCCATGCCGGGGCGGATGGCCGTCGGAAACCGCCAGGCGGGGCGCAAGTCGTTGATGTTGCTGTTGTTTCCCCGTATGACGGGCGGCGCTGACGGGCGGCCGGCATAACCTGCGTTTATGGCCGCCGTACAAATCTCGATGGCGGCGGCTACTCGCTGCGCTGGTAGCGGTCGTCGGGACCGGAGTGATAGTGGGTGACGCGGTCGCCCCTGGGGCCAAGGTACACGTACATCACCGAGTGCCAGCGGCCGTCCAGGACGTAGCGATAGGACCACACCACTTCGTATTTGTCGCCCAGGCCGACGGCGCGGATCTGGGCCGGCGGCCCGAATTCGCAGCGCACCGCCTCGGGCGTCCAGTCGCCTTGCTTCAGGCGCTGGAAATGTTCGGGCGTCAGCAGTTCCTCCATGCGCAACGCCCGTCCCTGGCTGTCCAGGTCCGTGCCCCAGGCCGCGCTGCCCGACGGCTGCTGCGACCAGACGACGCGCCGCGTACCGTCGGGCCGGTTGCAGGTGTAGCTGGGCTGGCCGTAGCGCGCGGTCATTTCCGGCAGCGGCGTGCCGGGCGGGGTGTGGGCGATGTTGGCGCATCCCGCCAAGAGCAGCGCGGCCGCCATTCCGGCAGCGGGGCCGTGCCGCCACGGCCCGGCCGCCCGAAATCTTCCTGCGGCCGCGGGAAGACCTGGAATTCGACAGCGAAAGCGGGGAAGGTTCATGGCGGTGTCCTGCAAGGCCGGACGCGGCCCGCCCGAACAGCTTACCGTGGGCGTCAAGCCGGTGCGAACATTCCCGCCAGCTCCGCCGCCCGCACGCAGGCATGCAGGGCAAGGCCGATCAGGCCGCCCACGACCATGCCGTTGAAGCGGATGTATTGCAGGTCGCGCCCGATGCTCAGCTCCAGCTCGTCGACAAACTCGCGCTCGTCCCAGTTGCGCACGGTCTGCGAGATATGCGCCGTAATGCCCTGCCGCAGTCCGGCGGCCAGGCGGTCCGCACCCGTCAGCACGTGCTGGTTGATGGCATCGCGCAGGGCCGGGTCCTGGCCCAGGTTGCGCCCCAGCGCGAGCAGCGTCTGCTCCAGATGCCTGCCCAGCGCGGACTCGTCGCTGAACAGGTCGCGGCGCAGGCTGGCGCGCACTTCGTCCCAAATGCCCTGTACATAGGCGCCTACCTGCTCGTGCGCGATGATGCGTTCCTTCAGCGCCTCCACCTGGCGCTGCAGTTCCGGGTCCTCGCGCAGCCGCGCGACGTAGCCCGCGATCCATGCCTCGTAGTCCCGGCGCAGGGGGTGGTCCGGCTGCGCCAGCACGTCGCGCAGTTCATCCAGCATGGCCCGCGCGAGCCGGTCGGCCAGGCTGTCGGCAATGTCGTCCACGGGTTTGACCATATTCAAGGCCTTGGCCATGCGCGGCCATTCCTTGCGCGCGTACTTCACCATCAGCGCCGAGGCGCGGGCGCGCACCGGTTCGCCGTTCAGATAACCCGCCAGGCGGTTCAGGGCCTCATCCAGGATGGCGTGATGCCGGCCGTCGCGGGCCAGCAGGTCGAACAGGTCGCCCGCCGTGCGGGCGGCATTCCACTCCCGCAGGCGGGCGACGACGAAACGCTGGATGCCATCGCGCACCGCCTGTTCGTCCAGCAGGTCCAGGGCATGCAGCACCCAGGTGCGGGCCGTGGCCGCGACCACGCGCGCCTGGCGCGGATCGCTCAGCCACTGCCCCAGGCGCGCCGCCGGGTCGAACACGCGCAGGCGCTCCAGAAGCGAGGCGGAATCCAGGAAGTGGTCGCGCACGAAAGCGGCCAGGTTGTCGGCGATGCGCGCCTTGTTGGAAGGGATGATGGCCGTATGCGGAATCGGCAGTCCCAGCGGCCGGCGGAACAGCGCGACCACGGCGAACCAGTCGGCCAGTGCGCCGACCGTCGCCGCCTCGCAGAACGCGCGCACCCACGCCCAAACGCCTTGCCCGCCCATCGCGTAGCTGAGCGCGACGCCGGCCAGCGTGGCGGCCAGCGACGCCAGCGCCCAGGTTTTCATGCGGCGCAAGGCGGTCCTGCGGGGATCGTCCGGCAAAAGCGGTGCTCCAGGCAATGCGATAAGGATGCCGAAGATTTTAGGCGGGTTTAGTATCTGCGGCGGGCGCCCGCGCATGCGCGCATCGTTGCGGCGCCGTTCGAGTTCCATAGGAGACGCGTATGAAAGTCGCGGTAATGGGCGCCGGCGCGGTCGGCTGCTATTTCGGCGCCATGCTGGCCCGGGCGGGACACGAGGTCGCGCTGATCGGCCGGCCGGCGCACGTGGATGCCATCCGCTCGAAAGGCCTGTTCCTGGATACCCGTTCCTTCCAGGACCACATTCCCATGGCGGCGGGCACCGGGCCGGAGATGGCGCGCGACGCATCGGTCGTGCTGTTCTGCGTGAAGTCGGCCGACACGGAGCGCGCCGGCGCCGCGCTTGTGCCGCACCTGGCGCCCGACGCCCTGGTGTTGAGCCTGCAAAACGGCGTCGACAACGCCGAGCGGCTGCAGGCCATCCTGCCGCAGACGGTGGTGCCGGCGGTGGTCTACGTGGCCACGGAAATGGCGGGGCCGGGCCATGTGAAGCACCATGGCCGAGGCGAACTGGTCATCGGTCCTTCCGGCCGCAGCCAGGAGGTGGCGCGGGATTTTGCCGCGGCCGGCATTCCGGTGGAGATTTCCGACAACGTGATCGGCGCGCTATGGGCCAAGCTGATCGTCAATTGCGCCTACAACGCCCTGTCGGCGATCACGCGGCTGCCGTACGGGCAATTGTTCAAGGGCGAGGGCGTGCAGCAGGTCATGCGCGACGTCGTGCACGAATGCCTGGCCGTCGCGCAGGCGCAAGGCGTCACCGTACCGGGCGACAGCTGGGCCGCCGTCCTGAAAATCGTCGAAACCATGCCCACGCAGTTCTCGTCCACGGCGCAGGACCTGGCGCGCGGCAAGGCCACGGAAATCGATTTCCTGAACGGCTATGTCGAACGGAAAGGGCGCGAGCGCGCCATCGCCACGCCCGTTAACCGCACGCTGCACGCGCTGGTGAAGCTGCTGGAGAACCGGGCGGACGCGGAAGGGTCTCCGGTCTGACGGCGGCAGAGGGCGGGCCCGACGGCCGGCCCGGCTGCGCGGCGCGCCACGCGCCTGCCGGCGCGTCGCGTTCAGCCGAACAGCTTGGCGGCGGTGCGGGCGACCAGCGCGCCCTGGTGGCGCGCCCCGTCCAGGTCGATATCGCTGGGCTGGCGGGAACCGTCGCCGCCGGCGATGGTCGTCGCCCCGTACGGCGCGCCGCCCACGATTTCCTGCAGGCTCATCTGCCCTTGATGGCTATAGGGCAATCCGACCACCACCATGCCGAAGTGCAGCAGATTCGTGATGATGGAAAACAGCGTCGTTTCCTGGCCGCCATGCTGGCTCGCCGTGGAAGTGAAGGCGGCGCCGACCTTGCCGTTCAGCACGCCGCGCATCCACAGGCCGCCCGTCTGGTCAAGGAACGCGGCCATCTGCGACGACATGCGGCCATAGCGGGTGCCCGTGCCGATCACGATGGCGTCGTAGTTTTCCAGATCGGCCACCGTTGCGACGGGCGCGGCCTGGTCCAGCTTGAAATGCGCATTGCGCGCCACTTCTTCTGGGACCGTCTCCGGCACGCGCTTGATATCCACCTGCGCGCCCTCGCCGCGGGCGCCTTCCGCGATGGCCTGCGCCATCCGTTCGATGTGTCCGTAAGAGGAATAGTAGAGAACCAGTACCTTCGCCATTGCCTTTCCCTTGCCGTTGGTGGAGAAGGCGAGCCCACGCCCGCCGCGGCGTGGCGTTTCCGCCAGCCGATTGACGTAGGTTAGAAGCCGCGGCGCGGCCGCGGAAGCCTATCTCTTTCGATGGCGTCCATCGAAAAACCCGATAGGTTGGGGCGGTTGCCCATCGGGATGCGCGGGGCCGCGGCGCGCCGGGTGCGCGCGACCGCGGAAAGATCCACCGGACGCGGCCGGGTGCAGCCGGGCGGCAGGCCGCGCAATGCCGCGATCAGCCGCGCCGGGCGCAGGTGGCCCGGGCGGCATTCAGGCTGGCCGCCGCTTCCCGCATCCGGATGGCTTGTTCGCCGGGATCCTGCGGCAGCTTCCCGGTGGCGAACGCCATCACGACTTTGTCGGGCATGCCTGCGGCGTAGGCCTGGCCGACGCAGGCGCAGTAGCTTTCGCGGGCTGCGGCGCCGGCTGGGGCGTAGGGATCCAGCTGCGGCTGTTTTTGCAGCAGGCTGCGGCACTGTTGCACATGGGCGGGCACGAGCTTCTGGCGCATTGCGCCCAGCGCGGCGCCCTGGGCCTTGGCATCGCCGGGCCAGCCCAGCAAAGCGCCAGCCAGCAGGCAGGCAGCCAGACCCGCGGCCAGGCGCAGGATTCCGGACGACAGCAGGCGGGCGGGGTGGGGCGCCATACGGCTGCGCATCAGCATTTCGATTCCCTCTACGGAACGGGCGGGCGGCTGCGGCCTGCCCGGGGGCAAGGCGAAAGCCATTGACGGGGTTTCTATTCTTCGCCCAAACAGGAAGGCAACAAACGGTAAATAAGCTGGCATTTGTGCCACTGATCCGGCTAAGGGCGCCACGCGCCACGCAGTACCTTCTGGCATTGGCGCGAACCGGCGCCGATCCAGCCCGTCATCAAAAAACCAGGAGGGGAACGCCATCATGTTCGGCTTAGTATCCGTTGCGCCGGGCGTCCCGCGCAGGCGGGCCGGCGCCGCCGACAGTGGCGAACTCGCCGCGCTTTACCGCTCGCAGGCGGTCATCGAGTTCGATCTGGACGGCCGCGTGCTCACCGCCAATGACAACTTCCTGCGCATCTTCGGTTATGAGCTGGACGCGGTGCAGGGGCAGCATCACCGCCTGTTCGTGGATCCCGCCGAAAGCGCGTCGCCGGCCTACACGGCGTTCTGGGAGAGCCTTGCCCGCGGCATACCCCATAGCGGCCGATACCGCCGGCTGGCGCGCGATGGGCGCGCCGTCTGGCTGCAGGCCAGCTACAACCCGGTCCTGGATCGCCATGGCGATCCGGTCAAGGTGATGAAGATCGCCACGGACATCACCGAGGAGCAGCGCCGCAACGACGACGCAACGGGCCAGCTCGCGGCCATTTCCAAGGTCCAGGCCATCATCGAGTTCGCGCTGGACGGCACCATCCTGCGCGCCAACCGCCTGTTCCTGGATGCCGTCGGCTATGACGAGGACGAAGTGGTGGGGCGCCATCACAGCATGTTCGTCCTGCCGGAAGAAAGGCAGTCGCCGGCCTATGCCGAGTTCTGGCGCCGCCTGGCGGCCGGCGTTCACGACACGGGCCAGTATCTGCGCATCGGCAAGGGCGGCCGCCAGGTATGGATCGCCGCCAGCTACAACCCCATCCTGGATGCCGCGGGGCGTCCCTTCAAGGTGGTGAAGTACGCCACCGACATTACCGCCCGCGTGGTGGCCGCCGAGCAGTTGCGGCAGGCCGTTCAGGGCCTGACCGATAACGCCGGGCGCGCCCAGCAGGCCAACGCGCTGGCCCAGGAGGCGGCGGGCGTGGCCGAGGCCGGCGGCCGCACCGTGCGCGCGGTGGTCGACACCATGGACGCCATTACGGACAGTTCGCGCCGCATCGCCGACATCATCGGCGTCATGGACGGTATCGCCTTCCAGACCAATATTTTGGCGCTGAACGCTGCCGTGGAGGCTGCCCGGGCCGGCGCGCACGGCAAGGGCTTTGCCGTCGTGGCCGCCGAGGTGCGCAACCTGGCGCAGAACAGCGCGGCGGCAGCCCGGGAAATCAAGGCGCTGATTCAAACATCGGTGCAGCAGATAGAGCAGGGCGCGGCCCTGGTGCAATCCGCGGGCAGCACGATGGAAGAAATCGTCGCGTCCTCGCGGCGCGTGACCGGCATCACGGCCGAGGTCGTGGAGGTCTCCCTGGCGCAATCGCAGAGCCTGACGCAAGTCACGGACAACCTGGCCGGCAGTTGACGGACCCGGACGCCGGCGCGGCGCCGGCCCTCGTCCAAAAAGGCATAGGCCGGCTTCGAACGCGCGCATACAATTCTCGCGCGGCCGGCGCCACGGCACGCCCGTCCGCGACGCACAGTCCGCAACCGGGCGGCAGGCGCGGCCAGCGGCCTTGCCCGCGCGGCGGGAAGGCATTCCAACGGAGACAACCATGGGCTACATGCTGCTCATCGTCGAGCCGCGCGGCCAGCGCGCCGAACGATCCGAAGCCGAAGGCCGCCAGGTCTATGAACAGATGAAGCGCTTTGCCGGCGACCTGCAGTCGCGCGGCAAACTGATTGCGTGTGAATCGCTGGCCGCCGACCGCGAAGGCGCCCGCGTCCAGGTCAGGGAAGGACGCACCCGTCTGCTGGACGGCCCCTTTGCCGAAGCCAAGGAAATGATCGGCGGCTTTTTCCTGCTCGATGTGGACACCCGGGAAGAAGCGCTGGAAATCGCGGCTGCCTGCCCGGCCGCGCAGTGGTGCACGGTGGAGGTGCGGCGCGCCGCGCCGTGCTACGAATAGCGCCGCTGTCGAAAAACGCATCCTGCAATCGTCGTGTCGCAAGAGGGCCGCGCCGCGGCCCCGCTACCGCGACACGGAGAATGCCATGCGTTTCCTCATCATCGTCAAGGCCACCGCCGCCACCGAGGCGGGCGTCATGCCGGAAGAAAGCCTGTTCGCCGCCATGGCGGATTATCACGAGGCCCTGGCCAAGGCGGGCGTGTTGCTGGATGCGGCGGGATTGCGGCCGACCTCCGAAGGCTGGCGCATCGATTACCGCGACGGCGCGCGCACATTGACGTTTGGCCCTTTCGCCATGGCCGAGGGCGGGCTGATGGCCGGCTATACGCTGATACAGGTGCGGTCGCGCGACGAGGCGCTGGAGTGGTCGCGCCGCTTTCCTGCGCCGCACGGCGCGACGGCGCCGGCCCAGATCGAGGTGCGGCCGCTGTACGAAGCCGAGGATTTCGCGCCCGGCGCCTCGCGCGACCGCCTGCGCGCACTGCGCGACCACGCCGGGCTGGCGGCCTGACGCAGGCTACGGGGAGAATCGCCATGCACAAGCAAATCTATGTCAATCTGGCCGTGCGGGACCTGGGAGCCGCCCGCGCCTTTTTCGAGCGGCTCGGCTTTTCCTTCGAGCCGCGTTTCAGCAACGATCAGGCTGCCTGTCTGGTATTGGGGGAGAACATCTACGCGATGCTGCTGCGCCAGGACTTCTTCAAGTCGTTCACCGACAAGCCGCTCTGCGATCCGGCCGCGGCGACCGAGGTCGGTCTGCCTGTCGTGCGACAGCCGCGAGGCGGTGGACGGCCTGATCGCGAAGGCCCGGGACGCCGGCGCGCGCCTGCCGCGCGAGCCGCAGGACTATGGGTTCATGTACGCGCACGCCTTCGAGGACCCGGACGGTCATATCTGGGAGCTGGTGTACATGGACCCCGCCGCGGCGCAGGCCGGCACGGCCTGAGCATCCCCATGGCGACGCAGGCCACGCATGCCGCCATCGAGGCGGTCTGGCGCATCGAGGCGGCCAAGGTCATCGCGGGAGTCGCACGGCTGGTCCGCGACGTCGGGCTTGCCGAGGACTTCGCCCAGGACGCGCTGGTGGCGGCCCTGGAACATTGGCCGCGCACCGGCGTGCCCGACAACCCCGGAGCCTGGCTCATGACCACCGCGAAGAACCGCGCCCTGGATCGCCTGCGCCAGGATGCGCTGCACGCGCGCAAGCAGGAACAACTGGGCCACGACATGGATGCGCTGGAGACCAGTGTGGAACCGGACTTCGTGGACGTGCTGGACGCCGCGCGGCAGGACGACATCGGCGACGATCTGCTCAG
This sequence comes from Bordetella genomosp. 9, assembly GCF_002119725.1. Lineage (NCBI taxonomy): Bacteria > Pseudomonadati > Pseudomonadota > Betaproteobacteria > Burkholderiales > Alcaligenaceae > Bordetella > Bordetella genomosp. 9. The sequence goes on from NZ_CP021109.1 coordinate 890,502, forward strand.
GCTGGTGTTCATCGCCTGCCATCCCGTTCTGTCGATGGACGCGCGGGTCGCGCTCACCCTGAGGCTGCTGTGCGGGCTGTCCACGGACGAGATCGCGCGCGCTTTCCTGACCGCCGAGACGACCATCGCGCAACGCATCGTGCGCGCCAAGCGCACCTTGTCCAAGGCCGGCGTGCCTTTCGAGGTGCCGCCGCCGGACCAGCGCGCCGAGCGGCTGGCGTCGGTGCTGGAAGTGATCTACCTGGTGTTCAACGAAGGCTATGCCGCTACGGCGGGCGACGACTGGATGCGGCCGGCGCTGTGCCAGGAGGCGATGCGCCTGGGCCGCGTGCTTGCCAGCCTGGCGCCCGGGGAAAGCGATGTGCACGGACTGGTCGCCCTGATGGAGCTGCAGGCGTCGCGCATGCATGCGCGGGTGGATGGACAGGGACGCCCGGTCCTGTTGCCCGATCAGGACAGGGCGCGCTGGGACAGGTTGCTGATACGTCGCGGCCTGGACGCCTTGCGGCGCGCCGAGGCGCTGGGCGGCGACGGCCCGTATTGCCTGCAGGCCGCGCTGGCTGCCTGCCATGCCCGTGCGCCCAGCGCGGCCGAAACCGACTGGCCCCGTATCGTGGCGCTTTACGACGCGTTGATGCGCCGTGCGCCATCGCCCGTCGTGGCCTTGAACCGGGCGGTCGCGGTGAGCATGGCAAGCGGCCCGGCGGCCGCGCTGCCCCTGGTCGACGCCCTGGGGGACGATCCGGCCATGCGCCAGTATCCCTGGCTGTACAGCGTGCGCGGCGATCTGCTGGCGCGGCTTGGGCGCAGGGCGGAATCACGGGCGGCGTTCGAAGAAGCGGCCGCCCTGACGCGCAACGCGCGCGAACGGGCGCTGCTCATGGAACGCGCGCGCGAAGTCGGGCGGGCCGATTAGGCGCGGGCCGATGAGGCGCGAACCAATTGCGCGCGTACCGACGCGCAGGCCCACGGGCGCAGCGGGAAGGTATTCCGGGCCTTGCCCGGCCAGCGCGGACGCTTATTCGCCCTTGCCGTCGCCGGTATAGCCCAGCCGGCGGCTGATGGCCTGCGCCTCGTCGCGCAGCGCCCGCGCCACCACGCCATCTGGCGACGGATCGAAGCCGCCGGTGGCGCCCAGGGCAGTCAGGACCGCGCAGGGCCGCCCCGTGTAGTCGTACAGGGCGGCCGCCACCGCGCTGATGCCGCGCAGATTGGTGTCGCGCACCGCCGCGCAGCCCGCCTGCAGCACCGAGCGCCGCAGGGCCCCGATGGGGTCCGTGGCATCCAGCAGTGCCCGTTGATCGGGCGGCGCGGCTTTCAATTCCGCCGCGGCGAGCGCGCGCACGCGGCTGTCGTCCAGCGTCGCCAACAGCACCCGCCCCGTCGCCGACCAGAGCATCGGCAGCACCGACCCCACCCGCACGTTCACCGTGACGGGCAATCCCGGTTCTTCGAAACGCACGATGGTCGGCCCCTTGTTGCCCATCACCGCCACGAAACACGTCACTTCCAGGGTCTCGCGCAAGCGCGCCAGCGACGCTTCCGCGATCCGGATCGGATCCGCCTGGCGCATCGCCGCCACGCCCAGCAGCAGGGCTTCCAGGCCAAGGTAGTACTGCTGCGTCGCACTGTCCTGGTCGACCAGGCCGGTCTCCAGCAGGCTGGCCAGGTAGCGGTGGACCTTGGCCGGGCTTTCGCCGATGTGCGAGGCGATCAGCGTCAGGCTGGCCCGTCCGCCCAGCTGGCCCAGGGCCTTGAGCACGGCCATGCCCGTTTCGGCGGACTGGACGCGCTGGCGCCTTTCGCGTGCGCGGCCAAGTTCTGCGGCGGGGGGTGTCGGGTTCATCGTTTTTCTGATTGGACGGACGCGTGAGAAGCCGGCCGGCCGGGGAAGCCGGCGGCAGCAGGGCAAAGGGTAAGCCCGGTTGACGAATTACGCAATGCGTATATGATTTACGCAAAAGCTGAAAACAGCCACAACAACGTACGGAGACAACCATGCCCTTTGCCCGCCTGATGCGCGCGCTCGCACTCGCCGTTCTGCCCGCCGTGGCCGCCGCTCCCGCCGCAGCCGATACCTACCCGTCCAAGCCGCTGCGCTGGGTCGTGCCCTATGCCGCGGGCGGCGGTTCGGACTTTCTGGCCCGCACCGTCAGCCAGGGCCTGTCGCCGCGGCTGGGACAGCCCGTCGTGGTGGACAACAAGCCGGGCGGGAACACGGCCATCGGCGCTTCGGAAACCGCCCGCGCGCAGCCCGACGGCTACACCATGCTGTCGGCGGACAACGGCACGCTGGTGTTCAACCCGGCGCTGTATGCGAAGCTGTCCTACGACCCGGTCAAGGACCTGGCCCCCGTCACGCTGATGGGCCGCTTCCCCATGATTCTCGTGGCCGGCCCCGGCCTGAAGGCCGCCGACGTGAAGGGCTTGCTGGCCGAGGCCAAGGCGCGCAAGGAAGGACTGGACTATGCTTCGGCCGGCGCGGGCAGCCCGCACCATCTGGCCATGGAGCTGCTCAAGGTGGAGACCGGCGCGAACCTGGTGCACGTGCCTTATCGCGGCGCGGCGCCCGCCCTGTCGGACGTCGCCGCCGGCCAGGTGCCCATCATGATGGTCGACCTGGCCGCCGGCGCGGGCTTCATCAAGGGCGGCAAGGTGCGGGCCCTGGCCGTGGCGAACCCCACGCGGCTGCAGCAGCTGCCGGACGTGCCCACGTTCGCCGAGCTCGGCTACAAGAATGTGGAGGCCGCCGCCCAGGTCGGCATCGTCGTGCCCGCCGCCACGCCGCAACCCGTCATCGACATCCTGAACCGCCAGCTGGTGGCGACGATCAACGACCCGGTCATCCGCCAGAAGCTCATCGACTTCGGCATCGAGCCGGTGGGCAACACGCCGGCCGAGTACCGCGACCTGCTGCAGGCCGAACGCGCCCGCTGGCACAAGCTGATTCACGACCTGAACATCAAGCTGGATTGAGCGCCGCCGCGCGGCCTCCCGGCGTTTTCCGGAGCGACGCCATGTCCCAAACCGCCAATCCCACCGCCGCGGGCGGCTGTCCCGTCGCGCATGCCGCGGCCCAGGCGCCGCGCGGCTGCCCCGTCCACGTCAGCGCCCGCGCGGCGGAGTTCGATCCCTTCGGCGACGGCTATCAGCAGGATCCGCCCGAGTACGTGCGCTGGGCGCGGGAACAGGAGCCGGTTTTCTACAGCCCGAAGCTCGGCTACTGGGTGGTCACCCGCTACGACGACATCAAGGCCATCTTCCGGGACAACATCACCTTCAGTCCCTCCATCGCGCTGGAGAAGATCACGCCCACGGGGCCGGAGGCCAACGCCGTCCTGGCGTCGTACGGCTATGCCATGAACCGCACGCTCGTCAACGAGGACGAGCCCGCCCACATGCCGCGCCGGCGCGTGCTGATGGAGCCCTTCACGCCGGAGGCGATCAAGCACCACGAGCCCCTGGTGCGCCGGCTCGCGCGCGAATACGTCGACCGCTTCATCGACGACGGCAGGGCCGACCTGGTGGACCAGATGCTGTGGGAAGTGCCGCTGACCGTCGCACTGCATTTCCTGGGCGTGCCCGAGGAAGACATGGACCTGCTGCGCCGGTATTCCATCGCGCACACGGTCAATACCTGGGGACGCCCCAAGCCCGAGGAGCAGGTTGCCGTGGCCCACGCGGTGGGCAACTTCTGGCAGCTCGCCGGCAAGATCCTGGACAAGATGCGCCAGGATCCGGACCAGCCCGGCTGGATGCAGTACGGGATACGCAAGCAGCGCGAACATCCCGATATCGTCACCGACTCCTACCTGCACTCGATGATGATGGCGGGCATCGTGGCGGCGCACGAGACCACCGCCAACGCATCGGCCAACGCCATCAAGCTGCTGTTGCAGCATCCGGACGCCTGGCGGGATATCTGCGATGACCCCTCGCTCATCCCCAATGCGGTGGAGGAGTGCCTGCGCCATAACGGCTCGGTCGCGGCATGGCGGCGCCTGGCCACGCGCGACACCGAGATCGCGGGCGTGCGCATTCCGGCGGGTTCCAAACTGCTGATCGTCAGCGCTTCGGCCAACCACGACGAAAGGCACTTCGCCGATGCCGACCTGTTCGACATCCGCCGTGAGAACGCCAGCGATCAGCTCACCTTCGGTTATGGCGCGCATCAGTGCATGGGCAAGAACCTGGCGCGCATGGAAATGCAGATTTTCCTGGAGGAATTGACCCGCCGGCTGCCCCATATGAAGCTGGCGGAACAGAAGTTCACCTACGTGCCCAACACGTCGTTCCGCGGTCCCGAGCATCTCTGGGTGGAATGGGATCCCGCGCAAAACCCGGAACGGCGCCGCCCGGAAATCCTGACCCTGCGCCAGCCCGTGCGCATCGGCGAACCCTCCACCCAGGCGATCGCCCGCACGCTGGTGGTCGAGAACGTCGCTGCCGTGGCGCGCGACATCCTCCTGCTGACGCTGGCCACCACCGACGGCAGGGCGCTGCCGCGCTGGGCGCCGGGCGCGCATATCGACATCGAGTGCGGCGATACCGGAATGTCCCGCCAGTACTCGCTATGCGGCGATCCCGCCGACACCAGCCGGCTGCGCATTGCCGTGCTGCGCGAGGCCGAAGGCCGCGGCGGCTCGGCGTGGATCCACGCCAACGTCAAGCCCGGCATGCGGCTGCGCGTGCGGGGCCCGCGTAACCATTTCCGCCTGGATGAAAGCACGCCGCGCGCCCTCTTCATCGCGGGCGGCATCGGTATTACGCCCGTCAGCGCCATGGCGCGCCGCGCGCGTGAACTGGGCATCGACTACACGCTGCATTACAGCGGCCGCTCGCGCGCCGCCATGGCGCTGCTGCCCGAGCTGATCGACCTGCACGGCGATCGGCTGCACGTCTACGCCAGCGACGAGGGGCTGCGCAACGACTTCGCGGCGCTGCTGGCCCGGCCCGACCCGGATACCCAGATCTACGCCTGCGGGCCGGAGCGGATGCTGGACGCCCTGAAGCAGGCCAGCGCGCATTGGCCGGAGGACGCGCTGCGCGTCGAGCATTTCCATTCAACGCTGGGCCGGCTGGACCCGTCCAAGGAGCATGCCTTCGAGGCGGAATTGAAGGACTCGGGGCTGGTCGTTACCGTGGCGGCCGACCAGACGCTGCTGGCGGCCCTGCGCGCGGCCAATATCGACGTGCAGAGCGACTGCGAGGAAGGCCTGTGCGGCTCTTGCGAGGTGCGCGTGCTGGCCGGCGAGATCGACCACCGGGATGTGGTACTGACGCGCGCGGAACGGGAAGCGAACAACAAGATGATGAGCTGTTGCTCCCGTGCGCGCGGCCAGCGCATCGTGCTGGAACTGTAGGGCTTCGCGCGCCGGGCGCGAAGCCATGCGTGTGTCCGGCCCGGGGAGCCGGACAGACCCTCAGTGACCCGTCGGGTCGCCGCGGCGGCTGGTTTCGAACAGGAACCAGGTGCGCTGTTCGGTTTCGTCGATCCAGTTTTCGATCAGGCTCGCGGTGGCGATATCGCGGTGCTCGTCGCAGATGTCGTGCACTTCGCGCATGAACGCCGTCAGGCTCTTGTTGTCTTCCTGCAGCTCGGCAAGCATGTCCAGCGGCTGCACGTATTCGGCGTCGTTATCGAGCAGACGCTGCGTGCGCGAGATATGGCCGATGGAACGCAGGGTGGTGCCGCCGAGCTTGCGGATGCGTTCGGCGATCGGGTCGGTCATCGCGAAGATTTCCGTGGCCTGCTCGTCCAGCAGCAGGTGATAGTCGCGGAAGTGCGGCCCGCTGATGTGCCAATGGAAATTCTTGGTCTTCAGGTACAGCGCAAAGACATCCGCGAGAAGTCGGTTGAGCGCACCGCTGATATCGCGCGTGCCTTCGGTGGAGATGTCCGAAGGGGTCGCCAGGGGCGCCTGGCGGCGCTTGGCGAGTTCGCTTTTCTTGCCCGAATTCTTGGAAGTGCCTGCGGGTTTCTTCATAAGATCACCTGGAGAGAAGCCGACGGTTGGAAACGCGATAGGGTCCATCGCCGCGGATGGACCATGGGCAGTCTAGCTCAGGTTTCAGTGACACGGGCTGCCGTTTTGCGCGGGCGCCGTGCGCGGGCTGGCGACTGGCGCGCGCGCTTGCGCGGCGCCTCGTTGTCGGCGGCGCCCTCGCCCTCGCCCTGGCCCTTGCCCTCGCCCTGGCCGGTCTGCGCTTCCTGCGCCATGACCGCCGGGCTGGCCAACGGCGTATCCGGCGCGGCCGCCGGCAGCGGCGCTTCGGCAGGCGAAGCAGGGGCCTTTGCCGCGCGGCCGCGCGGGCGGCGCGCCGGCACGGACTGCGTGGGCGCAGCCGCTTCGCCGGCGTTGGACCGCAACGCCGCTTCGCCGGTATCGCCCGCCGATGCGCCGTCATCGGCCGGCGCGGCAAAGGGCTCGCCGGCATTCGCCTGGTCCGCGCCATTCGCCTCGTCCGCGCCATTCGCGCTGCCGGCCATGGCCGCGTTCTCGTTCGCGCTCCGTGCGCGGCGACGCGCCGGGCGCTTCGGTTTCGACGGCGGCGCGGCCGGCGCCGCCTGCTCGATGGCGTCCGCCGCCGTCAGCGCAGGTTCCGCGGCTTCGCCTGCCTCGCGCGCATTGCCCTGCGTATCGGCGCCGGACGCCTGCGAGGCCGCGCCGGTGTGCGACCAGTACAGATACGTGCCGGACTTTTCATCGCGCCCCACCTGCAACAGCCCGCGCGCCTGCGCTTCGTCCAGCAGACTGCCGAAGGCCCGGAAGCCGTAGTACGACTCGTTGAAGTCCGGCCGGCGGCGCTTGATCGCGTCTTTCAGCGCCGACGCCCAGATCTTGCCGCTGTCGCCGCGCTCGGCCACCAGGGCCTCGAAGGTTTCCACCGCGATGTCGATGCCTTGCGCCCGCCGCGTTTCGATGTCGTCCTTGCGCGCCTCGTCTTCCTTGCGCGCTTCGTCCTCGCGGCGGCGGCGGTCGTCTCCGCTTGCGCGCCGCGCGGTTGCGGACGAGGCCCGCGTGGCCCGCCGCGACGAAGACCGGGCGCTTTCGCGCACCAGATCGTCGTAGAAAATGAACTCGTCGCAATTGGCGATGAGCAGATCGGAAGTCGACTGCTTCACGCCCACGCCGATGACGTGCTTGGCGTTTTCGCGCAGCTTCGACACCAGGGGCGAGAAGTCCGAGTCGCCGCTGATGATGACGAAGGTGTCGAGATGGGACTTGGCATAGCAAAGGTCCAGCGCATCGACCACCAGGCGGATGTCCGCCGAGTTCTTGCCGGACTGCCGCACGTGGGGGATTTCGATCAGCTCGAAATTGGCCTCGTGCATCGGCGCCTTGAAAGCCTTGTAGCGGTCCCAGTCGCAATACGCTTTCTTGATCACGATGCTGCCTTTCAGCAGCAGCCGCTCCAGGACCAGCCGGATATCGAATTTTTCGTAATTGGCATCGCGCACGCCCAATGCGACGTTTTCGAAGTCGCAGAACAGCGCCATGCTCACGTTGTCGTGGGAAGCAATCATTGAATCTCCTTGGCCGGGCCGAAGTCCGCCGCCGCGCCGAAGGCGAGGCGCAGCGCATGGTCGCGGACATCCTCAGGCCACGCCGCCATGCATTGGACCATGGTCTGGGCATCGCCGGCGAACAGGGCGCGCGCGGCTTCCTCGAAGCCCGGCATATCGCCGGCCATGGCCGACATGAAGCGGTAGGCGGCCTCGCGCATCGCGCGTTCCCCGGTGCGCCGATCCCGCATGGCGGCCTCGACCAGTTTGCGCAGCGCGACCGACGCGCCGCCGGGTTGTTCGTTCAGCCACTCCCAATGGCGGGGCAGCAGGGTCACTTCGCGCGCCACCACGCCGAGCCGGGGCCGCCCGCGTCCACGCGGCGTGGCGGACCGCGGTTCGCCGTGAGTCGAAGGCGCATGAACGGTGGTGTCGCTTCCAGGTCCGGCGTACGCCTGCGCCAGCCGCGCCAGCACGTCGCCGCCGCTGCCACGGGTGTCGATATCGATGAGGCGGCCGGTGGCGTCGTCGAATGTCAGGACGCTGGCGCCGGCCGGCGACGGGTCCCGCTCGATCGCGGCCTTCACCGCCAGGGCGACATCTGCGAGCGAACCGGCGGCAAGCTTGCGATGGCCTGCGAAGGCGGTGCAGGGGGTCTGGACAGTAATCGGCATGGCTTCGATAAGTGATGGGGAGAAGTGACAGAAAGACGGGCGGGCGGCTGCCTTGCCAGGACAAGGACGACTGGGTGCAGGCTGCCGCCGGCAGGCTTGGCAAGTCGTCGCCTGCCGGCGGGGCGGGCCGCACGAGCGGGCCTGACCGTTGCGAAGCGGCAAGGCAGTAATTTTACCCGGATTAAAATATCAGGCAAGAGGACCTGCCGCGTCGCGCAAGTCCGGGTTCGATGCCTCGGAAACGTCCTGAAACCGCCGTAGCATGGCCCGAAGGAATTGCGACGGCGCGGGAGCGGTCAAATGAGTACAGTATCGAACGACGCCCGGCAGCGCGGCGCTGCAGGGGTTGGAGCATGAACATGAAGATTTTCACTGTAAAAGCGGCCGCCGCCGCCGTGGCGCTGGCCATGGCCGCGGCCGTTTCCACGCCCGCGATGGCGCACCGCTATTACCACCGCGGCTGGCATGGCGGCTCGGGCTGGTGGGTCGGCGGCGCGCTGGCCCTGGGCACCACCGGCGCCATCATCGCCCTGAATTCGCGGCCTTCCGTCGTCTACACGGCGCCGGTCTACACCGCGCCGGTCTACGCCGCGCCGCCAGTCGTGTACACGCCGGCGCCCGTGTATGCGCCCGCGCCGGTCTACGTCCCGCCGCCTGTCGCGTACACGGCGCCGCCCGCCGCGGCGGCTTATACCGCGCCGCCCGCCACCGGCAATCTCATTGCCTATCCCGCGCGCGGCCAGAGCCAGGCGCAGCAAAGCCGAGACCGCAACGAATGCCAGGGTTGGGCCATGAACCAAAGCGGCTACGACCCCGCGCATCCGAACGAATGGACCAACAACGTGATGGTCGACGCGTACAACCGCGCGATGAGCGCCTGCATGACGGGGCGCGGCTATTCCGTAAGCTGACCCTTCATTCGACCTTGCCGATCTTGCGCACGGCATCCGTCATCTTGGCCGCGTCCGCATCCCAGTATTGCTGGAACTCCGGCGCATCCATATAAAGGATCGGACTGCCTGCCTGCTGGATGGTGTCGCGCACCTTGGAATCCTTCGCCGCCGCGGCGGCCGCGGCGCGCAGCTTCTGCACCACGGGCGCGGGCGTCGCGGCCGGCACGAACAAACCCGACCACTGCGCGAAGGTCACGTCGTAGCCCAGTTCCTTCAGGGTCGGCGTGTCGGGCAGCGCCGCCAGCCTGCTTTCCCCCCACGTCGCCAGCGGGCGCACCCGCCCGGCCTGGATGTATTGCAGCACCGACGCGGGACCGGTGGACACCGCCTGCACCTGGCCGCCCAGCAAGGCCACGATCGCCGGGCCCGCGCCGCCATAGGGCACGTGCAGGACGTGAATCCCCGAGGCGCTGCGCAGCATCTCCATCGGAACGTGCATCGTCCCGTAGTTTCCGGAGGAACCATAGCTGACGGGCTGCGCATCAGGCCGGCGCAGGTCGTCGATGAATTGCCGCGCCGTTTGCCACGGACTGTCCGAGCGAACCACCAGCACCGTGGGGTCCGCGGTGAATCGTGCGATGGGCTTGAACTGGTCCAGGCGGTACATCGGCGACCGTCCCAGGATGCGGTCGGCCTCGGGGATGATGGAAATCGACGAAAGCGCCATCAGTACCGTGTAGCCGTCGGGTTCGGCGCGCGCCACGGCGCCCATGCCGACGCCGCCGCCTGCACCCGCGCGGTTTTCCACCACCACCGATTGCTTCAGGTATCGGCTCATGGCATCCGCCACCGGCCGCGCCACCGTGTCGGCCACGCCGCCCGGCGGGAAGGGCACGATCATCGTGATGGGTTTGGCGGGCCAGTTGTCCTGCGCCAGGCAGGCGGCCGCTGCGCACAGGGATAGCGCGGCGATGGCCGATTTCAGCATTGTTTTCATGGGTCTCCTCCGTTCGTTGTACGAATCGTTCTGGAGGCGAAGCGGAGACCCGCGTGTCTACAGCCGGACCGCGATTGCCGCGCCGCCTGACGCGGACAGACGGGCAGGCCCGCCGCCGCGCATGCAAGACCGGTGCATTGACGGAACGGGGCGATCGGCCCCCCGCTGCAACCCCGGGACTTCAGGCCTAGTCTAGCGGCTAAGGGCGCCGCGCGCACGCTGCCGTGACTGCATGCCGATCAGCCGCGCAGGGGAACCTTGCCGCGCGGGTGCGGTCGATTCATGGAGGCCGTCATATCGGCCCGGAAGAAGGAGTTCCCGATGAATGAGCTGTTCAAAGGATTGATCGGCGCCGAGCTGACACTGCTTGGCGTGCCGAACCCGGCGATGCCTGTGGGCATGACCGCCGAGCCCGCTCGCGCGCTGCCCAGGGCGTTGGCGCGGGAAGCCGCGCATTCCGTTCAGGAAGATGACAGCGCACCCGACGCCGCCAAGGTGAAGTTCGACGAAAGCCATTACCGCATCGCGGCGGGATAGGCATCCAAGTGTCGCCCGCGGAGTGGCCGGGCGCTTGCGCCCGGGTCAACGCCGCGGGCCCACCATGATGGGCGTTGGCGGCGTTTTCTGCGCTGCCTCGGCGTCCGGCACGTCGATGCGCAGATCGCTGCGGGCCCGTCCCACGCAGGGAAGGATCCAGCCTTCCTCCATTTCCTCCGAAGTCAGGCCCGGCCGTCCGCCGGGATAGGCGACTTCTCCCTCGACCAGATAACACATGCAGGCGCGGCATGTGCCGTTGCGGCATGAGCTCGGCATACGGATGTCCGCGCGTGTCGCAGCGGCGAGCAAGGTGTCGCCGGCGTCGGCATCGAAACGCCATTCGGAAGGGATTAGGGTGACCGTGTAGCGGCCGCTTGCGCCTGTCATCGCGGCATTCTAGTGAAATCCGCGCTCGCCTGATCTACACTGGCATTCCTGCAGGTTATCTTTTCGATAACCGGAATTCATGGACAGCCGGCGTTATGGATTTTTCGCTGCGTGAGCTTTCGTACTTCCTGGCCGCCGTGACGCACGGCCACCTGGGCCGGGCCGCGTCCGCTTGCGACGTCACCCAGCCGGCGCTGTCCAAATCGCTCAAGCGCCTGGAAGATGAAACCGGACTGGCGTTGTTCGACCGCGCCAACCGCACGCTGCGGCCGACGTCCGCGGGACTGGCCTTCGCCGAGCACGCCCGCAAGGTCGTCAACCAATACGAGGACGCGCTGCGGCACGCCGAAAGCCTGCGGGCCGGCAAGGGCGGAATGTTGCGGCTTGGCGCGACGGCGGCCACCATGGATACGGTCGTCATGCCGGCGCTGCAGACGCTGCTGCCGGCGCAACCCGGCCTGCAGGTCGCGCTGACCCTTGGGTTGTCCGATGAACTGCCCGACTTGGTGCAGCAAGGCGATCTGGACCTGGCGGTGGCGCCGTCCGACGGCCGCGGCGGCGTGCTGCGTCAGGAAGCCGTGGGCCACGACGTTTTGAAACTGGTTGCCGGCCGCCGCAACCCGCTGGCCGGGCGCCCGGGCCTTGCGTTGGCGGACCTGGCGGCGCAACGGTGGGTGCTGCCCAAGCGGACGTCGGTCGCGCGCCAGCGTCTGGACGCCTTTTTCGCCCGTGAAAACCAGCCCTTGCCGAGGGCGGTGCTCGAGGTGGACTTCGTGTCGGCCGGGGCGCTGAAGCTCGTGGCGGGCACGGATCTGCTGACCGTGGCGCCGGCGGAATTGCTGGACGACACGCCCGATGCGGGCGTGGCCGCGCTATCCGTGGACGCGGCCTTGCCGCTGACCCGCGACATCTCACTGCTGAGCCGGCGGCAGGCCGTGTGGTCGCCCATGATGAAAGCGTTCCGCGCGGTCCTCAAGAACCGCCGGTAAGAAAAAGGGGAGGCGGATATGCAGGGGCGCAAAACCGCGCGGGAGCACCGATCCGTGGGCGACTATCTGCGCGGCATGGCCGTGGCGGCAATGGTGGGCGTCCTGGGTTCGCTGGCCGCCCATGGGTTCCGCTGGGGGCTGGATCACGCGTCCGCGGCGCTGTTCGGGACGGCGGACGACATCACGCGGCTGTTTGCCGGACTGCCCTGGTATATCCGCATCGCATGTCCGACCGTCGGCGGCGCGCTGGCCGCCCTGCTGCTCGCGCGCGCCCAGCGGCGTGAGCAGCAAACCGGCATGGTGTCCGAATACCTGGAAACCATCGACGGCAAGATGCCGGCCGTTCCCATCGTGCCGTCGCTGCTGCGCTGCGCGTCCTCGTTCTTCTCCATCGTCTCCGGCGGGTCCATCGGCAAGGAAGGCGCCATGGTGCAGCTTTCCGCCACGGCGGGTTCCGCCGTCTGTGCGCGCCTCCCCCGCCTGCGTGGCGAAGACTTCCGGCTGGCGGTGGCCATGGCCGCAACCGGCGGCCTGGCGGCGGTCTATCACACGCCGCTGGCGGCCGCCATTTTCATTGCGGAGATCGCCTTCGGCGGCATCGAGATGCGGCGCATCGGCTATCTGTTCACGGCCGCGGTGGCGTCCACCTGGATCACCAGCGCGATGGGACACTTCACGCCCCTGTACGCGCTGCCTTCGTACGCGTTCGACGTCACGGGCCCCGGCGTACTGGCCGTTGCGGCCCTGGGTCTGCTTGCCGGGGCGGTCGGCTCGGTGTTCCTGTGGTGCACCCGGCGCGCCCGGACGTGGTTCGCGCGCGTGCATCGTTCGCTGGTCGTGCGCATGAGCCTGGGCGGCCTCATCGTGGGCGTGATCACGCTTATCGCGCCGGACGTGACGGGCAACGGGTTCGAACCAATCGCCCGACTGCTGGACGGCGATACCCTGGCCACGCCGCTGCTGCTCTTGCTGGGTTTGAAAATCCTGGCGACGGCCGCCACGGTGGGCTCCGGCGCGATCGGCGGCCTGTTCACGCCTTCCTTGCTCATCGGGGCGCTGACCGGGACGGTTTGCGCGCCGTTTGCCGCGCACGCGTTCGGGCTGCAGGACAGCGCCGTGCTGTTCGGCGTGCTGGGCATGGCGGCGGCGCTGGCGGCCACCACGCAAGCGCCTTTGATGTCCACCTTGATGGTCTTCGAGATGACGCAGGAGCCGTCTTTCGTGTTTCCGCTGATGATCGCCACGGTAGGCGCGTATGCGGCGTCCATGTTGTTCGGCCAGGCGGGCGCCTACGAAGTCATCGCCCGCCACCGCGCGCGCTATGAGGGCCGCAGCCGGCTGGCCGACGCGACGGCCGGCGCCGTGATGCGGCCGCCCGGCCTGCTGGCGCCCGCGTCAGGTACGCTGCAGGCCGCCCTGCAGGTGGGCTTGAAGCAAAAGAACCGTTTCGTCTTCCTGGTGGACGACGCCCAGCGCTTTGCCGGCGCGGTCTGGACCAATGACCTGATGGCGCGCGTCAACGCCGGCGAAGGCGGACGCGCGGCGCTGCGTGAGATGGCCGATGCCGACTTTCCGGTGGTCTATGCCAGCCAGCGGCTGCTCGACGTGTGGCAGACGGTGGTGGAATCTCCTGCCGAACGCACCCCGGTGCTGAGCGATCCGACGCAGCGGCGCGTGGTGGGGATACTGCAGAAAAGCGAATTGCTGAAGCAGGCCCGCCAGCTGTTCGCGTGAACGGGCATCAGCGTACGGCGGTATCGCGCAAGGCATCCAGGCGGCGAGCCAGACCTTGCCACCATCCGCGCCGGCGCCGGCGCACGTTGCCGCGATAGTCCTGCTGCGTTTCTTTCGGCAGGGCGCCGAAAGGCGGGTCCGCGCGGTAATCGTCCGGGCGGTGGCCGGCAGCCACAGCTTCCTGGTAGTAGCGGTCGAAAAGGTCGCGAAGATCCTCGCGGGGGTGGGGCCGGACGGGGCCGTCATACCAATGTGCGCCGCCTTCGGCCAGCCGCCGGCGCATGGCATAGCGGTGGGAGAACTGCGTGCTCATGTCGGAATAATGCAGGATGCCGATGGCCTCGGCCGGCAAGTCTTCACCGTCGATGCAGTTGTATCGCGCGTCCAGCGGCTGGATCAGATCCGGCCGGCGGGCGAAGAAGCGCTTCAGCTTGCCATGCGTATCTGGATCGCGCTGCATGGCAGCCAGGTCGGGCAAATGGCGCCGCGCCCGGGCGCAGTCCCAAAGCGTGACGCAGTAAAGCCACCCATCGCCGTCCCGCCGCGCGGCCATCACGGCATCGTTTTCCAGCGGCATCCGCCATATCGGTGCGATGTCATCGAGCACCAGCATATCGGCATCCATATACAGCGCGCGTCCTTCGTAATTGCAGCACGCCGGCAGGCTCCAGCGCAGCGCCGAAAAAGGCGTGGACCAGGTTTCGGTCCGCCACCCGCTGCGTCTGGACGGGTCGCAGTGCCAAGGGCTGTCCGTGCGCCGCGTCAGCCGCATCCAATGAATCCGGACTGGCAGCGAGGCATGTTTCCGTACGCTGTAGTCCAGCACCATCATCTGCTCGAGATCCCCGTTATTGGGATCGCACCCGACGAACAACTGCACGGTGTCTTGCATGGTCATCTCCGTTTCGGTTGCGCCGACGACGCGCAAACGATTTTTGTGGCGGTACTCCGGGCGCCGTTGCGAGCCGCGCGGGCGCCGGTTCAACGGTACGCGGCGGGCCGGGCACCGGCGCCCGATCCGGCCCCTGGCGGATGGGCACAGGGGTTGCGGCGGCCCGTTCGACGTGATTGGACCGGACCCCCGGTCGGAAAGGAGAGTTCGATGGAACACTGTAAGCGCGCCGCATTGTCATTTTTCCTTTTCACCGCCACGGCGGTCGCAGCCGTCGCTCACGGCGCCGAACTGACGACGAGCGATCAGCGTTTCATCGAGCACGCCGCACAGGTCAATACCTTCGAAACGCAAGCAAGCGAGTGGGCGGCGCGCAACGCGGAGCATGACGACGTGAAGCGCTATGCGGACATGATGATCCAGGATCATGGAAATGTCTCGCGCGAGCTGAAGGCCCTGGCGGCCGCCAAGGGCGTGACCTTGCCGACGGATCTTCCGGCGGGCGAATCGCGCAGCTTGAAAACGCTGCGCGCCGAAACCGGCACCCGCCTGGACGAGGACTATGTCGACAAGGTGGCGGTGGCCGCTCACAAAGAGGCGGTGCAGGAATTCGTGGACGCTGCAGAGCATGCCAAGGACCCGGAGGTCAAGGCATTCGCCCAGCAGACGCTGCCCGTCCTGAAGGCGCATTGGGAGGCGGGGATGGCATTGCGCAAAAGCCTGTCGGCCAGCGGCAAGGCGAGCCCCGGCGAAAACGCCGGACCCGCTGGCGGCGTGTCCCCCGCATCGCGCCAGGCGCCGCCCAGCCTGCTGCCCGGCGACAAGGGGGCCGCGCCGGCGCCCGAGCGGTAGGCGCAGCGCCAGGCGCTTGGCGGGGGGACCGTCGCCACCGCCCCAGGGCAAAAGAAAGCGCGCCACCTGGGCGCGCGTTTCACTGCCGGCCTGCCGGCCTGTCCTGCGGATACTCACGGCGGCACCGCCAGCGCTTCGAGCGCGCGGATGCCGTCCAGCGCGGCGTCTGTCGGCGTGCGGAACACGAATTGGGATTGGATGACCTGCGGCACCGTCGTCTTGCCCGTGTCGACGACTTCCACTTCCCAGCGGAATCCCCCTTGGGTCGCTGGCGCCAGCCAGAGCGTCGCCCGGGAGCCGGGGGTTTCCTTTGTCAGTATCTTCATCGCGTTCCACGCCTCGCCGGATAACCGGCGTGTCACACCAAATGCGCTTCCACCGTAATCTCTTCTTTGCGTTGCAACATCTGCCTGCCCACGTTGCGCAAATCCACGTTCAGCACGATCAGTTTGGGGAAGAGCTCACCTTCCTCTTCCTCGATGTGGTGGCTGATGTACTGGCCCAGGACGGTTACGCGCGCGTGAAACAACGGATCGTCGGTGGTCATTCCCTGGATCTGCGCGATGAGGTTGCGCGCGCAGCCGTGTTCGACGATGGCCCGGTCCAGCAGGCGCCCGAAAGCCACGGGGTTCTGGGCGCGCAGAAAGGGATAGAAGATCTCCTCCTCGATCTGGGCGATAACCGTCAGCGTCAGGCAGGCCTCGTGCGCGATGGCCTCGCGGATCTCCGGGTCGGCTGCCTTCCCGAAATCCTTGAAGAGCTGCTTCACCTTGCGGTGATCGTCCAACATCATCGACAGGGCGTCGCGCTGCGCGAGGGGGATATCCGCCTTATTCATACTGTTCTCCTTGTCCACGGGTCTTGCCGCAAGGTCGCGGCGCGGGACAGGAGCAAGCGGCGTGCCTGGCCAGGCATTACTTTTTGCTACCGGAGCGGTTCTCCACGGGCGCCGCCCCAGGCGTCTGCCGGCCGGGGTCCATGACGTCCTTGGGATCGACGCCCGGCGGGAACGTCTTGGCGTTCACCGACTGAGGATCGGCGGGGTGGTTGCCCATCGTCCGCTCCGGCTGGTCTTCCCTGGGGCCCGTGTCGGGGCGCAGGGTGGCGTGCGCCTGCGGATCGCCGCTGTGATCCGTGGGGGCCTGCCGATTGGATTTGCGGTCTTCCGTCATGACGGTCTCCTGTTGCGATATCGGAATATCCATGGCGCGGGCGAGGGCGGCCCGCCCGATGCCGGTGTCCCGCACGGAATGTGCCCATGCCGGCCGACCTGACCTGTGCAACTTCTGCGCATCAAGGATGAGTATGGTCTCCCTGTGTGCCCATCATCAGCGGCGCGCCGGGGACGGCGGCATTGCCCGCCGCCGCCTGCCCGCTGGGCGGTTCGGCGTGTGCCCCCATTGAAGGCGGCGCGCCGGTCGCGGCCGGTCCCCGCGCGACCAGCAGGCGTTGCGCCTCGGTTTCCGCCGGGATGGGCCGGCGGTTTCGCCATACCCATCGGGCCCCGGCAAGGGCATCCATGGCCACGCGCCATGCCGCGCCCTGGCGCCGCGCGGCATCGAGCACGGCCAGCGTCTCGCGCGCCGCTGCTCGCAAGGGCAATCGGAGCCAGGCCGCCCAGATGGCGTTGCGGCCGAGCAGACGCACCCGTCCCGGCCGGTCGCGCTGCGGCGATGGCCAGTGCCAGGTGTGGATGTGGCCGGCGTAAAGCATGTCCCAGCCCGCCGCCGCCAGATCCAGCGCCAGCAGCGTCTCCTCGCCGCCAATGAAAAAGCGCGGCTCGTAGCCGCCGGCGGCCAGGAAGGCATCGCGCCGGAAGACGCACGCGCCGGCCATGAAACCCAGCAGGCGCATGGTGCCTTCCGGCCCCGGACCCAGGGGGCTGCGCGCCATGATTTCGCATGTCGGGTCCGTCCGGCCGTCGGGGCCGACGCGCACGCAGGCATTGATCAGGGCCGCGCGTGGGGCGGCGTCCAGCAGGCGCGCCGCCTCATCCAGCGCGCCGGGTTCCCAGCACGTGTCGTCGTCGCAGAACGCGACGTAGGGCGTTTCCGCGGCGGCCACGCCAAGGTTGCGGCCGGCCGCGCCCAGGTTGCCTGGCGCGCACACCACGCGCACGGCCGGAAAGGCGGCGGCGACGGCGCCGGCCGTGCCGTCGCGCGAGCCGTTATCCACCACGATGATCGGCGTGCCGGGCGCGTTGGCGGCCAGGCGCCGCAGATTGCGGATGAGCTCTTCGCGGCGGTTGTAGGTGAGCACCACCACCGAAACCCGCGGCGGGACGGCGGCGTCTTCCAAGCCATGCGGCTTCATGCCGGCTCCTGTTTGACGGACTCGCGCAGCAGCCAGAATCGTTCGGGGGCCGCCGCGTCGCCTTCGCCTTTCTTCACGCCCAGCTCCGGCAACTGGCTGGCGTAGGCGGCCACCGCCGAGGCCTTGCGGTGCACATTGGGCTGCGCGCCGAAGACGACCGGGGTCAGGCTGATGCCGCGCGTATAGAACTGCACCAGCCGCGCGTGCAGCAGGCCCGGCTTGGTGCGATACAAGGCATCTTCGTAGGCGATCCAGTTGCGCTCCGGCGTGTCGCGGAACAGGCTGAGCGCCGCATCCGATGTGAGCAGATGGTCGCCGTGGAAGAGCCCGATGGGAAACAGGACGGTGCGCGCCTGCGCCTTGTCCAGCACGCCGGCCAGCGCGGCCGCGATCTTCTCGACCTTGGGGTTCGCCCGGTTGGTCGCCCGCACGTACTGGTCGTCCAGAAAGGGCAGCCGGACCGGACGCGCCTTGAGCAGGTGCAGCGCCTTGTCGTCCTCCGTCAGCCGATGCCGCATCGCCGCCAGGCCGTCCGGAAACCCGCAGCGCCGGTCCCATTCGGTGACGGGCACCGATGCTTCGGGCACGCCCGCGAACACGGTGATGACCGTGCTGCCCGGATAGGCGGCCAGCAGCGCCCCGCATCCGGCGACCGCGTCGTCCAGATGCGGCGAGACGGCCGCGATATTCCCGGGTTCATCGATGCACTTCACCTCTGCCTCCCCGCCGCTGGGCGTCACCGCGCCCCCGGCGTCCTCAAAACCTCAGCAAGCATCCTTCCAGCGCATCCGCGATATCGCTCGATTCAAGGGGCGGCGCCCACGCGCTCCGTGGGCGGGGCTTCCGCCCGGTCCGCCGGCGCCGCGCCCTTGAGCGGAAAGCGCGAGGCGTTTCGAGGGTGGGCCTCGGCCAGCCGGCGGAAGTAACGGATAGTGTGGCGCAGTCCTTCGTCCACCGGCACGCACGGCGCCCAGCCCAGTTCACGCGCGGCCAGGCTGATGTCCGGACACCGCTGCGTAGGGTCGTCGGCGGGCAGCGGCTTGAATTCCATGGGGACGTCGGTGCCGGCAAGCCGCTGGATGCGCTGCGCGATCTCCAGCACCGTCAGCTCTTCCGGGTTGCCCAGGTTCACCGGTCCGGTGAAATCCTCCGGGCTTTCCATCAGCCGTTCCAGCGCATCGACCATATCGTCCACATAGCAGAAGGCGCGGGTTTGCGTACCGTCGCCGTAGATGGTGATGGGCTTGCCCTGCAGCGCCTGCAGGATGAAGTTCGAAACCACGCGGCCGTCGTCGGGCGCCATATTCGGCCCATAGGTGTTGAAGATGCGCGCAACCTTGATCTTCACGCCATACATGCGCGCGTAGTCATTGAACAGCGTCTCGGCGCATCGCTTGCCCTCGTCGTAGCAGGCCCGGATGCCGATGGGGTTGACATGGCCCCAGTAGCTTTCGCGCTGAGGATGCACTTGCGGATCGCCATAGACCTCGCTGGTGGACGCCTGCAGGATGCGCGCGCCGGTCTTGCGCGCAAGCTCCAGCATGTTCAGCGCGCCCACCACGCAGGTGCGCAGGGTGTGCACCGGCTGCGTCTGATAGTGGATGGGCGAGGCGGGGCAGGCCAGGTTGTAGATGCGGTCCACCTCCGCGTGGAACGAATCCACCACGTCATGGGTGACGAGCGTGAATCGCGGATGCGCCTGCAGCGGCTCGACGTGCTGCACCTGCCCGGTATAGAAGTTGTCCAGGCAGATCACGGTATGGCCTTTGTCCAGCAGCCGCTTGCACAGGTGCGAGCCGATGAATCCGGCGCCGCCCGTCACGAGCACGCGCAAGGGTCGAGGAAATGCTTGGGTCATTCTTGGTCTCCCATCAGCCTGGAAAACAGCGCCTGCCAATCCGCAATGAAGCGGTCCATGCCATAGCGTTCCAACGCGGTCTTGCGCGCCTCGGCGCCCCATGCCGCAGCGAGCCCGGGGTCCGCGATCAGTTCCTGCATCACCGCGATCAACCGATCCGGATCGGTATCGATGTAGCCGTTGCGCCCGTTGACGATGACGCGCGCCAGCTCGGTCGCGGCAAAGCCCACCACCGGCACGCCGGCCATCATGGCTTCGATCAGGGCCAGGCCCAGGCTGGTGTAGCGGATGGGGCTGAAAAAGAAGCGGTAGCGCGAGACGAAGTTCCCCACTTCCATGTTGGGGATTTCGCCCAGGCCACCCAGCGATTCGGCGTCCATTCCGATCAGGTCCAGGGGCACGCGCTCGCGCGCCTGCAGGAACAGATCGGCGCCCATGCGGCGGCCGCGGCGCCGCAGGTGGTTCAGCACGACGATGCCCTTGGGCATGCCGCCGTCAACGCAGATGCGGGACGGCGCGGGCACCCCGTGTTCGATCACCGCGGTGCGCGTCGCCCCGTTGTCCCAGGCGGCGCGGTTGTAATGCGTCACGTGAACCACGATGCCACGTTCGTGGCGGAACCAGTGGCGGGTGTCGGTCGGGTGGGGCAGCGGCGGGTCGTGTTCGATGTACACGCTGGGCAGGGCCAGCTGGCGCGCCGACAGCAGCGTCTCGCGTTCCTCATAGGTGGCGCGCGACTGGTACACGATGCAGTCGAAGTCCTGATCGCGCAGTGTGTCGGCCGGCGCTTCCCGCACGTTCGGTCCCCACGGGATACGGTTGCCCAGCGCGCCATAGCCGGGCGGGTTGCCCTCGCGCACGGGGATGATGAATTCGTGCGGCACGCGCGTCAGCGCGTACAGGTAATTGCCATGAACGTGCCACGTCAGAATGCGCAGCTTGCGGCGGGCACTGTTGCTAGACATGGTCGGCGACTCCTTGCGGAAGGGTGACGTGCGAGGCGGGCCAGTCCAAGGCCGGGCTCGCGGCGGCGCGGCGGCCAAGCTGACGCTGCGCCGCCCGCAGGACCTGCTCCACCGAAACGTTCAGCGCGCAGGGATGGCCGATCGGACAGGACTCGTGGGCGCAGGGCCGGCAGGGCGGGTAATCGGCCAGGACGGTATGGCGCGCGCGGTCCAGAGGCGCCCAGCGGCGCGTGTCGCTGCCGCAGGCGACCACGACGCTGCGCGTACCGACGGCCGCCGCGATGTGCGAGACGCCCGTATCGTTGCAGACGATCAGGGGGGCGCGCGCCAGCAGCGCCGCCAGGCCGCCCAGCGACGTGCGGTCCGCCAGGTCGATGGCCGCGCCGCCGGCGGCCGCGGCAACGCCCGCGGTGAGTTCGCGTTCCGCGGCGCTGCCGGTCACGGCAATGCGCCAGCCCTGGCTCGCCAGCGCGGCGGCCACGCGGCCGAAGCGCTCGGCGGGCCAGCGGCGCGAACGCAGGCGCGCGCCGGGATGGACGAAGACCGTGGCG
Source organism: Bordetella genomosp. 9 (assembly GCF_002119725.1). Taxonomy (NCBI): domain Bacteria; kingdom Pseudomonadati; phylum Pseudomonadota; class Betaproteobacteria; order Burkholderiales; family Alcaligenaceae; genus Bordetella; species Bordetella genomosp. 9. The sequence goes on from NZ_CP021109.1 coordinate 911,651, forward strand.
GCCGGATCGAACCCGTAATCGCGCGCGACGCGGTCGGCTTCGGCCGCATCGGCGGCCGTCAGGGGCAGGTCCAGCGCATCATCGTCCACCGGCACGCCGAGAAAACGCATCAATGCCGTATAGCGAAGCGGTTCCGGCAAATCATCGGGCCACGGGAAAAGCCGTCCCGGCTGCGCCATCGCGGGATCGGGGACGAAACCCGCGTGCTGGCGCGCCCCCAGCGCGCGCACGATGGCCAGGGAAAGGCTGCCGCTGCCGTGCATTTGCAGGGCGAGATCGAAGCGGCGCGCGTGGGCTTCGCGGTAGAAGGCCGGCAGATCGCCGGGCCGCGCGGCCTGCTCGGGGAACGCCGGGATGCCGGGGAACAGCATCAGCTCGTCGATGTCCCGATGAAACCGCTGCACGAACGGCCGCGCGCTCTCGAGCCCGATCAGGGTGATGTGCGCGCCGGGGCAATGCCTGCGCAAGGCGCGCAGCGCCGGCACCGCGCAAAGCATGTCGCCCAGTTGCAGGGCCCGGAACACCGCAATGCGGCGCGGCGCGGGATGCCAAAGGCCGTCCGTCGTCATGGGAACCCCGCCCGGTAACGCAGCGAGCCGACGACGCGCCAGAAGATCGACGCCGGCGGAATCGCCGCCGAGGTCATCACCATCTCGGCGATGTGGTCCAGCGAGCGCCGCGTGCCCTTCAAGCGGCGCGCGCAGAACCACAGCGTCGCGGCCAGCCATGCCGCGCCGGCGATCGCGCCGGCTGTCGTTTGCCCGGCCGCAAAGGCTGCCAGGGCCGCCATCAGCAGCGCGGTGACCGACAAATAGAACCATGGCGGATGCGGCCGTATGCGCTCGCGATAGAGCCGCGGATGCTTTTTGTACAGCAGCGTGTCGTAGACGATCTTGCGCTGCATGCTCAGGCCCGCGCCGAAGCTGGCCGGCCGCACGGGATGAACGACGATGGCCCGCGGCGCCTTGACGATGCGCATCCCGTGTTCGAGCAGGGAAAAGTGCAGGTCCGAATCCTCGCGCCACGCGAGCTGGAAACGCGGATCGAAGCCGCCCACGGTCTCCAGCGCCTGCCGGCGCACGAAAACATTGGCCGTGGCGAATTCGGCGTCTTGGAGGCGGCTGGCGTCCAGTTCGTAGTCCGTGGGATTGGGCGGCAGCGGCATCACGATACGGCCGGACAAGGCGTCCACGCCAGGCGTGAAAGCCGCCAGCCCTTCCGCCAGCCAGGCGGCATCGGGCACGGTGTCGTCGTCGGTGAAGGCGATCAGCGGCGCGCGCGCGTGGCGCCATCCCGCGTTGCGGGCGCCTGCGGGCCCCTGCGTCCCGGTCACGGGCAGGTAATGCACCGCGGGGCCATCGGCCGCCGGCGTCATCCTGCGCACGACGTCCCGGGCGGCGTCGCTCGGGCCGTCGTCGCACACGATGATCTCGTACTCCTGCGCGGGCAGGGTCTGGCGCAGCAGCGCGCCCAGGCAGCGTTCGAGCAGATCGGGACGGCGGTAGGTCGGCACCACCACCGAGATGCGAGGCAAATCTTCTGCGCTCATCGGGGCTCCTTTGCTTTTCGCCGCAACGTCAAACCGGTTTTTCCACCAGATAGCTGCCGATCACCAGCGCATCCAGCGGCGAGGTCCAGAACGATTCCAGCGCATCGCGGGGCGTGCACACCACCGGCTCGCCGCGCGTGTTGAAGGAGGTGTTCACCAGCACCGGCACGCCGGTGCGGCGCTCGAAGGCGGCCAGCAGGTCGTAATACAGGGCGTGCTGGTCGCGCCGCACGGTCTGCACGCGCGCCGTGCCGTCGATGTGGCGGACGGCGGGAATCTGTTTGGCCCGATGCGGCAGTACGTCGTACACGAACAGCATGAAGGGGGCGCAGATGCCGGACTTGCCGCGGGCGTCGAACCATTCGTGCGCGCGTTCTTCCATCACGACCGGCGCCACCGGCCGGAAGTCCTCGCGGTCCTTCAGACCGTTGAGCCGAGCCTGCATCGCGCTGTCCAGGGGCGAGGCCAGGATGGAACGCGCACCGAGCGCGCGAGGACCGAATTCCATGCGGCCCTGGAACCAGCCCAGCACCTTTTCCTGCGCCAGCAGCTCGGCCGCGGCTTCGGCCACGTTATCCAGGCGCCGGTAGGCCAGGTGGGAACGGTCCAGGAAGCGTTCGATCTCTTCGTCCGCGTACTCCGGTCCCAGATAGGCATGCTGCATGGTCCAGCGGCGCCCGGCGCGTTCGCGCCGTTCGTAATCGACCCACAGCGCCGCGCCCAGCGACGTGCCGGCATCGCCGGCGGCCGGCTGCACCCATACCGATTCGAAAGGCCCGTTGGCGGCGATGTGCGCGTTCATCACGCAATTCAGCGCGACGCCGCCGGCCATGCTCAGGTCGCGGGCGCCGGTCTGCTCGTGCAGCCAGCGCGCCATATGCAGCGCGGTTTCCTCCAGCACCTTCTGCAGCGAATGCGCAATGTTCATGTGGCGCTGCTCGAAGGGCGCGCCGCGCTTGCGCGCCGGACCGAAGCGCGCGACCAGGTTGACCGGTTCGATGGTGTAGCCGCCTTCCTTGTCCAACCGCACGATCTCGCGGAAAACGTCGACGTACTCGGGCTTGCCGTAGGAAGCCAGCGCCATCACCTTGTATTCGTCGGACGACCGCAGAAAACCCAGGTACTGCGTCACGTCTTCGTACAGCAGGCCAAGCGAATGGGGCAGGTCGATCTGGCGCAGGCGCCGGTAGCGGCCGTTGGCGAAGTGGCCATAGCTCGTGGTGGCCCGCTCGCCGCGCCCGTCCATCGTAAGCACCGCGCATTCGTCGCACGGCGCGGCCAGGAAGGCGCTGGCTTCGTGGGAAAGATGGTGCTCGACGAACTGCCAGCGTTGCAGCAACTGTTCCAGGCTCAGGCCTTCGAACCGTTCACGCAGGTGATGCGGCGCGCCGCCGATCAACTGGCGCGGGGCGTTGACGATGTACGACAGGAACAGCGGATCCCAGGGCGACTCGCCGTTGGGACCGCGCGGCTGGCGCGAAGGCTCCAGCGGCAGCGTGATGGTTTCCGGCAGCGAGCCGCCGCCGGCGAGCAGCGACGGGTCGAAGGAGTACGCGACATGGTCCACGTCGTACAGCGAGATGCCGGCGTGGCCCAGGCAGTAGTCGATCGCGTGATAGGGCAGTTGCCAGGTGCTGAAGGGCACCGGCCGTTTGCCGTGCTTGATCCGCGTGAAGCGTTCCTCCTCGGCGGCGGCAATCACTTCGCCGTCGCGCACGAGCGTGGCGGAACAATCGTGGAATGCGGCGTTGATACCCAATGTGTACATGGCGTTATCCTTCTGATGCGACAGGCGGTGGTGCATCGCCGGGCGGGCGATTCGAAAACGGTCGCGGTGCGGGGCCGGCGTGCGGCCCTACGCCGCTGCGATCATCGTCGGCGGACGCGCGCGGGCGTGTCCTTCCAGCAGCTCGAAAGCCGCTTGCGCCACGCGCCACGGCGCGACGGCGCTCAGACAGGCGTGATGGCCCTCCGGGCAGACGCTGCGATAGCAGTATTTGCATGGCACATCGCGATACAGCAGGCGGTGCGGAACCTGCCACGGCGTGTGCTGGGGGTTGGTCAGGGCGTACAGATCGACCACGGGCGTGCCCAGGGCGGCGGCCATGTGCACCGGCCCCGAGTTGTTCGATATCAGAACGCCGGCGCGTTCGATCAGCGCGCCCAGTTGGCCCAGCGTCAGCTTGCCCGCCAGATTCACGAGCTTGTGCGGCTCGGCGCTGCGATCGACCACGTCCTGCACCAGGCTGCGCTCGTCGGATGAGCCAGTCAGCACCACGCACTCGCCCGCGCCGGCAACCATGTCGATGGCCTGCGCGAACAGCACGGCCGGATAGCGGCGCGATTCCGCCGTGGCGCCGCAATGCGCCAGCACCCAGTTCTCGTGCGGCGACACCCCGTGCGCCCGCAGCACATCGTCCAGCGCCTGGTGGTCCGCGGGCGTGGTCCGGAACGACAGGCGGGTGTCGTCCGCGCGCGCGCCGATCGTGGCGACCAGGTCGAGCTGCCGCTGCACCTCGTGCCGCGCCTGCGGCAGCGGCTCGATTTCTTTCACCCAATCGGTGATCAGGTGATAGGGGTTCTCGCGGCTGTACGCCAGCACGCGGGGGATACCGGCGGCGAAGCAGGTCAGGGCGGCGGGCAGCGCGCTCTGGCTGTAGACGGTGAAGATCACCGCCGCGTCAAAGCGCGCTGCGCGCAACCTGTCCAGCGTGTCGCGATAGGCGTCCGGCGTGCTTGCGGCGTTCTTCACCCATGCCGCTTCGTACGTAATCACCTCGTCGATTTCCGGGATGTGGCGCGCCACCGCGGCGCCGGAGCGCGACGCCAGCAAGGTCAGCCGGCGCGTGGGCCGCACGGCCTTCAGCGCGCGCAGCGCCGGCGTCGTCATGAGTACGTCGCCCATGTTGTCCAGGCGCACGCACAACACGTTGTCGGCGTGCTCCCAACCGGCGCCGCCCTGCGGCGCGGCCGCGGACGTTGCAGTCGGCGCGCTGCCCGTGGCATCCGCGATACGCACGCTCATGCCGCCTCCCTTCCGCTCGTGCGGGCCGGAGGCAGCGCACGCGCGATCACGCGCGCGGCGGCGTAGAGATCGGCCGCCATATCGGTGGGCGTGCGGAAGGCCCCACGCAGCCACTCGGTTTCGTTGCCGTTCACCAGCAGCAGCGTGCGGCAGCCCGCGCGTGTGCCGGCTTCCACGTCGTCCAGGATGTCGCCCACGAACCAGGAGCTGCGCAGATCGATGCCGTGTTCGCTCGCGGCCCGCGTCAGCAGGCCCGGCATGGGCTTGCGGCACAGGCAGGACAGCGCGTACTCGGGGCGCTTGCCCTGCGGATGATGCGGGCAGTAGTAGAACCCGGACAGGCGCGCGCCTTCGCGTTCGAACATGGCGGACAGCCGTTCCCGCACGGCCGCCAGCGCCGGCTCCTCGAAGCGCCCCAGCGCGACGCCGGGCTGGTTGCTGATGACGATCAGCGGATGGCCGAGCCGTCCCAGCAGCGCGACGGCGGCGCGGGCGCCAGGCGCCCATGCCATGCGGTCCGGATCGACGTTATAGGGCACGTCCTCGAGCAGCGTGCCGTCCTTGTCCAGGAATATCGCGGGCTTCAGGGCCATGAGGTCTCTCGCATGGGCAGCACCATCACTTCCGGAATGACGGTCTCGTCGGGCTGCGTCAGCACGAAGCGGACGGCGCGCGCCACGTTGGCGGGATCCTGGAGATTGCTGGCGTCGATGTCGGGGAATCGTTCCAGCAGAAAGGGCGTGCGCATGCCGCCGGACAGCACCGCGGACACCTTGATGCCCTGCGGCCGCAGCTCGGCGTGCAAAGCATGCGACAGCCCCATCAGGCCCCACTTGGTGGCGTGGTACACGGCGGCGTTGGGCCAGGCGCGGCGCGCGGCCGTGGAGGCGATGTTCACGATGTGGCTGCCCTTGCCCAGGTAGGGCAGCGCCAGCTTGGACATCAGGAAGGGCCCCGTCAGGTTGGTGCGCACCACGCGGTCCCAATCGGCCGTGCTGATTTCCGAGATCGGCGCGGTGACATCGACGCCGGCATTGTTGATGACGGCGTCGAGCTTGCCGTACTTGTCCACGACCTGGCGCAGCACCTGGCCGGCCTGCGTTTCATCGCCCACGTCCAGGGCCACGGCCAGGCCCAGTTCGGCCGGCAGGCTTTCGGCGACCTTGCGGGCGGCGGCTTCGTTGCGGTCGGCCACCACGACGCGCGCGCCGTCGTTGGCCAGCAATTCGCATATCGCCTTGCCCAATCCGCTCCCGCCGCCGGTCACGATGACGACGCGGCCGGACAGCGTGGAAGTATCGATGTCATGCATTCAAGCTTCTCCTAGGCGATGGCGCGCGCGGCATCGGCCGGCGCGTGAGCGGCGGCCGGCAGGGCTGCCGGCGCCATGATTTCGTCGAAGACGTTCAGCAGGTCCAGGCTGACGCGTTCCCATGTGAAGTGCCTGCGGGCCCGCCGCATGCCGGCCTCGCCCATGCGATGGCGCAGCAGGCTGTCGCGCGCCAGCATGGCCAAACGCTCGGCGAGCGCATCGGGATCCTTGGGCGGCACCAGCCATCCCGTTTCGCCGTGGCGCACCGAATGACGGATGCCGCCGGTATCGGAGCCGATGACGGGCCGCCCGCAGGCCATGGCTTCCACCGGTGTGATGCCGAAGGGTTCGTACCACGGCGTGGTGACGAAGACGTCGCTGGCGCAGTAGTAGGCCCGCAGTTGCAGGCGGTCGCGGCGGCCGGTGAATTCGACGTGCGGCAGCACGCCTTCGTCGCGGGCGATGGCGCGCAGGCGCGCGAGTTCCGGCGTGGCCTGCTCGCACGGCTCGCGGCTGTTGCCGCCGACGACGCACAGCCGCGCGTCGATGCCATGCACGCGGCGCAGCCGGCCCAAGGCGCGGATCACGTTGTCCACGCCCTTGCGCGGCACCATGCGGCCCAGCTGCAGCACCGTGAACCGGTTGTCGTTCCAGCCCAGCTCTGCGCGCGCGCCGGCGCGGTCCATGGGCCGCATTTCCGCGGGGTCATAGCCGCACGGCACGATGGAGATGCGGCGCGGATCGGCGCCGTAAAGCTCCATCAGGTCCTGCCTGTCCTGCGGGCATTCGGCGATGATGCGGTCGGCCCGCGCGATGACGTCATCCTCGATATCGAAACGGCTCTCGGGGAACAGGTCGGCTTCCTTCTGGAACTTGCGGCGCACCCGCCCCAGCGCATGGAAAGTGACGGCGAACGGAATGCCGCAGGCGCGCGCCGCCGGCATGGCCGCCATGGCCGACATGAAGAAGTTGGCGTGCACGATGTCGTAGGCTTCGCGCTGGCTGGCGAAGTAGCGCGTGAGGAAGTCTTCGAAGGCGCCCATGTAGGGCAGCAGCTCTTCCTTCGGAATCTGGCGGGCGGGTCCCGCCGGAACGTGGATGACCCGCACGTTGTCCCGCCATTCCATTTCGCGCGGCAGGAAAGGGCTGTCGGCCCGGGTGAACACGTCCACTTGATGGCCGAGGCGGCCGAAGTGGCGGGCGATCTGCGCGACGTAAATGTTCTGCCCGCCGCTGTCCACGCTTCCCGCCAGGGCCAGTGGCGATGCATGTTCACTGACGATTGCGATTTTCCGCATGATTGTTCTCCGTGCCGGGTGAGTTATCGCGCTGCTCTGCCGGAGAACCCTTCGGTCTCTCGCGTCTTGCCCTGCGCGTCGTTCGTAATGCCCTCCTTGCTCGGGCGCCCCGGTAGGGCAAACGGCGTGCCACGCGGCGGCGCGCTTTGTAACGGTTCTCGGGATGCGCGTTTACCCGCGGTGTTTCACCGGTACGGATTACAAGCGTCGGAACTTTCCACCAATCAGCCCAGCCGTCGTATTGACGATGAGATGGGGGTCGGGCGGTTTGCCCACGTGCACCTGGAAGCCGGCCATCAGCGCGCGCAGGCGGCCTTCCGAAGGCGTGTGGCCGGACAGCGCGACGGCAGGCAGCCGGCGCGGCAAGGGGATGGCGCGTTCGGCTTCCAACTGGCGGACGGCGCTCACGAGCGCGTAGCCATCCATGTCGTCCAGCGTGACGTCGCATACCAGCGCGTCGGGCCAGGCATCCGGCACGGTGCTCTGCAGTGATTCGAGCAGCGCCGCACCGGTCTTGAAGTGCCGCACCATGGCGTCGGCGTCTTCCAGCGCGCGCGCGATGGCGTCGCGTTCCTCATCGCTGTCGTCCACCAGGAAGACGCGCGCCCCGCGCAGCGACGCCTGGGCCACGGATGGGGAATAGGGCAGCGCCGGCGTCACGGAGGCGCGCAGCGGCATCTCCAGCCAGTACGTGCGGGCCGGCCCGCCGGCGGCGACATCGAAACCGAAGCGGCCGCCGAACTTCTCGACTTCCGCGCGCAGGCGCACCGGATCGAGCGGTGGCCGTCCGCCCAGCACCGCATTCAATTGTTCGGCCGGTTCCAGCGCGGCGGCGTCCGCGGGCGGCAGGCGGCTGTCCGTGACGGAGATCCGCGCGGCATCGCCCTGGCGCCGCAGGCTGAGCTCGACGCGGCCTTCGGCGGGGGTGGCCGCAATGGCGTTCAGGCACATATCCCACACCGTCTGCTGCAGCACGCTGGGATCGCCCATGACGCGGGCGTTCTCCATGCTGAGCTGCGTGTAGAGGGTGACGCCCTTTTCTTCGATGGCGGGCCGTACGCCGTCCAGGACGCCCGCCACCAGCGTGGCAAGGTTCACCGGTTGCGAGGTCACACGCGATCCGACGCTTTCCAGTTCGCTCTGCTGGCGCTGCAGGGTCCACATTTGCGCGTAAATGCCCTGGCGCGCCAGCAGCTCCGTATGGGTGCCGCGTTCGACGATGCGGCCGTGTTCGAGGACGATGATCTCGTCCGCGTTGACCACCGTGGACAGGCGATGGGCGATGATCAGCGTGGTGCGGCCTTCCGCGATGCGGTCCAGTTCGGCCTGGATCGCGCGCTCCGTGCGCGTGTCCAGGGCCGACGTCGCCTCGTCGAACAACAGGATGGACGGATTCTTCAGGATGGCCCGCGCGATCGCGATGCGCTGCCGCTCGCCGCCCGAAAGCTTGACGCCGCGCTCACCGACCACGGTGTCGTACTGCGCGGGCAGGCTTTGCACGAAATCGTGCAGGCGCGCGCCCTTGGCCGCTTCGATGACGTCGGCCAGCGACGCGCCCTGCCGGCCGTAGGCGATGTTGTAGGCGATGGTGTCGTTGAACAGCATCGTGTCCTGCGGGACGATGCCCAGGCAGCGCCGCAGGCTGCCGGGATCGACGTCGCGGACATCGACGCCGTCAACGGTCACCTTGCCGGAGTCCGCTTCGTAGAAGCGGAACAGCAGGCGGCCCAGGGTTGATTTCCCCGAGCCGCTGCCGCCGACGACCGCCAGCGTGCGGCCGGCCGGAATGTGGAAACTCACGTCCCAGAGGATCTGCCGGCCCGGTTCGTAGCTGAAGTTCACGCCCTCGAAGCGCACCTCCCCGCCTTTGGCGCTGAACGCCGGCAGCGGCGCGGCGGGATCGGTTTCCGGCGGCAGGCGCAGCAGCGAACTCACCTGTTCGGCGTTGATCATCGCTTCCTTGGTCTGGCGGAACACCAGGCCCAGCGTATTCAGCGGCAGGCAAATCTGGATGATGTAGGCGTTGACCAGGACAAGGTCGCCCACGGTCATGTCGTGGCGGGTCACCTGCAGGCCCGCCAGCAGCATGACGGCGCCCACGCCCAGTGCGATGACGGCGCTCTGGGAGATATGCAGGGTCGACAACGCATGCTGGTTGTCGATGCCCACGGCGCGCCAGCGATCCAGCAGCTCGCGCAGGCGGCGGGACTCGTGGGCCTCGCTGGTGTAGTACTTGACCGACTCATAGTTGAGCAGGCTGTCCACCAGGCGGCCGCCCGCGGCCGAGTCCAGGTCGTTGATCATCCGCTGGTAGAAGATGCGGCGCTTGGTCAGCACGTAGGTCACCGACGCATAGATGACGAAGGTGACGGCCACCAGTACCGCGAACCAGGGATCGTAGCCGCTGACCAGGATCGCCACCACCGACCCGATTTCCACCAGGGTGGGCAGCAGGGTGAACAGTGCCGTGCCCATCAGGAAGCCGATACCCGCGGTGCCGCGTTCCACGTCGCGCGCCAGCGTGCCGGTCTGCCGGCTGGCATGAAAGCGCGCCCCGAGCTTGTGCAGATGCTCGAAAATCCGCAGGTTGAAGTCCGCGACCGTTGCCTGTGTCACCGGCGAAAAGACCACGTCGCGCAGCTCGGTGAAGAGCCCGCCGGCGAAGCGCAGCAGCGTGTAGCCGATGAGCAGGAATACGGGCAGGGTCAGCAAGGCATCGGGCCGGCTCAGGTGATCGACCACCATCTTGAGCGCCACCGGCACCGCCACCGCGAACAGTTTCGCAAGCACCAGCAGCACCATCGCGGCCGCGGCGCGGCGCCGGTACTTCCACAGTGATCGTCCCAGGGTGCGCAGGACTTCGGATCGGGCATAGCGGGATGCCTGTTCTGCCATTCCTCCCTCCGATGGCTGACTGCCGATAGTGGCCGGCGCGCGGGCAAGGTTTGTGCCCAACCATGGGGACGGTCAATCCGCCATCGGCCGGTTCGGCTAGTACGCCAGGATGATGCGATGGCTCACCCGCCCATGCGGATGGCCTAGAACCGGCTAGGCCAAGCGCGCGGGTTGTGAACACGCCGCGATGCGGTCTAAGGTAGGCGCGTTGTGTCAGGCACGTCTCATTCCGCCGTGGGGAACCCGCTCGCATCGAACCGCCCGCAGCACCGTTCCCGCCATCCCCGCCATGTCCGTATCGACCTCCCGCCCGCCGCGAAGCGGCCCTTCGTCCCTTGGATACGACTACCCGTCCCCCACGCCAGGGCAGGCTTCGCGCTTTCTCGCGCAAGCCACTTTCGGCCCGACGCCCGCGGAGATCGAGCGCGTCGTGAAGATGGGTTATGCGGCCTGGCTGGACGAACAGCTTGCCATGCCGCCTTCGCAATCGCATTTCGACTGGCTGTTGTCCATCGGCGCCAATAACGAGGCCAACAAGGGCAACGGGATCAACGCCGCGCTGGAGTCGACGCTGTGGCGCAAATTCATCAGCGCCCCGGACCAGGTGCGCACGCGCATGGCGTTCGCGCTTTCGGAGATCTTCGTGGTGGGCGTCTCGGCGATCACCGCCAACTGGCCGCTGTTCGGCGCAGCGTCCTTCATGGACGTCCTGGCCGATCACGCGCTGGGCAATTTCCGCGACCTGCTGCAGGCCGTGACGCTGAATCTTTCCATGGGGTGCATGCTGACGTACCGCGGCAACCGCAAGGAGGATCCCCGTACCGGCCGCACGCCCGACGAGAACTACGCGCGCGAAGTCATGCAGCTGTTCACCATCGGGCTCTACCAGCTCAATCCGGACGGCACGCTCAAGCTGTCGGGCGGCAAGCCGGTGGAGACCTATACCAATGACGACGTGCGCGGGCTGGCGAAGGTGTTCACAGGCTGGGACCTGAACGGCAGCGAAGAGGACGTGGGGTTTCACCGCCGTCCCATGGCCCTGAATCCGGCGCTGCATTCCATGTCGGAGAAGCGTTTCCTCGGCGCCGTCATTCCGGCCGGGACGGGCGGCGTCGCATCCCTGAACAAGGCCCTGGACGTGTTGTTCTCCCATCCCAACGTCGGCCCTTTCATCGGCACGCAGCTGATACAGCGGCTCGTGACCAGCAACCCCAGCCCCGCGTATGTCAAACGCGTGGCCGCCGTATTCGCCAATGACGGAACGGGCACGCGCGGCAATCTCCGCGCCGTGGCGCGGGCCGTACTGCTGGACCCGGAGGCCCGCTTCCCCGACCTGTCGTCGCCAACCTGGGGCAAGGTGCGCGAACCCATCGTCCGCTTCGCCGCCTGGGCGCGGGCCTTCGGGGCCACGTCCAACAATGGCAAATGGGCCATGCCGGACACGACGGACAACACCATACGGCTGGCGCAGAGCCCGATGCGATCGGCGTCGGTGTTCAACTTCTTCCGCCCCCGCTATACGCCGCCGGGCGGGGCCATCGCCGCGCGCGGCCTGGTGGCGCCGGAACTGCAGATCACCGACGAAACCAGCGTCGCCGGCTATTTGAATTTCGTCGCGATCTATGTGGACCGCGGCTGGGAAGACCTGCAGACCGGTTACGAAGCGGAGCTGGCACTGGCGGGCGACACGTCGGCGCTGGTGGACCGCATTGTGCTGCTGCTCGCCGGCGACGCCTTCAGCCGCGATACGGCCGTCGCCATCGCCAAGGCAGTCGCGACCATCCCGGCGCAACGGCCCATCGACCGCGTGCGTGCCGCCGTAACGCTGGTGGCGGCCGCCCCTGAATATCTGGTGCAACGATGACGCAATCCGCATCCCGCCGCGAGTTCATGAAGCGGGTGTCCGCCCTGGGCGCCGCCGGCGTGGCCGGCGGTGCGGCGCCGCTGGCGCTGCAGCTGGCCGCCAGCGGCGAGGCGGCGGCCCAGGCTGCCGCGCCGAAAGGGGCCGGCGCCGCGGACGATTACAAGGCGCTGGTGTGCGTGTTCCTGTATGGCGGCAATGACCCGTACAACACGATCGTCCCGTACGATGCCGATAGCCATGCGCGCTATTTCGGTACGCGGCCCGACATCGCGCTGGCGCGCGACGCCCTCGGGCCGACGGTGCTGCGGCCGCGCGAAGCGGGGGACGATGGCGGCACGTATGCGCTGGCGCCGTCGCTGGCGCCGCTCAAGCCGCTCTTCGAGCGCGGCATCCTGGCGGTGCAGCTGAATGTCGGCCCGATGGTGGTGCCGACCACCAAGGCCGACTATGCCGGCGGCCGGGTTCCCATGCCGCCCAAGCTTTTCTCGCACAACGACCAGCAATCGTACTGGCAGGGCCTGGCGCCCGAGGGCGCGTCGTCCGGCTGGGCCGGCCGCCTCGCGGACCTGTTCGCGGCCGCCAACGGCAACAGTACGTTCGCCAGCGTGACCGCGGGCGGGACCTCGCTGCTGCTTTCCGGCCGGAAGGTGTCGGCGTATCGCGTCAGCCCCGCGGGATCGACACCCATCGAGCTGCTGCAGCGGGACACCTATGGCTCCACGGCGTGCACCGATCTGTTGCGCGCCTTGCTGACGCAGCCGGGCGAACATCTGTTCCAGCAGCACATCGCCGCCACCCTGGCGCGCTCGATCCGCGCCGACGCGCAACTGCGCGCCGCGTTGGAAGGCGTTTCCGTGCCGGGCGGCTTCGGCACGCCGCTGGGCGGGCAACTGAAGATCGTCGCGCGCATGATCGCGGCGCGGCGGGCGCTGGGCGTGAAGCGACAGGTGTTCTTCGTCTCGCAGAACGGCTACGACAATCACGACGGGCTCAGCGGCACGCATCCCGCGCTGCTGCGCGAGCTGGCCGGGGCGCTCGCGGATTTCCAGCAGGCCATGGACCATCTTGGCGTGGCGGACCGCGTGACCACATTCACGGCGTCGGAGTTCGGCCGCACGCTGGTGTCGAACGGCGATGGATCGGACCACGGCTGGGGCGGCCATCATTTCATCCTGGGCGGCGCCGTGCGCGGGGGGCGTTTCTACGGCAGCCAGCCCGATTGGGACATCGAAGGGCCCGGCTACGTCGACCATGGGCGCTTGCTGCCCAGCACGTCCGTCGAGCAGTTCGGCGCCACGCTGGGCGCCTGGTTCGGCGCGGACCCCGGCGCCCTGAACGACGTGTTTCCCCATCTGCGCAACTTCGGGCCAGCCGATCTGGGATTCCTGCGGCGCGCTTGAAGCGGTGAGGGGACGCACTCGCCCATCGGCGTTAGGCCATCGTGCCGGGAGACAGGCTGCCGGCCCTTGCCGCATGATCTGGGGCCGGGGAAGAGACGCGCCGGCGCCTTGGCGCCGCAGGGGCCGTGGCTGCGCGGCGGGCCGCCGCACATGCACGAGAACCATGAGGACACAATGGCGAACCACCGAGAGCAACGATGGGCGACGATGGCTGTTCCTGATGACCTTGGCGCTGGGCCTGATGCTGGCGCTGGCCGTTCCCCGCGCGCAGGCGGGTGAGATCTACCGCTACAAGGATCCCTTCGGCAATTGGCGCAGCATGATCGTGGACAAGGGCATGGCGCGCACCTACAAGCGCGCACAGGCCCGCGCGGCGGTGCGCAAGGGCGGCGACGCCCGGTGTACCGAATGCGCGCGGCGCTATACGGTCGGCGGCCCCGCCGTGCGGACGACGCTGGCCGCCGCCGGCCGCCAGAACGATGCGCGTTTGGAAGCGCTCAGCGTGCACAGGGGCCTGGATGACTACCGCAGCGTGATCGCAAAGGCCGCCGCCGATTCCGGTCTGGACAGCGCCCTGCTGGGCGCGGTGATCGCCGTTGAATCGGGCTTTCGGAAGGACGCGAGGTCGCCGAAAGGCGCACTGGGGCTGATGCAGCTGATGCCGGACACCGCGGCGGCCCTGCTGGGCGATCTGGACGTAGAACGCGCCCTGGTCGACCCGGCCATCAATGTGCGCGCCGGGTCGCGCCACCTGCGCAGCCTGATCGACCAGTATCCCGGCCGGCTCGACCTTGCCCTGGCGGCCTACAACGCCGGGCAGGGCGCGGTCCAGAAGTACGACGGCATCCCGCCTTACGCGGAAACGCAGCAGTATGTGCGAGACGTGATCGCGCTGTATGCCCGGTACAAGGCGGGCTGGTGACACGCGATGTTCCGCAGGCTGGGGAACGGATGGCCCTACGCCGAGCCCGATGGCGCCGCGGGCGTCATCGCCTCGCCCGCCGCGCCATTGCCCCGGCGGTCTCGCGTGGTCCATGGCGCCAGCGCATGAGGCACGCGCATGTCGTCGGGCATCTGGAAGTCCTTCAGCGCCACGCCCCGCATGCGCTCGGGCGAATCCGGCAGGCCGCTGCGGTCGCCATAGCCGTACAGGCTGGGCGGGGGCGCGTCGGGCGGATAGCTGCGTGCGGCATACACGTCCAGCGCCGTTACCGCCGCCACATTCATGGCGGCCATCCCCGTGCGCAGCGCGCTCGGGCCGCGCTTGTCCGCCATGGCAAGCGACGCCAGGTCGACCATATCGCCGCCGACCCTTGCCCAAAGCCAGGGCCTGGGATTGCGGCCGGTCAGGATGGCCACGCCGCAGGCGATTTCGCGCAGGCCGTACAGCCGCACCATGTCCTTGCGGGCGCGCAAACCGCATACGCGGTTGATCAGTCCCGGCGCGGCAAGTTCCGCCACGCCCAGCGCGATACTGAACCAGCCGAGGCCGCGCGCCACCTTGGCCGGCGTCGATGCGGTGCGCGCGGTGGGGAAACGATAGACGTCATTCATGAGTTGCTCCGGTGATCTGGTGGTCCAACGTTCGAGCATCGGGGGCGGCGCCTCAAGGTCTGAGAACCACCTTGACGCAGCCGTCCTTCTTGTCGCGGAAGGTTTTGTACATCTCCGGACCGTCTTCCAGGCTGACGCGATGCGTAATGACGAAGGACGGATCGATCTGCCCGTCTTCGATGCGTTTGAGCAGGTCGTCGGTCCAGCGATTGACGTGGGTCTGTCCCATGCGCCACGTCAGGCCCTTGTTCATGGAAGCGCCGAAAGGGATCTTGTCGATCAGGCCGCCGTAGACGCCGGGCACGGAGAGGATGCCGGCCGGGCGGCATACGTAAATCATTTCGCGCAGCACGTGCGGGCGGTCGGTCTCCGCCATGACGGCCTGTTTCGCGCGGTCGTACATGGCATCGAGAGAACGCGTCGCGTGCGACTCCATGCCGACGGCATCGATGCATTTTTCCGGGCCCTTGCCGCCGGTCAGATCGGCCAGGCGTTCCAGCACGCTCTCATGGTCGAAGTCGATCGTGATGGCGCCGCCGGCGCGCGCCATTTCCAGCCGTTCCGGCACGCGGTCGATGGCGATGACCTGGCGCGCCCCCAGCAGCAGCGCGCTGCGTATGGCCATCTGTCCGACCGGCCCGGCGCCCCAGATCGCCACCGTGTCGGTGGGCTGGATGTCGCACTGCACGGCGGCTTGCCATCCCGTCGGGAAGATGTCGCCCAGAAACAGGACCTGCTCGTCGGTGAGGCTGTCGGGCACCTTGATATGGGTCCTGTCCGCGTACGGGACGCGCACGTACTCGGCCTGCCCGCCGGGATAGCCGCCGGTCAGATGGGTGTAGCCGAACAGGCCCGCGGTGGTATGGCCGAACAGCTTGTCCGCCACGTTCTTGTTGCGGTTGCTGCGCTCGCATACCGAGAAATTGCCGCGCTTGCATTGATCGCATTCGCCGCAGATGATGGTGAAGGGCACGACGACGCGATCGCCGACCTTCAGCGCCTTGTTCTCGGCGCCGACCTCGACGACCTCGCCCATGAACTCGTGGCCCATGATGTCGCCGTGCTTCATGCCGGGCATGAAACCGTCGAACAGATGCAGGTCCGAGCCGCAGATCGCGCAAGAGGACACTTTGACGATTGCGTCGCGGGGATGCTCGATCTGCGGGTCGGGGACGTTGTCGCAGCGGATATCGCGTTTGCCATGCCAACAGAGTGCTCTCATTTCCGATCTCCCTTTCAGTTGCCACGCAGCGGGCTCGACGGGCGGGGCGAAGCAAGGGCCATGCCTCGCGGCGGTGGCCTATAGGGTGGATAGGCAACGGTCGCGCGATGTGGTCCCATAACGGCTTTTCGCGGCCCTTGTGCCATCGCGATGGACAGGCGTAAACGGCTTACGCCTGAGCAGGACTACTCAACAGGTGATGCATGCATGCGTTCTGGATGTCGATTTCCGCCCTTGGGGAAGCCAGGCTGGTGCTGCCGGCGGCCCTGATCGCCATGATGTTCGTTGCGATGTCGGAGCGGCCGCCGGTGATCAAGTGGATATGGTCGTTTGGCGCGGCCGGCGCCATCGTGCTCATCTCCAAGCTGGCCTTCCTGGGGTGGGGCATAGGTTGGGCCGCGATCGACTTCACAGGCTTCAGCGGGCACGCCATGGTTTCCGCATCGGTCTACCCGGTGCTGGGCTACGCCCTGGGGAATCGCCGCTCACGAAGGACGGCGTTGGGCCTGGCTGCAGCGGGCGCCGTGCTGGCCGTGCTGATCGGCGTGTCGCGCCTGGCGCTCTCGGCGCACTCGGTGTCGGAGGTCGTGCTTGGGTTGCTGGTGGGCGCGATGGTCTCCTGCGCCGCGCTGGGCAGATGGCCCGCGGGACGGCTGGGCGTGCGCACGGGGGCGGTCATGCTGGGCTTCACGCTCTCTGCCGCGGCCAGTCATTCGGTGGCGCCCGGCGTTCGCACGCATGATGTCGTGGTGGCGCTTGCGCTGGCGTTGTCCGGCGAAGAGACGCCGTATACGCGCGAAGCCTTGCATCGCGGGGCACGAGGCTCCTGAGCGCCGGGTGCGGACCTGACCGCGTCCTGAAAGGATGCGACATTCCGGAATGTCATAATCACGGTCCTTTCACACCCCCGCCTGGTTTCGTCATGCCGCTTGCCATCGGTGCATTCATTGTTCCGCTTATCGTGGCTTGCGCGCTCTTCATGGAAAACGTTGACGCCACCGTGCTGGTAACGGCGCTGCCGTCGCTGGCGCGCGACTTGGGCGAAGACCCCATCACCCTGAAGCTGGCCGTGACCAGCTACGTGGTGGGCCTGGGCGTCTTCATCCCGATCTGCGGCTGGGTGGCGGACCGGTTCGGCCCGCGCAGCGTATTCCGCGCGGCGATCGGCGTATTCGTCGTGGGATCGCTGCTGTGCGCGGCGGCGCATTCGCTGTTCACATTCGTGCTGGCGCGCTTCGTGCAGGGCATCGGAGGCGCAATGATGGTCCCGGTGGGACGCATCATCATCTTCCGTTCCGTTCCGCGCGCCGACTTCGTGAAGGCGGTCAATTACCTGACGGTGCCGGCCCTGCTGGGGCCAGTGGTCGGCCCGCTGCTGGGCGGGTTCATCACGACCTATCTGCACTGGCGGCTCATGTTTTTCATCAACGTGCCGATCGGCCTTTTCGGCATCTATCTCGCGAACCGCCATATCGACGATGTGCGCGACGCCGAGCCCGGTCATCTGGACTGGCCCGGCTTCGTGCTGTCCGCAAGCGGCGCCTCGCTCTTCATGCTGGGAATGTCGCTGATCGGCAGCGGCGTGATCGACGACCGGGCCACCGTCGCGATGTGCGTGCTCGGGCTGCTGTTCTCGGGCTTGTACGTGCTGTATGCCCGCAGGGCCACGCAGCCGTTGCTGGACCTGGATTTCCTGCGCATTCCCACCTTTCATACGAGCGTGCTGGGGGGATCGCTGTTTCGCATCGGCCTGGGCGCGGTGCCGTTTCTGCTGCCGCTGGCATTGCAGGAAGGCTTGGGCATGACGCCGTTCGAAGCGGGCTCCATTACGTGCGCGTCCGCGTTCGGCGCCTTGTTCATGAAGATCATGGCGCAGCCGATATTGCGGCGCTTCGGCTTCCGGAAGGTGTTGATGGTGAACGCGGCGCTGGCGGGCCTGGCGCTGGCCAGCTATGGCGTGTTTCATCCCGACATGTCGCGCGCCGCGATCTGGGCCATCGTGCTGTTCGGCGGCATCTTCCCTTCGTTGCAATTCACGGCGCTGAACGCGCTGGCCTATGCCGATATCGCGAGCCCGGACGTCGGCCGCGCCACCAGCGTGGCAAGCGTCATCCAGCAGATGTCCCTTGGGCTGGGCGTGACTGTGGCCGGCATCGTGCTGCAGATTTCGCACGTCGCACAGGGACACGCCGAAATCGTATGGACCGACTTCTGGCCGGCTTTCCTGGTGCTGGGTCTGTTTTCGGCGGCTTCGATTCCCGTCACCGCCCGCATGCCGCACGGGGCGGGTGGCGAGCTGGCGCGGGGGCGCTGAGCCGCTTCGCCGCAAGTGCCGGCCGCTCTCGAGCGGCGTCGGCATGCATGTCTGGCGCGGCGCGCCGGTGCGCGAGAGATACGCGCGCACGGCGAAGCGCCGCCAATGCGCGCGCCGCGGGATTACAGGAAAGACTTGGCCTGATTCAGGATGGCGTCGCACACCTGCCTGGTCGCGGCTTCCTTCCAGCCGCCGCCGCTCAGGTCGACGGTATTGCCGGAACCCGTCTGCAGCAGCCCCTTGACCCCGGACAGATAGCCGCTGTCCTTCTGCGCGGGCTGCCCGGTCGTGCCGCTCAGCTTGCGCATCAACTGGTCCTTCAGCGACGACGCATTGGCCTGCTGCAGGTAGTTGTTGTTGATGCAGTACTGCAGCACGCCGGTCGCATTGCCCAGGCTGCCCGCCTGGGGCGTGGCCGCGTTGGCGCTGGTGGCCGCGCCGCTGTTGAATTTGCCCAGGCCGCCAAGCCCGTCCAGCGCCCCCTTGAAATCCAGACCCTGAGCCAGCACCGGCGCGCCGGATACGGACGTCAGCAGGCCGGCAAGCAAGGCGGCGCGAACGCGGTTGCGAAATTTCATTCCTATCTACTCCTGATTGAACAAAGGCCGGCGAAGCGGCCAGCCCGCGGCCTGCCGCGCGCCGGGTTGCGGCGTGCTGGCGCGTTGCCGGTATCGGGCGATAATGGGCGGCGCCGCGAGGTCGCGGCGCCGGCCGTCACGTCGGTGGGCGCGCGCGTCGGCGTGACCGGGCGCTGCGCCGCTGCCGGCGTAAGGATAGGCGCATGCGGCCGCTCGCCAAGTAACGATGTGTCAACCCGCCCCATCATGACGATACGTATCCTGCTGTCCCGTCCCACCGCCGAACGGCTGCGCGAACCCATCGCGCGCATCATGCGCGGGCGCGCATGGGAGCTGCGCCTGGCGTCGCCTGTGCTGGGCCACGCGCACGACGACGTCGACATCGCCTTCATCTCCCGCGATGTGACGGGCGCGTCGACCAAGCACGTGGTGATGGAGTCGCTGCAGGCGTTCTATGAATCGCTGCGCGCGTCGCCGGGACTGCGCTGGGTGCACGTGCATTCGGCGGGACTGGACCGGCCCATCTTCCCGGAGTTGAAGGCCCGTGGCGTGCACGTGACCGCGTCCGCGGGGGCGAACGCCGAGCCCGTTATGCAGACCGCGCTGGCCGGCATGCTGGCTTTGGCGCGGCGCCTGCACGTGCTGATGGACGCGCAGCGCCAGGCGCGCTGGCTGAAGGCCACCGAAATGACGGTGCCGCGCGACCTGGCGGGACAGACGGCGGTGATCGTGGGCTGGGGCAGCATCGGACAGCGCCTGGGCGCCGTTCTGAAGCTGCTGGGATTGAAGATCGTGGTCGTCCGCAGCAGCGATACGCCGGTGGACGCGGAAACGCCGACGGTGGCGTTCGAAGCGATACACAGCGTGCTGCCGCGCGCGGACTGGCTGATCCTCGCCTGTCCCCTGACCGACCGTACGCGCGCACTGATCGACGGCTCCGCGCTGGCCGCTATGCCGTCCGGGGCGCACCTGATCAATGTCGCGCGCGGCGAAGTCGTGGTGGAGCGCGCCTTGATCGAGGCGCTGCAATCCGGCCGCCTGGGCGGCGCCTATCTGGATGTCTTCGAGCACGAGCCGCTGGACGCGGCATCGCCGCTGTGGCGCATGCCCACGGTCATCGCCACGCCGCACGCCGCGGGACATTCCGACGGCAACGCGGCGCGCGTCGACGCGATCTTCCTGGAAAAGCTGGAGCGCTGGGTGGCGGGCGGCACGGCGGAGGCGGCGGCCGGTTAGCGCAGTTTGCGCGCCCTCAGCGTTGCAGGCCCCAGCGCTGCACCGTGGCGCGTTCGAGCGCGTGGAACACCACGTTTTCGACTAGCAGGCCGATCGCCACGACCAGTATCAGGCCGGCAAAGACGCGATCGGTATACAGCTCGTTGCGGTTCTGGAAGATGTACCAGCCCAAACCGCCGCGGCCGGATGAGGCGCCGAAGACCAGTTCGGCGGCGATCAGCGTGCGCCACGCGAACGCCCAGCCGATCTTCAGGCCCGAAAGTATCGAGGGCAGCGCGGCGGGCACCAGGATCTGCATGACGTAGCGCACGCCGCGCAACCCATAGTTGCGGCCCGCCATGCGCAGCGTTTCGGGCACGCCCTGGAAGCCCGCGTAGGTGTTCAAGGCCAGCGGCCAGAGCACGGAATGCACCAGCACGAAGACCAGGCTTCCCGTTCCCAGGCCGAACCACAGCAAGGCCAGCGGCAGCAGCGCAATGGCCGGCAAGGGGTTGAACATGGACGCCAGCGTCGTCAGGATGTCGCGGCCCAGCCGATTCGAAACGGCCAGCGTGGTCAGGACGAAGGCAAGCACGATGCCGGCCACATAGCCCTGCAGCAGCACCCGCAGTGACAGCCAGGCTTTCTGCAGCAGTTCCCCGCTGGCCAGGCCGCCGGCGAGCGCGCGCATGGTGGCGCTGAAGGTTGGCAGCAGCAGGTCGCTGTCCTGCAATCGCGCCACGGTTTCCCAGATCAGCGCCAGCGCGGCGAGGATGCACAGTTTGCGGACCCATGCGCGGTCGCGGAGGCGGACGGGGATCCTCTCGTCAAGGGCGTACTGGCCGGCCGGCAGGGCAGGGAGTTCCAGCTCATATTCCGGACGTACCGGCGGGTGGAGACTGCTCATCGTCTTTCCTTAAGCCGCCCTGCGGGCAGCCACGGCATCCGGCTTTGCCTCGCCGCGCGTTCCGTCGAACAGCAGGCGGTGGATGCGGCGGGCGGCGGCCTGGAAGGCCTCGCCCCCGGTGCTGTGCAGATCCCATTCGTGGCTGTTGATCTCGGCCCGGACGCGGCCCGGATGCGGCGTGAGCAGGGCGATGCGGCTGCCCACGACCAGCGCTTCCTCGATGGAATGCGTGACGAACAGCACCGTCACCCCCAGTTCCTTCCAGAGGGCGAGCAGTTCTTCCTGCATGCGGCGCCGGGTCAGCGCGTCCAGGGCGGCGAACGGCTCGTCCATCAGCAGCACGGCCGGCTGCATGGCGAGCGCGCGCGCGATGGCCACGCGCTGCTTCATGCCGCCGGACAGCTCGTGGGGGTAGGCGTGGGCGAAGCGCCCGAGCCCGACCTTTTCCAGGTAGTGCATCGCGCGCTCGCGCGCCGCGCTTCTGGCGGCCTTCCGCGATGCCAGCAAGGGGAACATGACGTTCTGCAGCACGGTTTTCCAGGGCGGAAGCTGGTCGAATTCCTGGAACACGACGATCCGATCCGGCGCGGGGCCGGTGATGATCCGGCCGCGCAGGCGCATTTCTCCGCTGACGGGCCTGATGAAGCCGGCGGCCGCCTTGAGCAGGGTGGATTTTCCGCATCCGGACGGGCCGAGCAGTACGAAGCAATCGCCCTCGTGGACGTCGAAGCTGACGTCGTGGGTCGCGCGGACCACGCGGTCGGATGTGCGGTATTCGAGGCTGACGCGATCAACTTCCAGCAGCGGGGCGGGGCGTACGCCGTCCCGCGGCCGGGCTGGCCCCTGCGCGATCGCAGCGTGCCGGTCAGCTGCCGCCGGAAACTCGCGGGTCATCGAAGAAATAGTCCTTGAGAGCGCCCGGCCGGGTCTTGATCGCGCCGATGCGGTGCATGAATTGGCCCAGCCCCAGGGTATTGCGCGGCTCCACCTGGATGGACACTTCGGGATCCTTGATGATCCCGATCACAAGGTCCCGGTCGATACGGGATTTCTGCACGCGCAGATAGGTGTCCGCCGCTTCCTCGGGATGGGCCTTGATGAATTTGGCCGCTTCATCGAGGGCGTCGATGAAGGCCTTGTAGGTTTTCGGGCTGCCATCGCGGAATTTCTCGGTGGCGTACAGGACGGTGGACGATGACGGGCCGCCCTGTACGTCATAGGAGTTCAGCACGATATGCGCGGCGGGGTTGCCGGCCAGTTCCTGCTGTTGGAAGGGCGGGTTGCCGAAATGCGCGTTGATCTGGTTTTGCCCCTTGATGATCGCGGCGGCGGCGTCCGGGTGCGGCACGGCGACCGTCAAGGCATCCAGCCTGTTGTAGGCCTCGTCGCCCCACTGCTTGGCGGCCGCCCATTGCAGAATGCGGGACTGCACCGACACAGTGACGGCTGGCACCGCAATGCGGTCCTTGTCGGTGAAATCGGCGATCGTTTTGACGGCCGGATTGTTCGACACCAGGTAATAGGGGAAATTGCCCAGCGAGGCCACGCCCTTGACGTTCTGCCGTCCGCGCGTGCGGTCCCAGATGGTGAAGAGCGGCCCCACGCCGGCGCCCGCGATATCGATGCTGCCGGACAGCAGGGCGTCGTTCACGGCGGACCCGCCGGAGAGCTGGACGAACTCGACATCGATGTCCACGCCGGCGGCCTTTCCGTGCTTTTCGATCAGCTTCCGGTCCTGCACCACGTCGAGCAGCAGGTACACGATGCCGAATTGCTGCGCGATGCGGATCTTTCCTTCCGCATGGGCCGCGCCCGCGGACGCCGCCAGCCCCAGCCCGAGAACCGCCGCGATGATTTTCTTTTTCAGTCGTCGCATGATCAGAACGGAATGTCGCCTTCGATGGTGGTCCGGTAGAGCTTGCGGCGCAGGTGGTCGGGGGTGCCGCCCGCCAGGTGCATGACGGAGCGGTTGTCCCAGAACACCATGTCGCCGGGTTGCCAGACGTGCGTGTACAGGTACTGCGGCTGCACGCTCAGCTTGAACAGTTCGGCCAGCAGGTCGCGGCTTTCGTCCTCCGGGATGCCCAGGATCCGGGTCGTGAAGTGCTCGTTGACGAACAAGGCTTTGCGTCCGGTCTCGGGGTGCGTGCGCACCACGGGATGCACGACGGGGCGCACTTCCTCGATCTGCTTTTGCGTCAGTGGCGGCCGCCATGGACTGCGGGCGCGCAGTTCCTCGTACTTCGCCAGATAGCTGTGCTCGGCGCGCTTGCCGTCCAAGGCGCGCTTCAGCGCCTGGGGCAGCCCCTCGTACGCGGCATGCTGGTTGGCAAACAGCGTGTCGCCGCCGTCGGCGGGCAATTCCTGCGCATGCAGCAGCGAGCCCATGCTGGGCTTTTCCTTGTAGGAAAGGTCGGAATGCCAGAACGCGCCGGCATCGCCCAGTCCGATCGGCTGGCCGTTCTCCTTGATGTTGGAGACGACCAGGACCTCGGGATGGCCAGGCAACTGGAAATTGCGCAACACGTGAATCTGCAGCGGACCGAACCGGCGGCTGAAATCGACCTGCTGCTGCGGGGTGATGCGCTGGTCCCGGAAGATCAGGACGTGATGATCCAGATGCGCGCGGTGGATGCGCCGGAAGTCGGCGTCCGACAGCGGCAGGGAAAGATCCAGGCCCAGCACCTCGGCGCCCAGCGGACCGGGCAGGGGGCGGATCTGGATGGGAGAGGCAGGGGCATGGTCCGCAGGGGCGGTTTTCGGAATGGCGCTCATCGAAACGGGTATCGCATCGGCTTGGGATGCGCCACCTTAGCTCGGCCGCACTCTGCCGCGAACGACCGATTTCTTCGATGTATGCGGCTTTTGGTTCTAAAGACTTCCGGGAATGTGCTTATGCGGCCGTGCCGGTCAACGCCCGCCGCATCGGGGCGCGGCGCAGGGAAGGTCCGGGAAAGTCTCGTTGCGCGGTCCGCCCGATACGGGCGCATAATGTGGGCCCGCCGTGGCAGAAAACCGCCCGGTATTTCATCACGTGCCAGCGATGAAAGTGCAACCGCTACGATTCGACCGCAATGTGATCGACGATATCCTGGCCGGCAGGAAAGTGCAGACGCGCCGCATCCTGAAGCCGCAACCGCCCGATACGACGGTGAACTGGCTGCGCGAATTCGGCCCCGAAGGGAAATGGGTGGCGGTGGAAGAGCCGCCTCCGCCGCCATCGCGGCGGCGCGCGCGCCGCGTCGGCTGCCCGTATGGCGATCCCGGCATTTCCATCCGGCTCTATGACGAAGCCGGGACGCCGTTCGCCGATGCCACGCTGGTGGGCGTGCGCGTGCAGCGCCTGCAGGACATCAGCGATGCGGACGTGGCCGCCGAGGGGTGCGCCGAAGGACACGGTCCGGGCGGGGGCTTCCTGCCAGGCATCCCCATGAAGTCGGTATTCGCCCTGGCCTGGTGCGAAACCTACGGGTCGCGGGCATGGGCGGCAAACCCATGGGTGTGGGTGCTGGAATTCAGGGTGACGCGGCCGCTGCCGTATCCGCCCCAGCCCGCCGCGGCGCCCTCGCTTCAAAGCGCCGGGCAAGAAAGTCGATGAAGGTGCGCACCCTGGCCGACAGGTGGCGGCGGCTCGGGTAATAGACGAACAGATCCGCCGGCGCAAGCGTATAGGCGGGCAGCAGGCGCCGCAGCCGCCCCGTCTCCAGGTAGCGCGCCAGGTCCCATTCCGAGCGGATCAGAATGCCGTGGCCGTCCAGCGCCCACCCCAGCACGATGTCGCCGTCGTTGCTCGCCAGCGCGCCGGCGACCTTCACGACTTCGGTCTGGCGGTTGCGCGTGAAGCGCCACACGCCGTAGGCCTCGTCGTTCTGCCGGTGGATGATGCAGCGATGCGCGGCCAGATCGGCCGGTCGCTGGGGCGCCCCATGGCGCGACAGATACGCCGGCGATGCGCACAGGAAACGGCGATTGGTCATCAGCCGGCGCGCGCTCAGGCGGCTGTCTGGCGGTGCGCCGAAGCGCACCGCCAGGTCGAACCCCTGTTCCACCAGGTCCACGGGGCGGTCCGTGACTTCCAGCTGCACTTCGACGTCCGGGTGCGTCCGCGCGTACTCCGATACCAGGGGCGCGATGACGGTGCGGCCGAACCCCAGCGTGGCGTTGACCCGCAGCACGCCGCGCGGCTCCGCCCGGCTGCTGGCGACCTGGTCTTCCATCTCGCGGATCTGTTCCAGGATGCGGCCGGCATGGCGCAGGTAGGTCTCGCCCTCGCTCGTCAGGCTGATCCGGCGGGTGGTGCGATTGACCAGCCGAACCCCCAGGCGCTGTTCCAGCTGGGCCAGCCGCTTCGTCGCGGCGGGCGGCGTCATATCGAGTTCGCGCGCCGCGGCCGACAGGCTGCCGTGCTTGGCGACCAAGACGAAAAAGGTCAGTTCGGACGCGGTGTCGGTTTTCATGGGGGGCGGCCTGAACGTCGTTCGGAGTATTAACCTGCAGTGAATAATAATTTTCCAGCAGGTGAATTCAAAGCCGCGCGGGTTTCGTTAACCTGCGGTCAGTGCCGGCATGCGCCGGCCGCCACATTGGAGACCGCCATGCGCATCGTCGAAATCCGCGAACAGACCCTGCCTATCAGTTCGCCCATCCGCAACGCCTATATCGACTTCAGCAAGATGACGCTCAGCCTGGTCGCCGTCATCACCGACGTGGTCCGCGACGGCAAGCCGGTGGTCGGGTACGGCTTCAATTCGAACGGCCGGTATGGACAGGGCATGCTGATGCGCGAACGCTTCATCCCTCGCGTGCTGGCCGCCGACCCCGACACCCTGATTGACGAAACCGGCCAGAACCTGGACCCGCACAAGATCTGGGCCTGCATGTTCACCAACGAAAAGCCCGGCGGCCACGGCGAGCGCTCCGTCGCCATCGGCACGCTGGACATGGCGATATGGGACGCGGTGGCCAAAATCGCCAACAAGCCGCTGTTCCAGCTGCTGGCCGAGCGTTACGGCAATGGCGCGCCCAACCGCAAGGTCTTCGTGTATGCGGCCGGCGGTTACTACTACCCCGGTCAGGACCTGGAGAAACTGAAGGACGAGATGCGCAGCTATCTCGACCGCGGCTATACCGTCGTCAAGAAGAAGATAGGCGGCGCGTCGCTGGACGAGGATCTGCGGCGCATCGATGCGGTGTTGAGCGTGCTGCAGGACGGGCAGCGCCTGTGTGTGGACGCCAACGGCCGCTTCGACCTGAAGACCGCAATCGCTTATGCCAAAGCCTTGTCCCAATACGACCTGTTCTGGTACGAAGAGGCCGGCGATCCGCTGGACTACGCGCTGCAGGCCGAACTCGCCAAGCACTACGACAAGCCCATGGCGACGGGTGAAAACCTGTTCTCCATGCAGGATGCCCGCAATCTGATCCGCTACGGCGGCATGCGGCCCGACCGCGACTGGCTGCAGTTCGATTGCGCCCTGAGCTATGGCCTGGTTGAATACCTGCGCACGCTCGATATGCTCAAAGACCATGGCTGGTCGCCCAGCCGCTGCATCCCGCACGGCGGCCATCAGATGTCATTGAACATCGCGGCCGGCCTGGGCCTGGGCGGAAACGAATCCTATCCGGATCTGTTCCAGCCGTTCGGCGGATTCCCGGATGGCGTGCGTGTCGAAAACAGCTTCATCACCATGCCGGACCTGCCGGGCATCGGTTTCGAGGGCAAGTCGGATCTGTACGCCGAGATGCGCAAGCTGTCCGCCTGATGCCTTGGCGGCGAGGCGGGGCGTTTCAAGCGGCTCCGGCCGCGGCGCCTCCCGCGGCCGCTTCGTCCAGGTACCACAACAGATCCCCCTGCGGCCGCACCCTGCCGGAGGGAACGCCCGGATCATGCGCGCGGGCGCGGGCAACGGCCTCGCGTTTTTCAGCGCCCGCAACCATGAACACCACCGTTTGCGCGCTTTCCAGCGCGGGCAGGGTGAGCGAGACGCGGGCTTCATCCTTCACGCCCACGACCGGCACCGTCCATGCATCGGTCGTGTCCACATGGGGCGTGCCGGGAAAGAGCGAGGCGGTGTGACCGTCGTCGCCGATGCCCAGCAGGTTGACATCGAACAGCGGCCGCGCCGGGTCCAGGCTGGCTGCGCCGTAGTATTCGCGCAGGGCTTCGGCGTAGCGGCTCGCGGCCGACTCCGGCGTGCCGTCGTCCGGCACAGCATGCACATTCTCCGGCGGGATGGGCACCCGGTCGATCAGCGCCAGGCGCGCCATGCGGAAATTGCTTTTCGGATCGTCGTGCGGCACGAAGCGCTCATCGCCCCAGAACAGGTGCACGCGCCGCCAGTCGATGCGGCCGGCACGCTCGGGCGCGCCCAGCAGCTCGTACAGCGGCCGGGGCGTGCTGCCGCCGGACAGCGCGATCGAAAAGCGGCCCTCGCTCGCAGCGATGCGCGCGACGAGCCAGTCGGCCAGATGCTCCGTCAGGCTGGCGGCGTTCTGGAATATGCAGGCATGTTCGTCTTTCATTCTGCCTCCCGCAGGACATATCGATAGATGGCGTCGGCCAGGCCGTCGTCCGCATTGCTGGCAGCGGTGACCGTGGCGCGCGCGCGAACCTGCGCCGAGGCCTGGCCCATCGCGATGGAAAAGCCGGCGCGCTCGAACATCGGCACGTCGTTTTCGCCGTCGCCGATGACGGCCGTCTGGGCCAGCGGCACCCCCAGATGGCGGGCCAGCGCCGCCACGGCCTCGCCCTTGTTGGCGCGCGCGTGGGTGACGTCCAGGTAATAGGCCTGCGACCGCACGGCATAGGCATCCGGCGCGATCAGCGGATTGATTTCGCTTTCCAGACGCATCAGCTCCTGAGCGTCGGCGCTGGCGGCGACGATCTTGCCGATACGGTCGGAATAGGGTTCGAAGCTGTCCACCACGGTGGCGTCGAAGCCCAGGGTATGCCGTTCCAGCGGGACGTAGGGGCCGGCCGGATCGCGCAGCAGCCATCGGTCGTCGGCGAAGACCCAGGTTTCCACCGGGCGGCTTTCGAACAGGGTCAGCGCCGTGCGCGCATTCGCGGGGGTGAGGGGGTGCGATTCCATCGTCCGCCCCGACGGATCGACGATGGCCCCGCCATTGAATGCCGCGGTGGGGGCATCGATTTCCAGTTGCCGGACCAGGGGCGCCATGCCGCGCGGCGGCCGGCTGCTGACCAGCGTGAAGGCCACGCCGGCGTCGCGCAGGGCGCGCACCGCCGCAAACGTGCGCGAACCGATGGTCTTGTCCGGGCGCACCAGCGTGCCATCCACATCCGAAACCAGCAGGCGGATGCGCGGCGGCGCCGGCGCTACTTCAGGCTGTGCCATGCGCGACCGTCCCGCCGCAGCAGTTCGTCGGCCGCTTCGGGCCCATCGCTGCCGGCGGGGTAGTACTGCACGTCCTTGCAGCCTTCCCATGCATCCAGGAAGGGCTGCACCGCTCGCCAGCCGTTTTCGATGTTGTCGGCCCGCTGGAACAGCGTCTGGTCGCCGATCATGCAGTCGTACAGCAGCGTTTCGTACCCCGTCGACGGCTGCATCGCGAAGAAGTCGGAATAGGCGAAGCCCATGCGGATATTGTCGATCTCCAGCGTGGTCCCCGGCCGCTTGGCCTGGAAGTCGAACCACATTCCTTCGTCAGGCTGGATCTGGATGATCAGGTAGTTCGGGCGCATGCGGTGCACGTGCGTGTCGCGGAAGGGCGACATCGGCGCGGGCTTGAAGCAGATGGCGATCTCGGTGTCGCGCACGCTCAGGCGCTTGCCCGTGCGCAGATAGAACGGCACGCCGGCCCAGCGCCAGTTGTCCACCCACAGCTTCAGCGCCACGTAGGTTTCGGTGCAACTGTCCGGCGCCACGCGCGGCTCCTCGCGGTAGCCGGCCACGCGCGCGCCGTTGATTTCACCGGCGGTGTACTGGCCCCGCACGGAGTTGCGCCGCGCCTCTTCCGGCGACTGCGGCCGGATGGCGGCAATGACCTTGGCTTTTTCGGTGCGCACGGCGTCTGCCCCGAAGGCGGCGGGCGGCTCCATGGCCGTCATGGCGAGCAGCTGGAAAAGGTGATTGGGCACCATGTCGCGCAGCGCCCCTGTGCGTTCGTAGAAGTTGCCGCGTTGCTCCACGCCCACCGTTTCCGCCGCCGTGATCTGCACGTGATCGACGTAGTGGTTGTTCCAGAACGCCTCGAACAGCCCGTTGGCGAACCGGCTGACCAAAATGTTCTGCACCGTTTCCTTGCCCAGGTAATGATCGATCCGGTAGACCTGGCGCTCGTCCATGACGCCGAGAATGCCGGCGTTCAGTTCCTGAGCCGTCTTCAGGTCGGAGCCGAAAGGCTTTTCCACCACCACGCGGCGAAACTGGCCGTCGGTTTCTTCCAGCAGGCCGGCATGCGCCAGGCGCTGGATGACCTCGCAGAAAAAGCGCGGCGCGGTCGCCAGGTAGAAGATCGCGTTGCGCGTGCCCGACGAAGCGATGCGCTGGGCGATCGCCTGGTAGGTGCTGTCATCCAAGAAATCGCCTTCCAGGTACGAGATGCGCTGGGCCAGTCCGCGCCACAAGGTCTCGTCCAAACCGGCCGCCCCTTCGCCCCCGTCCTGCGAGCCGGGCTTGCCGCCCTTGGCGGCATGCTGGCGCATGAAGTCCGCCAGCTTTTCACGATAGGCTTCGTCGCTGACCTGGTTGTGGTCCACGCCGATGATGCGCAGCGCGTCGTCCACCAGGCCGTCGCGCGTCAGGTTGTACAGCGACGGCACCAGCAGGCGCTTGACCAGATCGCCATGAGCGCCGAACAGGAACAGGTTTACCGGCGGCGCCACCTGATCGCGGGAGGGCCGCGGGGTTTGGGTATCGACGGCCATTACTTCTTCTCCTCGACATGCCCCCCGAAACCGAAGCGCATGGCCGAAAGCAGTTTGTCGCCGAAGGTGGCGTCCTGGCGCGAGCGGAAGCGCGCGAACAGGGCGCTGGCCAGCACCGGCGCGGGCACGGCCTGTTCGACCGCCGCGTCGATGGTCCAGCGGCCTTCGCCGCTGTCGGCCACTTCACCGGAAAAGCTGCTGAGCTTCGGATCCTTCGCCAGCGCGATGGCCGTCAGGTCCAGCAGCCAGGACGACACCACGCTGCCGCGCCGCCACACTTCCGCCACGTCGGCCACATCGATGTTCAGCCGCTGGTCTTCCGGCACCTGGTCCGATCCCTTGGTCTTCAGGATGTCGAAGCCTTCGGCGTAGGCCTGCATGATGCCGTACTCGACGCCGTTGTGGACCATCTTGACGAAGTGGCCGGCGCCCGCCGGCCCGGCATGGATATAGCCCCGTTCGGCGCGGTCGTCGCGGCCTTCGCGCCCCGGCGTGCGGGGAATGTCGCCCAGGCCGGGCGCCAGGCAGGAGAAGATGGGGTCGAGGTGGCGCACCACGCGGTCCTCACCGCCGATCATCATGCAGTAGCCGCGTTCCAGGCCCCAGATGCCGCCGGAGGTGCCGACGTCCACGTACTCGATCTTGCGCGCCGCCAGCGCCTTGGCGCGGCGGATGTCGTCCTTGTACATGGTGTTGCCGCCGTCGATGACGATGTCGCCGGGCTCAAGCAGATTGGACAGGGTCTCGATCATGTGCTCGGTGACGTTGCCCGCCGGCAGCATCACCCACACGGCGCGCGGCTTGGCGAGTTTGGCGATCAGCGCTTCCACGTTGTCCACGCCCGTCGCGCCCTCGGCCTGCAGTTCCTTCACCTTGTCCAGGCTGCGGTTGTACACGACCACCTCGTGCTTGCCCCGCATGAGGCGGCGCGCGATGTTGGCGCCCATGCGCCCGAGTCCAATCAATCCGAGTTGCATACGGTTCTCCGTGGTGGCGGGGCGGGCGGCGGCGCCGCGCATCGCCCCGGGATCGAATCAGTTCAACACTTGCCGGGCTGCCTTGACGAGGCGGGCCAGGCCGCTTTCCACGTCGCCCCCGCGGATGTGTACGCGCAGATAGCGGCGCCCGCGTTCGGCCAGCACTTGCAGGTCGCCGATGGCCTGCGCGGCTTGCACGGTGCCGAAGCTGATCTTGCGGCCGGGCACGGGCAGGTCGCGGGCCGGGTCGGCGGTGATCTGCAGGAACACGCCGCTGTTCGGGCCGCCCTTGTATGCCTGGCCGGTCGAATGCAGGAAGCGCGGACCGAAGCCGCCCACCGTGGCCACTTTGCGGCGGTCGCGCACGGTAGCGCGCAGCGCGGCGATCTGCCGTTCGTGCGCGGCGTTGCGCGCGATATACGCAAGCACGGCGGCATAGTCGCCCGCCTGCAGCCGGCCCAGGTGAGCCCTCAGCACGCCTTCGACGGTGCCGTCGGCCGCCAGCGCGCGATCGCCGTAGAACACCAGGTCGCCGTCCTGGGCGATCGGCGTTTCGGGCGCCAGTTCGCCGGTCCGCTCGTAGGCGTCGGTCAGGGCGCGCGTTTTGACCTTGCTCGCTTCCACGTCGGGCTGGTCGAAGGGATCAATGCCGATGACGGCGCCGGCCACCGCCGTGGCGACTTCCCAACGGAAGAATTCCTGGCCGATCGCCGCCGCGCGGGGGAGGGTGATGCGGATGACGGGATGCCCCGCCGCGGCCAGGGCCTGTACCTTGGCGTCGAGCTGGGCATTGTCGTCTTCGGCGCAGCGCAGATAGGCGAAGACGCGGTCCTGGCCATAGACGTCCGGAGAGCCGATGGGCTCCAGGTCCACCGGCACGATGCCCTTGCCATGCTTGCCGGTGGATTCGGCCAGCAGCTGTTCCAGCCAGGAGCCGATCGTGGCAACCTTCGGCGACGCGAAAATCGTGACCTTGTCGCGACCGGCCCTGGCGGCTTCACCCAGGATGGCGCCCAGGCGGAACCCCGGGTTCACCGTGGGCGGCGAGGTGGGACCGCAGGCGCGCACCATGGGCTGCGTCGTTTTCATGAAGTGGGCGACGTTGTGCCCCATCACGCCCAGCGGCACCATGCCGAACACCGACAGGACGGAATAGCGGCCGCCGATGGTCGGGTCACCGTGGAAGATGGCGCGATAGCCCGCCTCGCGCGCCGCGGCTTCCAGCTTGGAACCCGGATCCGTGATGGCGATGAAATGCCTGCCCGCGGCTTCGGCGCCCAGCGCGGCCACCGCCGCGGCATGGAAATGCGCGTTCAGGATTTCCGGCTCCAGCGTCGATCCCGACTTGCTCGAAACGATGAAAAGCGTGCGGGCGATGTCGATGCCGCGCTCGACGGCGCAGATCTCATCCGGGTTGGTGGAGTCCAGCGCGTGCAGCGCCAGCCCTTGGCCGCTTTCGCCCAGGGTTTGCGCCAGCACTTCGGGACCCAGGCTGGACCCGCCCATGCCCAGCAGCACCGCGTGCGTATAGCGTTCCGCCTGCAGGTCGCGCGCCAGCGCGGCAATGGCGTTGGCGTCGATCTGGCGGCCCTGGCCGGCCGGGAGCCAACCCACCCAGCGGTCTTCCTGCTGCCCGGTCCACATGGCGGCGTCGCCGCGCCACAGCCGGCGGGTCCAGCCGTCGGCGCGGGCGCGGTCCAGGCACTGCTCCACCGCCTCGGACAGGGGCTTGGGCAGGTCGTACGACACGCCGTTGATCTGCTCGCCCAGATACGCCAGGCGCTTGGCCGCCACCGCCGCCAGCAGGGCGTCGAAGGCGTCGCAGAATTGCCGCGTGCCATCGTGCACCAGTTCGCGCGTGATGCCGTCCAGGTCCAGGTTCAGGCGTTCCGCGTCCGCCAGGGCGCGCCGCGCGTCTTCCACGTCCTGCGTCAGAGTGGGCGCCACCGTGCCGCTGTCGCGGAAGGCGTCCATGGTGGCCGTCGGCATGGTGTTGACCGTGTCGGGGCCGATCAACTGGTCAACATACAGCGTCGCCGGATAGGCAGGGTTCTTGGTGCCCGTGGACGCCCACAGCAGGCGCTGCGGCTGAGCGCCGCGCTGGGCCAGCGCCTTCCAGCGGTCCTCGCCGATCATCTCCAGGTAATCCTGGTAGGCCAGTTTGGCGTTGGCGATGGCGATCCTGCCTTTCAAGCCGTTGAGCGTGGCGGTATCCGCCCCCGGCTGTTTCAGCGCTTCGTCGATCTTCTTGTCGATGCGCGTGTCTATGCGGCTGACGAAGAAGCTCGCCACGCTGGCGATGCGGTCGATCGGCTTGCCCTCCCTGGCTCGCGCTTCCAGCCCTTCGATATAGGCCTGCGCCACGGCGCGATACGCCTGCCGGGAGAACAGCAGCGTGACGTTGACGTTGATGCCCTCGGCGATCAGCTGACGGATGGCGGGCACGCCGGCCGGGGTGCCGGGGACCTTGATCATCAGATTGGGCCGGCCCACCGCCTGCCAGAGCCGGCGCGCTTCGGCAAGGGTGCCTTCGGTGTCGTAAGCCAGATAAGGCGAAACCTCCAGGCTGACGTAGCCATCCTTGCCGTTGAGCCGGTCGTAGACCGGCCGCAGCGCGTCGGCGGCCTGCTGGATATCCCGCACGGCGAGCTGTTCGTAGACATCGCCCGGCTCGGCGTCGGCCTGGTACAGGATGGCATGCAGCTGTTCATCGTAGGCGGTGCCGTGGCCCATCGCTTTTTCGAAGATCGACGGGTTGGACGTGACGCCGGTCAGGCTGTCTTCGCGCACCAGTTTGTCCAGGCCGCCCTGTCCCAGGAACTCGCGGCTGAGGAAGTCCAGCCATATGGCCTGTCCGGCTTCGGCCAGCCGCGTCAATGGATTTGCTGTTGCTGTCATTGTGTGCTCCTTTTGTTTTGGGCCTGCTCGCGCGCGGCGCGAACCACATTGTCTACCGTGAATCCGAATTTCGCCTGCAGCTTGGCGATGGGCGCCGAGGCGCCGAAGGAATGCATGACAACCATGGCGCCGGTGGCGCCGACGTAGCGGTCCCAACCCAGCCGCCCGGCCTGCTCCACGGCGACGCGCCCGCCCACGTCGGGCGGCAGCACGCTGTCGCGATAGGCCTGGTCCTGTTCCTCGAACAGATCCCAGCTGGGCATGGACACCACGCGGGCCGCGATGCCTTCGGCGCGCAGCTGCTCGTAGGCTTGCAGGCACAGCGGTACTTCGCTGCCGGTGCCGATCAGGATGACCGCCGGCCGTTGCGGCGCGCAGTCGGCCAGCACGTAGGCGCCGCGCGTCAGCCCGGCGGCGCTGGCGTAGCGCGTGCGGTCCAGCGTGGGCAGCGGCTGACGCGTCAGGATCAGCGCGGTCGGCCGGTTGGTCTGCGCCAGCGCGACCTTCCACGCTTCCACCGTTTCGTTGGCGTCGCAAGGGCGCAGCACGCGCAGGCCGGGAGTGCCCCGCAATTGCGCCAGTTGTTCCACCGGCTGGTGGGTCGGGCCATCTTCGCCCACGCCGATGGAGTCGTGCGTGAATACGTAGATCACCGGCAATTCCATGATCGCGGAAAGCCGGATGGCCGGCTTCATGTAGTCGCTGAAGATCAGGAAGGTCGCGGTGTAGGGTCGCAAATGCGACAGCGCCATGCCGTTGGCGATGGCCCCCATGGCATGTTCGCGAACGCCGAAATGCATATTGCGGCCGCCGTAGCTGCCGCGCTGGAAGCTGCCGGCGCCATCGAAGGTCAGCAAGGTCTTGGTGGACGGCGCCAGGTCGGCCGCGCCGCCGAGCAGCCAGGGAATGCGCCTGGCAAAGGCATTCAGCGCCTTGCCGCCGGATTCGCGGGTGGCCATGCCCTTGGCCTCGGCGTC
The DNA here is from genome assembly GCF_002119725.1 of Bordetella genomosp. 9. Lineage (NCBI taxonomy): Bacteria > Pseudomonadati > Pseudomonadota > Betaproteobacteria > Burkholderiales > Alcaligenaceae > Bordetella > Bordetella genomosp. 9. The sequence goes on from NZ_CP021109.1 coordinate 946,523, forward strand.
GAAGACCGGCGCATCGGCATCCCAGCCGGCCGGCATCTGGCCTTGCCGCATGCGGCGCAGGTCCTCGGCCAGCGAGGGCTCGCTTTCCTGCAGCTTCGACAGCGCCTCTTCCCACTGCGCATAGGCGGGCGCTCCCCGCGCCGCCATGGCGTCGCGCAGGCGGTGGCGCACCTCGTCGGGCACCAGGAAGTGGGCATCCTGCGGCCAGCCGTAGGCCTGCTTGGTCAGGCGCACTTCCTCTTCGCCCAGCGGCTCGCCGTGGGCGGCGGCGGTATTGTGCTTGTGCGGCGCGCCGAAGCCGATGACGCTATCGACGACGATCAGCGTGGGGCGGTCCTGGGTGGCCTGGAACTCGCGCAGCGCCGCCGCCATCGCGAGCCGGTCGTTCGCATCGCGCACGTGCAGCGTCTTCCAGCCGTACGCCTCGAAGCGCGCCGCCACGTCTTCGCTGAAGGCCAGTTCGGTATGGCCTTCGATGCTGATGGTGTTGTTGTCGTAGATCCAGCAGAGGTTGGACAGGCCCAGATGGCCGGCGATGGACGCGGCTTCGCCGGACACGCCTTCCATCATGTCGCCGTCGCCGCAGATGACGTAGACGTTGTAGTCGAACAGGTCCAGGCCGGGGCGGTTGAAGCGCTGCGCCAGATAGCGCTGCGCGATGGCCATGCCCACGCTGTTGCCGCAGCCCTGGCCCAGGGGGCCCGTGGTCGTTTCCACGCCGGTGGTCAGGCGGTATTCAGGATGGCCCGGCGTCTTCGAGTCGAGCTGGCGGAATTGCCTGATGTCGTCCAGGCTGACGGCCGGGCGTCCGGTGAGCCGGCCGTCGGCATCGATTTCCACGACGTCGGCCAGGTGCAGCAGCCCGTAGAGCAGCATGGACGCATGGCCGGCCGACAGCACGAAGCGGTCGCGGTTGGGCCAGTCCGGGTGCGCGGGGTCGTAGCGCAGGAAGTCGTGCCACAGCGTGTAGGCCACGGGCGCCAGCGCCATGGGGGTGCCGGGGTGCCCGGCATTGGCTTTCTGCACCGCGTCCATCGCGAGCGTGCGCAGCGTGTCGATGCACAGCAGGTCCAGGCGTTCGTCGTTGTTCGCGGCAGCGGAAGACGGGGAAGTGTTCATGAGGCCTCTCTCTGGCTTAACGCGGATAAACTGGCGCACACCGCAAACGCCATGCCCGGGGACTGCGGGCGGCGCGCCGTGCATCCGCGCCGGACGCCTGCTCCCGCTACGGCACCGCAACGATCCGGCCGTTCTTGCGCCACAACGCCGCGCCGCCTTCCAGGCCGGCGTCATTGGAACCCACGGCGATGTGGCGGTCCGACGGCAGGTCCAGCCGCGCGGCGTTGCCGCCGCCGATGTAGATGCGATCCGGCATGAACAGGATATCCACCAATTCGAGCGCCCGCAGGACCCGTCGGTTCCATCGTTTTTTGCCGATCGCCTTGCGCGCCGCTTCCCCCAGATATTCGTCGTAGGTCTTGTCCTTGTGTATGGGGTGGTGCGCCAGCTCCATATGGGGCATGAGCTCGCCGTCGCGGAACAGCGCGGTGCCCACGCCTGTGCCCAGCGTCATCACGAATTCCAGCCCGCGGCCGCTGACCAGGGCCAGGCCCTGCATATCCGCATCGTTGAGCATCTGCGTGGGCTTGCCGCCGAAGGCGCGGGAAATCGCCTGCTCGAGCGGGAAGCCCGCCCACAGGCGGGTATCCAGATTGGGCGCCGTCAGCACGCGGCCGTCGCGGACGACTCCCGGAAACCCCACGGAAATGCGGTCGAAGGCCGGCAGGGCGGCGACCATGCGCTGGACGTTTTCCAGCAGCGCCTCGGGCGGGCAGGGGTGCGGCGTTGGAACGCGCATCCGTTCAGCGAGCATCTGACCCTTTTCGTTGACGACGGTGGCCTTCAGGCCGGTGCCTCCGATGTCGATGGCCAGTATGCCGGGCTTCATGCGTCGCGTGCTCCTTATGCCGGGGCGCCGCGGGGGAATCCCGCAGCTCCGCAGTAAGGTACACCAAGACCTTGAAGGATGGTATCGGCCGGGTGCGCGCTTATTTCAAAATCGCGAGGCCGTCGGCGGCGCGCACCCCGCTGCCCTCGGTCAGGACGAAGAGCGCGCTTCCACCAGACGGTCGCCCAGCGACTGCGCCATCGCGGCAAAGCGCAGGATGGCGTCTTCCAGGGCCGCAACGTCGGCTCGCGCGCTGCCGCGATAGCCGTCCAGCAGGCGACGCCGGACGCGCCATCGGTCGTCGCGCGTGCGCTTGCCGCGGATCTGTTGCGTTTGAAGGGCTGGATATCGGCGGCGCTGGACGCGGTGCCGGATCGGAAGGGCTGACTGCGGCGCGCCGCGCAAGCCGCCATGCGGGCGGCCGCGCGGCGGCCTGCCAAACCCGGCGCGCCGATCGCAGCGGGCCAGGCAATGGGGCGAACCCGCGCGGCAGGCCTTGCGCCGCTGAGGATGCGCCGGGGTCAAGCTCCGGCGGTTGCCACCTGCACGTTCAGCGTCTTGCCCAGGAAGTCGGCGCTCAGGTCCGTCTTGCCGGGTGCGATGTCGAAGGCGCGCGCCACCGCGCCGGCGGTTACGACGTCGCCAGCGCGCAGCGTGATGCCGTAATCGCAGGCATGGTCGAACAGAAAGCGCAGCGCCTGCATGGGGTCCACGCCCTGGTCGCCGCTCAGGCCGCCGCCCATGTGCGTGCCGTCGGCGTACACGGCGACTGTCGCCACGCCGCGCGCGATGTCGGCCGCATCGATTTGCGGCCCCAGGATGGACGCCTCGAACCCCACGTTGTCGCCGACGAAACTGGGCCAGCCCACGGCGCGCCGGTCGATGAAGCGCGACAGCACCAGCTCGAAGGCGATGTGCGTGGAAGCCACCGCGCGCATGGGATCGGCCGGCGCCGCGCCCGGCGCGATATCGCGTCCCAGCACGAAGGCAACTTCGAACTCCACCGTGACGGGCGTCCTGCAGGCGATGGGCACCGTGGCGCCGGCGGGGTACCGGTGCCTGTCCAGCACCCGCCCGATCAGCGGGCGGTCCAGGCCGCCCGCGCGCATGGCCGCGGCGCTGCCCACGCCCAGTTTCCAGCCGGCCTCGCGGTCGCCGGTGTCCGCGATGCGGGCCTTGATGAATGCGTCCTGCACGGCGTAGCCCTGCCGCAGGTCGGCCGGACGGACGTCCGGGGGAAGGGCTTGCAGCTGTCGTCCTTCCCGCCATGCCTGCGCCAGCAGTGCGGCCGCGGGGGCGGGATCAAAAACGTCGGTCACGATGGGTCCCTCTCGATGTGGTGGCTTGCCGTCATGCATCGTCATCGGCAGACGGTCAGCGCTCATCTTAATCCGGCCGCCGCCGCGCCGGTTCAGACCGGCCGGCGCAATCGCCAGAGAGACGTCACTTCCCGCACGCGCGCGGCATGCAGCGGATCGGCCGCGTCGGCCGCCTTGCGGTGCGCCGGCCGCGTGTCGAGACGGCCGGCGACTTCGAGGCCGGCCTGCGCGATCCAGGCGAGCAATTCGTCGCGGCGGCGCAGTCCGAGATGCTCGGCAAGATCCGAGAGGATCAGCCATCCCTCGCCTTCATCGGTCAGGTGCGCCGCCAGCCCGGCCAGAAAGCCCCGCAGCATCCGGGATTCCGGGTCGTAGACGGCGTACTCGATGGGCGCCGCGGGCCGGGCCGGCACCCAGGGCGGGTTGCACACGATCAGCGGCGCGCGGCCATCCGGGAACAGGTCGGCCCGTATCAAGGCCACATGACCGGTCAACCCCAGGCGCCCGATGTTTTCGGCGGCGCAGGCCAGCGCCCTCGGATCCTGATCCGTGGCGATCACCCGGCGCACGCCCCGGCGGGCGAGCAAGGCGGCGATCACGCCCGTTCCCGTTCCGATGTCGAAGGCCAGATCCAGCGCGGGCAGCGTCGCCTGCGCGACCAGGTCCAGATACTCGCCGCGCACCGGGGAATACACGCCGTAGTGCGGGTGGATGGTTCCCACGCCGGCGACCGGGACCCCTTTTTCGCGCCATTGGCGGGCACCGATCAATCCCAGCAGCTCACGCAGCGACGCGACATATGGGCGGTCGGCGTCTCCGTAGACGTCCTGGCAGGCTTGGGCCACGTCGGGCGCCCGCCGCAAGGCCAGCACGTGGCCAACGCCGACCGGAACGAGCAGCATACCGAGCGTGCGCGCCCGCTGCGCCCGCGCCTGGCGATGCAGGTGGAAGGCCTCGGGATAGGCCGCGGGGGGACGCTTTTTGCCGGAGTCGGCCGCGCGCCGGTCGATGCGCCGGGCCATGGCCTGCAGCAGCTGCCGCGCATTGTGATAATCGCCGCGCCATAGCAGCGCCGTGCCTTCGCAGGCCAACCGGTAGGCCGCGTCCGCCGTCATCGCGTCGTCGGCGACGACGACGCGCCTGGGCGGCGCCGCGCCGCTTTCCGAACGCCAGCGCGCGCGTTGCGGCGCGCCGTTTTCCGTCCAGACGAGCTCGGGCGGCGCTAACGCGTCCTGGGGAGGGGCAGGCGGAATGGATGAGGACATCGAGGAAGGCGTTGAAAACCCGAAGGCGATGGCGGGGCGGGCGGTGCCGCGATGGCGACGATTTTACGGGCGGGGATCGAACTTTCCCCGGGCGCGCCGCTCCAAGTCCGGCGCCCGGCGTGTTGCCGCGGCGCAACGCGCCGGCGAGGCGCCGCCCGGACGGTTCCGATATCCGCCGCGCGCGGCGGTTTCCGGCGCCCGACGGCGCGCGCCATCACGGTCCGTATGTCAAAATTCAGGGCGCTTTTTTCCGATACTGAGAGATCCCACTTGAAGCTCAAGCCTTTCGCCGCCGGCGCCTTGATCGCCGCCTGCCTCGCGTTTCTCTCGTCCGCCCATGCCGAAGGCCAGACGGCCGTGTCCAAGCACAGCGGCCCGATTTTCGTACTGAATTCCCTGGACGCCTCCATCAGCGTCATCGACCCCGCCACCTACAAGGAGCTGCGCCGCATCCCCACGGGCAAGGAGCCGCACCACCTCTATTTTTCGCCCGACCAGAAATCCCTGATCGTCGCCAATTCGGTCGGCGATTCGCTGACGCTGGTGGACCCGCGCACCGGACAGGTGCAACGCACGCTGAGCGGTATCGTGGACCCCTATCAGCTGCGCTTTTCGCCGGACATGAAGTATTTCGTCACCGCGGCGAACCGGCTCGATCACATCGACATCTATCAGTACGTGCCGCGCGCGGAAGGCTTCGATCTGAAGCTGCTCAAGCGGGTGCCGGCGGGCAAGACGCCCAGCCATATCGGCATCGACAGCAAGAGCACGACGGCCTACGTCTCGCTGCAGGATAGCGACGAAGTGATCGCCATCGACCTGGCCACGCAGAACGTGCGCTGGAAGCTGCCGGTCGGCAAGACCCCCGCCGACGTCTATATCGTGCCCGGCGACAAGGTGATGCTGGTGGCGCTGACGGGCGACGAGTACGTCGAGGCTTACGACATCAGCGGCGCCACGCCCAAGCTCATCACGCGCCTGAAAACCAACAAGGGCGCGCACGCCTTCCGTTCGCAGGGCGACGGCCAGCACATCTTCGTCAGCAACCGCGCCGCCAATACCATCAGCCGCATCGACTTCAAAGCGCTGAAGGTGGTGGCCGAATATCCGGCGCCCGGCGGTCCGGACTGCATGGACCTGATGGCGGACGGCAAGACGCTGCTCGTCACGTCGCGCTGGGCGCGCAAGCTTTCCGTCATCGATATCGACAAGAAGGAAGTCGTGCGACAGGTGAGCGTGGGCCGCTCGCCGCACGGCGTCTGGACCCTGGACCATGTCTCGATGCGATAGCGCCGCGGCCCGCCCCGCCCGTCGCCGCGGCCTGCGGGCAACGGCCGGCGCGGCGGCGCGCGGCACGTTCGGCGCCGTGCTGGCGCTCGTCACCGCAACCGGGGCGGCGGCGCCGGCCTCCTGCGCCAAACCCCTCTACCTGACCTTCGACACCGGCCACATGGGCGTGGCGCCATTGGTCGCCGACGTACTGGCGCGGCATCACGTCAAGGTCACCTTCTTCCTGGCCAACGAGCGCACCCAGACCGATGGCAGCTCGCTGGACGATCACTGGGCGCCCTGGTGGCGCGCCCGCGTGGCTGACGGCGACGTCTTCGGCAGCCACACCTACGATCACGTCTATTGGCAAAAGGATCTGCCCGACGGCAGGTTCCTGATGCGCCCGAGCGCCGGGCCCAATGCGGGCAAGCGCGAGATCTTCACCGCGCAGCAGTATTGCGACGCATTGCGGAAGTCGGCGGCGCGTTTTCGCGAGATGACGGGCCATGACATGCTGCCGCTGTTCCGGGCGCCCGGCGGAAAAACCTCACCCGCGCTGCTCAAGGCCGCGGAGGCGTGCGGGTATCGCCACGTGGGATGGTCGCCCGCCGGTTTCCTGGGCGACGAGCTGCCCAGCGACAAGTATTCCAACAGCCGGCTGCTGTCGCGAGCGCTTGCTTCCATCCGGCCCGGCGACATCCTCATGGCGCATCTGGGCATCTGGTCGCGGCAGGACCCCTGGGCCCCCGCCGTTCTCGAACCCCTGATCACCGGGCTGCAGGCCCGCGGCTTCTGTTTCGAAACCCTGGACCGGCACCCGGCGTATCGCGGATGGGTGGCGGCGCACCGGCCACAGGCCGGCACGGAATCGCCGCCTGTCCGGTGATCTCGTTTCATCGTCAGTTTGATCGGTTCTGCTATCGCGATGTTGGACACATTCAATCATTTCATCGGTATCTGCCAGGACGCCTTGTTCGAGTCCGTCATCCAGCCTGTGCTGTACCAGCTCGGGCTGGCCAGCGTGGCGGAAGACGCCTACGACGCCACGCTGTGGCTGATCGCCGGCATACTGCAGATCGCAGTGCTGGTGTGCGTGATCGGCCCGCTGCAGCGCTGGCGGCCAGTCGAGGCGATCACGGACCGCCGGGCGGTGCGGGTAGACATCCTCTACACCATCATTCATCGCCTGGGACTGTTCCGGGTGGCGCTGTTCTTCGCCATCGACCCCTTCTGGGACAGCATCTTCGGCGAGCTGCACGTGTGGGGCCTGTCCACGTTGCAGTTGGACAACCTGTGGCCCGGCGTCACGGACCACCCGCTGGTCAGCCTGGCGATATACCTGGTCATCTTCGACCTGGTCGAATACTTCTACCACCGGGCCCAGCACAACTTCGAGTGGATGTGGGCCTTGCACGCGGTGCACCACAGCCAGCGCCAGATGACGATGTGGAGCGACAACCGCAATCATCTGCTGGACGACGTGCTGCACGACGTGGTCATCGTCATCGTGTCGCAGCTGATCGGGGTGCCGCCGGCGCAGTTCGTGGCAGTCGTCGCCATCCTGCAACTGGTCGAAAGCGTTTCGCATGCCAACCTGCGCATCGGGTTCGGACGGCTGGGCGAACGCCTGATCGTCAGCCCCCGCTTCCACCGCGAGCACCATGCCATCGCCTACGAGGCGACGCCGACCGGCAAGGTCGTGGGCAGCAATTACGCCGTCATCTTCCCGGTCTGGGACATTCTGTTCCGTACCGCCCGCTTCGACGGCCGCTTCGGGCCCACCGGAATCGCCGATCAATTGCCCGAGGCGGGCGGGCGCGACTACGGCGATACCTTTCTTGCGCAGCAGTGGCTGGGTATCAAGCGGCTGTGCCGGATTCGCCGCCGGCGGCGCGCGGCATGACGATGTCGAAGCGCGTGCCATCGGCCGGCGTGGAGTGCACGATGACCTCGCCGCCGTGCGCGTCCACGAACTTCTTGACGATGTAGAGCCCAAGGCCGAGCCCGTTCTTGGACGCCCGGCTTTCGAGGCTCGCCTGGAAGGGGTTGAACAGGTTCGGCAGATGTTCGGGCGGGATGGCGCCGCGGTTCCAGACCCGCACCACGATGCGATCGGGGTGCTGGCCGTCGATGGACAGCGACACCTCGCTGTCCGCCTCGCCGTGTTGCAACGCATTGCCCAGCAGGTTCGAAATCACCTGGGAAAACCGGTCGACATCGATGGCGCCCAGCGTGTCGCCGTCCATGCTGAACCGCACGCGTTCCCGCTGCGCCGCGTCGGCGATCTCTTCGATGATGGCGCGGCAGACGTCGGCATAATCGGTGCGCACCCGCTGCAGCACAAGGCCGTTGGAGCGAATGCGCGCGACGTCCAGCAGCTGTTCCACCATCCGCGCCATCCGCCCCGCGCTGAAGCGGATGCGGTGCGCGTTCTTCTTGACCGCTTCCGGGTTGTCCGAGCCGCGCAGCAGCAGCTCGGATCCGTGCAGCACCGCGGACAAAGGGTTGCGCAGGTCGTGCCCGAGCACGGCGGTGAACATTTCGTTCAGCGTCAGCGCCTGGCGCAGTTCTTCCAGTTGGCGGGCAAGCAGCTTCTTCTGGGTATAGAGCTCGACGAAGATATTGACCTTGCTCACCAGCACGTCGCTGTCGATGGGCTTGTAAAGAAAGTCCACCGCGCCGGCCTCATAGCCGCGGAAATGCGCCTCGCGTTCCTGGGTGCCGGCCGTCAGGAAAATCAGCGGCACGCTGCGCGTGCGCTCGCTGCCGCGTATCAGCTCCGCCAGCTCGAAACCGTTCATCTGCGGCATCTGCACGTCGACCAGCGCCAGCGCCACCTCGTTGACCAGCAACAGCTCCAAGGCTTCCACACCGGAATGCGCCTTCAGGACGCTGATGCCGGGCCGGGCCAGCAGGGCTTCGATGGCGACGAGGTTCTGAGCGATGTCGTCGACGACCAGTATGTTGATGTTCTCACTCACGGTCAGGGTTCCCGTTCTTTCTTGCGTGTTTGCCCAAATCCGCCAGCGCGCACGCCAGCGTCCCCATGGACATGATGCGGTCGGCACCCGCCATTGCAATGGCGCTGGCGGGCATCGCAGGGGCATCGGCGCTGTCGGGGTCCTGCACCCAGGCGCGTCCGCCGAGTTCGCGCACACGCTTCAGCCCGGCGGCGCCATCGGGGCTGCCGCCGGTCAGCACGATGCCAAGCAGCCGGTCGCGGTACGCTGCCGCGGCCGATTCCAGCAACAGGTCGATCGACGGCCGGGAAAAATTGACCGCCTCGTCCTGCGACAGCGCGAAGGAGCGGTCGGGCTCGACCAGCATGTGATAGTTCGGCGCGGCGATGTACACGACGCCCGGTACGATGAATTCCTTGTCCTCGACTTCCTTGACGGGCAAGACGCAGCGCGCGGCGAACAGGTCGGGCAGCAGGCTGACGCGGTCGGGCGGCAGATGCAGCACGATGGCAATGGCGGCCGGAAAATCCTTGGGCAATGCCTGCAGCAGCCGGCCGATCGCATCCACACCGCCGGCGGAGGCGCCGATGGCGACCAGCTCGGTCATGGCCTGCGCGTAGGGCGATCGGGTCATAGGCGTTGATAGATCCGTTGGCGCGGCGCGATTTCCGCAAACCGGCTGGCCTGCGCGGTGAAGCGCAGGCTTTCCTTCGCGCCGAGCCCGAGAAAGCCGCGCCGCACCAGCGATTCGTGAAACAGGCGGGCGGCACGGTCCTGCAGCTCGCGGTTGAAATAGATCAGGACGTTGCGGCAGGAAATGAAGTGCACTTCGGAGAACACGCTATCGGTGGCCAGACTATGGTCGGCAAACACGATGTGTTCACGCAGCCGCCGGTCGAAGCGGGCATCGTGCAGGTTGGACGTGTAGTAATCCGACAGCGACGCCGTGCCGCCGCTTTCGCGGTAATTGCGGCTGAACTGCGCGATACGGTCGACCGGGTAGATCCCGCTCTCGGCCGCGCGCAGCGCCTCGGTATTGATGTCGGTGGCATAGATCAAGGCGCGCGACAGCAGATCTTCCTCGTGCAGCAGAATCGCCAGCGACCAGACTTCCTCGCCGCTGCTGCATCCGGCCACCCAGATTTTCACCGAAGGATACGTCTTGAGCACCGGCACGACATGTTCGCGCACGGCACGGAAATAATCCGGGTCGCGGAACATTTCGCTGACCTGCACGGTGAAGTACTGCAGCATCTGCGCGAATACGGCTGGCTCGTGCAGCACCATGTTCTGCAGCTGCGTGACGGTGCTGCAGTTGAAGTGGTCCATTGCCTGCCGCACGCGCCGGCGCATCGAGGCCACGGCATAGCCGCGGAAATCGTGCTGGTAGCGCAGGTACACGCCCTCCAGCAGCAATTTCAGCTCGATGTCGAACAGCGTTTCGTCGGCGCCGGCATTCACTTGGGCATCCATACGCGGCATAGCGACACCAGTTTATCGACGTCGATGGGTTTGGCGATGTAGTCGTTGGCGCCCGCCTCCAGGCAGTTCTTGCGGTCGTCGGTCATCGCCTTGGCGGTCAGCGCGATGATGGGCAGGTCGCGCAACGCCGGCTTCTTGCGGATCTCCCGCGTCGCCGTCAGGCCGTCCATTTCCGGCATCATCAGGTCCATCAGCACGATGTCCACGTGCGCGTCCTTCGCCAGCGCGTCCAGCGCCTCGCGTCCGTTGCGCGCCACCAGCAGCTCCGCCCCCAGCGGCTCCAGCACGCTGGACAGGGCGAAAATGTTCCGCACGTCGTCTTCCACGAGCAGGATGCGGCGGCCTTCGAACACCATGTCACGCTGGCGGGCCTGCATCAGGAGCTTTTGCTGGTCGGGCGGCAGCGAGGCTTCCACACGGTGCAGGAACAGGGTCACTTCATCGACCAGCCGCTCCGGCGACTTGGCGCCCTTGATGATGATGGACCGCGAATAGCGGCGCAGGCGCTGTTCTTCGTCCCGAGTGAGCGCGCGGCCGGTATAGACGATGACCGGCGGGAATGCGTATTTGCGGCCGCTGCCCATTTGCTCGAGCAGGTCGTACCCGGAGGCGTCCGGCAGCATCAGGTCCATCACCATGCAATCGAAGGTGCGGTCCGACAGGTGCCGCAGGGCATCCGCCACGGTGCCGGCGGTAGTGATTTCGATGTCGTCGCCCGCCAGCAGCAGCGAGATGCTTTCGCGCAGGTCCGGATCGTCCTCGACCACCAGGATACGGCGCGCTCGCCGCTGCAGCTTTTCCTCGACCCGGCCGAAGGCCTCCACCAGTTCTTCGCGCGCCACCGGCTTCAGCGCATAGCCGACCGCGCCCAGTTCCAGCGCGGTCTGCACGTGGTCCGCCACCGAGACGACGTGGATGGGAATGTGACGCGTCGCGGGATCGTGCTTGAGCTGGTCCAGCACGCTGAGCCCCGACTGATCGGGCAGGCCCACGTCCAGCAGGATGCCGCTGGGCCGCAGCTCCCGCGCCAGCCGCACGGCTTCCCCGCCGTTGGATACCAGCACGCAATCGAAGCGCAGCTCGTGCGCCAGGTCGTAAAGAATGTCCGCGAAGCGCTCGTCGTCCTCGATGACCAGGACCAGCCGGTCGAAATTGCGCTGTTCCAGGTCGCCGCGGGCCGGCCGGAAGCTGCCCGGCCGGGGCTGCGCCAACGCCAGTGCCGTATCGCGCTGGGGCCTGGGCTCCGGCGCGGATGGCGTCGCCGCCGCCGCTGGCTGCGGGGACTGGGCCGGGGGCCGAATTTCGGCCGCGGCGCGGCCGTCGTTGCCTGCAGCCGCCGCGGCGGAATTCATCGGGAAAGCGGCGGCCGGAGCGGCCAGAGCGCCAGAAGGGCCGGCTTCGCCGCCTGCCGGCGCCGAGGCGCCTCGCTGCACGACGGCTTCCAGGTTGGTGGCGATCTCCGCGGTGAAGGTGCTGCCTTCGCCCACGGCGCTTTCCACGCGCAGTTCGCCGCCGAGCAGCCGCGCGAGCTCACGCGAAATCGACAGGCCCAGCCCGGTGCCGCCGTATTTGCGGCTGGTGGTGCCATCGGCTTGGCGGAAGGCCTCGAAGATGACCTCCTGCTGGTGGGGCGGGATGCCGATGCCGGTGTCGCGCACGGCGAACGCCAGGCGGCCCGGACCGGCCCCCCGCACCGACAGCACCACTTCGCCGCTCTCCGTGAACTTGAAGGCATTGGCCAGCAGATTCTTCAGCACCTGCTGCAGCTTGGCCGGATCGGTCACGAAAGTCTGGGGCGCGTTCTCGTCGATGTCGATGCGGAACCCCAGCTGCTTGCCGGCCGCAATGGGTTCGAACATCTGGCGGATCGGCTCGAGCACGCCGGCAGCCGATACGGTTTCCGGCTCCAGGTCCACGTGGCCTGCCTCGATCTTCGACAGGTCCAGGATGTCGTTGATGAGCGACAGCAAGTCCGCATTGGCGGAATGAATGGTGCGGGCGTAGCGCTGGATTTCCTCCGGCGGCAGCGACGCCGATTTCTTCGGGTCCGCCAGCATTTGCGACAGGATCAGCGAGCTGTTCAGCGGGGTGCGCAGCTCGTGCGACATGTTGGCCAGGAATTCCGACTTGTACCGGCTGGCCCGCGAAAGCTCGCGCGCATTGATTTCCAGCGTCTCGCGCGCCTTGAGCAATTCCTGCTTCTGGCGCTCCAGCCGCTGCGTGTGCTCTTCCAGTTGCGCGTTGCTCTGGATCAGGTCGGATTGCTGCTGCTCCAGCCGCGCCTGCGATTCGCGCAGCGCGCGACCCTGTTCCTCCAGTTCCTCGTTGGAGACCCGCAATTCTTCCTGCTGGGTCTGCAGCTCCTCGCTTTGCCGCTGCGTTTCCTCGAGCAGCTCCTTCAGATGTTCGCGGTAGAGCGCCGAGCGCAGGGCGACGCCGACGACTTCGCCGGCGGCGCGCAACAGGTCCAGTTCAAGCGAAAAGTCCTCGCGGTTATGCAGGAACCCGAGCTCGAGAACCCCCTGCACGCGACCATCCGCCATGACCGGCGCGATGACGAGGGTGCGAGGCGGCGCTTCGCCGATCCCGCTGTTCACGCGGACGTAGTCCGCCGGCAGGTCGCGCAGCACCTTGGGGTTGCCTTCGGCCGCCACCTCCAGGCTGAGCCCGCGCGCCTGCGATGCCTCAGCCGCCTCGGCGGCGCCCGGCTGGTCTTGGCCGTAGCCCGCAATCCATGTCAGCGCGCCCCGTTCCAGCCGATACAGGGCGCCCACCTGCACGTCCATCACCTCGGCCAGCGCCCGCAGCGCGTTGCGGCCGATATCGTGCACGCTCTGTTCGCCCAGCAGGGCCTGCGCGAGCGTGCCTTCCCCCTGCTGAAGCCAGATAAGCCGCTGTGCGTCCAGCCGCGCGGTGATGACCTGCATTCCCAGCAGCGCCGTCGCGAACAGGGTGACCACCCCGAACGTGCGGTTCATCATGTTCTGCATCGGGACGTCGCCGCCCAGGGGCAGGAAGGTGCCGGCAACGATGAAGATCAGCCCCATGAAGGCCACCATCACCGGCAGGTGCTTCTGTCGCTGGAAAACGCTGAGCACCACCGGCAGCATGTAGAAGACCCACACCGCCACCCCGATCGGGGTGACGACGTCGATCGCGAAAATGGCCACGCTGAGCGCGGCAACGCCGAGATAAACCGGCAGGTCGTCTTTCGGAGTCGGTCGCATGAGTCGCATTGGGAAATGGCCGCGCAGGATGCGCGCAGCGGAAATAGTACCGCACGTTACTTGCTGTATCGGGCGGGCCGCCCGGGAGCAAGTCCCGTGCCGGAGCGCGATTGCGCCGTCGCGGCAGCTCTTCAGCGATGCAACTGATATGGTCGCATTCGCGCCGAAGTGGAACTGTTTTCGGCGGCTGCGCTGCCGTACAGTCCATCCGTCCGATCGGAGGTGAAGAACATGACATGGGAACCGGCCCAGGCGCCTCGCCAGACGCGCTATGAAGCGGTGGCCGCCGACATCGTCCGCTCGATCGAGGCGGGCACCCTGCGGCCAGGCGACCGCCTGCCCTCGGTCAGGCAGGCCAGCGCGGCCCGACGTGTCAGCGCATCCACGATCTTCCAGGCCTACTACCTGTTGGAGGCCAAGGGGTATATCCAGGCGCGCGATCGCTCCGGGTACTACGTGACCCTGCGCCGGCGGACCCCGCCGGAACCGGACACCACGCGGCCCGATGGCATCCCCGGCCCGGTGGACATCGCCGGTCTCGTTTTCGATGTCCTGGGCGCCATGCGGGACCCTCGCACCATTCCTTTCGGATCGGCGTTTCCCGCGCCGACGCTGTTCCCCTTGGTCAAGCTGGCCGGCGCGCTGAAGACGGGTCTGCGCCGCATGGACCCCTGGAGCAGCGTGTCGGATATGTTCACCGGCAACCCGGACCTGCGGCGCCAGATCGCCGTGCGCTACCTGATCGACGGGATGGACGTGCAGGCCGACGATCTGGTCATTACGAACGGCGCGCTGGAAGCGCTGCAGCTCGCGCTGACCGCGGTGACGCGGCCGGGCGACACCGTCCTGATCGAATCGCCCGCTTTCTATGCCACGCTGCAGTCATTGGAGCGGATGAAGCTGCACGCGGTGGAGGTGCCCACCAGCCCGCGCACCGGCATCGACTTGCAAGCCCTGGCGCAGGCCATCGAACGCTACCGGCCGCGCGCCTGCTGGATCATGTCCAACTTCCAGAACCCCACGGGCAGCCTGATGCCAGACGCCGCGAAGCGCGAGCTGGCGGCTTTGCTGGCGCGGCACGACATTCCGTTGATCGAAGACGATGTCTACGGGGAGCTTTATTTCGGGCGCGCGCGTCCCTTGCCGGTCAAGGCCTGCGACCGGGACGGCAGAGTGCTGCATTGCGGGTCGTTCTCGAAATGCCTGGCGCCGGGATACCGGGTCGGCTGGATCGCGCCGGGCAGGTACGCGCGCGAAGTGCAGCGCCAGAAGCTGATGACGACGCTGGCGTCTCCCAGTCCCAACCAGTTGGCGCTGGCCGAGTACCTCGACCATGGCGGCTACGACCGCCATCTGCGCCAGCTGCGCGTCACCCTGGCGCGGCAGCAGGAAGCGATGCTGGGCGCGCTGGCGCGTTATTTTCCTGAAGGCACCCGCGTGTCCCGGCCGCAGGGCGGTTATTTCCTATGGGTGCAGCTGCCGCCGGGCGGCGACGCGCTGGCCGTGTACCGCGCCGCGCTGGAACGCCACATCAGCGTGGCGCCCGGGCCGATCTTTTCCCCGCGCGGCGGCTACGGCGATTGCCTCAGGCTGAACTATGGGCATCCCTGGGATACAAGGCTCGAGGGCGCCATGCGCCAACTGGGCGACATCGTCGCGGCGCAGGCCGACAGCCCGCCGCAGCGCCAGCGCGGGACTCAATCGACGTCGTCGGGCGGCGTGCGGTAGCCGCCTGCCGGATCGTTGCTGACCCGGCGCTCGAGTCGCCTGAGGACGCCCAGGATGACCAGGGCCAGGATGGTGCTCAGGATGGCGACCACTTCCTTGCCCATGCCGGCCGCGATACCGATGGCGGCCGTGAGCCAGATGCTGGCGGCGGTGGTCAGGCCCTTGATTTCGCCGGCTCTGCTCAGCTTGATGATGGCGCCCGCGCCCAGGAAACCGATGCCCGAGATCACGCCCTGCATGACGCGGCTCAGATCGTTGACCTGCATGCCCCCCTGCAGCGGCGCCAGCACGAACAGCGCCGCGCCAAGCGAAACCAGCATATGGGTGCGCAGGCCGGCGGCCTTGCCGCTGCGTTCGCGCTCATAGCCGAGCAGGCCGCCCAGGAGAACGGCGACGCCGAGCCGCACGATGACGCGGGTGTAGGACTCGACATCTCCGATATCGGAAAACTCGGAGGCCAGCGTGTCCCATATCGTCTGTGCCGGGCCGCGGGTCATACCGGCGGACGGGTGTTCTGCTTCATCGCGTCGTCCGGGTCCGCCGCATTGCTGTTGCCGAAACCCTTGATGTCGCCGCTTTCGCCCGGCCGGTACAAAGTGCCGTCGCGCGATATCGCGGGCGCGTTGCGTTGCTGGCGTCCCATCTGTTTCTTGGCGGCGCGGTCGGCCAGTCCGGGGAGCAGCTTGAACATGGCGGTGTTGATGACGGACATCGCGCCCACCCTGACTTCGCGCTTCGGATCGGTGGCCGCGTCCAGAATGGCCGAGGCCACCTTTTCGGCCTCGATCATGGGCGTCGGCAGCTTGGGTGCCTGCGACATATAGTTCGCGGCATGCTCGGGAAAGGGCGTGTCCACGGCGGTCGGCTGGATAAGCGTGACCGAAATCGGCGCCTCGTCCGCCTCCAGCTCGATGCGCAACGCATCAGTAAAGCCTTTCACAGCGTGTTTGCTCGCCGAATACATGCCTTGCAGCGGCACCGATGCGTCGGAAACCTCGCTTCCCACGTTGATGAGCGCGCCGCCTTGGTTGGCCTTGAGCAGGGGAACCGCGGCCAGCGATCCGTGCACGACGCCCCAGAAATTCACCTGGAACAGACGCTGGCTGGCTTCTTCCGGCACTTCGTCCAGGCGCCCGAAAATCGACAGCCCCGCGTTGTTGATCCAGGTATCGACGTGACCATAGCGATCCAGCGTCATCCGCGCGATGCGGTCCACGTCCTCCCGGCGGGCGACGTCGGCCGTCACGGCCAGAGCGCTGCCGCCGTTCTTGACGATCTGGTCGGCGATGTGGGTCAGTGTCTCCTGACTGCGCGCCGCCATGACGACGCGGGCCCCCTGGTGCGCCGCCAGCATGGCGGTGGCCAGCCCGATGCCGCTGGATGCGCCGGTGATCACAATGACCTGTTCGGCGATGGGTTTGAGTTGGATCCGCATGGCGTCCTCCTGCCGGGGATTGGGATACGGGCGCCGGGTGCAAGGATCGTGCCGAGCCGGCAAGGCATGAGATGCAGGAATCGGTCCTAACTCCTGCGCTGTTCAGGCGGACGGATTGGTCCTACTCAAGAATGCCGAGTCGCGAAACTGCCGCGTCTTTCCTGGCGGGCGAGGGCGCCGCGCCCTTGGATGCCGCCGTCCCGCCAGGCCACTGGAGAACACGGATATGACTCCTCTGAACTTCAACCCCTCCATGCCGACGGATCGTGCCGATATCCAGGCGGCTTCTGCCCAAGGGCGGTTGGGTGGAAGACTGTTCCAGGTATGCATGCGTTCGATGCGGCGCGCGGCTCGCGACGCATCGCGGGTTGCTGGCCGGATCGGGCAAGGGGATGCGAGCGGGCGGCGGCTCGTGGCCGCCAGGCCGGTGGATTCCGGCCGTATGGGCCGGGCCTTCCAACCGGACGGAACGGCACCGGCCAACCCGGGCCATTCCGGTTTCCGCCGGCCGCCGGACCCCGGCGCTGGCGCCGCCGCGGACCATGCTCGCGGCCGGCCAGCCGTACCGTTGCCCGAACCGCCGCCTCCGGGGAGGCCGGGATCACAGGCGGCGGCCACCGGTTGCGAACCGGCAGTGCCTTCGGGCGTGCGGCTGAAGAAGTCGGCGGACCCGAATGTGCCGCCGCCGTCGCCGCCGCCTCTGCCGCCCCGGCCACGCCCGGCATCGGGCGGCGGCATGCTGGTAGGCAAGGCGCCGCGCTTGCCGCCGCGGGGAGCGTCGGCGGTGACGGCGTTCGCGCCGCCGGCCGGCGCGCCGCAAGGACCGCGGTCGGCCGCCTCCGGCAATTCCCCCTACGCGACCATCGCGAGTGCGCCGCCCAAGCGCGAAGTGTCGCCCTATGCCACGCTGAAGCCCCTGCCGCCGCCGCATCGCAAACCATCGGCGCCCGCGGCCTGCGCACCGGCCGATGTCCCCTCGCCCTCCGGATGCGGGGCGCCGGAGCCGCCGCCGCGCGCCCAGACGGAGTCCAGGGCGCCGACGAAGGCGCCCCTGCCGCCCGACCGGCGTATCCGCGAGGGTGGTTGACCGCGGAGCCGGACGCGACCGGCCGGGAGCCGCGCGCTTTGCCTACCCGCCCAGGAACCGGCGCACGGCTTCGTTGAACGCCCGCGGATTGCCCAGGTTCATCCCGTGCGATGAACCGGCGATCCGAAGCTGCTGCGCATTCGGCAACCAGGCGTGCAGGGCATCGAGAATGGCCGGGTAGGGCGCCGGACTGAGCGCGCCGCCGATCAGCAGCACCGGGTGGGCCACGGCCCGCGCATCGTTTTCGGTCAAGCGGTAGGCCGGCTCCGCCACCTGGGCGGCGAGGGTGTGCGCGTTGTCCATCACCATCTGCTTGAACCAGGGCACCATGCGGCGCCAAGTGTCTTCGCCGCTCACGGTGTCGATGAACAGCGCCAGCCCCGCCTCGAGGTCGCCGGATTGGATGGCGCGCAACGCCTTGTGGCGAAAGTCGCCGCGGCGGTCTTCGCCGTCGTTCACCATCAGCCCCGGGTCCGCCAGGACCAGCGCCGCGACCTTTTCGGGATGGCGGCGCGCCACTTGAAACGCCACGTTGCCCCCGCGCGAATGACCCGCCACGTGGGCGCGCCCACCGCAATGGGCGTCGATGAAGGCGGCGATGTCATCCGCATGCGCCTGGGCCGAAAACCCTTGCGGGCTCGCGATTGCGTCATCCGGCCAGTAACCGCGCAGGCTCACTGAGAAGACCTGGAAGTCACGCGAAAGCGCGGGAATCTGCGCCTTCCAATAACGCATGTCGCAAAGCGAGCCATGAATCAGGACGAGCGGCGCGCCCTTGCCATGAACGACATGCGCCAGGCCGTTGTGCGGGAAGGCCGATCGTTGGATCGGATAGGGAAAGTCAGCGGACATAGGTTCATGCGATAGCGCGATGGGCGCCATGGATGCAGCGCGCCATTAGACGCCAATGCGCCACCGCTTGTCGACCGCCTTGTTCATGAACCGGCGCGGCGTGAATGAGCGAAGCGGCGGCCGACGATGCGGTGTGCGCGAGCGCTTCTGCATGCGCCCCGATGGCGGGAAGCCAGGCGTTCAAGCAGCGTGCATTTTCACCTTCACGCGGCGTTGCTTCGTTCAGATTTTTCTCGTTTCGGGCCGCCATTCCGGCCGATAAAGTTTGCCTAACCGCGGGACATCGGCATGTGCCGCGGTGTACGGGCCGCATCCGGCACAGCTTTGGCCGCATGGCGATGGCATGCCGTGCTTCCCAGCCCCCGAGTTTATTGAAAGAGACGATTCGATGCCCCTCATCGATGTACCAGGCCTGTTGGCCGCATTATCGGATGACGCGCCATGCGGGCCCGACCTGCAATATGCGCCTGAGTACGTCGAACTGCAGCAATGGATGCGCGGCACGCCCGACGTCGAATACGGCAGCATGCACCAGGCCGCAGCAGACCCGGACTGGCGTGCCGTGAAAACCCGCGCATTGAGCCTGCTGGAGCGTTCGCGCGACCTGCGGCTTGCGATCCATCTTTGCCATGCCATGGTCGCCCTGCACGGTTACGCGGGATTGGACGAAGGTATCGAGCTCATCGAGGGACTGCTGCGCACGCATTGGGACGGCTTGCATCCTCAATTGGATGCCGAAGACGGCAACGATCCGACGGAAAGGATCAACGCGCTGCTTGCCTTGGAAGACAAGGAGGGCCTGTGGCGCACGCTGTATGTATATCCGCTGGTCCGGCCAGCGGGCCACCCCGGCTATGGCGTTCGCGACGTGGACATCGCGACGGGCGACCTCACGGTCGCCGATGGCGAACCTGCCGGGATTGCGGAGATCGAGGCCGCCTTCAGCAGCGCGCCGTTGGACGAACTCGAAGCGCTCCATGCCTGTCTGGTCCGGGTCAACGATCGGTTGGATGCCATTGGGGCGCTGCTCGTCCAATTAGCCGGCTACGGTCACGTGGTAAGCCTCGTTGCGCTGTCCGGACTATTGAAGCGGGCGCTGCGGGCCGTTCAAAACGGCATCGCGACGCATCCGGCCCGGGTAGCGGTCCTGGCGTGCGGAGATGACGCCTGTGAAGAGGGCAAGCCGGCCTCGTCGGCCAGGGATCCTGCCTCCTTGTCCAGCCGCGACGATGTGGCGCGGATGCTGGACCGCATTTGCGAATACTACGCCACGCACGAGCCGGCCAGTCCGGTGCCGCTGCTGCTGCAGCGGGCGCGCCGTCTCGTCGGATTGGACTTCGTCAGCATCGTGACCGACCTGTCGCCGCAGAGCCTGCCGGAGATCCACCACCTGGCGGGGACACGGCACAACGAATGATGGCCGCCGCCGTCCGTCCGCCGGCCGCCTCCCTGCGGCCAAATCCTTTCAATGGAGTGACATTTCAATGAGCAGGCCAAGCAGCCAGAAGTTTCTCGGACGGACCCGTCCGCCGCGTGTACAGATCGAATACGACGTCGAGGTCAATGGGGCCGAGAGGAAGGTTTCGATTCCCTTCGTCATGGGCGTCATGGCGGATCTGTCAGGACAGCCGACGGAGCCGTTGCCTCCCGTGGCCGAACGCACGTTCCTGGACTTCGACAGCGATAACTTCGATGACCGCATGAAGGCCATCCGGCCCCGTGTGGCGGTCACCGTACCGAACTCCCTGACGGGTGAGGGGAACCTGGGCCTGGAACTCACCTTTGAGTGCATGGAGGACTTCAGTCCGACAGCCGTTGCACGCCGCGTCGAGCCGCTGCGCCGCCTGCTGGAGGCCCGTGGCCATCTGGCCAACCTGCTGACCTACATGGATGGAAAGGTTGGCGCGGAGGATCTCGTCGCGAAGCTGCTGGCCGATCCCGCTTTGCTGAAAACCCTGGCCGCCGCGCCGGCGCCTGCGGCGGACGCCCCCGCCGATGCCTCCACTCCGTCCGCCGAACAAGGCGAGACGACCCCCTGACCCCTGAACTCATCGAGGAGCCTCACCCATGAGCGATGACATTGCCGCAGCCGAAGCCGAAGCCGGTTCGGCCGCGCCGGCCGCCGAGGCGGCGCTGGACAACGATTTTGCCGCGCTGCTGCGCAAGGAATTCAAACCCAAGACGCAAGAGGCGGAACGCGCGGTCGAAGCGTCCGTGCGAACCCTGGCCGAACACGCGCTGGCCGACGCGGCGGTCGTATCCGACGACGTGATCGCGACCGTGCAGTCCATGATCGCGGAGATCGACCGCAAGCTGACCGAGCAGATCAACCTGATCCTGCACAACGAAGCTTTCCAGAAATTGGAAGGCGCGTGGCGTGGCCTGCACTACCTGGTGTCCAACAGCGAGACCGACGAGCAGCTGAAGGTGCGCGTCATGAACATCTCGAAGGCGGACCTGTACCGGACGCTGAAGAAGTACAAGGGAGCGGCCTGGGATCAAAGCCCGCTGTTCAAGAAGTTGTACGAGGAAGAATACGGGCAGTTCGGCGGCGAGCCGTATGGCGCGCTTGTCGGGGACTACTACTTCGACAACAGCGGTCCGGATGTGGATCTGCTTGCGCAGCTGGCGAAGATCTGCGCCGCGGCGCACATGCCCTTCATCGCCAGCGCCTCGCCTGCCGTCATGCTGATGGAATCCTGGGCGGAGCTTGCCAACCCGCGGGATATCACCAAGCTGTTCCAGACGCCTGAGCACGCGGCATGGCGCGCGCTGCGGGAATCGGAGGACTCGCGCTATATCGGCCTGACATTGCCGCGCTTTCTGGCGCGCGCGCCCTACGGAGCGCGCAGCAACCCCGTGGACGATTTCGATTTCGAGGAAGACACGGCCGAAGGCGACAGCAGCCGCTACGTCTGGGCCAACGCGGCCTACGCGATGGCGGTGAATATCAACCGCTCCTTCAAAACCTACGGATGGTGCTCTCGCATCCGGGGCGTCGAATCGGGCGGCGCGGTGGAAGAACTGCCGGTGCATGTCTTTCCCACCGACGAGGGGGGCCTGGAAACAAAATGCCCGACGGAGGTCGCCATCAGCGACCGGCGCGAGGCGGAGCTGTCGCGCAATGGGTTCCTGCCGCTCGTGCACATGAAGAATTCCGGCACCGCGGCCTTCATCGGCGCACAGTCGCTGCACAAGCCGGCCGAATACGACGATCCGGTCGCTACCGCCAACGCGGCGCTGGCCGCGCGCCTGCCTTACCTCTTCGCCTGCAATCGCTTCGCGCACTATCTGAAATGCATCGTGCGCGACAAGATCGGGTCGTTCAAGAGCCGTGACGAGATGGAGATGTGGTTGCGCCGGTGGATCGCCAACTATGTCGACGGTATGCCGGCGCACTCGTCGGATGCGGACAAGGCCAGGAAACCGCTGGCCGAGGCGGCCGTCGTCGTCGAAGAAGTGGAGGGCAGCCCCGGCTACTACACCTCGCGCTTCTACCTGCGGCCTCATTACCAGCTCGAAGGACTGACCGTATCACTGCGGTTGGTCTCCAAACTTCCCTCCGTGGGAGGAAGCTGATGACAGCGGAAAACCGTTGTGCTTTTCGTCCGCGTGATGCGGGCATTTCATTTATCTGCAACCACATGTCAGGAGTCACTGAATGAGCGAATTCGCTTACAGCATGAAGTTGGAAGGCATCGAGGGATCGAGCGACCTTGCGGACAAGGAAGTGAACATCAAAGAGTTCAGCTATGACATCTCCGCCGCGCCGCGCGATGTGGACCGGGTGTCCGGGGCGCTGAAACCGGGGCTGCCGCGGGTCAGCCCGGTCAGGGTGTTCAAGCTGATGTGCAGCGCCACGCCGGTGCTGATGAAGTGCATCGCGACCGGCAAGGAAATCGATAAGGTGACGCTGACGGAATACACGACGAGCGGCGAAGCTGGGAAAAAGGAAAAGTACCAGGTGCTCACGCTGGAGAACGTCTATATCACCATGCATACCGTCGCCAACGGCGGCTTTGAGACGCTCGAGCTCGACCCCATCGTGGTCACCCACGAGTTCTTCAAGCGCGACGAGAAGACCAACATCGTGTCGTCCGCCGGATCCGCGATGTTCAACCGCTTGTCCCGCGTCTTCGAGAACTCATCCGGCGGCTGATAGGAAGGGGACGTCCGGAACCAACCCGCCGCATCGACAATGGCCGAACTCACCAGCAAGGACCGCTTGCAGCCTGCGCTGCTCGACCGGCTTACCGACGAGGAGCCATGGGCGGCTCATGAGCCGCGCGATCGGCGGGTCATTTCGATGCGGCAGTTGCGCCATGGCGTGTTGCGCGACCTGGGCGCGCTCCTCAACGCGTCTCGTCCGCTCGAGCGCCTGGATCTGACGAAGTACCCGTATGTCGCCAGGTCGGTGCTGAACTATGGGTTTCCGGCCTTGACCGGACGGGTCCAGTCGGGCCTGGACCCGTCGGAGATCGCCGGCTCGATCGCCGATGCCATCCTTGCGTTCGAGCCTCGCATCCTTCCGCACACCCTCAGCGTCACGCCCGTGCCGCCGGAAGACACCGGCCACGCTAACACCCTGGCTTTCCTGATCGAAGGCGACCTATGGGCGCAGCCCTATCCAGAGCGTCTGTACGTCAGGACGGAGCTGGACCTGGAGGACGGAGAAGTCATGCTGCGCGCGAACGATGGAGGACGTCATGACGCCTGAACTGCTGCGTTACTACAACCAGGAACTGATGTATCTCAGGGAAATGGGCGGCGAGTTCGCTCGGATGTTTCCCAAGATCGCAGGGCGTCTCGGCATGGAAGGGTTCGAGTGTGCCGACCCCTATGTGGAGCGGCTGCTCGAAGGTTTCAGTTTCCTTGCCGCCCGCATCCAGCAGAAGCTCGACGGCCGTTTCGCCCCGTTCGCCAATCAGCTTGCCGAGCTGGTGTATCCCCATTTCGCGGCGCCGACGCCCTCCATGATCGTGGTGGAGATCGATCCCGACGTCGACAACCCCGGGCTTGCCCAGGGGCTGCTGGTGCCGCGGGATACGGCGTTGCATAGCCGTCTTCCTCACGAGGGCAGCACCCGCTGCGAGTATCGGACCGCGCATGCGGTCGCCCTGTGGCCGCTGCGCCTTCATCACGCCGACTACCGGCCGTATACGGGCTTCCCCGCTTATGCCTCGCAAGACTCGCGCGGCGGCCCTTGCGCCGTCATGCGCTTGCGCATCGGGCGGCTGGACGGCCGGCCGGTCAACGAGCTGGATCTCGACAACCTGACTTTCTACCTGCACGGCAGCGGCGATCTGCCGGCGCAGTTGTACGAGCAATTGCTGGGACATGCGCTCAGCGTCGTGATAACGCCCGTCGATCGCGGCGCATCATGGCAGGAGGCGTTGCCGCCGCGGTGCCTGTCGGCCGAGGGCCTGGACGATGACCAGGCGCTGCTGCCGCCGCCGCCGCGCGCATTTGGCGGGTACCGCCTTTTGCACGAGTACTTTTCCTTCCCGGAGCGCCTGCGCTTCGTCGCGCTGAACGGATTGCGCCAGGCGCTGAAACGCTGCGCGGACCCGCAGTTCGACATCGTTATCCTGCTGGACGATTACCAGCCGAAGTGGGAACGGCTGGTCGATGCGTCCCGGTTCAAGCTGAATTGTACGCCCGCCATCAACCTGTTTCCTCGCCGGGGCGACCGCATCGCCATCGACGATGGGCGTTTCGAGCATCACGTGGTGCCCGACCGTACGCGGCCCCTGGATTTCGAGGTCTATGCCGTGCAATCCGTACGGGGGTACCGCGAGACGGGCGGCGACGCCGAGCTTTTCCTGCCGATGTACCGCAGCGTGGATCCCGCGTTGGACATCGGCCACGTCGGCGGCTACTTCCAGATTCGCCGTGAGACGCGTCTTCGTTCCGAGCGCGAACACCGGCATGGCGGACGGTCGCGCTATGCGGGCTGCGAAACCTATATCGCACTGACCGAGGATCCCCGCCACGGGAACGACGAGCCGCTGCGGCAGCTCGCGCTGGACCTGCTTTGCACCAATCGCGACCTGCCGCTGTCGATGCCCCTGGGCACGGGAAGGACGGACTTCACGCTGGGGTCGGACCTGCCGGTCGGACCAATACGTTGTGTGGCCGGGCCCACCGAACCGCGGCCCATGCTCGCGGAAGGCGCCGCGGCGTGGCGCTTTCTTCGCCTGCTGTCGCTGAACTATCTGTCGCTGTCGGACGGGGACGCCGTCAGCAATGCCGAGGCGCTGCGCGACGTGCTCGACCTCTACCGGCCCTTGAACGACGATGCCGCGCGCCGCAAGGCGGCAGGCATCGTACAGGTGGCGTCGCGCCCGGTCGTGCGGCGGCTGCCGCATGCCGGGCCCGCCTGTTTCGGCAGGGGACTGGAGATCGCCGTCACGCTGGACGATGACGCCTTCGAAGGCTGTGGCGCGTTCCTGCTGGGCGCGGTGCTGCAGGCATTCTTCGCTACCTGCGTATCCATCAATCATTTCACGGAGACCATCGTGCGCACGCTGCGAGGCGGTGAGCGGATGCGGTGGCCGGCGCGGAGTGGACGATGCCAGATCCTGTAGCGCTGCAAGAGAGGTACGTGGCCGGTGCCGGCCGCTATCGCTTTTTCCAGGCGGTCCGGCTGATCGAGCGCGCGTACGCCGGCTATCCCCGCATCGGCGAATCGTTGCGTCCATCCGACGATCCTGTACGGTTCGGGCAGGAAGCGGAACTGGCCTTTGCCGGCGCGGAGGTGGCGCATGCGCGCATGCCGGACGACAGTGCGCCGTTGCGCCTGGTTCTCAACGTGGGCGGCCTGCTGGGGGTGGACGGACCCATGCCCCTGCATTTCACCCAGTACGTCCGCGACCGGCGCTGCCATGCGGGAGATCGTTCCTGGATGGCGTTCCTGGACATCTTCCATCACCGCATGATCAGCCTGTACTACCGGGCATGGTCCCAGGGGCAGCCGGCGGTGGGCCGGGATCGTCCGGCCGACGATCCTTTCGTGGGCTATCTCGGCGTCCTGTCCGCGGGGCGCGCAGCGGACGCCCGGTCCCCGGATGGCGATGTCGATCCCAACCTGCAGTTTGCGGGACTGCTGTGCCTGCGCAGCCGTCCGGCCAAGGGGCTCGCGCGGTTGCTGTCCGAGTATTTCCTGGTGGACGCGCACGTGGAAAGCCATATCGGACATTGGATGTCAGTCCCGTCATCGGAGCTGACCCTGCTGGGTGGCCGGGGGGCGCGGAAATTGGGCGAGGGCCTGGTGCTGGGCCGACGGCTCTGGGACAGGCAGCACAGGTTCCGGGTGCGTCTGGGGCCCCTGCAGGCGCCGGATGTCGCCCGCTTTCAACCCGACGCCCCGAGTTTCGCCCGCCTGGCGGCATGGGTGCGCCGGTACAACCGTGACGGACTGGATTGGGATGTGGCCCTGCGGCTGGCCCCCGGCGCTGCGCGCCCGGCGCCGTTGGGAAGGCGGCTCAGGCTCGGCCGCAACAGCTGGCTGGGCGCGCCGGACGCAAAGCGTTGTCCCGACATTGTGTTTTCAACCCGGCCGGCGTGCGCGCCGGTCTTTCCAGGATAGGCATCATGGCGGAAATCAGCCGTGCCGCGTTATTCGGCAAACTCAGCTCGCTGGCGTTCCGGACATTGGAAAGCGCCACCGTTTTCTGCAAGTTACGCGGCCACGCAGCCGTTCAGTTGGAGCACTGGCTTCACCAGATCCTGCAAGGGCAGGATTCGGATCTGCACCGCATCGTCAGGCATTACGAACTGGATGCCGGCGTGCTGAGCCGCCATCTGGTGGAGGCCCTGGACCGGCTGCCGCACAATCCTGGCGGGGCGGTCGATCTGGCTCCGCAAGTGGAAGAAGCGGCCGAGCGCGGCTGGGTGTACGCGTCGCTGATGCATAACGCCGAGCGGGTGCGATCCGGGCACCTGCTGCTCGCCATGTTGAAGACGCCGTCCTTGCGCCGGGCGCTGCTCGCATTGTCGCGGCAGTTCGCGCAGATCGGCGTCGACAGCCTTGCAAGCGAGTTCGAGACGCTGCTTGCAGCATCGCCTGAAGCCGGCGGCGACGGCCCGCCTGCCGCTGCCATTCCGGGCGAAGCAAGCGGCGCCATAGCGCCGGCCCTGACCGGCGCACAAGAGGCGCTGGCGCGCTACACCGTGGACTTGACGGCGCAGGCGCGGGCGGGGGAACTGGACCCCATCGTCGGCCGCGACGAGGAGATCGGCCAGGTCATCGACATTCTGCTGCGGCGGCGCCAGAACAACCCGATCCTGACCGGTGAAGCGGGCGTCGGCAAGACGGCGGTCGTCGAAGGTCTGGCGCAGCGGATCGCCTGCGGCGACGTGCCTCCGGCCCTGCGCGCCGTCACGTTGCGCACGCTCGATCTCGGTCTGCTGCAGGCCGGCGCCAGCATGAAGGGCGAGTTCGAGCAGCGCTTGCGGCAGATTGTCGAGGAAGTGCGTGTTGCGCGGCCGCCGGTGATCCTGTTCGTTGACGAGGCCCATACCTTGATCGGCGCCGGCGGCGCTGCCGGGACGGGCGATGCCGCCAACCTCATCAAGCCGGCGCTGGCGCGCGGTACCTTGCGCACCATCGCGGCAACAACCTGGTCCGAGTACAAGCGGCACATCGAAAAGGATCCGGCCCTGACCCGCCGCTTCCAGCCGGTCGCGGTGGCGGAACCGGACGAAGACAAGGCGCAGCGCATGCTGCGCGGCCTGGTGCCCGCGATGGAAGCGCACCACGGCGTGCAGGTCCAGGACGAAGCATTGCGCGCCGCTGTGTGCCTGAGCCGGCGCTATATCGCCGACCGGCAGTTGCCGGACAAGGCAGTGAGCCTGCTGGATACCGCTTGCGCGCGCGTCGCGGCAAGCCAGCACGCCGCGCCGCCGGCGCTCAATCGAGCCCGTGCACAGGTGTCGTCTTTGGAGGCGGAGCTCGAGATGGCGCAGCGCGAATCCGCACTGGGCATGAGCGATGCCGCTCGCGCCGCCGAGCTGGCCGTCCAATTGGAGGCGGCGCGCGCGGAGTGCCAGGCGGTGGAGTCCCGGTGGCGGTCGGAACAGGCGCTGGTGCAGGCGATCAGGCAGACCCGCGCGGCTCTGGAGGCGGACGACCAGGCCACAGATACGCCGCCGGAAAAGACGGAGCCCCATGGCGCCCGGCGCGCATCCCGATTGGCGGAGCTGGGCAGATTGCGCGACGAACTGGAAGCGCGGCAGCAAGGCTTTCCATTGGTCCTGCCCCAGGTTGACAGGCATGCGGTCGCGGCTGTGGTCCAGGATTGGACGGGCATTCCTGTCGGCCGCATGGTCACCGACAACATCGAGCATTTGCTCAATCTCGACAAGGTATTGGCCGAGCGTGTGGTTGGCCAGGCAGCGGCGTTGAATCGCATTGCCCGCTGCCTGCAGACGGCGCGCGCCGGACTGACGCGTCATGCGCGTCCGCTCGGTGTGTTTTTGCTTGCCGGGCCATCGGGCGTCGGCAAGACGGAGACGGCTTTCGCTCTGGCCGACGCGCTGTACGGCGGGCAGCAGAACCTCATCGCGCTCAACATGAGCGAGTACCAGGAAGCGCACAGCGTATCGAAACTGAAAGGGGCTCCGCCGGGTTATGTCGGTTATGGCGAGGGCGGAGTGCTGACCGAAGCCGTGCGGCGGCGGCCGTACAGCGTCGTGCTGCTCGACGAAATCGAAAAGGCGCATCCCGATGTGCACAAGGTCTTCTATCAGGTGTTCGATCGGGGATGGATGGAGGATGGCGAAGGCCGCATCATCGATTTCCGGAACACCTTGATTCTGCTCACCAGCAACGCCGGTGACGACTGTCTCGCGCGCTTGTGCGCAAACCCGTCGGCCCTTCCTTCGCTGGATGAAGCCGCAGACGTGCTGCGCGAGCCGCTGCTGCAAGTGTTCCCGCCGGCCCTGCTGGCCCGCATGACAGTGATTCCCTACTACCCCTTGCAGCGGGCGGCGCTGGAAACGATCGTCCGCAAACAATTGGCGCGATTGCAAGAGCGGCTGCGGGACGAGCATGGCATCGAATGCGACATCGACGAGGACGTCGTCGCGGCTGTCATTGCGAGCTGCGGGGAATGTGACAGCGGCGCGCGCCTGGTCGAAGCCGTGCTCGACCGCGCGGTGCTCGCTGAAATAGGAGTGGCCATGTTGCGCGCCCGCGTGCAGGGGGAGCGGATCGCCCATATCCGCATCGTCGCGACGGACGGAAACCTGGGCTGCGTGTTTTCGTAAGGTGCTGGAGGGAACGCATGGCGCAACTGGTTGTCTCGGGAGCCCTTCTCGAATGCACCATGGGGGCTACGCCCGCGGTGTTCATGGTGGAGCCGGTCAGCGGCGTGGCCGCCGAAGCGCGGCCCGCTGGAACGATCATGGACCACATCCCCGAGGTCAATATTTCGACGTTCGGCTTGTGCCGCTCGCCGGCGAATCCCGCTGTCGCGGCCGCGACAGCTGCTGCCGCCGGGGTGCTGACGCCGCAACCCTGCATTCCCGCGACGGCCGCGCCATGGATGCCGGGCGTGCCGAACGTCCTTATCCGAGGATTCCCGGCGTTGCACTCGGTAAGCCGTTGCCTCTGCAACTGGGCAGGCGTGATCTCGATCACGAACGCCGGAACGATGCGCACGGAAGTGCCGGAGCTTTAGTCGTGAGCGACGCCGTATGACCGACATCCAGACGTTGCGCGATATCGTTGTCCGAACCGGCGCCATTCCGGATGGCGTCCAGGTTGTGTGCGAGCGGTTGCGCGGCAGGGAGCGCCTTGGACAGCCGTACCGGTTCGAAGTGACGTTCTGCTGCCGCCGTCATACCGTCGCTGCCGGCGAGATCGTCGGCAAACCGATCTCAGTTGCCCTGAAGACGCCGCACGGAGATCGGCAGTTCAACGGCATCGTATCGCGCTTCGATGTGGTCGACCCAGGCGGCATCAACGGCCTGCCGCGCGAGTGGACCCGCTATCGCGTGCAGGTGCGCCCCCAGCTTTGGCGTCTCGCGCATTCGATGCGTTGCCGCTTCTTCCACGATAAGACGGTGCTACAGATCGCCGGGATGCTGCTGCAGGACGTGAACTGGCGCAACGAGTGCGCAGACAGCTACCCGCCGATGGCGCATTGCGCACAGTACCGTGAGTCCGACCTCGACTTCCTGAACCGGCTGCTGCAGCGGGAAGGCATCTATTACTACTTCGAGCATCAGAACGGCATCGATACGATGGTTCTCGTCGATGGAAAAAGGCCGCATCCGTTCGTACGCGGCGACGTCTCCATCCCGTTCGATGCGTTGCGCTCGCGGGGACCCGCGCCGGGCGCGATCTACCGCTGGACTTTCAGCGACGGCATGGCGCCGGCGCAAAGCCGCACCGATACCTTCGACTTCCGTCACGTGGCTGCGGGGGAGGACGGTCAGCTGATCGAAACCGTGCCTGGAAACAATGGGGTGAAGGCGAGCACCATAGACGATTACGCCATGCGCTATGCCGATGTCGGCGACCTGGTTGAGCTCGACGACAGCGCCTACAGCAAGAGCGTGCAGCATCGGCAGCGCCTGGCGCTCGTCCATCTTCAGCAGCGGGAGGCCGCGGCGGCCGTGGGACGCGGCCGCGCCTCGGCAAGAGCAATTGCACCGGGATGCCGATTCCGGCTGGTCCGGCATCCCGATTCGAAGCAGAACGGCGAGTATCTGATTACCGGCGCGCGGTACTCGGTGCGCGCCGGTCGCGGCGGAGACGATGCGTCCGCGCGCGGCTCAACCGCGGCCGTATTCGACTGCCGCTTCAAGGTCATACGTGCAAGCCAGACCTTCCGGCCTAAGCCCTCCGCGCCCGTCCCGCGGGCCGGCTTGCAGACGGCAACCGTGGTGTCCGCCGGCGGCGCGCCGTACATGGCCGACAAGCACGGACGGATCAAGCTGAAGTTTCACTGGGAGGTGTTCAACCCGCCCGGCGCCGACGCGGGTCAGCGAGCCTGGGTGCGTGTGGCGCACCCCTGGTCAGGTCGTCAACGGTCCGCCATTTTTCTGCCCCGCGCGGGCGACGAAGTCCTCGTCGCCTTCCTGGATGGCGACCCGGATCATCCCGTCGTGATCGGCAGTCTGCACAACAACCTCAACACGCCGCCGTTCGAGCTTCCAACGCACGGCGCCATTTCCGCCATCCGGACGGCTTCCGTCGCAAATGGCGGCAAGCAGCGCAATGAGCTGCGATTCAACGATAAGGATCTGCAGCTGTTGTTCTACACCGACGGCCGCAGCGACAGCTATGTCAGGCAGAGCCGCTTCACGCGCGTCGAAGATTCCGAGCACTTGTTCGTAGGAAAGGAACAGCGCGTTCAGGCGCACGACCAGCACCTGACCGTGCTGGGGAACCAGCACGGCACCATCAAAGGAAATGTTTGGTGCAAGGCGGGATCGAATCTCGTCCAGCAAGCCGGGCAGACCGTCCATATCAAGGGCGGCGTCAGCGTCCTGATTGAAGCCGACGTGGGCGTCTCCTTGAAGTCGGGAAGCAGCGTCGTCACGCTTACGCCGGCGGGCGTCGAGATCTTCGGCACGGCTGTCCAGATCAACTGTCCGGGCGGCAATGGCGCCGCGCAGGCGCCCCCTGGTCCTCCCGGTGAACCGCATGAGCCGGAAGAAGCCGATCAAGGCTCCGATTTTCTTTGAAGGATGGACATCATGGCTGTTTTCTTCCCGGACCGGGCCGCAATGTCTGCCCATTTCCCCGACGCGCTGGCGCGCGCCGAGCTGTTGTCTGGCGATCCGGTCCTGGATCGTCGTCTCGCCGTCCTTGCCGAGGCGGACCCGCTCGGTTTGCGTGTGCCCAGGCGGACCAGCGCGGCCGACCTGCGTGCAGTGCGGGCAGACTTGACGCCGCCCGAGCGCCAGTCATATCGCATCGGTCGTCCAGCGCCGGAGGATTCGAATGGATGAGCGTTGCGGCGTTGTGGCGCGCCCCATGGCGCTGGCTGGCCGGCTGACACGCTGGCTCATCGCGTTGTCGATGCTGATG
Organism: Bordetella genomosp. 9; assembly: GCF_002119725.1. Classification (NCBI taxonomy): domain Bacteria; kingdom Pseudomonadati; phylum Pseudomonadota; class Betaproteobacteria; order Burkholderiales; family Alcaligenaceae; genus Bordetella; species Bordetella genomosp. 9. Next base: position 978,137 of record NZ_CP021109.1, read on the forward strand.
CTGGCCGGTTGTGCCGCGGAGGCGCCCGTGCGGCCCCCATCGGTCCGCCTCGATATTTCGGCAGCCGCCGGATTGAACCCGGATCGTCAGGGCAGGGCGGCGCCTGTGGTGCTTCGCGTCTACGAACTGACGGACCCCTACGATTTCCAGCGTCTCGACTTCTTCGAACTTTGCGACCACGGGGATGCCGCACTGGGCAAGGCCGGCCTTGCGCGCATCGCTGTGACGGTGCGGCCGGGCCAGCGCTTGACGCTGCTGCGCGACGCCGATCCCAAGACTCGCTTTCTTGGCGTCGCGGTCGCTTATCGCGAGATCGACCGCGCCGCCTGGCAAGCCGTCGCGAAGCTGCCGGAAAGCGTGTCGAGCGCATGGAAGGTGACGCTCGGCGCCCATGGCGTGACCATTAGCCGCGAGACCGCTTCACCGGACACGGGGCTGGATGGGGGCATCGGCGCCGTTAAGCCGTTTTGGACCGCCCTGCCCGGAGCGTCGCGGTCGGCGCCGCTGGCGTCCGAGGCCAATGGGACGAAGAAGGAAAACCATGTACTGGAACAATAAAGTCGTCTGGTCGGAGGGAATGTTGCTGCAGCAGCAGCACTTGCAGCAACAGGACCGCTACTGGCGCAATTACATCCATGCGCGCTGCAGGCTGCTTCGTTATGGCTGGGGATTCAGCAAACTGGAATTGGATGAACACCAGTTGGCCCTGGGCAAGGTGGCGCTATCGGCCTGTGAGGGAATCATGCCCGACGGCACACCCATTTCCCTGCCGGCGGACGATGACCTGCCGCTGCCCCTGGACGTGCCGGATCATATGCGCGACGCCGTGGTCGTGTTGGCGCTGCCAGTCCTGCGGCCCGGCGCGGCGGAAGCGAGTGCGCAGGATACCCTTGTGAGCACACCGTATCGCACCGTCGACTGGACCGTGCGCGACAGCAATGCCGAAGGCGATCAGGACGCATCGCTCCAGGTGGGCCGCCTGCGTTTGCGCCTGGCGTTTCAACGCGATGTCGATGGCCATGCCGTTCTGGGCGTGGCCCGCGTGCTCGAGCGTCGCGCGGACAATACGGTGGTGCTGGACCGGGGATACTGTCCGCCGGTCCTGGATTGCCGCGCCGCTCCCCGTTTGAGCCGCTTCATCGAAGAACTGGTCGGGCTGCTGGGCCAGCGCGGCGCGGCCATCGCACAGCGCCTGGCCCAGCCTGGCGATCACGGCGCCGCCGAAATCGCGGAGTTCCTGCTGCTGCAGTTGCTCAATCGGGCCGAACCGCTGTTTGCGCATTGGTCCGCCGCCGGCGGCCCCCATCCCGAGCGCCTCTATCGTGAACTGCTGCAGCTTGCCGGCGAGCTGTCGTGTTTCGTCCAGGGCAACAGGCGTCCGTCCCAGTTCCCGCCTTATCGCCACGATGATCTGGAGGCAACGTTCCAGCCGCTGATCGACAATTTGCGGCGCGGCTTATCGACCGTCATAGAACGCAACGCCATTGCGATACGCCTGGCCGAGCGCGCAACCGGCACCCGGGTAGGCAGCCTGCCGGATCCCGCGCTGCTGCGTACCGCCTCTTTCGTACTCGCCGTGAGCGCAGACATGCCGCCCGATGTGCTGTGGGCGAGCCTCCCGGCCAAGATGAAAGTCGGCCCGGTGGAGAAAATCCACGATCTCGTGACTCTGCAGTTGCCAGGCATCGCGCTGCGCCCGCTGCCGGTTGCGCCGCGCCAATTGCCTTTCCATGCCGGACGCAGCTATTTCGCGCTGGATGCCGCCGACGAACTATGGCGCGAGCTCGAGGGATCGGCGGGCATCGCATTGCATCTGACAGACGACTTTCCCGGTTTGCAAATCGAGCTTTGGGCGATACGGCAATGAGCGCCAGCGAGAATCTTGATACAGCGCCCTGCGCGGGCAACGAGGGGATGCCGGTCGCCGCAGGCACGGCCGGCGAAGGCAGGCCCGCTTCGGTAGCGGAAATCCTGCCGGCCATCGACGCGCCCCTGCCCGGACCGCCCGAGTTCCTGCCCGGCCATCCGGTCAACCCCCTGGTCGGGGCCGCGTACCCGCTGCTGGAAATAGGCGGCTTGTTGCGCACGGCGAGGTGCGAGCCGATGCCGCTGGAGGCGCTGCGCGGCAGGCTCATTGCCATGGTTCGCGAGTTCGTCGACGCGTGCGTGCATTTGGATACCGAGACGGTGGCGGCCGCACGCTATTGCCTGTGCACATTCCTGGACGAGGCCGTCGCGGCGGCGCCTTGGGGCGGCGAGGCATGGTCTACGCGCAGCCTGCTGGTGATCTTCCATGGCGAGGCTTCCGGTGGAGAACGGTTCTTCACGATCCTGCATAAGTTGTCGCAGAACCCGGCGGCCCACATCGACGCGCTCGAGCTCCTGCACATTATGTTGGCGCTCGGCATGCAAGGCCGCTACCGCCTGTCGCCGGACGGTAGTGCGACGCTCCTGCAGGTGCGCCAGAAGCTGCGTGCGCTGATACGCCAGGTTCGCGGCGCCCCGGAGGCATCCCTGTCGCCTCACTGGCGGGGCGAAAAACCGTACAAGCGCAGACGGTGGCCCGCGCGGCCGCTGGCATGGTTGTGCCTGGGGTGCGCGTGTCTGGCAGCCGCCATGTACGGGCTGGCCGCCGAACGTCTGCGCCAGCAGGCGCTTGCGGCGGCCCGGGCGCGCCAAGCGGTGCAGGCGAAAGCGCCCGTCGCTCCATTGCGCGCGGCCGTTGCGGCGCAACCTGCACGCCCCGCGGATACGCTCCCGGCCGTAACGCCCGCGCCGGTAGTGCCCGCGACGCGGCAATCCGGCGCGGCAGGCATGGCGGCGTCGCTCGCCCACACCCTGGCGGGCGATATCGCGGCCGGCCGGGTGCAGGTGGAGAGCCGTCCGGATCGGGTCATTCTGACCGTTGGCACGGACACGCTGTTCGCATCGGGAAGTTCCCGGATCGCCCCGGCATATCTGCCGTTGGTCCGCCGTATCGGCGATGCCTTGCGTACGGTGCGCGGACGCGTGCTGGTGATCGGCCATACCGACAATCGGCCGCCCGCTCCCGGCGCGCCTTCGAACTGGGCGCTTTCGCTCGCTCGTGCAGGCAACGTGCTGGACGTTCTGCGCGAACAGACTGGGGAACCCGAACGATTCCTCGCACAGGGCAAGGGCGATACCGAGCCTGTTGCTTCCAACGATACGCCCGCGGGACAGGCCCGCAACCGGCGCGTCGTCATCGTGGTGCTTGCGCCGGGTGCAGCGGCATAGCAAACCCGGACGCTTTGTTTTTCCGACAAAAGGACCAACATCCGTGATCAGGCCGCTTTTTCGCATGCTGACGTTGCGTGCAATCGTCATGGCTGTGCTGGCGTTGCTCGGCATCGGCGCAATCGTTCATCTATCGCCGCGCATCGCCTATGCGGGTTACGCGCCTTTCTCGACGCCGGAAGCTCGGGTATGGCTGGCGCTGGGCTTGTTGTGCCTGCTGCTGCTGGGATGGGCAGGGGCGGCGGCCTCGAGGCGGATCGGCCGGCTGCGCGTCATATGGGAGGCGCCGCCGCCGTCTCCCGCCGTGCAGGAAACCATCACGCACGACGCCAAGGTGCTGCACAGGTTGAACGAGCTGTTCCGCGCCACGTTGCGTACCTTGCGTGCAGGCGGACCGGCATGGCGCCTGGGCCGTCACAGTCTGTACCGTCTGCCATGGTATGTGGTGCTTGGACGCCGCGGCAGCGGCAAGACCGCCCTCCTGGAAGCGGCGCGCCTGAAGTCGCGCGACCAGCCCGACGACGGCCCTCACCGGGATGGCGACCCTTGCCGATTCTGGCTCGCAGACCAGGCCGTGCTGATCGAGACCGCAGGGGCCGATTACACGGCGCCGGTGTTGTCCGGTACGCCGCACGCGGTATGGCAGCGGCTGCTGAAGCTGTTGCGCCGCGCAAGGCGCAAGTGTCCGGTCAACGGCGTGATCGTCACTGTCAGCGCGTCGGACCTTCTCGCGGACGCGGGCGAACGCGATGAGATCGCCAGCGGATTGCGCGGCCGCCTGAGAGAAATGCTGCGCAAGCTCGGGATCCGGTTTCCGGTTTATGTGGTCGTCACCCACTGCGATCGGCTTGCCGGCTTCACTTCCTTTTTTTCGCACATGGATCGCGCCGGAACCGAGCAGGTCTGGGGGATGACCCTGTCTGGCGAAGACGTGCCCGGCGCCGTGTTCGAGCAGGAATTCGCGCTTCTTGTGAAGCGTCTCCAGGGGCGGGTCGTCCCTCTGGTCACAGCGGCACGAGACGAGGCCCTGGCGGCGCGGATATTCGCTTTCCCGGCTCAGTTCGAAGCGCTGGGCGAGCCGCTGCAGGCGCTGCTTCGGGATGTTTTCACGCCATCGCCCTACGCCTTGGCGCCGTGGCTGCGCGGGGTGTACTTCACCAGCGCCGTGCAGGACGGCGACGAACGCGCACGGCCGGCCAGCGCAATGGCCCATGCCATGATCGCCTCCGGACAGATCCGGACAATTGCGGGCGCGCACGACTATTTCACCGCCCGCTTGCTGAAGCAGGTCGTTTTTCCGGAGAACCACTTGGCGGGTGCGCGTCCGCCGGGAAGGGCCGGCCGTCTGTATCGCTGGTTGGCGGCGATCGCTTTCATCGCCGGGACCCTGGCGGCGGCGACGGCGATATGGCTTGGCTACGCACGCAACCGGAGCGCGATCGATGCGATGGCGCGCGATACCGCCATCCTGGCAGAAAAGGCGTCCGCCGAGCAGGCGCCCGGACCGACGGATGACCCGTCCGCGATGATCGACCTGCTGAATGCCGCGGCGCGTCCGGTTTCCGCCGCGCCGCAGTCGGGCGCCGACGCATTTTTTCTGCGGCAGCCGGGGCTTTATCAGGGGCGCAGGCTGGGCGAGGCCGCGCATGCCGCCTACCTCGCCTTGCTGAGGCAAACCCTGCCGCCATTCATCCATGCCCGGGCGCGGCGTGCGATGGCCGATACCAGCCGTGGCGAGTTCGACCGGCTCATGGCCTTGCGTACCTACCTTATGCTGGCCGGCTCCACGCGCCGCGATGGCGATGCGGTCCTTGCCTGGTTCACCGACGACGTGCGGACGATGGCGCTGCCGCCCGCCCGTCGCGCCGACATGCTGCGTCATGCGCGCGTCCTGCTGGAGCAGGGTGACTGGGGTCCCCCTTTGCCCGTCGACGCGGCTCTGCTCGGCCACGTGCGGGAGCAGCTTTCCGGGCTTCGGCTCGTGGATTCGCTATACGGCGAGTTGCAAGGGAAGCTGCGAGGTGTCATGCCCGGCACCTTGTCGCTCGCCAGGATGGCAGGCGTCGACGCGCCGCTGGCCTTGAGCCGTGCCAGCGGCCGCCCGCTGTCGGACGGTGTGCCGGCGGCGTATACGGTCGCGGGTTATCGCGCTTATCTGCGATTGCGAGACGCGGCCGTCGCCGGGGCTTCGGACTGGCAGATGGCGCTGGGACAGGCGGGCGCCGCCGGATTGGATGCCGCATCGCTGCGCGCGAGGCTGGACAAGCTGTATTTCTCCCAGTACATCGATGCCTGGGACGCGTTGCTGGCAGACGTGCAGTTGACCGCGATCGAACCCGATGCAAGCAACGCGGCCGCCGACGCGCGGCTGCTCGCGGGAGCGCAATCGCCCTTGCGGCTTTTCCTGCAGGCGGCGGCCCGGGAAACGACCCTCGCCGGCATCGATGGCGACGGAAAGGCGTCGAATCCGACGCCCGTGGATGAGCATTTCGCAGCCCTGCACGATCTGTTCAAGGCCGGGCCCGGGCAGACGCCTCCGATCGATCAAGTGCAAGGCCGCATTGCCGAGGCCGCCGTGTTCCTGGACGCCGTCGATGCCGCGATGCGCCGCAATATTCCCCTGCCTCCCTCCGACGCGATCGACACGCTCGAAGACGAGGCGCAGGATCAACCGCCGCCCCTGGGCGGCGTGCTGCGGCAGTTGGCGTCCATCGGCAAGGCCGTCGCGCTTGGCGACACGCGTGAGCGGCTGGACGAAACCTGGCGAGCCGAAGTCGCGCCGTTTTGTCACGCCGCGGTGGATGGCCGCTATCCCTTTGATCGCACCTCTACCAAAGACGTGACGCAGAGCGATTTCAATCGTCTGTTCGCGCCGGGCGGCCTTATCGATTCATTTTTCCAGGCCAATGTCCAACGCTACGTCGATATGACGACGCACCCCTGGCGATGGCGTCCCAACGGGCGGCGCCTGGGATTGTCGCGCGCCGCCCTGCAGGCATTCGAGGATGCCGCTTCGATAAAGCGGGCATTTTTCCCCGATGGCGGCAATACCGCATCGGTGCACTTCCAGCTGCTGCCGCTTTCACTGGATCCCTATTTCACCCGCTTCGAGATGACGGTCGGCGGGCAAACCCTCGAATACGCGCACGGGCCCGTTCGTCCCAAGACTTTCGTCTGGCCAGGCGGCGAGCCATCCGCACGGCTCGCGTACGAGCCGCCTGCGCCGGACGGGCGTGGCGGCGTGACCGTGCTTGGCCCCTGGGCCCTGTTCCGGCTGCTCGATCTCGGCAGCGTGCAAGCGGTGCGGCCGGAGCGCTTCATTGTTCGTTTCAACCTGCACGGCAAGGCGGTGTCTCTTCAGCTCGATGCGCAAAGCGTCATCAACCCCTTCGGTCTGGCGGCCCTGCAACGTTTCCGCTGCATCGACCGGCTGGCGCCGTCAAGGCCGCCGTCCGCGCCGGCGTCAGGCCGCGTCGAGCCCGCCGGCGACAGCCGGGACCGCTAGTTCTTCCTGGCGCTGGAGGGCGCCCTTGCCACGTTTTTCATGGAGTCAGTCGTATGACCTTCGGATCGCGATCCAACCAGAAGCACCGCCCCCTGAGTGGCGGAAAACCCCTCATCATGTCGTATTCGGAGTGGTGCGCGACCCTTCCCGGCGGGGTGCCGAGGGTGGGCCGCTTGCCGGCGGTCGCCGAAGCACTGAGGCGCTATACCGACAACCCCGGGCCTGGTTCGTTGGCCGCGCTGCGCGACGCGCTGAACGCATGGCGGCGCCATTTCCCTGACGACTATGTCTCGGTTGTGGATCCCACCCGGATCCTGTACGAGCAGGTCAGGCGGGTATGGGAAATGCCGTATGGAGACCCCGTCCTGCTGCGCCGGAGGATCGCCTACGAGACGCGCGTCCGATTGCTCTACATGTTCTCCGAGCTGTGGGTCAACCCCAACTTCTTTTCTGACATTGCGGCCGTCGTGATAACAAGTGCGAAGCTCACGCTCAACATGACGGGCGTGAGCGGCAAGGCGACCGCGGCAATGACCTCTGCAGGCGCGACGACCGCCATGGCACAACATATCCAACGCCACGGCTGGGACGGCGTTTCGACCCTTGTCAATAACGGCAAGGTCGCCGCGGAGCAGGTGTGGAACGCGCGCCAGGATGCCCGCAGCGCGAAGGACCCATGGAAAGCGTACGACCTCCCGAGAGGCGGACCCATGCAGGTCTTGCAAGACGTCAACACCTTGAAGGACATCATCAGGGATATGGTGAGGACGGCCTGGAATTATGTGATCGCCTTCGCGAAGGTCACATGCAACGGAATTGGCGAAGCGGTGAAAGCGGAGATGCTGGATAACGGCTGGAGAAACCTGGCGGAGGAGATCATCAAGTTCCTCGCGGCAGAAGTGTTTCGTGACTTCGATCCGTGGTCCTCGGAATTCATGGATGCCTTGAAGCTCGCGAAGGGGATGGCCACCCGCCTGAAGTCAATGTATTCAGCGCGCATGCGGGAGTGCCGGAATCGCTTGGAGGGCGATCTGAGCCAGGGCATCGTCAAAGCCCTGTACAAAGGCGCATGGCTGCAGACGGTCGGGGACGCGATCAAGACCGTCGAAAAGGCAGCGGAAGGTGTAGCGTTCGACGTTCTCCACTGGAGCGGCCTAGGCTGGCTGAGCAGCCGTGCGATGAGCATCATCTTCGCCCTCATGAAAGGGATGTTCGGTATTGCATGGCGCTATTGGGAGCGTTCGAATGTCATGCGGCTCGCGGCGGATGCCCGCGCCTTTCTGATTGAAGGCGACTATGTTTTCGGAAATCCTAACCGGTACGGTGACCAGGCGGCGCCCATCATCGACCACGCGGTCAATGTGCCGGCCGGAAAAGCGGCGGATGAGGCCGCGTTCACCGACTGGTTCCTCGGATATGCACGACAGTCGCCTTCCGTCGCCGCGCTGGTGTTTGGCGCGGACATGTGCGAGCCGGTGTCATTCTTCAATGTGCTGGATCAGCATGGCGAGTTGCGTACGGAAGACTATATGGAAGCGGTGCGCAATCTGGGGCGGCTTCGGACTCTGTCCACCGGATATCTGAGCTGGGTGGGGCTCGGCGCGCAAAGGCCGCCCGGGCCTGTTGCCATTCGCGGGGAGTGGGACGTGCCGCTGGAGGTGCGTCTGCAAGCGTTCACAGGGAAGGAGATCGGCCCCGACATCCTGCAGCGCAACCGTGAGCGGGCCAACCGTCTGCGGATGAACGCGGAATGGATGGCGATGCGCTAGGCCATTGGCGCCGGGATCGCCCCCGAACGGTTGGGGTGCCGCCGGGGCGAGGTCTTGCCTCGAACAACGAGCGGGTCAGCTCCGTTCGGGCAGGGCATCGTCGATCATGACGTAGGGCAGGCCACGGTCGCATCGCACGATGCGGCCGCGCACCCCGTAAACGGTTGCGAGGGTATCGCCGGTAAGCACCTCGGCAGGAGCGCCCTCGACGACCATACCGCCGTCCAGCAGCACGATTGCATGATCGGCGTGCCGAAGCGCGATATTCAGGTCATGGGCAACCATCAGCGTCACGAGCCGGCGCGCCCGGGTCTCCTGACGCAGCATGGTCATGACTTCGAACTGATGCCGCAGGTCCAGGGCGGACAGCGGTTCGTCCAGCAGCAGCACGCGCGGATCGCGAACGAGCGCGAGGGCCAGGCCGGCAAGCTGACGCTGCCCGCCGGATAGTTCATCCAGATGCCGCAGGGCCAGATGGGCGATCCCCATCCGTGCCAGCAGCGCATGGGCGGCCGCGGGGCCGGGGCTGCGATTGTCCCCGTCCGGCGCGTGGGCCGCGGCCTGCACGGCTTCCAGCACCCGCAGGTGCACGGCTGCCGGCAGGTCCTGGGGCATATAGGCCACCAGTCGCGAACGCGCGGCCGGAGAAAGACTCGTCAGCGTTTCGCCGTCCAGCGCCACGCATCCTTCCCGCACGCTTATCAGTCCGGCGATGGCCTTCAACAGGCTGGACTTCCCGCTGCCGTTCGGCCCCAGCAGCGCGGTAATTTCCCCGGGCGGCAGCGCTTCCAGATCCAGGCCGTGAATGACGTCGTGCCTGCCATATCCGGCCCGCAGCCCTTGAATCGTCAGCCCGGGGCAACGTCCGCTCTCGCGGACCCTGTTCTTCGCGAGCGTCATGGCAATCGGCGGCGCAATACCACCGCACCGAAAAAAGGCAGGCCGACCAATGCCGTTACGATTCCCACCGGCAGCACGGCCCCCGGCACGATGCTTTTGGCCAGAACCGAGGCCAGCGACAGAATGACGGCCCCCACCATGGCGCTGCCGGCCAGATAAAAGCGGTGATCCTCGCCGAACAGCCGCCGTGCGATGTGCGGCGCCACCAGGCCGACGAAGCCGATCACCCCGGCCAGCGATACGGCCAGGGCAGCGAGCAGGCTGATGCGCGCCAGCGCGCCGGCCCGCAGCCGCCGGACATCCACGCCGAAGCTGGCGGCCCGGTCCTCCCCCAGGCGCAATGCCGTCAGCCGCCAGGCCGCGCGCAGGGAGAACGGCGCGGCCAGCGCCAACCCGGCGGCCAGCACCCCCAACCGGGGCCAGCTGGTCCTGTCCAGACTGCCCAGGGTCCAGAACACCAGGTTTTGCAGGGCCTGGGCGCTTGCCAGGAACTGCACGGCCGATACCAGCGCATTGCAAAGGAATACGAGGGCAATGCCGAACAACACCACTCCGCTTGCCTGGATCCCGCTCCAGCGCGCCGCCGCATCGATCGAGACGGCCGCGCCGCCGGCGAAGGCCAGGGCGCTCGCCACGACGGCCCAGTCGGCGGGCAGGCCGGCGGGCAGCCAGGCGCCGAACACGATCGCCAGCGACGCACCCAGGGCGGCGGCCGACGATACGCCAAGGGTGTCGGGGCTGCCGAGCGGGTTATTCAGCACGGTCTGCATTTCGGCGCCGGCCAGACCCAGCGCCATGCCGACCGCGACGGCGGTCAAGGCGTAAGGCAGGCGGATGCTCCAGACGATGACGTGCTCCACCGCGGGGACTGCCTGCGGGGTGAGCAGGGCGTGAAGCAGGGAAGAAAAGGGCAGGTCGGAACTGCCGACCAGGAAGTCGGCGAGCACGGCCGCCACGACGCACACGGCCAGCCCGCCCAGCAAAAGGACGCGGCGGCGCAAGATGCCCCGGTAGGCTCGGACCGGGTCGCGAACCGCCGCGCAAGACATGGTTTACTGCAGCAGTTGCAGGCGGTTCTTGGCCGTGTCGGCCGCCGGCGTATTGGGATAGTCCTTGACGATGCGCTGCAGGGTCGCCTTGGCGCCGGCCCGGTTGTTCAATTCGATCTGGCTGCCGGCAATGACCAGCAGGGCATCCGGCGCGCGGGGATTGTCCGGTGCGTTCTTCACCATGGTCTGCAGCTGGTCGATGGCGCCCTTGAAGTCCTTGGTGGCGTAGCGGCTGCTGCCCAGGTAGAACTGGGCCGTAGGCGCCAACTGGCTGTTGGGATACAGGGCCAGGAAGGCGGTGAATGCCTCGGCGGCTTCTTTGTACTGACCGTTGCGGAAGCGCTCGATGGCGCCGTCATAGGCAGACTGCTCCTGTGGATCGCCCGCCGTTGCGCCGCCGGTATCCGCCTGCGACCCATTTTCCGGCGCCTTCGGCACCGCCTGGTGCGTGGCCATCTCGATCTGGTTGCGCAAATCGGTCACCTGCTGCTGCAGCGACTGGATCTGCGTGGAGAACTGTCTGACGGCGGCGTCGTGCTTGTTCTGCTGCAACGCCAGCTGCTTGCGCAGCTCGATGATGGCCGTGCGCGCCTCGTCGTCCGAAAACGCATGCGCGGAGGAGGAGAGGGCGGCGAAAGCCACGCCGGCGGCGGCCACCAGGATACGCAAAGACGGGAGTCGGTCGCTCATGAGAATTCCTGGGTCAAGATAAAAACATGCGCCGGGGGCCGCAAGACCAACCCGACGCATGTCGCAAGGTACTACTTAAGGGCCGTTCGGATCAACGCAGATAGTTGATGTCCACGCGGCGGTCCTGAGCGTAGCCCGCTTCGTCCGTACCCGTGGCGTGTTCCTTGCCGAAGCTGATCACTTCGATCTGGCCGGCGTTGACGCCGTTCAGCTTCATCTGGTCCGCGACGGCGTTGCCGCGACGGGTGCCCAGGGACAGGTTGTACTCGGCGCTGCCACGGGGGTCCGTGTTGCCTTCCAGGCGGACGCGCTGGTTGGTGTGGCCGGCCAGGTAGTCGGAATGCATCTTGATGAGATCCGAGTACTGCGGGTTGACAGTGTAGCTGTCGAAGTCAAAGAAGACGCTCTTTTGTTGCGCCAACGGGCTGCTGGGGTTGAACGGGTCCATGACCGTCCCGGTCCCGGTGGACGTCGTTCCACCCGTGCCCGTACCCTGGCCTCCCTTTTCATCGAGGGGGACGGAGCTGCAGGCAGCCAGCGACGCGACCAGCGCTGCAAAAGTTAGGGTTTTGGCAATGCGCGACTTCATGATGGTTCCTTTGTTAAGTGAGTCACACGTAGTTAGCGGGTAAATGGGCCCCAAGTCGGCTCGTTGATTTGCCCGTTCAGTACCGAAAGCGTCTGGCGAACGCGTCCGTCGCTGGAAACTACGGCAAGAACGTTACGGCCGCCTTGGATCGCCGCGTATAGTACTTGCATTCCATTCGGCGCAAAACTGGGTGACTGGTCGTCGTTGCCGTTTGTCAGCAGAGTTTCGGTGCCGGTTGACAGGTTCAGCGATGCGATGCGAAATGCTCCGTCGCGTCTTGCAACGTACACGAGGGTCGACCCATCGGGCGAAATACGGGGTGAAACGTTGTAACTACCGTTAAACGTCAGGCGTCGCGCCTCGCCGCCGTCCAGGCCGACCTGGTAGATCTGCGGGCCGCCGCTGCGGTCGCTGGTAAAGATGATGGAGCGGCCGTCCGGCGTGAACGTGGGTTCGGTGTCGATGCCCGGCGAACGGGTCACCCGGCGCAGCCCCGAACCATCGGCGCCAATGACGTAAATTTGCGACAGTCCATCGCGCGTCAGCACGATCGCGAGCTTGCTGCCGTCCGGCGACCACGCCGGCGCGCTGTTGTTGCCCTTGTAGTTGGCCACCGGCACACGCGCGCTGGTCGCCAGCGTGTGGACATAGACCACCGGCTTTCCGGATTCGAAACTCACGTAGGCCAGGCGGGCGCCATCCGGCGACCAGCGCGGCGAAATGATCGGTTCCCGAGAGCGCAGCGCCACTTGCGGGTTCTGGCCATCGGCGTCCGCCACCTGCAGCTCATAGGTGCCGCCCTGTTTCAGGACATAGGCGATACGCGTGGAGAACACACCCCGGATGCCCGTGATTTTCTCGTAGATGCGGTCGGCGATCTGGTGGGCGATGCGGCGCAGTTCCTGTTCCGAGCCGGAAAACGCCACGCCGTCCAGCTGCCCGCGCTTGACCGTATCGGCCAGGCGGAAGCGGATGTCGTAGCGGCCGTCCGGCGTCTGCGTGATGCTGCCGTACGACAGGAAGTCCGCCCCCTTGCCACGCCACTCGTCGTAGTTGACTGCGCTATCGACCGTCAGCCCCGAGTTGGAGGCATCGATCAGGCGGAATTGGCCTGTACGCCCCAGATCGGCGCGGATGACGTCCGCCAGGGCCTTGCCACGGGTGGCGTCGCCGGCGAAGTCGGCAATCGCCACCGGATACTGGGTCGCGCCGGTGCCGGAAATGTCCACCCGCAGCTGGGCGTGAGCGGGCCGGCCAGCCAGCAGGACTGCCAGCAACATCAGCAGGCCGAAACCGTAGGTCCGTAATGCCTGGATCGGGGATCGGCGAGAGGCTGGAGTCATGGTAAGCAATCTCCTGTCAGTCATACATGCGATAGATAACGTCGATCAGCGGCTCATACCTGCCTGTCGAGGGCTTCGGGAAGGGATTGCAGCGCCGTATCCCGATTTCCACGGCTCGATCGAACCCCGGGTTGCCCGAGGAAGAGGTGAGGGTGACCGCCGAAACGCTGCCGTCAGAGCGTAACTGTACCCGGTATTGCGCGGTGGGGTTGGCCGACCCCGCGCGCGGCGGTGTCGGATACGACACGCCCGGCTGGATGCACGCGCGCACCTTCGCGCCATAGCCGTCGTCGCGGCCGCCGCCGGCCTGGTTGCGGTCGGCCGTCCCTCCCGGGATTCCCGCGGCGCCCAGGGCGTCATTGCGGAAGGCTTCCTTCAGCGCACGGTCCGCCGCGGCTTTCCTGGCGGCTTCTTCCTTCGCTTTCTTCTCCGCGGCGGCTTTCTCCGCGGCCGCTTTCTCGGCAGCGGCTTTCTCGGCAGCGGCTTTCTCGGCCGCCGCTTTTTCTGCAGCCGCCTTCTTGGCCGCTTCTTCCTTGGCCTTCTTCTCGGCGGCTGCCTTTTCCGCGGCCGCTTTCTCCGCGGCAGCTTTCTCGGCGGCAGCTTTCTCCGCGGCAGCCTTCTCGGCCGCCGCCTTCTTCTCTGCCGCGGCTTTTTCCGCGGCTGCCTTGGCAGCGGCCGCCTTTTCAGCTTCTTGCCGCTGCTTCTCCAGGCGCTGCTTTTCTTCCAAGGCGGCCTGCTGGCGCTCCTTCTCCAGGCGCGCCTTTTCCGCCGCTTCCGCGGCCTGGCGTTCCTTTTCTTCCTGTTCCTTCTTCTTGCGGGCCTCTTCCAGGGCGATCTCGGGATCCGGCGTGTCCTTGGGCTGGACCTGCGGCGTGGGCGGAGGCGGGGGAGGCGCCGGTTGCTGGGGCGCCGGCGGCGGAGGCGGAGGCGGCTCCGGCTGCGGTTGCGGCGGGGTCGGCGCCGGTTCCGGCTCCGGTTCAGGCTGCGGTGGCGGCGAAACGGGGGAGTTCCCGTCGGCCCACAACTGCACCTGCACCGGCCCGGGGTTTTCGGAGCGCCAATTCACGCCCAGGATCAGGACGAGGACGAGTATGGCGTGGACCAGGACGGCGAAGCCGAACGCTTTGCGGTTGTCCTGAACGGGCGGGGCTTCCGGGGGGCGGCCGTGGTGCTTGATGAGAGGCGGCGTCATGGATCGGAACGATGGGATCGCGGCGGGTCAACGCTTTGGCGCGGCGGCGGGCCGCTGCGGGGCCGGCTGTCCGGCCGCCGCGGCAGCCGCGCCGGTCGAAGACTGCTGGTCCACCAGCAGTCCCAGCCGCGTGATGCCGTTGGTGCGCAACTCATCCATGACCTTGACGACCGATTCGTATGGCACCTTGCCGTCCGCGGCAATGACCACCGGCGTGTCCGCCGTAATGCGCGACCGGACCTGGCTGACGAGTTCGGCGCGGCCGATGTTCTCGGGATTGGCGCCCGGCTCGCGCATGCGCAGCGCGATATCGCCGTTCTGCGAAATTTGCACTTCCAGCGGCTTCACCGGCACATCGGAGGCCTGTCCGACCGAAGGCAGGTTGATCAGGCCGGGCGTGATGAGCGGTGCGGTCACCATGAAAATGACCAGCAGAACCAGCATCACGTCGATATAGGGAACGACGTTGATGTCGGACTTCATGCGGCGGCCGGCACGGCCGCCAGAGCGTACCGAAGGCATTAGCGTACCTGCCGTTGCAGAATATTCAGGAACTCGTCCACAAAGCTGTCGAAACGAATGGACAGCCGGTCGATGTCATTGGTGAACCGGTTATAGGCGACCACGGCGGGGATGGCGGCGAACAGGCCGATGGCCGTGGCGATCAGCGCTTCGGCGATGCCGGGGGCGACCGAAGCCAGCGTGGCCTGCTGCATATTCGACAGGCCGATGAACGCGTGCATGATGCCCCATACCGTACCGAGCAACCCGATATAGGGGCTGACTGAGCCGGCCGATGCCAGGAAGTTCAGGTGCGCTTCCAGCGCATCCATTTCGCGCTGGTAGGCGGCCCGCATGGCGCGGCGCGCGCCGTCCAGGACGGCATTCGCGTCGCTGGCCGCGGCGCGGCGCGCCTTCAGGAACTCCGTCATCCCGGCGTCGAAAATGCGCGCCAGCGCGCCCTGCTCGGCGCGGCGGCTGGCCACCGCCTGTTGCAGCATCGAGAGATCGCCGCCGGACCAGAAGTCGTCCTCGAAACGGCGGGTTTGCTGGTGCGCCCGTTTGATGGCGTAGCGCTTGCTGAAAATGTAGGTCCAGGACATGATCGAAATGCCCAGGAGCAGCAACATGATCAATTGCACCGGCACGCTGGCATGCGCGATCAGTGCGAACAACGACAGGTCGTTCGAGACTTGCATTTTTATCCCTGAATAGATTCGAGTGTTGCGCGCAATTCCGGAGGCAGTTCCACCGGCTTCAGGCTCCCCGCATCCACACAGCACACTTGGATGTTGCCCTCTGCCAGCAGTTCCCCGCTGCGTTCCGCCCGCTGCGCGAAGTGTATCGAAGCCCGGCCCACTTTTGTGACGCGCGAGCGGATGGTCAGTACGTCGTCCAGCCGGGCCGGCTTGCGGTACGCCATGTCCAGGCCGCGCACCACGAAGACATGGCCGGATTCCCGCGCCAGCCGGGACTGGTCGAAACCGAGCGCGCGCAGCCATTCGGTACGGCCGCGCTCCATGAATTTCAGGTAATTGGCGTAGAAGACGATGCCGCCGGCATCCGTGTCCTCGTAATAGACACGGATGTCCAGCGTCGATTCCGGGGATACGGCGACCGGCGAAGGGGAGATCAAAGGGTTTCCAGCTTGGACAGCACTTGCGCAAACGCCATGTCGGCGGGGACCGTCGTGGCGGCCGCCTCGCGGCGGGCCTGCAATTCCACCACACCGTCCTTCAGTCCGCGTTCTCCAACTGTTACGCGCAGGGGGACGCCGATCAGTTCCCACTCGGCGAACATGACGCCGGGACGCGCGTCGCGGTCGTCCAGAATGACGTCCACGCCGCGTTCACGCAGGGCGGCGTAGAGCGCCTCCGCTTCGTTACGAACTGTTTCACTCTTGCCCCAGCCTACCGGGCAGATGACCACTTCGAAGGGCGCCAGCGCGCGCGGCCAGATAATGCCGCGGGCGTCGTTGTTCTGCTCGATCGCCGCCGCCGCGATGCGGGTGATGCCGATGCCGTAGCAGCCCATCTCCATCAGAGCCGGCTTCCCGGTCTCGTCGAGGTAAGTGGCCTTCAAAGCGGACGAGTATTTGGTGCCCAGGTAGAACACATGGCCGACTTCGATGCCCCGCTGGATGACCAGGGTGCCCCGGCCGTCGGGCGCCGGATCGCCTGCCACCACGTTGCGCAAGTCCGCCACGCAGACCGGTTCGGGCAAGTCGCGTCCCCAATTTACGCCGACGAAGTGGTAGTCCTCGCGGTTGGCGCCGCAGGCGAAGTCGCCCATGTTGGCCACCGTGCGGTCCGCCACCACCTGCACCTGCTTGGCGGTGCCGATGGGGCCCAGGTAGCCCGGCCGGCAGCCGAAATGCTCGACGATTTCCGCTTCGGTGGCGAAACGGTAGCCCCGGTCCAGGCCGGGAACCTTGGCCGCCTTGATTTCGTTCAAGGCGTGATCCCCGCGCAGCAGCAGCAGCCAGATCCGCACGTCGCCCGGTTCCGGCTCGGTGGCGAGCACGATGGACTTGACGGTCGTTTCCAGCGGGATGCCGAGCAGGGCGGCAACGTCCTCGCACTTGGCCGCGCCGGGCGTCGGCACTGCTTCCAGCGCGCGGCCGGCCGGCTGGCGGGCGGCGATCAGAGGCGCGGCCTCGGCCAGTTCGATATTGGCCGCGTATTGCGTTTCGGGGTTGTAGACGATCAGGTCCTCGCCGGTATCGGCAATGACCTGGAACTCATGGCTGCGCGTGCCGCCGATGGAACCGGTGTCCGCCGCCACCGCGCGAAACTCCAGCCCCAGCCGCCGGAAAATGCGCATATAGGCCTCGTACATGGCCTCGTAGCTGCGCATGGCGCCGGCTTCGTCGCGGTCGAAGGAATACGCGTCCTTCATGGTGAATTCCCGCCCGCGCATCAGCCCGAAGCGGGGCCGCCTTTCGTCCCGGAATTTGGTCTGGATGTGATAGAAATTCACCGGAAGCTGGCGCCAGCTGTGAATTTCGTTGCGCGCGATGTCGGTAATGACCTCTTCCGACGTCGGCTGCAGCACGAAGTCGCGTTCATGCCGATCCTTGATGCGCAGCAATTCCGGTCCGTACTGCTCCCAGCGGCCCGATTCCTGCCAAAGCTCCGCCGGCTGGACCACCGGCATGAGCAGCTCGATGGCGCCGGCGGCGTTCATCTCTTCCCGAACGATGGCTTCGATCTTCCGGATGACGCGCAGGCCCAGCGGCATATAGGTATAGATTCCCCCGGCCAGCTTGCGGATCATGCCGGCGCGGGTCATCAGCTGATGGCTGACGATTTCGGCCTCGGCGGGCGCTTCTTTGAGTGTATTGATGTGATAGTGGGACGCTCGCATGGTTTCCAGGAGGCGGCAGGTACGTATAATCAGGCGTCATTGTATTGAATTTGGTGGGGGTGGCCCATGCTCGACCGCGAAGGCTACCGTCCCAATGTCGGCATCATTCTCGTCAACACCAAAAACGAGGTCTTTTGGGGTAAGCGGATCCGGGAACACGCCTGGCAATTCCCGCAGGGCGGCATCAAATATGGCGAAAGCCCGGTGCAGGCCATGTACCGCGAACTCCACGAAGAAGTGGGCCTGAAGCCCGAGCATGTCCGAATTTTGGGGCGCACACGCGATTGGCTGCGCTACAACGTGCCGGATCATTTCGTCCGGCGGGAATGGCGCGGCCACTACAAAGGCCAGAAACAGATCTGGTTCCTGTTAAGACTGGTAGGGCGCGACAGCGACGTCTGCCTGCGGGCCACGCCGCATCCCGAATTCGACGCATGGCGATGGAGCCAGTACTGGGTGCCGCTGGACGCAGTGATCGAATTCAAGCGGGACGTCTATACCCAGGCCTTGAACGAACTCTCCGCCATTTTGTTCAGGCGACATCACGAAACGCGTTATCTGCGCCAGCGGGTGCATGGTCAGCGCGCAGCCGAAAATCTGGCTGGAGGATCGGACGGCCATGCGCATATTGCTGGTTGAAGATGAGCGCGATATGGCTTCGTGGCTGGTGCGCGCGCTGGCGCAGAGCGGGTTCGTGCCCGATCACGCGCCGGACGCCCGCACCGCCGAAGCATTCATGGCAGGTACCGAATACGATGCGATCGTGATGGATCTGCGCTTGCCGGACAAGCACGGCCTGGTGGTCCTGCGCGAAATGCGCAACCGCGACGACCGTACACCGGTGCTGGTCCTCACCGCGCAAGGCGCACTGCAGGACCGCGTGCGCGGGCTGAACCTGGGCGCGGACGATTTCCTCACCAAGCCTTTCGCGCTGGAGGAACTCGAAGCCCGCCTGACTGCGCTCGTGCGCCGCAGCCGCGGGCGGCAGCATCCGCGGCTGCAATGCGGTTCGCTGTCGTACGACAGCGAAAGCCGCGCGTTCACCCTGGACGGGTCGCTCCTGTTCCTCACCCCGCGTGAACACGCTGCCCTGGCCGCGCTGCTGACCCGCAGCGGCTATCCCGTGGACAAGTCCCAGCTGTTCGGCAAGGTGTTCAACCACGATAGCGAGGCCAACCCGGACGCCATCGAGGTCGTGCTGCACCGCTTGCGCAAGAAGCTGGCGGGCAGCGACATCCGTATTGTGACGGTGCGCGGCCTGGGATACATGCTCGAAAGCGTGACCAGCGAATCCGCTGGCGCCGAGTAGTCCGGCCGGTGCGGGACACTCTTCCGTGTTGACGGGCCCAGGGGGGCGCTTCCGCCCCGTGTCCGCATCCTTGCCGGGCCGCCGGGGCGCGGCGCCATCCGACGCGCCCCGGCCCTGGTCGTCGCGCGTCGGCATCCGGGCGCTGTTGATCACCTTGCTGCTTCCCGGCGTCATCGCGCTGCTCGTCATCGACAGCTGGAACGACTACCAGACGCTGGCGGATATCACAAACGACGCGTATGACAGCGCCTTGCTGGAGCCGGCGCGCGTGCTGGAAAGCAGTATCGAGTTCACGCCCGACGGCGCGCTGCAGGTGGTGACGCCGCTGTACGCGCAGGTCATGCTGGAATCGCGCGCGGGTCTGCGTAAATACTTCCGCATCGAGGAAATCGATCCGCCGTTGCCGTCCGGCCAGCCGCCCGCCGCGCCTGGCGTTGCCCTGCTCGGCATGCCCGATCTGCCCCGGCCGCCGGTCTGGCCGCGCTCGGACGGACAACCGGTGTTCTACGACGGCCTCTATCGCAGCGATCCGGTGCGTCTGGTGGCCATCGTCCGTGACCTGTATTACCACGGCACGCACAGGCAGGTCCTCGTTCTGGTCGGAGAAAGCACCGGCAAGCGCATCGAAGCCGAAGACGCCGCGCGGCGCAAGGAACTGCTGCGCGACGGCCGCATGCTGGCGCTCGTCGTGCTGATGGTCTGGTGGGGCGTTGCCTGGGCGCTGCGGCCGCTCTCGCGGCTGCGCAACGACATACGTGCGCGCTCGGCCGACGATCTGACGCCGCTGGATGCGCGGCGCGTGCCTTCCGAAGTCACTCCGCTTGTCGAAGCCGTCAACCACCATATCGCGCGACACCGGCACATGCTGGAGGAGCAGTCGCGATTCCTGGACGACGCGTCGCATCAGTTGCGCACACCGCTGGCCATCATGCTGACTCAGGCCCAGTACGCGCTGCGCGAACGCGATCCCGAACTGATGCGCGACGGGCTGCGCGCCATCGTGGCGCAGCTCGGGCGCACCCGGCGATTGACCGAACAGCTCCTGCAGCTGGCGCACGCCAGCCAAAGCGGCGATGCGCCTCATCGCACGCTGGATCTGAACCAGGTGGCCCGCGACGTCGTGCTGCAATATCTGCCGCTGGCGCACGAAAAGCAGCAGGATCTGGGCTGGAGCGATGTCCGCGGTGAAACCGGCGAGGCCGGTGAAAGCGGCTTGACAGGGCCGGCCGCGCCAGTTGCCGGGTCCGAAGTCGAACTGCACGAAGCCATCGCCAACCTCGTCCACAATGCGGTGAATTACGCGCCGCGCGGCGCGCGCATAACGGTGTCGGTGGTGCGCACGGCCGCGAGAGTCGAAGTGCGGGTATCGGACAACGGTGCAGGGCTCAGTCCGGCGCTGCGCGCGCGCGCCTTCGAACGCTTCGATCGCGCCGGCGTCGAGGCCGGCGGCAATCCCACCTCGGGGTCCGGGCTCGGCCTTGCCATCGCGCGCGCCTACGCGCAACGCAACGGCGGCGACATCGTGCTTGCCGACGGCGAACCGAACGACCGTGGCGGGGTGGGGCTTTGCGCCATCCTCTGGGTCCCTTGCTTAGGGGATAACCCTGGGATTCAGGAACCCGACAGTCAATAGAAAGCGGATTAGCAGGTTCCCTCCTTATTCTGCCCTCCAGGCTCACGGTGCTCCGTGAGAGGGGATCGCTCACCCTGAGCGGATCCCATAAAGGCTGGTGCAAGCCTAGTACTCGGAGGAATGCGGTGGAAACACTGAAAAAATACAAAAAGGACTATTACGGCGGCATGCTGATGGTCCTGATCGGCCTGGGGTCGATCTATGGCGGTTTGAACTACCAAGTCGGCACGCTAAGCCACATGGGCCCGGGATTTTTCCCCGCCTCGGTCGGCGGGCTGCTCGTACTGGTCGGCATTCTGATCGCGATCGGGGCACGCACGTCCAAGGATGAAGCGGACGACGAAGGCGCGAGCGTTCCGTCATCGCATCCCTCCGGCATGCCGGATATGCGCGGCGCGATCTGCATCATCCTGGGCATCCTGGCCTTCATTTTCCTGGGCCACTATGGCGGCCTGCTGCCTGCCACGTTCGCCATCACTTTCATTTCCGCGCTGGGCGACCGGAAGAATACGGTCAAGCAGGCATTGATTCTTTCTCTGGGCATGGTGGTCATCGCCGTGGTCGTGTTCTGGTGGGCGCTGCAACTGCAGCTGCCGCTGTTCCAGTGGGGTTGATACGCCATGCATCAAGCACTTGTTGATCTCTGGTACGGTTTTGGCGTCGCGTTCGAACCCCATAACCTGATGTGGTCGTTCTTCGGCGTGCTGGTGGGCAACCTCATCGGCGTGCTGCCCGGCATGGGCGCGCTGTCGGCCATTTCGATCCTGCTGCCGCTCACCTACGTCATGCATCCGGTTCCCGCGATCATGATGCTGGCGGGCATCTTCTATGGGTCGCAGTACGGCGGCGCCATCGGGGCCATTCTGCTGAACCTGCCCTCGCATCCGCCGCACGCGGTGACCTGCCTGGACGGTTATCCCCTGACCAAGCAGGGCAAGGGCGGCACGGCGCTGGGCATCACCATGATCGCGTCGTTCTTCGCGGCTTCGGTCGGCATTCTGGTGATGATCTTTTTCTCGCCGCTGCTGGTCGAAGTCGCGTTCAAGTTCGGTCCGACCGAAATCTTCTCCATCATGCTGCTGGGCCTGATCGCCGGCTCGACGATGTCGCGCGGGTCGCCGTTGAAAGGCATCGCCATGACGCTGTTCGGACTGCTGTGCGGCGTTGTCGGCACGGACGTCAACACGGGCACGATCCGCTTGTCATTCGGCATTCTGGATCTGTCGGACGGTCTCGAACTGGTCGCCATCGCCATGGGGTTGTTCGGCGTCGCCGACTTCCTCATGAGCGTGAACCGCATGGCCATCATCGGCACCGGCACCAAGCTGCGGCTGCGCGATATGCGTCCCTCCGCCAAGGAGCTGAAGCAATCGTTCCTGCCCCTGGTTCGCGGCACGCTGGTCGGCACGGTATTCGGCGCGATGCCCGGCACGGGTCCCACCATCACGACCTTCATCGCCTACGCGCTGGAGCGCAAGATTTCGAAGACGCCCGAGCGGTTCGGAACCGGCATGCTGGCCGGCGTGGCCTCGCCCGAAGCCGCCTCGCATTCCAAGACGCAGGTGGACTTCATTCCCACCATGAGCCTTGGCATTCCGGGCGACGCGGTCATGGCGCTCATTCTCGGCGGCCTGCTGATTCAGGGCATCCAGCCCGGTCCGCAGCTGATCACGGAGCACCCGGACATCTTCTGGGGCCTGATCGCCAGCTTCTGGGTCGGCAACGTGCTCCTGGTCATCCTGAACGTGCCGCTGATCGGTGTCTGGGTGAAGCTGTTGCAGGTGCCGTATCGCTACCTGTTCCCGTCCGCGCTGTTCTTCATCGCGGTGGGCGTATTCAGCACGCAGAACAGCCTGTTCCAGATCTGGGAGGCCCTGGCCTTCGGCGTCATCGGTGCGGTGTTCATGTTGCTGGACTTTTCCGTCGCACCCATCCTGCTCGGCTTCGTGCTCGGCCCGATGGTGGAAGAAAACTTCCGTCGCGCGCTGCTGCTGTCGCGCGGCGACATGATGATCTTCCTGCAGCGTCCGATCAGCGCGTGGTTCGTCGGCATCTCGGCGCTGCTGATCCTGATCCAGATCATCGCGCACGCGCGCCGGAAGCTGAAGAAGCGCGGCAAGCCCATGCTGCCCAAGACCGCCTGACGCCACGCGCGTCGAACAAGCCGCCGGCGCCGCAAGGGCCGGCGGTTTTTTTGCGCGCGCCGTCAGCCTGCCGGATGCCCCCGATATCCGTCCGCGGCGCCTCGTGATAAGGTTCTCGCCTTGCTCGGGCAGCCTGCCCGGCCCGTACCTGAACCTCGCGTGCCAGCCGGCGCGCATCCGCACCCGACGCCATGCACGTCCTATTCGCCTGCCCTCACAACGACCCCGCCGACTGGCTGCCGCTGCTTGCCTCCGAACTGCCGGATTGCAGAATCTCCGTGTGGGACCCGCAAGGTCCGCCGTCCGGGGCCGATGTCGCGTTGGTCTGGAAGCCGCCCGCCGCGCTCTTCGCGCACGAGCCCAATCTGAAGGCGCTGTTCAACCTAGGCGCTGGCGTCGACGCGCTGCTTGCCATGCCGGAGCTGCCGCCGCATATTCAGATCGTCAGGCTGGAAGACGCGGGCATGGCGGTGCAGATGGCGGAGTATGCCCTGTACGCGCTGTTGCGGGCATCGCGCAATTTCGGGCGCTACGAAGCCGATCAGGCCGCCGCGCGGTGGGCGCCTTTACCCGGACTGCGCCGCGCCCAGTGGCCAGTCGGTGTGCTGGGCCTGGGAGAAATGGGTGCGCGCGTGGCGCAGTCGATCGCGGCCTTCGATTACCCGGTCGCGGGATGGTCGCGCAGCCCGCGCTCGATCGATGGTGTTCAGTGCTTTGCCGGCCAAGATAAGTTGTCCGGTTTTCTGCGGCGCACACGGGTGCTGGTGAACGTGCTGCCCCTGACGCCCGAAACCAACGGCATCCTCAACCGAGAGACCTTGTCGCAGTTGATGCCCGGCGCGCACCTCATCAACGTGGGCCGCGGTCCGCACCTGAACGAGGACGATCTGCTCGCCTTGCTGGAGGAAGGCAGGATCGAAGGTGCGACGCTGGATGTGTTCGGCGTCGAACCATTGCCGCCGTCACACCCCTTCTGGACCCATCCCCGGGTGCATATCACGCCGCACATTGCGGCCAGCACCTTGCGGGAAGAGGCGGTCGCCCAGATTGCCGCCAAAGTGCGCCGGCTCGCGCGCGGCGAGCCGATCAGCGGCGTCGTGACGCCGCAAAGAGGCTACTGAGCGGCCCCGGCGCGTCGCTTCGCCGGCGCCCGCCGTCAGTCGCGCAGACGCTTGATCAGGCTGGACGTGTCCCAGCGTCCGCCGCCCATTTTCTGCACATCGCCGTAGAACTGATCGACCAGGGCCGTCAAAGGCACGCGTGCGCCGTTGTTGCGCGCTTCGGCCAGGACCAGGCTCAGGTCCTTGCGCATCCAGTCAACCGCGAAGCCGAAATCGAACTTGTCGTCCACCATGGTGCCGCCGCGGTTTTCCATCTGCCAGCTTTGCGCCGCGCCCTTGCTGATGACGTCGAGCACCAGCTTCATGTCCAGGCCGGCGGCCTGTCCGAACGCGATGCCTTCGGACAGGCCCTGCACGATGCCGGCAATGCAGATCTGGTTCACCATTTTCGCCAGCTGCCCCGCCCCCGGCGAGCCGACCAGCGTCACCGCCCGGCCGAAAGCCTGCGCGACCGGCTTGATCCGTTCGAAGACTTCCGGTTCGCCGCCGCACATGACCGTCAGCACGCCGTTGACGGCGCCGGCCTGTCCGCCGGAGACCGGCGCGTCGACGAACTGAAGGCCGCGCTGGCGTGCTTCGGCGTACAGCTCGCGCGCAACCTGCGCCGACGCCGTGGTGTGATCGACGAAGACGCTGCCTTGCCGCATCCCGGCAAAGGCGCCGTTGTCCCCCAGCACGACGCTGCGCAAATCGTCATCGTTGCCGACACAGGCGAAAACGATATCGGCGTCCGTCGCCGCCTCGCGCGGCGTGGCGGCGGCCTTGCCTCCGAATTCCTTGACCCATTCCTGCGCTTTCGCGGCCGTGCGGTTGTAGACGGTCACTTCATGTCCGGCGCGTGCCAGATGTCCCGCCATGGGAAAACCCATGACGCCCAGGCCAAGGAAGGCCACTTTCTGAGGCGATGTCGCGTCGTAGGTCTTACTGCCGATGGAAGCCATGCAGATCTCCGAGTGCAAAGAGGTAGGTAAATGGTTGTGGCCGCGCGCCCTTGGCGCGCCCAGGATTAGAATCCGGCTGCCAGCCCATCGCGGCGGCTATCGCTGGCCGCCACGTAGCCGTCCACGGCGGGGTCGCCCAGGCGCCAGATGAACTGACCGGAGCCGAAGTCCATGTACGGGTCTTCCAGTCCTTCCAGCAAGTGTCCGCGTGCGCGCAAGGCGTCCAGCACCTGTTGCGGCATCTCGCGCTCGACATCCACCGAGATGCCGTGATTCCATTTCCAGCGCGGCGCATCGCAGGCGGCCTGCGGCTGCTGGCCGAAATCCAGCATGCGCACCAACGTCTGCAGATGGCCCTGCGGCTGCATATTGCCGCCCATGACGCCAAAGCTCATCACCGGCGCGCCCTCTTTCATCAGGAAGCCGGGAATGATGGTGTGGAAGGGGCGTTTTCCGCCGGCGACCACATTCGCATGGTTGGCCTCCAGATTGAAGCCATGGCCGCGGTTCTGCAGGCTCACGCCGGTGCCGGGCACCACCACACCTGAACCGAACCCCATGTAGTTGGATTGGATGAAGCTGACCATCATGCCGTTGCGATCGGCGGCGGTCAGATAGATCGTGCCGCCGACCGGCGCATGCCCCGTGGTGAAAAGCTTGGCGCGGCGCATGTCGATCAGCTTGGCCCGTTCTGCCAGATAAGGCTCGGACAGCATCATCTCCGCTTCGATCCGCATGTGGCGCGCATCCCCCACATGGGCGTAGACATCGGCGAACGCCAGCTTCATCGCCTCTATCAGCAGGTGCTGCGTATCGGGATGATCGACGGGGCGCGAGGCGACGTCGAAATGCCGCAGGATGCCCAGCGCGATCAGCGCCGCGATGCCCTGGCCATTGGGAGGAATCTGATGCAGGGTATAGCCGCGGTACTCCTGCGCCAGCGGCGCGACCCACTCAGGCTGATAGTCCCGCAGGTCGGCCAGCGTCATGGCGGCGTCGTGCGCCTGCGCGTGGGCGACCAGCTTGTGCGCCGTCTCGCCCTCATAGAAATCGCGCCCGCGCGTGGCGGCGATGCGCTTGAGCGTACTGGCCGCGCCTTTCAGCACGAAATGCTCGCCGATCGCCGGCGCGCGCCCGCGCGGCAGGAAGTGTTCGGCAAAACCGGGCAACGACTGCAGGAGGTCGGCCTGCGCCGCCCATTTCTGATGCACGACGGGCGATACGGCGAAACCGCGCTCGGCATAGTCGATGGCGGGCGCCAGCACATCCTCGAAGGACAGGGAGCCCATCTTCTCGTGCAGCGCGGCCCAGCCCGCAACGCAGCCGGGCACCGTCACGCTGTCCCATCCCCGCATGGGAATCAGGCCGTTGTGCTTGCGCTTGAAATAGTCGGGGCTCCAGGCCGCCGGCGCGGTGCCCGATGCGTTCAGGCCATGCAGGCGCGAGCCGTCCCACACAATGGCGAAGCAGTCCGAACCCAGGCCATTGCTGACCGGTTCGGTCAGGGTAAGCGTGGCGGCCGCCGCGATGGCGGCATCCACGGCGTTGCCCCCCTGCGCGAGAACGCGCAGGCCGGCTTGCGCGGCCAGGGGCTGCGACGTCGCGACAATGTTGCGGGCAAAGATGGGTGTCCGCGAGGTCCTGTAGGGGTTCTGCCAATCGAAGGTCATAGGGCACAGCTTTCAGGACGGGGTAAACCCCTACTTTAACGTAAGAGATTGTGTGCGCTGCACCATACGGCTATCTAATCCTTAAGCGGGGCTCATGCCGCGCGTCCTTCCTCGGGCGCGCCCGTCCCGCCTATCTGATCACACGAAAAAAAAGCGCCCGGATAAACCGGGCGCTTCGATTCGCCTGCCGCCCTTGCGAGCGGGCAGGGCGTCGATCAACCTTCCTCGACGAAGGTTTCTTCGCGCTTCTTGCGGATCGTCGGCAGCGCCACGATCAGCACCAGCGCTGCGGCCATGGCCAGCAGCGTGGCGGACAGCGGACGCGTGAAGAAGGTGCCGAAATCGCCGCGGGACAAGAGCAGGGCGCGACGGAAGTTTTCTTCCATCATCGGTCCCAGCACCAGGCCCAGCAGCAGCGGGGCGCCTTCGCACTTCAGTTTGGCCCACACATAGCCGATCAAACCGAAGGCCGCCGTCATGAAGATGTCAAAGGTGTTGTAGTTGAGCGAGTACACGCCGATCGTGCAGAACACGAGAATGGCGGGGTACAGCACGCGGTAAGGCACCTTCAGCAGCTTTACCCACAGGCCGATCAGCGGCAGGTTCAGCACCACCAGCATCAGGTTGCCGATCCACATCGAGGCGATCAGTCCCCAGAACAGCTCGGGGTGGCTGCTCATGACCTGCGGGCCGGGCTGGATGTTGTGGATGGTCATCGCGCCCACCATCAGCGCCATCACCGCGTTGCCCGGGATGCCGAGCGTCAGCAGCGGGATGAACGAGGTTTGCGCGGCGGCGTTGTTGGCCGATTCCGGGCCGGCCAGGCCGGCCGGGTGGCCCTTGCCGAAACGCTGCGGGTTGCGCGACAGCTTCTTCTCCAGCGTGTACGACGCGAAGGAAGACAGCACCGCGCCGCCGCCAGGCAGAATGCCCAGCGCCGAACCCAGCGCCGTACCGCGGATCACGGCGGGATAGGCTTCCTTGAATTCGGTGCGGTTCGGGTACAGGCTGCCGATCTTGTCGGTGATGTCGACGCGGTTTTCCTTCTGCTCCAGATTGGTCATGATTTCGGCAAAGCCGAACACGCCCATGGCGACGATGGCGAAGTCGATGCCGTCCTGCAGCTCCGGGATGCCGAAGTCATAACGTGCCACGCCCGAGTTCACGTCCGTGCCAACCATGCCGAGCAGCAGGCCCAGCAGGATCATGGCGATGGCCTTGGGCAACGAGCCCGACGCCAGCACGACCGCGCCCACCAGCCCCAGCACCATCAGGGAGAAGTATTCCGCCGGGCCGAACTTGAACGCCACTTCCGCCAGCGGGGGGGCGAACGCGGCCAGCAGCAGAGTGGCCACGCAGCCAGCGAAGAACGAGCCCAGGGCGGCGATGGCCAGTGCCGCGCCGGCGCGGCCGTTGCGGGCCATCTGGTGCCCATCGAGCACGGTCACCACGGCGGACGTTTCACCGGGCAGCGCCACCAGAATGGCGGTGGTCGACCCGCCGTACTGCGCGCCGTAATAAATGCCGGCCAGCATGATCAGGCCGGCCACTGGCGGCAGCACATAGGTGATGGGCAGCAGCATCGCGATGGTCGGCACGGGTCCGATGCCGGGCAGCACCCCGATCAGGGTACCGAGCAGACACCCAAGCAGGGCATAGATCAGGTTCTCGGGCGACACCGCGACCGAGAAACCCATAATCAAATGTTCAAACAATTCCATGGCCGTGACTCCTTAGTTTGCGCCAATGAAGGACGGCCAAAGCGGGAAGATCAGCCCCAGGCCCTTGATGAAGGCCAGGTAGACGAACACCACCAAAAAGATTCCGTTGGCCACGGCCACTTTCCAATTGAACTCGTGGCTGGCCAGGCTGCTGAGGACCACCAGCAGGAACACGGAGATATAGACGCCCAGGAAACGGAGAACCAGGCCGTAGACCACGACCGAGCCCAGTACCAGCAGGGCGATGCGCCAGTCGAACTTGTCGACGTGGGTTTCGGTCGCCTTGGCGGAAAGCGACCCGATCAGGACGATGGCGCCCAGCAGGGCCAGGACGATACCCAGCCAGAATGGAAAGTACCCCGGCCCCATGCGCGCAGCGGTACCCATCTGGTAGCTGGTCGCTTGCCAGGCGAATCCCAGTCCGAGGGCGATAAACATCACCCCGGACCAGAAGTCCTGTTTGTTGCGTAGCTGCATGATTGTCTGCTCCTAATACAGCATGTGATAGAAAAAACGTTCAGGTGTCGGTGTGCTCGTTGAAAGTAAATTCAAAGTTATTGGAATGGCTGCATGGTAATTGAGGGCATGGAGGGATGAAACCCTGTAATTTGGCTGAATGCCTATGGTTTTCCCTAGAATTGAACGTCTCCGCCGCCCGAGTTGTAACGAAGCCAGCCCCCTCGGGGCAAAATGAAAGCTTTTTGAAAGTTTCTAGAAAGAGAAGGGAAAGCTGGGGTGGCGGGCCGTCGCATCTTCGCCACGGCAGCATCGCAAACCGTCTCGCGCGCCTGCTGCTGAGCGAGCCGGTGGCCTCACCATATATATAGAGATATAGAGGACCCGCGTGGAAAGCGGTGGGCTGCGAGCGGGTTCAATCCGCGTGCGGCGGTTCAAGCCCGCTGCCCACGCCATGGCGCCGCATCGCGAGGGCTGAACGAAAGGATAGGGACAGCCGTTCGTCAAACCGGGTTGCCGCCCGGGTTCTACCGAATATTGCCATGTATCACACCGTGCATATGACGGTGTGGCGGCGCTGCGAATGGTTTACGATAGCGCCCATGTTGCAAGACCTCGACCAACTCGCTGCCCGCATCGGGCAACTCGTGCAACGCACCCGACAGCTGCACAGCGAACGGGATGCGCTGCGATCCCGCCTGTCTCAGGCAGAGCAGGAAGCGCGCAGGCTGCGCGAACGCTGCGATGACGCCGACGCGCGCCTGCAGGCGTTGCAGGACCGTCTGCAGAATCACGACAGCGAGCTCGCTGCGAAGCTGTCCCAGGCCGAAGAGGCCCAGGCTCATTTGCGGGCCGAACTCGAGAAGCACGCCCAGGAACGCCAGGCGCTGGAGAACCAGCTCGCAGCTCGCGAAAGCGAATGGCAGTCCCGCTTGAACGCGCGTGAAACCGATCTGCAGCGGCTGCGCGTTGCGGCTGTGGCCGCCCGCGAACGCATCGACGCGGTGCTTGCGCGCCTGCCCGGCGCCCCGGTCGAGGAACATCAGTAAGTTATGGAACGCATAGACGTCAATATCCTCGGGCGCGAGTACTCGCTTGCGTGCTCGACGGATGAAAAGCCCACGCTGCTCGCGGCGGTGCGCCACGTGGATCAGCTGATGCAACGCATCCAGGCCACTGGCAAGGTGTCGAGCAACGAACGCATCGCGGTCATGGCCGCATTGCAGATCGCCGGCGAACTGCTATCGATGAAAGCGCCCGATGGGCCGCTCGGCGGGTTGGCGGTTGGCGACTTCAAGCGTAGAATTGAAGACATGAATTCGATGCTGGATGACGCCCTCTCCGGGCAGGAAAAATTGTTGTAGCGATGTGGCACGCTGCGGCGTGCGGCCTTGAAAAACCTGGCCACCACCTTCACCATCGCAACATCGATCCTGCAGAATTCAACGCACGGTTTTCCAGTTTGTCCCTGCCGTGTTCGTGACTGGACCATACATTCTCTGAACCTATGCTTTATGGCATACAGGTTGCGTGAATGTGGGGCTGGTGTGATCGTCTCTCTGTCAGACGAACCCGAGGTCCCTCCGATCGCGACCACCTTGAACCTAACGGTTCGAGATGCCGGTCCTGACGGCACAGGCGGGGCATTTATCCGGCGGGCCTGCATTGCGCAGGCCCGCCCGGCCTCTCCCCCGCATCGCGCGACACCATCTTTGCATGGCCTACACTTTGCGCGCGTGCTTATCCCCGCCGTGGCCCATCGCCGATCCCGATATGCTGCGATGGCGCCTTCTTTGTTCACCACTTCCGTGAGACCACGCCCAATGCTGAAACGCTCGCCGGTTTTTTCTCCTGCCCGCATCGCGGCCCAGCTCGCTCTTGCTTCCGCCGCCACGTTCGCTTCAGCGGCCGTCTTCGCGCAGCCCGCGCCGCCGGCGGGTGCGGCCGACGCCGCCCGAGATACGCAATCAGCGGCCGCGGGTCCAGTGATGACCTTGCAAGCCGGCGCTTCCGAAGAGGTCAAGCAGGATACGGTACAGATCACGATTGGCGCTCAGGTCGAGGCGGCGGACCAGGCTTCAGCGGGCAAGAAGCTGAATGCACTGTTGGACGACCTTATGAAGCGGGCCAAAGGGGCCAGCGATGTGACGGCACGAACCGGCAATTACCATGTATGGCCGAACAACAACAACAAAGGCAAGCTTGTGGACTGGCGGGGGGAGGGCAGCATCGTCCTCGAATCCACGGACTTCGCTGCCGCGGCGGCGCTGGCCAGCCAGCTTGGCGACAAGAGCGCCATCGTCAACATCGCCTTTACCCTTTCTCCCAAGGCCCGGGCGGACGCTGAGCGGCGGCTGTTGAAACAGGCCGCCGAGGCGTTCCAGCAACGTGCCTTGGCGGCCGCATCCGCGTTCGGCTTCTCGGGCTACCGCTTGCAGAAGCTGGAGCTTGGCGGTGGCGCGATGGCCCCGCGCCCTTATATGGCGATGGCCAAGGCGGCGCGGGCCGAAGCCGCTGCCGACGTGCCGCTGGAGGCCAATACCGTCACGGTTGGCGTCGACGTGACGGGGACGATCGTTTTGCAGTAAGCACGAAAAGCAGGACGCCGAACACGACCATGGGGATGGACAGCCATTGCCCCATGCTCAGGCCGCCTGCCAGCAAACCCAGAAAGTTGTCCGGCTCACGGGTGAATTCAACCAGAAAACGGAAAAGCCCGTAGCCGATCAGGAACACCGCGCTCACCTGTCCGGTGGGTCGCGGCTTGCGCGCAAACCACCACATCACGATGAACAGCGCGATGCCTTCCAATCCCAGTTCATAAAGCTGGGAGGGATGGCGGGGAATGCCGTCGCCGCTTTGCGGAAACACCATGGCCCACGGCACGGACGAGGGCCGGCCCCACAGCTCGCCATTGATGAAGTTGCCCAAGCGCCCCATGGCTAGAGCGAGCGGAATCAGTGGCGCGATGAAGTCGCTCACGGTGAAAAAAGAAACGCCGCGCTTGCGCGCAAAGAACAGCATCACCAGGATCACGCCCAGCAAGCCGCCGTGGAACGACATTCCGCCTTGCCAAAGATAGAAGATTTCCAGCGGATGGCTGAAGTAATACCCCGGCTTGTAGAACAGCACGTATCCCAGGCGGCCTCCCGCAACCACCCCGATCACGCTATAGAAGATCAGATCTTCCAGATCGCGCGGTGTAAAGCCGCCTTGCACCTTGCCCTGTGAGATGCGCCACCGGCCAAGCAGATAGACCAGGCCGAACCCGAACAGGTACATCAAGCCGTACCAATGCACGGCCAGTGGACCGATATGGACTGCCACAGGATCGAATTGGGGATATCGCAGCATGGTTGGATGTATAAAACGAAGTGGCCCGATCATAACCGGCCCAGGGCTGGCCGCATCGCCGGCGCGTGCCGGCAAGGAGCGAGACCATGGCAGCGAACGAACGTTCCCGGCATATCACTCAAGGGGTCGCGCGCGCGCCGAATCGCGCGATGTACTACGGCCTGGGATATCGGGAGACGGATTTCGACAACCCCATGATCGGCGTCGCCAACGGGCATTCCACGATCACGCCGTGCAACAGCGGTTTGCAAGCGCTGGCTGACGCGGCGGTGCAGGCGATACGGGAGGCAGGCGCCAACCCGCAGACGTTCGGCACCCCGACGATATCGGATGGGATGTCCATGGGTACCGAGGGCATGAAATACTCCCTGGTGTCGCGCGAAGTCATCGCCGACTGCATCGAAACGGCGGTGCAGGGCCAATGGATGGACGGCGTCGTGGTCATCGGCGGGTGCGACAAGAATATGCCCGGCGGCATGATCGCCATGGCGCGAATGAATGTGCCGGCCATCTATGTCTATGGCGGCACGATCAAGCCGGGGCACTACAAGGGCAAGGACCTGACCATCGTTTCGGTCTTCGAAGCCGTCGGCGAATACACCATGGGCCGCATGGACGAGACCGACTTCAAGCAGATCGAAAAATGCGCGGTGCCCGGTTCCGGGTCCTGTGGCGGCATGTACACCGCAAACACCATGAGCGCGGCTTTCGAAGCCATGGGAATCAGCCTGCCTTACTCCAGCACCATGGCCAACGAGGATCCGGAAAAAGCCGTCTCGGCGGCCGAATCGGCCCGCGTTCTCGTGGAAGCGGTGCGCCGGCAAATCCGGCCGCGCGATCTCATTACGCGCCGCTCGATCGAAAATGCCGTGTCGGTCATCATGGCCACGGGCGGATCGACGAACGCCGTGCTGCATTTTCTGGCGATTGCGCATGCGGCGGAAGTCGAGTGGACGATCGACGACTTTGAACGCATTCGCCAGCGGGTCCCGGTCATCTGCGACCTGAAGCCTTCCGGGCGCTACGTGGCGACGGACCTGCATCGCGCAGGCGGCATTCCGCAGGTAATGAAACTGCTCCTGAATGCGGGCCTGCTGCACGGCGACTGTCCCACTATCACGGGCCGGACCATCGCCGAGACATTGCGCGACGTGCCCGATGCGCCTCCAATGGATCAGGATGTCATCCGTCCCATCGATAAGGCGCTCTATCCGCATGGCCATCTGGCGATACTCAAAGGCAACCTGGCGCCCGAGGGCTGCGTGGCGAAAATCACCGGCTTGAAGAACCCGGTCATCACCGGGCCGGCCCGCGTCTTCGATTCGGAGGACGACGCCATGGCCGCCATCATGGCCCGCGCCATTCGTCCGGGCGATATCGTGGTGATCCGGTATGAAGGCCCCAAGGGCGGTCCCGGTATGCGGGAAATGCTTTCGCCCACCTCGGCCCTGATCGGCCAGGGCCTGGGTGAAAGCGTCGGGCTGATCACGGACGGCCGGTTTTCCGGCGGAACGTGGGGCATGGTAGTCGGCCACGTCGCGCCCGAGGCCTATGTCGGCGGCCCCATCGCGCTGATTCACGAGGGCGATTCGGTTACCATCGACGCCCACCGACTACTGCTGCAACTCAATATCAGCGACGACGAGATGGCCGCGCGCAGCAAAGCCTGGACACCGCCCAAGCCCCGTTATACCAGGGGTGTACTGGCGAAGTTCGGCAAGCTCGCCGGCACCGCCAGTCGCGGAGCCGTCACCGATGCGTTTGAAGATTGATGCAATAAGCACCCGCGCGGCGATCGCCGTCCTGGGAACGTTTCTGATGCAAGGCGCGATGGCGCAGACGCTTGGGGAATCCCTGGTCAGAGACAAGGTATGCCTGGGGTGTCACCAGGTGGACAGCGCCCGCGTGGGTCCGCCGTTCACCGCCATCGCGCAGCGCTACGGCGGGCAGCCCGGCGCCGAGGATTATCTGGCCAATTCCATCCGCAACGGCGGCCGTTACCGGTGGGGCAAGCTTTCCATGGCCGCCCAACCCCAGGTCAGCCCGGAAGAAGCGCACGAGATCGCCCGCTGGATTCTGTCGCTCGCGCCGGCCAAGCAACAGCCCTGACGCCAAGCTGCAAGAGGGCCGCATGCGCGGACCCCCCGGTTCGTACGAATGACCCGGCCAAGCGGCCGGGCCATGTGCGGCATCTCAGGCATCCGCCGTCGTCGCGGCGGGTTTGCCGGCGCCTTCGGTTGGCTTCAGCACGCCGCGGCGCATCTGGTCGAGTTCAATGGACTCGAACAAGGCCTTGAAGTTGCCTTCGCCGAAGCCGTCGTTGCCCTTGCGTTGGATGATTTCGAAAAAGATCGGCCCGATCTGGTTTTCGGTGAAGATCTGCAGGAGCAGGCCGCCGCCCGGCGCGCCGTCCAACAAGATGCGGTTCTTCGAAAGCCGGGCCGTGTCTTCCCCATGGCCGGGAATCCGGCGGTCCAGCAGTTCGTAATAGGTGTCCGGCGTATCCAGGAAGCGCACGCCCTGCCGGCGCAAAGCTTCTACCGTGGCGTAGATGTCGTCGGTTCCCATGGCGATGTGCTGGATGCCTTCGCCATGGTAAAGATCCAGGTACTCCTGGATTTGCCCCTTTTCTTCCGTGCCTTCCTCATTGATCGGGATGCGGATATTGCCGCAGGGCGAGGTCATCGCCTTCGACTTCACGCCCGTGACCTGTCCTTCTATATCGAAATAGCGGATCTCGCGGAAGTTGAACAGCCGCTCGTAAAAGCCCGCCCATTCCGCCATGCGCCCCTTGTACACGTTATGCGTCAAATGATCGATCGACGTCAGGCCTGCGCCGGCGTGGGTGAGGTCGCTTTCGGCCGTTTGCGGATCGATAGGCTCGAAATCCACGTCGTAGATACTGATGTCGCCGATTCCACCGTGGCCCGACTTGCCGCGCCAACGGTCCACCAGATAGATCAGGGAGTCGCCAATGCCCTTGATCGCCGGAATGTTGAGTTCCATCGGGCCGCTGTGTGAATCGAAGCCCCAGGCCCCCAGGTCCAGGGCGCGCCGATAGGCGGCCGCCGCGTCCTGCACACGAAACGCGATAGCGCAGATCGACGGCCCATGCAGGCGGGCAAATCGCTGGGCGAAGGAGTCGGGCTCGGCGTTGACCAGGAAATTGATGCCGCCCTGGCGGTACAGCACCACGTCCTTGTGGCGATGGCGCGCGATGGCCTTGAAACCTAGAAGTTCGAATACGCGTCGCAGGGCGGCGGGGTCCGGTGCGGCGTACTCGACGAATTCAAATCCGGCAGTGCCCATGGGGTTGTCCCAGGGCTGGAAGGCTGCGGTCATGGCTTTGTCCCTTTGTTGGTCGGTGTTCTGCGGAAAAATTGTAGGGAACATCCGCGGGCAGACGATTGCGGAAATGGCCGCGTTTCCGGGTTCCGAGGCAATAAAATGCTGAAAAGCGGAAAACTGGGGACAAATATGCCAAGAGAAGAGCTGGATCGGACCGATCGCAGGATTTTGATGGCGCTGCAGCGCGATGGCCGCCTGACGAACCAGGAGCTGGCGGACCGGGTGTCGTTGTCGCCCAGTCCATGCTTGCGCCGGGTGCGACGTCTGGAAGAGGAGGGCTATATCCGCCAGTATGTGGCGCTGCTGGACGCAGAAAAGGTGGGCTTCGGCCTGGTCGCCTATGTGACCATCCGGTTGAACAAACACAGCGGATCCAGCCACGCGCCGATGTCCGACTTCGCGCGCGACGTGCAGATGTGGCCCGAAGTGGTCGCCTGCTACGCGATGACGGGCGACATGGACTACCTGTTACGCGTCCAGGTTCAAGATCTGGCGCACTTTTCGCGTTTCGCCATGGACACCTTGATGCAACACCCTGCCGTCATCGACATGCGCAGCAGCTTCGCGCTTCAAAAAATCAAGGAAACCACGGAGCTGGTTTTGTAGAGAGGGCGCTATGGATGGGCGCCGGCCGCCGCGGGAGGCGTCGCCAGCGCTCCGCAGGCGAGCAGGCCGCACGAGTTGGTGTCCTTGGCACGTTGTGCTAATATGTCGAGTTCCAGTCGCATGATTGAACCGCTGCCGCTTTGTCCTGGCGGACCGCTGCAAGGGTTCTTGGCTTGGTCGCTTTTCCGGTTCAGCCGGTGGGGAGGCCAGGTGGGTGCGACAGGCGCGAGATCGCGATCGCAATGCGTCGCCCGATTTGGCTGCTTCGGCGGCAGTTCAGGGCGGCGCGGCTGCAAAGCGGTGGGGCGGTATCATGAAAAAACGTGAATCGCCACCTCCTGAGTTGACAGCCCCAAAAAATGCGTTCATAATCTCGTTTCTCTGCTGCTGACACAGCAACGACGCAAACGACGCGACGGAAACGAAGCGACGGCCCGGCAAGCGAAAGCGACCCGGCAAGCGGATGCGGCGAAGTGAGCCAAGGCGTGGTGACACGGCGCGGCGTGTGGTGGTAGAGCTTGTTCTTTAAAAACGAAACAACCGATAAGTGTGGGCGCTTGATAAGACTGAGGCGCACCTGCTTGGCGAGCAAGATGCCGGGACGCGAGTCCTGGGGTTGAGTGAGCCGGGCGGGGCCGAAGAAATCAAGTGCTCACAGAAGTAAGTTTGAATCAGGCAGAGCAATCTGTCTGGGTTCTCACTTCCTTTGAGAGCGCTAAGCGAAAGACGAATCCGGTGGCTGTTCCTGTAATGGGGGTGGCGCGGGATTCGTACGAACAGAGATTGAACTGAAGAGTTTGATCCTGGCTCAGATTGAACGCTGGCGGGATGCCTTACACATGCAAGTCGAACGGCAGCGCGGACTTCGGTCTGGCGGCGAGTGGCGAACGGGTGAGTAATGTATCGGAACGTGCCCAGTAGCGGGGGATAACTACGCGAAAGCGTAGCTAATACCGCATACGCCCTGAGGGGGAAAGCGGGGGATCTTCGGACCTCGCACTATTGGAGCGGCCGATATCGGATTAGCTAGTTGGTGGGGTAACGGCTCACCAAGGCGACGATCCGTAGCTGGTTTGAGAGGACGACCAGCCACACTGGGACTGAGACACGGCCCAGACTCCTACGGGAGGCAGCAGTGGGGAATTTTGGACAATGGGGGCAACCCTGATCCAGCCATCCCGCGTGTGCGATGAAGGCCTTCGGGTTGTAAAGCACTTTTGGCAGGAAAGAAACGGCGCCGGCTAATACCTGGCGCACCTGACGGTACCTGCAGAATAAGCACCGGCTAACTACGTGCCAGCAGCCGCGGTAATACGTAGGGTGCAAGCGTTAATCGGAATTACTGGGCGTAAAGCGTGCGCAGGCGGTTCGGAAAGAAAGATGTGAAATCCCAGGGCTTAACCTTGGAACTGCATTTTTAACTACCGGGCTAGAGTGTGTCAGAGGGGGGTGGAATTCCACGTGTAGCAGTGAAATGCGTAGATATGTGGAGGAACACCGATGGCGAAGGCAGCCCCCTGGGATAACACTGACGCTCATGCACGAAAGCGTGGGGAGCAAACAGGATTAGATACCCTGGTAGTCCACGCCCTAAACGATGTCAACTAGCTGTTGGGGCCTTCGGGCCTTGGTAGCGCAGCTAACGCGTGAAGTTGACCGCCTGGGGAGTACGGTCGCAAGATTAAAACTCAAAGGAATTGACGGGGACCCGCACAAGCGGTGGATGATGTGGATTAATTCGATGCAACGCGAAAAACCTTACCTACCCTTGACATGTCTGGAATCCCGAAGAGATTTGGGAGTGCTCGCAAGAGAACCGGAACACAGGTGCTGCATGGCTGTCGTCAGCTCGTGTCGTGAGATGTTGGGTTAAGTCCCGCAACGAGCGCAACCCTTGTCATTAGTTGCTACGAAAGGGCACTCTAATGAGACTGCCGGTGACAAACCGGAGGAAGGTGGGGATGACGTCAAGTCCTCATGGCCCTTATGGGTAGGGCTTCACACGTCATACAATGGTCGGGACAGAGGGTCGCCAACCCGCGAGGGGGAGCCAATCCCAGAAACCCGATCGTAGTCCGGATCGCAGTCTGCAACTCGACTGCGTGAAGTCGGAATCGCTAGTAATCGCGGATCAGCATGTCGCGGTGAATACGTTCCCGGGTCTTGTACACACCGCCCGTCACACCATGGGAGTGGGTTTTACCAGAAGTAGTTAGCCTAACCGCAAGGAGGGCGATTACCACGGTAGGATTCATGACTGGGGTGAAGTCGTAACAAGGTAGCCGTATCGGAAGGTGCGGCTGGATCACCTCCTTTCAGAGCGCGCGTCTTGGTTTTGCAAGCGGCCACACTTATCGGTTGTTGGATAGACTGGATCGGTGATGCCTTGGGGGCGCGGGTGTTGGTGCGCGTCTTCGGGGGTCAGCAAGCGGATCCGATGCGAATTGGGTCTGTAGCTCAGTCGGTTAGAGCACCGTCTTGATAAGGCGGGGGTCGTTGGTTCGAATCCAACCAGACCCACCAAGTTAGACTGGGGGTGTAGCTCAGCTGGGAGAGCGCCTGCTTTGCAAGCAGGATGTCATCGGTTCGATCCCGTTCACCTCCACCATTTTCCTGGGTTTTTTGCTTGGCGAAGTGGGTTGGACAGTGGTTTGGAAAGGGGATCCGCGTTCGAGAGTCTAACGGTCAGTGCCGCGTGCGGTGTTGAGCGTTGGGTTTTTTGGCCCGACGGTTTATCGGTTTATTCGTTCTTTAACAATCTGGAAGAAGCACAACGAGAAGTATTGGCGGTGCATTGTTGTTTGATGCGCCGTTGGATACGGGTTGTGATTGCATGATTAGTTCAAACTCAAGTGAATTGAGGGTGAACGGCACAAATGCGCAAAGCATCATGTCAGTAGCAAGACGGTTGCTAGGAAGGTTTTATAGCCATTAGCGTTATAGGATCAAGCGACTAAGTGCATATGGTGGATGCCTTGGCGATCACAGGCGATGAAGGACGTTGTAGCCTGCGAAAAGCTGCGGGGAGCTGGCAAACAAGCATTGATCCGCAGATGTCCGAATGGGGAAACCCACTGCCGCAAGGCGGTATCCTGAACTGAATCCATAGGTTCAGGAGGCGAACCGGGTGAACTGAAACATCTCAGTAGCTCGAGGAAAAGAAATCAACCGAGATTCCGAAAGTAGTGGCGAGCGAAATCGGAAGAGCCTTTACGATTTAGCACGCAGGATAGCCGAACGGGATGGAAAGCCCGGCCGTAGCAGGTGATAGCCCTGTAGGCGAAATTCTGTGTGTGGAACTAAGCGTAAGAGAAGTAGGGCGGGACACGTGAAATCCTGTTTGAAGATGGGGGGACCATCCTCCAAGGCTAAATACTCGTGATCGACCGATAGTGAACCAGTACCGTGAGGGAAAGGCGAAAAGAACCCCGGAAGGGGAGTGAAATAGATCCTGAAACCGTATGCATACAAACAGTCGGAGCCTCGCAAGGGGTGACGGCGTACCTTTTGTATAATGGGTCAGCGACTTACATTCAGTGGCGAGCTTAACCGGATAGGGAAGGCGTAGCGAAAGCGAGTCCGAATAGGGCGATTCAGTCGCTGGGTGTAGACCCGAAACCAGATGATCTATCCATGGCCAGGTTGAAGGCACGGTAACACGTGCTGGAGGACCGAACCCACTAGTGTTGAAAAACTAGGGGATGAGCTGTGGATAGGGGTGAAAGGCTAAACAAATCTGGAAATAGCTGGTTCTCTCCGAAAACTATTTAGGTAGTGCCTCAAGTATGACTGCGGGGGGTAGAGCACTGTTATGGCTAGGGGGTCATGGCGACTTACCAAACCATGGCAAACTCCGAATACCCGCAAGTCCAGCTTGGGAGACAGAGCACCGGGTGCTAACGTCCGGACTCAAGAGGGAAACAACCCAGACCGCCAGCTAAGGTCCCCAATTACCGCTAAGTGGGAAACGAAGTGGGAAGGCTTAGACAGTCAGGAGGTTGGCTTAGAAGCAGCCATCCTTTAAAGAAAGCGTAATAGCTCACTGATCGAGTCGTCCTGCGCGGAAGATGTAACGGGGCTAAGCGGTAAACCGAAGCTGCGGGTGTGTACTTTGGTACACGCGGTAGGAGAGCGTTCTGTAAGCCTGTGAAGGTGACTCGTAAGGGTTGCTGGAGGTATCAGAAGTGCGAATGCTGACATGAGTAGCGATAAAGGGGGTGAAAAGCCCCCTCGCCGTAAGTCCAAGGTTTCCTGCGCAACGTTCATCGGCGCAGGGTGAGTCGGCCCCTAAGGCGAGGCAGAGATGCGTAGCTGATGGGAAGCTGGTTAATATTCCAGCACCGTCGTACAGTGCGATG
Source organism: Bordetella genomosp. 9 (assembly GCF_002119725.1). Classification (NCBI taxonomy): domain Bacteria; kingdom Pseudomonadati; phylum Pseudomonadota; class Betaproteobacteria; order Burkholderiales; family Alcaligenaceae; genus Bordetella; species Bordetella genomosp. 9. Next base: position 1,018,456 of record NZ_CP021109.1, read on the forward strand.
GGGGGACGGATCGCGGAAAATCATCAGGGTGTTGGAAGTCCCTGTTGCTGCATTGGAGAGGGCGCTTAGGCAAATCCGGGCGCGTGACTCAAGGGTGTGGCACGAGCGAGCAAGGCTCGCGAAGTGATTGGAAGGGGTTCCAGGAAAAGCCTCTAAGCTTCAGCTGTACGAGACCGTACCGCAAACCGACACAGGTGGACGGGATGAATATTCCAAGGCGCTTGAGAGAACTCGGGAGAAGGAACTCGGCAAATTGATACCGTAACTTCGGGAGAAGGTATGCCCCGGTAGTGTGAGGCGCCTGCGCGCCGAGCATGATGGGGTCGCAGAGAATCGGTGGCTGCGACTGTTTATTAAAAACACAGCACTCTGCAAAGACGAAAGTCGACGTATAGGGTGTGACGCCTGCCCGGTGCCGGAAGGTTAAGTGATGGGGTGCAAGCTCTTGATCGAAGCCCCGGTAAACGGCGGCCGTAACTATAACGGTCCTAAGGTAGCGAAATTCCTTGTCGGGTAAGTTCCGACCTGCACGAATGGCGTAACGATGGCCACACTGTCTCCTCCCGAGACTCAGCGAAGTTGAAGTGTTTGTGATGATGCAATCTACCCGCGGCTAGACGGAAAGACCCCATGAACCTTTACTGTAGCTTTGCATTGGACTGTGAACCGGCCTGTGTAGGATAGGTGGGAGGCGCGGAAACCGAGTCGCCAGATTCGGTGGAGCCGACCTTGAAATACCACCCTGGTCTGTTTGCGGTTCTAACCTTGGCCCGTTATCCGGGTTGGGGACAGTGCATGGTGGGCAGTTTGACTGGGGCGGTCTCCTCCCAAAGCGTAACGGAGGAGTTCGAAGGTACGCTAGGTACGGTCGGAAATCGTGCTGATAGTGCAATGGCATAAGCGTGCTTGACTGTGAGACTGACAAGTCGAACAGGTGCGAAAGCAGGACATAGTGATCCGGTGGTTCTGAATGGAAGGGCCATCGCTCAACGGATAAAAGGTACTCTGGGGATAACAGGCTGATACCGCCCAAGAGTTCATATCGACGGCGGTGTTTGGCACCTCGATGTCGGCTCATCTCATCCTGGGGCTGTAGCCGGTCCCAAGGGTATGGCTGTTCGCCATTTAAAGAGGTACGTGAGCTGGGTTTAAAACGTCGTGAGACAGTTTGGTCCCTATCTGCCGTGGGCGTTGGATACTTGACGGAGCCTGCTCCTAGTACGAGAGGACCGGAGTGGACGTACCTCTGGTGTACCGGTTGTCATGCCAATGGCATTGCCGGGTAGCTATGTACGGAAGAGATAACCGCTGAAGGCATCTAAGCGGGAAACTCGTCTGAAGATTAGGTATCCCGGGGCCTCGAGCCCCCTGAAGGGTCGTTCAAGACCAGGACGTTGATAGGTCGGGTGTGGAAGCGCAGTAATGCGTTAAGCTAACCGATACTAATTGCCCGTGCGGCTTGATCCTATAACCCTGATGGTTGCAACACCCATCCCAAGCAAACACCGGCTTGCATAGCCATGATGCTTGCCCACTGTGCCGGCAGCACCTGCCCCGAACAGGCAGCGCTGCCCTGCAGTCCAACCCATCCAAACCCCAATACCCTCGCCGCGACGTCGCCTGCGACGCCGCGCGTGCTTTAACCAGATTGGCGTGGCGCGACCCCCGAAAGGCCCGGACCTTACCCGGCCCCACAAGGACCCCGCACCGCGCAACCCTTTACGCCTGACGACCATAGCAAGGTGGTCCCACTCCTTCCCATCCCGAACAGGACAGTGAAACGCCTTCGCGCCGATGATAGTGGACGGACGTCTGTGAAAGTAGGTCATCGTCAGGCTCTTATCCCGCAAAACCCCGCCGGCTTCCGGCGGGGTTTTGTCTTTGTGCGCGCCCATCCTCCAACGCGCCCGTCGCGCCGCAGCCTGCACGCCTGCAACCCGGTCCGGCCCCCAGGCCCGGACCGCGACGCTTGCGCGCAGATCGACGAGAGCCGAGTTGCCATGGATCCTGCGTGCCAGGCGCCGCCTGGCACGCCCAGTGCGCCCGAACATCCGGTCTTGGGCACGCGCGAGCGCGCCGATTTGCGCGCTCGGGGCTCCCGTTGATGTGACCTCCCTGATGCGTGTGGCGTGTCGGGATAACGCTGCGTGCAGCGTCCTGGCCGCACGTGTCGCCATGTCCAATGAAGCGGGGTCGCGCCGCGATCCCCTTGCGTGGCGCCCGTATGATGCATGAAAGCCGCAATGCCCTTGCGTGGCGCCCGTATGATGCGTGAAAGCCGCAATGCCCTTGTCACGGGGCAAGTCATCCATGTTGTGCGGTAACATGTCCGCATCAACAAGAAGGAGCGGTTATCGTGAGTGATCCCCAGATCCCTGTTTCCAGCAACGCCCCGGACCTGCGCACGATTACGCACGTCGCGTATGGACTTTACGCCTTGGGGTTCGTGACGGGCGGTTTTCTGGCCATCGCCACCCTGGCGGCGATTGTGTTGGTGTACGTGAAACGCGCGGATGCTGCGGGCACGTACTACGCGGGCCACTTCGATTGGTTGCTCCGCACTTTCTGGTGGGCGCTGTTGTGGCTGATCATCAGCGCCATTGCCACCCTGATCTTCATCGGCTGGATAGGCGTGGTGGCGACAGTGATCTGGGTCCTTTATCGCCTGATCAAGGGATGGCTTGCGCTACTCGAGGGCAGGGCGCCCGCTGCGTACGCATAAGTCAACGGCCGCTGCCTTGCGATGCAGGGCAGCCCCCGCTTTCGAACGCGTGGCGCAAAGTCAAAACGGCTGGCAGGCATGCCAGCTGTTTTTCATTGGGGAGCGATGAATTCACGGGGCCACGACGATGGGTGGCCCGAGCGACGGAAAGCGTCAGATTCGTTGATACGGCTGCTGCTGCCGATGAAGCAAGCGCCGCCCGATGAGGCCCGCAGGATGAGCGTTGGCGGCTGAGTCAGCCGGGCCCACACGCTCGCGCGGGAGAAAAGTCGGCTTATTTCAGGTGGGCGTTGACCAGCTTGGTCAGTTCGAACATGGAGACCTGATCCTTGCCGAACAGCGGACGCAGCTTGTCATCCGCATTGATGTTGCGCTTGTTGTTCGCGTCTTGCAGGTTGTGCTTCTTGATGTATTCCCAGATTTTCTTCGTGACTTCGGTGCGTGGCACGGCCTCGGGACCGATGACCGCCGCCAGATCCGCGCTCGGGGTGAGCGGCTTCATGAAAGCGGCATTCGGCTTACGGGCGGACGCGGTTTTGGAGGGTGTGGCCATAATGCGGCTCTCCTTCTCTGAGTGTTGGAAAATTGATCCTGCGGCCGGAGCATAACGTGTCTCCGCCCTAAAGACAAAGGCATTTATGGTCTGTAGCAACTAAAATGGACCACGAAACTCCGCAACTTTGTAATCCGTGACGGGCTATGTATCCGCGTTCACCGCTTGAGTCTATACGCCTATTCCATGATGAACTTACGGCGCTTCGGCGTGATCTGCACGCACATCCCGAACTGGGGTTCGAAGAGGTGCGCACATCGGGCATCGTCGCTGGCGCGCTTCAGGCGCTTGGGATCGAAGTGCACCGTGGTATCGGTAAAACCGGCGTGGTGGGCGTGATCCGAGGTCGCGGGACGGACAGCGGCAGAATGATCGGCCTGCGCGCCGATATGGATGCGCTGCCCATGACCGAAGACAATACGTTCGCGCACAAGTCGACAAAGCCCGGACTCATGCATGGGTGTGGACACGATGGCCACACCGCGGTCTTGCTTGGCGCCGCTCGCTACCTGGCGCAAACGCGCAACTTCGACGGCACGGCGGTGTTGATTTTTCAGCCGGCGGAAGAAGGGCGAGGTGGCGCGAAGGCGATGATGGAAGACGGTCTGTTCGACACCTTCCCTTGCGACGCCATCTATGCCTTACATAATTGGCCGGGCTTGCCGCCGGGCACCATCGGAATCAATCCCGGGCCGATGATGGCCGCCGCGGATCGGTTCGAGATCGTCATTTGCGGAAGGGGAGGGCATGGCGCGCACCCATACCAGACCATCGACCCCGTGGTCGTCGCCGGTCATCTCATCACCGCCTTGCAAAGCATCGTGGCACGCAATGTGAATCCCCTGGATTCCGCCGTGGTGTCGGTAGGTTCCGTGCAGGCCGGGCATCCCGGTGCGATGAGCGTCATCCCGCGCGAAGCGCGCCTGGTCGGCACGGTCCGCACCTTCCGCAAGACGGTGCAGGAGCTCGTCGAAAGAAGAATGACAGAGCTCGCGAAGTCGATCGCCGGCGCGTTCGGCGCGACCGCGGAAGTGAAGTACGAGCGGGTCTATCCCGCCACGTTGAACACGCCGCAGCATGCCAATCTGGTTGCGGACATCGCGACCGAGATGATCGGCAAGGAAAACGTCGTCCGGGACCTGGTGCCTTCAATGGGTTCGGAGGACTTCTCTTTCATGCTGCAAGCGCGTCCGGGCGCCTATTTCCGGCTGGGACAGGGCGGCGCGGAATCGGGCTGCACCCTGCACAATAGCCATTTCGATTTCAACGACGCAGTCATTCCGCTCGGCGCCGCCATGTTCTGCGCGCTCGCCGAACGGGGCATGCCGTTATCGGAATAAGGCTGCCGCATCATTTCATGCTGGCCGGCGGCGGCCCGCGACATTCAAACTGGATATCCGATGTCTACACCGAATATGAATACGCTGGTCATCACGCGACCCGATGACTGGCACCTGCACCTGCGCGATGGCGAAGCCATGGCGGCGGTGGTCGCCGACTCGGCCAGGCAGTTCGCGCGCGCGATCGTCATGCCCAACCTGAAGCCGCCAGTTACGACGACCGCCCAGGCCGTCGCGTATCGCCAGCGAATCGAGGCAGCACTCAAGCAGGCGGGTGTAGCCGATGGCGCTTTCACGCCGTTGATGACGCTGTACCTGACGGACAATACCTCGGCGGACGAAATCCGGCTTGCGGCCGATTCCGGCGTTGTGCACGCGGTCAAGCTTTATCCGGCCGGCGCGACCACCAACTCGGACGCGGGCGTCACCGATCTGCTGGGCAAATGCCGTCCCGCGCTGGACGCGCTGGAAAAGTGCGGCATGCCGCTGCTTGTGCACGGCGAAGTGACCGATCCGCAGGTCGACGTGTTCGATCGCGAGGCCGTATTCATTGATCGCGTGATGCGGCCCTTGCGCCAGGCCTATCCCGCGCTGAAGGTGGTGTTCGAGCACATCACCACGAAAGATGGCGCGGAGTACGTGCGCGATGCCGAAGGGCCTGTGGCAGCGACCATTACGCCGCAGCATCTGCTCTATAACCGCAATGCGCTGTTCCAGGGCGGCATGCGCCCGCATATGTACTGCCTGCCAGTTCTCAAGCGCGAGATCCATCGCCAGGCGCTGGTGGCCGCCGCCACCAGCGGCAGCAGCCGTTTCTTTCTGGGCACCGATAGCGCGCCGCACGCGCGCGGGCTGAAAGAACACGCCTGCGGTTGCGCGGGCTGCTATACGGCGTTGCACGCCATGGCCCTGTATGCCAAGGCTTTTGAAGAGGCCAACGCCCTGGATAAGCTGGAAGCCTTCGCCAGCCATTACGGCCCCGACTTCTATGGGCTGCCCCGCAACCGCGGCACGCTGACCCTGGTGCGCGAGTCCTACGCCATTCCGGAAGAGGTGCCTTACGGCCGTACGACGCTGGTGCCGCTCGCTGCCGGCGAAACCCTGGCGTGGCAGGTCAGGGCGTAGTCTCGCGGCGCGCTTCCAGCTGCTCCCATCGGTCGAATTTTTCTTCCAGGCTGCGGTCGATGGCGGCAAGGCGCGCGTTGATTTCGGCCACTTTATCGGGCGCATTCCGATAAAGTGCACCATCGGCCAACTGCGCGGACAACGTGGCCTGTTCGGATTCCAGCGCTGCGATCAGGTCCGGCAACCCTTCCAGTTCCTTCAGTTCCCAGGCGGTCAAGCGTGACGGCCTGGCGCTCTTCGGTTTGGCAGATTCGGCTTTGGCGGCCGCCGGTGCAGTGGCGGGTTTGGCGGTTTCCGCCGCGGCATCGACGACCGCCGGCACCGGACGCTGGGCGAGCCACTCGTCATAGCCGCCCACATAGTCGTTCCAAATGCCGGGCGCGTCGTTGGCGATGGTTTGCGTGACGACGTTATTCAGGAATTCGCGATCGTGGCTGACCAGGAGCACCGTGCCGGTGTATTCCTGCAGCAGGGACTCGAGCAGCTCCAGCGTTTCGATGTCGAGGTCGTTGGTCGGTTCGTCAAGCACAAGGACGTTGGCGGGCCGCGCGAACAGCCGGGCCAGGAGGAGCCGGGCCCGCTCGCCGCCGGACAGGCTGCTCACCGGCGAACCCGCCCGCGCTGGCGAGAACAGGAAATCGCCGAGATAGCTCATCACGTGCTTGCGCACGCCGCCGATCTCGACCCACTCGCTGCCCGGACTGATGACGTCGGCAAGCGTGTCGGTTTCGTTCAGCTGCGCGCGCATCTGGTCGAAATAGGCGACCTCCACATTGGTGCCTACGCGGACCGTGCCTGCGTCGGGCGGCAATTGGCCGAGGATCAGGCGCAGCAAGGTGGTTTTGCCCGCGCCGTTGGCGCCGATGATCCCGATGCGGTCGCCGCGCAGGATGGTCGTCGAATAATCCTGTACGACGATGCGTTCACCGAAAGCCTTGCGAACGTGCTGCAGCTCGGCCACCAGCTTGCCGGACCGCTGCCCTTCGGCCAGCGCCAGGCTCACGTTGCCCTGGCGTTCGCGGCGTTCGGCGCGTTCCTGGCGCAGGCGCTCCAGGCGCCGCACGCGGCCTTCGTTGCGGGTACGGCGTGCTTCCACGCCCTTGCGTATCCACACCTCTTCCTGGGCCAGGAGCTTGTCGAAGCGGGCCTGTTCGAGCCGCTCGGATTCCAGCCACTGCGCCTTGCGCTGCTGCCACTGCGAGAAATTGCCAGGAAAGCTGAGCAGACGTCCACGGTCCAGTTCAACGATGCGCGTGGCGATGTTGTCAAGGAAGCGGCGGTCGTGCGTGATGATGACCGCGCTCCCTTTCCAGTCGCCAAGCATCTGCTCGAGCCACGCAATACCGTCGAAGTCCAGATGGTTGGTAGGTTCGTCCAGGAGCAGGAGATCCGGCTCGCCGGCCAGGGCGCGTGCCAGCGCCACGCGCTTGCGCGTGCCGCCGGACAGCCCTGCGATGGGGGCGTCGCCGGGCAGGCGCAGGCGCTCCAGCAGCGATCGCACCCGCGAAGGACGCTGCCAGTCTTCGGTTTCCTCGATAGGGCCGCAGACCGTCTCGAACACAGTCGCGTTCTCGTCCAGGATGGGTTCCTGCTCGACGGTGGCCACCTTCAAGCCAGCCGCGCGCGCGATTTCGCCATCGTCGGGGTCGCTGCGCCCATCCAGCAGGCGCAGCATCGATGATTTGCCAGCGCCGTTGCGTCCGATCAGGCCAATGCGTTCGCCCGCCTGGATGGCGAAGTCCGCACCGTCGAGCAGGGGATGATGACCATAGGCCAGTTGGACGCCGGTAAAGGTGATGAGTGTGGCAGCAGCCATGAAGCGACAACGCGGTTGCAGAGAAAGCCGATATTGTCGCAGGAAGGCCCCCGGGCTGTCGCGGCGGGGCTGTCGGGCACGGCGCGCGTCCGGCCGCCTATCTTTTCAGCGGCTCGTCCATGACGGCCGGGACAGGCATGGCCGCCTTCGGGTCCTTTCCGTTTTCCGCCGGGTCGAAATAGCCGTCGGTCAGTGTGCCGAGGAAGGCCACCACGTCGTCGATCTCCTGGGGCGTGAGGGCGGGCGTATCGCCGGGCCTGCCGCCGAAGGGCGGATCCATATTGACGTTTTCGCGGAACTGCGGGGGCAAATCGTCGAACTTGTCCACCGCGCCATCCTGCCGGCGGGGATACCAGCGCTCGGGCTGCACGTCCCGCGTTGCATAGAAGGTGACCACTTCCCGCAAGCTGTGGAAGACGCCGTTGTGGAAAAACACTTTCCGCGTGGCGGCGTTGCGCAGCGTCGGCGACCGGAAGCGCCCGCAGTATTCGGGATGATCGCGCAGATCGGTGCGGTAGGGACCGCACAGGCCCAGGTCGAAGTGCGACGGATCCCGGTTGTCGGCAATGTCGCGATTGCGCGGAACACCCAGAGCGATGTGCCCATAGTCGTTGAACAAGGGCAGCGTGCCTGGCGGGCCAAACCGGTGGCAGCTTGCGCAATTGCCCTTGTCTTCGGCGGCGAACAGCCGCAGGCCGCGCGTTTCCTGCTCGGTGAAGCGCGCCCGGCCCATCATGACCGCGTCGAATTTGCTGCTGTACGGAAAGAACAGCGCCGGTGTGTCCTGGTAATACGCCAGCGCCTGCGCGATCGCATCGAACGCCTTGCTGTCGTCATCGAAAATCCGTCCGCCGAACAGGCGGCGCACCGTGTCGGCATACGGGGCCGCGCGCACTGCGGCCACCACCTGCGCGGGACCGGCGTTGCCCATCTCGCGCGGGTCGAGCAGCGGGATGCGGGCTTGCGCGTCGGCGCGATCGACGCGTCCGTCCCACGTCAGTCCACCTGTCGGCCCGGCGTCCGTGCTGTTGTCGCCTTCTTCCTCGCTGTCGACGAAATTTTCATCGAAGGGCGGGGTCTGCTGCAGGTACATGAGAGAAGGCACGGCGCGTACGCCGTCTTGCTGCATGCCTGCCCCGCCCGGCTGCACCGGGCGGCCGTCCGGCGGCCCGAAGTAATGCGCGGGGCTGTGACAGCTGGCGCATGACTGCCGGCCGGACGCGGACAGCCGGGGATCCGTGAACAGCAACTGCCCCAAGGCGGCCAGATCGGCGGCGCGCGACCGGGCGTAGGCGCGGTCATAAACGGCAGGCGGCTCGGGATACTCGGCATCCTTGACCGTGCCGCCTGAGGCGTATGCAAACAGGCCCGCCATTGCGACGGTCGCCCATAAGGCACGAAGCGGGATCTGCGCGCGGCGCAGCGTCGGAAAACCGGAACGAGACATGGAAAGCGCGACTGACGTGCGGACGCGGCGAAGCGTTCGTGAAACGAGAACGCATCGAGCCTAGCAATGCCATGTGTCAGTTCATTGAGCGATGGCTGACCGAAGCCTGAACCGGAACCCGCCCGTTCAGCAACGCTTCAGTGAAGCTTCACGAAGTTCACATGCAAGTCGTGGACCATCCCGCACGTTTGCTTTGCCACTCCGAAAAGGACCTGTTGGGTATGAAACGCACGCTTGCCTCCCGCCGCGCTGTCGTGCGGTCACTGACCGCGATTGCAATCCCAGGCGTGCTCGCCGCCTGCTCCGGCGACCATGGGAACGAGGTTCATTCGGCGGCGGTCGAACGGGCGGTCAAGAACATCGATACCGTGGTGGTGATCTACGCGGAGAACCGCAGTTTCGACAATCTATATAGCGACTTCCCGGGCCAGAGCGATCCGTTGGCAAGCGCCCGGGTCGCGCCCCAGCTCGACCGCGATGGGAAGACGGTCTTGAAATCCCTGCCGCCGGTATGGGGCGGGCTCACCCAGGCGCGGGCCCAGTTCGCCAACAAGGTTCCAGTGGTGCCGCGCGCCATGACGGAAGGGATGCCGAATGCGCCTTTCTCCATCAATGAGACCTATCCCGGCGTGGACCTGGATGCGGTGAACGCCGATATGTGGCACAACTTCTACCAGAACCAGATGCAGATCAATGGCGGCAGGAACGATATGTTCGCCGCCTGGGCCGATAACGGCGGCGGCCTGGTGATGGGCTTGTTCACCGGCAATGCGGACAAGCTGCCGCTGTGGAAGGTCGCCGAAAAATACACGATGGCAGACCACTTCTTCATGGGCGCCTTCGGCGGTTCCTTCCTGAATCATCAGTACCTGATCGCCGCCGCGGCGCCCGTCGTGCCGGTCAATGATGGCAACAGGAGCAAGGTCGCCAAGCTGTCCGACGGCGATCAGGGGTGGCGCCTTGCGGTGAATCCCGAGGCGCCCGGCGCGGACTCCGCACTGAGCGGTCCGGCCACGGCAATCTTTATTTCCAACGGCGCCACGCTCACCCCGGACGGCTACGCGGTCAATACCATGCAGCCGGCATATCAGCCCAGCGCCAACAAGCCCGCGCCGAATGCGGACGGCAGGACGGCCGGTCTGCTCGCCGATCCCGCCAATCCGACCACCGTGCCCCCGCAGGTTCATGCGACGATCGGCGACTTGCTTACGCAGAAGCACGTTGGCTGGGCCTGGTACGCAGGCGGCTGGGGCTTTCAGACGGCACGCTCGACGAACCCGGAAGCGTGGGCGGGATCCGACTACGCCAGCGTGGGGGTCGGCAATGGCGGCGAACCTTTCGTCAATTTCCAGTTCCATCACCAGCCGTTCAATTACTTCAAGCGCTTCGATCCCACCACTGCCCAGGGCCGTGCCGAGCGCGCCGAGCACCTGCGGGATGCCGGCATCCATGGCGAGAAGTTCATTCAGGACATCCGCGCCGGCGCGCTGCCGCCGGTCGCCTTCTACAAACCCGTGGGCAATCTGAACGAGCACAGCGGCTACGCCGATGTGCTGCGCGGCGACCGGCATATCGCCGAGGTCATCGCCGAGCTGGAGAAAAGCCCGCAATGGCCGCATATGCTGGTTGTCGTGACCTATGACGAAAACGGCGGCATCTGGGATCATGTGGCGCCGCCGAAGGGCGACCGCTTCGGACCGGGCTCCCGCATTCCGACCATTCTTGCGGGGCCGACCGTGCGCAGGCACTATGTCGATCATGCCGTCCTGGACACCACGTCCATCCTGCGCTTCATTACCCGCCGTTGGGATCTTCCCGAACTGCCTGGACTGGCGGCGCGCAGGACGGCGCTCAGGAAGAATGCGGGTGTGGAACAGGGCGACCTCAGCGAGGCGCTGGACGTCTCCTCCGCTTCCTGAGGACCTGCTCTGCCGGAACGTGCGGGCGGCGCGGCGCCCGCATGGTCTAAAATGCAGCCAGCAAGACGAATCGGGCAGTCGCGGTGCGCCACGCGCATCGAGGAAGGTCCGGACTCCACAGAGCGCGGTAGCGGCTAACGGCCGTCCGGGTCCGCAGCGGGTTTCCGCGGCGGGCTCGAGGAATAGGGCCACAGAGACGAGTCTGCGGAGCGGGCGCGGATGTCCGCGCACAGGCACGGCGACTCCGTGTCGCGCGATCCGGTTTTCCGGGGCGCGGCGCCGCAGGGTGAAACGCGGCAACCTCTACCGGGAGCAACATCAAATAGGCATGCGCGCGGTCTTCGGACCGGAAAGGGCGGCTCGTCCGAGCATGCGGGTAGATGGCTAGATCCGGTCAGTAATGGCCGGGCCAGAGGAATGATTGCCCGCCGGGCTTGCCCGGCGTACAGAATCCGGCCTATAGATTCGTCTTGCCTCTCTTACGACAAATTACCTTTGCCCTTCCAACGATCTTTTCACGGGCTAAGGTACGACTTTTAGATCACTTTGTAACCCCCTGATTTCTCAGGGGGTTTTTCTTTTCCGAATTTTTGCGTGTGCTCTAAGTCCTTGTTGTCATTGAAAAAATTGTGTCCGGTTGCTTGACCGCGCCTGTCCCTTCCCGTAGAGTGGGAAAAAGTAGGTTTTTGTGCAATTAAGTGGGAGGAGTGGGTGTTCCAGGGAAGCAGCGCGCTCACGCTGGATGCCAAGGGGCGGATTTCGATTCCGACCCGGCATCGTGACGCCCTGGTCGCTCAGGCGGAGGGCCGGCTCACGCTGACCCGCCACCCGGATGGTTGCCTGTTGCTCTACCCGCGTCAGGAGTGGGAGAAGAAGCGCGAGATCATCGCGGCGCTTCCCATGTCCGCCCGGGCCTTGCAGCGGCTGCTGCTGGGCAATGCCCAGGATGTGGAGCTGGACGGATCCGGCCGCATCCTGATCGCCCCCGAGCTGCGCAATGCCGCCGGAATGACGCGCGAAGTGATGCTGCTCGGCATGGGTGCGCACTTCGAGCTGTGGGATGCCGCTTCCCTGGCCCGCCGCGAGGCGGAAGATCTGGCCCAGGGGATGCCGGAAGTGCTGAATCAGTTTTCGTTCTGAAACCGACATGGAACTCGAACATCGGCCCGTGCTGCTGGCGCCGACGGTTGATGCGTTGCTGCTGCCGCGTTTCGGCAGCCGTAAGGCCGCCGGCCGCAGCGGGGACGGTGCGGACGATGCCGCGCGGCGTCTCGACGGCGTGTACGTCGACGGCACGTTCGGCCGCGGCGGACATTCCGGAGCGTTGCTGTCTCGCTTGTCGGCAAAGGGCAGGCTGGTGGTGTTCGACAAGGATCCCAGCGCGATAGCCGTCGCGCGGCGGCTCGCTGCCGCCGATGCGCGCGTAACGGCCGTGCACGACGGCTTCGCTTCCATGCCGGAAGCGTTGCGGGATCTGGGGTTGGACAAGGTGGACGGCGTCATGCTGGATCTCGGGGTGTCTTCTCCGCAGATCGACGACGCCGGGCGGGGTTTTTCTTTCATGCGCGAAGGCCCGCTGGATATGCGCATGGATACGACCCGCGGTCTCACGGCCGCGGAATGGCTGGCGCAGGCCAGCGTGGAAGAGATGCGGGAGGTCATTGCGGAATATGGCGAAGAACGGTTTGCTTTTCAGATTGCAAAAACGATTGCAGCTCGCCGCGCAACAGGGCCGCTGCGCACCACGCTCGAACTCGCCGAGCTCGTCGCAGGCGCCGTCCGCACGCGCGAAAAGGGGCAGCATCCGGCCACACGCACCTTTCAAGCTTTACGGATTTACCTCAATCGGGAACTCGAAGAACTCGCACGCGCCCTCGCGGCAACTCTAGATCTGCTCGCGCCCACGGGGAGGCTGGCGGTGATCAGTTTTCATTCGCTCGAAGACCGAATGGTCAAGCAGTTCATCGCGGCGGCGGCCAAACCCGGCGCGGCTCAGGCTCGCCTGCCGCTGCGCGAGAGCGAAATGCCGCAGCCGCTGCTTCGTTCGCTCGGCCGCGTGCTGGCCGATCCCGAGGAAACGTCGGCGAATCCGCGCGCGCGTTCGGCCGTTCTGCGGGTTGCCGAGCGCACCGCCGTGGCGGTGCCGCCCGGCGGCGGCGCGGCATTTGTCGGCGCCGAACCGCTGGCCGCTTCCCGCGCCCGGCGGCGCGACAAGGGGAGGCACTGATGGGCCGACTGAGCCTGCTCCTGGCCGTGGTGCTGATGTCGTGCGCCATTTCCCTGGTGACCAGCCGCTATCAGGCACGGCAGCTTTTCATCGATTACGACCGCGCGCAGGCCCAGGCTCGCGATCTGGATAACGATTGGCGCCGCTTGCAGCTGGATCGCGCCGAACTTGCCCGCAACGCGCGCGTGGACCGCGCCGCCCGCGAAGATCTGAAGATGATCCCTATCGTGCCGGAGCGCACGATCTATCTGAACCAGCCGGCTCCCAGCGGAGGCGTCCAATGAAGCGCCTGCCATTTTTCAATAGTCCGGTATTGCGCGGGCAGTTGCCCGCGTGGCGCGCCCGCCTTGTGCTGATCCTGCTTTTCCTGGGCTTCGGGACGCTGACCGCCCGCGCCCTGTTCCTGCAAGGCATCAGCACGGACTTCCTGCAGCAGCAGGGCGAGCGCCGCTACGAACGCACGCTGACGCTGGCCGCCACGCGTGGCAAGATCGTCGACCGCAACAACGTGGTGCTGGCGTCGAGCGTGCCGGCGCGTGCGATCTGGGCGATTCCGGAGGATGCGCGCGCCGCCACGCCGTCGCAGCTGGCCGCGCTGGGTAAGCTGCTGGACATGCCGGTCGGCGACCTGAACAAGCGGTTTGCCAACGAAGACAAGAATTTCGTTTACCTGAAGCGTCAGGTCCCGATGGAAATCGCGGACAAGATCAAGCAATTGAACGTTCCGGGCATCCATCAGCAGCCCGAAACGCGGCGCTATTACCCGGAAGGCGAAGTCATGGCGCACGTCGTCGGCTTCACCAACGTCGAGGACCAGGGGCAGGAGGGGGTCGAGCTTGCGTTCAACAAGCTCCTGTCCGGCCGCCCCGGCACGCGGCGCGTGATCAAGGACCGTCTCGGGCGAGTGATCGAGGACGTCCAGGCGGTGACGGAACCCGTCAACGGCAAGGATCTGCGCCTGTCCATCGATACGCGCGTGCAGTACGTGGTGTACAAGGCTTTGAGCGACGCCATCGCGCTGCACCACGCGCGCGGCGCGGCGGCGGTCGTACTCGACGCCCAGACCGGTGAGGTGCTGAGCATGGCAAGCCTGCCCACCTACAACCCGAGCGACCGCAGTTCCCTCGATTCGGACGCCCTGCGCAATCAGGCCATCACGGATACCTTCGAGCCGGGTTCCATCATGAAGCCGTTCACGGCGGCGCTCGCTCTGGACCTGGGGCGCATCACGACCTCGACCATGTTCGAGACCGGCAACGGGCATTTCCGCTACCAGGGTTCCACCATCAGCGACGTCAGCCGCAACGGCACGATCAACGTGGCCGACGTGCTGCGGCGGTCCAGCAATATCGGCATGACCCTCATTTCGGAGAAGCTCGAGGCGCGCGAAATGTGGGATCGCTTCACCGAGCTGGGGCTGGGACAGGCGCCGCAACTGGGCTTTCCCGGCGCCGCGCCGGGCCGCCTGCGCCCTTGGGACCGCTGGCGCCTGATCGAAAAAGCGACCATGGCGTACGGCTATGGGCTTTCCGTTTCGCTGCTGCAGATGGCGCGCGCCTATACGGTTTTCGCCCGCAATGGCGATATGGTGTCGCTGACGCTGGTCAAGCGCGACAGCGAACCCACCAGCGTGAAGGTCTATAGCCCCAAGGTTGCCACGCTGATCCGCGGCATGCTGGAAGCGGCCGCCGGACCGGACGGCGCCAAGCTGGCGCAGGTCCAGGGCTACCGCGTCGCCGGCAAGAGCGGGACGGCGCGCAAGATCGTCGACGGCAAGTACAGCACCAGCCGTTATCGCAGTTCGTTCGTGGGGTTTGCGCCGGTGTCCAACCCCCGCATCGTCGTCGCCGTGACCATCGATGAACCGCAGACGGGCGGCTATTACGGCGGCGCAGTGGCGGCGCCGGTGTTTTCCACCATCGTCGGGGGCAGCCTGCGGCTCATGAATGTGCAGCCGGATGCGCCCTTTGAATCGACCGTGGTTGCAGGTCTGCAGGAGCCGGCGCGATGAACGCTTCCACGGTGAATACGGGCGTCGCATCGCCTGCCGGCGCCGACGAGATCGCGCAGTGGCTGCGCCAGCATGCCGCCTTGGGCGCGGATTTGCGTCTGGATTCCCGCGAAATCTGCCCCGGCGACGTCTTCGTCGCCTGCCAGGGACGGGCCACCGACGGCAGCCTCTATATAGAGCAGGCGATCGCACGGGGTGCGGCCGCGGTTCTGGTGGAAGGGCCGCGCGACGCCGCTGCACCTCCGATCGCTACGGCAACGCCCTTGCGCGTGGTGGATGGTTTGCGCGCCATGCTGGGCGCGCTGGCGGATCTCTGGTATGACCAACCCTCCGCAGCGGTCGGCGTCATTGCCGTCACCGGGACCAATGGCAAGACATCCACGGTGCAATGGCTTGCGCGGGCGCTGACGCATGCGGGCAAGCCCTGCGGCGCGATCGGCACTCTGGGCGCGACGCTGCCGGACGGACGCGAGCTTCCCGGCGCCTTGACCACGCCCGATGTGCTGGCCGTGCACCGGCTGCTGGCGACCATGCGGCGCGAAGGGGCGCAGTTCGTCGCGATGGAGGCCTCGTCGATCGGCATCGAGCAGGGCCGCATGGACGGGGTGCGGGTGGATATCGCGGCCTTTACCAATCTCAGCCGCGACCATCTGGATTACCACGGCACGATGGAAGCCTACGAGGCCGCGAAGGCGAAGCTATTCGTCCGGCCGGGCTTGACCCGCGCGGTCATCAACGCGGATGACGATGCCGGCCGCCGATTGATTGCGTCGCTGCCCGCCGAACGTGTGCTGGCATACGGGATACACGCCGCGGATATGCCGGCGCCCCCCGCGGTGCAGGCACGCGACGTGTCCGTCACGGGCCAGGGCCAGATCTTTACGCTGGCCACCTCGCAGGGTGAAGCGCAGATCATGACGGGCCTGCTGGGTCTGCACAATGTGTCCAACCTTCTGCTGGTCGCGGGCGTGCTGCAGGCATTGGGCTGGACGCTGTCGGACATCGCGCGCGAACTGTCGGCGGCCACACCGGTTGCCGGGCGCATGGAGATTGTCGCCCCGCCGGTGCTGACGGCCGGCGCCGCGGCCAATGGGCCGATGGTCGTCGTCGATTACTCGCATACGCCCGACGCGCTGGAGCGCGCGTTGATCGCGCTGCGGCCGGTCGCGCGGGCGCGCGGCGGCAGGCTGGTGTGCCTGTTCGGCTGCGGCGGCGATCGCGATGCCGGCAAGCGCCCGGTGATGGGAGCCATCGCAGCCCAAAGGGCGGACCGGGTGATATTGAGCAACGACAATCCTCGCAGCGAGGATCCCGACGCGATCCTGGCGCAGATCCAGGCCGGCATTCCTGACGGCGTAACGCCCGTGGTCGAGCCGGACCGCGCTCGCGCAATCCTGCACGCGGTATGGTCGTCCGCCGCCGAAGACGTGGTCCTGCTGGCCGGCAAGGGGCATGAAACCTATCAGGAGGTCGCGGGCGTCAAACACACCTTCGACGATCGGGTATGGGCGCAGCTGGCGCTGCTGCTTCCCGGCGTGGAGGCGGTGTCCACCGACACGCGCACCATCGGTCCGGGACAATTGTTCGTCGCCTTGTCGGGCGAGCGCTTCGACGGCCACGATTACGTGCCGCAGGCCGCGGCACAGGGAGCGGTTGCGGCGCTGGTTGCGCGCCGTGTCGAAGGCGCAGCGCTGCCGCAGCTCGTGGTGGGCGAAACCAAAGCCGCGCTCGGCCGCATTGGCGCCGCCTGGCGTGCACGGTTTTCCATTCCCGTGATCGCCGTCACCGGCAGCAACGGCAAGACGACGACGAAGGAAATGATCTCCGCCATCCTGGCGGATTGGCTGGGCGAGGACCAGCGGCTCGCCACCGCCGGCAACTTCAACAACGATATCGGCGTGCCGCTGACGCTGCTGCGTCTGCGCGGTCACCATCAGGCCGCCGTGTTCGAACTGGGGATGAACCATCCCGGCGAAATCGCGCTGCTGGCCGAGATGGCCGCGCCCACGGTCGGCCTGGTGAACAACGCGCAGCGCGAGCACCAGGAATTCATGCATACCGTACAGGCGGTGGCCGAGGAAAACGGCGCCGTGCTCGCGGCGCTGCCGGCGTCCGGTTACGCGGTCTATCCCGGCGACGACGCCTACACGCCAACCTGGGATGCAATGAGCGCGACGCCGCGCGTTCTGCGTTTCGGTCTTCAGGCCGGGCTCGACGTTTACGCCGAACAGATCCGGATGGACGCCTTGGGCAGCCGGTGCCAATTGGTCACACCTGCTGGCACAGCGATTCTGGAGCTCCCGGTCCCGGGCATGCACAATCTGCGCAACGCGTTGGCGGCTACGGCCTGCGCCCTGGCCGCCGGCGCGCCGCTGGCCTCGGCGTGCCGGGCGCTGGCGGCGTTCAGCCCGGTGACGGGTCGCATGCAGCGCCATCAATTGAGTGACGGAACCTTGCTCGTTGATGACACCTACAATGCGAATCCGGATTCCGTCAGGGCGGCCATCGATGTTCTTGCTCAACTGCCGGCGCCGCGCGCGTTGGTATTGGGGGACATGGGCGAGGTGGGCGCCAACGGTCCGGCGATGCACCGCGAGGTGGGCGAATACGCCCGCGATCGCGGTATCGATCTCTTCCTGAGCCTGGGTTCGGCCGCCGGCGATGCCGCGACGGCCTTTGGTCCACAGGCAAGGGCTTGCGAGAGTGTGGAAGAAATTGTGACGGCGCTGCGCGGTCAAGCCGCGCGCGCCGTATTGGTAAAGGGTTCGCGCTTTATGCGCATGGAGCGGGTAGTGAAGGCGTTGTTGAGTCGTGACGGGCATGCGCCCCTGGGGCAGGGAGAACGGCATGCTGCTTGAGATCGCCCGCTGGCTCTCCGACGACATCCGAACCTTTGGGGTATTCGAGTACATCACCTTGCGTGCGGTGTTCGCCTGCGCCACGGCCCTGCTCATCGGGCTGTTCGCAGGGCCGCGCGTCATCCGCAAGCTGACGGAACTGAAGATCGGGCAGGCGGTGCGCGCCTACGGCCCGCAGAGCCATCTGGTGAAGACGGGCACCCCCACCATGGGCGGCGCGCTCATCCTGATCGGCATCGGCATCAGTACGCTGCTGTGGGCGGATTGGAGCAACCGCTTCGTCTGGGTGGTGCTGCTGGTCACGTTCGGCTTCGGCCTGATCGGATGGATGGACGATTACCGCAAGGTCGTGCATCGCAATCCGGAAGGGATGCCCGCGCGGCAAAAATTCTTCTGGCAGGCCCTGATCGGGCTGGTTGCCGCGGTGTATCTGGCGTTCGCGGTGTCCGCGCCCGCCAACACCGAACTGTGGCCGCTGTTCCGAGGCTGGGTGGCCAGCGGCTTTTCCATGCCGCTGCCAACCCGCGCCGACCTGATCGTGCCGTTTTTCAAAACGGTCAGCTATCCATTGGGCGTGCTGGGCTTCGTCGGACTCACGTGGTTCGTCATCGTGGGCACGAGCAACGCGGTGAATCTGACCGACGGGCTCGATGGACTGGCGATCATGCCGACGGTGATGGTCGGCGGCGCGCTGGGAATTTTTTCCTACGTGATCGGGCGCGCCGACTATTCCAAATACCTGCTGTTTCCTTATGTGCCGGGCGCGTCCGAACTGATGGTGCTGTGCGCCGCCCTGGCTGGCGCCGGTCTCGCTTTCCTGTGGTTCAACGCATACCCGGCGCAGGTTTTCATGGGCGACGTCGGCGCGCTGGCGCTCGGCGGCGCGCTGGGCACGATCGCGGTTATAGCGCGCCAGGAAATCGTGCTGTTCATCATGGGCGGCGTATTCGTTGTCGAAACGCTGTCGGTCATGGTGCAGGTGACCTGGTTCAAGTACACCAAGCGCAAATACGGCGAGGGCCGGCGCATCTTCCGCATGGCGCCGCTGCATCACCACTTCGAAGTGGGCGGCTGGAAGGAAACGCAGGTCGTGGTCCGTTTCTGGATTATCAGCATGATGCTGGTATTGATTGGTCTTTCGACGTTGAAGTTGCGATGAGCGCGCCGGAACATTCCGCTTCCTCCGCTTCCGATACCTCGCGCGTCCTGATTCTGGGTCTGGGCGAGACGGGCATTGCCGCCGCGCGCTGGTGCGCGCGCAGCGGCGCACGCCTGCGCATTGCCGACACCCGCGAACAGCCCGGCGGCCTGGAGACGCTGCGAGCGGCGTTCGACGGCGCGCTGCAGGGCGAGCAGCCCGAGTACCGGCTCGGACTCGGTTCCTTCGAGGCCGGTTTGCTGGATGAAGTCACCCAGGTCGTCATCAGCCCGGGCCTGGCGCCGAATCAAAGCCCGGCCCGCGAGCTTCTTGCCGAAGCCGACGCGCGCGGCATCGAGGTGGTGGGTGAAATCGAGTTGTTCGCGCGCGCCCTGGCCGGCTTGGCCGAAAGCCGCGACTATCATCCCCGGCTGCTTGGGGTGACCGGGACGAACGGCAAGACAACGGTCACCGCCCTGACGCGTCACATGATCGAGGCTGCCGGCCTGACGGCGCGCGCAGCGGGCAACATCGGCCCGGCGGCGCTTACCGCGCTCATGGACGCCCTGGACCGCGACGAGCTGCCCCAGGCGTGGGTGCTGGAGCTGTCGAGCTTCCAGTTGCATACCACGCAAAGCCTGGCGCTGGATGCCGGCGTCGTGCTCAACGTCACGCAGGATCATCTGGACTGGCATGGCGACATGCAGGCCTACGCGGATGCCAAGGCGCGTTTGCTCAAGATGGCGCGAATCGCGATTGTGAACCGCGATGATGCGCTCACGGCCGCCATGGTGGAGAACCTGGCGGGGATGCAAGTGCGCAGTTTCGGGCGGGACGCGCCGGCGCTGGTCGGCGATCTGGGTCTGGAGCAAGGCCAAGGCGTGGCGTGGCTGGCCGCGTGCGAGGCCAACGATTTCGACATTCCCGCCCCGGCTCCGGCACGCCGGAAGAAAGATGCGCCGCCCCCGGTGCGTCCCGCAGGACGCCTGTCCCGGCTGATGCCCGCGGACGCGCTGCTGATCCGGGGCATGCATAACGCGACGAATACCCTGGCAGCGCTGGCCCTGGGCCGCGCCCTCGATCTGGGCTGGGGGCCCATGCTGCGCGCGGCGCGCGAGTATGCCGGCGAACCCAACCGGGTGGAATTCGTGCGCCGGATCGCGGATGTCGACTTCATCAACGACAGCAAGGGCACCAATGTGGGCGCCACGGTCGCGGCCCTGGAAGGGCTGGGCCAGCCCGTGGTGCTGATCGCTGGCGGTCTGGGCAAGGGACAGGATTTTTCGCCGTTGGTCGCGCCCGTGACGCGGCATGGCAGGGCGGTGGTGCTGATCGGCCAGGATGGGCCGGAAATCGGGCGCGCCCTGGCCGGCACCGCCGTCGCCTGCGTGGCGGCGGACGACATGCGCGCTGCCGTGCGGCAGGCGATGGAACTGGCGCAGCCGGGCGATGCCGTTCTCCTTTCGCCTGCCTGCGCGAGCATGGATATGTTCCGCAATTACGTTCATCGGGGCCAGGTCTTCGCCGAAGCCGTGCAGGAACTGGCGCTGGACCACGGGGAGATCGCATGAGCCTGTTCGCGGAACTGACCGGCAGCGTGAACGCGGTGCGTCCGGGCCGCACGCGCATGCGCAGCTTCGATATGCCGCTGGTGATCGCGTCCGGCACGTTGCTCGCGCTTGGGTTGTTGATGGTCTATTCCGCCTCCATCGCGCTGGCTGATGGTCCTCGCTATGCGGCATACGGTCAGTACTATTTCGTCGTCCGCCACGCCGCCTTCGTCGCCATCGGGCTGATCGCCGCCGCGTGCGTGATCACGATTCCGGTGCGCGTGTGGCAGCGCCTGGCCGTGCCTTTGTTCATGGTATCGCTGGCGCTGCTGGCGCTCGTCCTGATTCCGGGCATCGGACGCGAGGTCAACGGCGCGCATCGCTGGTTTCCGCTGGGCCCGGTCAATTTCCAGCCTTCGGAGCTGATGAAGGTTGCCGCGCTGCTCTACGCCGCGGACTACACCGTGCGCAAGCAGGAGCACATGCAGAACTTCGCACGCGGCTTCCTGCCGATGGCCTGCGCGCTGGGCGGCGTCGGCCTGTTCCTGCTGCTCGAGCCGGACCTGGGCGCCTTCATGGTCATCGTCGCCATCGCGATCGGCATCCTGTTCCTCGGCGGCATCAATGGAAAGTACTTCAGCAGCCTGCTTGGCGTGCTGGTAGGCACCTTCCTGCTGCTGATCTGGGCGTCTCCCTGGCGCCGCGCGCGGCTGTTCGCCTACCTGGATCCCTGGAACGAGGACAACGCGTACGGCAGCGCCTACCAGTTGTCGCATTCGCTGATCGCTTTGGGCCGCGGCGAGTGGTTCGGCGTGGGGTTGGGCGCCAGCGTGGAAAAACTGCACTACCTGCCCGAGGCGCACACCGACTTCCTGATGGCGGTGGTGGGCGAGGAATTGGGATTCGCGGGCGTCCTGCTGGTGATCTGCCTGTTTGGCATCATCGTGCAGCGCGGCTTCGAGATCGGCCGTCAGGCCATCGCGATGGAGCGTACTTTCGCCGGCATGGTGGCCCAGGGCGTCGCCATCTGGTTCGGCGTGCAAGCCTTCATCAATATGGGCGTGTGCCTTGGCCTGCTGCCGACCAAGGGCCTGACGCTGCCGCTGATGTCCTATGGCGGCTCGGGCATCATCATGAACCTGGCGGCGCTTGCCATGCTGATCCGCGTCGATCTGGAGAACCGGACGATGATGCGCGGAGGTCGGGTATGAGCGCACTTCAGCGCGTGCCGGCCCTGAGCGAAACCGTGCAGCAGCGGCGTGAACCCCGCTTGTCGCGCACGGCGCTGATCATGGCCGGCGGCACGGGCGGACACATCATGCCGGGTCTGGCGGTGGCCGCGGTCCTGCGCGAGCGCGGGTGGCAAGTGCGGTGGCTCGGGAACCCGGAAAAGATGGAAGGCCGCCTGGTGCCGGCGCACGGCATCGACATGGCGCCGCTGCGCTTCCAGGGCGTGCGCGGACGCGGGCTCACGGCGCTGCTGCAGCTGCCCGGCCGGCTGCTGGCCGCGCTGCGCCAGGCCTGGCGGCATCTGTCCGAGACGCGTCCCGATGTGGTCCTTGGCATGGGCGGCTATGTCGCTTTCCCAGGGGGGGTGGCGGCCGCGCTGCGCGGGATTCCGCTGGTCGTACACGAACAGAACGCCGTGGCCGGAACGGCGAACCGCACGCTGGCCCGCCTGGCCGCACGCGTGTTGACGGGTTTCCCCGGTGTGCTGCGAGGCGGCGAAGCCGTGGGCAACCCCGTGCGCGCCGAGGTCTGCGCCGTACCGGCGCCTGCGCAGCGTTATGCGGGTCGCGATGGCGCGCTCCATGTGCTGGTCGTTGGCGGCAGCCTGGGCGCGCAGGCCTTGAATACGATCGTTCCGCAGGCGCTTGCCCTGCTGCCGGCGGCGTCGCGGCCGCAGGTGACGCACCAGGCCGGCGAGCAGCATATCGATGCCCTGCGTGCGGCCTATGCCGCCGCGGGCGTGCAGTCGGATTGCAGGGCCTTCATCGACGATATGGCGGGCGCCCTGGCGGCGGCTGACGTCGTCATTTGCCGCGCGGGTGCGATGACGGTGGCGGAAATCGCCGCCGCGGGCGCCGCCGCGCTTTTCATTCCTTTTCCGCACGCGATCGACGATCACCAGACCGCGAACGCCCGTTACCTGAGCGACGCTGGCGCGGGCTGGCTGCGCCAGCAAGCCGACCTGACGCCGCAATGGCTCGCCGAATGGCTGACGCAGCGCAGCCGCGGCGAGCTGTGCGATGTCGCCGCCCGTGCGCGCGCCCGAGCCATGCCGGACGCCGCCCAGCGCATCGCCGACGCATGCGAAGCCGTCGCGGCGCGCCGCGTGGGTCGCGGAGTCAACAGAACATCATGAAACACAGAATTCAACATATCCATTTCGTCGGGATCGGCGGGTCCGGGATGAGCGGCATCGCGGAAGTGCTGCTGAACCTGGGCTACCGTGTCAGCGGCTCCGACCTGAGCGACTCCGCCGTGACGCGCCGCCTGTCGGAATTGGGCGTGTCCGTCGTCATCGGGCATGCCGCCGCCAATATCGCAGGCGCCGACGCCATTGTGACTTCCACGGCGGTGGCCGGCGACAACCCCGAAGTCATCGCCGCGCGGGCCGCCCGCATTCCGGTCGTGCCGCGCGCCATCATGCTGGCCGAACTCATGCGGCTCAAGCGGGGCATCGCGATTGCGGGTACGCATGGCAAGACCACCACGACCAGCCTGGTGGCAAGCGTGCTGGCGGCCGGCGGCCTGGATCCCACCTTCGTGATCGGCGGCCGCCTGAACTCCGCCGGCGCCAACGCGCGGCTGGGGCAGGGCGAATACATCGTGGTCGAAGCCGACGAGTCGGATGCCTCGTTCCTGAACCTGCTGCCGGTCATGGCCATCGTTACGAACATCGATGCCGACCATATGGATACGTATGGCCACGACGTTGCCCGGCTGAAGAGCGCTTTCATCGAATTCACCCAGAAGCTGCCGTTCTACGGGAGCGCGGTGCTGTGCATGGATGACGCCAACGTCAGGGAAATCATGCCCTTCGTGTCGCGTCCGATCACGACCTACGGCTTGAGCGCCGAGGCGCAGGTGTCGGGCCGCAACGTGCGCACCGACGGCACGCGCATGTGCTTCGATGTGTTGCGGCGCGACCGCGACATCGAACTGCCGCCCTTGTCGGTATGTCTGAACCTGCCCGGCCTGCACAATGTACGCAACGCGCTGGCCGCGATCGCCGTGGCGTCCGAGCTCGGCGTGCCGGACAAGGCCATCTGCAATGCGCTGGAGTCCTTCCATGGCGTGAACCGGCGCTTTACCCAGGTCGGCGATTTCGCGGTGCCCAAAACGCACGGCGGAGGCACGTTCACCGTGATCGACGACTACGGCCATCATCCCGCCGAGATGGCCGCCACGCTGGCGGCCGCTCGCGGCGCCTGGCCGAAGCGGCGCATCGTGCTGGCCTTCCAGCCCCACCGCTATACCCGCACCCGGGATTGCTTCGAGGATTTCGTACGTGTGCTCGGCTCCGCCGATGCCGTTCTGCTGACGGAAGTCTATGCAGCCGGCGAGCCGCCCCTGGTGGCCGCGGACGGGCGCGCCCTGGCGCGCGCGCTGCGCGTGGCCGGCAAGGTCGAGCCCGTCTTCGTCGAAGATGTGGCCGAGCTGCCGCAGGCCACGCTGGACTTCGTGCGGGACGGCGACGTCGTCATCGTCATGGGCGCCGGATCCATCAGCAAGGTGCCGGCGCAGATAGGAGAACTCGCATGAGCATCGATGATCGCCAGAACGCCGCCGCGCGCGAAGAAAGCCTGCGCCGTGCGCGCGCTGCCGCCCAGTCGGGACCGGATGGCCGCGGACTGGGCCGCGTCGGCGTGCTTTATGGCGGCCGCTCGGCCGAGCGCGAGGTCTCGCTCATGTCCGGCGCCGGAGTGCATGAAGCGCTGCGCAGCGTGGGCGTGGACGCGCATCTGTTCGACACCGGTACGCAGGGCCTGGGCGAGCTGGAGGCGGCCGGGTTCGACCGCGTCTTCATCGCGCTGCACGGCCGTTACGGCGAAGACGGAACCATCCAGGGCGCGCTGGAGTTGCTCGGCATTCCCTACACCGGGAGCGGCCCGGCGGCTTCGGCGATCGCCATGGACAAGATCATGACGAAGCGGATCTGGCTGCAGCACGGCCTGCCCACGCCCGACTTTGCCGTCCTGGATGCGCACACCGAGCTGCGGCGCGTTCCCGACAGCCTGGGCCTGCCGCTGATCATCAAGCCGCCGCACGAGGGCTCGACGGTCGGCATCACGAAGGTGCTCGGCTATTCGGACATGAAGGAAGCCTATGCCGAGGCGGCGCGGTTCGATAGCGAAGTGCTGGCGGAGCAGTTCATCGCTGGCCGCGAACTGACGGTCGCGCTGCTGGGCGCGGGCAGCACGGCCCGGGCGCTGCCGGTGATCGAAATCGCCGCGCCCGGTGGCAACTACGACTACGAGCACAAGTACTTCTCTGACGATACGCAGTACTTCTGCCCGGCCGATCTGCCGGAGGCGGTTGCGCGCGAGGCCCAGCGCGTCAGCGTCGAGGCCTACCGCGCGCTGGGCTGCGAGGGCTGGGGCCGCGCCGACCTGATGCTGGATGCCGAGCAGCGCGTATGGCTGCTTGAAATGAATACGTCTCCCGGTATGACGAGCCATTCGCTGGTGCCCAAGGCGGCGCAGGCGGTTGGCATGACGTATCCGGAACTTTGTGTGGCAATTTTGTCCGAGGCTTCGTGCAAAGTACGCAGCCCGGCGCGCAACCGTTGATTTGGATATTCCGTGTGGAACGATGCTCGCACCACCAACCTGATCGCCAACACGCTGGCCGTGCTGGCGGTGCTCGCCATGCTGGCGGCCGGGCTGGTGTGGCTGGCGAAGCGGCCGTATTTCGATCTGGCCGCGATCGAGCTGGAAGCGGCTCCGGGCTCGCAGCTGCACTATGTATCGCCCGTCAGCGTGCGGGCGGCGATTGCGGGCGAGCTCAAGGGCAATTTCTTCACCATGAACCTGGACAAGGCGCGTGCGGTGTTCGAGTCCGCGCCCTGGGTGCGGCACGCGACCGTGCGCCGCATCTGGCCCAATGTGCTGCGCGTGCGGATCGAGGAACAGCAGCCCCTGGCGCTCTGGAACGAAAACCAGATGATCAATACCTGGGGCGAGTCGTTCACCGCGAATACGGGCGAGCTGGACGACGAGTCCGCCTTGCCGCATTTCTACGGGCCCGAGGGCAGCGAAAGCCTGGTGGTGCAGCGCTATGCCGAGCTGGCGCGCTGGTTCGCGCCGCTCGATATGCGTGTCGAGGATCTGGAGCTGAGCCCCCGCTATGCCTGGCGGGCGACCCTGTCGAATGGGCTCAAGCTGGACCTTGGGCGAGACCCGGGCGCGGATGCGCCCGACCCCAACGGGCCGCCGGGAGCCTTGCCGTTCGCCGCGCGCATTCAGCGCTTCGTGCAGGCCTGGCCCGCCCTGACGCAGAAACTGGAGGGCCGCACCATTTTGCAGGCCGATTTGCGCTACCCCAACGGGTTTGCATTGGCTCTGGCGCCGTTGCCGGAATCCGAATCCAAAACCAAACCGAAATCCAATTTGAAAAAGCGCTAACGCCATGACCCGTGACATCAAGGACTTAATCGTCGCCCTCGATATCGGAACCAGCAAGGTGGTGGCTGTGGTGGCCGAGATCCTGCCGGAAGGCCGGTTCGAGGTGCTGGGCCTGGGCCAGCACGAATCGCGCGGCATGCGTAAGGGCGTGGTCGTCAACATCGAAACAACGGTGAATTCCATCCAGCGCGCGCTCGAGGAAGCCGAGCTGATGGCCGATTGCAAGATCCGCGACGTCTACACGGGCATCGCCGGCAGCCATATCCGCAGCTTCAACTCCAGCGGCATGGTCGCCGTGAAAGACAAGGAAGTTACCGCCACCGACGTGGCGCGCGTCATCGAAACTGCCAAGGCGGTCAACATACCGACCGACCAGCAGGTGCTGCACGTGCTGACGCAGGAGTTCATCGTCGACGGTCAGGAAGACATCCGCGAACCGATCGGCATGAGCGGCCTGCGCCTGGAAGTGCGCGTGCACATCGTGACGGGCGCGGTCAGCGCCGCGCAGAACATCGTCAAGTGCGTGCGGCGTTGCGGCCTGGAAGTGCAGGACCTGATCCTGCAGCCGCTGGCTTCGAGCCTGGCTTGCCTGACCACCGACGAGAAGGAGCTGGGCGTCGTGCTGGTGGACATCGGCGGAGGCACCACCGACGTGGCGATTTTCACGGGCGGCGCCATCCGGCATACGGCGGTCATTCCGATCGCCGGCGATCAGATCACCAACGATATCGCGGCGATGCTGCGCACCCCGACGCCCGACGCGGAGGAAATCAAACTGCGCTATGGCGTGGCCAAACAGGTGCTGGCAAGCCCGGACGAAACGGTGGAGGTGCCGGGCCTGGGCGACCGCGGCCCGCGGCTCGTCAAGCGGCAGGCCTTGGGTGCGGTCATCGAGCCGCGCATCGAGGAACTGTTCACGCTGGTGCAGCAGGTGGTGCGCGATTCCGGCTATGAGGACTTGCTGGCCTCGGGCGTCGTGCTCACCGGCGGGTCGGCGCAGCTGCCCGGCATGGTCGAGCTGGCCGAGGACGTGTTTCTGAAACCGGTGCGGGTCGCCGTGCCGGAGTACGAAGGCAGTCTCGCCGACGTGATGCGCAACCCGCGCTTCGCGACCGTCATGGGGCTGTTGCAGGAGGCCCGCATGCAACGCATGCGCGGCCGCAAGGTTGCCGCGCAGACGGGGAATTTCAAAACCCTGTTGGCGCGGATGAAGGAGTGGTTCATGAACTAGGAGGGCGACAGTCCTCCAGGGACCGTGCTGCCGGCGGTCCCGCGGTGCGCCGGGGCGGGATGGCTGGCGCGCCGGGAGACGTTTCAAACCCGTGGCGGACCTGAGGGTCGGCGTCGGCTTTGAAGCGATTCACAAAGAAGGTAGTTGGGGAAATTTCTTGTGATTTGCATATCAGACTTGAGGGAGTCTTCATGATGAACTTTGAAATGCTCGAAAACAGCACCAAAGGGACCGTGATCAAGGTCGTTGGTGTCGGCGGTGCGGGCGGCAATGCCGTGGCGCACATGATTCGCAATGGCGTGAGCGGCGTCGATTTCATCTGCGCCAACACGGACGCACAGGCGCTGGCGGCCACGAACGCCCCGGTGCAGATCCGCCTGGGCCGCACCGGCCTGGGCGCTGGCGCCAAGCCCGAGCAGGGCCGCGCGTCGGCGGAAACCGCACGCGAGGAGATCCGCGCGGCGCTGAACGGCGCGCACATGGTGTTCATCACCGCCGGCATGGGCGGCGGCACCGGCACCGGCGCCGGTCCGGTCGTCGCCGAGGTCGCCAAGGAGCTCGGCATCCTGACGGTCGGTGTCGTCACCAAGCCGTTCGCTTTCGAGGGCACCAAGCGCCTGAAAATGGCCGAAGAGGGCATCAACGAACTGGCGAAGCATGTGCATTCGCTGATCGTCGTGCTCAATGAAAACCTGTACGAGCTGATGGACGAGGACGCCACGCAGGAAGACTGCTTCAAGGCGGCGGACGACATCCTTCACAATGCCTGCGCCGGCATTGCCGAAATCATCAACGTGGAAGGCAATGTCAACGTCGACTTCGAAGACGTCAAGACCATCATGGGCGAGCAGGGCCAGGCCATGATGGGTACGGCGACGGCCTCCGGCGCCGACCGCGCCCGCGTGGCGGCCGAGCATGCCATTGCGTGCCCGCTGCTGGAAGGCGTGGATCTGCACGGGGCCCGCGGCGTGCTGGTCAATATCACCGCCAGCCGCACCCTGAAGATGCGCGAAACCCGCGAAATCATGGAAACCATCCGCGGCTACGCTTCCGAGGATGCCACCGTGATCTTCGGCACCGCCTACGATGAATCCATGGGCGACAACCTGCGCGTCACGGTGGTGGCCACGGGCTTGGGCCGCACCCAGAGCCGTCCGCAATTGGTGCAGAGCACGGCCGAAGTGCTGCGTACCGGTACGGACAACTTCCCGATGGCCGGGATGATGCCCAATGGCTCCGGTCAGGGCGATTACCGCAATCTGGACATGCCGTCGGTGATGCGCAACCCGCGCACGCAGGCGTCGGCCCAGGTGCGCGCCCTGGAAAGCTCGGGCATGGACCACTTCGACATTCCGGCGTTCCTGCGCAAGCAGGCCGACTGAGCGTCAGGCGGTTCGCAACTCCCTCAACCCCGGCCCGCTTCCCCGGCGGGCCGGGAAGGGAAAGACGCGCCCCCGGCCGATAGATACAAGCTATCATTTCGGTTAGTTACTTTGCGTTGGTCGCGCATTTCCGCGGCGTTACAATGACGCATTCCGACAAGGCCCTCCGGTTTTGTCCAACCAGAATACGAAAACTTTCTCATGTTCCGTCAACGCAGCATTCAGAACTTGGTCAAGACCACCGGCGTCGGCGTGCATTCCGGACGCCGGGTCGAGCTCACGCTTCGTCCCGCTGCGCCGAATACTGGGATCGTTTTCCATCGCATCGATTTGCCCGAAGTGGTGGATCTTCCGGCACTGGCGACCGCCGTCGGCGATACCCGCATGGCGTCGGTCCTGCAGCAAGGCAATGTGCGCGTTTCCACGGTCGAACACCTGATGTCCGCCCTGGCCGGGCTGGGCATCGATAATCTGCACGTGGATCTGACGGCCGAGGAAGTGCCGATCATGGACGGCAGCGCAGCCACTTTCGTTTACCTGCTGCGTTCCGCGGGCATCGTGGAGCAGAACGCGCCGAAGCAGTTCATCCGCGTCAAGAAGACCATTGAAGTCCGGGAAGGCGAAGGCCGCAATGAGAAATGGGCCCGGCTGGAGCCCCATGACGGCTTCGCGCTGGCGTTTTCCATCGACTTCCGGCATCCGGCCATCGATTCCACGTCGAATTTCGCCGAGGTCGATTTCGCTACCCACTCGTATACCCGTGAAATCGCCCGCGCGCGTACCTTCGGTTTCGTGAACGAGGTCGAGGCGCTGCGTTCGATGGGCCTGGCCCGCGGCGGCAGCTTGGACAACGCGATTGTCATGGACGAATACCGCGTCCTGAACAGCGACGGGCTGCGCTACGACGACGAGTTCGTCAAGCATAAGATCCTGGACGCGATTGGCGACCTTTATCTGATCGGCAAGCCGTTGGTCGCGCGCTATGTCGCGTGCAAATCAGGCCATTACCTGAACAACCAGCTGGCCCGCGCGCTGCTCGCGCAGCAGGAGTCCTGGGAACTGGTGTCGTATCAGTCGCAGGCCGAGGCGCCGCAGGCGTTCCGCTACGAGTGGAAGCTGGCCTGACGGCCTCGAACACGCCGTCGCGCGGCTTGGTCCGCGCGATCCTTTGCTCAGCCCTGGCGATGGTGCCGTAGCAGGCGCTCGACGGCGTCTGCCAGCGGTCCCGGGTGCAAGGTTTCCCTCAGCGCCTGGAAGGCGTTCAGCGCGGTTTCGTCCAGCGGCACGGCTTCCTTCGGCGGACGTGCCGGTTTCGTCCCTGCGCCCGGCAGGCCCGCTTGAACCTTCACTGCGATTTCGTTAAGGTTCCACCCGCCCGCTTGCAGCGCCTGCGCGATTCGGGGCGCCATCTGGCGCAGCTTCGCCGCGTGGGCCGCGCTTGGCACGGCCAATTGCAGGCGATCGTGCTCGAGCCGCGCCACGCGGCATACGGCGCCCAGGGCTGGCGGCACGGCCGCCGCCACGGCGCGCTGGATCTGCAGGTGCAGGCGCGCGGTCGCCAGCACGCCGGCGCCTCGGGCATCGTGGCCCAGCCAGCCCAGCGCGGTATGGTCCGCCCGAGGGGGCTTGGCGAAGGGACGGTGTGCCGCGGATCTTTTCATGCCGGGGTGGAAAAGGATTGCTCGATTGAAGTTTGTCATTATGCATGGCCGGCGCGGGTCGCCGGGACATTTCACGCTGGAAGGCGGCCGGCTGGCCCTGCTGATGAGCGGCGTATTGCTGCTGGCCGCTCTCGCCGGCGCCTTGCTGTATCGCGGCTTGATGCCGGCGAGCGTCCTTCCCGCCGCGCAGGCGGTCGGTGTCGCGCCGGCCGGCGCGCCGGGACCGTACACCGACGACATGCTGCGGCGTACGCTCGCCTTGCTCGCCGAGAAAGTCGGCACCCTGCAGGCCCGGCTTGCCGGCGTGGACGCGCTGGCCCGCCGTCTTGCGGTTGCGGCCGGTGTTCCCATGCCGGCGGGTTGGGACGGCGCGCCGCCGTCCCAGTTTCCCGAAGCATCGCCCGCCTCGTCGCTGCAGGCGGTCGCCGCCGATGACGTCCTGGACGGCGCGATGGACGAAGCAGGCCAGGCTGAGGCGGCCGCCCCGGAGGGCGGCGTGCCGCAGCCGCCCGTCGAACCCGGCCCGGCCCAGGCGCTCGGCCGCCACATCGACATGCTGGCCGAGGAATTGGCCGCCCGCATGGCGGCGCTGCAGGTCTTCGATATGGCGCTCACGCGCCGCGCCGCCGACCTGGCGCGCCTGCCGACGTCCATGCCGCTGACCGACTACCCCTATCTGAGCTCATCCTACGGCTGGCGGCGCCATCCGGTCAGCGGCCGCTACACGCGGCATGAGGGCCTGGATTTCGCCGCGCCCGGCGGCACGCCGATCCTGGCGGCCGCCGGCGGCGTGGTCCGCGCGGCGGGTCCGGACGCGGGATACGGTCAGCGGGTCGAGATCGACCATGGCGACGGGCTGATGACCCGCTATGCCCACGCATCGAAGGTGCTCGTCAAGGCGGGCGACCTGGTCGAGCGCGGGCAGCCGATCGCTCGCGTGGGTTCTTCAGGCGTATCGACCGGGCCGCACCTGCATTTCGAGGTGCGTCTGGGCGGACAGGCTCTGGATCCGCGCCTCTTTCTTGGCCGCCCATCGACCGCGCCGCCGGTGATGGCGTCCGCGCCCGGGCCCATCGTCCGTTGACGACCGGCCGGGGCCCGGCCGCCGTGCCGGACCGTGCGGCGGAACGTTGCGGCCGGGTGCGTTACACTCGATCGTTTCCCGGCGGGCCACTCCGCTCCATCAACAACAAGACATGTCGCGCGCCGGCATTCCGCCGTCGGCGGTAAGGCGCGCGCGGATAGACGAATGGTTTCTCTGCTCAAAAAACTCATAGGCAGCCGCAACGACCGGCTGCTTAAGCAGTATCGCAAGCTGGTGAGCCAGATCAATGGTCTGGAACCGGGCATCGCGGCGCTCTCCGACGAGCAACTCGCGGCCAAGACGCAGGAATTCCGCAACCGCTATCAGCAGGGCACGTCGCTGGACGACCTGCTGCCCGAAGCTTTTGCCGTGGTTCGGGAGGCGGGCAAGCGCGTGTTCGGAATGCGCCATTTCGACGTGCAGATGCTGGGCGGCATCGCCCTGCACAACGGCAAGATCGCCGAAATGCGGACCGGTGAAGGCAAGACGCTGATGGCGACGTTGCCCGTCTACCTGAACGCGCTGTCGGGCAAGGGCGTGCACGTGGTTACCGTGAACGACTACCTGGCCCGCCGCGACGCGGAATGGATGGGACGGCTGTACCGTTTCCTGGGGATGACCGTCGGCGTGGTCGTGCCGCAGCAGCCCAACGAGGAAAAGAAGGCGGCGTACCAGGCCGACATCACCTACGGCACGAACAACGAGTTTGGCTTCGACTACCTGCGCGACAACATGGAGTACCGCGTCGAAGACCGGCGCCAGCGCGGGCTGTCCTACGCCATCGTCGACGAGGTCGACTCCATCCTGATTGACGAGGCGCGCACGCCGCTGATCATTTCGGGCCAGGCGGAAGACCATACCGAGCTGTACATCCGTATGAACGCGGTGCCGCCGCTGCTCAAGCGCATGGAATCCGAACCCAAGCCGCAGGAGCCCGAGCCCGAAGGCGACTACTGGGTCGACGAAAAGAGTCAGCAGGTTTATCTGTCCGAAGCCGGACACGAGCACGCCGAAGCCATCCTGACGCGTCTGGGCATCCTGCCCGAAGGCGAATCCCTGTATGAGCCGCGGCACATCGCGCTGATGCATCACCTAATGGTCGCGCTACGCGCGCATACGCTGTTCTTCCGCGACCAGCAATACGTGGTGCAGGACGGCGAAGTGATCATCGTGGACGAATTCACGGGCCGCCTGATGGTGGGCCGGCGCTGGTCGGACGGCCTGCACCAGGCCGTCGAGGCGAAGGAAGGCGTGAAGATCCAGCACGAGAACCAGACGCTGGCTTCGATCACCTTCCAGAACTACTTCCGCATGTACGACAAGCTGGCCGGCATGACCGGCACCGCCGACACGGAAGCGTACGAGTTCCAGGAGATCTACGGGCTAGAAACCGTCATCATCCCGACCAACAAGCCGATGATCCGCAAGGATCAGAACGACCAGGTCTTCAAGACGGCGCGCGAGAAGTACGACGCGATCCTGGCCGACATCCGCGATTGCCACGAGCGCGGCCAGCCGGTGCTGGTCGGTACGACCAGTATCGAGAACTCCGAACTGCTCTCGGGTTTGTTGCAGAAAGCCAAGCTGCCGCACGAAGTGCTGAACGCCAAGCAGCATGCCCGCGAAGCCGAAATCGTCGCGGAAGCCGGCAAGCCGGGGCATATCACCATTGCCACCAACATGGCTGGCCGCGGCACCGACATCGTGCTGGGCGGCAGCGTGGACAAGCAGGTGGACCTGGTCCGTGCCGATCCCAACCTGTCGGAAGAGGAAAAGAACGCGCGTATCGAGAAGATCCGGTCCGAATGGAAGCCGGCCAATGAAAAAGTGAAGGCTGCCGGCGGCCTGCGCATCATCGGTACCGAGCGGCACGAATCCCGCCGTATCGACAATCAGCTGCGCGGCCGCGCCGGACGCCAGGGCGACCCCGGCTCGTCGCGGTTCTATCTGTCGCTGGAAGATCCGCTTATGCGTATCTTCGCCGGCGATCGCGTGCGCGCCATCATGGAGCGCCTGAAGCTGCCCGAAGGCGAGCCGATCGAGGCTGGCATGGTCACGCGCTCGATCGAAACGGCGCAGCGCAAGGTGGAAGGCCGCAACTTCGATATCCGCAAGCAGCTGCTCGAATACGACGACGTCGCCAACGACCAGCGCAAGGTGCTGTACGCGCAGCGCAACGAAGTGCTGGAGGCCGCGACGATCGGTCCGACGGTCGAGAGCATGCGCGACGGCGCCATCACTGAACTCTTCCGCGCTCACATCCCCGAGGAATCGGTGGAGGAGCAGTGGGATGTTCCGGGGCTGCAGCGTGCGCTGGAGTCGGACTTCCATATCTCGCTGCCGTTGACGGAGATGGTGGAAAAGGAACCCAACCTGACCGACGACGAACTGCTGGAACGGGTGCGCGAGGCGGCCGCTGCGGCGTATCGCGCCAAGGTGGAGCAGGTCGGCACGGAAGGCTGGGCGCAATTCGAACGCTCCATCATGCTGCAGGCCATCGATCAGCATTGGCGGGAGCACCTGTCGGCGCTGGACTATCTGCGCCAAGGGATCCATCTGCGCGGCTACGCGCAGAAAAATCCCAAGCAGGAATACAAGCGCGAGGCTTTCGAGCTGTTCTCCGGCATGTTGGACCGCATCCGCGATGATGTGGTCAAAGTGCTGATGACGGTTCGCATCCAGTCGCAGGAGCAGGTCGCCGCCGCGGAGGCGGAAGCTGCGCAGTCCCATGTCCACAACGTGCAATACCAGCACGCCGACTACGACGAAGCGCTTGGCAAGCAAGCGGACAGCGCCCCGGCCCAGCAGCCCGTGCGCAACGTGCTGCCCAAGGTCGGCCGCAACGATCCTTGCCCGTGCGGCAGCGGCAAGAAGTACAAGCAGTGCCACGGCAAGCTCGTCTAGGCGAGCGTGACCCGGCGGGCTTAGCTTGCGCGGGCGGTCCCAGGAGCGCTTGATGAAAGAAGCAGGCAATGCGGCGGAACTGGACCATGCGGTGATCATGGTCCGCGACCGTCTGGAAGAGGCGGCGCCGCATTTCACCGGGCAGGGCTACACGCTGAGCGAAACGGCGTTGCACAACCTTGGCTCCTGGAACCGCCTGATGGTTCTGGAGCACGCCTACATCGAGCTTCTGGGATGGCCGCCGGGCAAGCCGCCGGCCCGCAAGGAGATTGCCGATTCTCCGCTGGGACTGGAGGCGCTCGTGCTTCGCACCGACGATGCGCAAGCCACCTACGAACGCTTGCGCGCCGCGGGCTACGCCGTCAACCCGGTGCAGGTTCTGACCCGGCCCGCCAATGTGAATGGCCAAACCGTGGAAGCGCGCTTTCACACCGTCCGTTTCGCGGAGCAGCCCATCCCCGGCATGCGTCTGTACTTCTGTCGTCATCTCACTCCCGAGTGCGTGTGGCAGCCCGGGTTGATGCACCACGCCAACGGCGTCCGGGCCCTGGTGGAGGTAGCGGCGCGCGCGCCCAACCCGGCCAGCGTGGCGGCCGTTTTCGCGTCCCTCGCCGATAGCGCGGCCTTGCCGGCGGCCGACGGCAGCTGGGTTGTGCCGCTGGGCCATGCGCGACTGCGCATCGATCAAGGGGCCCCCGAGACCGCCAATTCGCTCGTGTCGCTCACCGTGCAAGACGCGCACGGGCAGCGCCATCTGCTCGATACCGGCTTCTGATTCCTCCGCGGCGCCGGGACGGCTTTGCGGGAAAACCCTTGTGGTCGCGCAAAGTGCATACACTTTAGTATGCAGTTTCCTTCCGAAGCGCATCGCGCGCCACAGCCATGGCCCTGCCTCGATATGCGGCCCGTACCTCCGAGGGCATCGCAAGCCTGTACGAGACCGTCAAAACCATGGCGGTCCAGTTTCAATTCAAGCCCGGCCAACGCATCAACGAGGTCGAGCTGGCGCGGCAGCTGAACGTCAGCCGTACGCCTCTGCGCGAGGTTTTGAACCAGCTGATGGTGGAGGGCTTCGTCACCCGGGCCGTCAACCGCGGCTTCATCGGACGTCCGCTGGACGCCAAGCAGATCCACAGCCTGTATGAATTCCGGTCCGTCCTGGAATGCGGCATCGTCCGCGTGGCATGCCAGCGGGCCACGGACGAACAGCTGGCGGTCCTGCGGGCGGCGGTGCAGGCGTCCCGCGATGTGCCGGAGGATGCGGACGCCACGCGCCTGCTCGCGCTGGACGAGTCCTTCCACGTGTCACTGGCGCGGCTGACCGGCAACGAGGAATTCGTGCGCAGCCTGGAAAGCGTCAATGCGCGTATCCATTTCGTGCGCTGGATCGATATGCGGCAGGGGCGCCGCAGCCATACCCAGGCCGAACACCTGCAGATCGTGGACGCGCTGCAGGCGCGCGACGAAGCGTTGCTGCAGACGCTGATGGGCCGTCACATCGGCCGGCGGCTGGACCAGATCACCGACGTTATCCGCACAGGCTTTTCCACCATCTATATGCGGGACCAATTGGAAGACCAGGCCTGAACCACACGCAAGGGGAAACCATGACGACGCTGAAGCACCCGAACAACCGATTCCGGCCGGCGCGCAAGCGCCTGGCTGTCCTTGGCGTGCTTGGCGCCACGCTGGCGGGCGCCTTGCTGCCGATGGCGCCGGTGGCGCACGCTGCGGATGAGCGGCCGCTGATCCTGGTGGTGCCATACCCGCCCGGCGGCAGCACCGATATTCTGGCGCGTATCCTGCAGCCCAAGCTGTCCGAACGCATGCACGGGCGCAGCGTCATCGTCGAAAACCGCGCCGGCGCGGCCAGCCAGATCGCCACCGCTTTCGTCGCGCGCGCGGCGCCCGACGGCAATACGCTGCTGGTCAGTTTCGACAACCACGCACTCAATCCCGCGGCAAAGTCCAACCTGCCCTACGACACGTTCAAGGACTTCGTCGGGATCTGCCAGACCGTGCGCTTTCCGCTCGTCATCGGCGCCAACCCGTCCGTTCCCGGCGATACGCTCAGCGCTTTTTTCGACGCTGTCCGGAAGAACCCGCGCAAGCAATACAACTTCGCTTCCACGGGCGTCGGCTCCCTGAACCATCTTGCGCCCGAGCAGCTCAAGCGGTTGTCCGGCGTGGACCTCCTGCATGTGCCGTATGGCGGCGGCGGACCCGCCGTGCAGGCGGTGGTGGGCGGGCAGGCCGATATGACGTGGCTCAGCTACGCGGCCCTGCGCGGCCAGATCCAGGCGGGCAAGATCAAGCCTCTGGCCGTGGCCGGCGAAAAGCGCCTGCCCGACCTGCCCAACGTGCCCACCGTGGCCGAGTCCGGCTATCCCGGGTTCGAGGCCTATTCATGGAGCGGGATGTTCGCGCCCGCCGGCACGCCGGCGGCTACGGTAAAAGCCTTGACCGCCGATTTCCAGGCTGTCCTTGCCGACCCGGAAGTTCGCCGCAAACTGACCGAGGCCGGCTTCGAAATCGTCGCGTCCGACGGACCGGCGCTGGACGCCTATGTGAAGCGCGAGTACCAGCGCTGGGACCAGTTCATCAAGACCAACCACATCAACCTGGAAAACTGACATGGCTCAACTCAATGGCGCCGAGGCGATGGTGCGCATGCTTCAGGCCTACGACGTAAAGCACATCTTCGGCCTGTGCGGCGATACCAGTCTGCCGTTCTACGACGCGCTTTACCGGCTCGACCACGGCATTCAGCACGTGTTGACGCGCGACGAACGCAGCGCCGGGTACATGGCGGATGCCTATGCCCGTGTCAGCGGGAAGGTGGGCGTGTGCGAAGGCCCGAGCGGGGGCGGCGCGACCTACCTTCTGCCTGGACTGGTCGAGGCGAACGAATCCTCCATCCCCGTGCTGGGCATCACTTCGGACGTGGCCGTGGGATCGCGCGGACGCTATCCCCTGACCGAACTGGACCAGGAAGCGCTCTACCGGCCATTGACCAAATGGAATCGGACCATCGACCGCGCCGACCAGATTCCGGGCATGGTGCGGGCGGCGTTCCGCGCCATGACGGGCGGCAAGCCGGGCGCCGCGCACCTGTGCTTCCCCTACGACGTGATGAAGCAGAGCGTCGATGCCGCCGACATCTGGGCCCAGCCCGAGCATGGCCGCTTTCCCGCGATGCGCTATGCGCCCGATCCCGCCGACGTCGCGCGCGCGGCGGCCATTCTGGCAGAGGCCCGTTCCCCGGTGATCCTGTGCGGCGGCGGCGTCGTGATCGCTGGCGCATGCGCGGTCTTGCAGACGCTGGCCGAATCGCTGAAAGCAGCGGTGTGCGTTACCGTCAGCGGGCAGGGCAGCCTTGCCGACAACCACCCCCTGAATGCGGGCGTGGTCGGTTCCAATGGCGGCATCATGGCGACCCGGGACGTGGTCGCGGCGGCGGACGTGGTGCTGTTCGTCGGCTGCCGCGCCGGCTCCACGTCCACCGAGCATTGGCGCTTTCCCAGCCGCGATACGACCATCCTGCACATCGACATCGACCCCATGGTCGTCGGCGCCAATTACCGCACCGAGGTCGGCATGGTGGGAGATGCCCGCCTGGCGCTGGAAGCCTTGGTTGCGGAAGTCATGCCGCGCCTGGCCCGGCGACGGTCCGACGCCGTGGACGGCGCGATTCTGGTGGGCAAGGCGCGCGCCGCGCGCGCGGCCCAGCTGGATGCGCTGGCGGCATCCACGGAACGTCCCATCCGGCCCGAACGCGTCGTCAAGACGCTGAACCGCCTGCTGCCCGACGATGCCATCGTCTGCGCCGACCCCGGCACGCCGTGCCCGTACTTTTCCGCGTACTACGACGCCAGCCGGCCCGGACGCCATTTCATCACCAACCGCGCGCACGGCGCGCTGGGCTATTCCCTGTCGGCCGCGTTCGGCGCGTGGTTCGGCCGGCCGCAGTCCAAATGCGTATCGGTGATGGGCGACGGCAGCTTCGGCTTCACCGTCGGCGAATTGGAAACAGTGGTCCGCCACAAAGCGCCTCTGCTGATGATCGTGTTCTCGAATTCGGTCTACGGCTGGATCAAGGCCAGCCAGAAGGCCGGCTATGACGAGCGCTACTACAGCGTCGATTTCGCCCGTACCGATCACGCGCGCGTGGCCGAGGCCTATGGTGTGAAGGCATGGCGGGTGGAAGACCCGGCCCAGCTCGAAACGGCGCTTCGCGAAGCCATGGAGCACGACGGCCCGGCGCTGGTCGACGTGCTGGCGCAACCGCTGCAGGACGCCGCCGCGCCGGTCAGCCAGTGGATGGGCTAAAGGCGTAGCGACGGGCCGTCGTGGCGGCCGGCTTCGGTGGAAACGATCCGGTTCACGCCTGTCGCGATGGCCCCTTCGCCGACGCCGTACACGTGCAGCGAAACCGCCGTCTCATCGCCGGCGTTTCCCAGGCGGTGAATCTGCTCCAGGCCAGGGCCGGCGGTAACGATGTCGCCTTGCCGCCGGATCTGCCGCCGCCAGGGCCGTGCGCACCCCGACGCCGCATCCCAGCGATACAGCGTTTCGGCAAGCTCGCCTTTGACGACACGGTAAGCGCACCAGGTGTGATGGCCGTGGACAGGGCTGAACTGCCGCGGCGGCCAGATCAGATAGACGATGGTAAACAATCCGTCCGGATCCGCGTACGCGACATGCCGGCTGTAGCCCTGCGCGGGACGCGCCGCGGGCGCTGTCGCGGCATCCAGCGCCTGCATGGGATCGGATCGCGCAACGCCCTCGGCGAGTGTGGCGAGCATGGCCGGCGGCGGCAGATCGCGGCCGGCGAGAATGGCCTCGCGAAGGGGCGCCAGCCCGGGCGGAGGAGGTGCATACTGCATGGCGGGCTCCAATCAAAACCTGATGCCATGCTATCGGGCCATGCCGGCAAAAAATTTGCCGAATTCCGCCGTCGCCGTTCAAGGATTGGAAAAAGCTTGCGCGGACGCGGCCAGCGGCAAGTCGAAGGCGCGCACCCGAGGCGCATCGCCGCGCCACGGTTCCACGTCCACCAGCGCGGACATCGCGCTGCTGCCCTGGGTCAACGCGGATGTGCCGATATCGGGCGTCAGCACATTGGGATTGCCATGGCGTTCGGGTCCGTTTTCATCGGAATCCAGCCATGCGCCCGTCGACATGACCAGTACGCCGGGCATCACCCCATCGTCAATGACAGCGCCGGCCAGGCACGACCCGCGATCGTTGTGGATGCGGACCAGCTCGCCGTGCCGGATTCCGCGCGCGGCAGCGTCGTCGGGATGGATGCGCACCGGTTCCCGCCCGTGGATCTTGCCGCCTTGCGATAGGCGCGCCGGGTCCAGCTGCGAATGCAGCCGGTGCGCCGGCTGGCTGCTGATCAGATGCAGCGGCCAGCGCCGCGCAAGTCCGCCGCCCAGCCATTCCGCAGGCGGCAGCCACGCCGCATGTCCCGGGCAGTCGGCGTAGCCGAAGCCAGAAATGTGCTCCGAATACAGCTCTATGCGCCCAGACGGCGTGCGCAGGCGGTGCGCGTCGGGATCGTGCCGGAAATCCTCGAACAGCACGAAATCCCGCCGCGGCGGCGGCAAGGCCAAATGGCCCGCGCGCCAGAAATCGTCGAAAGACGGCGCTTCCGGCAGGTCGCCGGCTGCCTGCCAGCGCGCGCGCATACCGTCATACATATGCCGCAGCCAGGCCTGTTCGTCCCGGCCTTCGGTATACCTGTCCTCGTATCCCCCCAGTGCGGCCAACTCCCGATAGATGTCGAAATCGTCCCGGCTCATGCCCTGCGCCGGCAGGGCGCGGTGCATGGCGAGGATATAACCGTCACGCGACGATGCGCCGATGTCGTTCCGCTCCAGGGTGGTGGTCGTGGGCAGGACGATATCGGCCCGCCGTGCCGTCGGCGTCCACCACGTTTCGTGGACGACGATGGTTTCGGGCCGTTCCCACGCCCGCTGCAGCCGATTCAGGTCCTGGTGGTGGTGGAAGGGGTTCCCGCCTGCCCAATACACCAGCCGGATGTCGGGATAGGTGTGCTCCGCGCCGTTGAAGGGGTAGGCCTCGCCGGGCTGCAGCAGCATGTCGGCGATGCGCGCAACCGGAATGGACCGGCGCGCCGGGTTGGCGCCTTCGTGCATTTCGGGCACCGGTGCGTCGATGCGAGGGTTGCCGGCGCTGTTGATGGAGCCCAGTCCGAAACTGAATCCGCCGCCGGGCAGGCCGATCTGCCCGAGCATGGCGGCCAGCGCAATACAGGCCCAGTAGGGCTGCTCGCCATGGTGGGCGCGTTGCAAGGACCAGGTGCAGTTCACCAGCGTCCGCGATCCGGCGGCCGTCAAGGCAAGTTGGCGTATGGTGTCCGCCGGCACGCCGCAGATGTTGTGCGCCCACTCCGCCGTCTTCGGCTGGCCGTCCGTCTCGCCGCGCAAATACGCGGCGTAGCGCTCAAAACCAACGCAATAGCGGCGCAGGAACGCGGCATCGTGCCGGTCGCGGGTCAGCAGGACGTGCGCCATTGCGATCATCATCGCAGCGTCCGTGTTCGGGCGGATGGGTATCCACTCCGCCTGGACGTCCCCGGGCAGGTCGCCACGGGTAGGCGAGATGGCCACGATGCGGGCGCCGCGCGCCGCCGTGCGACGCAGCCAGTGCCCGGTGGTATGTTCGCCCGCGCCGCCGGCGATTACCTGCGCGTTCCGTCGCGGCATGCCGCCGAAGGCCAGGATCAGCTCGGTATGCGTGGCGACGCTGCTCCAGTCCGTGACCTTGCCAGTCAGCGGCGCGTACGTGCCGATGATGTGGGGCAACAGGAATTGCGCCGCGCCCCAGCTGTAGTTGCCCACCTGGTCAGTGCAGCCGCCGCCGGCATAGAGGAACCGGCGCGTCTGGCTCATGGCGTTGTGGAACCGGCCAGCGGAGGCCCAGCCGTACGAGCCGCCGAAGATCGCCGCCGGCCCATGCTGCGTCCGGACCCGCGTCAGCTCCTCGTGCACCAGCCGGATGGCCGTGTCCCAGCTGACTTCCACATAGCGATCGCGGCCGCGCCTGTCGCCATGGCCGCGGCTGCGCAGCCAGCTTTCCCGCACCGCCGGCCTGGCGATCCGCAAGGGTGAATGCACCATCTCCGGCATGGTATGGATCATGGGCGACGGATCGCGGTCGGCCGCGAAGGGCTCGCAGGCGACCAGGCGGCCATCGCGCACGACGGCGGTGTAGGTGCCCCAGTGCGAAAGGGTCGGGTAGCGTTGAACGGTGGATGTCATGATTCCCGTGGTTTACCACACTGTGCGCCCGGTGGACGGCGGCGGTGGGAACGGGCAAGATGGCGCCCTGCCAGGAGGAAAACCCATGGATCAGACCGATATCAAGATCCTGCGCCTGCTGCAAAAGGATGCCGGGTGTTCGGTCGCGGAGATCGCGGAGCAGGTCAACCTGTCGGTGACGCCGTGCTGGCGCCGTATCCAGAAGCTGAAGGAAGACGGCGTCATCGCGCGGAACGCAGTGCTGCTGGATCCGAAGGCGCTGGGGCTGAACCTGACCGTCTTCGTGTCCATCAAGACGAGCCAGCACAGCGCCAAATGGACGCGCACGCTGGTCGACACGGTCATGGCCTTGCCGAACGTGGTCGAGTTTCATCGCATGGCAGGCGACGTGGATTATCTGTTGAAGGTTGTCGTGGAAGACATGACGGCCTACGACCGCTTTTATCGACGCCTGATCGAAGCGGTGGATCTGCTGGATGTGAGCGCGAGTTTTTCCATGGAGGTCATCAAGAGCACGACGGAACTTCCACTCGATGCCGCCTAGGCCCTGCCCTGGCAAAGGCTTTTCGTTGCGGTAGCGCAACGCGAACACTTTTTTTATTTCAGTCCATTCCTCGGCCGATGTCTTGGAACCTTTTTTCTGCGCGTCTGGCGTAGGATCGCAACGTTCTCAACATTGCAGCGAGTCGAGCCGAGTATGTCCGCGGTCTTTTCCGCCGCCGAGCCGCCGCAGGGCGGCGCCTCCCAGGAGGGGGAGTCAGAACCGTCCTCCGCGTTCGCGGCCATGCCGCGCCGCGCCTTTCCGCAGACCGATCCTTGTGCTTGCCTGTCGCCGGCCAGCATGCTGGCCGGCTGGGACGGGCAGCGCGATCTGTGGGTCTTTGCCTACGGATCCCTGATCTGGCGCCCGGGTTTCGACTGGCAGGAGCGCCGGCTCGCCACCGTCCACGGGTACCACCGCTCGCTTTGCCTGTGGTCACGCCACCATCGCGGATCCGATCAGGCGCCCGGGCTGGTGTTCGGCCTGGACCGCGGCGGCTGCTGCCGCGGCGTGGCGTTCCGTATAGCCGCAGCCCAGGTGCCGGCCACCTTCGCGGCGCTTTGGGACCGCGAGATGATCGGCGGCGCCTATCGCCCCAAATGGCTGACGTGCCAGAGCGAACAGGGCCCCGTGACGGCGCTGGCATTCCTGCTGAATCGCGCTTGCGCCGACTATGCCGGCGACGTGGCGGAAGAACGCCGTCTGGACATCATCCGCACGGCCGTAGGGCGGTCCGGCGCCTGCCTCGAGTACGTGCTGGAGACCGACAGGGCGCTGCGCAATCATGGCATTACGGATTGCCGCCTGGGAGAGCTGGTGCGCCGGCTGGCTCCGGCGTTCTAGGGCGGCGCCGCAGGCAGGCGCGCCGCGCCTTGGGGCATCGTCAAAGCAGGAAGATCGTCGCCAACCCAAGGAAAATGAAGAAGCCGAGCGAGTCGGTTGCGAAGGTCAGCAGAACCGACGAGCCGATCGCCGGGTCCTTGCCGAAGCGGTCACGCACCATGGGCACCAGCACGCCGACAGATGCGCCCACCAGCATGTTGCAGACCATGGCCGCCATCATGACCAGCGCGATGGAAATGGATCCCGATATCGCCCAGGCGAACAAGGCCGCCACCACGCTGCCGCACAGTCCCACAAGCAGGGTGACCAGGAGCTCGCGCTTGACCAGC
Source organism: Bordetella genomosp. 9 (assembly GCF_002119725.1). Lineage (NCBI taxonomy): Bacteria > Pseudomonadati > Pseudomonadota > Betaproteobacteria > Burkholderiales > Alcaligenaceae > Bordetella > Bordetella genomosp. 9. The sequence continues at coordinate 1,062,056 of NZ_CP021109.1, forward strand.
TGCCATAGATTGCGCCCGGTGATCCGCCCCACGGCCAGGGCCCGGATGATCATGGTCATGGTCTGATTGCCGGAATTGCCGCCGATGCCCGCCACGATCGACATCAGGAAAGCCAGGATCACGATGTGGCTTACGGTGCCCTCGAAGCGCGAGGCCACGAACGACGCGGTCGCGGCGGTGCACAGGTTGAACAGGAGCCACGGCGCGCGGTTGCGCAGCGCCATCATCACCGGCGCGAAGATATCTTCTTCCTGCAGGCCCGCGCGCGAAAGCGCCTGCTCCTGGGAATCTTCGCGTATGACGTCCACGACGTCCGCGATGGTGACGCGGCCGATCAGGCGGCCCTGGTCGTCCACGACGGGCGCCGAAACCAGATCGTAGCGCTCGAACGCGCCCGCCGCGTCGGCGTCCGAGTCGAGCGCGGACAGAGTCAGGTAGTCCGTCGTCATCACGTCGCGCACCACCGTCTCGGGCTCGCTGACGAGCAGCGTCGATAGCGGCAGGATTCCCTGCAGCTTGTCCTGCCGGTCGACCACGAAGATTTGGTCGGTATGGTCGGGCAGTTCGTGCAGCCGCCGCAGATAGCGCAGCACCACCTCCAGCGAAACGTCCTCGCGCACGCGGACCATCTCGAAGTCCATGATCGCCCCGACGCTGTCTTCGGGGTACCCCATGGCTTCTAGCAGCTGCGCCCGTTCCTCGTCGGTCAGGCCTTTCTGGACTTCGGCCACCACGTCGGCCGGAAGGTCCGGCGCCAGGTCGGCCAGTTCGTCGGCGTCCAGGTTTTCGGTCGCAGCGACCAGGTCCTGCCGGTCCATCGCTTCGATCAGCGATTCCCGCACCCAGTCTTCGACTTCCAGCAGCACGTCCGCGTCGTGTTCGGCGCTGACCAGCTTCCACACGGTCTGGCGTTCGTCCTTCGGCAGCGATTCCAGGATGAACGCGATGTCGGCGGGGTGCAGCCCGTCCACCAGGGCTTTCAGTTCCGTCTCGTGCTGGCGGTGAACCAATTGTTCGACCAGATCCGCGCGGGTGTCGCCTTCCTCCTGGCGATGCACCAGGCTTGCGACGAGTTCCTGGCGGCGCAGCAGCTCCTGCACCTCGGCAAGGGCATGCTGGGCGTCTTCGGGATCGAGGCGGCGCGGCGTGGCCTGCGGTTTCTGCGCGATGGCGGGTTCGGTCATACGCGGCAGTCCGTCATAGCACGGGCAGGGGCCGGCTGCGGCGGGCGTCGTCCGTCGCAACGTAGACGAGCGTGGCTTCGGTCACTTTGACGATCTCGGCATCCAGCCGCTGGCGCTGCGCGTAGACTTCCACTTCGACCGTAATGGACGTGTTCCCCGTCTTGACGATGTCGGCGTAGAAACTGAGCAGGTCGCCGACGAACACGGGCTGCTTGAAGATGAAGGAATTGACCGCGACTGTGGCCACGCGGCCGGCCGCGCGCCGGGCCGCCGGAACGGAGCCTGCGATATCGACCTGGGCCATGATCCAGCCGCCGAATACGTCGCCGTGCACGTTGGCGTCCGCCGGCATGGGCATGACGCGGAGCACGGGTTCCCGGTTGGCGGGCAAGGATACGACGGGCGATGTTCTGCTGGTGGTCATGGACCGGCTCCTGACGGACAACCGGCCGATTATGCAGGAATTTTGTCCCCGTCGCGTGACAGCCCGCCGGGCGTTCAAGCGAGCAGTGCGACGAGCCCGTAGCCGCCGAAAATCAGCCACAGGAAAAGGATGAAACCCAGCGCCAGAACCCGCGGGCCGGCCTTGCGGATCTGGCTGAACCGCGTCTCGATACCCAGGGCCGTCATGGCCATCGTCAAGGCGAAAACATCCAACTGGCGCAAATGGGCAACCGCATCGTGGGGCAGGATGTCGAGCGAGTTGACCATGGCCAGCGCAAGGAAGCCGATGGCGAACCAGGGGATCGGCAGGCGCGCGGCCTCGGCCCCGGCATGGGCCGCTTGCGCGCTGCGCCGCAGCCACAGTCCGAGCACGAGCAGCACTGGCACCAATAGCGCCACGCGTGTCATCTTCACAATGGTCGCGATTTCCGTGGTTGCCGGGTCCACGTTGCTGGCCGCGCCCACGACCTGGGCGACCTCGTGCACCGTGCCGCCGATGTAGATGCCCAGATGCCGCGTGTCGAAAGGCAGCCATCCGGCATGGTAGAGAACCGGATACAGGAACATCGATAGCGTGCCGAACAGCACGACCGTCGCAACGGCGACCGCGCTTTTGTGCGGCTGCGCGCGCAGGGTGGGCTCAAAGGCCAACACGGCCGCTGCGCCGCAGATCGCGCTGCCTGCCGCTGTCAGCATGGCGGTGTCGCGGTCCAGCCCAAGCAGCCGCTGGCCGACCACCGTGCCGAGAAGCAGCGTACCGGCCACGACAGCGGTAGACACCGCCAGGCCGGGCAATCCTACCGCTGCAATTTGCTGCACGCTGATGTTCAATCCGTAGAATGCGACGGCGATGCGCAGCAGGCGCCGGGCGGCGAAATTGACCCCCGCGCTCCAGTCCTGCGGCATCGATCCGCGCAGGAAATTGCCGTACAGCATGCCGCACACGATCCCGATTACCAGCGGCGAGAAACCGAGCTGGCGCAGAAAGGGCAGGGTCGCCAATTGCATGACGGCGGCGGCCAGCAGCCCGACGAACAGAACGCCGTTCAGCTTGTCGCGCCATGGCGTGGCGAGGGAAAGGGAAGTCGTGGACGTGGACATGGCTTGGGCAGTTGTACAGGCCGGCGCACAGGCAGAGCTTTATGACTCGGCGCGCTTGTTTAATAACTGGAAGTCATGTTAATCCGTGGGCTCATATCCCCGAAATGGTCATTCCCGATGTCTAATATAAGAAAACCTGATATCGGACCCCATGACGCCTGAACAGCTGCTGACCTTCGCCCATGTGGCAGAAGCCGGGAACATCAGCCGGGCGGCGGAGCTGCTGCACTTGTCCCAGCCGGCGGTCTCGGGGCAGCTCCGCGCGCTGCAGGAATGGTTTGGCGAGCCGCTCTATCGGCGCAGCGGCCATGGCATCGTGCTGACGGCGGCCGGCGAACGGCTGGTCGAGCACGCGCGCCAGTTGCGCCAGGCATACGGGCAGGCCCGCGAGCTGCGCGACGCTTGGCGCGGCATCGCCTCCGGGTTGCTGCGGCTGGGGGCCAGCACCACGCCGGCCAGCTATTGCCTGCCGGCCCTGGTCGCCGCCTTCCGGGCGAAATACCCCGCCGTCTCGCTGCAGCTCGCCGACGGCAATACGGCGGAGATCGTCCAGCGCCTGCCGCTATTGGATATGGCCTTTATCGAAGGCGATATACCCGCAGGGCTGCCCGCCGACACCGCTGTGCATGCGTGGCGGCAGGACGAAGTGGTGGCCATCGTCCCTGCGGATCATCCGCTGGCGGACCGACGGGCCATCACGCTGGCCGATCTGGCCCACTATCCGCTCGTCATGCGTGAGCCGGGCTCGGGGGTCCGGCGCCTGGTGGAGCGGGCGTTCCGGTCCGAGGGACTGGCGCCCGGCGCCGCACTGGAACTGGCGGGCGTGGAAGGAGTCAAGCAGGCGGTCCGCGCCGGATTGGGTATCGGCTTCGTCTCGGCGATGTCCATGCGGCATGAGGACGGCGCGCTTACCGCGCTGCGGGTGGGCCGCAAAGGGCTGACGCGCACGCTCAGCATCCTGCTGCCCAATGCTTCGGCCCCCGCGCGCGCGGCGGCGCTGTTTCTGCAAATGTGCCGGGAAGACGCGGCTGACGCGCCCCACTAGATATGGGGCCACGTCAGTTGGCATCGCTCAACGCGCCTGGAGCGGCGGCTGTTCGCTGGAAAGCCAGCGCAGCGCCAATTGGACCCACAAAGACGCGCCCAACGGCAGCAGTTCGTCGTTGAAGTCATAGCTGCCGTTGTGAAGCATGCAGGGGCCCATGCCGTGGCCCGCTTCCCGGTGGTCGCCGGCGCCGTTGCCGATCCAGACATAGCAGCCGGGCTTTTCCTGCAGCATGAAGGCAAAGTCCTCGGCGCCCATGGAAGGCTGCACCTGGTCGTTCACTGCCGCGGCGCCGACCAGATCGCGCAGCACCTCCGCGCAGAACGCCGCTTCCCGCGGGTGATTGATCGTGGGCGGATAGTGGCGCTGGAAATCGAAGTCGGCCTCGCAGCCCATCGCCGCGCAGGTATGGACGGAAATATCGCGCATGCGCTGTTCGATGAGATCCAGCGACTCGACCGTAAAGGTGCGCACCGTGCCCCGCATCTCCGCCGTCGTCGGCACGACGTTGTCCGCGCTGCCGGCGTGAATCTGCGTGATACTCAGCACGGCGGCGTCCAGGGGGTTGCGATTGCGGGTGATAATGGTCTGCAGCGATTGCGCCAGCTGCACCGCGGTCATGACCGGGTCGATGCCCAGATGCGGCATTCCCGCATGCGCGCCTTTGCCGGTGATCACAATGCGGAAATCGTTGCTGGAAGCCATGATGGGACCGTAAGTCAGGCCGAACGTGCCGGCGGCCATGCCGGGCCAGTTGTGCATGCCGAACACCGCCTCCATGGGGAATTGCTCGAACAGCCCATCGTCGATCATCCGCTTGGCGCCGCCCCCGTGTTCCTCGGCAGGCTGAAAAATGGCGTAGACCGTGCCTGCGAAATCGCGATGCGCGGCCAGATAGCGCGCCGCGCCCAGCAGCATGGCGGTATGCCCGTCGTGGCCACACGCGTGCATGCGGCCGGGGTTGCGGCTCGCATGCGGGAAAGTATTGAGTTCCTGCATGGGCAACGCGTCCATATCGGCCCGCAGGCCCACGGCCCGCCCGCCGTCGGCCTGCCTGCCGCGGATGATGCCCACGACCCCCGTGCCCGCCAGGCCGCGATGGACCTCGACGCCCCACTCCTGCAACTTCGCCGCGACCACGTCCGCGGTGCGGAATTCCTCGAAGCAAAGCTCCGGATGGGCATGGATGTCGCGACGGATCGCCGCGAGATCCGCTTGCCAGGCGATGATTGGTTCAAGCAGTTTCATGGGACACCGTAGTCGGGTTGCACGCGTCACGATGCGCGGCAAAAATAGGGCGGGCCGGGGCGGCGCGCCTTTGCGCCGGGTCTTCCGCGGCCGGTAGTCAGACGACCGAGCGTATCATCAAATACGCCGCTTATTAATGGAGACAACTACCATGCAGCGCCCGTGGCTTGCCGAGTATCCCGCCGGCGTGCCCGCCGAGGTATCGGTCGATGGCTATGTCTCGCTGGTGGACCTGCTCGATCGCGCGTGCGAACGCTACGCAACCCGGATCGCCTGCACGGCGATGGGGACCAACCTGAGCTACGAGGCCATCGATATCCATGCGCGCCGTTTCGCGGGATGGCTGCAGTCGCTCGACATGCCGCGCGGCAGCCGGGTCGCCGTGATGCTGCCCAATGTCCCGGCCTATCTGGCGTGCATGCTGGGCACGCTGCGCGCCGGGCATGTCCTGGTGAACGTGAATCCGTTGTACCGGCCCGCGGAGCTGGAGCGCCAGTTGCGCGATGCGGGCGCCCAGGTCATCGTCATCCTGGAAAACTTCGCGCATACGCTGCAGAGCGTTGCCGAACTGGGCGGTGTGCGGCACGTCGTCGTGACGGCCATCGGCGACCTGCTGGGCGGCATCAAGGAAACCGTCGTGAATCTGGCGGCCAGGCACGTCAAAAAAGTCGTGCCGCCCTGGCGGATCGAAGGGGCGCTGCGCCTGCCGCGCGCGCTTGCATTGGGCCAGCGGCACGGTTTCGAACAGCCGGCGTTGTCGATGGAAGACCTGGCGATCCTGCAGTACACGGGCGGCACCACCGGCACGCCGAAAGGCGCGATGCTGACGCACCGGAATCTGGCGGTCAATATCCTGCAAACGGAGGCCGTGGCGTGGCCCGCGCTGCACGACGTGCCGGGGCAGCTCACCATCATCAGCGCACTGCCGCTGTATCACGTGTTCGCAATGACCGTCTGCGGCCTGTATGGGATGCACGCCGGCATGCGGAACCTGCTTATTCTGAATCCGCGCGATCAGCCCGCACTGATCAAAGCCTGGCGGGCAGTGCCGGTCCATATCTTTCCCGGCGTAAACACCCTTTTCAACGCGTTGGCGCGCAATCCCGCCTTCGCGTCGCTGGACTTCTCCGCACTGCGGCTGACCTTCGGCGGCGGCATGGCGGTACAGAGGGCCGTGGCCGACCGCTGGCGCGCCATCACGGGCCGGCCGATCATCGAGGGCTACGGCCTGTCCGAGACTTCGCCGGTGGCCGCGGTCAACCCGACCGATACGCACGTTTTTTCCGGCACGATAGGTTTGCCGGTTCCTTCGACCGATGTGGCGATCCTGGATGATGAAGGCCACGCCGTCCCCGAAGGAGAGCGCGGCGAAGTCTGCATCAAAGGGCCGCAGGTCATGCGGGGATATTGGCAGCGTCCCGATGAAACGCGGCAGGTCATGACGGACGACGGCTATTTCCGCACCGGCGATATCGGGACGATGGACCGTCGCGGCTACATCCGAATCGTGGACCGCAAGAAAGACATGATCGTCGTCTCCGGCTTCAAGGTCTATCCCAACGAGGTCGAAGACGTGATTGCGACGCACCCTGGGGTGCAGGAAGTCGCCGCGGTCGGCGTCGCGGACGAACGCTCGGGCGAATCCGTGCGGGTGTTCGTGGTGCCCAAGGATCCGTCGTTGTCAGAGGCCGATGTCCTCGCGTGGTGCCGCGACAAACTGACGGGCTACAAGCGGCCGCGCAGCGTGGTTTTCAGAACCGAACTTCCCAAAACGAATGTCGGCAAAATTCTGCGCCGCGAACTGCGGGAGGCGGCGCAGGATACCGCCGAAAGCGCGACGGCGGCCTCCTGATACGCGCCGGTCGAAACGCGCGTTCGGGCCGCTCGGGCCGCTCGGGCCGTTCAGGCCGCTCGGGCCGTTCAGGCCGCTCAAACAGATACTTCGTGTACGGCTGCGGGGGCAGCTTTCAGGCCGCCGTGCCGCGGGACAAGTGCGGCGCAATCATCGCTTTCAACGCCGCGGCGATCGCCTGGTTTCCGGAAACCACGTAGCCGCCGATGGGCCAGGGATCCACCCCATACATGTCTTCGGCAACGCCGCCGGCCTCGCGCACGATCAGCGTCCCAGCCGCCACGTCCCAGGGCGCCAGTCCCATTTCCCAATATCCGTCGTAACGTCCTGCCGCGGTCCAAGCCAGGTCCAGCGCGGCCGCGCCCAGCCGTCGCACGCCGCGCGTCACGTTGATCGCTTCGTGCAGGGTGGGCATGTACTGCTGCGCGAAGGAAAAATCGCGGAATGGAAAGCCCGTGGCCACCACCGCGTCGTCAAGGGTTTGCGTGCGCGAACATGCAATCCGCCGGCCGTTCAGCCACGCGCCCGACCCGTGCACCGCGGTAAACATCTCTTCGCGGTTGGGGTCGTAGATCGCGGCGACGACCGGGGTGTCCTCAGTCAATGCGGGGCCCGCGGCCAAACGGGTGCCGGCGTGGGCGATCAGGGCGATGGAAACCGCGTATTGCGGAATGCCGTGCAGGAAATTCGTCGTGCCGTCCAGCGGGTCGATGTACCAGGTCGCGGGCCCCGCCACCTGCCCGCCGGTCTCTTCGGCAACGATGCCGAACTGCGGCGTGCGCGTGCGCAGCTCCTCGATAACCGCCGCCTCGGCCTCGCGGTCAGCCTGCGAAACCAGATCGTTGCGGGCCTTGCGGTCGATCACCAGGTCCGACCGGTGGTGCGCGTACGATTGCAGGATGGCGGCGCCGGCGTGCGCAGCCGTGACGGCGGCGTCCAGCGCCGCGCAAAGATCCAGGGGCGCATTCTGGGAAAGCTGCGCTGGGGTTTGCATGCTCGAATGACCTTTTTCGTGTTATGCCGCCGCGCCGTCGGAACCCATTCCGGCGAATCGATGCGCGGTTTGGGCTCAACGACTCATTGCCCGGACCAGGGCGGAAAGCGCCGATAATCGCGGCTGTCCTTGACGCGGGCGGCGGGCCGGGACCCGCGTCCTTTCAACGGATTCTACGCCGGCCGCACCTTCTTCATGATGTATTGCCCATGTCCGAGTCTTCCAGTGTTGCGTATCGGCCCTTGAAGCCGGCTGCGCCCGTCATCGATGCGCGAGGCGTTCCGTTCAGCCCGGAATACGGCGATATCTATCACGCGGCCGACGGGGCGATGGCCCAGGCTCAGCACGTTTTCCTGGGGGGAAACGACTTGCCTCAACGCTGGCGAGGCCGGGCGTCGTTCACCGTGTGCGAAACGGGCTTCGGGCTGGGTTCCAATTTCCTGGCGCTTTGGCTTGCGTGGCGCGCCGACGCCCAACGTCCACGCCGTCTGCATGTGGTGTCTTTCGAGGCGCACCCCCTGCTGCCGCAAGACTTGGCCGGCGCGCTGGCGCGGCTGCCGGCCGACAGCGGCTGCCGGGTGCTTGCGGACCAGTTGCTGCGCCAATGGCCGCCGTTGCTGCCAGGCGTGCACCGGCTCGAATTCGAACGGGGCGGGGTGACGCTGACGCTCGCATTCGGCGATGCCGGCACCCTGGCGCCCCAATTGGATTTCGTGGCGGACGCTTTCTTTCTGGATGGGTTTGCGCCAGCGCGCAATCCGGAAATGTGGACCCCCGCATTGCTGCAGGCGCTCGGCGCGCATGCCGCGCATGATGCCACGGCGGCAACCTGGTGCAGCGCTGGCCGCGTGCGGCGCGCGCTGCAGGAGGCCGGCTTCGCGGTCGACCGGCGCCCCGGCTTTGCCGGCAAGACCCACATGACCGTCGCGCGGCGCATTGCAGCCGGGCGCGCGCCGGCAGGCGATCCGCCGGCGCATGTCGCCATTGTGGGCGCGGGTATCGCCGGCGCGGCGGTGGCGCAGGCCCTGGGCCTGCGCGGCATTCCGGTCACGTTGCTGGATCCCGCGCATGATGCCGCCCATCGCGGGCACCTGGCCGCTGCCGCGACACCGCTGGTCGCGCTCGACGACAACCCCCGCGCGCGCCTGTCGCGGGCTGGGACCTTGCGCGCGCTGGCCCGCTGGGGCGATCTGGATGGCGATGCGCGGCCCTTGCAATGCGGCACGCTGCAGTTGTCGCGGGACGCAGGCCGTGCTGCGGATGCCGGCAAGGTATTGGCGACGCTCGGTTTTCCCGCATCCTGGGTGCGGCAGGTGGATGCCGCGGAAGCCTCCGACATCGCCGGTCTGGCGGTGTCCCGCGGCGGTCTGTTTTTCCAGGCAGGCCTGCTGGTGCGGCCCGATGCGCTGATACACGCGCTCTCGGCGGCGCCGGGCGTGCGGCGCGTGCCGGGCGCCGTTCACCGCATGGAGCGCAATGGCGACACGTGGCGCCTGGAGGACGAAGCGGGGCGGGTCCTGGCCGACGCGCCGGTGGTCGTGGCGGCCAACGCCGTGGGGGCCCGCCGCCTGCTGCATGCCAGCGGATTGCTGGAGCCGTTGCCGCGGCTGGCCCAAATGCATGCGCTGGCGGGCGAGGTGACCCTGTTGCCCGCGCACGCGCTGGCTGGCGGGCCGCGCTGCATCATCGGCGGCGAAGGCTATTTGCTTCCCGCGGTGCACGGGCATTGCGTTGCCGGCAGCACCTACGTGCACGGCGCCGCCGAAGCGACGGTGTCGGCGGGCGGGCAGGGCGTCAATCTCGCCAAGGCGGCCGCGCTGCTCGATGCCGATGCCGCGGCTGCGGTCCGGAGCATGGCGGCCGGCGCCTTGTCCGGGTGGGCGGGCTGGCGCGCGGTCTTGCCGGGCAGACTTCCCGCCGTGGGCCCGGTGAGTCATGCGGAGGGCCTGTACCTGGCCACCGGATTCGGCTCCAGGGGGCTGAGTTGGGCGGCCTTGGCGGGGGACATCATCGCCGCTCACCTGTGCGGTGAGCCCGCGCCATTGGAAAACGATTTGCTCCGCGCCATTGCGCCGCGCTAGGTAAATCCTTGAATAGCGCGTCTTGTCTGTGATGGCGGCGTGGGCGTTTTGATTTTCGGGCTGACCCGCGGGCCGGGATTCGTTTCCCCAAGGAAGACGAAAGATGCCCGCATTTAGCTTGATTTGGGAGCCGGATGGCGCTCGGCGGCGGGTTCGACGGTTTTGAGAACCCATTGACGTCAGCGCCCACTTCGGCCGCATCGGGCGTCAATGCGGCTTCCGGCGGAACGCCCCTATAAGCGCAAATCCGATGCCGAGTTTATTTCACGCGCCAAATCCGTCAAAATAGCGCCTTTTGGTGCTTTTTGGCTTAAGCGGGGGATGCTCGGTGCCGCCCAAGTTCGATTTTGCGCATACTAACCAGCTCGAAAGCATCGAGCTGTCGACCGCCCGCCCAAGCCGAATCGACTTCGATACGGGCGACGGTCTGCGTTTCGTGGTCGAGGCACACGCACCGGGTGTTTATCGAATCCGTTGCGGCTTTCCTCAGACGCTTTCCGAGGACAAACCTTCCCTGCGCGAAAAGGCGGTGGCCGAGATGCTGCTGGCGCGGCAGGAAGCGGTCGGCGAAGCCACCGTCACGCCGCGTGAAGGGGGCGGCTGGCGCATCGTCCAAGGCGAAACCGCGCTTGAGGTGCTTACGGATCCCGTGCGCATCGCGCTGTACAAAGGCGACAAGCAGGTGCTGGCATCGGAAGTCTCCGAGCACGCGCCCGGTTTCGGCTACAACGCGCTGGAAGAGTCCGAGGAAGCCCAATGGACGGCGGGATTCGCGCTGGACGCTGCCGATCGCATCTACGGCCTTGGCGAAACCCCGGGAGACCTCAACCGCCGCGACGAAGAGGTCGTATCCGACGACCCCGAGCATCGCGCGCTCCCGCTTGCCTGGAGTCCCAGCGGCTGGGGCGTGTACGTCAATACGATACGCCGGGTGCAGCACGCTCTGGGCGCGGCGCCGGCAGACAGCGCGTATATCGTCACGGTGGATGATCCGGTTCTCGATATCTTCCTGTTCGCCGGCGAGCCCGCCGAAATCCTGAACCAGTACACGGCGCTGACAGGCCGGGCCGGCCAGCCCGTCCTGTGGGCCATGGGTGTCTGGCTGCGGCAGGCCGAAGGCGAGATGGCGACGCAGACCACGGCGCTGATCGAACGCTGCCGCGCCATGGAGATCCCCCTGGATGCGGTCCAGCTCGCGCCGCCGGCGGCTTGGGCGTTCCAGCCGGACAAGCTGCAATTCGAGTGGGATGCTGCGCGGTTCCCTGACGCGCGCCAACTCTTCGCGCTTTTTCACAAGCATCACGTCCATGTGTGCGCGCCCGGTTTTCCTGGCGTGCCGCGCCATACGCCGCTGTTCGAAGAGCTCGAGGATCGCGGGTGGCTGCTCACGCGCGACGACGGTAACGCGCAGGTCTTCGACGGAACGCCGGTTTCCGGCGGCCGGCCCTACGGCCTGCTCGATCTCACCAATCGCGACGTTTACGGGCTGTGGACGGAACGGCAGCGCCAGCTGATCGAGGACGGCCTCGATGCACCGTCCTGCGATATCCAGCTGGCCATTCCGGACGGCATTACCGCGCGCGGCGGAGAATCCGGGCCGGCGTTGCGCACCATCTATCCGCTGCTGGCGCGGCGGGCGCTCTTCGACGCGATTGCCGGGCACAAGGTGCCGCCCGAGGGCGTCGTGCCGAGCACGGACCTCTTCCCCGCCGCGCAAAGGCTGCCGTGGCAGAACGGTCCTCGCGTCTCCAACGATTGGCAGGGGCTGCAACATACGCTTCGCACCGCGCTGTCCATCGGCGCCAGCGGCTTGCCGGTCCAGGTCCACGCCATCGGCAACGCGGCCGCCCCGATGGATGGCATGACACCGGAGCTCTATCTGCGCTGGCTGACGTTCGGCGTGTTCTCCGCCAACTTCTGTTTCGAGGGCGTGGAGAAGCTGTTGCCGTGGTCGTTCGGGGACGAAGTGCTGACGCACGCCCGCACCTGGCTGCAATGGCGCTATCGTCTCATTCCCTATGTGCTTGGCGCCGTCGAGGACGCCGTGCGCACCGGCCTGCCAGTGCAGCGTTCGATGGCGATGGCGTTCCCCCACGACCCCGACGCGCACGCATGGGACCTGCAGTACCTGCTTGGGCCCGCGCTGCTGGTAGCCCCGATCGTCCAGCCCGGCAATGAAGTACGCGTCTATCTGCCCAAGGGCGAAGCCTGGTGGGACCTGAATACCGGCCATCGTTATGAAGGCGGCACCACCTGGACGGTGAGCTGCAGCCTGGGGCAGTACCCCGTATTCGGCCGCGAAGGCCACATGCTTTGCCTGGGCCCCGCCGCCCATCACACGGGTGAATTCAATTCGGCGCGCATCCTGGACGAAGTCTGGATGTTCGGCATGCCGATGCACAATCCGGTGGTCATGCGGAACAAGATCCGCGTCATGCAGATGCAGGGCTCCAGCTACATCAAGGGGCTGGAAGGCCTGCGCATTCTTCCTTCCGAAGGCCTGGAGGTGAAGCGCCGCGGCGCGGAAGTGCGGATTTCCCGAGCGAGGTGATGAGGCCCACCCCCGAAGCGCTGGCGCGCTTCCCCCTCAAGGGGGCGCGCCTGCGGACCGGAGGGAGGGCTCACCCCCGAAGCGCTGACGCGCTTCCCCCTCAAGGGGGCGCGCCTGCGGACCGGCGGAGCCGGATCCGCGGCGCCTTGATCGGTCCTTGTTCTTTTGTGGTGGAAGGGGGGCGTGGAGCGCTATTGCGCTTGCCCTCAAGGGGGGCGGAGCCGAGTCCGCGGCGCCTTGATTGGCCTGCTTCTTTTGAGGTGGAAGCGGCTCCCTTGGATTGCTGGCGCGCTTCCTCTTCAGAAGCGGACCTGCGGAGTCTATACGCGGCATGTCGATGGGGCCTTCTTCAGGGGGAAGGGCGCGGTGTCGAAGCGTCGGTTCCCGGGCTCTCCCTGAAGGTGCGCTGGCTTTCTGGTTCGCGGTGTTTGGGTAGCCGTAGCGGGGACCGTGTGGCCGCGGGATTACGTTTGTTTTATGGGTGGTGCAGGTCGGCGCCATGGAGAGCTGGCATGGCTTGCCTTCCCGGGGCGGCGGTGTGGACGGCTTATAATCAAAAGTTATAAAACGGGCACGAAACAGTCGTTCTGATATTGATCGCGCTCGTTCACAATGTCGCGCCATGATTCATATTCAAAATCTCCATAAGACTTATGCCACGCCGCATGGCCGTTTCGAGGCACTGCGTGGCATCACCCTGCACATCGCGCAGGGCGAGGTCTTTGGGATCATCGGCCCCAGCGGGGCCGGCAAAAGTACGCTTGTCCAGTGCATCAACCTGCTGGAGCGTCCCGACGAGGGCACGATCTCCATCGGCAACCAATCATTGACCGGGTTGCCCGAAGTCCAGCTGCGGCAGCAGCGCCGGCGCATCGGCATGGTATTCCAGGGATTCAATCTGCTCGCGCGCCGCACCGTGTACGGCAACGTCGCACTGCCTTTGGAAATTGCCGGCGTACCGCGCGCTGATATCCCAGCGCGGGTCGAACGCCTGTTGAGGCTCGTGGGCCTGGAGCATCTGCGCGACCGCTTCCCTGCGCAGATCAGCGGCGGACAGAAGCAGCGCGTGGGCATTGCGCGCGCGCTCGCCAACGAACCCGACGTGCTGCTCAGCGACGAGGCAACGTCCGCGTTGGATCCCGAGACCACGCATAACATCCTGGCGCTGCTGCGCGATATCAACCGCCAGACCGGCGTCACCGTGGTGATGATCACGCACCAGATGGAAGTCGTGCGCGAAATCTGCGACCGCGTTGCGGTTCTTTCCCAGGGCCAGATCGTCGAGCTTGGGCGGACCGCGGAAATCTTCGCTTCGCCGCGGCATGAGGTCACCAAGGCAATGGTATCGGCGGCAACGGCATCCGAGCTGACGGATGCCACGCTGCAGGCACTGCGCGCACGCATGCGCGACGCCGTATCGGCCAGGCCGGACGCCGCGGTTCACTTGCTGCGGCTGTCGCTGGGAGGAGCGCAAGGCGCTGGCGATGTCCTTTCCGATCTTTCGCGCCGCTTTTCCCTTGATGTCAGCCTGATTCAGGCTCGCATCGAGGATGTGCAGGGCATCGCCGTGGGAACGGCGTTCGTCCTGGTCCAGGGCGCCACGCAAGCCCTGCAACACGCATTGTCCGACCTCGCGGCGCGCGATATCGCCGTGCAAGAACTGGCTCATGAACCCGCAACAACTGATCGATCTTCTCACTACGTCGCTGCTTGAAACCCTGTTGATGGTGGGCGTTTCCGGCTGCATCGCCGTCATCGCCGGCATTCCGATCGGCGTGGCGCTGGTGGTGACGTCCCGCGGCGCCATGCTGCAGCATTTGGGAATCAACCGCGTGCTGGCGATCATCGTCAACGCCACGCGGTCGGTCCCCTTCATCATCCTGATGGTGGCGATCATTCCGTTCACCCGCTGGATTGCTCATACATCCATCGGCACCACGGCGGCCATCGTGCCGCTGTCGCTGGCGGCCATTCCATTCATGGCCCGTATCGCCGAGAACGCCATGCGTGAAGTCGATCCGGGTCTCATCACCGCAGCGCGCGCCATGGGCGCCTCGCCGCTGCAGATCATCGCCAAGGTGCTGCTGCCGGAAGCGCTGCCGGGGCTGGTGGCGGGGACCATCGTGACCCTGGTCAGCCTCGTGGGCTACTCGGCCATGGCCGGCGCCATCGGCGGCGGCGGGCTGGGCGACATGGGCATACGCTATGGCTATCAGCGTTTTCTGCCCGACGTGATGCTCGCGGTGGTGGTCGTGCTGATCGCGCTTGTGCAAATCGTGCAAAGCATCGGCGACTGGATCGTGCGCCGCATGTCGCACCGCTGATCGTACCGTCCCGGCAACCAAGGTTTCCTCAACAAAACTGCTCCCCATATGAAGCTCAACTCGATCAAAGCAATCGCCACGTTGGCGATGGCCGCAGGTGTCGTCCTGGCTCCCGCTGCATCCGCCCAGGACAAGCCCCTGACCGTTGGCGTAACGGCCGGCCCGCACGCGGAAATCATGGAGGTCGTCAAGCAAGAGGCCGCCAAGCAGGGCATGGCGATCAAAATCGTCGAGTTTTCCGACTATGTACAGCCGAACGTCGCGTTGGCTGCCGGTGACCTGGACGCCAACAGCTACCAGCACCAGCCCTATCTGGACAACGCCAATGCCGACCGCGGATACAACCTGGTGAGCATCGCCAAGACGGTGATTTTCCCCATCGGCATCTATAGCAAGAAGGTGAAAAGCCTCGCCGACCTCAAAGAGGGCGCCCGCATCGGTATCCCGAACGATCCGACCAACGGCGGCCGTGCACTGTTGCTGTTGCAAGCCCAGGGCTTGATCAAGCTGAAGGAAGGCGTCGGCCTGAAGGCGACGCCGCTGGATGTGGCAAGCAATCCCAAAAAACTGCGTTTCATCGAACTGGATGCGGCTCAGCTGCCCCGTTCACTGGACGATACCGACGCCTCGGCCGTCAACACCAATTTCGCCATGCAGGCCGGGCTGGATCCCAAGCGCGACGCCATCGCGCAGGAAGCGCCGGATTCACCCTACGCGAACGTCCTTGTGGTGCGCGCGAAGGACAAGGACCGGCCGGAGTTCACGAAGCTGGTCGCGGCTTATCATTCGCAACCGGTCAAGGACTATATCCAAACCAAGTATCGCGGCGCCGTGATCGCGGCGTGGTGAGCCCTCGGATAGAGGCGGCGATCGCCATTGGACGGTGATCCGTGTCGCCCAGCTTTTGACAAGGCCCTTGGATTCGGACATAATGCCGGGCTTCGGTCGGGTCGTTAGCTCAGTCGGTAGAGCAGCGGACTTTTAATCCGTTGGTCGCGCGTTCGAGTCGCGCACGACCCACCAGCCAAAGCATCAGATGCACCCCTGAAAACGCAGCCTGCGCCGGCTGCGTTTTTGTTTTCGGAACGCAGCCCTCGCCGGCTGCGTTTTTGTTTTCCGAAGCATCCCTGCGTTCGGCGCGTTCGGCGCGTTGGGCGCATTGGGCGCTTCGGGGTGCCCACTTCAGCGGTGGCGATGCCTCACCCGCGAATGCCCGGCTTGTCAGCCCTTGAAACGCATGCGAACGGCCGAATGCCGCTGCTCGGGCCGCGATAATCCCACGCTCATCCACCAAAATACTTCGGTCCGCGCAACATAATCCGTCGCGCCGCATGAAATTGTCCTGCTCGCGGCAATGCGCAACGGTCCTGTCCCCTTCCCCTGTCCTGACGGCCGGTCGTAACCGCCATCGACGGTCAGCTAAGAAATTTCCTATTTTTCTTCGCGACTGCGCTGCCTAGACTGGGCCCGAGTATGGTTTCGGGCGAATGTGCGACAGATGATCCACGTTGGTCACCGTGCAACGATCGATGTGCGACGGCTCTACGGAACCGGCCATTCGACGACGCGGCAACCGCATTGCGCGGTTGATTCCCGCCAGCGACGCCTTGCACCGGCAGTGTCCGGAAATGCCGCAAGCCTCGCCCCGAATCCTCAGCCCTGGCGCCAGGTCGGTGCCGTCAACCCTTTGCATATGGTCGATCGAAAATACTCGGCCGACCTCGATTCCTATGTCCCAAATTCTGGATAGGCCCGTACGAATCTGCCTGCTCGGAGATTTCCAGCT
Source organism: Bordetella genomosp. 9 (assembly GCF_002119725.1). Lineage (NCBI taxonomy): Bacteria > Pseudomonadati > Pseudomonadota > Betaproteobacteria > Burkholderiales > Alcaligenaceae > Bordetella > Bordetella genomosp. 9. Next base: position 1,078,666 of record NZ_CP021109.1, read on the forward strand.
CTTCGTCGAAGGCGTCGATAAAACGCCGCTGATTGCCTACAGCAAGCCCAAGCTGCTGCTGGCCTTGCTGGCGCTATCGCTCGAGAAAAAGCAATCTCGCGCCGTGCTCGCGGAAATGCTTTGGCCGAACTGCGCGTCCGGGGCGCGAGCCAACCTGCGGCACGCGTTGTGTGTACTGCGGCACGTGCTCGGCCCGATGGAGAAAGCCGTCCTTTCCACCTCGAGCACGCTGGCGCTTGACCAGGACCTGGTTACCGTCGATGTGCTCGCGCTGTGCGGCATCGGAGCGTATTCCGGCCTGACGCTGGAGCAAAGGCTCGCCTGCGATCGGGGCGAGCTGCTCGAGCAGCTTGTCACTCCTGTCAATGCTGCCCTTTCCGCATGGCGCATGAGCTGGCAGTCGCGCCTTTCTCAGGAAGTCTCCCAATGCCGGCAGACCTACATCGCGCGACTGTGCGAACGCGGCGCCATGCAGGAAGCCCTGGAAAGCGCTCGGCAATGGGTCCAGATCCATCCGGGCGACGAACACGCGCATCGCGACTTGATCCGGTTGTTGCGGGACAGCGGCCGCCGCGAAGCGGCGACGAAGGCATACGAGCATTGCGTCGCGGTGATGGGCGAGTATTACGGCACCGGTCCATCCGCCGAAACGCGTTCCCTTCTGGATGTCGAGTCACCCAGCGATCGGGCCGTCAACATGGCTGCGTCACCGCATGCCGACGCCCGGCCCATCGCGGTCCTGGCCATCGCGATCGGCCACGATCGCGATGCGATGGCGGGCGAAGACGTGATCGATCGCGTGCAGAAAGTGCGTCAGCGCCTGATCCGGCTCGCCCAGGCCGCGGGCCGGCGGATCTGCCTGGGGGCCGACGGAAACCTGGCGGTGCTGTTCGGGTATCCCATGCTCAATGAACGTCCGGCCGAAGCGGCGGCTCGGTTGGCGTGCTTCATTCAGCGGCATGTGCTTGCGTCCAACGTATCGCTCGGCATGGGCATACATGCGGACCTTGCCTACGTTCCGCCGGACAGCGGCTCGCTGCCCATGATGCTGGTGGGACAGAAAGCGCTGCGTTTGGCTTATCTGGCGGAAACGGGTGAAACGCTGCTCTCCGATGCCGCGCGAACCCGCCTGAGCGACCGTTTCACTGTGCGCGAAGACGAACGGTATGGATTGAAGATCGGCGTGCTGCAGGGCCCGTGCCAGACGATCACCGTACACCGGATGTTCGGCAGAACCACGGAATTCGATATCCTGGTCCGCCGCTGGAACAGCCTGCGGCGCGATGGACGTCCGCACGTCATGTATCTGCGTGGCGAACAGGGTATCGGCAAGTCTTTGCTGGCCAAGGTCTTCGCCGAGTACGTCAAGCGCGGCGGGGGCAGCGTGGCCACGCTCCGCTGCGACCAGGAGAACCGGCACACCCCGCTGCACCCCTTCCATGACTACCTGCTGGATCGGCTGAATGCATGTGAGCAGGGCGCCGCGGACCCGGCGTGGGCGTGCGAGGTCCGGTATGCGCAGGCGATGGAATTCTTGGGCTACAAGCTGGGCCTGGACAGACAGACCAGTAATGCGCTCGTGGACCACTTCTTGAGCATGCGCAGTGTCGCCGGGGTAGACGTCCGGCATCCCGAAGTCGCCGGTCTTATTCCCCCGCTTGCCACCATGCTGCTCCACGCCGATGGTCAGGGGCAGCCCTTGCTCGTCATGATCGACGATGCGCAATGGATGGACGAGGCGACGCGGGATGTGCTCCTAGCAGCACTTCAAAACAGGCGCCGCGATCCGGTGATGATTCTGATCTGCGGCAGGAATCTTCAACTTTCGGTATCGGCCGATGAGACGATCACCATGCCGCCGTTGCCGCGCGACGCGATGGTTCAATTGGTGAGCCACCGCGCCAAGGACAGCCGCCTGTCGCCGAAACTGCGCAAGCGCATCGTAGAAAAAGCGCGGGGCGTACCGCTTTATGCGGAGCAAATGGTGCTTCATATGCCGGCAGACATCGAAAGCGAGCCATCTCCTCTGATTCTCGACCTGCTCGCGGTGCGGGCGATATGTGAGCGTGACGACGAGACGGACAGTGTCCAGCCGAGGGTCGAGGACGAATATTCCCTGCCTTTTCTGGAGGCAGACTGACATGTGAAGTGAAGAAATCCGTTCAGCATGGCGGTGTGCCGGTGCGCGATGTCGCCATGGCGTACAGGAACTCCGCCAAGGGCGCCGCCACTGATCGAGCCCTTGATAATGCTGAGGCTTCCTATGTGCAGGAAGTCGCCCAGGAGAGGCTTATATGGACGCGCGTAGCCTGATCGCGTTGTTTGGTGAGGAAAGTGGAGTGCCCTTGTCTCTCGGAGAGTCCGGCACCATCGACCTCATCTTCGAGAACAACATCACCGTCACGCTGGAACATGACGATGCGCAGGATATCCTGCATGCCTATATCGTCGTGGGGCAGGAACCGGTCGAGAGCACGCAATGTCTGGCTCTTTATCGCGACATGCTTTGCTCCAATGCTTTCGGCCACGAAACCGAGGGGGCAACCCTTGCGCTGGACGAACGCAATGGGGAAATTCTGTTAACCCGTCGGATGGAGCTGGCCGATGCCACGGTCAGCCAATTGCGCCGTATTGTCGAAACCATGGTCGACGTCGGCGTGGTCTGGAAAGAAAAAATCGGCACGCTGTGCCATCAGGGCCTTGCGGGCGAGGGCATCCCCTCTGAACGGCCGGCATCGCGGCCCGGCGGCCTCCGAGCCTAAATCAGGCCCAAATCCCTGGCACAGGAATAAAGGTCGGCATCATGAACGGCGCCCAGCTTCCTCATGGCGTCTTTTTTCTGTCGACTCGTCGTCTTCGGGCTCAGGTGAAGGATCTCGGCAATCTGGTTGTTGCTATAGCCCTGGGCGAATAATCGTACAACTTCGATTTCTCGTGGGGACAGCGGCACCCGTTGGGCAACCTTGGAAGGGGCGACTCCCAACGCGCCGAGCGTATGCTCGATATTGCGGCTGATATAGGTCATCCCATGCGCCGCGCGTTGAACCGCAGTCGCGATTTCCGCGGTTGTGGCCCCTTTGTCTACAAGGGCCAGCGCGCCGGCATCCAGGATGGGAGTCAACAGCGCCGGAGTCGAAATTTTTGTCAATACAACGATGCGTAGCCCGGGGTGCTTTCTCTGAATATCCAGCAGCATAGCGATCCCGTCGGGACTACGCTCGCTTGGCATCGAGAAATCCGTAACCAACACGTCGCAATCGCAGGCCGAAAGGCATGCGAGCAAGCTTTGTGGCGACGTGGCGGTGCCGACGATCGATATCCCGCCGACGGCTTCCAGTGCGTTTTTCACGCCCAGAAGCACTATCGGATGGTCATCAGCCAGGATGACGCGGATCACGGATCGACCCAGGCCCATGCCGACTAGGCTCGCGCGCCTTCCGTTTCATGTCCATAGTTCGTTGGCGGCGTACGAAGCGTGGCGGTCGCGCTATTGCCCATTGGTTGCGTCATGGTACGGAACTGACGGCGATAGGCGGTCGGCGTGATGCCGTTTTCGCGGCGAAAAGCCACCGAAAAATTGCATACGCTGGGAAATCCGACATGGACTCCGATGTCGCGCACCGGCATGCCCGTCTGCGCCAACAAACGGCGTGCGGTCTCCATTTTCTTTCCGAGGATGACCTTGTGCGCTGACTTCCCCATTTTGGACTTAAACAAAGCGGAGAGCTTGCGTTCGTTCGTTCCTACGGACCGCGCGAGTTGGCGGACAGTATGTATGCTACCCACGTCCAGCGCGATGGCGTTCAGGGCATTGCGCAGCAACAGATCCTCCGAAGCCACTGTTCTCGTCCGCGGCGACATTGGCTCTATGCGCCGCCTTGCGCCGCTTCGCAAATGTGTCGATATCCGCGCCAGCACTTCCTCTGGATAGACCGGTTTCACCATGCAATCGACCGCACCCAACGCGAATGCTTCGTGGCTGGCGGCCTGGTTATGCCTTTCGAACAAAAACACGAGCGGCGTGCCTCGGGTGTCTGGAGCTTGCATGAGCAGTCTCCCCAGCATCAACGGGTCCATACTGGACATTGCCCCGTCTATTACGATGATGTCGGGATGCCATGCCTGGGCATAGTGATAGCCGCGCCAACCCGAGGCCAACGTTACGCGAAACAGTTGGGCCCGCAGGAAATCCATGGTGGCCTGCAGCTGTTCCGGCGCATCGGAAACCACAAGGACATGTGATGGCCGCGGATAGGCGTCAGCCCCAAAGGACCCTCCGATGCTACCCTGCGGCGCAGCGCTTTGAGGCGCCGTTGCCTCTCCACATGGCGGCAGAAACGGGGTGGGAATAGAACTCATGCTGTCTCCTTGTTCCTAACCTTGGCTGCCCGAGTGCCGAATTCATGCCACGGCGGGGCAAAACCATGCTAAGGAATCCTTCGGCCGCATGCTTTTTAATTCCCGGTCAGTCGTTTTGAAAAATGCTGCTGTTTTGCGCCACGAGGGTCCCCGGAGGCACGGAGGACAACGGGCCAGAAGCGTTCCGACGGAAGGCCACGGGGCTGCAGCCGGATTGGCGGCGGAAGGCCGAGGCAAAGTTCGCCGGACTGGAAAAACCGAGACGGTCCGCGATCTCCGCCACGGATAAGGACTTGTCCTGTAGCAGCGTGCGAGCGCGTTCCATGCGCTGATCGCGCAGATAATCGGGAATCGATTTTCCGAGCAACGACCGGAAGGCATGCGTCAAGCGCTTTTCATTGACGCCGATCAGGCGGGCCAACCGCTTCTGTGACGGGGCGTCCGACAGATGTTCGCGCAGGTACTGTGTCGTCATGCTTACGATTGCCTGCTCGTTCGAAAGTGGCATGGTGTCCGACCCTTTTTGAGGGGCTGTGCTCTCATGCTTAGGGTCAGCCGACCGGCGGCCGCGCCGCTGCAGCTGCACCCGAATTCGCGCCAATACCTCCTCGGGGTTATAGGGCTTCAATACGTAGTCGGCCCCACCGACGTCAAAGCCTTTCAGGCGATCGTCAAGTTTTGTACAAGCTGTTACGAAGATCACGGGTATGTGCGCCGTGGCCGGGTTTTCCTTCAACAGCTTGCATGTGGAGTACCCGTCCAGTTTCGGCATGGCCACGTCAAGCAGGATGGCGTCTGGTGCGGGGTCCGCCAAAGCGCGCTCATAGGCCTGTTTGCCGTCGAGCGCGACCATTAATTTGAACCCTTCCTGACTTAACATCTGCACAAGCAGCTTCAGGTCCGCGGGGCTGTCGTCTGCGAGCAGAAGTCGGGTTGGCAACTCTCCGGCATGTTCGTAAGGCATGGCAGTTCTCCGTTGGGCCACACTGTCGGCGACGAAACGTCTCGTTCAGGTGTGACGTCTGATATCGCAATTATTAACATATGGGAACGGCGTCTCCAACAAGGTGTTTAGTACCGAAGTTGGACGTGAAAGCCGGAGGCGGCCGGGCGGGCAGGAAGATCGCCTTGATTGTTTCTTCTTCGAATCAAACCGAAAATTCGCGTATCGTGCCGGCAAAATCTGCCATTTTCGATTCTTCAGGCGGGCGTGGCGGCTCGCGGAGCGTACAATGGGCGCCGATAGATTTTCGGTGACGGGTCGGCGAAAGCAAGACTCAAGAAACTGGCTGCTTCATAGAATTAACGTGTAGTTTCATTTTAAACATCGAGGACGGTGTTTCGGGAAGGCTCGAACGCTACGCGTTCCCACCATCAAGCCGCCCGGCGAGCGGGCAGCCCGGCGGAATACATAAACCAAGTCAGTGCGCCGGTGTGCGGCACATTAATCGGCTCTACGGGACGATGTTTCGGGCGATCGTTTTCAACATGTCCCCCATGCTTTTTACGTAGTTCGTGACGACGGTGCTTTTCACCGACAGCTTGGTGATGGCTTTTTGGAAAGCGTACAGGTCGGGTAGGGCAGGAGAGGGCTTCCCGCTGATGTCCTGTACGCTCGCATCGACGGCGTCTTCGTCCGTGTTCAGCTGGCTCGTCAGGTTATCCAAACCGAAATTGTCGAGGTTCATAGGGCTCCTTACTTTGCATGCAGTGGGTTGGGGACCGCCGATTCGGCGCAAGCGCCCATCTTCGTCAGAATTGCCTGGGCCGCGGCCGCGGCTTGGGCCACTGTGGCCGCCGTCCGGAAATCAGCCGGGCGAAGTTGCAGGCGCATGTACTGTTTGGCCCGTGCCTCGAGGGTTTTGAAATGTTGAATCAGCGCGCGCGCTTCCGCACCGCCGGGAGTGAGGCCGAACAAAGTCAGGGCGGCGGAGTCGGAGATAGGAATTTGGCGGGCTTCCATTGGCTACCGTGGGATGACTATGGGATAGGGTTCGTCGAACACGACCCGTGTGTCTTCAATCGCCTTGAGCCGGTAATCCGCGTAGGTTCCTCCCACCAGAAGCCGCGTTCCGTCGCCCAGGACGAGCCACGGCTGCGGTCCCCCGACGATGCTCGCGATGCGGAAAGGCAGCGTGTGCGCTGCGGACTCAGCCTTGGGCGGCGCATCGATAACGAACGCATCGAGATAACGCGTATTGAGCAGTTTGACCAGCGCGACAAGCTGCTCCTGCTCTGGCGTGTTCAGGTTGACAGGCTTCAGGTCTACCCGGCCTTGAGTCCAATCTGCCTTGATCGCGGGCAGGCCGGATCGAGCAGACGCAGCGGCAAATGCTTCGATCACCTGACTCGCCAGGAGGACGTCCCCTGGAGCGGCATCGACTTCGTCGTTACGGTTTCGCAGAAATTCCAGGATCGCCTGACGGGTCGGCGCATCCGCCACCACGGCCTGTAAACGCAGCGGCCCGGGACCTTGCCGTTTCAAACGAAAACGAAGATCCATCTTATTCAACCCATCAGCGACTCTTCGTTCGACCTCGACTTGGTTTTTCGTAACGAGATCCGGCGTGGGCGAAATAGCCGCGAGGGCGGTGGCGAGGCGAGTTTGCTCCGCTTCATCGCGGACCCAGCCGCTCAGCACGTACCGTCCAGATCCGGTCGGCGAGACCCGGATCGAGTCCGCCAGGTTCAATTCACCAAGCAATTTTTCGATATCAGCCAGACTTTTGAGATCCGGTATCTGCGAAATGGCTTTCCGCGGGGCGTCGTTTACGGACGGCGAAAATGCGGCGACCGCAACGCCGCCGCAAACGAGAACGGCGAGCGCGGCGGACGTCAGCCACAAGGCGGTTCTTCTGCGGCCCTCTCCTGCCGGATGGTCCGCGGTTGCCCCGTGGGGCTTCCAACCATCTGCGCAGGGCAAATCCGCCACGTCGCGGTGGCTGGCTTCCGTTCCGGCGGGGCTTTCCGGCGCCACACTGAGTTCGGGCCAGGCGTCGCCTGCTGCGGAAACCGTGACCCAAAGGGGGCCCAACCGAACAGGCGTGTTGAGACGCCATACTTTTGGCGCGATGTCCGTGCCGGACGTTTCGTCTTGAAGCGCTATGGACCATCCCGCCGTGTCAACTCGAATTACGGCGTGGCGCGGCGCGATACCGCCGTCCAACAGAACGACGTCGCAAGCTACGTCGCTCCCTATCACCACGGTGTCCGATACAACGCAGCGGGCGCGCTCATGCAGCCCGGTCAGAACGCGAAATTCGAATTCGCCCGACACTTTCATACCTCTTGATACGCCTGCCACGCCGATGTGAGCGTTACAGCTCGATCCTGGCAAGCGGCTGCACGTTCACCTCGGGCGTCAGTTCCTGATAGGACAGCACCGGCAAGTGGTACAAATCCTGTTCAATCAACTTGCGTACGTAGCGGCGGATATCCATGGTAGTCAGGAGTACGGGGCGAGCCGTGCTGGTCTGCAGATTTCCGACGGTTCGGTGAATGCTATCGAGCAACGCCTGCGACTTTTCGGGGTCCATCGCCAGATAGCTTCCGGCCGCAGTCTGCCGGATAGCGTCGCGAACGGTGTCCTCCACGTCCGGTGAGAGAAGATATGCCGGCATGAAGTTCTGACCGTTCGTGTACTTGTGGCTGATGTAGCGCTTAAGTGACGAGCGGACGTGTTCGGTAAGCAGGACAATGTCCTTTTCCTTCTGCGCCCAGTCCACCAGCGCTTCCAGAACAGCCCGCAGATCCCGGATCGAAATGTCTTCGGACACCAAACGCTGGAAGATCTCGGCGATCCGCTGAATCGGCATAACGCGGTGTGTTTCCTTGACGAGCTCCGAGAAGTCCTCCTCCATCGCCGACATCAGCTGCCGCGTCTCTTGAATGCCGAGAAAATCCGCGGCGTGCTTGCGCAGAATCATCGAAAGCCGCCAGGCGGGAACCTGATGGGTTTGCAGGACGGGCGTCCCCATGCCGTCGAGCGCTGGAAGATGCGCCCGATCCACCCAGAAACCGGCCTCGTCTGCCGGAAAAGATGCGTCGCGATGGTGAGGGATTCCCATGGCGTCCAGGTTGTGAACGCTTTCGCGCACCAATACGGCATCCGTCCGTATCCGGCCGGATGCCGCCGGCACCTCGAAAAGCAGGATCCGGTACTCCTGATCCGGCAACGTGGCGCTCTCGCGCACCTGAACTGCAGGAAAGGGAACGCCCAGATCCTGGTACAAGGAATGCCGGACGTCTTGGATTGCGCCCTTCAAGCTGCCGTCCTGGACCAGGCTTCCCAGGTCAGGCGCCACTTCGACCACAATGGGGGCGGCCGGTTTGAAGGCATTGGGACCGTCAGCCATATCGTCAGCCCCGGCAGTGTCGCCGATCCCGCCGGCGGAGATTCCGTCTCCCGCGGATCCGGTCTTTCTGCCGCGGGCGTTGAGCAGTACCAATCCGATTGTGCCGGTGCACACCGCCAGGACGAGGAACACGGTAAATGGCATTCCGGGAATCAAACCGACCGCCAAGGCAATGATGGAGGCAATGATCAGTGCCCTTGGCTGTGCCAGAACCTGCGTGCCGATATCATTGCCCACGTTCGATCTCTCGTTGCCGGTCGGCACCCGCGTAACGATAATCCCGGCGCAGATCGCGGTGAGCAAAGCGGGAATCTGTGCGATCAAGCCGTCGCCTACGCTCAGCACCGAATATGTCATCGCGGCTTCGGATGCCGTCATGCCGCGCTGTAGCGACCCGATGATCCAGCCCCCCAGCAGGTTTACGGCGACGATGATCAGGCCCGCGATGGCGTCGCCTTTTACGAACTTCATCGCCCCATCCATCGCGCCGTACATCTGGCTTTCCTTTTCGACCAGCGCCCGGCGCCTCTTGGCCTCATCAATCTGTATTGCATTGGCACGCAGGTCGGCGTCAATGGACATCTGCTTACCCGGCATGCCGTCCAGCGAAAATCGGGCGGCGACTTCGGCGACCCGCTCGGCGCCTTTGGTAATGACGATGAACTGAACGATCGTCAGGATGAGAAACACGACCAGCCCGACCACCAGATTGCCGCCCACGACGAAGTTCCCGAACGTATCGATGATGTGGCCCGCGTTTCCGTCCAGCAGAATCAGCCTGGTGGTGGAAATGGAGATGCCCAGGCGGAACAGCGTGGACACGAGCAGGACCGCCGGGAAGGACGAGAATGCGAGCGGAGACGGGAGATAGATCGCCACCATCAGCAGAACGCAGGACGCCGTGATATTGATTCCTATTAGCACGTCCATGATTGCCGGCGGCAAAGGCAGAATCATCATGAAGACGATCGCCATGACGATCATGGCGAGCAGGATGTCGTTGCGGCTTGTCGCGATCGCGACGACGCGTCTTATCGCGTGCATGGTTTCGAGTCTGTCAGATGGATTGCGATGTCCCTGTGCGCCCGGTCAAGGCCAGCTTCGGCGCGCCGGCCCGGCGTATTGCGGCATGGGCTTCTTCCCTTCGGCCGAGCGCCACCAGGATTTGCGCAAGGACCACCTGGTATGTCCGACGCTGCGCCGGCGAGGGATCGACGCGTTGCAGTGTCGAAAAGGCGCGGCTGGCGAACCCGGCGCGCAGTTGCGCCAGGGACAGCAGGGTCAAAGCACGAGCGTCGCATTTGCCGAAGCGGTCCGCGGCTTCAAGCAGGGAAACGGCCTCGTGCGGACGGCCATTCTGGACGCTCAGGAAGGCCAGGGTATGCAGCAGCTCGACGCTTTCGCCGGAAAGCGCCGTTCCGGATGTGCTGTTCATCCTGCGTAGAGCGCCTTGCGCACGACCGACGATTGCCGTCGCAAGGCGATTATGCCGCTGACGACGTTCAGCGAGCCGATGGCGACGGCGTCGCCGCCGTTCCGCGCCAGCATCGCGATCGAGTTGAAACATCGCTCCAGCGCCCGGTCAAAGACGCCGGGATGGTTCAAACCGTACTTGCCGGGGTCGGGCGCCAGGTCGTGGCTGATTGTTATCTCGAGCGTCGGGCGATCGAGCCAGGCCGGTGGCGAGGTAGGTTGAGCGGACGATTCGGTGAACGGCCGCGACGCAAGTAAAGGCGGGCCTGAAGCGGCGCCGCTCGTCATGGCGGTCCGGTCCGCTGCAACGGGACCGACACGATCGATGGGATAGGGCCTGGTCAGAATTCGATTGATCATTCAATGGTTCCTGGCGCAGGGATGGGCATTCGCCCGTGCGCGTTCACGGCTTGAGCACGCTCATGCGGCTGGGCATGTTCGGAGGCCGGGATGCGGTTGCCACGGCCATGCTCGAAGGGGCAATGGTAGTGGCGCCGGCTCCTTCAAAGTTCCCAAGCCTCGCAGGCGCCTGCCGAACGTTGAATCCGCTATCGCGGTCAATTCGTCCGGCGCAATGACGTCAGGAACCGGAATCTTGGGGCACGCACCTACCTGCGCATCCGCGACATTGCGGCTGGAAGTCAGATAGGAGTATCGGTAATGAGCAGTTTTGGCATGCCAGGGGTTTTCACCAAGGGGGGGCCTGGGGCCCGGATGTACGACAGTTTCTTGAGCGGCACCGATACCTCCATGGTGGCCGACTGGGCCTTGGCCTTTGCATCCATTCTTGCGACCTCGGAGGCCGTGCTGCGCGCCACCTCGCAAGCTGTGCTGCGGCAGAACCAGCGTGTCGACGAGCAGGTGAAAAAAATGAACGTCTACGAGGACGCCAAGAGCGCCGTGGCCAATCTGTTGGGGAAGTTCTCGCCGCAGGCGGAGAACGACGCCAAGCTCGGCGATGCTGAGGATAAAGGCGGATCCATACCGGATTCCCTCAGTAAGCTGAACAAGGCGCTCGTCGACCTCGGCTTTACCGACGATCCGAACAAGTGGACCAAAGACAACACCAAAGGCGATTTCGAAGCGCTGCGCACCACGCTGGATGGGAAGTCGCAGACCCTGGGTACTGAACAGAACCTGCAGTCCACAAGGATGAACTCGATGGTCGGCCGCATGTCGGCGGACATGACGCAGCAGTCCAATATCGTCAAGGCGGAAGGGAACCTGCTGATGAACGTGGCCCGGAATTCCGGTTGAGCCAGTCGGCCGGCGCGGGTGGCCGTTGCCGGCGCACGCGGGATGCGCTGGCACCGCCCAAGGAAAGCGCCTTGCGCGGATCGGTCCGGGTGATGGCAAACCCGGCGGTGACGGAGCAACTCAATCCAGGTGGCAATCTATGGGCAGAAAAGGCGGCGGATCGGGCGCCGACGACTATAAGCGTCTTTTGTATCGGTTGTCGGCCCTCGTGCGCGAAGGCGGTTCAATCCGGAAAATGGCGGGTGTTGCGCAAGCCTCGACCGAAGGCCTTTATGCCGTGGCCTACGAAACGTTCCAGAAGCGGCAGTATGAAAAGGCGCGCGTATTGTTCTCGCAGTTGGTTGTCTATGACCACATGGACAGCCGGTTCATCATGGGACTGGCCGCGACGCTTCATAAGCTGGAGCGATTCGAGGAGGCCCTTCGCATGTACGCGATCGTCGCGATGATGAAGATCGACGATCCCGTTCCTTTCATGATGAGCGGCGATGCCCAGCTTGCGTTGGGCCGTGCCGAAGACGCCATGGAGTCGTATGCGCTCGCGATGTCGGCATGTCTCGGCACCGCTCACGAGACGGTGCGCGAGCGCTGTATGCGCCGCATGGAACAAGCCAAAAAGAATGCTTCGAAGGAAGCTGGCCCTGCCGAGGGTCCGGCGTTCAGTCAGCCATGTGCGCGCTGAACGCGAATCGGCAATCAGATTGATATTTTCGGAGGTGAATGATGGCAATCACAGGTGTGCAGGGACAGAGTGGCGCAGTCTATCCCGTTCTTCCGCAAGACGGGAAAACCGAGCAGCCGCGAGCGATGTCGTGGGGCGATATCGCCTCGGTTCTCGTGGAGGCGCAGCGCCTGGTCGGAGAAGAGTCGCAGAAAGTTGCCAACAAAGAGATGGAAACCTACATGAAAGATATGCAGGTCAATCGAACACTCAATATGGTCGCCACCGAGAACAGCATCGCAGCGCGAAGAACTTCGATGTGGGTGCGTTTCGGGGTCCAGGTCGGCACAGGGATCGCCGGCGCCGCGATGGGGGCGTACGCGCTCAGGGGCAACGCCATTGCAGCCAGGAAAACGGAAGCAATGGGCAAACTCACCAAGGAGGCTGACCTGAAGTTGCAAGACTCGGCCAAGCTCCTTGCCGAAGCGGAGAAAAGCGGAGACGCCAGCCGACTTGCCCGCGCGCGTGTGGAAGCACAGACAGCACAGGAAGAAGCGGCGGGCGTGCAGACGCAAGTCCAGAAGATCTCCAAGGAAATCGATGGTCTGAACAAGAATCGGGAAGTGGCCCAGACGTTCGCGAACACCAGTACGCAGGTCATGTACGCGGGCAACGAGCTCGGTACGGGCATCCCGGAGGCACAGGCCAAGCGAAACGATCTGGCCGCCCAGGTTGGAAACACGACCGCAGGGCTGGATAGGGAAATGGCTGAACGCAGGCGTGGAAACGCCAGCGAGGCCGTCAAGCGCGCCGACGAGGTGGCCCAGGCGCTGGTGGAAATCGCGCGCGTCAATGCAAGAAACCTCGGTGCGTGACCGGGTTGAAAGGACTGGCTTCTCGACGAGGAAAAAATGCAAGTATTGAACAGCGTCCGCCTACCCGGCGAAGGGGCGCTCCCAACCGCAGCGCCCGGATCGGGACGCCCGAGATCGGATATCAATGCAGGGAATGGCGTACAGGATATCGCGGATCTCACCGATGGCTGGGACAGCGTTCTTGAGCAATTGATGGGCTATGTGCCCGGCTCATCGGAGGACGGCAGCGGGACGGCGCAGGGGGGCGAAAACAGCTTCCGTGATGGAGCCCCAACCGATGCGGAAGAATTCGTTCCGATGCCGCCGCCACTCGTAGCCGTCCCGGACCTCGACCAACTGTTCGCCGAGATACAAGGGACCAGACAGACTCTGATGTCGGCATGGATGTCGTCCCAGGCGAAGGACGCCTACGACGCAAGCAAGCGTCGCGTGGACGAAACGACGGCGCTGCGAATGAAGCAGCTTAAAGAGATTGCCGAGAAGGAGCGGGCGGCTCAAAAGACCGGCTGGTGGGCCAAGGCCCTGGGCTGGTTCACGAAGATTCTTGCTCCGGTGGTCGCTGCCGTCGGTCTGGTGGCGGCAATCGCCACAGGCGGAGGCGCCATTGTCATCACGATGGCAGCCTTGGCGTTGGCCGGTGCGCTGCTGCAATCGTCTGGCGTGCAATTGAGCGACGCAATCAGCAAAGTCGTGGGGAAGGTTCTCATGACCGTCATGCCAAAAGACATGGCGCAGAACACTGCCGACATCATCACCGGATGTGTGATGACGGCCACGGGATTCGGGTTGCTGCTGGACCCAAGTTGCGTCGCCACGATGGCGCGCGGAATCGCGAACGCAGCAGGCGCCAGCAAGGAGGTCGTTGCCATAGTGGAGGCGGCCGCCAACATTGCCGGTAGCTTGATGGCAATCGGGTTAACGCTTGGGGTCGCCAGCGCAAGCGGGGCGAGCACGGCCGCGTCAAAATTTTCGAGTGCCTTCCAGCAGCAAGTGACGAGTGCGATGAAGTTCCTGACTGGGGGGCGCGCCTCATTACAGTTGGTCGCGCGTTGGCTTCAGATAGGGTCGCAAACGCTGTTGGCTGCAACGAGGACGGTGAACAGCGGCTTTCAGATCAAGCTGGGATATGACGAGCTGCGGCTTGGTCTGGTGCAGCAGGAGGGCGTTTTTCTCCAGAGTGTGGTGACGGCGGCGATCGAGGACTTGTCCCTCGTTCAGGACGCGATGAAGCGTAGCATCAAAGAGGCAGGAAAGCTTTACCAGGATATGGTCAACTCGACGGCGGACTACGTACGCTCTTCCATCGAGCGGGCCTCCATCCCTATCCCTGTGTAATCGGTATGCAGCCTGGCCGTTTGGCTGAATCACCGGTCGATATGGTCGACGCCGACGCTACCCAGAAGCTGGCCTTGGTCGGGTTCATGGGAGCGTTGGCGGGCTGTTCCGAACCGGCGGAGGCACTCTTCCTATGTCTGCGAAAACTATGTCCCGGCAATGTCTACGCGGACATGGGTCTCGCCATGGTATGGACCCTTTCCGATCGGACTACGGAAGCGCTTTGTTTGCTCGAAAACCTGTGTTGCAAGAGTCATGAGCAGCATGCATTCCTGGAGTTGTGCAGGGGAATCGCATACCGCCAGGAAGGGCGCCATGCGAATGCCGACCGTTGTTTTGCAGTGGTGAGCGCAGCGGGCGGGCCGCCGTCGGAGTTCGCCGCTTTGCTTGGCGCTGCATCCAGCGCGTCATGATCTCTGCTCGATCGACGCGCCGGTTATCCGGCTTTTCTTTTTCTCTCTTCTTTCCATCAAGGTAATCAGACATGTTGTCCGCAATCGACGGTTCGCTGCTCGCTGGCAGGAAGGGCGACACGCCCGTCCGACCGGACCCGGCCTCCTCTGAGGCGACGAAGCAATTCAATGCGATCATGAATGGCTCCAGCGGCCAACCGGACGGCGGAGGCAATGCCATATCGGTTCAATCCCAGCTCTTGGCGCATGCATTGAGTGCCGCGCCGTCGTCTCAGGCGAACTCACGGAGTATCGGCGATCGCATCCTGGAGGTATTCCGCCACGGCGCGGTGGCAATTACTCATGACTGGTCCGAGGTACAGAACGGTCTTCAGCGCGTCGGCAACAATGTTTCATCGTCGTCGGGCGGTCAGACCTTGCACGACTTGGTGACGCTGCAGATGCGATTCGTCATTGCAGCCACAAAGACGGACATGATGACCAAGGCGATCGGCAAGACGCTGTACACGGTCGATAGCATCTCCAGAATGTGATGAACGAACGCGTGATGCCCGTGCTCGCAAGACCTGAGTGTCCGGACCCGACAGCCGTGCGCCCTGGCGTTGGCTGCCGCCGATCAAGTTGGCAGCGATGGATGCTGGCTACGTTCTGTGTGTTGGTGCTGGTCGTGCTGGCTGGCTGCTCGCCTCGTGTGGAGCTGTTTTCAGAAACCACCGATGCGGAAGCGAACGAAATGCTCGCCGCCCTGTTGCAATCGAACATACGCGCAGTAAAGGAAATCAAGAAAACCGGCGTCGTGCTGACCGTTCCCGAGGCCGACGTAGGACGCGCATTGCAAGCGCTGCGGCAACGCGGACTGCCCCGTGAACGGTACGAGGGCATGGGAAAGATTTTCCATAAAGACGGAATGATCTCTTCGCCGCTGGAGGAAAGAGTGCGATATGTATACGCGCTTTCCCAAGAATTGGAAAACACGCTTTCGAAGCTGGACGGCGTGTTGGTAGCGCGGGTACATGTGGTCCTGCCTGAGCAGGAGCCGGGCAAGAAGGAAAAGACCGAATCGAGTGCGGCGGTGTTCATCAAGTACCAGCCGGGGAATAACGTGGATCTGCTTCGTCCTCAGATACGTGCGCTGGTGGCGCGCGCCATTCCGGACCTGGACGAAGGCCGCGTTTCGGTGATCCTGGTGGCCGCGCATCCCGCCGCAGCAGGGGCCGCCATGTTGTCAGGTGGCGCAGGCGCCGGTTCGGACGTATCGCCGGCACCGCCAGCGGAGCCCGAGCCTAACGCCACATTGCGGTATCTCGTCGCGTCCGGCTTGCTGCTTGCCGCGGTTGCAGTGGTTGGCGGCCTCACGTTGGTGCTGCTGCGGCGGCGGGCCCGAAACATCGACGTCAACGCGGCAGATTCCACCTTGGCTGGGCAGGATCAGTGAGGCTGGAAAGTCCCATTTCTTCATTGGATGCGGCGATGCTGGCGTTCAACTTTTGTCCCAGCCGCACGCTGCACCCCTCGAGGCGAAAAGACTACGCTTCAGAGGCATTCCTGCATGCCATCGACACGATGCCGGCCGAAAGTGCCATTTGGCACAGGCACTGGTCGCGTCAAATATTGCGGCAGGAGAAGCTGGATAGTGCTCCGGTAACGGATCTGTCGTTACCCGCCCTTCGGATCGCCCTGCTGGACCCAGAGTCGCTGTTGGAGCTGGCCCGCGCCCTTGGCGCGGTGCTGTGCGCGCCGAGATTGCGACTCGCTATCGCGGGCGCCCAAGTGCGCGTCCTCGCCACCGCTTTGGGGGCGACCGCCTTGCGGTGGCTGGCCCATGGGCGGCGATGGCATCCCGGCTTGGCGGGGGACCCATACACGGACGTCGCGGCCGCGGCGGACGATGTTGACCAGTTGGGCTGCGGCGTACTGATGTCGGCTTTCGGCACAGCTGGCAGGCCGTTGGCGCGGCGAGCCGAATTGAAGCTTCCGGCACATGCTCCCGCGCGGCGCGAACTGCCGGGGGACGAGGCGATGGATCTGGTCCTGCGCATGTCAATGGAGTGGAATCATGTCGTTCCTGCTTGACCGCGGCGGCATGGCAGCGGCGCCTCACAACGCGGTAAACGAGGATCGCCGAGACCGCGAGGAAGCATTTACGGAAAGCGTAGACCGACACGCCGGGCGTCCGGATACGGATGGCCACGCCGGACTGGCCGTGCGGCCATTGGGGAAGGTCCTGCGAGCCGAATCTTACGCCAGGGTCGTTGATGCGGCGGAAGTGCTGCGGCACGCGCGGAGCCGGGCGGCGCGTATCCTCAAGGACGCGAAATCGGCTTTCCACGCGGAGCGCGCGCGGGGCTACGCCTTGGGCAAGGAGGAGGCCAGGGCCGAGTTGGCCGCCGAAATGGTCTCCATGTCGCGCCGCATGCGTCTTCAAATCGAGGGCATGGAAAGCGGACTAGGCGAGATCGTTGTCGCCGCGATGAGAAAAATCATCGCGGACTTCGACGACAGGCAACGTGCGCTGGCGGCGGTTCGCAGCGGGCTCGCCCTGATGCGGCAGCAGAACCACGTCACCTTGCGCGTGAATACCGACGTCGCCGCTGCGCTGCGCGAGGATATCGACGGCCTTCGGAAGGCCTTTCCCAAAGTGGGCGACATCGAGATTGTGGAAGATGAAAGACTGGGGCGGGATGTCTGTCGGCTGGAAAGCGCGATCGGTACGGTCGACGTCAGCCTCGAAGCGCAGCTGGAAACCCTAAGGCGCGTACTGGAGAATGCGCTATCGCGGGGCGGCCTGGCTACTCCCGAAAACGAAGGGAGCGAGCGCGATGTTTGAGCGGGCGATGGAAACCATGCGCGCCGCGCTGGCCGAGGCGCGGCCCCTGACGCTGGTCGGGCGGGTGACGCAGGTGACCGGCACGATCATCCGAGCCGCCGTTCCGGGAGCGCGCGTGGGTCAACTATGCACATTGCGCAACCCCGGGGCGGATCCGGACATGCAAGCGGAGGTCATCGGTTTCGCGGAAGGCCGGGCGTTGCTGACCCCCATCGGGGACATTCAAGGCCTTGGGCCTGAAACCGAAGTGCTTCCCACGGGCGAAAGTATGCGGGTAGCGGTTGGGCCCGCGTTGCTGGGCCGGGTGCTCGACGGATTGGGACGGCCCTTGGACGAGGCCGAGCGCGGCCCGTTGTTGTGCGATGAGTATTACCCGGTACTGCGCGATGCGCCGCATCCTTTGGTGCGACGCGCCATCGACCGTCCATTGCCGCTGGGTATCCGGGTGCTCGACGGTCTGCTGACTTGTGGTTGCGGACAGCGCCTGGGCATCTTCGCCGCTGCGGGAGGCGGCAAATCGACGCTGATGGGGATGCTTGTCAACGGCGCGGACGTGGACGTCCGCGTCGTGGCCCTCATCGGAGAACGGGGCCGGGAAGTCGGGGAGTTTCTCGAACACGAGCTCGGACACGCCGGTCTACGAAAGAGCGTGATCGTGTGCGCGACGAGCGACCGGTCCGCGATGGAAAGGATTAAGGCCGCGTTCGTAGCGACCGCCATTGCGGAATATTTCCGCGACCAGGGAAAGCGCGTGCTGTTTCTCATGGACTCGGTCACCCGCTTCGCCCGGGCGCAGCGGGAAATCGGATTGGCCGCGGGAGAACCTCCCACCAGGCGCGGATTTCCGCCCTCTGTGTTTGCGGTCCTTCCGCGGCTGCTCGAGCGTGCCGGCACGAACGACCGCGGCTCGATCACAGCGTTTTACACCGTGCTGGTGGAGGGCGACGATATGACCGAGCCCGTGGCCGACGAAGTGCGCTCCATCTTGGATGGCCATATCGTCCTTTCCCGCAAGCTTGCGGCGGAAAATCATTACCCAGCGGTGGATGTACTGGCATCGGCCAGCCGCGTGATGAGCCGCATCGTGTCGGCCCCCCATGCCACCGCAGCAGGACGGTTCCGCGAGCTTATGGCCAAGTATGCCGAATTGGAGTTGCTGGTGAATATCGGCGAATACCAGCCCGGCAACGATCCCCTCGGCGACGAAGCGGTGCGCAAGATTCACGATATGCGCAAATACCTTCGCCAGGGCACGCAGGAGGTGGACGATTTCGACACCGCGGTGCGCCGACTGATGGATCTGGCCGAAGCATGACAGATGTCCGCGCGAAGCTGTTGCGGGTACGCGAATCGCGGGAGCAGCGTGCCGCACGCGCTTTGGTTGGTCTGCGCGCCGCGTGCAATGAGGCGGACGCGCGTGTGAAGCGCGAGCGCCGGCGCCTGGAGGACTGGCGCGTACAAGCGGAGGAAGAAGAGGCGTCTTTGTATGCCAAGTTGATCGGCAACGCCGTATCGCCACGCGCGATGGCCGCAAAGCTGGCCAAGGTCGAGGCGCTGCGTCAACGCACCCGAGAGCATTGGCGCAGCCTGGAAGAGGCGCAGCGCGCGGCCGATGCGGCCGAGCTGGCGCTGCGTAGCGGTCAGGAAGCACGATTGCAGGCCATTAAAGCCACGCAGAAGTGTCTCGAGGCAATAAACCTGGAGCTTAAGGAAAGGGTAATGGCAGAAGAGCGAAAACTGGATGCCGAACTCGACGAGGTCGCGGTGTTGCAGCACCGCAGGGAGGTGGCATGAGACAGTTGGCCGCAGACGGGGCGACAGGCCTACAGACTTCTCCGTCACAGTCCGGCCCGTCGCCTCAAGTCCACGCAGGCGGGAAGCCTGACGCGCCAGGCCGCGAAGGCGCGCGGACGGATTGGCTTCCCGCCACGATGGTGTCTCTGATGGATGTCCAGCGCTTCAGGCAAATATTCTGCGGGGACGACGTTGCCGATGAAACAGTCGGCGCCGATGCCCAGGCGGTGCAGTGTCTCACGAGACTGCCGCGGCACGAGGCTCCAACCGTTTCCTCGGTCGACGAAAAGGTCCAGCACGTCAGGCATTGCATGGAGCAGGCGTCACGGCAGGATACGGCTCCAGCTCATGCCATGTCCGACGGTATGAATCCACTGGGTATCGAAGCGGTCGCCGCGGTGGTGCGCAAGGTCTACCTCGGCGCCTATGAAAAGGGCGAGCGTTTCGTGCGCATCGCGTTCGAGGAGCGGCAGTTGCCGGCGACCGAAATGTCGGTATTCGAAGACGCGGGCTGCGTGAACGTGGCATTCGTCACGCGCGATGCTGCTGTGCACCGCAGGCTGGTGGCGGGCGCACAGCCGCTTGCCGCGCGCGTGGCGCAGGTCTTGCCCGCCGATGTGCGGCTGAGCGTCGCACCGGGCGGCGGCCACACCTTCCAGGCGGTGGAAGTTCGAGCGGATGCCCCATTGCAGAAGCCGGACGGCACGGACGGCACGGACGGCACAGCGCGATGAAGAGCGTCCGGAGGTACCAGCCGCCTGCCATGAGCCGGCGTGAAGCCGCTGCGCGTACGGCGATAGCGCGACACGGGCGAGTGCTGCGGCCGAGGCATCGTGCCGGCGCCAGGGACAGCGCATGGGCGCTTGCAATTGAGCTTCCTTTCGATGGCACGGGCGATCGGCAGCCTGCGGCATCGCGCTGGCTAATGTGGAAGGACGCGGCGGTAGGCTTGTGCCTGCATCCGGGCGCGGTCGAAAGCTGGCTGGCAGCGAAGATGCCCGAGCTCGCCGCCAATGAACTGCCTGCCGCGTTTGTCGATGCAGTGATCGAAGCCTTGATTGAGGACATTTGGGCTTTGCTCCCAGAGGGAACGCCGCGTCCGGTCTTTCTCTCTGCTTGCCCGGACGGCCAGCAGCAAAGGCAGCATCGCTGGCATGCCGTAAGGCTTTCATTGCTTGGTGTCGGCACGAATGCTCAGGTTTGCACCACCATGCTGGCGGACGACACCGCGTTGGGCAACCTCGCTGCCGTGCTCGCCGGCGTGCGGCCTGAGGCCGATCGCTTGCCGCTGTGCGGCATCCACGTACCCGTAGGGGCCGTGGTGGGGGAAACGTTTCTGAGCGTCGAAGAGATCCGTTCGCTGACGTTGGGCGACGTCGTGCTGTTCGATCGGCAGGCAGGATCTGGCCGTGATGAATCGTGGCTGGTGCTTCCCGGCCATCAGCGCGTGCGGGCCAGACGGGCCGCAAACACCTCCTCGGCATTTCTGATCATCGACCACTGGATTTCCGACATGACTGACCTTTCGTATCCGCCGCCTGACGCGCCGTCATTTCCCGACGAGCTTGCGCATACCGAAACGGCCGGTATCGACCCTGGCCTTGGCGCCGAGGGCGCCCAGCCCGGCATGGGAAGCGACATGGAAGAAAGCGACGCACACAGGGCCGCGGCATGCTCCGATGAGCAGACCAATCGCGGTCCGTCGGCCGATCCAGCCGCTTCCGCAGCTGCGGCCGGCGGTGCGCCCGACCTACGTGCGATTCCGGTCCATCTGACTTTCGATCTGGGACACAAGGCCGTATCGATCGCAGAGCTGCAGGAACTGCGTCCAGGAGAGATATTCGAACTGGGCCGCTCCATTCAAGACGGTCCCGTGTATGTCCGGGCCAACGGCAAATGCATCGGAATCGCCGATCTGGTCGATGTCGAAGGCCGGCTGGGCGCCCGCATCCTTGCCTTGAGCGACGGCGAGCATCCTGAATGTCTCTAAGCGACATCGATCCAATCACCGTGATGGCGGTCATGGCCGCGGTGGCGCTTCTGCCCATCGCGGTTGTCATGACGACCTCATTCCTGAAAATCTCGGTCGTACTCGCCTTGCTTCGCAACGCCATCGGGGTGCAGCAGGTGCCGCCCAACATGGCGCTGAATGGGCTGGCGTTGATTCTGTCTGCCTATGTGATGGCTCCCGTTCTGGGACAGGTGGCGGATGCAATCCGTGAGCCGGAGACTCCCGTGGCACAGGGCAGTCATGACGCCTTGCGCGATGACGCCGTTGAAGCCGGGAATGGAGGAAGCAGCGAAGGGGGCGGCGGTTCCTCGGCGCCGCCGCCGGTCAGCCGGTACGCGCCAGGTGGCGCGAGCACGCCGGATGGTCCGGGCGCGGCGTCGGGCAAGCTGGACCGGATGCTGGATGCTGTCCAGCGGGGGGCGGCGCCGATGCGGGCCTTCATGATGAAGTTCAGCAAACCGGCGCATCGGCAATTCTTCGTCGACACGGCGGCGAGCCTGTGGGGCGAAGGCGCCGCCCGGGGACTGAAGGAAGACAATTTTTTCGTACTCGTGCCCGCGTTTGTCCTTTCGCAGCTGAACTCGGCGTTCCAGGTGGGTTTTCTCCTGTACCTGCCGTTCATCATCATCGACCTCATCGTCTCCAACGTATTGCTTGCAATGGGGATGATGATGGTGTCGCCCGTGACTATCGCGATCCCGCTGAAGCTGTTCCTCTTCGTGATGCTGGACGGCTGGACGCTGTTGATCAAGGGGTTGGTCCTCTCCTATTCGTAGACGGAGAGGACCGCCCCAAGAGCGTTGACGCCGCTTCCCTCGAGCGTTGATGCGGCTCCCCTCGAGCGGCGCCGCCGACGGACCGGCGCCGCACCGGATCTTTGGCGTACCCCAATCGGTGTTGTTTTCGTGGCTGGGCGGCGGCCTGCACGCGCAGGATGGGGGCCGCAGGAAGGTCGCGGTCAGGAGTCAAGGGGCAGGGAAAGGTGCGGACAATTTGTGGCAACGAAGGATCGGCATGAACTCGAATGAGCTGGTGTTCTATTTGAAGCAGGCGCTTTATCTGGTGTTTTGGCTGTCCTTGCCCCTGTTGGGCGTGGCATCGGTCGTAGGGACGCTCTTTTCGCTCTTTCAGGCGTTGACCCAGATTCAGGAGCAGACGTTGTCCTTTGCTATCAAGCTGGTGGCGGTGTTTGCCACGCTTTTGTTGACGGCAGGATGGATAGGTTCGGAAATTTTCAACTATTCATTGTCGGTTTACGGAATCTTCCGAACTATTCGGTAACCAAGTTGGAACCGCATGAGCGACTTCGTCACTTACGCCGCCGTCAAGGATCTGATGTTCGCTCTGACGGTCACTCAGCCGCGCATCCTGGTCACGCTCATGATGTTGCCAGTATTCAGCAAGCAGCTACTGCCCGGCCGGCTGCGCGGCGCTGTCGCGGTCCCGCTCGGATTGCTCGTCACGCCATTGACGTTGCCGGGCGCGCAGGCCAGTGACTTGAGCCTGGCGCTGCTCGCAGCGCTCGTGGTGAAGGAAGCCTTCGTCGGCGTGGTTCTGGGCTTTTTCGCCGCCATTCCGTTTTGGATATTCGAAGCCATGGGATCCCTTATCGACTATCAGCGGGGCGCAAGTATGGGAGCACTCTTCAATCCGACGATGGGAACGGAAGCGACGCCACTGGCGATCGTATTCCAGCTGGCTTTTGGCGTCCTGTTCTTGAGTGGCGATGGAATCAACCTGATGCTTTCGATGTTGTTTGACAGTTTCCGCCTATGGGATCCCTGGCAGTGGGCCCCATCGCTGCGCATGGAAGTTGTACCGATCATGCTTTCCCAACTGGACCGTTTGATGCGGTTGGTGCTTCTGTTCGCCGCGCCGGCGATGGTCATGATGTTGCTTGCGGAACTGGGGCTGGCGCTGGCGAGCCGCTTCACCCCCCAGTTGCAGGTCTTTTTTCTAGCAATGCCGATAAAGACGGCGATCGTCTTGCTCGTGATCGTGCTTTGCCTGGCCAATGTGTTCGAGCAAGGGGCGCTTGAAACGCGGCGGATCGCCGATACGATCCCGCTCCTCACCGATCTGTGGCGGGCGCCGTGAGCGAGGAAAAGACCGAAAAGCCGACGCCGAAGAAGCTCGATGACGCAAGGAAGAAGGGAGACGTCCCCTACAGCCGCGATTTCACCCAGACCCTGCTGACGCTGGCGCTGCTCATCTTTCTCTTGGGAAATGGAACGCAGATTGTCGAAGATCTGCAGCGCATCATCCGCATCCCCGCTGGCCTTTACGAGCAGCCGTTCGGCGCCGCCTTGAAGCTCGCGTTCCTGGAGGGACGTGCGATTCTGCTGCAGGTGTTTGGCAAGGTTTTGGCCATCGTGATTGGCGTTGGCCTTTTCGTCGAGTTCATCCAGATCGGCATCGTGGTGGCGGTGGAGAAGATCAAGCCGTCCGGCAAGAAGCTAAACGTGGTCGCCAACGTCAAAAACATTTTCTCGTCGCGAAACCTCGTCGAGGTACTCAAGTCCGCCGTCAAGATCGTCTGCTTTTCGTTGCTGGTCATCCTGCTGCTGCGGCAGGGGCTTGAGCCGTTGGTGCACAGCGCTGCGGCCGGCATGGATGGTTTGCTTTCCGTCATGGAGGCCTTGTTCCAGGTCTTGCTGGCCTACACCGCGATCTTCTGTCTTGTCATTGCTGGTTTTGACATGGGCTGGCAGCGCTGGCAGCGCACGCGGCGGCTCAAGATGACGAAGCAGGAGGTCACGCGGGAGCACAAGGACATGGAGGGAAGGCCGGAGATCAAGCAGACGCGCAAGCGCCTGCATCAGGAGTTCGCCAACAGCGGCCCGGTGAATGCCGTTCGCAAGGCTTCCATGCTTGTTGTCAACCCTACGCATATCGCTGTTGCGCTGCGCTACGAGCCCGACATCACGCCGCTGCCGATTGTGCTGGCGAAGGGCCGCGACCGTCTAGCGCTCGAGATGATCCAGATGGCAAGGCAGGTCGGCGTGCCGATCATGCGCGATGTACCGCTGGCGCGGGCGCTGCTGGCCGACGCCAGGGAGAACCAATACATACCGAGTGAGCTGGTCGTCCCCGTTGCCAAGATCCTTCGGGAGGTCCGCGACTTCGCGGATCGGGAAGGCGGCCCGGCGGGCGCACGCTCCGATTTCCATGGACACGACGAACGTAAATGAAACGAATCAAGAAGCCCGGAAAACTATCGACTTCCATCCTTGGAGCTACTGCGCGCTATGGCTTTGCGTTGGCTGTGACGATCCTGTCGGCGACGGCCGCCAATGCGACTCCCACCTGGCCTATGGCGCCATACAGCTACTTCGCGAACAGCGAGCCGCTCGAAGAGGTACTGCGAAAGTTCGCCAGCGGCTTCAGTCTTGGTCTGCGCATGGCGCCAGGCGTGAATGGGCTGGTGAACGGCAAATTCACGGCGGCCAGCCCCAGCGATTTCATGGATAAGTTGTCCGGCGTCTATGGGTTCACCTGGTTCGTCTATGCAGGCACCCTTTATGTGAGTCCGGCCAGTGCGATGGTGACCAAAACGGTAAGCGTGGGCAGTGGCTCCATTTCGGGCGTACGGCAGGCGCTGGATCGATTGGGCGTACTCGATCCGCGATTTGGCTGGGGGGAAGTACCCACGCAGGGCCTGGCCCTGGTTTCGGGCCCCCCGCAATACGTCGATCTGGTGGAGCGTACGATAAAGTCCTTGCCGCGCAGCGATGGCCGGCAGGCGGTGGCGGTTTTTCGGCTGAAGTATGCATCGGTCAATGATCGCGTGGTCCGCTACCGCGATCAGACCGTGAAAACGCCCGGCCTGGCGACTGTCCTGCGTCAACTGGTGTCCGGCGGATCGATGACCGGCAGTGCCGCCATGGGTGGCATTGTTGGCGCGGCGCCCGGGAACGCGTCGGGAAACTATGCCGGGGCGGGAATCAACGGGTCGCCGGCGCCACTCGATGACGGGAGCGGCAATGCTGGCAACCTTCTTGCCGGCGGGATGCGCACTCAGCAAGCGATCGTGGAGGCGGATGCCCGTCTTAATGCGATCATCGTCCAGGATATTCCCGAGCGCATTCCAATCTACCGCGCCTTGATCGAACAGCTCGACGTGCCCAGTACGCTGATCGAGATAGAAGCGATGATCGTCAATGTCAGCGCCGACGCGTTGGACAAACTTGGCGTGAAGTGGGGGGCTACCGCGGGCAAGACGTCCGTTTCTTATGGCGGCGTTCCGCAGCAATTCGACGATGGCTTGGAACCGGGATCGATCGGCATCGGCGTAACAGGGGTGCTACGGGCTCAGCTGACGGCGCTCGAGAAAAGGAACGAGGCAAATGTGCTGTCACGCCCGTCGGTTCTTACTGCCGACAATATGGGTGCGGTCCTCGATACTTCCAAGAGCTACTACATCAGTTTGAAGGGAGAACGCGTGGCTGCCGTCAAACAGGTCCAGGCGGGAACCAGCCTGAGGGTGACACCCCGGTACATTTCGTCTCCCTCCGGTCCGAAGGTCGAAATGGCCATCGATATCGACGACGGGGCGATCCTGGACGAGTCGCCCAAGGTGGACAACTATCCGATGACCACCGAGACCACGATCAGCACGCTGGCGACCGTGGCGGACGGCGACACGCTGTTGATTGGCGGGCTGCGGGTGACAACGGATCAGGACAAGAAGGTCAAGGTGCCCCTGTTGGGTGATATCCCGCTGATCGGTTCGCTGTTTTCGTACAAAGAACGTGCTTCCAACAAGCAATGGCGCTTGTTCCTGATTCGGCCTAGGGTGGTGCAGGTGAATGGGGAGCCGGTCTTGGCAACGTCGCTGAGCCGGTGGGGCGACGTAGTGAATGAGACCTGGGAAGCGGCCTCGCCGGCCTCTGCGCTCGAGCTGATGGGCCCGGCGTTGCGCCTGGCCAGCGAGGGAAACACCAAGGTCAATCACAGCATTGCAACGATGAGCCTTCCACCGTTGCCGGCTGCGGGAGGCCAATGAGCGCCCTGACGAGCTGCGGGTCAGGCGTCCAGGTACAAACCCTTGGATTGCAGCTTGTGCCGCAAGGCTGCACGCGCGCGGGAAAGGCGGCTGCGTATGGTGCCGACTGGGACCGTGAGCCTTGCGGCCGCCTCTTCATAGGTCATGTCGTTCAGCCCCATCATGAGCAGGATGCTGCGCATGTTCTCCGGGAGTTCGGCGATGGACTCTTCGAGCAGGCGCAACGTCTGGTTCTGTTCTGCCACGCCATCTGGCGCGAGCTCCTGTGAGGCGTGGTCGTGCAAAGCGTCTTCGCTGACGAAGTAGTAGCGGCATTCCGGCGCACGCGACAAATAGTTGCGCACCAGGTTCAGCGCGATGCCGTACAGCCAAGTGGAAAGCTGGGATTCGCCACGGAAGCTGTGATACGACTTGGCTGCTTCCAGAAACGCCTGTTGCGCGAGGTCTTCCGCGTCGGGGCAGTTGCCGATGTGCTTGATGATGAAACGATGCAGACGCGTGGCGTGGTTCTGCACCAGCTCGCGGAACACGGCTTCGTAGGAATGGGTGGATGTTGCGATGGGGGTGCATGCGGTCGCGCCATGTTTCGACACTTCGTAGGCAACGGGCAGGGCCGTCGATTCGCCGTGTGAGTGATCGTGAAGGTGTTGCATAAGGTAGCCAAGAGGTCACGGGGCGGACCAGTATGGCGCAATCCCTGGTTCCCTCGAGCGTCTTGTTCACCCACACAAAACACCGCCTTAAACGTCGCTTCAACGCGCTAGAGAGCCAGTCCGAAATGCAGTGTGAATCGGGCTGAATGTGGCGTCGGAAACTTTACTTTCTGCGCGCGACGTGATGATCGGATGGAGGCACGAATACGTCCTACGTGGGCATTTTCCGTATCGCGTTCCCCTCCATGTGACGATGCCGCCACTCAGAAATTTCTCCTATGCGGCATTAGATGGGCTTCCTAGAATTGCCGTGGCCTCGCGCGAGAACGGCGACCTTCCCCCCCTGGTGTCTCCCTCCATCAGGTATGCCGCTCCGTCGCGAGCGCCGCTTGGGACAGGGCCGGCGATGATGACGAATATGAAAGAGATGTACTGGGTGTCGAGGATTTCCTCATGGAACTACATCGACATTGCGGGAAAGACCCATGGCCGCATAGATTGGTTCGACGAAATACTCGACCTGGGCTTCTGGTGGCAGACGGCTCATGAAAGCGGCTCGTGCTCCACGCTGGACCGTGCCAAGCGCAGTGTGGAAGAGGCATTGTGGCGGCGTGAGATGGCGCTGGCGGCGCTTTGTGCGCCTTATGAGGCGATGCCTCAAACTTGAACGCGCCCCAGGGGCGCTATGCGTAGTGGTCGGCGGGCATGGGCTTGCCGAGATAATACCCCTGACCATATCGGCAGCCTCGTTTCAACAGCGCATCCTGATGCGCGCGCGTTTCGATGCCTTCGGCCACGATCTGTATGTTGAGGCTGGCGCCGAGCGCAATGATGGCATCGACGATCGAGGCGGCGGCCGGGTTCTGCACGAACGACTTGTCGATCTTTAGAAGATCGACAGGAAAGCGCTGCAGCTGCGTCAGCGAGGCGTATCCCGTGCCGAAGTCGTCCAGTGCGATGCCGATGCCCGCGGCATGCAAGGTCCGCAGTGTGTCCTCCACGACATCCGCGCCCGGTCCAAGGTAAACGCTCTCGGTGATTTCCAAGGTCAATTGGTCGGGGCGCAGGCCGTGCTCGTGCAGCATGGTCAGTATCTGGTCGGCAAGTTCGACGCGATAGAACTGGGCGGCGGCCACATTCACCGATACGCGCTTGAAGTCGAAGCCCTTGGCCATCCACGCGCGCATTTGCCCCAACGCGCCGAGCAATGCTTCGTTGCCCAATCGCGTGGCCAGCGTCGGATCCTCGAACGCCGCACTGAAACAGCTTGGCGGCAAAATGCCTCTGTCGGGCAAAGACCAGCGCATCAGCGCCTCGAAGCCGGAAAGCTGCTGCGTGCGTATGTCGTAGATCGGCTGGTAATACAGCAGGAATTCTTTTCGTTCTATCCCACGGCGTACGTCCCGGAGAAGTTGAACGCGCTCCTCCAGCCTATGGCGCATCTCCGGTTCGAAGGCGACCGTCCGGTCTCCGCCCGCCTTTTTGGCCTGATAAAGGGCGATATCAGTGCTGCGTACGATCTGGTCCGCATCCGCGGCCTGTGCCGGCGCGTGGCACAGGCCGATGCTGGCGGATACGGAAAGCGTATGTTCGGCATAGTGGAGCGGCTCTTTCAGTCGTACGTGCAACCGCTCCATGTGCGCCAGGAGCGCATCTGTCGGCCTGGGCGGCGCGATCACGGTGAATTCATTGCTGCCCACGCGGGCGACGAAAGTGCCTTGCGGAAAATGGCGCTTGATACGCTTGCCGATTTCGATCAGCAGTTCGTCTCCCGCGTGATGCCCCAATGTGTCATTGACGTCCTTGAAGCCATCTATGTCGATGGAAATGAGGACGATGGGTTCGTGCCTTGAGAAAAGGCGCGCCAGTTCCAGAAGGAACGCGCCACGGTTGGGCAGGCCGGTCAATTTATCCGTATAGGCCAGCTCATGGAGCTGACGTTGGGATTCGACCTCGTCGGTGATGTCTTCGACCAACCCGTGCACATGGACGACCTGGCCGTCCCGGGTTTCCGGCTCGGCAAGCACGTGGACCCAGCGCGACGAGCCGTTTTTGTGCTCGATGCGTCGGCGAGCCTCGTAACTCTTGCCCTCCAGCAGCAGCCGACCCGGATCTTCGAGACGCTGCACGGCGGAGTCGGCCGTTTGAAAGCGGCGCATCACCGTGTCAAAGGTGGTGGGGCTGGTCGCGTCGATGCCGAAGATCTCCCTTGCTTGCTGGCTGAGCGTCAGATCACCGGTAATCGCGTTGTATTCCCACCCGCCCACTTTGGTCAGCCGGAAAGCACGAGAGAGCAATTGTTCCCGACGCCGCGTGTCAGCGAGCGTTCTTTGGGCACGCAGTGCCGCGCTTGCTACCGCGGCGAAATCCCGAAGTCGCTCTTCATCCTCCCCGGAAAACGCCCGGGTGCAGCCATGTGCGATGCACAAGGCCGCGACGGGCTGCCCTTCTTCCAAGGTCAGGGGAGCCGCGGCGAAGAACCGGACCGGCCCGTCTACCTTCAAGAGCGCATCGTCCTTGCGGGCGGTGGACAGTTCGCCCAGGTCCCGGACGACCACGTCATTGGCCAGCAGGGCAGCACAGCTCCATTCCGTCAGCAGGGAAGCGGCGCCGGCACCTGCGCCGCAGGACCATAGGCTTACTGGCGCTGTGTCCCGAAGCCATGTAACGGCGCACATGGACACATCAAAAAAGCGTATCGCGAGGCGACACAGCTCTTGCATTCCGGGCACGCCTTCGCCGTCGCGCAGGTCGAGAGCGCTCAGTGGGATGAGCGGTCCGGCAATTCCGCGTTCGATATTGGGCGAGGCGCTCATGCAAAGGTTTCGTCAAAGAAGCCGGGCACCGCGCCAGACCTACGCCGGCCTGGGGCGTGCGTCAAACAGCATCATTCCGCTATTTGTATCGCTGCGGCGGCCGGAGGTGAGAGCAACCATATGTTGCTGTGTCTTTCTATCTTCCAGCCATAAAAATGCGCGATAGCCTGCATGTCCTCGTGGGAGATGGGCGGCGCGCCTTCCGGCTGCAACGCGCGGCCCGTCGCGTCCGGCGGAGCTGGCAGGGCTTCCGCGACGATGGCGTCCGGGCCTTGCTGCCGTACATGGAGAACTCCGCGAGGCGGCAAGGCATGGATCGCCTCGATCATCCAGGCCATGACGACATAACGGCCGCTGCGGTGATCCACCGCCACGGTATGTTGGAAGTCGTCGATTTGGATTTTCTTGCCGGACAGCAGCAATTGAGAAAATGCCAGGCGCCGGCATTCCTGCAGAATGGCATGGACGGAAAGCGGTGGACTTTCGTCCTGAAACCAGTTATTCAGCAAGCGGATGGCCGCCACGCTGTCGTCCAGCATGGTATCGAGGTCGCCCACGAAAGGCGGCGGATCGCTGGCCACCAGCGTGCCCTTGGCGATGGCCTTTTCCAGCAAGACGATGGTCAGCTTGGCGTTGGACAAGGGCTTGAGCGCGTCGTGACGCAGCACAGGAAAGACATGCGCCAGCACCTTGAACTGGATGCCATGGATGGCGAGCGGATCGAGCGCGGTGGCGGACATTACTTTGCGGCCCCCCTGGGTTGGGCCAGCAGTCGCTCCAGTTCGGCAAGGTCCAGCGGCTTTTCCAACCAGACATCGAAGGCGGAGGCTTCCGTGCGGTCGCCGCTGCGCGGCAAACCGCTCAGCGCGAATATCCGTACGTCCCGTCCCAACAATCTGCGCAGTTTGGCAGCCAGTTCGTAGCCGTCGACATCCGGCAGGACGATGTCGGTAATGATCACGTCTGGACGCACGTCCTGGCATGCCGCCAGAGCCTCCTGTCCCGTGGCGGTCGTCTTGGCGCGGTAGCCGAGCAATTCGACGAACTCCGACAGCAGCTCCGACGCCATCTCGTTATCGTCCACGATCAGAATCTGGAGGTTTTCATCGGTCATGCTTGCATATTCTCCGGTCGCGAACGGACGATCTGGCTGGTAGTGTGACACGATAAAACGCCGCACTCCGATACCGCCGAGGCTGGTTACACCCCAATGGCAAAGTTTCGCTTTGTTTCTCGCGGCGATCAAGTGCCGTGACGCTGCCGGCGGACGGCGGCACGGATGAGCAGATACGCCATTGTGCCTCGAAAGTCCGCCCGCACGGGCAAAGCCGCCCCCCTCCGTACGGGGGACTGCTTTTGGCTCCCGGATCAGGCTCTTTCCAGGCCTGGTCGCAGGGCTGCGGCGGCACGGCCCGCGGCGCCGTGCAAAGGCGGGAGCGCGTAGCGGCCTTCGCGGTACGCCCAACTGGGCCATAGGGCATGGGCGAGCGCCTCGCGAGCCAGCCGCTCGTCCACCGGCACGGCTTCATAGGTATCCGGCGGGCCATAACGGTACTGCACGGGCGCCTTCTGCGGACCCAGCACCACCAGCCGGTCTCCCTTCAGATAGCCGTAGTTGTCGCCATACTGCATGATGGCCCGCCCTGTGTCGCCGTCAGGCAGGGGCCGGGTCATGTCCCGGCCCAGCATGGGGTGGCGGCATTCCAGACCCATCAAGGACAGCAAGGTTGGCGCAAGGTCGATCTGGCTGATGATGCGCCCGTCGCGGCGCGCCTGCACGTCGGCGCCCAGAATCACCGAAGGGATGTGGAAGTGCCGCACCGGCACCAGGCTGGCGCCGGAAACGCGGGAGTCATGGTCGGCGGCGATCAGGAAGACCGTATTCTCCCAATATGGGGAGTTCTTCGCCTGTTCAAAAAAGCGGCCCAGCGCCCAGTCCGCGTAGCGCACCGTATTTTCGACCGTGGCCGGATTTCCGTCGGGCTCGATGCGGCCCGCCGGGTATTCCCAGGGGGTATGGTTGGAGACCGTGAACGCCAGTGTGAAGGTGGGCTGGTCCCCGTCGCTGCTCAGCAGACGATGCAGCTGGTTGAACATGTCTTCGTCGGACGCCCCCCAGGTACCCACGAACTGCGGGTCGACGAACTCGGCCCGATCAACGATGCGGTCGAAGCCGTTGCCCAGGAAGAAGCCCTTCATATTGTCGAAGTGCGCTTCCCCGCCATAGATGAAACGGGAGTGGAAGCCATGGCGGCCGAGCAAATCGGCAAGCGTGAAAAAGCCCCGCTGGGCATCGGGAAGCTTGACGACCGCTTGCGCGGGCGTGGGCATGAAACCGGTGACGACCGCTTCCAGGCCGCGCACCGACCTGGTGCCGGTTGCATAAGCCCGCGTGAAGTTCCAACCCTGTTCGGACAGCGCATCCAGGCATGGCGTCAGGGGCCGGCCGCCCAGGTTGGCGACGTACTGGGCGCCCAGGCTTTCCTCCAGGATGATCACCAGGTTCAACGGACGGGCGCGCGGCCGCGCCGGCGACTGCACGTGCATGCTCGGGTACTTGGGATCCGCCGGCGGCTGCGGAAGGTCTGCTGCCTCCAGCACCCGCGCGTGCATTTCCGCTTCCGGCATGTTGCCGTAGACCGCCGACGCGGACTTTTCGTTTTTCATGCTGTAGACGGCATACAGCACGCTATATAAAGAGTTGAGTGGCAGCATATTGAGCATGCCGTCCGCGCAATAGGCCACCGTCGAAGGGTTGATGGGCCGGTGCGCCAGCGTGCCTCGGATGGCGAGGATGCCGACCGCCAGTGCGGCCACGCTGATCAGCGGCATTTGCCACCATGCCAAGGCCGCATCGGGCCGCGGATCGCCGAACAGCAGATGGCCCGCCCAGGCGGCCAGCGCGACGACCACAAGTCCCCCGACGAGGGGCGCCTTGAAGCCGCGCCACAGCATGGCGGACACTTCGCGGGGGTGCTTCAGGTATTCGACGAACAGCCGGTTCGGGCGTGCGTCGTATTCCATGATGAAAGGCGGCGTGGCGACTTCCATGAACACCAGCAGCAGCCAAGCCACCTGGAACCACACCGACGTAATCGCAGCGGCCAGCGGGATGTGTCCGAGCCATGGCGCAAACACGGCTGGCGCGATGGCCAGCACGGAGACTTCGTGCGCGTCGATTCGCCAGCCTCCCAGAACGATCGGCCATAGGCCGCCGGCGTTGCGCACGCGTTCCCGCTGCCAGGCGGCCAGGGCCAATCGGCTGGCCGTCAGCAGAATCAGCGCCGAAACAATGAAAATCCAACACAGTTGCCGCATGGGCTTTCGAGTCTCCCGGCATGCGGCGGCAAGCCGTCATGCACCGTTGATCGTGAGGCCGGCGCTTGGGCCGGCAGCGACGGGGCGTTGCCCCGGCCGCAATGTTAATGCTTAACCGCTCCGCGACGGGCCGGGCCGGCGCTTTGGCACGGAATATGCACATCCGGGCGGACGGCCGGGCCCCCTCGATGCCCGAACCCATCAAAAGAAGGCGAGAGCATGGCGCGCAGATACAAGATCCTGACCGGTATTGTCATTGCGGTGATTTTAGTCCTCGCCGTGGCTGTCGTTCTGCTTGCGACGCTGGACTGGAACCGGTTCAAGCCGCTGATCAACGAGAAGGCGTCCGCCGCGCTTGGGCGGCCCTTCGCCATCAATGGCGACTTGCAAGTCGAATGGCGGCGTCCCGAGGGCGAGCACGGGTGGCGTGCATGGATCCCGTGGGCGGAGGTGACCGCGAACGATATAACGGTGGCGAATACCGAATGGGGCCGGGCCGATCGATTCGCGGCGCTGAAAAGCGTACGGTTTCGCATCGGGCTGCTGCCCCTGCTGTCGCATCGCGTGGTGTTGCGGCAGATTCAGCTTGGCGAACCGACCGTCAATCTGGAGCGCATGTCGGATGGCAGGGCGAACTGGACGTTCAAACAGGATGACGAGTCCGCAAAGGACGAGAGCGACTCGCCGTCGTCATGGCAGATCGACGCAGACGAAATCGGCTTCGACAAGGGCAGCGTCGGGTACTTCGACGAGACCCGCCAGGCGGATATGAAGGTCGTGATCGATCCGCTCGGTAAAGCGGTTTCCATCGGCAATCTGGCCGGCAGCGCGGGGGCGGCCCTGACCGGCGGGGGCGGCGCGCCGCCGGGCAAGGATGCGCCGCCTCCCCAGGCCGGCAAGGACGGCCAGCCTCCTCAAGCCGGCCAGCCTGGCCAGTCGCAATCCGCCGAGGCGCCGGCTTATGTGTTCGGCTGGCAGGCGAGCGGCAAGTACAAGGGGCTCCCGGTGGATGGACAGGGGCGCGTCGGCGGCATGCTGGCCCTGCAGGACGCCAATCGGCCGTTTCCGCTCGAGCTGAAGGTTGCGGTGGGGCAGACGAAGGCGTCCGCCATCGGCACGCTGACCAACCCCATGCACCTCGGGGCGCTCGATCTTCGCCTGACCTTGTCCGGAGCAAGCATGGCCGATCTCTACCCCTTGATCGGCGTGGCGCTGCCCGACACACCGCCCTATAGCACCGATGGGCGCTTGATGGCGCGACTGCAGGACCCGCAAGGGGCGGTATACGAGTACCGGGGCTTCAATGGCAAGCTGGGCGACAGCGACCTGCATGGCGATGTGATGTACACGGCTTCCAAGCCGCGCCCTCGCCTGCAGGGCCAGTTCACCTCGAATCTGCTTCGCTTTGCCGACCTGGGGCCGCTGGTGGGGGCGGATACGGGCAAGGACAGCGGCAAAAAGAAGATATCGGACAGCGCCAGGGTGGCGCAGGCCGAGCGCGCTTCCGGCAAAGCCGATGCGCAAAAGGCCGCGACGCCGGCGGACCAGCCGCCCGACAAGGCCCTGCCCGTGCAGGAATTCCGGACCGAGCGTTGGAGCGCCATGGACGCCGACGTGACATTGAAGGCCAAGCGCATTGTCCAGACGGCAGATCTGCCGCTCACGAACCTGCAGGCCCACGTCGTCATGCAGGCGGGCGTGCTGACGCTGACGCCGCTGCGCTTCGGGATGGCCGGCGGCAACCTGAACGCCAACATCCGACTGGATGGGTCGAAAGCGCCGATGCAGGGCCAGGCCAGAATCGAAGCCCGGCGGCTGGAGCTGAAGCAGCTTTTTCCGAAGGTGCAAACGATGCGGCGCAGCCTGGGCGAACTGAACGGGGATGCTGCCCTGAGCGGCAACGGCAACTCCGTGGCCGCGCTGCTCGGCACCGCGAACGGCGAGACCAAGGTGCTGGTGAACGACGGCGTTATCAGCAGCAGCTTGATGGAGCTGGCGGGGCTCAATGTCGGCAACTACGTGGTGGCCAAACTCTTCGGCGACGAAGAGGTGCCGATCAATTGCGCGGCGGCCGACGTCCAGTTCAAGAATGGGCTCGCCAAGCCGGATCTGTTCGTCTTCGATACCGAGAACGCGGTCGTCAACATCGACGGGACAGTGGACTTCAAATCGGAAAAGATCGATCTGGACATCACGCCGCACAGCAAGGGACTGCGCATCATTTCCCTGCGCTCGCCGCTGTACGTGGCGGGTACGCTGAAAGACCCGAAGGCGGGCGTAAAGGTCGGGCCGCTGGTGGCGCGTGGCGCAGGGATGGTGGCCTTGGGCGCGGCCCTCACGCCGGCCGCCGGCCTGCTGGCCCTGATCGTGCCCAGCAATTCCGGGGCGGAGAACCAGTGCGCCACGATGCTGAATCAAATGCGCCAGCCGCCCAAGGCGCCGCCGCCCCGTCCGGCGCAGCAGAAGCGCTAGGCGCCGGCGGCGCAGCGGCAGGCTCGTTCGGCGTCAAGCTGCTCGGGAGGCCGAGGGCGCCGCCTTGCCCGCGACCCGGAAGCCTTGCGCGGTGTCCGGCGCCGCCACGCAGGTCAGGTTGCGGCCGTTGTTCTTCGCGTGGTAGAGCGCCTTGTCGGCTTCTTTCAGAACCGCACGCACTTCCTTGCCATGGTCAGGGTAGCGGGACACGCCGATCGAGATCGTGACCCGGTCTCCGGCGGGATTGACGGCCGTCGCCATGGCGGTACGCAGACGTTCCGCAGCCCGCACCGCATCGTCCAGCGTCGTGGCGGGCAACAGCATGATGAATTCCTCGCCGCCTGCACGGGCCAGGACGTCGTTGCTGCGCGATCCCTGGCGCATCAGCGAGGCAAGCGCGCGTATGACTTCATCCCCGGCATCGTGGCCATGGCGGTCGTTGATGGCCTTGAAGTGGTCGATATCGATGACGGCCACCGAGAAGGGCACGCCGGTCGCGGTGAATTCCTCCAGCGCTTTCAGAAGCCCGCGGCGGTTCAGAAGGGAGGTGAGCGCATCCGTCGTGGATTCGCGCCGCAGGCTGCGCATCTTGTGGTTGATGCTGCCCAGGCCGGTCAACAGCGCGCGTTTCAGTTGGGCCGCCTCGAAATACCAGGACTTGACGTTCCTGATCCGGTCGGACGCCTCTCCATCGTCCATGTGCCTGGCCGCCCGGGCAAGCTGCCACAACGGCCGCGCGATCAGGCCGGAAAGCCAGCCGATGCACACGAGCAGGATCAGCAGCAGCGGCAGCGTATTGCGCACCGTCAGCCACAGCAGCTCGTCCATGCGCTGCAGCGTTCCCGCAACCGGCCGCTGCGCCACCAAGCCCCAGCCCGTTGCCGGCACCAGCGCGTAGCCGCTCAGCATATCCACGCCCTTGCTGTTCACCACGCGCTGTTCGCCTTCCTGGCCCTGCATCAAGTCATCGATGACCGCATTGCCTGAGATCGTCTCGCCGATGCGCCAACGCTGCGGGTGGTAGATGAGCGTCCCGGTACGGTCCACCACATACAGGTACGACCCGTCGCGGTAATAGTGCTCGCCCAGCAGCGAGTGCAGGGCGTTCTTTTCATGCAGATAGAGCGTTCCGCCGATGAAGCCCGCGTAGTTGCCGGCAGGGTCGAAGATCGGGTGCGAGCTGAGGATGACCCAGCGCCCGGTCAAGCCTACATAGGGTTCGCTGATCGCAGGTTGCCGCGTGCGCAGCGCCTGCTGCGCCGGCCCGCTTTCCAGCTGCGCGCCCAGCAGATTCGGAACCGCGGGATCGACGGCGAGGACACGGCCTTCCGCGTTGACGATGACGACCGAGTTGAAATGGTCGTTCTGGCGCATCAGCCGGCGCGCTTCATCCGCCAGCTTGTCCGGGCGGGTGGCCATGTCCGCCAGCATCAATGCACTGTAGGCCAGCTCCATCTGAACGGTGCGCACGAAGGTGTCGGTGGTCGAGGCCAGCTTGGCCGCGTACACCCGGTTGCCTTCCAGCGTGTTGTTCAGCAGTATCTCCCGCTGAACCCGGTAGCTCGCGTAAAAGCTGTTCCCGAGCGCGAGAAGCACGGAACACAGGCAAAGCCACAGAATGAGGCGGCGCAGGTCGATGCGGAACATGGGATGAGGTGGCTGCCGCCGGATCGGTACTTTGTAGGAATTGTCCGACGATGATAACCGTGTCCAAGCTCCTGGAAGGAGGCCGCCTGGCTGGGACGCGATCCGAAGCCCCGGCTGCAGGGGCCGTTGTCGCGCTGCCGCGACAGGCCGGCCCCGGATAGCGGCGGGGCCGTCCGTCCGTTTGGCGGAAGTCCCTGTTTTATGTACAATTCCGCTTCTTGGCTGGGGCCGCTTTCCGCGATCGCCGGTCAGGACCCAGCGAAATGATCCAGGCGACGCCTGCATCCGTCGCGACGGGCTGTTAGCTCAGTTGGTAGAGCAGCGGACTCTTAATCCGTAGGTCGAGTGTTCGAGCCACTCACAGCCCACCAGAATTCCTTTGAACACAAGCGCTTAGCCCACCCGTCGCGGTGGGCTTTTTGCGTCTTGGGGTTTTCCCCTCGGGCTTCGGTCCGCCGCCGTGCCGTCGAACACCAGCGCCACCTTCCCGAAATGCGAGCCGTTCTCCAGGTAGCGTATCGCGTCGGCCGCATCCCGCCAGGATAAGGAGCGGTCGATGACCGGCTTGATATCCAGTGCTTCGATGGCGCGGATCATCGCCTCGAACGACTCGCGGGAGCCGACCGGGATGCCCCGCACTTCAATCTGGCGGGTGAAGACCTCCAGCGGGTTGATCGCGCCGTCCTTGCCGCCCGGGTAGCCAATGACATGGATCTGGCCCCGCCGGGCGGTCGCCCGCAAGGATTCGGAGAACGTGCGTGGTCCTCCCACCTCGATGACATGATCCACGCCGCGGCCGTCGGTCATCGCCAGTACGGCCTCGGACCAGGCGGGATGCTGCCGGTAATTGATGCCTCCAAAGCGCGAGGCCCCGGCATGCGAGGGGTCAACGGCGATGGTTCCGCTTCGAAGCGGCGTGGCGCGCGGACCGTGCGGGCCGCCCCCGCACGGCGGCGTCCTGTAGTTGCGGCGCAGCCTGACGCAGATATTCCCACAATCGGTCCGCGACCGGACCGTGCGGCCGATCGCGGCGGCGGGCTGCGACGAGTTGCTCCACCCGCCCCGGCAGGTGGCGTCCGGCGATGGAGACCAACGTGCCTTCCTGCAACTCCCGCTCGACCAGAAAGTGGGGCAGATGTCCCCACGCCATCCCCTGCATGATGATTTCCTTCTTCATGCCGGGGTCCGGAACCGTGTATTGCGGCGCGCCCGGAATCACGAAGTGCTCCTGGGGCGAGGGACGACGGGCGCTGTCACGAATCACGCATTGGGCGAGGTTGCGCAGCTGTTCGGGCTTGATATGCCGCGATAAGGGGAAAGGAAGGAACCCTGGGGCTACCACCGGAATCAGTTCGACCTTGCAAAGGTCCAGCCATTCGATACGCGTGTCGCTCTTTTCGATGCGATGAAGGATCAGGTCGGCGTCGCCTTCGAGCAGCCGCTCCCAGGGGCCCGTGACCGCTTCCACATCGAGATGCCACCGCGTCGCCGGGTGGCCGGCGAAAAAAGGCGCCAGTAGCCGCAGCGTAGCAGCGGGCGGACAAAGGTCGCCCATCACCACACGAAGCTCGGCTTCCTCCCCAATCGCGAGTTGCTCCGCGTGAGCCTGCAACGCATGCCACTCCAGCAGCAGCGACTGCGCCTGCCGATGGAAGGCGCGTCCCGCCGCCGTCAGCCTGACCCGGTAGCCGCTCCGATCCAGCAGGGCGAAGCCCACTTGCCGCTCCAGCCGCGCGACGGCGGCGAATACGGCCGGATGCGTCCGGTGCAGCGCCAGTGCGGCGGCCTGGAACCCGCCTTCGCGGACAACGGCGTCGAAGCAGCGAAGGTCTTGCAGCGTGAATGGCGGCATTGTCAACGTGAATTACAGAGATGCTGATCACTTTGTAATTTTCTCAAAACCGCCGCGTACATACGATGACCGCTGTCATGGCCCCGACGCCAACCGGCGGACGGGCTCAACCCAAGAGGAGGAAAACCATGTCAGCGAATAGCATCTTCACTACCAGCGACGGCCGGCGGATCGCTTATCGTTTGGAAGGGCAGGGCGGGCGCCCCGTGTTGATGTTGTCCAACTCCATCGGCACCGATATGTCGATGTGGGATGGCATCATGCCGGCGTTGCTCGAGAGGTTCCAGGTATTGCGCTATGACATGCGCGGCCACGGCGGCTCCGATGTTCCCTGCGGCCCTTATTCGCTGGACCGGCTGGGACGCGATGCGTTGGAACTCATGGACGTCCTGGAACTCGCCCGCGTCGATGTTTTGGGGTTGTCGCTGGGCGGTATGGTGGCGCAGTGGCTCGCCATGCACTTTCCCGAGCGTATCGACAGGCTGGTGCTGGCCCACACCGCGGCGTACCTGGGACCGGCCGCGCAATGGGAACCGAGGATCCGGACCATCCTGCAAGCGCCGGCCGAGCAGACCGCCGAGGCCTTCCTGGTCAACTGGTTCCCGGCGGCCATGCGCGAGCGGGACGACCCCGCGCTGGCGCCGTTCCGCGCCGTGCTGCTACGCACCCAGGCAAAGGGGATCGCCGGCTGTCTGGCGGCGGTACGCGATATGGATATGCGCCGCGGCCTGGCGCTGATCGACCGTCCCACTTTGGTGATCGGCGGCCGATTCGACACGGTGACGAGCGCCCAACACAGCGAAGAACTGGCTGCCGGGATCCCGGGCGCCGCACTGGTGCTGCTTCCGGCCGTGCATATGTCCAATGTGGAGTTGCCGGAAGCCTTTATCGACACGGTCGGCCAATTTCTTTCGATAAGCGGTTAAGCGGGCAGGCAGGCGGCTTGTTGGCGTGATCCGTCGTTCAACGCGGATCGGATCCGCGATACGGCAGCAGCGCGTGCAGCGGTTGGAGTGCCAACATGCCCGCCCCGTCCGGCAGGCATTCGGGCTGGCGCGGTACGGCGCGAGCATTTTCGCGTGCGTATCCCGAGTCGCGTTCGCAGTGTGGCGGCTTGCTACCGAAGGATGACCGCATTGGCCCATCCTTCTGTTTCGGACGGATGACGAATCGAGAAAATCAACAAATGAAAATATTTAAAAAAGATCTCTCGCGCCTGCACCGGCGAACCGTGTAATGGATGTAATTTATTTCGCTCCATTTCGTCCTTATTCCCGGGCGCCTTGACTCATTTCAACAGCGATACAAATGTTTAGAAAGAAAGATTGCTGTGCTTCACGTCTAGGATGCACCGGCCGACCCGCTCAGCCGTTTGGCTGGTGAATTAGGCCTAATCCGTTTCCGCGTTCCAGACCTTTGCCCCGCTGATCAAGACGAATCGTTGCACCGTGGTGTCGGTGATGTGGCGTTCGTCGATGGGGAAGGGCTTGCTGTTTCGCGGCACGGTGACCAACAGTGAGGGACCAGTGGTTAAAAGAATCGCAGTGTGTGGCCTGGGTTATGTGGGCCTGCCGGTCGCCGTGGCGCTAGCCCGGCGCTTCGATGTCATCGGTTTCGATGTGGACAAGCGCCGCATCGCGCGCCTGAAGGAGGGCGACGATTGGACGGGGGAAATCGAGCGCCATGTGCTGCTCGACTCTTCCCTTCGCTTGACGAGCGAAGTGACGGAGCTTGAAGGATGCGATTTCTTCGTCGTGGCCGTTCCTACGCCGGTCGATGAGAAGAACAACCCCGACTTCTCGCTGCTGGTTCGCGCCTGCCAGCTGATCGGTCCCGTCCTGCGTCCGGGCAATATCGTGGTTTTCGAATCCACCGTGCACCCCGGCGCCACCGAAGAGATTTGCGGGCCGGAACTGGAAAAAGCCTCGGGCCTGCGTTGCGGCGTCGACTTCAAACTCGGCTACAGCCCCGAGCGCATCAATCCCGGCGACCGCGAACACCCGCTGGAGAAGATCGTCAAGATCGTGTCCGGCCAGGATGC
This sequence comes from Bordetella genomosp. 9, assembly GCF_002119725.1. Lineage (NCBI taxonomy): Bacteria > Pseudomonadati > Pseudomonadota > Betaproteobacteria > Burkholderiales > Alcaligenaceae > Bordetella > Bordetella genomosp. 9. The sequence continues at coordinate 1,119,830 of NZ_CP021109.1, forward strand.
CGAGTCGCTTGAAATCATCGCCGGCGTCTACGAAAAGATCATCGAGGCGGGCGTCCACCGGGCCTCCTCGATCAAGGTCGCGGAGGCTGCGAAGGTTCTGGAGAACACGCAGCGCGACATCAATATCGCCCTGATGAACGAGATGTCGAAGATCTGCGATTTGATCGGCATTCGCACCTCGGAAGTATTGGCCGCCGCGGGAACCAAATGGAATTTCCTGCGGTTCACGCCGGGCCTCGTGGGGGGGCATTGCATCGGCGTGGATCCGTATTACCTGACGTCCAAGGCGCAGGAGCTGGGCTATCACCCCGAGGTAATCCTGTCGGGCCGTCGGATCAATGACGGCATGGCGGCGCACGTGGCATCGCGCATCGTCCAGGTGCTGGCGCGCAACGGCAAGCTCAATGCTTCGACGCGCGTGGGCATTCTTGGGATGACGTTCAAGGAGAACGTGCCCGATATCCGCAATTCGAAGGTGGTCGACCTGCATCGGGCGCTGGGCGATTACGGCATTGCGCCGGTGGCCTGCGATCCGATGGTGGACGCGGCCCAGATGGAACACGAGTACGGCATCAGGCTGGTCGATCGGAAGGACTTCAGGAACATGGACGTCCTGATCCTGGCCGTGCCGCATCGCCAGACGATGGAGTCCATCTGGGACGACCTGCCGGAACTCGTCAAGAGCGGAGGCATGGTCTGCGACCTGAAGTCGGCGCTGGATAGCAGCCGCCTCCCGTCCGATCTCTTGTACTGGACTCTCTAGGTTCAGGCTGTCAACCCAACATCAGAGGCGACCCTGAATGGCTGCTTTCACCATTGCCCCTATTGGAACCTGCCGCATCCATACCCCGCTGCGCGACGCCGTGGGGCGCTACCCGATCAAGCTGCAACTCGGCCGCAACTACGGCTTCGTGCATACGAGCGCCGAGGCGCTCCAGCAGGCCAGGTTCATGTACGGCCAGTGCGAGATTCCCGCCGACGTGCAAAGGCTGATCTTCCGCCCGTCGAACGGCGAGCAGGCCCGCCGCGGAACCCATACGCCGGCCGACCTGTACATGATCGAGCTGTCGTCGCGCAAGCTCCTCACGATCGACGGATACCCGATCCAGTCCAACTATCTGGTGCGTTACTTCAGCGAATTCTTCGCCGACCGGACTCGCACGCGGACGTTCTGGTCCCTGGCCGCCGCCGACCGGCTCGAGGAGCGCCGCGCGCTGCTGGATAAAGACCCGGTCTTCAAGAGTCTTCCGTCGGACGAGCGGGATCTGCTGGCCCGCATCGTCAAGCGCGACCTCGACGACACGGAAGTCGAAGCGGATATGCGTCAGCTTGTCGATCTGCTTGGCAAGGACAAGGTGGTTTTCGTCACCCACGTCAACGCGTTGACGCCCGACAATGTGCCCATCGAGCAGCGGCAGCAGCTGATCGCCGCGGTCGGCGCGGCAGCTGAACGCATCGGCGTGCCGTGCTACGACCCGACGCCGCTGATGAACCGGCTGGGCCAGGCCGACGCGATGGAAAACGGCGGACTCGACCTGACGCATTACACCGAGCTCTTCGCCGAGCGCCTGTCGGCCGACTGGTACAAGAGCTACGTCAGGCCCAGGATGGGTGCGTCCGCGCCGGCGCCCGCCGCCGCGCGCCTTTCGGCCGACGAGAGCGCCGAGCGCATCGAGAAAACCTGGGATTCCGGGGACTTGCGCGAGGCCTCGCGCCGCGTGCGGGACGTGCTGCGCCGATATCCCGGACTGCCCGACCATGTCACGCTGCTGGCCCGCATCCAGGCGGAACTGGGCGATTACGAAGGCGCAATCGCCCTGTTGGAAAACGGCGATGGGACGGTGGCGTCGGGCAGCAAGGCCGAGCAGATTCTCATGCGCAGCCACTTCGGGCTCGGACACCACGATATCGCGTACTCGCTCGCAGCCGGCTTGTTGGGCGACGAAATAGAAACACCCGAAATCGTCCGTGTCGCTGCGGTTTGCGCCGCCCAGCTTGGCAATGTGGACGAGGCGATCGGGAACTGGCGGCAGCTGTTCCGCATTTCCTCCGCGGACGAGGACGAGGCGCTGGAGGCGGCCGACACGGTGCTGTCGATGCTGCAGGCGAGCGGGGACATGGACGCCGTCACCCGCTGGGTGGACGAGGTCCGCGCGAAGATGCCGTCGTATGGCCGAGGCTTCGCCGTGTTGTGGCGCGACCGCCTGATGGCCGGAGACCGGGCCGGTTTGCGCGCCCTCGCATCGGAGTCCCCCGCGCTGTCCGATCTCGATGCGCTCGAGCTGGTGAAGGAAGCGGCATGGCGCGGCTGCATGGTGGCCGCCAGCGCGTTGGCAGTTGCCTGCGGATTGCCCCAGAGCGAGCAGGAGGATATCCGTGCGTGGCTGCGTGCACAGTCGCAGGCATGGGCGGAAGAAGGCGCGCGTGCATTGGAGGAAGGGCGCCTTCGCGATGCCGCGGAGAGAATCTGCGCGCATCGTATGCTGGATCCCGATGCCATGGCCGGCGTTCGTGCGCAGCGGGCGTTCGAGCGCGCAATGCGCACCCGGGTGCGGGCCGCGCTGCTCGCGGGAAATCACCAGGAAGTGATCGAGCTGACGGATATCGCGCTCGATGCAAAGGTGGATTTCCCCGAGCTGGACGCCATGCGCGGCAGGGCGGCCGACGCGCTGGGCGACAAAGAGACCGCCATGCGGCATCTCAAGCGGGCGGCGTCCGGCGAGTCCGCGCCGTTCAGCACGCTGCTGTTTTTCGCCAGGGTGGCCTTCAATGGCGGCTGGTTCGGTGAAGCGATCGATGCCTACAACGCCGTCCTTGTCCACCCGTCGGCGGATCAGAACGCGAAGGACGAGGCGGAGCGCCAGCTGCGCCGCCTTGGGCCGCGCTCGATTCGCGCCGCCCGGGAAATGCTGGCGGCGGGCAATCATCAGGCGGCCTGGGACCTGTTGGAGCGTGTGGCGCAGTCCTGGCCCGAAATGTCGGAGATCGCGCACGAGAAACGCCGCATCCTGGCGACGCTGTATGCCGAGTCGCGCGCGCTGGATCCTTCGAGCGCCACCGAGCGCCTGGCGCTGGGCGAAAGAATCCTGAAGCTCGTGCCCGACGACCCCATCGGCTTGCGGGCCGCCGCCGTCGGGGCGATGCGTCTGCACCGCTTCGAACAGGCCTTGCCTTACTGGCAGCGGCTCAAGGAACGTTCGGACAACCCGGAGCAGTTCGACCACTATATCGAACGCTGCCTGGTTTGGATCGAAAAAGCCAACCGCAGGAAGGCCGCATGAGCGCCCGGCCGGATGCCGAGCGCGAGGACCATACGCCCGATCTGGAATGGGTTCGCGCCCAGCTGGCGGAAATCGTCGCCGCGTCGGGCAGGGTCCAGCTTGCGCAGGCCAATCTGAGCCGGGCAGAGGCGCTGGCGCGCGACCATCCGGCAGATCCGAAGGTCCGCTTCTACCTTCTTCGGCTGAAGGAATCGGCGGGCTTCAACGAGGGCATGTCGGAGCAGTGGTCCGAGCTCCTGCGCGAATGCCCGGACGACCTGCAGATCGTTCGCTATTGCGCCACGCGTTTGGTCAAGGACAGGCACATCGATGATGCCCTGGCCTTGATCGACCGCTACCTTCCGGAATCGGACCCGACCCCGGAGCGGCTGTTCGCCCGCGCCAAACTGCTCAGCGACATACGTGCGCACGAGCAGTCCGACGCCTTGTTCCGCCGCCTGATCGCGACCCATGACGACCGCAATGTGCGCGTCGAATTCGCCAAGCGGCTGCGCAAGCGCGGCTTGCTGGCGGACGCCTACAAAACAATCGAGCCGGTCGCCGATCAGCTCGTGCCGGGCAGCAAGGCGGCGGAACTTGCAAGCGCCCTGGCCAGCGATTACGTGTTCTACCGCGGATTCGAGCGCGAAGAGGATCTGGTTGGCAAGGACGTGCGCATCGTATCGATGAAGCACGCCATCCTGCATTTCAAGGATCGCAAGATCGCCGAGCAGCCGCAGGAAAACGCCGTGTCCATCGCGTTGGTGACCGGCAGCCTGGGCCCCGGCGGCGCGGAGCGGCAGCTCACGCGCCTTGCTCGCGAGTTGCAACGCATGGCGGCGACAGGCGAGCGTCAGCCCGGCCCCATACGTGTGAAGCCCGAAAAAGTGGAAGTGCTGGTGAAGCAGCACACCGAGCCCGCCGGATCGGGAAAGAAGCAGGGCCTGGATTTCTTCCTGCCGGTCCTGGCCGATGCGCGGATTCCGGTCACCGAAATCAATGGGCTGCCGGCGATCTCGGCCTCGCATCAGCCGGTGGATGACCCCATCCTGAATCGCCTGCTGGAGCAGTTGCCGCCGCCGGTGCATTACGGCGTAACCCGCCTGACGCCGCTGCTCAGGGCCAACCGGTTCGACGTCGTGAGCCTGTGGCAGGACGGCACCTGCCTGTTCGGCGCGCTGGCGGCGCTGCTTGCCGGCGTGCCGACCATCCACCTGGTGTTCCGGGGTCTGCCGCCGAATATCCGCAAGGACCGCTATCGCGAAGAATATCCGGTGCTGTATCAGGCGCTGGCCCAGGTTCCGGGGATCCATTTCGTCAGCAACAGCCGCACGGCGGCACAGGAGTATGCGCAGTGGCTCGGCATCCCGCTGGACCGCTTTCATATTCTCTATAACGGCGTGCCTGAGCTGGCCACCGGCGCTTCCCCGGAGGACGAGGCCAAGTGGAAGGCTTTCGAGGCGTCGACCGCCGACGCAACCGAGACGATCGGCGGCGTGTTCCGGCTGGAGCCCGACAAACGTCCCCAGCTGTGGATCAAGTTGGCCGCCCAGTACCTTAAGCGGCGGCCGCGGGCGCGCTTTTTCATCGTGGGCGACGGCCGCCTGCTCGATCAGATGCTGGAATTGGCGCAGGAGCTCGGCGTTACCGAGCGGCTCATGTTCGTCGGCCTGTCGAACCACGTCGGCTACTGGTATACGAGAATGGACGTCAAAGTGCTGCTTTCGCGGTACGAGGGCTTGCCGAACGTCCTTATCGAGGCGCAGCTGCTTGGCGTGCCGGTTGTGTCCACGCCCGCCGGGGGCGCGGGCGAATGCTTCGTCGAGAACGTCACCGGCCACTTGCTGAGCGACGTCAACCACCCCGACCTGAACGAGGCGTGCGAAAAGATCGAGTCGATCGTGGACCGCATGCGCGGCAACGATGTGTTGAAACAGCACAGCCGCCAGCGGGCGCGCGAGCTGTTTTCGCTCAATGCGATGCTGAACAAGTTCCTGAGTCTGTGCGTCACGGTGATGGGCAGGAACGATGCGTCCATCGGCATCGGGCAAATGCGTTTGAAGGAGGCCTGATTGCACGGCCGTCTTCGGGTGATTCCAAGAACAATGATTGCTATGCAGAACAACGTACCGGCGCCGGCGCGACGCGGCAGGGCGGCGCCGGTCATGGTATTGCTCGCCGCCCTTTCGCTTACCGGTTGTCAGCTGCCGCGTTCGGGGCCGATGCTGAGCGAAATGACATCGGCGCATGACGACAAGGACGTGATCGTCAAGGCCGTCACGCCGGAACTGGCTAGGCTGAGCAATGTGCCGGAAGTCTCGGATTTCCCCAAACGCTTCCGAGACGCGGACCATGCCGGCTTCGACGTGCTGGTCCCGGGAGACGGCATCAACGTCACGGTCTGGGAGCGCGATGGCCTGGGCGTTTTCGCGGCCAACGAAGCCGGCGTGAGCGACCTGGGGAATCACGAAATAGACCGCGCCGGGAATATCCACCTTCCCATGCTGGGAAAAATCCGGGCTGCCGGATTGACGCTGGCGCAGCTGCATGATGCCGTTGTGGCGCGCCTGAGCAAGCTCGTAATCAGTTCCGACGTCAGTGTGACCCGTGCGGCCGACGCACGCGGGCAGATGGTCACCGTCCAGGGCAACCTGACCAAGCCGGGCATGTATCCCATTACGCAGACGACGCAGCGCCTGAGCAGCGCGCTGGCGCTGGCGGCGCCGGTGCAGACCAATCCGGAGCAATTGGTGATAACACTGCGCCGCGGCAAGGACGTTGCCTCCGTGCGGTTGTCGGATATCTACCGCAACCAGGACAACGATATCCTGCTGCAGGCGGGGGACGTCATCACCGCGCACGATGCCCGCGAGTACCTGACCGTGCTGGGCGCGGCCGGTGCGCAGGGCCGGGTCGCCATCAGCAAGCGCAACTACACGGTGCTGGACGCCCTGGGCGATGCCAAGGGTTTGGACGACAAGACCGCGGATCCGCGTTCGGTATTCCTGTTCACGCCGGCCAAGCCCGGTACGCAAGGCGCGCCGGACACCTTGCCGGTGGTTTACCAGTTCGACCTCACACGGCCGGAACAAGTGGCACTGGCGGGCCAGTTCACGGTGCGCGAGGGGCAGGCCATCTATATCTCGGATGCGCCGTTCACCCAGGTGCAGAAAGTCTTGTCGGCATTCCGCGTGACCATGAGCGCGGGCTTCAGCGCGACGCGGGCGATCGACAGCGACTCGGGTTCCAGTTCGGTGGTGAATCAATAGCGTGTCGACGAGCAACGAGGATCGCATAAAGGGCTGGCGGGCACGCCGGAAGGACAGAAACTACGCGGTAGGTTCCGGCGTCGCCGTCTGGCGGCTGGATGTGACGTCGCTGTTCGACCCGGAGACGTCGCCGGCCGCCGTGCTCAGGCGCATGGCCGCGCGCGTCCAGGGCGAGCGGCACGACTCCGTGGCGGCGCGGCGGACGGTGTACGACGCCATACAGGCGGAGCTCGAAGGGGAAATCGAACGCCGCGGCGTCGCCGATACGGTCGCGGATTTCGCCAGGCGGCGGCTGCGCACCATGGTGCGCCTGCTGGAACAGGACATCCGGGAAGGGACGGACGTATTCCAGCCGGGATACCTGCCGGCCAGGCTGGCGGCGGAGGACGAGCGCCTGGCGGCGGCCCATGCGCGGCGGCAGCGGCGGCGCAGGCTGGACGAGGCCCAGCATGCCCGCCGCCATGCCTCGCGCAACGACATTGCGCTGAAGATCGAGCTTTCTCCTGAAGAAGCGGCCGATCTGGCGATTCTGCGCGAACGCATGCGGTTCCTGCACGATGGGTATCGTCCGCGCGACGTCGATGAGGGCAGGCCGCGCCTGCGCACCCTGTTGCCGATGTTCGTCTACCAGCTGCATGTCATGCATGGCGAAAGCCGTGTGGCGCTGCTATGGGCGCTGGTCGGCCCCGTTGTGTTGCTCACCATCATCTCGTCGCTGTATTTCCTGATGGGAACGCACTACATCTTCGGCATGGACGTGCCGACGTTCTCGCTGTTGGGCGCGACGACCTGGATCATGTTCCGGCAGACGATCTTCCGAAGCAGCACGAGCTATGTATCGGCGCGCGGGCTGTTGAACTTCCAGGGCGTCACGCCGCTCATGGGCGCCCTGGTGCAGGCGCTGATCTACGTGCCGGTGTATCTGGCCGCGTTCGCCGTATTGATCGGGATCGGCAGCGCGTTGGGGCTGATCACGCTGCCTGCCAACCTGGCGGGTTTTGTGTTCTACGTCGTGCTGATGGGAATAGGAGGCACCGCAATGGGCGTGCTGTTCGGCGCGATCGCGACAGCCTGGCACTTCTTCCTGCGCCTGGCGCCGGTGATCGAGCGTGCCCTGCAGATTTTCTCGGGGGTGTTCTTCGTGTCGGAGCAGCTGCCGGAGCAATTCCGCCCCTGGCTGCTCTGGTCGCCGTTCGCCCATGGCATGCAGCTCCTGCGCTCGGCCTACTTCGACGGCTATGACTCGCAGGACGCCAGCCTGAGCTACTTCCTGACTTCGCTGGTCTTCCTGGCGGTGATCGCCCTGGCGGCGGAGCGCCTGGCCCGCAGCAACGTCCAGCCGATGTGAGGGCCAGCGATGATCCATCTCAACGGCGTCACCGACCAGCCTTATGCATTTGGAACGCGGCAGCCGCTGCTTGCCAATGTGAGTCTGGACATTCCTGTCGGGCGTTATGCGCTGCTATCGCCCACCCCGGAGCTGCATCGGCAGCTCATCGACGTCCTGTGCCGGCTGCGCCCGCCCAGGGAGGGTTTCGTCAGGCACGAGGGCAGCGTTTCCTGGGCGATAGGCCGGCAGGGTTTCATCCGCGGCAAGGCGACAGGCATGCACATGATCCAGTTCGTCTCCGAAATGTATGAGCTGGACGCCGATGCCACCTTCGAGCTGGTCGCGGATCTGGTCAGCGACCCGGGCTGCCTGTCGCGTCCCATGGAGCACTGGCCGCTTTACGCAAGGCAGGAGTTTTCCTTCGCGCTCGCATTGGCGCCTGCTTTCGACGTTTACGTGATCGAAGGGGCCATGCCGTTCGAGCCCTGCCGCTTTACGCGCCTGTGGCTGGCGCTGTTCGAAGAGCGGCTGGTCGGCCGGACGCTTATTTTTTCCAGTTATCGCCAGAACCAGATGGCGGACTACTGTTTCAAGGGCTTAGTGTATGAGCGAAGCGCTCTCAGAATCGAAGACGACCTCGACCGGTGCATCCGCAAGTATCCGCCAAGACGGTCCAGGAGCGAATCCGCCAGCGCCGGGGAAGACGACTTCGGAGGCGGACTCGGGGACAGCCAGTTCGGGCTCTGACGGCGCGTCCGAGATCCAGCGCCGCCATCGCGAACGGCAGGCGGCGCTGCGCGAGCGCCGCCGTCATCGCTGGATCAACGCGGGCATCGTCATCGCGCCGGTGGTCGCCGCGCTCGTCTATGCGATGTTCATTGCGACGCCCCGCTACGAGGCCGAGTCGCGGTTCTTCGTGCAGTCGGGATCCGGCCAGCAGCAGGCGGCCGGGGGCGGGGCGTCGAGCTTGCTTACCACCGGCAATATGACGGGCATGCTGGGGGGCTTCGTGGACGGCTGGGCCGTCAAGGACTTTCTGGAGTCCCGCGATTGCATGCGCCAGCTCGATCAGAAGGTGGGTTTGCGCCGATATCTGATGCATGGCGGACTGGACCTGGCGAACCGTCTTCCCGAAGATGCGAGCGAAGATGCCCTGTATCGCGCCTATCGGTCCGCGGTCCAGGTTTCCTTCAACGCCCTTGAGCAGATCGACGTGTTGCGGGTCAAGGCGTTTTCGCCGGACGACGCGGCCACCCTGTCAAAGGCGCTGATCGGCCTGGCCGAGGACTTCGTGAGCCGGATGAACGAAAAGGGCGTCGAGGACAAGCTGCGGGTGAGCCAGGAATCCGTCAAACGCGCGGAGCGCAAGGCGCTGGAGGCCCGGGAGGCGCTGACGGCGTGGCGGACGAAACACGGCAATATCGATCCCACGGCCACCGTAACGATGCTGCTCAATCTGTCGAGCCAGCTCGAAGGCGAACTCAACAGCGCCCAGATCAATCTGGACAAGATCCGGGCGCTCGGCAACAAAGACCATCCCATGCTAAGGCCGGCGCAGATGCAGGTTGCGGCCCTGCAGAAGCGGATTGCGGCGGTGCGGCAGCGGTTGAGCGGCCAGGGCAACACGGAGGCCACGCTGCTCAAGTCCTACGAGGCGTTGCGCAACGCACAGGCGTTTGCGGATTCGAACCTGACGCTGGCCCAACAGTCCTACCAGCAGGCCATGGTGGACGCCCTGCGCCTGCAGCGGTACTTGTCCATCATCGCCCAGCCGGTTCCGACCGACCGGCCCAGCAGCCCCCGTACGGCGATCCTGCTGCTGGAGGCGCTGGCGCTGGGATTCGTGCTGATGTTCATCGTCCGCATCACCGTTTCTTTGTTGAGGGGGCTGCGCCATGGGTGACACGGTCATGGCAAGCCGGTCCGCGGATTCCGGCGCCACCGCCCGGCTGCGCGATGTCATCGCCGGTATCCGCTCCGCGGATAACCCCGTGCTGGCGATGGATGCGCTCGACGTTGCGCTTGTGCGTGCCGCGGATGGCCGGCGCGACGTCCGGCGATTGCTGGTATCGCCATGCGTGCGCGAAGGCGCGCTGGATGCGGCCATCGCCGCGCTGAATGTGCTGGTGGCCGCGTATCCCTCGCAGCTGGAGGATCGCCGGCTGCTGGCGAGCCTGCTGGGCAGAACGGAACAATGGGAGCGGGCGATCGAGCAGGCGGATGCCGCGGCGGAGATCGAACCCGGCGACGTAACGTTGCATGCGGCGCGGATCCAGCTGCGTCTGCAGGCCGGGAAGGCCGGGGATGCAGCCGCGGTCGCGCGCGCCACCGCCGGACTGGCGGCGAGGGAACCGGGCGAAGCCCACTTCTGGATGCTGGCATTCGCCCGCAACGGCGATACCGCCGAGGCGGCGCGCGTCGCTGCCATGCTGGACCCCGACCGGCTGCCGAACGTGCGGGTGGCCGCAATGGCGGTGCGCGCATTGCTCGACGATGACAGGATAGCGGCCGCGATCGCCCTGGGCGATGCCGCGCTGCGCGCCGGCCACGACAGTCCGGCCCTGCGCACCTCGCTGGGGATGGCGCATCTTCGGCGCGGTACCGAAGATGACCGCAGGCAGCATGCGCTGGCGCATTTCGAGGCGGGACTGCGCACGGCGCCATCGGACGTGCGGCTGCTGTCGCTTCACGGCGAAACGTTGCTGCGCGCGGGGCGCTACAGGGAAGCGATCGCGCCGCTGAAGCAGGCGATCGACCTTGCGCCGGAACTGGACCAGACGCGGGCGCTGTACGCGCGTGCATTGCGCTATTCATTGCAGTACGGCGACGCCGCGGACCAAATGATGGCGCTGCTGCGGAAATCGCCGGACAACCTGCTGTGGCAGCGGTCCGCCATTGGGGCACTGTCCCAGGCGGGCCGCAAGGAAGAAGCCGAGGCGCTGTACGACCAGTATGTGTCCAGGCGCAGCAAGCAACTGCCGGACACCTTTCAGGAGGCCCTGGCACGGCTGGACGACCGGCTGGATACGGCGCCCATTCCCCGCGCCCGGCTGGATTGGGCCTGGTCGCTGCGCGGCAATGCCGATGCCGACCGCGCCCAATGGGAGCGCGCGGCGCGCTGGGGCCATCTGGTGGACCATCTTCTCTTCGATTGGCTCGAATGCCGGGAGGACCAGGCGGAAGAGGCCATGCACCTGCTGGGCGACCTGGACAGCGGGGAACGTTTCTTCGCGCCGCTGCTCGCGTCCGGACGGGGCGTCGTGCTGGCCACGGCGCACGTCGGTCCCATGTACGCCGGCCTCATGGCCCTGGAACTGGTCGGCATTCCATCGCGCTGGCTGGCGACCGCGCCGAGCATTGCGCGCACCAGCTATGCCACGGCGCTCATCTCCACGGCAGACCAGACCGAAGCCCAGGTCGCCAAGGCCTGCATGCGCGCGCTTACATCGGGCTTCGTGTTGTGCCTGGCGGTCGATGGCGCGGCGAATCCGGCGGCGCCCAGAACGACATTCGAAGGCCAGGAAGTGACGTACTCGAGTTTTGCGTCGCATATGGCGCACAGGCTGGGCGTGCCGTCGGTGTTCTATGCGCCGCGATGGGAGAACGGCCGCATTACGTACACGCTGGAAAGGCTTCCCGATCCAGCGCAGGGCGAGGATCCCGACGCATACGCCCAGCGGTGGAAGCAGGCTTATTTCGAACGGCTCAGGGAACACCTGGCCGGCCCCCCGGAAAACCTGCGCCTGAGCGGGGGCATCTGGCGGCACGTGAAGGCGCCGGACCGGTCGGCGCAGCAATAGGAATGCGGATTCATGCACTCAACTGACATCAAGGACGATATGACGATCTATCCGTGGCTGCGCGACGAATCGCAGCGCGACCTGCGCGAGGAAATGCTGGCGCGGCGCCGCCGTTGGCTGGTGACCGGCGCGGCGGGGTTCATCGGCTCGAATCTGGTGGAGGCGCTGCTGCGCCTTGGCCAGGATGTGGTCGGCCTGGACAATTTTTCCACCGGGCACAGGCACAACCTGGACGAAGTCCGCAGGAACGTCGGGGAGGACCACTGGGCGCGGTTCGCGCTGCATGAGGCCGACATCCGCGACATGGCGGCCTGCGAACGGGCGGTGGCCGATGCCGATTATGTGCTTCATCAGGCCGCCCTGGGCTCGGTGCCGCGCTCGGTGAAGGATCCCGTGACGTCGCACGAGGTCAATGTGTCGGGATTCCTGAATATGCTGGATGCGGCGCGGCGCGCGTCGGTCCGCGGTTTCGTTTATGCCGCGTCCAGCTCCACCTATGGGGACGAGCCCAACCTTCCCAAGCGCGAAGACCGGATCGGCAAACCGTTGTCGCCCTATGCGGCCACCAAGCTCGCCAATGAAATCTATGCGGATGTGTACGCGCGCACGTATGGATTCGCCGCGACGGGCCTGCGCTATTTCAATGTTTTCGGTCCCCGCCAGGACCCGAACGGGGCCTATGCGGCGGTGATTCCGAAATGGATCGCGGCCATGATCGGCGGCACGGCCGTCCATATCAATGGCGATGGCGAGACCAGCCGGGATTTCTGCTTCGTGGGCAATGTCGTGCAGGCCAACCTGCGCGCGGCGTTGCGCCAGGCGGCCGGGACGAGCGAGGTGTACAACGTGGCGGTTGGCGGCCGCACGACCTTGAACGATCTGTTCGGCATCATCAGAGACGGCCTTGCGCAGCACGGTTTCGACTATGCGCTGCCGCCCGAATACCGGCCGTTCCGAGAGGGCGACGTGCGTCATTCCCAGGCGGACGTCTCCAAAGCGATGGCCGGGCTCGGTTATGCGCCGCTGTTCGACCTGCGGCGCGGGATGGAAGAAGCGCTGCCCTGGTATATCGGTTTCCTGACCGCGCGGGCGGCTGCCTGAGAGGTGACGACCATGATGCGTTGGCTGCTTGCGGCGTTGGTGTTGTATGGCGGCGCGGCCGCCGCGGATCAATCCTGCGACATCCCGGATACCCGCTGTCCGATCGTCTCGTCGCTGCTGGCGCAACGGGAGGGCTACGGCCGCGATGCCACCGGCGGGCTCGGCGGCCGGTTTGTGGAGGTTACGTCCGACCGCGATTCGGGGCCTGGAACGTTGCGCGAGGCGCTCAAGCATGCCAAGGGTCCGACGTGGATACGGTTCGCGTCGGACATGACGATCGTTCTGGACTCACAGCTGCGCGTGCCGTCGAACGTAACGATCGATGGGCGGGGCAGGCGCGTCACGCTGATCGACGATGGGCTGGGCGTCTACGGCAGCCGGAACGTCATTCTGACGCATCTGACGATAGACGGGCGGCTGAGCCGGCTCACGCAGGCCGTCAATGTGGCCAATGGCAGCCGCGACGTCTGGGTGGACCACCTGGATCTTTCGCGATTCTCGGACCGGCTGCTCAATGTGAAGAACGGGTCGACCGATGTGACGGTGTCATGGACGAAATTTCACGATTCCAACAAGGTGATGTTGCTGAACAACATTACCTCGTCCAATCTCTTCAAGAATTACGAACGCGACGCGATCGCCCGGGTGACGCTGCACCATAACTATTTCTTCAATACGGTGCAGCGCAATCCGCGCGGACAGTTCGGCACATTCCATCTATTCAACAATCTCCTGGAGAACTGGGATTTCTACGGCATGAGTTTCAGTTTGGAGGCCCGGGCGCTGATCGAGGGAAATATCTTCAGCAACGTATCGCGCCGGAACTGCGCCGAGCCCGAGTTCTTTCCGACGGTGGAAGGCATCAATGTGAATTACTGCCGCTACATCCCGGAAGCGCCGGATCGCAGCGCGTTGCCCAATGGGGAATCCGACCGCCGCAACTATGAGAAATCCCACGCCAGGTATGGCTACAGGCACGATTTCAAGGCGGCTTTGCGTTTGAGGGACAACCTGTACCTGGGTGACGCGAAGCCTGTGTTGCAGGACTATCGGCCCGACGCGGTCCCGGCGCCGCCGTATTGCTACAGCTATGAACGGCCGACGCCCGAGCTGGCGGAAAAAATCCGCCGGCTGGCGGGGAATGTGGCAGAAGCCCCGCCTGCGATAACGCGCAGCGGGGCGGGGTGCCGCTAGATTCTTGCCTTCGCCCTACCGTTCGCCGGAGTTCGCGGCGCGCCGCTCCCTGGCGCGCCGCGCCATCAGATTCAAGCCTTCGATCAGGGCGGAGAACGCCATGGCGGCGTAGACGTATCCCTTGGGAACGTGCGCGCCGAACCCTTCCGCGATCAGCGTCATGCCGATCATGAGCAGGAAGCCGAGGGCCAGCATGACCACCGTGGGATTGCGCTGGATGAAGCGGGCCAGGGGGGCGGCCGCGAGCAGCATCACAAGCACGGCCACGATGACGGCGATGAACATGATGGGAATATGTTCGGTCATTCCCACCGCGGTAATGATGCTGTCGATCGAGAACACCAGGTCGAGCAGCAGGATCTGGCCGATGGCGGCGGCGAAGCCGATCGTGGCCGTCTTGCCCTCGAACATATCGCCGCCGGGATCCGGGTCGACATGGTGATGGATCTCCTTGGTCGCCTTCCAGACCAGGAACAGACCTCCCGCGATCAGGATAAGGTCGCGCCAGGAAATGCCGCGTCCGAACACCTCGAACAGCGGCTGAGTCAATTGCACGATAAAGGCCACCGTCCCGAGCAGCGCCAGGCGCAGCACGAGCGCCAGACCGATACCGATGCGCCGGCCCCGCGCCTGCTGCGATTCGGGCAGCTTGTTGGTCAGGATGGAGATGAAGATCAGGTTGTCGATCCCCAGGACGACTTCCATGGCAACGAGCGTCGCCAGGGCGATCCAGGCGGCGGGTTGCTGGGCCAGTGACAACAGGTATTCCATACGCGCTCTCCGGCTGATGCGACGCGCCGTACGCCGTCGCGACCGCCCATGATAGAGGGTATTCGCCTTCCGCCCGTAGAGGGTATTCGCCGTCCTGCCCGCGCCGCCCGCGCAGCCTCGCGGGCGCGGGCGGCATCCCTGGCCATCGGCGCCGGATCAGCCCTGCAGGCTCGCCTGCAGGATCGCCAATGCTTCTTCGAATACGTCGTCCTGGACGGTCAGCGGGAACAGGAAGCGGATCACGTTGCCGTACATGCCGCAGGTCAGCAGCAGCAGGCCTTTTTGCAAGGCGCGCTGTTGCACGGCGCCGGCGAACGCCGCGTCGGGCGCCCCCGACGCGTCGGCAAACTCGACGGCCACCATGGCGCCCAGGCCGCGCACCTCCGCGATTTGCGGCACGTGCGCGCGCATGGCATCCAGTCGCGACCGCAGCCGCTCTCCCAGCGCGTGCGCGCGTTCGGCCAGGCCTTCTTCGGCGATGACGTCAAGCACCGCGTGGGCGGCAGCCAGCGCCAGGGGATTGCCGGCATAGGTGCTGCCCAGGCCTCCCGGAGCGGGCGCATCCATGATCTCGGCGCGACCGCAGACGCCGGAAAGCGGCATGCCGCCCGCCAGGCTTTTCGCGAAGGTCATGATGTCCGGCGCGACGCCGAAATGTTCCATGGCGAACAGCTTGCCCGTCCGCGCGAAACCGGTCTGCACCTCGTCGGCGACGAGCAATATGCCGTATTGATCGCACAGCGCGCGCAGTCCCTGCATCAGGGCCACGGGCGCGGGGTTGAATCCGCCTTCGCCCTGCACCGGCTCGATGATGATGGCCGCAACGCGATGGGGATCCACGTCGGTCTTGAACAGATTCAGGATGGCCTTCAGGGAGTCTGCGTGGGTCACTCCCTGCAAGGCGCTGGGATAGGGAACGTGGTAGACATCGCCCGGGAAGGGGCCGAAGCCGACCTTATAAGGCGCCACCTTGCCGGTCAGCGCCATCGTCAGCAAGGTGCGGCCATGAAAGGCGCCGCCGAAGGCGATGACCGCCGGACGGCCAGTGGCCGCGCGGGCAATCTTGACCGCGTTTTCCACCGCCTCGGCGCCGGTGGTGAAGAATGCTGTCTTTTTGGCGTGCGCGCCCGGCGTGGCGGCGTTGATCCGCTCCGCCAGGGCCACGTAGGATTCGTAGGGGACGACCTGGTAAGCCGTATGCGTGAACCGCTCCAGTTGCGCCGCGATGGCCTGGGTGACGCGAGGATGCCGATGCCCGGTGTTCAGCACGGCGATGCCGGCCGCGAAGTCGATGTAGCGGCGGCCTTCGACGTCCCAGAGCTCGGCGTTCGATGCCCTGTCGGCATAGAAAGGGCAGCTTATGGCGATGCCGCGGGGCGTGGCCGCTGCGCCGCGGCGTTGCAGCGATTCGTTGTTCATTTCGGTTCTCCCAGGATGGTCGCGCTTCGCCCGGCGCCCGCGCGGCGCGCGGGGGAGGAAGTCCGGCGCAGTATCATGCGCATTGGTTCTTGGACATAGACCCAGTCGCGCGAAAACGATGGAACCAATTCGCCGTGGGGCGCCGGGGTGCGCCAGCGTGATGGGGCAGGGGAGAGAGCTTGGACACCGTCGTAGCCGACTGGCTCAGGGCAGCGCTGGAGAGCCCGGCAACGGAGCCGACATATCGCAGACTGGTGCGCCTGTTGCAGACCGCGATCCTGCGGGGGCAGCTGACGCCGGGTCTGCGCCTGCCCGCTTCGCGGGTGCTGGCCGCCGACCTGGGCATCGCCCGCAATACCGCGATCCAGGCCTACGAGCAATTGCAAGCCGAGGGCTATGTCGTATCCAGAACCGGCAGCGGAACCTATGTCGCCGAGACCCGGCCGCCCGCTTCGGGGCCGTCGCGTGAAAGGACGCCGCGCCAGCCGGCGGGCGGTATGGGGCTCTCCCGGCGCGGGCGGCGCACCATCGAAATGGCAGGCGTATCCCGGGTCCAGTGGGGGGCGTTCATGCCTGGCGTGCCGGACGTGACGGCGTTCCCGGCCCGGCTGTGGAGCCGCCTGCAGAACCAGGTCTGGCGGCATGCCCGCCATGAGCTGATGACCTACGCGCCTGGCGGCGGCTATCCCCCGCTGCGCGAGAGCATCGCGACCTACCTGCGGGTGTCCCGGGCGACCGCCTGTGCGCCGGAGCAGGTCGTCATCACCACCGGCATCCACCAGTCGGTCGACCTCGCGATCCGTCTGCTGTGCGACGTTGGCGACGAGGTCTGGGTTGAGGATCCGTGCTATTGGGGGCTGCGCAATCTCCTGCTGTCCTCCGGCCTGAAACCGGTGCCCATCCCCGTGGACGCCGAAGGCATCAACCCGTCGGCCAGACACTTGAAGCGTCCCCCCCGCCTGATCATCTGCACGCCGTCGCACCAGTACCCCCTTGGTTGCGTGATGAGTCTGCAGCGGCGCCGCATGCTGCTGGCATACGCGCGCACACACGGATGCTGGATCGTCGAGGACGACTACGACAGCGAATTCCGTTATGGCATCGGTCCGCTGGCCGCCCTGCAGGGGCTGGACGAGGATGGCCGCGTTATCTACGTCAGCAGCTTCAGCAAGGTGCTGTTCCCCGGCATGCGCGTGGGTTATATGGTTGTCCCGGACTCGATGGCGGCGCTGTTTGCAAAGGGCAGCGCGGAGCTTTATCGGGAGGGCCAGATGATGACCCAGGCAACGCTGGCGCGCTTCATCGACGGCGGTTATCTCGCATCCCACATACGCCGGATGCGCGCGCTGTACCAGCAGCGCCGGGACGCCATATTGGAGGCGATCGGTCAAACCTACGGGAACGGGCTGAGCGTGCATGGGGGAGAAGCGGGCCTTCATCTGGTCCTTGCGTTGCCGGACGGCGTTGACGATGTGGAGGTAACGCGCCGGGCGGAGGCAGCCGGCATACTGGTGCGTCCGCTCAGCGGCTACTACGCATCGCCCCGATCCGCGCCGTCAGGTCTTATCCTGGGGTATGGCTGCGTGGCGGCCGAACGCATCGCCTCGTCTTTCGCCACGTTGGCGCGAGCGATCGGGCCGCGGCCCGGGAAACCACTAGTATGAAAATACGATAAACGGCGATACGCTGTCTCCATATTGACCTGGTCATTGGTGCGGCATGGGTTTTACGCCGGGGCGCACATCGCGACCAAACCGTGGAGCGCCAGGGGGAGAACGGCAGGCATGGCGGTGAAAGGGGGCGGGGTGAATTCGAGTTTGTATTATTATCCTACGGCAGCGCCCCGTACTGCGCCTTTCGACACGCCGCGCGCCCGCGCAATTGACCAGTTTGAAGCAGACTCATGGCATTCCTGAAGAAAGAACCCGTTCCCACGCTGCGGCCAGACGCCAACCTGACCGACCGCATCACCGACTTGTTGGCCGCGGAGATCACCGGCGGCCAGTATTCGGTGGGAGAAGTGCTGCCGCCGGAGCAGATCATCGCCGACCGGCTCAATGTCTCGCGCACCGTGCTGCGTGAAGCGGTGTCCCGGCTGAAGGCGGAAGGGCTGGTGCAGAGCAAGCAGGGGGTAGGCCTGACGGTCATGATGACTACCCGGCCGGCGGTTCTGCGCATGATGGTGGCCGACGAAGGCGATGCCGAGCAGGTCCTGCGCATCGTGGAATTGCGCCGCGGTTTCGAGATCGAGGCGGCAACGCTGGCCGCACAGCGGCGTACCGAGACCGATCTGGCCGCGATGCGCGCCGCGTTGGACGCGATGGCGCAGGCGATCGCCGACCGCAATGTGGCGGCGGGCGTGGATGCCGACCTGGGATTTCACCGGGCGGTGGCGCAAGCGACCAAGAATGAGCACTACCTGAGCTTCTTCGATTTTTTGGCCGGCCTGCTGCGGCAGAACCTGCTGGTGTCGCGTTCGCGCTCGGCCAAGCTGGCCGGCCGGGCCAGCCAGGCGCAGCGCGAGCACGAAGCGCTGTTCGAGGCCATCGAGGCTGGCGACCCGGAAGCCGCGCGGGATCGCGCCCGCACCCACGTCGAACACACAGAGGCTCGTTTGCGCTCGAGCCAGGCGCTGGACTGGCATTAGCCGGCCCGGCGCCGCCTATGCCACCGAGGAGACATCGATGCAGACGACCGCCCCCATACAGGCAGCCCCGCAGGACGCAACACCGTCCCATCCGGACGCCGATCCCCGGCTGTGGTGGGAGGTCCAGCAGTTCCTGCATTACGAAGCGGATGTACTCGATTCCCGCGACTTCGATACCTGGCTGACGCTGCTCGACGAGTCCATCGTGTATCGCATGCCGCTGGCGCGCAATGTGCGGCGCGATGCGATGGCGGCGGAATACACAGGTCCCGGCGAAGCCGCCTGGTTTGACGAAGGCATCGAGACGCTGCGTCAGCGCGTGGCGCAGATCAACACCGGTATCCACTGGGCCGAAGAACCCGCATCGCGCATCTCGCACCTTGTGACCAACGTGCGGATCACCCGGGTGGATGGGGATGCCGCCGGCGTGCAGCAGGTGGCGGTGCGTTCGCGCTTCCTGGTTTACCAGAACCGGCTGCAGGGTGAGGTTTCGCTGTTCGTCGGCAAGCGTAACGATGTCCTGAGAAGGGACGGGGCGTCGTGGAAGATTTTGAGCCGCGAGATTCTGCTCGATCAGAACGTGCTGCTGTCCAAGGCATTGACGACATTCTTCTAAGGCGCTGGGGACATTCATCAAAGCTGGCTGGCAGGGGGGGCATGATGACGAACGCCGAAGTCCATACGGCGATTATCGGGGCGGGACATGCCGGCGTTGAGTGCGCCTGCGCCCTGCGCAGCTTAGGCGTGCAGGGACCGATCGCCCTGATCAGCGATGAAGCGCACGCTCCGTATGAGCGGCCGCCGTTGTCCAAGGCATTGCTGCTGGGCGCCACGGACGTGACGCGCATCGTGCTTCGCAGCGAGGCGGTGTTCGAGAAACTCGGCCTGATCAGGATCCAGGGAGATCCGGTCGAGACGCTGGACCCCCGTACGCATACGCTGGGCACCCGGTCCGGCCGCACGCTGCGCTTCGCCCATGCGGTACTCGCCACGGGTGCGATTGCGCGCGGACTTCCGGGCCTGCAAGGCGAGGGCGTCTACGCCGTGCGCAACGCGGATGACAGTCTGCTGCTGCGCGCCGCGCTGGCGCCCGGCGGCCGGCTGCTGGTGGTCGGCGGCGGATACCTCGGGCTGGAAGCGGCATCGTCCGCGGCGAAGCTGGGCGTGGCGGTGACCGTGCTGGAGGCCGCCGACGGCATCATGCCGGGCAAGGTGTCGCCGCTGACCGCGGAGCGTTTCGCCGCGATGCATCGCGGCGCCGGCATCGAGCTCGTGCATGGCGCCGCCGTGCAGTCCTGGCGGCGGACGGAGGGGCAGTGGCATGCCACCCTGGCCGACGGCCGCGTGTACCGCGCGCCGGCCGTGCTGGTGGCCATCGGCGCCGTCGCCAATACAAGTCTGGCAGAGCGGGCCGGCATCGCATGCCAGGGCGGCGTCGTGGTCGACGCCGCCTGCCGCACGTCCGCCCCCGATATCTATGCCGTCGGCGATTGCAGCATCGGCTATCGGCGGGAGCTTGGGCTTTCGATGCGCATCGAAAGCGTACAGAACGCGATGGCGCAGGCGCGTATCGCTGCGTGCGCCATCGCCGGCAAGGCGCCGACGCCCGAGCGCGTGCCGACGTTCTGGTCCGAGCAGCATGGCTGCCGCCTTCAGATGGCGGGCATGGTGCACCCGGGCCGGCCCTGCCATGACGAGATGATCGACACGCCGCGCGGCTGGATCGTGGAGCGCCGCCAGGAAGGCCGTCTCGTGGCCGTCGAAGCCGTGGACAGCCCGGCCGAATTCGTGCGTGCCGTGCAGCGCTTGAACGCCGTATGGCAGGAGCCGGCGTGACGCCGGCGTCGTTTTCTTCCGTTGAACGTGGAATCACCATGCCCGTAGCGATATTCGAATTACCCGACGGCACCGAGCACACCGCGGAGGTGCCGGAGGACTGGTCTTTGATGGAGGCGGCGCGCCGCGACGGCGTGGAAGGCATCGTGGCCGAATGCGGAGGCGGCGCGATATGCGGCACCTGCCATGTGCTGGTGCACGAGGAGTGGCTCGCCAGGCTCGAACCGGCCAGCCCGACGGAGGCCGCCTTGCTTGAGGTCGTCCCGGAACGCTCGCATGCCAGCCGGCTGTCCTGCCAGTTGATCATGAAGGCGGAGCTTGACGGCATACGCGTGCGCGTGCCGAGCGAGCAATTGTCGATGTGAATCCACCGGTTCTTTGGCTCTCGGGAGTCTGCCCATGACTGATTGGAAAACCGTGAATCTCGTCGAGCTGGCCGCCGGAGACAAGGTGCGCATGGCCGATGGCGCGATCGCAGAGGTCGTGGAGAATCCGCAGGACGGATTCTGGATCACCGTGCGCTATCTCGAACACCCGGCCGGCCCTGCCGCCATCACTGGCGAGGAAGTGAACGTCTTCGCCACCGATATCGAGAGCGTGCAGGGCTGAGGCCCGGCGCTCGTTCCCACTGGAGTGATCTGGAATGACCAAGAAACCCTGCATCATCGTGACCGCGCCCGTTCCCCAGGACTTGCGCCAATTGCTGGATGCGGCCTTCGATACGGTCGATGTGCCGGCGGGTCAAAGCCCCCTGGAAGCCCTGCCGCAATCGCAGTGGGCCGCCATCGACGGCATGGTGTGCACGGTGAAGACCCGCGTGGATGGCGCGCTGTTGGATGCGTTGCCGGCGCTGAAGGTCGTATCCAACTTCGCGGTGGGCTTCGATAACGTGGATATGGACGCCGCAAATGCACGCAAGGTGCTGGTGTGCAATACCCCCGGGGTACTGGACGGCGCGGTCGCCGACCTGACCATCGGTCTGATGCTGTGCGTCGCGCGCAATCTGGTGGCCGGCGATGCCTTCGTGCGGTCCGGGGCGTGGACGAAAGGGCCTTTCCCGCTTGCCACCGATATCCGGGGCAAGACGCTGGGCTTGCTTGGCATGGGGCGTATCGGCCGCGTGGTGGCGCGCACCGCGCGCGCCTTCGACATGGACGTGATCTATCACAACCGCAAACCCGACGCCCAGGCCGAGTCGGAAGGACTGGCCCGCTATGTCGAACGCGACGCCCTGTTCGCGCAGGCGGATGTGGTCAGCGTGCATATTCCCCTGACGGCGGAAACCCGGCACAGCGTGGGCGCGCGTGAATTCGGCCTGATGAAGAAAACCGCCATCCTCCTGAACACTGCGCGAGGCGCGGTGGTCGACGAGGCGGCGCTGATCGATGCGCTGAAGAATGGCACGATCGCCGGCGCGGGACTCGACGTCATGACTCAGGAACCCTTGCCGGTATCGAGCCCGCTGATCGGCATGCCCAACGTGGTTCTCCAGGCGCACATCGGCAGCGCGACGGTGGAGACGCGGCGCGCCATGATTGATCTGGCAGTGCATAACCTGCTCGACGCGTTGGGCGGCAAGCAGCCCAAGGCCATGGTGAATGGCCAGGCATGGCCCTTGGCGCGCCAGGCTGGCGCAAACGCGTAGTCCAGGACGGGGGATCGGTACTTCCCCCAATTTGGCGGCGCAGTTTGTAGGATTATCGTATTCAGGCCCGGGCGAGCGCTCGGGGTACCGGCCGGGGCGGCTCAGCCCGGCCCTGCAACAACGTGGCGGGATAGTCATGTCAGCGTCTAGCATCGAGACCCTGGTCCGCGCCGACGAAGGAATGGTCAGCCGTTCCATCTTCGTCGACGACGGAATTTTCAAGCAGGAACTGGAGCACATCTTTTCCCGCGCCTGGCTGTTCGTCGGGCACGAGAGCCTGGTGCCGAAGGCGGACGACTACTTCGTCTCGCGCATGGGGACCGAATCCGTCATCCTGACGCGCGACCGCCAGGGCAAAATCCAGGTCATGCTCAATAGCTGTGCGCACCGGGGCATGAAGCTGTGCCGCTACGATCACGGCAACAACCGCACCTTCACCTGTCCGTACCACGGGTGGAGCTTTTCCACCGACGGCAAGCTGGTGGAGCGGCCGGGAGAACTGGTCGGCGTCCCGGGTCATGCCACACATTACAAGGGCGAGCTGAACAAGAAGGAATGGGGCCTGAAGACAGTGGCCCAGGTCTGCAACTACAAGGGCGCCATCTTCGCCACCTGGGACCCCAACGCGCCGCCTTTCGAGGAATACCTGGGCGGCATGCGGCTTTATCTGGATGCCGCGCTGGACCACCGCGACGGCCGCGAAGGCGGCTCAGAAGTGATCGGCGGCGTGCAGAAATGGCGCGTGAACTGCAACTGGAAGTTCGCGCCCGAGAACTTCATCGGCGACCTGTACCACGACATCAGCCACCGGTCGGTGGACATCGTGGGCATCGGTCCCAGCGGCGGCAAGGGCCGTCGCGACCCGTCGGTTTCGCGTTCGGCCATTTGCTTCCCGCAGCTGGGCCATGGTTTGCTGGGGCGCCTGCCTTACTTCGAAGAGCCGCCTTATTCGCCGATGTACGCCCGGTATCCGGAGGTGGAAGCCTATTACCGCGAAGTGCACGAGACGCGTGTGCGTACGCTGGGCGACCGCATGCGGGTGCAGTTGAGCGTGGGCACCATCTTCCCGAATATGTCTTTCCATGGGCGTCAGCCCCGCTCTCTGGCGGTGTTCCATCCCATCAGTCCGACCGAAATGGAGATGTGGCGGATGTACCTGATCGACGCCGACGCGCCGGAAGCCGTCAAGGACGCCGCGCGCCATTATTTCCTGCGCTATTCGGGCCCTGGAGGCATGACGGAATCGGACGACATGGAAAACTGGACCGGCGCCACCGAGGCAAGCATGGGCGCCATGTCCCGTCAGCTGTACTTCAATTACCAGATGGGCGTCGGTCACGCCGAGCCGGTGCCGGAAATCCCGGGCGCCGTCGTCAATGGCGAGTACACCGAGGAGAACGCGCGGGCCTATTACCGCCGCTGGGCGCAATTCATGAAGGGCGGTTCCTGGGATGCCCTGATGGCGCCGAGCCGCCGGGGCGCCGCCATTTGAACGCGGCGTATCGCCGCGGCATGGCTTGAGCGGGATCGCCAGCAGCGATCCCGCGGAATCACCGCATCACGCATCACACATCAAGCATCACCGCAGCACCGCTTCACTGCAGCACCGCTTCACCGCAGCATCGCTTCACCGCAGCATCGCTTCACCGCAGCACCGCTTCACCGCAGCATCGCTTCACCGAGTTCATCCGCTTGCAACCGGGCACGAAGGCCTTGGTAAACCTGGAGTGAATCATGAAACGTCGTGCCTTATTGCAGGCCGCCGCAGGCGGCCTGTGCGCGCTCGCTGCCTGGCGTCCGGCATTTGCCGATGATCCGACCTGGCCGTCCAAACCGATCAAGCTCATCGTGCCGTACCCGCCCGGCGGGGTAACCGACATCGCTGGACGGCTGGTCAGCGAGATCGTCTCCCGGCGGTTCGGGCAACCCGTGGTGGTGGAGAATCGGCCGGGCGCCAACGGCCTGATCGGCAGCCAGATGGTCGCGCGGGCGCCGGCCGACGGATATACGCTGCTGCTGAACGGGCTGGGCGGGATCGTCTTGCCGCCGGCGACCTCCCAGGGCTATCCCATCGACTACGGCAGCGCGCTCACCCCCATCGCCGAGGTCGCGGAATTCGTCAACGTGCTGGTGGTTGGCGCCAACTCGCCTATCCGGTCTCTCGACGACCTGCTGGCCCGCGCACGTGCGAAGAGCGCGAATGCGCTCAGCTATGGCTCCAACGGCACGGGGACTTCCGCGCACATGACGGCGGAATTCTTCTGCATGCGCAACGGCGTGAAATGCCTGCATGTTCCCTACAAGGGCAGTTCGGAAGTGCTGGTCGACGTGACGAACGGCAATCTCGATTTCACCTTCAGCAATCTTCCGCCGGTCATGGGCCTGATCAAGAAGGGCCTGGTGCGGCCGCTGGCCGTGACCAGCCCCTACCGCAGCCGCGAGCTTCCCGATGTCGCGACCATGGAGGAGTTGGGCATGCGCGACTTTGCGGTCACCAGCTG
Source organism: Bordetella genomosp. 9 (assembly GCF_002119725.1). NCBI lineage: Bacteria > Pseudomonadati > Pseudomonadota > Betaproteobacteria > Burkholderiales > Alcaligenaceae > Bordetella > Bordetella genomosp. 9. Next base: position 1,144,603 of record NZ_CP021109.1, read on the forward strand.
GCTGGGCGTTTACGGCCCGGCCGGGATGGACGCGAAGCTGGTCCAGCGCCTGAGCGACGCCATCGTCGAAGGCGTCCGCGATCCGGCGACTGCGAAGACGCTGGGCGGCGCCGGCTTCGAGCCGAAGGGCGCCGGAGCGGAGGCGTTTGCCAAGCTGAACCGCGATGAGCTGAAACGCTGGGCGGGCGTTGCCCGCGAGGCTGGCGTGTCGTTGAAATTTGGATCCTGAGGCCATGCCCGACGTATCGAACCTGCCGGCCGACAGCGCCGCATCAGTCTTCCCGGCATCCGCGCATGCGGCCCCGCCGGCAGCCGGGCCGGCCGCGCAGAACGGCGCGCAATGGCTGCTGCGTTCGGCCGCGGCATCAGGCCTGCGGGTGTGTTTCGCCAACCCTGGCACGACGGAGCTTCCCTTTGTCGCGGCGTTGGATCATGTTCCGCAGGTGCGGCCCATCCTGAGCCTGTTCGAGGGCGTGTGCTCGGGCGCCGCGGACGGCTATTTCCGTATCTCGCGCATGCCGGCGATGACGCTGACGCACCTGGGTCCCGGCTTTGCGAACGCGATCGCGAACCTGCACAACGCGCGCCGCGCGCGCTCGCGCATTCTGAACGTGATCGGCGAGCACATGTCGTGGCACCTGTCTGCCGATCCGCCCCTGGCGTCGGATATCGAGTCGCTCGCGCGTCCGGTGTCCGCGGGGGTATGGCGCGCCGATAGCATGGCCAACCTGCAATCCGGCGTGCAGTCCGCCCTGCGGGAAGTCCTGCGGCCGGACGGCGGTATTGCGAGCCTCGTGCTGCCGATGGACATGCAGCAGGGAGCCGCCGACTGGGGGCCGGCGGCGGTGGCGTGCGCGCCGGCGCGGGGCGTCTTCGATGAATCGGCCGTCCACACATTGGCGCAAACGATCCGCCAGGGCCAGCGGGTGTTGCTGTTCCTGGGCGCCGGCGCCATGACGACGGAAGCCTTGACGCAGGCATCGCGTTTCGCGCAACTGGACAACGTAGACCTGATCGGCGAAACCTTCCCGGCGCGCAGCGAGCACGGCGGCGGCCTGCCTTCCATCCGGCGTTTTTCCTACCTGGCCGAGCAAGGGCATCCCTACCTGCTGGAGTACGCCCGGGTAGCGCTGGTCGATGCCTTGCCGCCGGTGGCGTTTTTCGGGGCGCAGGGCTATCCGAGCTACCTTGGCGATCCTGCTCGCATGACGACGCTGTCCGAGCCGGGCGGCGGCGGCCTGGCGGCGCTGCGCCGGCTGGCCGACTCGCTCGGTCTGCAGCCGGCGCGATTGCAGGCGCCGGCACGGATTTCCGATGCGGGCCTGAGCGACGATCTGACCGCCGCGGCGGCAGCGCAGGTGATCGCAGCCAACCTTCCCGACCAGGCCATCGTTTCGGTGGAGGGCGGCACGATCGGCTTTCCGTTCAATGCAATGGCAAGCCAAGCGGCCCGCCACAGCACCATCGTAATGACCGGCGGCGCCATCGGCCAGGGCCTGCCCGCAGCCTTCGGCGCTTCCATTGCCGCGCCCGACAGAAAGGTGGTGGCCCTGCAATCGGACGGCAGCGCGCTCTACACGGCGCAGGCGCTCTGGTCCATGGCGCGCGAGCGCGCCAACGTGGTGGTGGTGATCGCGGCGAACCGCCGCTATCAGGTGCTGCAGAACGAAATGCAGCGCACCGGCCATGTGCTGCAGCGTCCCGACGTGCAGGCCTTGCTCGACCTGTCCGGCCCGTCCGTCGATTGGGTGCAGCTGTCCCGTTCGCTCGGTGTGCCGGCGGCAAAGGCAACCACCACGTCCGAACTGCGCCGGCTGTTCCATCAGGCGGTGGCCGAGCCGTCGCCCTTCCTGATCGAGGCCGTACTGCCTTGAGGCGGCCTTCCCGCATTCCCTCCATATCGACCAGGACCATCATGCACGACAACTACATCGGCGGCCGGTGGGTCGCCTCCGCGCAGGCGCGCGCAAACATCAATCCTTCCGATCTTGCCGACGTCATCGGCGAATACGCTCAGGCGGATGCGGAACAGGCCGCGCAGGCCATCGGCGCGGCGCGCGCCGCGGCGCGATCATGGGCCCGCACGACCGCACAGCGCAAATTCGATGTGCTGGACGCCATCGGCACCGAGATCCTTGCCCGCCGCGAGGAGCTTGCAACGCTGCTCGCGCGCGAAGAGGGCAAGACCCTGAACGACGCGCGTGGCGAAGTCGACCGGGCTGGCGGCATTTTCAAGTTCTTTGCTGGCGAAGCGGTGCGGGTGCCGGGACAGGTGCTCCCCGTCAACCGCGCCGGCATCGAACCGGAGGTGACGCGGGAGCCGGTGGGCGTGGTCGGCATCATCGCGCCCTGGAATTTCCCGCTCGCCATTCCCGCTTGGAAGATCGCGCCGGCGCTGGCATACGGAAACGCCGTGGTGTTCAAGCCGGCAGACCTGGTGCCCGGATGTGCGTGGGCGCTGGCGGAAATCATCAGCCGCGCCGGTCTGCCGGAAGGCGCGTTCAACCTGGTCATGGGGCGCGGCTCGGTGGTGGGGCAGGCCTTGCTGCAAGACCGCCGTGTGGACGCCATCAGCTTCACCGGTTCCGTCGCCACCGGCCGCAAGGTGGCGGAGGCCGCCATCGGGCGGCTCGCCAAGGTGCAAATGGAGATGGGGGGCAAGAACCCGCTGGTCGTTCTGGATGATGCCGACCTGGATGTGGCGGTGGAATGCGCGGTCAACGGCGCATATTTCCAGACCGGTCAGCGCTGCACGGCGTCGAGCCGCTTCATCGTCCAGCGCGGCATCTACAACGCGTTCGTTCAGGGCGTGAAGCGCCGCCTGGAAGGACTGAAGGTGGGCCATGCGCTGCAGGCTGGCACGGATATCGGCCCCGTGGTCGACGAAAATCAATTGGCGCAGAACGAAAACTACCTGCGCATCGGCAAGGATGAAGGTGCGGTGCTCGCCTATGGCGGCGAGCGCATCAAGGCGGATACCGAAGGCTATTTCATGCGTCCCGCGCTCTTCGTGGATTGCAGCAATGCCCAGCGCATCTGCCGCGAGGAAATTTTCGGCCCCGTCGCGGCGGCCATTCCGGTAGGCAGCTATGAAGAGGCGCTGGAAGTCGCCAACGATACGGAGTTCGGTCTTTCGTCCGGCATCTGCACGACGTCGCTGAAGCATGCGAACCACTTCAAGCGGGAGTCGCAGGCCGGTATGGTCATGGTCAATTGCCCCACGGCGGGGGTGGACTATCACGCGCCCTTCGGCGGACGCAAGGCGTCCAGCTACGGGGCGCGCGAGCAGGGACAATATGCGCTGGAGTTCTATACCGCAGTGAAGACCGCCTACGTCGCGGCCTAGCATTCACCCGCGCATGACGGCGCGCCGGCCGGGCGGCGCGCTATCCCTTGCCGCCGTACTCGACGACGATATTGGCCCGTTGCGCGACGCTGCTCCAGCGTTGCAGTTCGGCGGCGGAAAAGGCCTGGAAATCTTCGGCCTCGCGGAACTTGGGTTCCAGTCCGGCGGCGATCAGGCGCTGCTGCTGCAGCGTCGTGGACATGCCCTGCACGATGTCGCGCGACAGTTGCGCCACGATGGCCGGGCTGACCTTGGCCGGCACGTACATGCCGAGCCAGCTGGTGACTTCGAAATCCGGCATGCCCTGCTCCTGCATGGTGGGTACGTCAGGCAGCTGGCGGGCGCGATAGGGGCTGGTCACCGCCAGGGCTTTCAGCTTGCCGGCGCGCAGCATGGGGAGGGTGGGGGGCATGTTCATGAAACACAGATCGAGGTCGCCCATCGAGGTGCCCACCAGCGCTTCGCTGGCGCCCTTGTAAGGCACGTGGTCCAGCTGCAGCCCGGTCTGCATGGCAAACAGCTCGGCGGTCATCTGCGCGGAGCTGCCCACGCCATTGCTGCCGTACAGAGCTTTCCTGGGCGATTTCCTGAGGTCGGCGATCAGGTCCTGCACAGAACTGGCGGGGTGATCCGGACGCACCACCAGCACATTGACGAACTCCGCCACCTGCGCCACGGGCAGCAGGGCGCGCGGAATGTCCAGAGGCAATCCGCGCAGCGTCGCGGGCGGCAGCACGTTGTGTCCCAGGCCGCCCGTGGTCAGGGTATAGCCGTTCGGCTCCGCCGCCGCGGCGGCTGTCATGCCGATGACGCCCCCGGCGCCGGGCTTGTTCTCGATGACGACGCTCTGGCGGTAGCGCTCGGCCAGCATGTCGCCCACCAGCCGGCCGGCGACGTCGGTGGCGCTGCCCGGCGTCGATGACACGATGATCTTCAATGGCCGGTTGGGATACCCGGAAGTGGACTGGGCTCTTGCCGTCGGCGACATGGCAAGGATCGCCGTGCAGCCCATCGTCTTCAGCGCGGTGCGTCGCTTCATCGTCATCCCCTTGCCGGCCGTGGCCGTGTGGTTTGTATGATTAACGTACGAACAAGATACGCCGTTCCTCCGCAACGCGAACACTGCGGGAAACCCGTACGTCTGCGGCATGCCGCGCCACACGCCCGGCCGGCGGTGCTCTGCCGCCCCGTCTTAAAATCGCTGCGCCCGCTTATCCCTCGATGACTTCCGAACGCATGTCCGATTCCGCGCGTGATTTACCGATGAAACGCCCGCTGCCACATCCGCCACTGTCCGCCAAGCGTCGGCGCCTGCTGGGCGCTTCCGCATCGCTGGGGCTGGCCGGCGTGCTGTTGTCGGGGTGTGCGCCGGCGGTGCGGCGCGGACAGGGGCAGGGCGACAGCGGCGTAGCATCGAGCGCCGAGACGGCATCCCTGCCGGCGATGGGGCACGGACGCTTCGCCGCGCCCGTGCCGGCCTTCCGCCCCGGCAGCACGGTGGCCATCGTGGCGCCCGCGTCGGCCGCCCCGAACGCCGCCGACGATGCCGCCAGCTGGCTGCAATCCAGGAACGTGGCGGCGCGCATCATGCCGGCATCGCGCACCCGCATGCAGGCGCCGCTGGACTATCTGGCCGGCCCCGACGCGGCGCGGCTGCGGGACCTGCACGATGCGTTCGCGGCGCCGGACGTCGGCGCCGTGTGGTGCCTGCAAGGCGGCTTCGGCTCCTGGCGCTTGCTGGACGCCCTGGACTATGGGCTGCTGCGCAGGCACGCCAAGCCGTTCATCGGCTACAGCGATATCACCGCCTTGCATCTGGCGATCCAGCGGCACGCGGGCTTCGTGACCTTTCACGGTCCCATGCTGGGCCAGGATTTCCTGGCGGGGCGCGAGCCGCCCACGGAGTCCGCCTTGTGGCGGATGATCGGCGGCCAGGCCGGGTCCGGCAGTCCCGTGGCGCCGCCTCCGCAGCCCATGCTGACCACCTTGCTGCCGGGACGGGCGTCGGGCCGGCTGATCGGCGGAAACCTGACATTGATCGCCGCATTGATCGGGTCGCGGCACGAGATCGATACGCGCGGCGCGATCCTGTTCATCGAAGACGTCAACGAGGCGCCGCCACGGGTGGACCGCATGCTGTCCCAGCTGCGCGAGGCCGGCAAGTTCGTCGGCCTGCGCGGGGTGCTGGCCGGAAGCTTCACCGGTCTGGGCGCATCGGAACCCGACGGCCTCGCACAAGCCGCCATCTACACGCTGCTGCAGGACTATTTCAGTGGACTCGGCATACCGGTCATCGCCGGCTGGCCCAGCGGCCATGGCGATCCCAACCTGACGCTGCCGCTGGGCGCCCACGTGACGCTGGACGGAGACCGCGGCCTGACGTTGGAGCAGGCGGTGGCGACGTAACGCTGCGTTCCGTCCAGCAGCGGGCCAGCGTCAACAGGCCCTAGGTCACCGACCGCGTCAGCCCGCCGTCGACCTTGATGTTCTGGCCCGTGATGTATCCCGCGCCTTCCGACAGCAGGAAAGCGACCGTCGCCGCGATTTCCTCCACCTTCCCGTATCGGCCCATGGGTACGGATTGCCGGCGTTCCTCCGTGCCGGGCAGGCTGTCGATCCAGCCCGGCAGAACGTTGTTGATGCGGATGTTCCTGGCCGCATACGCGTCCGCATAGATCTTGGTGAAGCTGGCCAGTCCTGCGCGGAATACCGCCGATGTGGGGAACATCGCCGCAGGCTCGAACGCCCAGGCGGTGGTGATGTTGACGATGGCGCCGCCGCCCTGGGCTTCCATGATGGGCGTGACCAGCCGGATGGGACGGATGGCGCTGAGCAGGTAGACGTCCATGCCGCGATGCCAGTCTTCGTCGGAGATTTCCACGATGGGGGCCCGGGGGCCATGGCCGGCGGAATTCACCAGCGCATCGATCCTGCCCCACTTGTCCATTGCCAGGTCGACCAGGCGCTTCAGGTCGTCATTCGACTGATTCGTTCCCGTGACGCCCACGCCGCCGAGCTCCTTGGCGAGGGCTTCTCCCTTGCCGGACGACGACAGTATGCCGACGTGGTAGCCGTCCGCGGCAAGCCTGCGCGCCGTGGCCGCGCCTTGTCCGGAACCGCCCGCGATGATCAGCGCAACTTTCGTGTTTTGCATGTTGATTTCCATGGGGTTGGCAAGAGGCATCGATATTAGCGCTGGCGACCGCTGCGGACACCGCACTGCGACAGCTCAGGTTTTCTGGCCGATTCCGAACACATCCCGGAACCGCAACCGGCCCAACGGCGTGACCGCGACGGCGCGTGTGCCCTTGACGCGGCGCACCCACCCCTGTTCCAGACAATGCGCGCACAGTGCCGGCGGTCAGCGCGCCGGCAATATGAAAGCGCCGTTCGCTCCAGTCCAGGCAGGGCCGGCAGAAGATGCGCCCGCGCCCGGACGTCGAGGCTCCACGGCAGCCTCCATCCAGCCGGATGCCAAGTTCGCTCAGGAACGTTTCGCCTTGTCTGGTGAGGGCGCCGCCCTCGCCGGAAAGATCGATGTGGCCGCGCGCGGTCATGTTGTCGGCGATGGCGACGGCCAGTTCGCCTGCCAGGTGGTCGTAGCACGTCCTGGCGTACCGCAGCGCCTGGTCCTTCGGCCCGGTGGCGAGCGCGGGCGCGGCATCCGTCCGCACGCCGTGGCGTTCGGCGGCGAGCGTCATCAGGCTTTCCAGCGTGCGGGCCACGGACGGCGAGGCCAGGCGGTAATAACGGTGACGGCCCTGCCGCTGGACCGTCAGCAGGCCGGCGACGGTCAGCCGGGAAAGATGGCCGCTGGCCGTCTGCGGCGTAATGCCGGCGAGCCGCGATAGCTCGGTGGCCGTCAGCGCGCGGCCGTCCATGAGGCCGGCGAGCATGCTGGCGCGCGCGATGTCGCCCACAAGGGCCGCGGTTTCGGCAAGGGATGCAATGGTTGCCATGGCGCCTCCGTCGATGCGGACACCATGCCAAGGTACCGGTTTTGTCCCGCGGACGCTACGGCGCCAGCCGAAGCGTCCGGACGGCGCCGCGCAATGCCGGCGGTTCAGCGCGCGGTATGGCCTGCCGTCATGTCGAATCGCGCGGCCCGCAGCAGCGCGGGGTCGGTTTTCATCAACGCGAGGCTGCTGGCCGCCGCCAGCGTGTCGCGCCAGATCGCCATATCGAGCGATCCGGGCGATCGATTGTCCGGCTCGCCCGGTCCGAGCCGATCGAGCAAATCGAAGGTGCGGGAGACCTGCGAGGGCATGATGGCGTCTTGCTGCAGGTCGCCCATCACGTATTTCATGATGCGGGTGGAGCGGTTCGCAGATTGCTCGATCGAAGCCTCCACCAATGCGCCGTCGCGATACCCGATGCGCGCCACGCTGCTGGCCGTATCGTCCAGCTGGTAGAAGTAGTAGTTCTGCGACTCCGGCTTGTCGGTGAGGTTCAGCGGGGTGTCCGGGTAGAGCGACTGATGATAGCTGGCGGTCAGATGCGCCTGCTGGGATTGCTCGATGGACCGATTGCGCGCATCCGCGCCTTCCACCCGCGTCTGCTGCGAGAACTGGTAGGCGAACGTGTCGAGTTCGTCCGGCTGCAGCGGATTGATCGACGGCGCGTCGCTCGCCCGCACCGACGCGCTGAAGTCCGCCAGGCCGGTGAGCATGCCGCGGTCGGTATCGTCCAGGCCGATGGGCTTGCCGGCCGCCGCCACCGGCGCGCCGGTCTGGGGCGGGTAGTGGCTGTTCAGCGTCGTGAAGGCGTCTTCGAACATCTGCACCAACGACGCGTTGCCGCGGCCCCGGATGCCGGCCTGCTCGATCTGGCTTACATACGTGTCCAGGGCGCGGGCCTGCTGTTCGGCGCTGCCGATGAGGCCGGCGTTCGACATGTCCACATTCACGCTTACCGTGCCGATCGCACCGGTGAACGCGACGCTGCGCTCCTGGCTGTCCGCATGAAAAGCCAGCGTCTGCGCGCTGCCGTCGGCCAGCGTGAAGCTGGCATTCAGGTCAACCGAGGACAGGACGCTTGAATCGAAGCGGGTCAGGCCCTCGAGCGCCAGCGTCGGCGGCTCGCCCGCAAGTCCGTCGATGGCGGCCTGGAAGGCGGCGCCCAGCCCGGCCAGCGCGTTGCGCTCCGCGTCGCTCAGGGTGCCGTTGGAGACCTGGATCTGTACGGCGAGCCCGCCGGCCTGGCTGCCGAGCGTCAGCGTCACGGAGGCGCCGCCGCGGGTCTGGATCTGCAACGTAACCTGGTTGTCCGCCTGGTTGTGCAGTTGACTGCGACGCACCTGGTCCAGTGCGGTGGCGTTGGCCGGGTCGGCCGACGCGCTGCGCAGGACGGATTGCGCATAATTGCCGCCGTCGGTGGCAAGGTGGCCCATCAGCGCGGCGCCCAGTCCGGCGAATCGGCCGCCCAGCGTGCCGGCGGCATAGTTGCGCGACATGATCGACGTAATGGTGTCGGCGGCCTCGCTTTCCCAGCTGGCCACGGCCGGGTTCAGCGACCCGGCGGGCGTGTAGGTCTGGGCGGCCAGCGCGGCCTGCAGGTCCGTCAGCGTGACGCTGGCCGACGGCGCCAGCGCGACGGAAGCCTGCGTGGCTTCATTGCTGGCGGCGCTGGTATTGCCGGTTGCCGCGGGCTGGATGGCCAGGGCGGAACCGGCGATGGGAAGCATGGCTTGCATGGGCGGCGTTCCAGGCGACGGAGGCGGGAAAAAACCCGTAACGTCCCTGATAACGGCGCCGCCGCCACGTTCTTAAGCGGTTTTTCCGCCTGCCGAAGCGCTGCTTGCCGTCTGGCCGAACAGAATCTTCTTTCCTTCCTCGGTCACCGCCGGGCGATTGGTCCAGGGTGCGCCTTTCTCATAGGCGCGGATGGTGGCCGGGCGCGCGCGGACGCGATCGAACCACTGGCGCAGGTTGGGGAAGTCGTCCAGATTCTGCTGTTGCTGTTTCCATGGGACGATCCAGGGGTACGACGCCATGTCCGCAATGGTGTATTCATCGCCAGCGATGTAGGTCCGTCCTTCCAGGCGGCGATTCAGCACGCCATACAGGCGGTTCGTTTCGCGGACGTAGCGGTCGATGGCGTAGGGCAGTTTCTCCGGCGCATAAATGCCGAAATGATGGTTCTGGCCGGCCATCGGCCCAAGCCCGCCCATCTGCCAGAACAGCCATTCCATGACGGTCTTGCGGCCCCGCACGTCCGCCGGCAGGAACTTGCCGGTTTTTTCGGCCAGGTATTGCAGGATGGCGCCGGATTCGAAGACCGTGATCGGTTCGCCCCCGTCTGCCGGGCGGGTATCGATAATCGCGGGCATCCGGTTGTTGGGCGAGAAGGCGAGAAATTCAGGCTTGAACTGGTCGCCTGCGCTGATATCCACGGGGTGGATGTTGTAATCCAGTCCGGCCTCTTCAAGAAACATCGTGATTTTGTGGCCGTTCGGCGTGGGCCAGTAATAGAGCTCGATCATCGTTTCCTCTTTTCGAATGCGGGAAGGGGCGATGCCGGACGGCGGCCCCTAACCGGCCGGCGCCGCGGCTGCCCAGGTCGTCGGCAGACCTTCCGTCAGCGTGGCGACGAAGCGCGCGGTGCGCGGGTCCGCCGGACGGGTGAAGATGGTCTGGGCCGAGCCCGATTCCACCACGGCGCCATTTTCCAGGAAGATCACCTGCTGCGCGATATTCGCGGCCAGACGCAGATCGTGCGTGGCCATGAGCATGGTCATGCCTTCGCTGGCGAGCTGGCGCAGCACATCGACCACTTCGGCGGCCAGGCCCGGGTCCAGCGCGGACGTCGGTTCGTCGCACAGCAGGACGCGCGGCGACGGGGCCAATGCGCGCGCGATGGCCACACGCTGCTGCTGCCCGCCGGAAAGCGTGGCGGGCCAGGCGTCGGCCTTGTCCTGCATGCCGACCTTGGCCAGGAGTTCGTGCGCGCGTGCGGCGGCGCGGGCCTTGGGCCAGCGCTGCACGGTCACCAGGCCTTCCATGACGTTCTCCAGCACATTGCGGTGCGGGAACAGTTGGAAGTTCTGGAAGACCATGCCGGTCTGGCGCCGCACCGGCTGAATGGCATCGGGCGTCGTGCGGACGCCGGGCTGGAAGGCGACGCGGGCCTCGCCCAGTTCCAGTTCGCCGGACTCCGGAATTTCCAGCAGGTTCACGCAACGCAGCAGCGTGCTCTTGCCGCTGCCCGAGGGCCCGATGAGCGCGGTGACGCTGCCCTCGGGCACGTCGATGCTCACGTCCTTCAGGACATGCAGCGCGCCGAAGCGCTTCTGGATGTGCGACAAGCGGATCATTGCGTCCTGCCGGCGAAGACGGCGTGTTTGCCGAAGCGCTTTTCCAGGCGTACCTGCGCCGAAGACAGCACAGTGCTGAATACGAGGTAGATCAGGGCCGCTTCCGTGTAAAGGATCAGCGGCTCATACGTGACGGCGGCGATCCGCTGGGCGGCCTGGAAGATTTCCGGTACGGTCAGCACCGCCGCCAGGGATGTGTCCTTGACCAGCGCGATGAAGGAGTTGGACAAGGGAGGCACCGAAACGCGCGCGGCCTGCGGCAGGATCGTGCGCCGTATCGCCTGCCAGCGCGTCATGCTAAGCGAATAAGCCGCTTCCCATTGGCCTTTGGGGATGGATTCGATGGCGCCGCGGATGACTTCGGAGTTGTAGGCCCCGACGTTCAACGTAAAGCCGATGAGCGCGGCGGGCAGCGGGTCCAGCACGATGCCGATATTGGGCAGGCCGTAGAAGATAACGAACAGCTGCACCAGCAAGGGCGTGCCGCGGATCAGCCACACGTAAAACCGTACGACCGCGACCGCGGGCGCTGGACCGAACAGCCGGATCAGCGCCACCACGAAGGCCAGGAGCAAGCCGGCGGTGAAGGAAATCAGCGTCAGCGGAACGGTGAACTGCAGTCCGGCCTGCAACAGCGGCCAGAACGAGTCCGTCATCAGCTTCAACCAGGCCGGCACGTCCATCCCTTAGCGCGCCGAGAGATCCGTGCCGAAGTACTTTTCGGAAATCTTTTTGTACGTGCCGTCGGCCTTGATGTCGGCCAGGGCCTTGTTGATCGCGGCCACCAGGTCCGGATTGCCCTTGCGCACCAGGACACCGGACTCGCTGAACTCCGCCGTCTTGTCGCTGGCGACAGCCCGCACCTTGGCGTCCGGCTTGTGCTTTTTGAAGTCCAGGAAAGACAGGTTGTCGTTGATGGTCGCATCGACGCGGCCGGACAGCAGCAGGTCGATGGACTCGTTGAAGCCTTGCACCGGCACGACTTGCGCCCCGTACTTCTGGGCCAGTTTGCCGAAGTTGCTCGTCAAGGTGTTCGCGGAGCGCTTGCCCTTCAGGTCATCGAACGACTTGATCGTGCGGTTGTCGTCGCGGACGATGAGAACCGCCTGGGAAGAGATATAGGGATCCGAGAAGTCGTACTTGGCCTTGCGCGCGTCCGTGATGCCAACCTGGTTTATCACCGCGTCATAGCGGCCGGCATCCAGGCCGGCGATCAGGCCGTCCCACTTGCCTTCCACGAAATCGGCTTTGACGCCCAGGCGCTGCGCGATGGCGCGGCCGATTTCGACGTCGAACCCGGTCAAACCTTTCGCGTCGTGATAGGTGAAAGGCGCATACGTTCCTTCAGTGCCGATGCGTATCACGCCGGCTTTCTTGATTTGCGCCAGGTCGTCCTGCGCATACGCCATGGCGCTTGCCGCGATTCCCAGCAAGCCCACCGCCAGCATCGAAAAAAACCGCTTCATTTCGGTCTCCAACAGGCGAAGAAAGGGGGACGGTAAGATTCGTCCGAATCCGCACTCTAGCAGGCCGTCTATTTTTCCACAAAGCATATAGGGACGTATCAATATGCGTATTGGTTATATGACTACCGCCTTTCATGCGATGCCCGATCCGGCGGGATCGCGCTAAGCTGCCTGTCAGTTTGAATTGGCGGATGGGCAAGCCCCACTGCCGCAGCTGCGGCCGCATCGGCCGGCCGCCATCTGGTTTCCCTGCCGCAATCTCATCCAAGTAAGAGGACTCTCATGCGCATCCCGACGCTCGCGTTTGCCGTCGCCGCCACCATCATGACCGCCGCGGCAGCCGCCGAACCGGTGACCTATGAACTCGATCCCGATCACACCTACCCGAGCTTCGAAACGGACCACTTTGCCGGCGCGTCGATCTGGCGCGGCAAGTTCAACAAAAGCCATGGCACCGTGGTGCTCGATTCCCAGGCGGGCACCGGCCGCGTCGACGTGACGGTGGACATGGCGTCGGTGAACACCGGCAACGCCAAGCTGGACGAAGAGCTGCGCACGGACAAATTCTTCGACGTGGCGCGCTATCCCACGGCGACATTCAAGTCGGACAGCGTGCAGTTCAAGGACGGCAAGCCCGTGGCGGTGCAAGGCACCTTTACGATGCATGGCGTTTCGCGCCCCTTGACGCTGACGCTGGTGTCTTTCAAGTGCTACCAGAATCCCATCATCAAGAAGGAAGTGTGCGGCACCGAAGCGACGGCCACTTTCGATCGCTCCGACTACGGGATTTCCTTCGCCAAGGACTACGGGTTCTTCATGAAGACGACCCTGCACATTCAGGCGGAAGGCGTCCGGCAATAACCGCCATTGCGGGCCGCGCCCTCGCGCCGACGGGCGGATGCGCAGTGCAATCCATCCGTACGGCAGCGGGGCGTCAGCACGCTGTCAGCCCCCATTTGGCCGGGGCGCGATCGTTATGGAATAATCTTTCGCGCCTCGGACACCGAGGCCAATCCAGCCGCCGTGTTTCCCATCAGCCTCCCGCGCCAGCCCGCTACGAACGAGCTCCATCGCCACGATGGAGCTTTTTGTTTTTCCGCATGCGGCCCTTGCCGGCGAGGGCGCCTGTCCATGCATCCCTGCTTCCGATGACACCCCGTTCGCGCATTTCCCCGCATTCCTTCGGATTCATCCTGTTCTGCGGCGCACTCGCCGCGCTGGCCTCGCTTTCCATCGACGTCGGCCTGCCGGCCTTCGGCGCGGTGGCGCGGGACCTCGATACGGATCCGGCGCGGGTGGCGCTGAGCCTGAGCATCTTCTTCGTTGGCTTCGCCGCGGCGCCGCTGGTCTACGGGCCGCTTTCGGACAGACTGGGCCGGCGCCCGCTGCTGCTGTTCGGTTGCGCGCTGTACGTCCTGGGCGGCGCGGGCTGCACCGTGTCGGGATCGATTTCGACGTTCCTTGCGTGGAGGCTGGTGCAGGGCGCCGGCGCGGGCGCTGGAGCGGTGCTGTCCATGAGCCTGGTGCGCGATCACTTCGAAGGCGCCCGCGTCCGGCAACTGCTGTCCCATATCGCCATCATCCGCGTCATCGCGCCGATGGTGGCGCCGTCCGTGGGGGCCTTCCTGCTCGATATCGGCAACTGGCGCTGGATCTACGCGATGATGACCATCGCGGGCCTGGCGATCCTGGCGGTGGTCTGGCTGGGCCTGGAGGAGTCCGCGCCCGCGCGGCTTCATCCGCGCGCGCAGCGGCCGGCCGCCACCCCCACGGCCGGGGCCTACCTGATGCTGCTGCGCAAGCCGCGCAGCCTGGCCTATATGGCGATTTGCGCGCTGGGCTTCGGCAGCCACTTCGCCTACGTGACCGGATCTTCCCTGGTGCTGATGGAAACGCTGGGCGTTTCGCCGCAGGTCTTCGGGCTGCTGTTCGCGATGAGCGCCGCCGGTATCATGCTGGCCTCTTATCTGAGCGGCCGGCTGGCCGGCCTTGTCTCCGGCGACAGACTGATCCAGGTCGGTCTTTCCATCGCCCTGTGTTCCGCGCTGATCATGCTGGCGCTGACGCTGGCGCACGCGATCAGGCCCTGGAACCTAGTGCCGTTCTTCATTCTGAACGCTTTCTGCTACGGACTGATCACGCCCAGCACGCAGCAGGGGGCGCTGCAGCCGCTCAAGGAAGTGGCGGGCGCGGCATCGGCCTTGATGAATGCGTTGATGATGGGAATGGGCGCCTTCGCCAGCGCCATGGTAAGCCGCTATTTCGGCGGCTTGGGCGCGTTGGCGGTGACGGGCAGCATGGCGGTGTTCTGCGCGTTGGCGCTCGCGGTCTGCCTGGCGCTGCGCCGCTGGGGACAGGCGGCGCCGCATTGAAAGCGGTGTGCCGCCCGGCCGGGCCGGGCGGCAGCGCCGTTACGGCGCGGGATTCGGATAGCGGGTGTGGATCGCTTCGATTCCCGCGAGCACGGCTTCGTCCAGCGTGACGCCGACGCTGTCGATGTTCTCCTTCAACTGCTCCAGCGTGGTCGCGCCAATCAGGTTGCTGGTCACGAAGGGCCGAGTATTGACCCAGGCCAGGGCCAGTTGCGTCGGAGTCAGGCCGTGGCGGCGCGCCAGCTCGACGTATTCCTGCGTGGCCGCCACCGACTGCGGGCTGCTGTAGCGCGTAAAGCGGTCGAACAGGGTCAAGCGTGCGCCCGCGGGCCGCGCGCCGTTCTCATACTTGCCGCTCAACATGCCCATGGCCAGCGGAGAATAGGCCAGCAGGCCCACGTTGTCGTGGTGACTGAACTCGGACAGCCCCTGCTCGTAAAGCCGGTTCAACAGGTTGTAAGGATTCTGGATGGACACGATGCGCGGCAGGCCGTCCAGTTCGGCATGCCGGAGAAAGCGTGCGACGCCCCAAGGCGTTTCGTTCGAGACGCCAATGTGGCGGACCTTGCCCTGGCGCACGAAATCCTGCAGCACGGACAGGGTTTCCTCGATGGGCACGGTGTAGTCGTCCTTCACCCAGGGGTACGCGCCGCGGCCGAACGTCATGGTGGTGCGGTCGGGCCAGTGCAGCTGGTACAGATCCAGATAATCCGTTTGCAGGCGCTTCAGGCTCTCGTCCAGCGCCTGGGTCAGGTTCTTGCGGTCGTGAAACGTCTTGCCGCCGCGGATATGTCCGGGCCGCTTGGGGTCACGCACGGGACCGGCGATCTTGCTCGCCAGCACGATGTCCTGGCGGCGCTTCGTTTTGGCGAGCCAGGTGCCGATGTACGTCTCGGTGCGTCCCTGGGTTTCCGCTTTCGGCGGCACCGGGTACATTTCGGCGGTGTCCACCAGATTGACACCATGGGCCAGCGCATAGTCCAGTTGCTGATGTGCGTCCGCTTCGGAATTCTGCTCGCCCCAGGTCATTGTGCCCAGGCCGATCAGGCTGACTTCGATGTCGGTATGGCCGAGTTTGCGATATTTCAAGGCGTGGCTCCGAAAAAAAGGCGGGGCGAGCCCCGCGCTGCGGGGATGTTACACCCGCGCCCGTCATGGCGCCCGCCGGCGGCCGGGCGCTACTTGGCGGTTTTGCTGAAGTCGCCCGCCACCGCGGTACTGAAGTCTTCCGGCTTCAGGTATTTGCGCAGGACCGCGTTGACGTCCTCGGCGGTCAGCGCCGCGATCTTGCGGTCCATGTCGGCGGACCACGCGAAGGTGCGCCCCAGGCGGATGTAATCGACCCAGGCGCTGGCCAGCACGTCGTCCTGGGCACGCGCCAGGCGGCGGTAGTTGAGCAGGGCGGCGATGCCGTCGCGGATCTCGTCCTCGCTGAATCCATCCTTGCGCGCGCGCGCCAGCTCTTCGCGCATCGCCTGTTCCAGCCGCTGGCGATTCTCGGGGGCGTAGATCGCGTAAATGGTCCAGGCGCCGCGCGGTTCATAGGACGACGCGTTCAGACTGCTGCGGACGTTGTAGGACAGCCCGTCTTTTTCGCGGACCCGCTCCCACAGCCGCGAAGTTTCGGAGCTGCCCAGCAGGAAGTTCGCCATGTAGAGCGCGGGGAAATCCGCAGAGGTGTCCTGCATCGGCAAGGCCAGCCGGCTGGCATAGAAGGCGTTGGCCTTGTCCGGCGTGGCGATCTCCATGGTCTTGGCCGGCACGGCGTGGTACGGCTCGGGCACCCGGGTGTAGGGCTCGCCGCGCTTCCAGCCTGCAAGCCCCTTCTTCAAAGCGGCCTGCGTCGCGTCGGGATCGAAGTCGCCCACCGCCGAGAACGCGACGGTGCCGGCGCCGTAGAAGCGCGCGTGGAAGCGCGCCAGCACGTCATGCGACAGCGAACGTACGCTGGCGAGCGATTCCTCGAAGGTGGGCACGTAGCGGATGTCGTCCTTGGGCCACGGATTGTCCTGGCGGGCCAGGGCGCGCAGCGCCAGCGCAGACGGTTCGTTCATCGCGTTCTGGATGGCCGTGATGGCCTGGGCCTTGTATTCCTCTACCTGGGCCTGCGGGAAATTGGCATTGCGCACGACATCCAGCACGGTGGAGACGACTGCCGGCAGGTTCTCGCGGGTCGTGGAGATGGACACCGACAGATTGGTCCCCGAGCCGCTGAAATTGACGTCCGCCTTCAGCTGGTCGAAGCGGTCCTGAATGGCCTGGCGTGAAAGCTTCGATGTTCCGCGGTCCAGCATGTCGGCGACGGCATCCGCGACGGCGCGCTGGCCGCGCAGGGTATCGACGTTGCCGAACTGGATCAGCAGCCGGGCGCGCACCCGGTGGCCGCGGGTCGGTTTGGGCAGCAGGGCAAGGTCCACCTTGCCATTGGGCAGCTTCAAAGTGGTGCGCTGCGTCTGCTTGTCGATGTTCGCGGGCGACGGGTCGAAAGCCGCCGCCTGCGCATAGCCCGGGTCGCCCTTGTAGTCCTTGAGCACGTCGGTCACGTCCACCCGGGTGTTGGCGGGGGCGCGCACCGGCGTGGGCGTCGGAATATAGCGGCCGGCCGTGCGGTTGCTCGGGACGAGGTATGCGGCGGCGACGCGCTGCACGTCGGCCAGCTTGGCTTGCCGGACCCGGTCGCGCTGCAGGAAGAACAGGCGCCAGTCGCCGCTGGCGATGGCCTCGGACAGCGCGACGCCGATGCGCTGAGGATCGCTGTAGGTCTGTTCCCAGTCGCGCAGCCATTTGGCGCGGGCGCGGTCCAGTTCTTCCTGCGTGAAGGGGTGGCGCCCGATCGACTCCAACGTGGACGTCATGGCTTTCAGCGCGGCGGCCTGGTCCATGCCCGGTTCCAGCTGCGCGCCGAACATGACGATGCCCGGGTCGCGTTGCTCGATGGCGAAACCGAAAACTTCCGAGGCGAGCTTGCGCGGCACCATTTCGCGATACAGCCGGCCGGACGGCGTATCGGACAGCATGACCGTGGCCAGGTCCAGGGGCACGTAATCCGGGCTGCCGGCGGCGGGCGCGTGATACATCGCGGCCACCAGCGGCGCGCCACCGGTGCGCCGAAGCGTGACTTCGCGTTCGCCGTCCTGAACCGGTTCGACCGTGTATTCGCGGGGCAGCTCGCGCGCGGGGCGGGGCACCTTGCCCAGCGTGCGCCCGATTGCCTGCAAGGCCTGGTCCGGATCGAACTTGCCGGCCACGATCAGCACCGCGTTATCGGGCTGGTAATACTGATGGTAGAAAGACCGCAACTGCCCGATATCGACGTTCTCGACGTCCGAGCGCGCGCCGATGGTGTCCTTGCCGTAGTTGTGCCACTGGAATGCGGCCGCCTCCATCTTCTGCATGAGAATGCGGAAGGGGCTGTTTTCGCCGCTTTCCATCTCATTGCGCACGACAGTCATCTCGGAGTCCAGGTCTTCGCGCGCAATCAGTGAGTTGACCATGGCGTCCGCCTGCCATCCCAGGTACCAGTCCAGGGTCTCCGGGTTCGCGGCGAAGCTGGCGAAGTAATTCGTGCGGTCGCTGGACGTGGACCCGTTGGCGGCCAGGCCGCGGCGCGAGAATTCGCCCATCGCGTTGCGCGTGGTGGGCGTGCCCTTGAACAGCATGTGTTCAAGCAGGTGGGCCATGCCTGTCTGGCCGTAGTTCTCGTTGCGCGAGCCGACCAGGTAAGTCATGTTGACCGTGGTGGTCGGCTTGGAGTCGTCGGGCGCGAGCAGGACGCGCAGGCCGTTGCTCAGGCGGTATTCCGTGATGCCCTCGACCGACGCGACCTCCTTCGTGCCCTCCGGCAGGGTTGCGGCGCCGGCCTGGAAAGCGATGAACGATGACAGCAACAGCGTTTTCAGGTGGCGCGACAATGCTGGCGGATACATGGGCATGGACGAGATTCCCTGGTGGATGAGTTCAGTAATTGGAGTGTATACGGGGCGATAGGTTCCGGCCGTTGGCGCGTGGTTCCTGGATGCTGCGTGGCCGATCGGGCACGCCGCCTCGACGGCGCGCAGGGCGGGCAAGGTATATTTCCACCTCGCTTTTTATCGGCCCTGCATTTCGAGGAATCATTCCCGATGAATTTTTCGCGCAAGATCCTGTTTCTGTTGGCCGGCTGGAGCCTGTGCGCCGTCGCCGCGGCTCGCTCGCCGGTGATCGTGGATACCTATCCTCCCGCCAAGGGCGGGAAGGCGCCGCAGTACACCGTCGATGCGGAGACCCGGCGGCTGGACCGCAGGCAGCTCGGCATGGCCCTGGCCGCGGTCGGCAAGGACAAGAACCGCGGCGTCAACACGCCGGTGGCCGTGCTGATCGACCCTGCGCTCAGCCTGACCGACATCAACGCCGTCAGCCGCGTGGTGCGCCAATCTGGCATGAAGCATGTCCGCTATTTCGTTTACCAGGGCGACCGGTCCATGGTCTCGGAATTCGTCCCGAGCAACCCCGACAGCGCATTTCCGCGTTCGCGCCTGGAGTCGGAAATGATGGCGGCGCCCAAATAGGCCGCGCCGGCTGGCGCGGCATCGCGGCGCGCCGCCGGAAAACGTCATTTGGATAGCATGTGCATGGCCTGTTCGAGTCCCGCGACGGTGACGGGATACATGCGGTCGTGCATGATCTCGCGAAGGATGGCGATGGACTGGCGGTAAGGCCAAGAGGCCGTGGGCTCCGGATTCAGCCAGGCGGCCTTGGGCCAGGCCTCCAGCAGCCGCTGCAGCCATACCGCGCCCGCTTCCTTGTTCATGTGCTCCACCGAGCCGCCCGGCTGCAGTATTTCATACGGGCTCATGGTGGCGTCGCCGACGATGATCAATCGCCAGTCGGCGTTGTACTTGCGCAGTATGTCCCAGGTATCGAAGCTGTCGCTCTGGCGCCGGCGGTTGCTTTGCCAAAGGCGTTCGTAGGGACAATTGTGGAAGTAGTAGACCTCCAGGTGGCGGAATTCGCTGCGTGCCGCGGAAAACAGTTCTTCGACGCGGGCGATGTGGTCGTCCATGCTGCCGCCCACGTCCAGCAGCATCAGAACCTTCACGGTGTTGCGCCGTTCCGGCACCATGCGCAGGTCCAGATGCCCGGCGTTGCGGGCAGTGCTGGCGATCGTGTCGTCCAGGTCCAGCTCCAACTCGGAGCCCTGGCGCGCGAAACGCCGCAAGCGGCGCAGCGCCACCTTGAAATTGCGCGTTCCGAGTTCCAGCGTGTCGTCGTAGTCGCGGAACTGGCGCATGTCCCAGACCTTCACGGCGCTGCGGTTGCCGGCCGATTCCCCGCCGACCCGTATCCCTTCGGGGTGGTAGCCGCCGTTGCCGAAGGGCGATGTGCCGCCCGTGCCGATCCACTTGCTGCCCCCGGCGTGGCGGCCGGTCTGCTCGTGCAGCCTTTCCTTGAACAGCTGCATCAGCTTATCCCAGCCGTGCGTCTCGATGGCTGCTTTCTCTTCCGGCGTGAGCGTGCGTTCGAACGCCTTGATGAGCCAGTCCAGCGGGATTTCCTTGTCCGGCGGCAGCGCCGCAGCAATGCCGCGGTAGTAGGCGGCAAAAGCCTGGTCATAGCGGTCGAACAGGGTCTCGTCCTTGACCAGCGCCATGCGCGCCAGGTGATAGAAGTCGTCCAGCGTGGGCGGCATCAGCGACGTTCGCAGCGATTCGAGCAGCGTCAGGTATTCCTGCACCGAAACGGGCAGCTTGTGCGCGCGCAGATGGTAGAAGAAGTCGATCAGCATGGCGGCCTCCGTCGGCGCGGCCGGCGCATCGTTCAAGTCAACAGGCCCTAGCGCCGCTGGCCCGAGCGGGTCATGGCGGCCAGGCGCTCCAGCAAATGCATGTCCTGCTCGTTTTTCAAGAGCGCGCCCGCCATGAGCGGCACGGCGGTGGCCGCGTGCGCTTCGATCTGGCCCGCGGGAACGTTTTCGGCGAGCAGGAGCCTCAGCCAGTCCAGCAGCTCCGAGGTCGAAGGCTTCTTCTTGAGCCCGGGCGCTTCGCGCAGCGCGAAAAACGTGTCCAGCGCGGCCCGCAGCACGTCGGCGCGCAGCGTCGGGAAGTGAACGGCCACGATATCGCGCATGGTTTCGCGATCGGGAAAACGGATGTAGTGGAAAAAGCAGCGGCGCAGGAAGGCGTCCGGCAGGTCTTTTTCGTTGTTCGACGTGATGATGACAAGCGGGCGGTGCCTGGCCACGATGGTCTGCCGCGTTTCATACACATGGAACTCCATGCGGTCCAGCTCGCGCAGCAGATCGTTGGGGAACTCGATGTCCGCCTTGTCGATTTCGTCGATCAGGAGCACCACAGGCTCGGGCGCCTCGAAGGCCTGCCATAGCACGCCCTGGACGATGTAGTTGCGGATGTCGCGCACCTTCTCGTCGCCCAGCTGAGAATCGCGCAGGCGCGATACGGCATCGTATTCGTACAGGCCCTGGTGCGCCTTCGTCGTTGACTTGATATGCCATTGCAGCAGGGGCCGGCCGAGCGCCCGGGCGACTTCTTCGGCAAGCATGGTTTTGCCGGTGCCGGGTTCTCCCTTGATCAGGAGGGGGCGCTGCAGCGTCAGGGCGGCGTTGACGGCCAGCTTGAGATCGTCGGTGGCAACGTAGCGATCCGTGCCTTCGAATCGGGGCTGGGCGGCAGGGGAAGCGTCGGGCATGAGGAAGAGCCTCGCATGCGGCGGCCGCATGGGATACGGCCTTTCGTTGGCAATGGCCAATTATCGTACAATCAGTCGGTTTGCAGCCCGGAGGAGGCCGGTCCGCGAACCGTTCAGCAAAGCAGTTCCAGAAGTTCCAGCAACCAAAGCCGCCACATCAAGAGCCCATTCATGAAGTTGCGAACCACTGTAATGCGTAAGACGTCGCTGCTCGCCATCATGGTGTCCTGTGCCATCGTGGCGCCCGCGCATGCGGCCGACGGTGCCCAGGGCGGAAATGCCCAGGCCGGCAAGGGCAAAGTGTCCATGTGCATAGGCTGCCATGGCATTCCCGACTACAAGACCGCTTTCCCCGAGGTCTATCGCGTACCGATGATCGCCGGCCAGAACGCCAAATACATCGAGAACGCGCTTAACGCATACAAGAAGGGCGAGCGCAGCCATCCGAGTATGGACGCCATTGCGGGCAGCCTGTCCGATCAGGACATCGCCGACATCGCGGCGTATTACGCCAACCTCAAATAAGCAACGGGGACATTCATGAAACGCACGATCGTGACCCTGGCCGGGGTATTGCTGGGCGCAGCCGCCACCGTGTCGCAGGCCGGCGACCTGGATGCCGGCAAGGCGGTGTATCAGAAGTTCAACTGTGCATCGTGCCACGGCGCCGACGCCAAGACCCCGACAGATCCTTCGTATCCGATACTCGCGGGGCAGCACGAAGACTTTCTGCGCCATGCGCTCACGGCGTACAAGCGCGGCCAGTCCGGCGCGGCGTCCACCGCGAATATCCGCAAGAACCCCATCATGGGGGCATTCGCGGCGCAGCTCAGCGATACCGACATCGACAACGTCGCGGCCTGGCTGGCCAGCCAACCCAGCGATCTGGGCAGCCGCAAGTGACGTTGGCGGCTCCGCAGGCCGCATTGATCCCATCCATTCGCAGCGGCGGCGCCAGGCCGCATCGCCTCAGCGCTCCGCGCGTTGGCGGATAAGGTCGATATAGGTATCGCTATCCAGCGGTTTGCCCAGCCGCTGCGCTTCCCACACAACCTGTCCAAGGCATTCCATGATTTCGTGCGCCGCATGGTGTGCGTCGCTGCGCGCGACCAGCTTCTGGTAGGCAGCGCGGATGCCCGGCGGGTGATCGATGGATAGTTGTTCCGCGATCGCCAGGTGCATCGACAGGTGCAGGAAAGGATTCGTGCGGCCCTTTTCGACCGGATATTCCGCCGTCATGGCATCCTGGCTTCCCAGGTCGTCATGGTATTCCGGATGCTCGACGATCCAGTCGATCGCCATGGATTCCAGCGGGGTCAGCACGTCGCCGTCGCGGTGCTTGCGCCAGGCTTCGATGAAAAACTCGCGCACTTGGTCGCGTGACGGATTGAACATGATGTGGGGACGGCAAAGATGCGTGTCGGTGTACCGCCATTTTACCCGCCGCCCCCGGCAGTCCGCGGTGAAGAGGCTGCCGCCAGCAGGGGAATCCCTGCCGTGCACACGCCTGGGCAGATAGAATGCGGGCATATATCCAGCAGGATACGGAGCATCCATGTCGTACCAGCACATCCAGACCCCGGCGACGGGCGGCAAAATCGCGGTCAATCCGGACGGCACGCTGAACGTGCCGGATCAGCCCGTCATCCCTTATATCGAAGGTGACGGCGTCGGCGTGGATATCACGCCGGTGATGAAGGCCGTCGTGGACGCCGCCGTGGAAAAGCGCTACGGCGGCAAAAGGCGTATCCACTGGATGGAGGTCTACGCGGGCGAGAAAGCCACGCGGCGTTACGGCCCCGACATGTGGCTGCCGGAAGAAACGCTGCGCGCTTTGCGCGAGTACGTGGTTTCCATCAAGGGCCCGCTGGCGGCTGCGCCGGTGGACGGCGGGGTCCGTTCGCTTAACGTCGCGCTGCGCCAGGAACTGGACCTGTATGTCTGCCTGCGCCCGGCGCGATATTTCCGCGGCGTCCCTGCGCCGTTGCGGGAACCGGAAAAAACCGACATGGTGATTTTCCGGGAGAATTCCGAGGACATCTACGCGGGAATCGAATTCGCTGCCGGTTCGGACGCCGCCCGCGAGTTGATCGATTTCGTGCAAAACCGCTTCCACGTCAAGCACCTGCGTTTTCCGGACTCCTCGGCGATTGGCCTCAAGCCCGTGTCGCGCGAGGGTACGCGCCGGCTGGTCCGCAAGGCGGCGCAGTATGCCATCGACCATGACCGCGCGACACTGACCCTGGTGCACAAGGGCAACATCATGACCTACACCGAAGGCGGTTTCCGCGATTGGGGTTATGAATTGCTGCGCGAGGAATTCGCTGCCGTGCAGATCGACGGCGGCCCGTGGTGCCGATTCCGGAACCCCCGCACAGGAAGAGAAATCGTTGCAAAAGACATCATGGTTGACGCTTTTCTGCAACAATCCATGCTGCGTCCAAGCGAGTTCGACGTCATCGCAACCATGAATTTGAACGGCGACTATATCTCTGCGGCGGTGGCGGCGCAGGTCGGCGGCATTGGCATTACGCCGGGCGCCAATATGTCGGATTCGGTGGCCATGTTCGAGGCCACGCATGGCACGGCGCCCAAATACGCCGGCAAGGACTATGTCAATCCGGGCTCGGAAATCCTGGCGGCCGCCATGATGCTGCGCCACCTGGGCTGGACGGAAGCGGCGGATCTGATTATTGCCAGTATGGAAAAAGCCATCCTGGCCAAAAAGGTCACTTTCGATTTCGCCCGTCTGTTGCCTGGCGCGGAGCAGGTTTCATGCTCCGGTTTCGGCCGGGTGATGATCGAGAATATGTAACGCCGTCCGGACCCTCGCCATCCGTCGGGGGCCGGTCCTGCGGCTCCGAAGCCGTTTCCGGTACACCGCTGTCCTGCCCGTCCCGTTGGGGATGGGCATGTCGGGCGGGGTGGCCCCTCGCGTCGTCCGCATCGTCCCCGCCAACCGGCCGCTCATCGACGTCGCCGGCATTGGCCGCATGTCCATCCACATTGCGCGCATTCGCGGCCTGTTTATCGCGGACAAGATTATCCGGCTCGTGTCCGTCGCCATCGACGGCGGGGCGCAGCGGATCGGCCACGCCGTCGCGCGCCTGGTTTTCCGCGGCGAGCGATTTGACGTATGCCACGACTTTTCTTTGCACATGCGCGGGCAGCGCATTGTAGGCAAGCAGCAAGTCCGCCAGATCGTCATCCCGGGTATAGAACCACGGCGTTGGAATGTTCAGCGCCTGGGCCAGCCTTTCGATAAGGAAAAACCCAGGCGTGTGCTTGCCACGCTCGTATTGATTCATCCGCGAGCTTGCGGACATTTCGTCCAAGCCGGCTAGCGTTCCCAACCTTTCCTGGGAAAGGCCCGCGCGTAGTCGTGCCTCTTTCAGCCTGCTGGTTAGCATGAATAGGTGCCTCGTTTACACCTGGCGATGGTGGTCCATTTTCACGGCTGACTCCCTAAGAATTTCGTAGTGGCGAAAGTATCGCCAGATTTGTAAAATGTATCTTTCTGATACGTCGCGTTTTTTGCGGGGCGTCGAAATTGTCAACTTACTCCGCTATCGATAAACATCGGGGGCCCCCTGGCGAAATTCCCAGCCGGGAACTGCAGGCAGCGCTGATGCAGCTGGAGGCGGACCTGCGCAAATTGGCCTCGACGGTGCACCTATTGTCGTCCTTCCTTGGGCAGGGCGGCGGTTTTTCGCGATTTGGCGCCGCTGGAGCGGACGACCGGATACCGGAAACCGGCCAAACCGGCGCGCGATGGCGTTTGCGGGAAGGCGGGTGGACACTCGTGTCCCCGCACGGCCAGCGCCTTGCGCTGACGACGCTGGAGCGAAAATTCATGATCGCCCTGTTCGAGGCGCCGAAGCGAAGCCTTCCGCGCAACGACGTCGGCATCCTGACCACGGGCCGGGGCGATGCGAACGGCAAGTCGACTTCTCCCCGCGGCGTGGACGTCATGGTGAGCCGGCTGCGGCGCAAGGCCCAGGCGGTGGGCATGCCCTTGCCTTTGCGGTCCGTGCGCCGCTGGGGCTATATGTTCACCGAAGAGGCGGAAGTCGAGTAGGCAGCCGCGGGGCGTGGCCGCTGGGGTAGCCGCCCGGATAGTAGTAGCTTCAGCGCGGCGTTGCCGCGATAGGACTCAGCCCGCGAAGCGATACCCGACGCCGACTTCCGTCAGCAGGTAGACCGGCTGTGCGGGATCCGTTTCCAGCTTCTGCCGCAAGTGCCCCATGTAGATCCGCAGGTAGTGATTGCTTTCCACGTGCGACGGTCCCCACACCTCGCGCAGCAGTTCCCGGTGCGTCATGACTTTGCCCCGATGCGCGATCAGCGCCGCGAGCAGGCGGTATTCCATGCCGGTCAGATGCACGTGCTGGCCGCTGCGCTGTACGACGCGGCGCGAGAAATCGACGCGGACGTCGCCGAAGACGATTTCCGCCGGATTGCCGGCGCCGCCGCGTGCGTGGCGGCGCAGCAGCACGCGCAGGCGCGCCAGCAGTTCCCCCACGCCGAAGGGCTTGACGAGATAGTCGTCCGCTCCGGCGTCCAAAGCCGCGATTTTGTCGGTCTCGGCCGTTCGCGCCGACAGCACCAGCACCGGCACCTCCGTCCATGCGCGCAGTTCGCGTATCAGCGTCATGCCGTCGCCATCGGGCAGGCCGAGGTCCAGGATGATCAGGTCCGGCTGCCGTGTGCCGGCTTCGATCAGCCCGCGCCGCACGGTCTCGGCTTCGGAGACCGCGCAGCCCTCCTCCTGCAGGGCCGTGCGGACGAAGCGGCGGATGTTCGCGTCGTCTTCGATCAGCAGAATGGCGGGATGAAAATCGAACATGTCTTCCCTGTCATGGCGTATGCGCTGGCCCGGCCGGCGCCGCAGCCGCGACGCCTTCCACCGGCGGTTCCGGAGCGATGGCGGGCGCCTGCCCCAAGGGCAGCAGGATGACGAAGCGCGCGCCGGCATAGGGCGGTTCGCCCGGCTCGACCCAGATGCGGCCTTGATGCGCCTGCATGATGGCCTGGCATACGGCCAGGCCCAGCCCTGCGCCAGGCGTGGCGGATTCCCGTTCGCCGCGTACGAACTTTTCGAAGACCGTTTTTTCCTGCCCGGCGGGGATGCCGGGTCCATCGTCGGCCACGCGCATCAGAAGATCGTGCTCGCGCGGCAGGGCGTCGATATGCACGTGGCTGCACGGGGGCGTGTACTTGGCGGCGTTCTCCAGAAGATTGCACAGCACCCGCTGCATCAGTACGCCATCGCATTCGACCAGCGGCAGATCCGAAAGCGGCGCCACGGATATGTGGTGCCGGCGCAGCGGTTCCCGCATCTCGGCGATGGCCGCGCCCACCAGTTCTTCCACCGACTGCCATTCCTTGCGCAAAGCGACTTCACGGTTCTGCAGGCGCGCCATGTCGAGCAGGTTCACCACCATGGCGTGCATGCGCCGGGTTTGCTCCCGCATGGCGAGCACGATGTCGCGCTGCCCCGGCGCCAGCGCAGCCGGATCGCGCATCAGCGTGTCAGTCATGCCGACCAGGCTGGTCAGCGGCGTGCGCAGATCGTGGGAGATGGCCGACAACAGCGAACTGCGCAGTTGTTCCGACGCCATGTTGACCAGCGCCTGTTGCGCGACCTGCACGTAGTGCACGCGTTCGATCGCGATGGCGATCAGTGTGGCGTAGGCGTCCAGGTGCGGCCGTTCCGGCGAGGTCATGAAGGCCGCGCCGCCGGGCGGCTCCAGCACCAGTACCCCGCGAGTGCGCATGGGCGCTTTCAACGGCAGATAGAGCAGCGGGCTTGCGGACAAGGTGCCGGTGCCGCAGCCGGCGGGCTGCCCATGGTCGGAGACCCATTGCGCGAGCGCGGTTTCGATGTGCAGCGGCGTATCGGGATGGGCGGAACCCAGGCGGTCGTCGTCGCCGGCCAGGAGCAGCGCGCAGGGGCGCCCGAAGGCGGCGTTCAGATAGGAGGACGCCGCCGCGGCGATCTGCTCGGGCATCAGCGCCGACGACAGCTCGCGCGCGAACTCGTACAGGCCGCGCGCCACGCTTTCGCGCCGCGCCGACGCCAGCGCCAGCTGCCGCAGCCCGGCCGTCAACTGGCCGATCAGCAGGCCCGCCGTCAGCAGCACGAAGAAGGTGACCAGGTACTGCACGTCCGACACCGCGAAGGACCGCGTGGGCTGCACGAAGAAGAAATCGAAGGCGGCGACGCTGATCACCGAGGCCAGCGCCGCCGGCCCGCGTCCGTGGCGCAACGCCACGGCCATCACCGCCAGCAGATAGAACATGGCGATATTCGTTTGGTGCAGGGCGGGGAAAGCCGCCAGGGACAGCGCCGTGGCGACGGCGCAATGGACGCAGGCCCAGGCATAGCGGACCGCGCCGGGCCGCGGGGCCGGCTGCGCGCGGCCCGGCGCGTCGCCGGCGCGCGGGCCGCCATCTCCGGCTCGTGGCGCGCCATCGCGAAGATGGGGCGCGCCCAGGCGCCTGGCTGGCCCGCGCGCGGAAGCCGGTTGCGCAGGCGCGGCCAGGCGGATGACGTCCAGCTCCGGGCAGCCGGCGGCCAGCAAGTCGGCGAAGCTGCGGCGCCGCCAGAGACCCGCCGGCGACAGCAGGGCGGCCAGCCACGCGCGCCAGCGCTTGCCCAGGCCGCCGCCGGCACGGGTGCGGCCGATGACCGCCTTGGTGACATTGTGCCGGCGGACGTAGCCGACCAGCGACTGCACCAGATCGGCGCCGCCCAGCGTTTCGACGCGGGCATCCAGCTCGCGCGCGGCGGCCAGCGCAGCTTGCAGCGCCAGCCGCTGCGACGGCGAGGGCGCGATCAGGCTGGGCGCCTCCACCGTGACGACGTGCAGTTCGCCGTCCAGCTGCTGCGCCAGGCGGTGCGCGGCGCGCACCACGTACTCGGCCTCGTCGTCCGCGGCCAGGCAGGCCATGACGGCCTCGCGCGTGCGCCATACGGTGTCGACCGCGCGGTCGCGCCGGTAGGCCTGCACGTCGTCGTCGACGCGCTCGGCCATGCGGCGCAGCGCCAATTCGCGCAGCGCGATCAGGTTGCCCTTGCGAAAGAAGTTGCGGGCCGCGTGGCGCGCCTGTTCCGGCAGATATACCTTGCCGTCACGCAGGCGCCGCAGCAGCTCGTCTGGCGGCAGGTCCACCAGCACCACTTCATCGGCTGCGTCGAACAGGCGGTCCGGCACGGTCTCCCAAACGGGGATGCCGGTGATGCTGCCCACCGCCTGGTTCAGGCTGTCGAGGTGCTGGGCGTTGAGCGTGCTCCAGACGTCGATGCCGGCGGCCAGCAGTTCCTCGACGTCCTGCCAGCGTTTGGCGTGGCGCGCGCCCGGGGCATTCGAATGCGCGAGTTCATCGACCAGCACCAGGGCGGGGCGCCGCGCCAGCGCGCCGTCCAGATCGAACTCGGGCAGCACGTGGCCGCGGTAGGCGTAGTCCCGGCGCGGCAGCAGCGGGATGCCGTCCAGCAGCGCGGCGGTTTCCCGGCGGCCGTGGGTTTCCACGACCCCGGCCAGCACGTCAACGCCGAGGGCGTGCTGGGCCGCCGCGGCCGCCAGCATGGCGTAGGTCTTGCCCACGCCGGCCGATGCGCCGAAATACAGGCGAAGCCGGCCGCGGGCCGCGCGCTGGGCCGCCCCATCGATGTCCCGCAGCAAGGCGTCGGGATCGGGGCGTTCGGGAGGGGGGCTGGACATGGTGTCGTCGGGGGGCGGGACAGCGTCACTATATCCCTATCGCACCGCCTT
Organism: Bordetella genomosp. 9; assembly: GCF_002119725.1. NCBI lineage: Bacteria > Pseudomonadati > Pseudomonadota > Betaproteobacteria > Burkholderiales > Alcaligenaceae > Bordetella > Bordetella genomosp. 9. The sequence continues at coordinate 1,173,561 of NZ_CP021109.1, forward strand.
CACGCCGTCCAGGTCCAGGTTCAGCGCCAGCACGTTGACGACCGGCTCGCCGAGCAGGCCGAAGAAGGGCCGGCGCGTGTGCGCCTCCACCCGTTTGGCGACCTCCAGCGTGCTCATATTGCGCGCCCGCGCCACGCGGGCGATCTGGTAGTCCGCCGCAGCCAGGCTGATGTCCGGATCCAGCCCGCTGCCCGACGCGCTGATCAGGTCCACCGGAATGGGCCGGGCATTGTCGGGATCCGCGGCGTGCAGCGCCTCGATGCGCGCCTTGGCCGCCTGCGCCAGCGCCGGATTGCGCGGCCCCAGGTTGGAGCCGCCGGAGGCCGACGCGTTGTACGGCATGGGAGCGGTGGCCGACGGGCGTCCCCAGAAGTACTTGGGCGAGGTGAACTGCTGGCCGATCAAAGCCGACCCCAGCACCTGGCCGTTCCGTTCGATCATCGAGCCGTTGGCTTCGCGCGGAAACAGCAGTTGCGCGACGCCGGTGGTGGCGTAGGGATAGAGCAAGCCGGTGATGACGCTCAGGATGGCGAAGACGGCCAGCGCGGGCCGCAGCACGCCGCCCTGCATCGTGGACTTTTCTTGCATATTCATGATGATTTCCTCACAGGGCGCGCCGGCTCAAGTCCAGCCCAGCGCCGCCAGGACCATGTCGACCAGCTTGATGCCGATGAAGGGCACCAGCAGGCCGCCCAGGCCGTAGATGAACAGGTTCCGCCGCAGCAGCACGCCCGCGCCCAGCGGCCGGTACCTGACGCCCTTGAGCGCCAGCGGGATCAGCACCACGATGATCAGCGCGTTGAAGATCACGGCCGACAGGATGGCTGATTGCGGCGTTGCCAGGCGCATGACGTTCAGTACGCCCAGTTGCGGATAGACGGTGGCGAAGGCGGCCGGGATGATGGCGAAGTACTTCGCCACGTCGTTTGCCACGCTGAAGGTCGTCAGCGCGCCGCGCGTCATCAGCATCTGCTTGCCGATTTCCACGATCTCGATCAGCTTGGTGGGGTTGGAATCCAGGTCCACCATGTTGCCGGCTTCCTTGGCGGCCTGGGTGCCCGAGTTCATTGCGACGGCGACGTCGGCCTGCGCAAGCGCGGGGGCGTCGTTGGTGCCGTCGCCGGTCATCGCCACCAGGCGGCCTTCGCTCTGGTAGGCGCGGATCAGCTTCAGCTTGGCTTCGGGCGTGGCTTGCGCCAGGTAGTCGTCGACGCCGGCTTCGGCCGCGATGGAGGCCGCGGTCAGCGGGTTGTCCCCGGTGATCATGACCGTTTTGATGCCCATGCGGCGCAGCTCGCCGAAGCGCTCCTTGATGGCGGGCTTGACCACGTCCTTGAGTTCGACCACGCCCATGACGCGGCGGCCGTCGGCCACGGCCAGCGGCGTGCTGCCGCGGCGCGCGACGTCCTCGGCCGCGCGGATCACCGCAGGATCCATGGTGACGCCCATCTCGGCCAGCCATTGCCGGATGGCGTCGACCGCGCCCTTGCGCACCTGTCGCGTTCCCTGGTTCACGCCGCTCATGCGGGTATGGGCGCTGAAGGGCACGAATTCCAGGCCGGGCAGGGGGCGCGCCGGCGCGTGCAGGGCCTTGTCTGCCAGAAGCACGATGCTGCGCCCTTCGGGCGTATCGTCGGCCAGCGAGGCCAGGCGCGCGGCTTCGGCCAGTTCGCGCGGCGCGACGCCGGGCGCGGGCAGCAGCGCGCTGGCCTGGCGGTTGCCGAAGGTGATGGTGCCGGTCTTGTCGAGCAGGAGCACGTCGACGTCGCCGGCGGCTTCCACCGCGCGGCCGGACATGGCGAGCACGTTGGCCTGCATCATGCGGCTCATGCCCGCCACGCCGATGGCCGACAGCAGGCCGCCAATGGTGGTGGGGATCAGGCAGACCAGCAGGGCCACCAGCGCCGTCACGGTTACCACCTGGCCCGCCTTGGCGGCTTCCACCGAATACAGCGAGAAGGGCAGGAGTGTGACCGTGACCAGCAGGAACACCACCGTCAGGCCCACCAGCAGGATGGTAAGCGCCAGTTCGTTCGGCGTCTTCTGCCGCTTCGCGCCTTCCACCATGGAGATCATGCGGTCCAGGAAGCTTTCGCCGGGATTGGCCGCGATGCGCACGAACAGCCAGTCCGACAGCACGCGCGTGCCGCCCGTGACCGACGAGAAGTCGCCGCCGGATTCGCGGATCACCGGCGCCGATTCGCCGGTGATGGCGCTTTCGTCGACGGAGGCCACGCCCGCGAGCACCAGGCCGTCGCCGGGGATGATTTCGCCCGCTTCGACCAGCACCACGTCGCCTTTGCGCAACTCGCCCGAATGGCGCGCGACGCCGCGGTCGCGGTAGGCCGCGGGGTGGGCGCCCGCCGCATCGGCATCGTGGAAATCGCGCAGCACACGCGCCGTGATGGTCGTGCGCAAACCGCGCAGCGTCGCGGCCTGCTGCTTGCCGCGGCCCTCGGCCAACGCTTCGGCGAAGTTGGCGAACAGCACGGTGAACCACAGCCACACCGCCACACCGAAGATAAACCCCGCCGGCGCCTCGGCCTGGCCGCGCAGCGCCATGATCCACAGGAACGTCGTCAGGATGCTGCCGACGTAGACCACGAACATCACGGGGTTCTTCAGCTGGGCGGAGGGCGCCAGCTTGCGCAGGCTGTCCATCAGCGCCGGCGCCAGCAGCGCCGCGGAAAAGAACTGGAAGTCGCGCGGCGGCAAGCCGGCCGCCTCGTGGGGGGCCGCCTGCGGCGTCGCTTGTGTCGCGACGGCCGCCAGGGCGTCGCCATTGGAATGCTTGGCCATGTTGATGTTCCAGCGTTATCAGGGTTGCAGGTGTTCCGCCACGGGGCCAAGCGCCAGCGCCGGCACATAGGTCAGCGCGCCGACGAGCAGGACCGACCCGATGAGCAGGATCACGAAGAGGACGCCGGTGGTCGGCATGGTGCCCGGGCCGGCGGGAACGCGGTGCTTGCGCGCCAGCGAACCCGCCATCGCCAGGACGGGCACGATCGCGCCGAAGCGGCCGAACCACATCGCGAGGCCCAGCAGGGTGTTGTAGAAGGGCGTGTTGGCCGACAGCCCCGCAAAGGCGCTGCCGTTGTTGTTCGCGGCCGACGTCAGGGCGTACAGGATTTCCGAAAACCCGTGCGTGCCGGGGTTGAATACGCCCGCCTTGCCGGCCGTCAGGGTGACGGCCAGCGCGGTGCCCGCCAGCACCAGCAGCGGCGTGATCAGGATGACGATGGACACCATCTTCACTTCGTGGGCTTCGATTTTCTTGCCCAGGTACTCCGGCGTGCGGCCTATCATGAGGCCCGCGATGAAGACGGCCAGAATGGCGAAGGCCAGCATGCCGTAGAGTCCTGAGCCGACGCCGCCGAACACGACCTCTCCGAGCTGCATGAGCAGCATGGGCGGCAGGCCGCCCATGGCCGTGAAGGAATCGTGCATGCCCGCCACGGCGCCGCAGGATGCGGCGGTCGTCGCCGTGGCGAACAGCGCCGTCGGACCTATGCCGAAGCGCGCTTCCTTGCCTTCCATATTGCCGCCCGGCGACAGCGCCACGGATCCGCTGTCCGCCGCCGCCTGAGCCAGCATGGGGTTGGACTGGTATTCGTAATGGCCCGTCGCCACGGCAAGGGCCGCGAACAGCACGACCATCGAGGCCAGCACCGCAATGCCCTGGCGCCGGTCCCCCACCATCTGCCCGAAGGTGAAGCAAAGGGCCGCCGGGATGATGAGCATCGCCAGGATTTCCAGGAAGTTGGACAGCGGCGTCGGGTTCTCGTAGGGATGCGCCGAGTTCGCATTGAAAAAGCCGCCGCCGTTCGTCCCCAGCATCTTGATCGCTTCCTGCGAGGCGACCGGGCCCATGGCGATCGTCTGCGTGTGCGCCGTCACCGATACAGTCAACGGCTGACCTTTCTCGTCCAGGGCGGGTTGTCCGTTGGCGTCCATCCTGGGCTGCATGTACGCGACCGGCTCCAGCAGCGGGACATCGCGATAGGAGGCGAGGTTCTGGATCACGCCCTGTCCGGCCAGGACGACGGCCAAAAGGAAGGCCAGCGGCAATAGCACATACAGCGTGCCGCGCACCATATCGACCCAGAAGTTGCCAACGGTGGCAGCGCCATGCCGCGCGAATCCGCGGATCAGCGCGAGCAGCACGGCGATCCCGGTCGCCGCGGAGACGAAGTTCTGCACCGTCAGTCCCAGCATCTGGGTGAGGTAGCTCATCGTGGTCTCGCCCGCGTAGCCCTGCCAGTTGGTATTGGTCGCGAAGCTGATCGCGGTGTTGAGCGCCGAGTCGGGCGAGACGGCGCCCATACTCGCCGGATTGAGCGGCAGCAGACCCTGGGAACGCTGCAGCACGTAGGTGAAGACGGCGCCGATGGTGCCGAACGCCAGCACTGCGGTGGCGTAGCGTTTCCAGCCCATTTCGGCGGCGGCATTCACGCCTGCGATGCGGTAGATCAGCCGCTCCAGCGGCCGCCCCCAGGCCGACCATCGTGAGCGCCCGTTTTCCATGACTTCGTGGATATAGCGGCCCAGCAAGGGGGCGAGCGCAAGCAGCACTGCCAGCAGGAATGCCAGCAGGCCCAGGTATCGGGCTTCCATCAGAATTTCTCCGGCTTGAACAGCGCCACCAGCAGGTAGACGAAAAGAAACAGCGCCAGCGCGCCGCTGATCAGGTAAAGCCAGTTCATGGGAGGTTTCCTTTTTCCAGCGCGTCGCAGAACGCGATCAGCGCAAGGCTGAGTGTGGCCATGATGGCGAACGCGGCCAGGCATAAAGCGTCCATGGTGGTGGTCCCTCGGTCCTCTAATAAGGCGGCCGCCGCAGGCGTGCAGACGCGCGGGCGGACAGGCAGCAGCTTAGGGAGCCAGCCATAAAAACGGGGTAAAGCTTCGGGAAGGCGGTGTAAACGGGATATAAAGACGCGACTCGTCTCCGCCGGGACGGCTTCGAATGCACCATTCTGGTGCGACTGGTCGGCTTGCGGCGGCCGGCGTGCGCCGTCCTAGGGCATACCCCTAGTGTTTCACTCCCGGATATGGTGCAGAATCCTGTCCCATGCAGGTGAGGAGACAAATGCCCCAAGAAGGGCAGAAACCGGGCGGCACCGGTACATAAATAAAGCTGTATCTAGAAGAGCAAACGCACAACGGCTGGCACCATGAAGTGCCAGCCGTTGTCGCATTCAGCGCACGACTCGCTCGCGATCCGCGCGATCCGTGCAAGTCGGGCCCAACATGGCTCCGTCATGGCGCATATGCCGACATCGCGTACTCACGACTCCGGCCGCGACAGCGCCGGCAACACTTCAGGCCCATCCTGGGCAAGCAACGTCAGGCGCATCGCCGTGCTGCTTGCGCTGTGGGCCGCACTGACCATCCTGCCCGTTTACTTCGGCCCGCGGCTCTCGTTTTCCTTCCTGGGCTGGCCTTTCTCTTATTGGATGGCGGCCTATGGCGTTCCGCTGGCCTTCCTGCTCATCGTGGTCGGGTATGCGGCCATCATGAACGGCGCGGGCGACACGGACTGACATGCTGCCCGCCGCCCATGACGCCGGCATGACCGTCCCTGCCGTGCCGCGACGCCGCGGCGCGCGCCGGCGTCGCGTGCGGACGAGGGCGAGGACGCGCTGATGCCCGGCGGCGGCAAGATCTCGCGCGAGCTGGACGTGCGGCTGCGGCGCATATATGTGCTGTACGCCGCGGGGTTCGGGTTGCTGATCCTGTTGCTCGCGCTGCTCGAAGTCATGGGCATGCCGCACAACTGGATCGGTTATGTCTTTCTTCTGGTCACCTTCACCTTGTATGCCGGCATAGGCATCGTCTGCCGGACCTCGGACCCTGTCGAGTACTACGTCGCCGGCCGCCGCGTGCCCGCGTTCTACAACGGCATGGCGACGGCCGCCGACTGGATGTCGGTGGCGTCCTTCATCGGCGTGGCCGGCACGCTTTACGTCAGCGGATACGCCGGCCTGGCGTACGTGATGGGGTGGACCGGCGGGTATGTCCTGGTGGCGCTGCTGCTGGCGCCGTATCTGCGCAAGTTCGGGCAATACACCGTGCCGGACTTCCTCGGCGCGCGATACGGGGGCAATCTGCCGCGGCTGGCGGGCGTCGTTTGCGCCGTACTGTGTTCCTTCACCTATCTGGTGGCGCAGATTTACGGCGTGGGAATCATCACCACCCGCATGACAGGCATTTCCTTCGAACTTGGCATTTTCCTGGCCCTGGGCGGCATGCTGGTGTGTTCCTTCCTGGGCGGCATGCGGGCGGTTACGTGGACGCAGGTCGGCCAGTTCATCATTTTGATCATCGCCTACGTCCTGCCCGTGATCTGGCTGTCCATCAAATTCACCGGCATGGCGGTCCCGCAGGCAGGGGCGGCGGTCGCCTTGCAGCACGTGGTCCAGGCGGAAACCCGTCTGCAGGACGATCCGGCGGAACAAGCGGTGCGCCGCGAATGGGCGTCCCGGGCCGCCCGCATGGACGCGCTGCTGCGTACCTTGCCGGAATCCTGGGAGCAGGAGCGCGCGCGCTTGCGCGACCGTGTTGCGCAATTGAATGCCGCCGATGCGCCGATGCTCGAGATCCGCTCGGTGGAACGGGAGCTGGCCGCCTATCCGGCCACCCCCGAGGAAGCGCGCAGCCGGTGGTATCGCGATCGCCAGGAATTTCGCGCGCGGGCGCGGGCGCCGACGCCGCCGGCTCTGCCCGTGCCTGGCGGGCCGGACGGCGGCACGCGCAATTTCCTGGCGCTGGTGCTGTGCCTCATGCTGGGCACCGCCGGTTTGCCGCACATACTCATGCGCTCGTACACCACGCCGTCCGTGCGTGCCGCGCGGCGGTCCGTGTGCTGGACCCTGCTGTTCATCCTGCTGCTGTACCTGTTGGCGCCGGCGCTGGCGATCCTGGTCAAGTACGTCATCTACACGCACCTGGTGGGCGCCCATTACAGCGGCTTGCCCGATTGGGTGGCCGCGTGGAGCGCCATCAGTCCGGCCCTGGTCGATGTGGTGGACGTGAACGGCGACGGCATCGTCCAGCTGGGCGAAATCCATATCGGCGCCGACGTGGTCGTGCTGGCCTTGCCGGAGATCGGCGGACTGCCCTATGTGGTGTCCGGGCTCGTCGCGGCGGGCGGGCTGGCGGCCGCGCTGTCCACGGCCGACGGGTTGCTGCTGACCCTCTCCAATGCGCTGTCGCACGACATGTGGTACCGGGTCGTGTCGCCCCGCATGACCCCGGCGCGGCGCGTCATGGTGTCCAAGATCCTGCTCCTGGTGGCGGCCTTTGCCGCGGCATGGGTGGCGGCGCGCCGGCCCGCCGACATCCTGATCATGGTTTCGGCAGCCTTCTCCCTGGCCGCGTCATCGTTTTTTCCCGCACTGGTCATGGGCGTGTTCTGGAAGCGCGCCAACAAATGGGGCGCGGTGACGGGAATGGCCATGGGACTGGCGGTGGCCTTCGGTTATATGGCCCATACCCACCCCTGGCTGCGCGAACTGGTGTTCGGCATTCCGCCAACCGCGCCCGCGGCGCTGTGGTGGGGCATACAGCCGCTGGCGGCCGGCGTATTCGGCGCCCCTGCCGCCTTTCTGACCATCGTGGTCGTGTCCTTGCTGACGCCTCGTCCGGATGCCGCGACCGAGGCCCTGGTCGCGTATGTGCGAGACCCCCGGCGCGCGGGCGGCCGCCCGGAATCGCTCCTGCATGGCGTGGGCGAAGGCAGCGCCGCGCCGCCCGGGCAGACCACGGGCAACGCCGCGTCGCTCAGCCCCGCACCGACGAGGAAAAAACATTCATGACGACGACCCCGGCGATGATTAGCGCCATGCCGACAAGCGCAGGCAAATCCAGCCGCTGGTCGAAAAACACGAAGCCGACGAGGGTGATGAGGGCAATGCCTACGCCGGACCAGATGGCATAGGCCACGCCCATCGGCATCTGGCGCAGCGTCAGCGAAAGAAAATAGAAGGCAACGCCATAACCCACGACCGTGACGGCAGACGGCAGGAAGCGGGAAAAGCCGTCCGATGCCTTCAGCGCACTGGTGCCGATGATCTCGGCCACGATGGCCGTGAATAGATATACCCACTTCACCGGCGCGTCTCCTCGCCTTGCCGCAACAGCACGAGCAGGGCGCCGGCGCCGCCTTCGCGTTCCGGCGCTTCGGAAAACGCCATGACTTGCGGCTTTTGTACCAGCCAGGTCCGGACCTTGTCCTTCAAAACAGGCGTCAGCCCTTCGGAGCCGTATCCCTTGCCATGCACGATGCGCACGCAGCGTATGCCGTGTTCCAGGCATTCGTCGATGAAGGACAGCGCGGCATGGCGCGCCTGCTCCACGCGCAGCCCGTGCAAGTCCAACTCGGCGCCGGCCGGCCATTGTCCCCGGCGCAGCCTGCGCGCCGAATCCGGCGCGGCGTCGGCGCGGACGAAAGCGGTGCCGCCTTCCGAGAGCAGATGGGTGACGTCGCCGTCCGACACGCCGGCATCGGCACGCCGGGCCGTTTCGCCCAGCGCGGACGCGCGGCGCTGGGCCGCGATGGCGCCCGCGTCGGCGCGATGCGCGTGCACGACGCGGTTGCCGGACGGCAAGGGCGTGACAGCCCGCATCGCCTGTCGAAATGCGCGCAGGTCGGCTTGAGGATCTTCGGCGGCTGGATCGGAGCCGTCTTGCGGCCCCGTGCCGCGCTCGGGCAGGCGCGCTGTCCCGCGGGCCGTGTTTTCATGGCGCGTCATCGCGCGCGCGGCGGCCTGCGCCGCCGCTTCTTCCTGGCGCCGCTGCGCCAGGGCCTGTTCCCGCAGACGTTTCAGGTCGGCGAAGCCGCCCTTACTGCCCCGCATTCTCCAGCCACCGCTGTGCGTCCAGGGCCGCCATGCAGCCAGAGGCGGCGCTGGTGATCGCCTGCCGATAGACGTGGTCCTGTACGTCGCCCGCGGCGAAGACGCCGGGCACGGAAGTCATGGTGGCCATGCCCGACAGGCCGCTCTTGGTGACGATGTAACCGTCTTTCATGTCGAGCTTGCCCTGGAAAATGTCGGTGTTCGGATGATGGCCGATGGCGATGAACGCGCCCATGGCGGCCAGGTCCTCGGTCTGCCCCGTCTGGTTGTTGCGGATGCGCACGCCGGTGACGCCGCTGTCATCGCCCAGGACTTCTTCCAGCTCGGAGAACAGCTTCAAACGCATGTTGCCGTTCTGCACCTTGTCCATCATGCGATCGACCAGGATCGGCTCGGCGCGGAACTTGTCGCGGCGGTGAATGACCGTGACGGTGCGGCAAATGTTGGAGAGATAAAGGGCCTCTTCGACGGCGGTGTTGCCGCCGCCGACCACCACAACGTCCTGGTTCTTGTAGAAGAACCCGTCGCAGGTGGCGCATCCCGACACGCCGCGGCCCATGAACGCTTCTTCCGAAGGCAGGCCGAGATACTTGGCGGACGCGCCGGTGGCGATGATCAGCGCGTCGCAGGTATAGACGTTGCCCGTGTCGCCGGTGAGCGTGAAGGGGCGTTGCGCCAGATCCACGCTGGCGATGTGGTCAAACACGATTTCGGTGTTAAAACGTTCGGCGTGCTGCTGGAACCGCTGCATCAGCTCGGGGCCTTGCACCCCTTGCGCGTCGGCCGGCCAGTTGTCGACTTCCGTCGTCGTCATCAGTTGTCCGCCCTGCGCGAGCCCGGTGATCAGCACCGGTTTCAGGTTGGCTCGCGCGGCGTATACGGCGGCGGTATAGCCGGCCGGACCGGAGCCGAGAATCAGCAATTGGGCATGTTTGGGAGTCGTCATCGGGCACGCTAAGCAAAGTGGATGCCCAATTATAATGAGGCCTATGCCGCGTATTTCAACCGCTTCTCCGCGCGCCTCGCGCAACACGCGCAACGGTCCGTCGCCGTTGCAGATCCGAATTTCCTCCCTGCTTCGCGAAGCCCGCTGGATACTCTTCGCGGCGCTGGCGGCGTGGCTGACCCTCGTGCTGGCCACTTGGAGCCCCGCCGACCCCGGCTGGTCGCATTCGGTCCCGGGCGGCGTCGTGCACAACAAGGGCGGAATGCTGGGCGCCTACCTGGCCGACATCCTGCTCTATCTGTTCGGGTTTTCCGCCTGGTGGTGGGTCGTGCTGCTGCTGCACCGCGTGCGCGCCGGCTACCGGCGCCTGGCGGGCCAGTTGCGCACGCCTTCCGGCAATGCCGAGCCGCTGCCGCGCGTGCGTTGGGAGCAGGGCGTCGGTTTCGCGATGCTGCTCATCGGTTCCATGGGGCTGGAAGCGCTGCGCCTGTACACGCGCGGCACCCATCTGCCGGGCAGCGCGGACACCGGCAGCGGCGCGGGCGGCGTTATTGGCCATACGCTGGCGGAGCAGTTGTCGGGCGCGGTGGGCTTCACGGGGGGCACGCTGGCCTTCCTGGTGCTGGTGGCCATCGGCCTGAGCCTGTTTTTCTCGTTCTCCTGGCTGGTCATCGCCGAACGCGTCGGCGGCGCCATCGAAGGCGTGGTGCGGCGCGCGCGCGAGCGGGTCGACGCGCGCCAGGACCGCAAGCTGGGCGAGGTTGCCCAGGCCGCGCGTAGCGAGCAGGTGGTGGCCAAGCAGGAAAAACTGGTGCACGAGCAGCCGGTGCGCATCGAGCCCGCCATTACGGTGGTGCCCAAGTCCGATCGCGTCGAGCGCGAGAAACAGCAGACACTGTTCTCGCCGCCCGCCGGCGAGGGCGACCTGCCCACCATCAGCCTGCTCGACCCGCCGCCGGTCATGCAGGAAACCGTCTCCGCGGAAACCATCGAATTCACGTCGCGCCTGATCGAGAAGAAGCTGGCGGATTTCGGCGTATCGGTCACCGTCGTGGCGGCGCAGGCGGGCCCCGTGATCACGCGCTACGAGATCGAACCGGCCACGGGCGTCAAGGGCAGCCAGGTGGTGAACCTGGCGAAGGACCTGGCGCGTGCGCTGAGCCTGGTCAGCATCCGCGTGGTCGAAACCATCCCCGGCAAGAACCTGATGGGCCTGGAGCTGCCCAACCCGCGCAGGCAGATGGTCAAGCTGTCGGAGATCCTGGGTTCGCAGACGTATCACGCCAGCGCTTCGACGGTGACGATGGCGCTGGGCAAGGACATCGCGGGCAACCCCGTTGTCGCCGATCTGGCCAAAATGCCCCACCTGCTGGTGGCCGGCACCACGGGTTCCGGGAAGTCCGTGGGGATCAACGCCATGATCCTCTCGCTGCTGTACAAGGCCGACGCATCGCAGACGCGGCTGATCCTGATCGATCCGAAGATGCTCGAAATGAGCGTCTACGAAGGCATTCCGCATTTGCTCGCGCCGGTGGTCACGGATATGCGGCAGGCCGCCAACGCGCTGAACTGGTGCGTGGCCGAAATGGAGAAGCGCTACCGGCTCATGAGCAAGATGGGCGTGCGCAACCTGGCCGGCTACAACACCAAGATCCGCGACGCGATCAAGCGCGAAGAGCCTATCCCGAATCCCTTCTCGCTGACGCCTGACCAGCCCGAGCCGCTGCAGCCGCTGCCCACCATCGTCGTGGTCATCGACGAACTGGCTGACCTGATGATGGTCGTCGGCAAGAAGATCGAAGAACTCATCGCACGGCTGGCGCAAAAGGCGCGGGCCGCCGGCATTCACCTGATCCTGGCGACCCAGCGCCCCAGCGTGGACGTGATCACCGGCCTGATCAAGGCCAACATCCCGACCCGTATCGCGTTCCAGGTGTCGTCCAAGATCGACTCACGCACCATCCTCGACCAGATGGGCGCCGAAACGCTGCTGGGCCAGGGCGACATGCTGTATATGCCGCCGGGCACCGGGCTGCCGGTGCGTGTGCACGGCGCTTTCGTTTCCGACGACGAAGTGCATCGCGTCGTCGAACACCTGAAGGCGCAAGGCGAACCGAACTACATCGAGGGCCTGCTCGAGGGCGGCGTGGAAGGGGAGACCGGCGATGGCGTGGGCAGCGTGACCGGCCTGACCGACAGCGAATCCGATCCTATGTACGACCAGGCCTGCGAGGTCGTGCTCAAGCACCGCCGCGCTTCGATTTCGCTGGTGCAGCGGCATCTGCGCATCGGCTACAACCGCGCGGCGCGGCTGCTCGAACAGATGGAGCAGGCGGGCATGGTGTCGGCCATGCAATCCAATGGCAACCGGGAAATTCTTGTCCCCGCTTCGGCGCGTGAGGAAGCATGATGCGAGTACTGCGAAATCTGGCGGCGGCCGCCATGACGGGGGCCATTGCGGCGGCCCTGTGCATGCCCGGCATGGCGCGGGCAGCCACCGCGCAGGAACAGCTGCACGCCTTCGTCACCTCGGTCACGGCGGCCAGCGGATCCTTCACCCAGGCCACCAGCGGCGGACAGGCGTCGCAGCCGCGTCCGCCGCAAAGCGGCACCTTCTCCTTCCAGCGCCCCGGCAAGTTCCGCTGGGCCGTGCAAAAGCCGTACGAGCAATTGATCGTCTCGGACGGGAAGCAGGTCTATCAATACGATCCCGACCTGGCTCAGGTTACCGTGCGCAAGGTCGACCAGGCCATCGGGACGTCGCCCGCGGCCATCCTGTTCGGGTCGGGATCGCTGGAGCAGTCATTCGATGTCTCGGCCTTGCCGGCCAAGGACGGCCTGGAGTGGCTGCGCGCCAAGCCGCGCAGCACCGACGCGGGTTTTTCCCGCGTGGACATCGGTTTCCGGAACAACGAACCGGTGCGTATCGAGCTGCTCGATGCCTTCGGCCAGACCACGCGCGTGGATCTGTCGAACATCGTGCCGAATCCCCGGATCGACGCCCAGGACTTCCAGTTCACGCCGCCCAAGGGCGTGGACGTCGTGCACATGTAAGGCGCGCGTTTCGCGGCGTCCAGCCCGCGCCGCCGCGGCCATGTACGGCGGCGCAGCGCAGCCCCATGCATCGGTCAGGAATCAACCGTTACGGCTTTTTGTAGGCGACGCAGTCGATTTCGACTTTCGCGTCGACCACCAGGCGGGATTCGACGCAGGCGCGCGCGGGCGGGTTCTGGCCGAAATAGGATTTGAACACTTTATTGAACGACGCAAAGTCGCGTGCGTCGGCCAGCCACACCCCGCAGCGCACGACGTGTTCCGGGCCGTAGCCGGCCTGCTTCAGGATGGCGAGCAATTGCTGGATGGCCTTGTGGGCCTGAGGCACGATCCCGCCTTCGACCACTTCGCCGTCTTCCATGGGCACCTGGCCCGATACGTACAGCCAGCCGTCGGCGGCCACGGCGCTGGAAAAGGGCATGTGCGCGCCGCCGCCGCCGGTGCTGCCGGCCGCGCCGTAACGCGTGATGCCATTGCCGTCAGGTTGGGGAATATCGCTCATCAGTACGCTCCTTTGTCGAGTTTGAGTGTCGCGGCGCTCAGTCGGCCAGCAACCGGAAACCGCCGCGCAGGTCGCCCTGGCGCGGCAGCCAGCGGCCTGCCCGGTCGCCCGTTGCCTGGCCCTGCCAGTAGGAAAGTTCGCCGTTGACCCACACGCCGTCGATACCGGCCGCGCTTTGCAACGGTGCGTCGAAGGTGGCCCGGTCGCGCACGGTTTCCGGGTCGAACAGGACCAGGTCGGCCCAATGGCCCTCGCGAATCAGGCCGCGGTCGCGCAGGCCGAAGCGGGCGGCCGAAAGACCGGTCATCTTGTGCACGGCTTCGGCAAGCGGAAACAGGCCCAGATCACGGCTGTAATGCCCCAGTACGCGCGGGAAGGCGCCCCACAGCCGCGGATGGGGATGCGGGTCGTTGGGCAGGCCGTCGGAGCCGATCATCGTCAGGCGGTGAGCCAGCACCCGGCGCACGTCGTCCTCGCGCATGCCGTGATAGACCGCGCCGGCGGGCTGCAGGCGGCGCGCGGTCTCCAGCAGCGGCAGGTCCCAGTCGCGCGCGATGTCGGCCAGCTTGCGGCCGGCCTGTTCGGGATGGGACGCGGACCATGTGATGTCGATATCGAAATCGTCAGTGACCTGCTTCAAGTCCAGCGTGGACGAACTGGCCGAATAGGGGTAGCAATCGCAGCCCACGTGCTGCAGGCGTCCTGCGCCTTCCAAACTGGCCAGAACTTCAGTGGTTCGACCCCAGTTGCCGGCGCCGGCGCATTTCAGGTGCGAGATCACGACAGGCACCCGCGCATGGCGGCCCACCGCGAACGCTTCCTGCATGGCGTCCAGTATCTCGGCGAACTCGGAGCGCAGATGTGTCGTGTACAGGCCGCCGAATTCGTCCAGGGTCTGTGCCAGGGCCTGCACTTCGCGCGTATCCGCGTTGAAGGCCGAGGCGTAGGCCAGTCCGGTGCTCAGGCCGATGGCCCCGTGGGCCAGCGCCTCGCGCAACTGCGCCCGCATGGCGTCGATTTCGGCCGGAGTCGCGGGACGGTCCAGGCGGTCCATATGGTTGTTGCGCAGCGCGGTGTGCCCGATCAGCGCGGCCACGTTGACGGCGGGGCGCGCGCGATCGATGGCGGCCGTGTAGTCGGCGAAGGTGGGATAGCGGAAATCGTCCGCGCCGCCCAGCAGGTTCATGGGGTCCGGCGGCTCGCCGCGCAGCCGCACGGGCGATGCACTGATGCCGCAATTGCCCACGACCACGGTGGTGACGCCCTGTGAAAGCTTGGGCAGCATGCCAGGCGTGCGGATGACGTTGGTGTCGTCGTGCGTGTGCACGTCGATGAAACCGGGAGCCAGCACGCGTCCTCGGCCGTCGATGCGCGTGCGCGCCGGGGCGTCGTCCGCTACGCCGATGGCTGCGATGCGGCCATCGCGCACCGCCACGTTGGCCCGGAACTCGGCGCCGCCGCTGCCATCCAGCACACGCACCGGCCCGATCAGGGTGTCGTACATCGTGTCAATCTCCGAGCGGCAGGCGGTTGGGCCCGCCGCGGTATTCGTCCAGGGCCAGCTTGATGCGGCGCAGGCGGTCGCGGGTTTCCTCCTGACGCGCCATTGCCAGTTCGGTGGCAAGCAGGTCTATCGCCAGCATCATCGCGTAGCGCGAGGAAGATGGCTTGTAAATGAAATCCGTCTCGTCGGTGCGCACGGGGATGACCACATCGGCCAGCTCCGCCAGCGGCGCGGAGGCATCGGTCAACGCCACGATCCGGGCCCGGTACTGTTTGACGATCCTGGCGCCCGAGAGCATTTCGGGCGTCAGCCCGGAAGCGGACAGCATGATCACCGCATCGCGTTCGTCCAGGGTGGCGGCCACCATGCGCAGCAGCACCGCGTCGCTGTACGCGGCAACGGGGTATCCCAGACGCACCAGGCGCGACTGCATCTCCTGCGCCAGCACCGCCGATGCGCCGCCCATGCCGAACACATAGGTCATGCGGGCGCCGCGGACGATTTCCATGGCCGATTCGAACAGCGTCTCGCTGAACAGGGGCAGATGCGCGCGCAGCGTACTTTCGATGTCGGCGTAGATGCGGGCGTAGAAGGTGCTTTCCTCGGCCGGCACGCTGGGATCCAGGAAGCGTGTCCCCACGGCGCTGGCCTGGGCGAGCTTCATTTTCAGATCGCGCGTGTCGTCGCAGCCCACCGAGCGGGCGAACCGCGAGATGGTGGCGATGCTGACGCCGGCCTTGTTCGCCAGCTGGTCCACGGTGGCGCCGGCCGCCATGGCGATATCGTCAAGGATCGCGTCGGCGACCTTGCGTTCGGTGGCGCTGAGGTTGTCCCGGCAGCTACGGATCTGATAAACGATGTCGCGGATCTGGGTCATGGGTGCAGGCCCGTTGGTGCTGGAAGATGCGCTCGCGCGCTTCACGCGAGTTCGGCGGCGCGCAGACAGGCTACCGACTGGCCGCCGCCCACCGGTTCGGGTTCCGGCACGATCTGGGCGCAAGCCTCGATGGCGTGCGGGCAGCGCGTGCGGAACACGCAGCCGGACGGCGGATCCACCGGACTGGGGATGTCGCCCTTGAGCAGGATGCGCTGGCGCGGCGCGCGCGGATCCGGCACGGGGGCGGCGGACAACAGGGCGCGAGTATACGGATGCCGAGGGGCCGCATAGACCCGGCGCGTGGGGCCGCGCTCCATCACGCGGCCAAGATAGAGCACCACGACTTCGTCGCACAGGTAATTCACGACCGCCAGGTCGTGCGCCACGAAAAGCATGGCCAGTCCCAGGTCGCGCTGCAGGTCCTGCAGCAGGTTCAGCACCTGCGCCTGCACCGACACATCGAGCGCGGAAACCGGCTCGTCGGCGACGATGAACTCCGGTTCGACGGCGAGCGCGCGGGCGATGCCGATGCGCTGGCGCTGCCCGCCGGAAAACTCGTGCGGATAACGCCGGGCATGGTCCGCGTTCAATCCGACGCGGGTCAGCAATTCCGCAATGCGTTCGGATCGGCGATCCCGCGCCAGCCCGTGCGTATCCAACGCTTCGCCCAGAATCTCCGCCACGGTCATGCGCGGATTCAGGCTGGCGTAGGGATCCTGGAACACGATCTGCATGCGCCGGCGCCAGGGCAGCATGGCCGCTTCGTCCAGCCTGCTCAGGTCCGTGCCGTCGAAGACGATGCGGCCGCTGGTGGCGGCCAGCAGCCGCAGCAGCGCACGCCCCGTCGTGGTCTTGCCCGAACCCGATTCACCGACCAGCCCGACGATGGTGTTGCGCGGCACGTCGAAACTGACGCCGTCAACCGCCTTGACGACGGGCGCGCCGCGCCGGCTCGACGTGGGGAAGTGCACGCGCAGATCGTGGACGCTGAGCAGGGGCGCCCGGGCAGCCTCATCCTGCGTCGTTGCCGGGGCGTCGTTCATGATGGCGGCCTTGGCCTCGGTCATGGTGGCGGAATTCGTGGCGGTATCGGTCATTGCGGAATGTGCTGGGCGTCCGTGACGCGGGTTTCGGGAACGACCCGGATGCAGCGGGCGCGGTGGCTGCCCCGCACGGCGGCCAGTTCGGGCACTCCGCGGGTGCAGGCATCGATCGCCATATCGCAGCGCGGCGCGAAGGTGCAGCCGGCGGGCAGGGCCGTCACGCTCGGCACGTTGCCCGGTATCGCGCGCAGGCGCTCGCCGCTGGCGAGCAGGGCGTCCGTGGGAATGCACGACAGCAGTCCGCGCGTATAGGGGTGGCTGGGCCGCTCGAACAGATCGTAGACATTGGCGTCCTCCACCACGCGGCCGGCGTACATGACGGCGACCCGATGGGCGATCTCCGCAACCACGCCCAGATTGTGCGTGATGAAGAGAATGCTCATGCCGAGCTCCGCCTGCAGCCGGCGCAGCAGGTCCAGGATCTGCGCCTGCACCGTGACGTCCAGCGCGGTAGTCGGTTCATCGGCGATCAGCACGGACGGATTGCAGGCCAGCGCCAAGGCGATCATGACGCGCTGGCGCATGCCGCCCGACATTTGGTGCGGGTACTCGTGCACGCGCCGCGCGGCGGCGGGAATCTCGACGCGTTCCAGCATCTCGCGCGCGCGGGCAAGCGCCGCCGCCCGCGAACCGCCTTCGTGCTGGAGCACCGCTTCGGCAATCTGGTCGCCGACGGTGTACAGCGGATTCAGGCTGGTCATCGGCTCCTGGAAGATCATGGCGATCTCCTTGCCGCGGATATCCCGCATGCGGGCCGCCGGCGCCCGCGCCAGGTCGTGTTCCCTGCCGCCACGGTCGCGGAACAGGATGCGGCCGGCCTCGATGCGTCCCGCGGGCTTGGGCAGCAGTCCCATGATGGACAGGCTGGTCACGGATTTGCCCGAGCCGGATTCCCCCACGATGGCCAGCGTTTCAGCGCGCGCCAGATCGAAGGTGACGCCGTCCACGGACTTGGCGACGCCGTCGCGGCTATGAAACCAGGTCTTGAGTCCTTCCACGGACAGCACGACATCGCGTGCGCTTGCCGTCATGTCACAACTCCTTGCGCAGGCGCGGGTCCAGCACATCTCGCAGACCGTCGCCCACCAGCTGCAGGGACAACACCGACAGCACGATCGCGATGCCGGGAAAAATCATGATCCAGTCCGCCGAACCCATGTACTGCTGGCCCGCATTGATCATCGTCCCCCAGGTCGGGATGTCGGGCGATACGCCGACGCCCAGGAAGGACAGCCCGGCCTCGGCCAGGATGGCGTAGGCAAAGATGAACGTGCCCTGGACCAGGATGGGGGACACAAGATTGCGCAGCACGTGCACTGCGACGATCCGCCGTGTGGGCACCCCGAGGGCGCGCGCGGCTTCGACGAAAGGCAGCTCGCGGATCACCAGGGTCGACGCGCGCACGATGCGCGCAAGCCGCGGCGTGTAGACGATGCCCAAAGCAATCACCACGTTGACCACGGAAGGGCCCAGGGCCGCCACCAGCGAAATCGCCAGCAGGATGTCCGGGAACGCCATCATGGCGTCGATCAGCCGCGAAACGAACTTGTCGGCGCGGCGGAAAAAGCCCGCGATCAAGCCCAGCGCGATGCCGAGGACGCTGGACAGGATCACCACGGCGAAGCCCACGGTCAGCGACAGGCGGCCGCCGTAGATGACGCGGCTGAACACATCGCGGCCGAAATCGTCGGTGCCGAACCAGTGCGCCGCGCTGGGCGGCTTCAGCCGGTTGACTATGGATAGCTTGTAGGGGTCGTAGGGGCTGACCAGGGGCGCCAGCACCGCGGCGCCCACCAGCACCACCAGCACCAGCAGGCTCAGAAGCACCGTCTTGCGGGAAACGAGCAGGCGCAGGATCTGCCAGCGCTCGCCGCCGGACTGCGAAACAATGGCGATGGACATCAGTAGCGCACCCGAGGGTCGACCAGCAGATAGAGCAGGTCGATGAGAAGGTTGATCAGCACATAGATGGCTGCCACGACGAGCAGCGCGCCCTGGATCACGGGGTAGTCGCGCCGCAGGACAGCCGACACCACCAGACTGCCGACGCCGGGCAGGCCGAAGACCGTCTCCGTGACGACCGCGCCGCTGACGAGCAGGGCCGTGGTCAGGCCGATGACAGTCAGGATGGGAATCAGGGCATTGCGCACCGCGTGCTTGAGGATGACCTTGCGCTCGGTCAGGCCCTTGGCGCGCGCGGTGCGCACGTAATCGTCGCGCAGAACATCGAGCATGCTGGCCCGGATGAAACGCGTGATCAGCGCCGAATTGACCAGGCCCAGCACCACGGCGGGGAGCACCAGATGGCTCAGCCGCGTGCCGAACGACGCCCCGGGTCCGCCGTATCCCGACACCGGCAGCCATCCCAGCTTGACGGCGAACACCTGCATCAGCAGCAGGCCAAGCCAGAAGCTGGGCACGCTCGAAGTAAACATGGAGAAGCTCAACACGGACTGGTCGAGCGCGGTCCCGCGCTTGACCGCCGACAGAATCCCCACGGGCAGGGCGATCAGCGTGGCGATGATCAACGACATCAGGGTCAGCCAGAACGTCGGCTCTGCCCGATCGGCCAGCGCGGACAGCACGGGCTTGTCGAGAAAGATGGACTGGCCCAGGTCGCCCCGGGCCAGTTGGCCGAGCCAGGTTGCGTATTGCACGGGCAGAGGCTGGTCCAGCCCCAGCCGCGTGCGCAGCGCGGCGACGTCCTGCTGGCTGGCCTCGGGGCCGAGCATGACGGCCGCCGGGTCGCCGGGTGTGACGCGGATGATCACGAATACGATCGTGGCCACCAGGAACATGACGGCGACCAGGCCGAGCAGGCGGTTGAACAGATAGGACAGCACGGGGAATCCTCGATAAGCCGGTTACTTCGACGCCTTCCAGGCGTTCCAGAAGTACGGCCACGGCGCCGGCGTCACGCCCTCCAGGCCGGGCGACTTGGCGGCCACGGCATTGAAGTCGCCTACCTTGATGAAGGGCACCTCGTCGAAGATGACCTGCTGCACGTCGGCCCAGCGCTTCACGCGTTCTTCCTGGCTGGCGGCCCGGTTGAACTTGTCCAGCGCCTCGTTGCGGCGCGGGGTGTCCCACCATCCGGGCGAGGTTTTCGAAGGGAAGTCGATCAGCGCCGGCTCCGGCAGGAAGGGGCTGTGCGTAATGAAGATGTCCCACAGGGCAGGATCCTGGCGGCGCTGCGTCAGCGTGGCCCAGTCGACGACCTGCATGTCCACCTTGAAGCCAGCCTGCTTCAAATACTCGGCGGCGACAAGGGCCATCTTGTAGTGGAACTCGTACTGCTGGCTCGTCAGGATGCGGATGGTGCGCTCGCTGCTGCCGGACTCCTTGATCAGCTTCTTGGCGCCCTCCAGGTCGGCCTTGTTGTAGACCTTGGTGCCCGCGTCGGTGTGCCACGGATAGCCTTTGGGATACATGGCGCCGTCCACGGCGTAGTAATCGGGGCTGCCGAAAGCGGCGGCCAGCATGTCTTCTTCGTTCAGCGCCATTTGCACGGCCTGGCGCATTTTCACGTTCGACATGATGCCTTGCCGGGTATTCATCACCAGGCGGGGCCAGCCGAAGGGTTTGAGCAGCACCGGCTGCGAGGCGCCGGATTTCAGCTTGCCGGCGGATTCGACCGGGATGGCGTCGACATAGTCGTATTGGCCGGCGACGGCGCTTTCCACGCGCGTGTTGGCGTTGGGCACGGGCACGAATCGGATCTCGTCCAGGTACTGCATGCGGGCGCCGCCGTAGCCGTCCGGCTCGCCCTCGCGGCGCTTGTAGCCGGGATAGCGGACCAGCTGCAGATACTGATCCGGCACCCGCGCCTTGACCATGTACGGGCCGGTGCCGATGTATTCCGTGATCGAGGCGCCGATTTTGCTCTTGGGCATGATCACCGCGGCGCCGTTGTTCATTGCCAGCAGCGCGGTCAGGGGCGCGTAGGGCTGGGTCAGGACGATGCGGACCGTATGGTCGCCGGCGGCCTCGATGGCCTTGATCAGCGGGGCGGTCTGCTTGCCGCGCGAGGCCGTGGTTGTCCAGCGCTGCAGCGACGCAACGACGTCATCCACGCTCATTTTGCTGCCATCGTGGAAAGTCACGTCCGCGCGCAGGGGAATCGTCACGGTCAGTCCATCGGCGCTGACCGTCGGCAGGGATTGCGCCAGCAGGGGCGTCACGTTCCACTTCGCATCGAAGGTGTACAGCGTCTCGTAGATGTGCTGGGTGATGATGCCGACCAGGTCAGCGGTGCTCGACATGGGGTCCAGCGTGGGGGGTTCGCCGATCGTGGCCACGGAAATGGTGCCGCCCTTGACGGGCGCGGCGTGCGCGGAACCGGCCAGCGCCGCCATGCCGATCGCGGCGGCGGCCAGCAGGGTTTTCAGCCCGTCGCGGCGACGGGAAACCAGTGAGTTCATCGAGCGTGCTCCAGACAAAGGTTCAGGACGGCCGACGCCGCCGGGCGGTTACTGCAGGATCAGAAAAAGGTCTGCGCGATATCGATCACGCGATAGTCGTCGTCCACCAGCAGCACCTGCTTCCATTTGTCGAAGGTCAGGCAGGGGTGGGAAATATCGAAGGCGATCATGTCGCCCACGCGGATGTCGTCGCCGGGGGCGATGCGCATGAACGCATGCTGGTCCATCATCGCGGTGATTTCCCAGCCGGCCGGCGCCTGGCCTGGCGCCAGCGCCCCTGGACGATAGTGGCGGCTGGGGACGGGCAGGCCGGCATCGAAGGCCGCGTCGCGCTTGCCCATGCCGATGATGGCGCGGCCGGGCTCCGGCAGCGACTGCACGTAGGCCCAGACCTGCAGCGCCGGCAGCAGGCCAGGGGCCATGTCGCGCGCCACGTCGTTGTCGCGGCCGATGCGCTCGGCGGCGCCGCGATAGATGCCCACGTCGTGACTCAGGTAGCAGCCGGGGCGCAGCACGATGTCCAGCGGGCGCCCGATGTCCAGACCGGAGAACTCCTGCGCCACCACGTCGAACCATGCCGAGCCGGCGCCCGTAAGAATGGCGGCGCCGTCGGGCGCAAGACGGCCCTGCGTCTGCAAGCCGCGCAGGGTCGAGACCGCCCGGCGCAGGAAATCGCGGATGGCAGCCTCCTCGGAGAGCACGCCTTCGTACACTTCCACGCCCGCCAGCGCCAGCGATTGCGGCCAGCGGGCCGCTTCGTCCACCACCGACTGCAGCGCGGCGTCGTCGCGCACGCCGGTGCGGCCGCCCGGCACCCCAAGCTCCACGAGCACCCGCAACGTGCGGCCGCTTTCCGCGAAAAAACGCCCCAGGGCCGCGACGTTGGCGGGGTCGTCCACCAGGCAGCAGAATTCGAAGCCCGGGTCGGCCAGCATTTCCGCAATCAGCGCCATATTGGCGCGGCCGACGAGCTGGTTCGCCATGAGGATGCGGCGCACGCCGTGGCGGTAGGCCGCGTTCACCTGCGGCGCGGTGGCAAGCGTGATGCCCCAGGCGCCGCCCGCGAGCTGCCGGTGAAAAAGGGCAGGACTCATGGTGGTCTTGCCGTGCGGCGCCAGCTGCACGCCATAGGCCTGCATGAAAGCCTGCATCCACGACAGGTTGTGGCGCACCCGGGATTCGTAAAGCACGGCGGCGGGCAGCGAAACGTCCTCGGCCAGCAGATTCCAGCCCAGGCCCGCGGCCTGGGCGGCCATACAGCCGGAGGACAGGGCCCCAAGCCCTTTCCCGACGGGGTCCAGGGGAGGATAGGAAACGGGAGCGTCTGCCATGACTGAAAATTTTTACCGTGCAATTTCGTTTGAGCCATTATCCTGAAAATTATTTACAGACCGCCAGCCAGGGATTTCCCGTATGGCACCGTCCGGGATCGCCTTCCGTCCCGCATTGCGCGCGGGGGGCGAAGCCCCCATATCTGGTGTAATAGCCGCTCGATTTACCCCATATTTCAAATGAGCAACGATCTGTTCGCCGCCGACCCGGCGCAACGCGCGCACATCCCGCTGGCGGAACGGCTGCGTCCGCGTTCCCTGGCCGACGTGGTGGGGCAATCCCATCTGTTGGGCGAGGGCAAGCCGCTACGCGTGGCCTTCGCGTCCGGCCGGCCCCATTCGATGATCTTCTGGGGTCCGCCGGGCGTGGGCAAGACCACCCTGGCGCGCCTGATGGCCGACGGCTTCGATGCCCACTTCATCGCTATTTCGGCGGTGCTGGGCGGAGTCAAGGACATCCGCGACGCCGTGGCCTCCGCCCAGGTGGCCCAGGGACAGGGGCGCCGCACCATCCTGTTCGTCGACGAAGTGCACCGTTTCAACAAGGCGCAGCAGGACGCGTTTCTGCCGTATGTGGAAAGCGGCCTGTTCACCTTCATCGGCGCCACCACGGAGAACCCGTCCTTCGAGGTGAATTCCGCGCTTCTGTCCCGCGCGCGCGTCTACGTGCTGCAATCGCTCACCCGCGATGAGTTGATGCAGTTGATCGACCGCGCGCTCGCGGAGTTGAATGCCACGGCATCACCCGACCACGCGATGCGTTTCGACGACACCGCGCGTGAACAATTGGCGGGATGGGCCGATGGCGACGCCCGCCGCCTGATCAACGCAGTGGAGGTGGTGGCCGAATCCGCACGGGCGGCCAATCGCGATACGGTCGATGCCGAATGGCTGGAAACCGCGCTGTCGCAGAATCTGCGCCGTTTCGACAAGGGGGGCGACGCCTTCTATGACCAGATCAGCGCCTTGCACAAATCCGTGCGGGGCTCGGACCCGGATGCCGCGCTGTACTGGTTCGCGCGCATGCTCGACGGCGGCGCCGATCCCCGCTATCTGGCGCGCCGCATCGTCCGCATGGCCATTGAAGACATCGGCCTGGCCGACCCGCGCGCCACCGAGATCGCGCTCAATGGCGCGGACATCTACGAACGCCTGGGTTCGCCGGAAGGCGAGCTGGCCCTGGCGCAGGCAGTCGTCTACCTGGCCTGCGCCGCCAAATCCAATGCCTTGTACAACGCGTACAACGCGGCACGTCGCTTCGCCGAGCAGAATGGCAGCGCGCCGGTCCCCATGCATCTGCGCAACGCGCCCACGAAACTGATGAAGCAACTCGGGCACGGCCGCGCCTATCGCTATGCTCATGACGAACCTCATGGCTATGCGGCAGGCGAACGTTATTTTCCCGACGGCGTCGACGCCACCTTCTACCAGCCGACCGACCGCGGCCTGGAAGCTAAAATCCAGCAGAAGCTGGCCTTCCTGCGCGAACTGGACGCGCAGGCCAAGTCCGGCAAGCGGTAGGGGCGCGACACCGCCCCCTGCCATCCGCAAACCTCGCCTTAGAGTGCCCCCAGGGCGGGGCCACGCCGGGCCCGCCTGTTACAGGGGCGGCCCGGGGCGGCCCGGCGTTTCCTCGAGAAAAACATGCTTGACCCAACCCTGCTGCGCAAAGACCTGCAAACCGTCGTCGACCGGCTCAAGACCCGTGGCGTGCAATTCGATACCGAGCGCTTCAACGCGCTGGAATCCCGCCGCAAGTCCGTGCAGACGGAAACCGAGTCCTTGCAGGCGCGCCGTAACGCGCTGGCCAAGCAGATCGGCCAGTTGAAGGCCAAGGGCGAAGACGCGAGCGCCGTGATGGCGGAATCGCAGGCCCTGCCGGCGCGTCTGAAGCAGCTGGAAGAAGAGCTGGCTGGGATCCAGGAGTCGCTGACCGAACTGCTGCGCGTCGTGCCGAATCTGCCGCATCCCAGCGTGCCGGTCGGCGCGTCCAGCGAAGACAACGTCGAAGTGCGGCGCTGGCTGCCCGGCGCCGCCGGCCAGGATGGCAATCCCGCGCCCTTGCCTTTCGAACCCCGCGATCACGTGGCGATCGGGGAACCGCTGGGCCTGGATTTCGACATGGCGGCGAAGCTGTCGGGCGCGCGGTTTTCCTTCATGCGTGGGCCGGCCGCGCGCCTGCATCGCGCGCTGGCGCAGTTCATGCTGGACCTGCACACGGGCCAGCATGGCTACACGGAATGCTATACGCCGTACATCGTCAATGGGTCCACGCTGTACGGCGTAGGCCAGCTGCCCAAATTCAAGGACGATATGTTCTGGGTGACCAAGGGCGGCGCCGATGACGGTCCCGGGGAAGACCAGTACCTGATCTCCACCTCGGAAGTCACGCTGACCAGCGTGGCCCGCGACGCGATCCTGGCAGAGGCCGATCTGCCGATGAAACTCACGGCCCATACGCCTTGCTTCCGCTCGGAAGCCGGCAGCGGCGGGCGCGATACGCGGGGCATGATCCGCCAGCACCAGTTCGACAAGGTGGAAATGGTGCAGATCGTGCACCCCGATACGTCTTACGCTGCGCTGGACGAGATGGTCGGCCACGCTGAGCGCGTGCTGCAGTTGCTCGGCTTGCCGTACCGGGTGGTGCTGCTTTGCACCGGCGATATGGGTTTCAATTCGGCCAAGACCTACGATCTCGAAGTATGGCTGCCGGCGCAGAATACGTGGCGCGAGATTTCGTCCGTGTCCAACTGCGAGAACTTCCAGGCGCGCCGCATGCAGGGGCGTTTCCGGAATGCGCAGGGCAAACCGGAGTACGTGCACACGCTCAATGGATCGGGCCTGGCCGTGGGCCGGGCGATGGTGGCCGTGCTGGAAAACTACCAACAAGCCGACGGCAGCGTCATCGTGCCGGAGGCGCTGCGCCCCTATATGGGCGGCGTCTCGGAATTGCGGCCCTGACGGCGGGGAGGCTTTTCGATTCAGCCGCGTATTGCGGCTTGTGACCGCGTCCGCCCCGGCTCTGAAGGCTCAGCGCGGGGCGGCGCAGGGATGCGGTCAGTGGTCGCGATGGCCTCGGCCATGGTGCTTCCAATCGCCGTGGTGGTGGCGCGGGCCGCCGTGGTAGTACGGGCCGGGGTAGTAGTACGGACGGGGCGCCATGTAGACCGGCCGCGGCGCCACGATTACCGGCGGCGGGGCGACATAAACGGGCGCGGGGGGCGGCACGTAGACCGGCGCGGGCGCTGCATAGACCGGGCCGCCCACGATAACCGGCGGCACGCCGATGGAAATGCCCACATCCACGCGCGCCATCGCGGCGCCCGAGACGATCAGAGCGGCGGCGCCCAAACCACAGACTATCCAACGTTTTTTCATAATTGCACCTGCGCTTTGCTGCCTGGGCAGCGATGGAAATCGACGCCTCTATTGTCCGGCAAAAGCTGACCGGGCGCTGTCGGCCTCCAGGGGCAAAAGGCGACAATCCGCTACATCGGCGGCGTTGCGGTGTGTGAATTTGTGGATACGTGGATTGATGTGGAGTCCCGGCCCCCGGGGAAAGCCGAGCAGAGGAAATCGGGTGAAACAGATGCGGCGGCCCCGTCCGCCGGTTCTGTTTTAACAATAGGTTTCAAACTCCCCGGGGGAAGCCGCGCCAATGTTGAACGCCCCCGCCCAGCCGTACGCATTCTGAAAAACTTTATCTCTCCTTGTTTCGCAGCCGCAATAAAGGCTTCTACAGGCAGCGGCACAATGCCGCTCAACCGAGCGCCAGCCCGGCGTCGGACCCAACAGCAGGGAGGTTCGCATGGAAACTCGAACGGTCAATGGCTTTCGTGTGCGTT